>NZ_DATGXL010000012.1:0-451585 GCF_035299005.1 Flavobacterium sp.
CTCCATGTAATAAAGTCAACGTTACTGAAGATCCACTTGTAAATGGACCAACATTTACTACTCCAAGAGCAGTTACTGGCCATGTAGTAGTACCATCTGTAATTGAAGGTGTACCATTTCCTAATGCTGTAACTGTTACATCAACTGAGAATTGACCTGAACCACATGCAGGAACTACTGCTGTGGTAGCTGCTGGTGGTGTACATGATGCTGCAACTATATTAACTGTAAAATCTAAAGTAACACCCCAAGAACCTGAATAACATGGTGCTGGAGGAACTTGACCTACATCTGCAGTACCAATTCTCATTCTGTGTTGTCCTAACGGAGCTGTTCCAGGCATTACAAAAGACGCATTCAATGTTGTAGGATTAGCATTTGTTGAAGCAATACCAGTTTGAACTAACTCTCCTGCATCATCAAAATCAAAATCATTATTGAAGTCAATCCAAATATTTGTATCATAAGTATACCCTGTTGCAAAAGTAATTTGAACATTATTACTAACTCCTTGTGACATATCAACTGGAGTAGCTGTATGATCAGTATACGAAGCTGGAGTATTTGCAAAATTTGTAGCAACTAATTGAACATTTGTAATTCCACTTCCGTCAACAGAAGTAGGAACTGAAGTACAATAACATCCTGTTGCTACTGTAGAAAAAGATAACTCAGTACATCCAGTTGCAGAACCGTTAGCATTAAACGGAACTACAGTATAATAATATGTAGTTGCAATTGCTCCTGTAAAACTATATGTAGTTACATTACCTAAATTAATATTATTTGCAATATCTGTTCCTGCAGGAGTTGTTCCTACAGAAATATAATAACCATCAGCACCTACTGTAGCATCCCAAGTGATTAAATTTGAAAAATTACCACAAGTTGCATTAGGTGTTGCTACAATATTAGAAGCACATGAAGGCGGAGTAACTGGTATATTTTCAATTATTACATTATCAATATATAATCTCCATCCATCTAATCCTCCAGCAGGCACATGCCATGCAATATTTACATTTCCAGAATATGCTGATAAATCAACTATTTGTTCAACATAAGTTGTATTTGAATAACTAGCAGTAGGCAATAATACAGTAGTAAAACCAGCTGGAACTGCACCTGTTGTAGATAATAATAATTCAAAGTCATTAGGCTCAAAATTAGACTGAACTCTGTAATGATATTTTAATCTTTGTCCACCAGTTAAAGTAATTGTTGGTGAAATTAACCAATCATCATTTACACCTCCATTAAAGTCAGTATACATAACCGCTGATTGATTTCCTTCGTATGGATTTGTAGTATAGTTCATATCCCAAGCTTCAGTATCGCCATTAGCATTTAATACAGTCCAACAAGCTTCTGTAGATGATGTAGAATTGAAGCCTTCAGAGAAAGGAACTGTAAGAGCTGTACATGCTGTTCTGAAGTTTACTGGGCCAACCCATGGACTTTGCTCTGAAACACTACAAAATGCTCTAACATATACTTCATAAGCAGTATTAGGAGATAATGTAGAATCTGTTTCATTAGAAGAAGTTACATCAACAATTCCAGGTTCAGAACCTGTAGGTGTACCTGTACCTTGTGGTTGAATTAAATATTGCCAATCCAATTCAGTACCACCAGCAACCCATGATAAATCAACACTAGAATCAGTAATTCCAGCAACTGCCAAACCTGTTGGCTCTAAACATGCTGGAGTTTCTCTAATTTCAAAATTATCAATTGAGAAATCAATATCAGCATCACCATTTGCAGTACCTTCAACAGCTCTAAATGCAAATCTTACATTTAAACCAGCAAAAGCATCTAAATCAATAACATTTGTAGTTCCCGTATTAGAAGGAATATTAGCATTTGCAGCGTTATAAGTATATAAAACCACCCAGTTAGTTGTACCTGTAGAAACTAACACCTCAACAAAATCGTCTGCTTCCCAAGCAGTTGTCGGAGCTCCTGTTCCTGCATATTGAGTTGCAGCTGCATCATATTTTAATTCATAACCCGTAGTTGGTATTGCATAAAAAGGAGAGATTACCCAATCATTTGCGACAGCTTGATATACATTATAGTTTATTGCTCCTGTTGTGCCTACATTAGCAAAACCATCAGCTGCCCAACCTGAAGCACCAAAAGTTGCCGGTCCAGCAATAAGGTCACCATTGTCAGCTTCTACCCAACAACCTGGTAAAAATGTAGCAAATGGTTCTAATACTGGAACTGCATTTGTTCCACAAGTTGTAAAAGAAGATTCTGTACATCCTATTGCATCTCCATTTGCATTGTATGGAACAACTTTAACATAATAAGTAGTTCCTGCATTTAGAACACCTAAATTATATGTCAATACATTTAGAACATCTAAAGCATTAAAGACATCTGTACCTCCTGGAGTAGTTCCAACAGTTAATTTATATCCTGTAGGCACTCCACTAGCAGCAGGCCAAGACACAATACTTGAATCTATATTCACAGCACCATTGGCTGGTGAAGACAAAGCAGTACAATTTGGAGGCAAAGCAGTAACCTGAGTTGCAGAAATGTTATCAAAATAAATATCATAATCTCCCGCTACCCATGTTGATAAAAATCTAAATCTTACATCAGATCCAGCTGGTAAGCTAGCTCCTGGTATAACATTTGAAAATGTAGCACAAGTATTAGCTACAACGTGATTTGAATCATCAACCGTGAAAAAAGTTGACCATGTTGCTCCATTATCTGTAGAATATTGAACTACAAAGTTTCCCCATCCTGCTGGAGTTGCAGTAGTTGAGTTCCAATTTTCGATTTTATAATCAAAACTGAAAGTTAAATTTGTACCATTTGAAGCCGCAACTTGATTTGGTGAGATTAAAGTTCCAGATGTACTAAAAGAATATCTATTAGTTCTGTGAGAATTTCCTGCACAAGCATCTGTTGCAGTTGGAGTTGAAAAATCAGAAACAGACCATCCTGCTGGTAAAGCAGTGCTAGCATCAAAATTTTCTGTTAATCCAACTTGACTGTAAGTTTGCCAACAAGTCAGCAAAGCAAAAAGCCATAGAGTAATTTTTTTCATAAATAATTAGATTAATTGTTAAGCAAAGGCTAATTTATAATTTTTTTTAAAATACCAATCAAATTTTATGAATAATATCGATAAAATGCATCAATCAAAGCTTTAAAACAAAAAATCTCGAATTAATTCGAGATTTTTAAAAATTTACTTTAAATAGAATTTACTTTATACTAGGTACCAAAACCATCTCATTGGCATCAGCTTGATAATCAACACCATCAAACCCGAATCCAAATAAATTTAAGAAATCTTGTTTATAACCCGCTAAATCTCCTAATTGAACTAATGATTCAGTAGTAGATTCAACCCATAATTTTGCAATTTTTTCTTGTACATCGGCACGCATTTCCCAATCATCAATTCTAATTCTTCCTTTATCATCAGTTGGAATTGCACTTCCAGTGTACAATCTCTCTGCATATAATCTTTGAATTTGCTCTATGCATCCTTCGTGAATTCCCTCTGCTTTCATAATCTTATATAATAAAGATATATATAATGGAATAACCGGAATTGCTGAACTCGCTTGAGTAACCAATGCTTTATTTACAGAAACATAACCTTTTCCATTTATCCCTTTTAATTTTTCTGTAATTTCAAATGCTGTAGCTTCTAAATGATCTTTTGCTCTTCCAATTGTACCTTTTCTATAAACTGCCTCTGTTACTTCTGGACCTATGTATGAATAAGCTATTGTAGTTGCTCCATTAGCTAAAACTCCAGCCTCCTTTAACGCATCCATCCACATTGACCAATCTTCACCTCCCATTACCACGACAGTATTATCAATATCTTCTTGATTTGCAGGCTCTATTGAAACTTGAGTCACATTTCCTGTATGAAAATCAACTGTTTTATTTGTAAAAGTAGATCCGATAGGTTTTAATGTTGAGCGATGTAAAACTCCTGTAACTGGATGAAGACGAACTGGCGAAGCCAAACTATAAATTACTAAATCTACTTGACCTAAATCAGATTTAATCATTTCTATTACTTGTTGTTTTACTTCATTAGAAAAAGCATCTCCATTGATACTTTTAGCATATAATCCTGCTTTAGTTGCTTCTACTTCAAAAGCTGCAGAATTATACCATCCTGGAGAAGCTGTTTTTCCTTCTGCTGGTTCTTTTTCAAAAAACACACCAATTGTAGCAGCATCAGACCCAAAAGCACTAGTAATTCTTGAAGCTAAACCAAAACCTGTAGAAGCTCCAATGACCAAAACTTTTTTTGCACCGTCAATTTTTCCTTTTGACTTTACATATTCTATTTGATTTTTTACATTTTGTTCACAACCTTTTGGATGGGCTGTTAAACAAATGAATCCACGCATTCTAGGTTCTATAATCATCTTCTATATTTTTATATTTGATTTTGTATTATTTGTAAATTGAAAACAAAAGTAATTCAAAAAATTAATTCAACAAAGCTTTTGCATGTTGCAATGCAGATTCGGAAACTTCTTTACCCGATAACATTTCTGCAATTTGTTGAATTCGCTCTTCGGTAGAGAGTAAGATTAATTCCGATATTGTCGTTTCACCATAACTTCGCTTAGATACTTTATAATGTGAATCACCTTTTGCAGCAATTTGAGGCAAGTGAGTAATCGCAAAAACTTGCATTGTTTTACTCATATCTTTCATAATCTCTCCCATTTTTATTGCAATTTCACCAGAAACACCTGTGTCAATTTCGTCAAAAATAATGGTTGGTAATTTTGAATAATTTGCTAAAATAGATTTTATAGCCAACATAATGCGTGACATTTCTCCTCCAGAAGCTACTTTTTTCAAGGTTCCAAAACTGGTTCCTTTATTAGCAGAGAACAAAACATTTAATTCATCTTTACCTGTAGTAAAATATTCTTCAGACGCTGTAATTTCAAATTGAAAGTTAGCTTCAGCCATTCCTAATTGTGAGAGAATCTCTTTAATTTTTCTTACCAAATGAGGCACTGCTTCGATTCTATTTTTTGAGATATTTGCAGCTATTCCATCAATTTTTCCCTTCAAAATATGTAATTCTTTTTCGGCATTTTTAATTCCTACTTCTAAATCATCAACCTTTACTACTTTATTATCCAAATCGTTTTGAATTAATAAAAGTTCTTGAATGGAACCTACCTGATGTTTTTTCTGAAGATTATAGATAGATTGTAATTTGGTGTTTACTAATTCTAATCGTTCAGGGTCGGCAATTATTTTTTCATTACTTTGCTCGCATTCATTAAAAATATCTTCTATTTCTAAAAAAGAACTTTGCAATCTTTCTTGAAGTTGTGCATAAATAGGAGAAAAAGTCGTCACTTTTTGAAGTGCCGATTTGATTTCTTTCAAATTGACAATTACACCGATTTGTTCTTCGTTTGCAACCGCTAATATTCGAGCAAAATTTTCTTTGATAAATTCCACATTACTTAATTGCTCTAATTCTTGTTCAAGTGATTCTTGCTCTCCATCTATTAAATTTGCAGACAATAACTCATTCAAAAGAAACGAATTGTATTCATATTCTTTTTCCAAAGCTACTTTTTCAGCAATCATTTGCTTCAACTCTTTTTGCTTGGCTTTAAAAGAAATTAAAACATTTTTATAATTTAATATCTCAGTTCCATTTTCCGCAACAGCATCAATAATTTCTAATTGATAAGATTCTTCTGTAAGTTCACGGGTTTGATGTTGTGAATGAATATCCAACAAATAAGAACCTAATTCTTGTAACTCTTGAAGATTAACCGGACTATCATTTATAAATGCACGCGATTTTCCAGAAGGCAAAATTTCTCTTCTAATGATTGTTTTATCTTCATAATCCAAATCATTCTTTTGAAAAAATGGCTGCAGATTATAATTTGAAAGCAGAAAAACAGCTTCAATAATACATTTTTGTTCTTTGTCTTTTAATGAAGTTAAATCAGCTCTATTGCCTAGAACCAAACCTAGCGCACCTAATAATATAGATTTCCCTGCTCCTGTTTCTCCTGTAATAACAGAAAACTGATTGGAAAAATCAGTTTCAAGCGATTCAATTAGCGCATAATTTTTTATGGAAAGCGAAAGTAGCATACTTTATATTTTCAATGTGATAATTATTACATTATCTTATTTTACTCCACTTTTGAGAATTTAAAGGTGATATTTTGTTCAAAGTTTCAACAACTTGCGCTACATTAATTTTTGGGCCACCCGAAAAAACAGAAACAATTTCATCAACTTTTGCATCAAAGAAAGTTCTAGCTAATAATGAATTTGGTCTTACTTTTTGAATTTCCGCAAGTGTTTCAATTGATGTTGCTACACCTTCTTTTCCTTTAGTAACATTTTCACTCATTAAATCTAATCCCATTCTATGATATTGATATAATGCAATTCTAAAAGGTGAAAAAGTATTTGATAATAAATCTGAAATTAAAAAATTTCTATTGTTATTATTTCCTTCAGACTGACTCCATCCTTTATAACCACTAGTTTGAGCAACATTTACAATATTTGAGGCAACTTCTAAATATTTAGTTCCACCATTTTCAGAAAACGAATCAAGATCTAATCCAATAATTATATTTGAATAATAGGCTAAAACTGACACCAAATTTGAATTAAAACTATTTGGATCATAATTCATTGTTTCAAATTCAATAAATCTAAACGAGAAATTTTTATCGTTAATGTTTAAAATTGGAGATGATAAAGTTGAGTTAAAAACTGGTCTTGATGATTGAATTTGTAATGTTGCTTCAAAATTATTTGAACCATACCCCGTAATGTTGATAAAAAAATTACATTCTATTTTTTCTTCATCTTTTATTTCTCTATCGGTCCATTTTGTAGTATTTAAAAACTCTTTAACTTGTTTTTCTAAGTTTTTAAATAATTGTGGATTTCCATTATTTACTTGCTGGTAGTTTACAGAAACAGTTGCCTGAAGCTCTTGAGAAACTCCAATTTGAGTAAAAAATAAAACTATAATTAATCCTAAACTACGCTTCATAATGTTGAATTATTTTATTTATAATATCAAAGGCTACGGCTTCTTTCGATTTTAAATCCATTGGTTCAATAGAAAAATTGCTATCTATAAATGTGACTTTATTTGTAGGTTGACCAAAACCAGCGCCTTTATCATTTAATGAATTTAAAACTATCAAATCTAAGTTTTTTTTCTGGATTTTCAACTTAGCGTGCTCAATTTCATTTTCTGTTTCTAGTGCAAAACCTATTAAAAACTGATTTTTCTTTTGCTCGCCTAATGATGCTAAAATATCTTTTGTTTTTTCCAGTTCAATAATAAACGTAGCTTCTGTCTTTTTTATTTTTTGATTAGCTACATTTTTTGGCCTATAATCTGCAACTGCTGCTGCCGCAATTGCTACATCCATATCTTTATAATACAAATGACAAGCTTCATACATTTCTTGAGCTGAAGTAACTCTTATCAAATTAATTTGCGCATCTTCAAGCTTTAAATATGTTGGTCCAGAAATCAAAGTAACTTCGGCTCCCATTTTAGCAGCTTGTATAGCAATGTCAAAACCCATTTTTCCTGAAGATTGGTTCCCAATGAAACGAACAGGATCTATAGCTTCATAAGTTGGACCAGCAGTAACTAATATTTTTTTACCTTTCAATGGCAATTTTTCTAAAATATCATTTTCTAAAAAGGCGACAATATTTTCAGGCTCAGCCATTCTTCCTTCGCCAGATAAACCACTAGCTAATTCCCCATTTTCAGCAGGAATTATTATATTTCCAAATGATTTAAGTTTGTGAAAACTATCTAAAGTTGAAGGATGCTTGTACATATCCAAATCCATTGCTGGTGCAAAATAAACTGGGCATTTTGCAGACAAATAGGTTGCTATCAATAAATTATCACAATTTCCATTTGCCATTTTAGATAATGTATTTGCTGTTGCTGGTGCAATAAGCATAATATCAGCCCAAAGCCCTAACTCTACATGATTATTCCATTCTCCATTTCCATCCTCTTCATTATAAAAAGTAGAATAAACCGGATTTTTAGAAAGAGTGGATAAAGTAAGTGGTGTAACAAAATGCAAAGAAGCAGGCGACATTACAACTTGTACTTGTGCACCTGCTTTTATGAAAAGTCTAACCAAATTGGCTGTTTTATAAGCAGCTATACCACCAGATATACCTAGCAAGATTTTTTTACCGCTTAAAACAGACATATCAATTTATTTAGAATCTCTGTAGTAGATTTTCCCTTCTTCCCACTCTTGTACTGCTAATGCATGTGGTTTAGGTAATTTTTCATAGAATTTTGAAACTTCGATTTGCTCTTTATTTTCAAAAACTTCTTCTAAACTATCGTTATATGTTGCAAATTCTTCTAATTTTTCAATTAATTCCTTTTTGATTTCGGTATTAATTTGATTAGCTCTTTTTGCCATGATAGTTATCGCTTCATAAATGTTTCCAGTAGGCTCTTCCAATTTACTTTTATTATAAGTAATTGTGTTTACAGGAGCATTCGTTTTCTTTAAATCCATGATTTTTTATTTAGAAAATTGTTGTAATTCTTGTTCAATATCAGCTAACATTTTATCAGCTTTTTCTTTATACTCGGTATCTGATTTGAATTTCATCAAATTAGCATACGTGGTTTTTGCATAATCTAAACGTTCTTGTTTTTTTGATTCGATACTATTAATTGCTAGTTGATAAGCAGAATCTAATCTATAATACAAAGCTTGTTCTTTATATGGTGTTCCAGGAAAATCAGCAATAAAATTATCAAATGCTTTTAATGCTGCTTTAAAATCTGAGATACTATTATATTGTTTTGCAATTTCAAATGCTTTCTTTTCTTGTTTTTCTCTCAATTCTTTTACATACTCATTTGCTTTTGGCAAATATTCCGAATTTGGATATATATCAATAAATTTTTGCACTTTTTCTAATGCTTTCTCTGTATCTGTTTGGTCTAAACTATAGACTGGCGATAATTTATAAAAACACTCAGCTGCTAAGAAATACGCTTCCTCTCTTTTCTCACTTTTTGGGTAACTCGCAGCAAAATTTTCAAATTGATAACCCGCTAAATAATATTGCTTAGTATTATACAACGATTTTGAATACATATAAAACAAACGTTCCGCTTGAGGTTTTCCTTTATAAGCTGGAGCTACTTGTTCATATAAACGGATTGCTTTTGTATATTTTCCATCTTCATACATCTTGTTAGCTGCTTCTGTTTTTACAGCCACATCATCAGACTTTAACGCTTTTTGATACTGACTGCATGAAGCAAGAAGTATAATGGTAAGAAAGAAACTAAAAATTTTATTCATTTGGTTTTTATTTTAACTTTAAAAATATCAATACTACTGATACCTAAAAAAGCAACTGCAAATTTAGATATTATTTACTTACTATGAAAATCTTTTTTTTAACTTAACTTTTTTGTGAAATTTTGAAGCCTTGAAGCCAAATCTTCGTTTACATTTACTAATGGTAATCGCAAAGTATTTTCCGACAATCCTAATGTTTTGAAGACTTCTTTAATTCCTCCAGGATTTCCTTGTTCAAAAATCATATCAATACTATCTGCTAATAGATAATGTAATTTGTATGCTTCGTCTACTTTTCTTTGCAAACCTAAACGCACCATTTCGGAAAATTCTTTAGGAAAACCTTCTCCAATTACAGAAATCACTCCCGCTCCACCAGCTAAAACCATTGGCAAAGTAATCATATCGTCTCCAGAAATCACCAAAAAACCTTCTGGTTTGTTTTGAATTAATTTCATTGCTTGAACAATATCTCCGGCAGCTTCTTTAATTCCAATGATATTTTGAAAATCATTTGCTAATCGAATTACAGTTGCAGGCAACATATTGCTTGCTGTTCTACCTGGAACATTGTAGACAATGACTGGAATTGGCGAAGCTTCAGCAACCGCTTTAAAATGCTGGTAAATTCCCTCTTGCGTTGGCTTATTATAGTAAGGCGATACTGATAAAATTGCTGAAAAATTAGAAAAATCTCTTGTTTTTAATTCTTCAACAACTTTCATAGTATTGTTACCTCCAACACCTAATACTAATGGTAATCTTTTTGCATTAGCTTTGACAATTGTATCAATTACTAGTTCTTTTTCTTCTTGAGAAAGAGTTGCAGTTTCGGCTGTTGTACCTAAAACTACTAAATATTCTACACCACCTTCAATTACATAATTTACAATTCTTGTTAATGCATCAACATCAACCGAAAAATCTTTTTTAAATGGTGTAACAAGTGCAACACCAGTTCCTATAAATGATTGCATTTTATATTTTGTTTAAAATTTTTAAATATTTAAATAATTCATCTGTAAATTCATTGTAGTTTTCTACCAAAGAATTAATTATAAAATGATTAACTCGCTTATCGATAGTAGCAAATCCAACTTTGAATTTAGCTTTTGATTTTTGAGAAAGTAAAACTAAAGAAAACTTATTTACATCATAATAATTGATTAACAAATCAAAAGGTGTTTCAATAAAAGTAACGGCTTCAGGATTTGAAATTTCTCCAGAAATTGATATATTTTTTAATGAAACAGACGGATAATTAAACACTTCTTTCTTTTTAATTTTATCTTTATATATCAATACAGAAATCGCATCTTTTTTAAAACCTTTCGCTTCGATTGCAGCTATTAATGCTTCTTTTTCTGCAAAATAAGTTTCATCAACTAACAACCCTATTGTATTTATTTTTTCGTTAGAAGGAAATGTATTTTCTTTTAATAACTTTTTAGTTACAATTTTTTTTAGAAAAAAGTTCTTTATAATCGTATAAAACATAGTATTTTTACCTCTCGGACAAAATTATAAATTAAGTCTTTTATTATGATGGTAAATGTAAAAAAGAATACGATATCTTTTCGCTATTTTGTTATATTATTAACATTTAGTTTCTTATTTTCTTGTAAAACTAAAGAATACTATAATTATAAGATAGAAGGAAAAAAAATTGGTGTAACTAATGAAAAAGGAGAGAACACGCAAATCGAAAGCTATGTTGCTCCATATAGAGAACACATAAAAAAAGATTTAGACAATGTATTAGCCTTTTCCCCTGAAACTTTAGACAAAAGCAAAGGAAAATGGCAAACCACAATTGGAAATTTATTAGCTCAAGTAGTTTTTGAGCTTGGTAATCCAATATTTGAAAAAAGAGAAAATAAAACCATAGATATTTGCCTATTGAATCATGGTGGAATTCGTTCTATAATTCCAAAAGGAGATGTTACAACCCGAACTGCTTTTGAAGTGATGCCTTTTGAAAATGCATTAATTGTTGTTGGATTAAAAGGAAGCAAAATTAAAGAACTAGCAACTTATATTTTAACTGAAAGAAAACCACATCCTTTATATGGCATCAAAATCTTTGCTGATAAAAATTCATTAACCCTAAAAAATATAGAAATTAATGGAAAAATCATTGACGACGATAAAATATATTATGTTGCAACTTCTGACTATTTAGCAAATGGTGGTGATAACATGACTTTTTTTAAAGAAAGTACAATAAAGTTTGATATGGATTACAAGTTAAGAAATATGCTTATCGATTATTTCAAAAAGGCAGATACGCTTCCTGTGATTACTGATGAAAAAATTATTTTAGAATAACAAAACTTAAACATATGAAAAGAAGAGATTTTATCCAAAAAACAGCTGCTAGTTCTGCATTATTAGGATTAGCCAATATAGGTTTAAGTAGCTTTTCTACAATTGAAACAAAAAAAATTACCATTCTACACACTAATGATGTACATAGTCATATTGACCCATTTCCAGCAGATCATCCTAAGAATGCCAATATGGGTGGAGCTGCAAGAAGAGCTGCTTTAATTGAAAGTATCAGAAAAGAAGAACCTAATGTATTATTACTAGATGCTGGTGACATTTTTCAAGGAACACCTTACTTTAACTATTATGGTGGAGAACTTGAATTCAAATTAATGAGCATGATGCAATATGATTTAGCCACAATGGGAAATCATGATTTTGACAATGGAATTGATGGATTTTACGCACAATTACCACATGCAAAATTTGAATTTGTTTCAGCAAATTATGATTTCAAAAACACCATCTTAAACGATATTGTCAAACCTTTCAAAATTTTTGACAAAGACGGAATTAAAATTGGAATTTTTGGATTAGGAGTTGAACTTGATGGTTTAGTTGATAAAAAATTATATAAAGAAACCGTTTATAATAATCCAATTGAAGTAGCACAAGATATGTCTAGAATTCTAAAACATGACAAGAAATGTGATTTGGTTATTTGTCTTTCACATTTAGGATTTTCATACAAAAACGAGCCCTACAAAGTGTCGGATTTAGAGTTAGCAAAAAAAACAAAAGATATTGATTTAATTATAGGTGGACACACCCATACATTTTTAGACAAGCCAGTTATTGAAAAAAATAGCGATAATAAAGATGTTGTTATCAATCAAGTAGGTTGTTATGGAATAAATCTGGGCAGAATAGATTTTTACTTATCAAACGATAAAGTGTATCATAACCAAACCAAAAACATTATCGTGTAATACTATGTTCTCTATGTAAAAGATATTTTAACAAAAAATAATAAATAGGAACATCTACCAAACAACTAAGAAATATTAATGTATTATTGTGCAAATAATAGCTATTCAATGCTTCAAAAGTATCTGATAAAAAAAGACATAAAAGCATAAATAATAAAAATCTAGAAGCTATTGATTTAGCTCTAATTGCATTATAGATGCTAATAATTAAAACTGTTAAAAACATAAAGATATACAACAATACAACTGCCGCTTCTTTAAAAGGAATGTCATAAATAAAATTCAAAATTTTATAGATTACTACTCCAGACGAAATTGCAAGCAGAAAATAAGGGTAATTTCGCTCAATTATTGGCATTCTTCTAAATAATCTAGAATCAGAAACAACATAATAAAATAGAATTGAAATCGCTATTAAATATAAGTATGTTGAAAAAATATATAAACTTCTATCTTCAAGCAGAATTAAATTATCCGCAAAATATATTACCAAGTATAACAACATATTAAATAGGTAATTTTTCTTTTTTGTCAAAAAGAAATAAGCAAAAGCAATTGACGGAACAATAAGTGGTTTAAAATATAGCGCTAAATCAACGTCATTAAATATTTTATATATCACTAAATATATAATATTAACAATAAAATATAAACCAATTGCTGCGTTAGCTATTTTTTTTGAACTATTCTCCGATAGATATACTTCTTTTTCCATTCATTGAAAATTTTGTTCTATAAATAAAGTAACCTACATAAAAAAAGTATGACAATTGCTGAGTAACCACATTGATTAATTTCAAAGCTATTTCATCTTTCATTCGTAATGTAAATACAAAAAACAAATCAGAAACTATGAAGGTAGTTACTGCTAAAACCATATATAAGACAGTTCTATTATTAAAATTAAACTGAATTAAAAAAGTCAATATTCCCATCACAAACAACTGAATGCCATACATGATATATATGCTAAACTCAAATTGAGATGATTCATTTATAAATGATAAAACATTATATAACAGATAGAACAATAATAAAAGTACAATATAAAATGAGACATTACTAATATTATATTTCTTTTTTTTAGAATAGAATAAAAAATCCTGTCCAATAAAATAGATAATTATAAAATAAGGTATTCCAAAAAAAATCAAACCTGGAATCAAAAAATCTTCTCGGCTAATTAAATGCAATATTTCACCGATAAAAAAAGACAAAATAGATATTGAAAACAAAAAATCTACCCTACCTTTTACAGAAATAAAATAAAAATAATAAATCGACGGAATAATTATTGGCTTACAAAAAAGCTCTAAATTATCACTACCTATCATTACCGCTATCACATAAAAAACAACAGCCGCAAAGTATAAAAGTAACGCCGAATTTATTTTAACCATCTATCATATTTTTAAAATCTGTTTCCGAAATTATAGCAATTTTTAATTGATTCGCTTTTTCTAATTTTGATGGTCCCATATTATCTCCTGCAATCACATAATCCGTTTTTGAAGAAATAGAACTACCAACTTTTCCACCGTTATCTTCAATCGCTTTTTTGAGTTCATCTCTCGAATAAATTTCAAAAACGCCTGAAACAACAAAAGTTTTTCCTTTTAATTTCTCTGAAAGTAAAACATCATCAACCTTCGATTCTAATTGAACACCATATCGTTTTAATCTGTCAATGATAGTTATATTTTCTTGATTTTCAAAAAATTGAACTACACTTTGCGCAATTTTATCTCCAATCTCGTCTACTAAAATCAAATCCATTATGCTGGCTTGTGCAATCGCATCTATTGATTTGTAATGTTTGGCTAGTTTTTTGGCAACAGTTTCACCCACATAACGAATCCCTAACGCATACAAAACACGTTCAAAAGGAATTGTTTTTGATTTTTCAATTCCGTTGATTAAATTTTCGGCAGATTTCTCAGCCATTCGTTCTAAAGGAATAATTTGCTCTTTTTTCAGTTCATACAAATCTGCATAATTCGTAACCAAACCTGCATTAAACAACAAAGCAACTGTTTCTCCACCTAAACCATCAATATCCATGGCTTTTCGGGTAATAAAATGCTGAATTCTTCCAATAATCTGCGGTGGACAACCATAGAAATTTGGACAAAAATGGTTCGCTTCTCCTTCCGTTCTAACTAATTCGGTATGACATTCTGGACAATGAATAATGTATTTCGTAGGTTCCGCTTGATTTCCTCTTTTGGCTACAGCGATAATTTTAGGAATAATTTCGCCTCCTTTTTCAACAAAAACTTCATCACCAATTCTAATATCTAACTTTTCAATTTGGTCGGCATTGTGTAATGATGCACGTTTTACAATTGTACCCGCCAATTGTACCGGTTCTAAATTTGCAACTGGCGTAATCGCACCTGTACGCCCAACTTGATATGAAATCGAGTTTAATTTCGTAGTTACTTGTTCGGCTTTAAACTTATATGCCATTGCCCAACGTGGAGATTTTGCAGTAAAACCTAATTCATCTTGATGTTGTAAGTTATTTACTTTAATTACGACTCCATCTGTTTCATAAGGTAAATCGTGACGGTGTTTGTCCCAATAATTAATGTATTCAAAAACTTCTTCAAGATTTTTTGCTAATTTAGATTGAGTTGGTACTTTAAATCCCCAATCTCTTGCTTTTTGCAATCCTTCAAATTGAGTTTTAAAAGGTAGATTATTACCAATTACAAAATACAACAAACAATCTAATGGTCGCTTGGCTACTTCGGCACTATCTTGCAATTTTAAACTTCCTGAAGCTGTATTTCTAGGATTTGAATAAGGTGTTTCACCTATTTCAATCAATTCTTGATTCATTTTTTCAAATCCAGCAAACGGAAGAATAATTTCTCCACGAATGTCAAATTTATCAGGAAAATCACCTTTCAAATGAATAGGAACAGCCTTAATGGTTTTAATGTTATTGGTTACATCATCGCCTTGAAAACCATCGCCACGCGTTACAGCACGCACTAAACGACCATTCTCATAACTAATACTAATTGATGCACCATCATATTTTAGTTCGCAAGTATATTCTAACGGAACATCGCCTAAAACTTTCTGAATTCGGTTTTCCCAATCTTGCAAATCTTCAACAGAATAAGAATTATCCAATGAATACATACGATACTCGTGTGTAACAGTTTCAAAATTCTTGGTAACCATTCCTCCTACTCTTTGGGTAGGTGAATTTTCATCAAAAAATTCAGGATGCTGTGCTTCTAATTCTTGTAATTGTTTTAGTTTTTGATCAAATTCAAAGTCAGAAATCGTGGGATTATCCAATACATAATAGTTATGGTTATGCTGATTTAATTCGTCTCTTAAATTTTTAATAGTCTCTAAAACGCTCATATTACTGATTGATTAAGCTGTCTAATTTGGTAAACAATTCTCCTTTGCTAATGATTCCACCTTGTTTGATGATTTCAAACAATGATTCATTTCTGTTTTCTGATAGATCTTTCTTACCTCTTGTAATTTCTACATCATCGGAAAATAAATTTTCTGATAACCAATGAATTCCATCGGCAGAAACAAAGTCAATTTGTGGATTATTGGTTTTAATTACGAAAGAAAAAACTGCATTTTGCATGCATTTAAAAAGAAAAATGTAATTTTTAGAAAAATGATCAATGTGCGTAACATTCGTCAGTGCTTTTTCCCAAATCATATCAGAAAAAACGTCAATCTCTTGTTCGGCAAGGTGTGGTTTATTTTGCTTGATTTCATCCCATTCCTTTTTATCTATAGATTGTGTGGCTAAAAAAGTAATAAATTCGGGATGCAATTCTTCTAATTGCTCTTTGGTTAATCTTGCGTACTTCATTTAATAATTTTATAAAGTAAAGATAAAAAAAAAGCCCCGATAAAATCGGAGCTAATTTAAATTTTAAGAAAAATTATGCTTTTTCTCCTACGATTTCGTAAGGTAATTCAACGATAACATCTCTGTGTAATCTTACGTTTGCAGTATATTTACCTACACGTTTTACTACTCCACTTGTGATGAATTTTCTATCAATTGAATGACCATTAGCTTCTAATGCCTCAACAATGTTAGCATTAGTAACCGAACCAAACAATTTGTCACCACCTGCTTTAGCAGTAATTTTAATTTCTAAAGCTTTTAAAGCTTCAGCTAAAGATTTTGCATCTGCAACAATTTTAGCCTCTTTGTGTGCTTTTTGCTTTAAGTTTTCAGCTAAAACTTTTTTAGCAGATGGAGTTGCTAAAATAGCAAAACCTTGAGGAATTAAAAAGTTACGTCCGTATCCGTTTTTCACAGTTACTACATCATCTTTAAATCCTAAATTTTGAACGTCTTGTTTTAAGATAAGTTCCATGTTGTTGTCCTTTAAATTAGAAGTTAGCCCGCCAATGGCGTGGCAACAACTATAATGTTAATGATTATTTTAATAAATCGGCCACGTATGGCATTAAAGCTAAGTGACGAGCTCTTTTTACAGCTACAGAAACTTTTCTTTGGTATTTTAATGAAGTACCTGTCAAACGTCTTGGTAAAATTTTACCTTGCTCGTTAACAAATTTCAATAAAAAGTCAGCGTCTTTATAATCGATGTATTTAATACCTGATTTTTTGAAACGACAATACTTTTTCGTTTTGTTTGTATCTATATTCAAAGGCGTAAGATATCTGATATCTCCGTCTTTTTTACCTTTTGCAGATTGCTCTAATGTAGACATAATTAGTTTGTTTTAGATTTTAATTTTGCTCTTCTTCTTTCTGCCCAAGAAATTGCATGTTTGTCTAAAGACACAGTTAAGAAACGCATAACACGCTCGTCACGACGGAATTCAGTTTCAAATGCAATAATAATTTCAGCTGGTGCTTTGAATTCGAATAAGTGGTAAAATCCACTTTTCTTGTGTTGAATTTCGTAAGCTAATTTTTTTAAGCCCCAATCTTCTTTCGATACCATCTCAGACCCTTTAGAAGTAAGAAAATCTTCAAACTTGCTTACTGTTTCCTTTACCTGTTGCTCAGATAAAACGGGATTCAAGATGAAAACAGTTTCATAATGATTCATAATCTTTATATTTATTGTTATAAAATTGGGTGCAAAAATAGTAATTTTATTCTAATTATCAAGTTTCGATTGATTTTTTTATTTCGATCCAGAAAACGATATTTTTTAAATTTTCAAACAAGACCTATTTTATTTCTTTTCAACTTAATTTTATCCTTAAGAAATAACAAAACAACAATAATCATAATAAATTCAAACGGAAAACTATATCTATCATTTGTACCAAAAGTAACTAATGCTTGCAAAATAGAATTTGAAAATACGATTACAACACTAATAACCTCATTTGACAAGTCTTTCGTTTTGAAAAAAAGGTATAAATAATAGGGAATCGATATAACAAAAAGCAATCTAAAAAACGTTAAAATAGCATATTGAATGTACCAAATTCCCATACACAACTTATTCCCATACTTAAAATTAAATTTTGAATCATTAAACTTTATAGTTGGCTTCCAAAAGTTAAACCACGACCTAAAAATAACTTGCTTTGCGTAATCTAAAGGATTTTCTTTGATAGCAACTTTTGCAAACTTTCCTAACTCAATTGAAAATTCTTGAAAAGTCAAATTGTATTTATCATAAGCACCATCTTCATAAGCAAACCAAATAGACATCGCTACATCTTTGTTTTCTTTTATCGCCTTTTCTCTGTATTGAACATAAGGTTTTGAAATCCAATCAAACTCTTCAGGTGTTTTCTCCGCAAAATAAACACAATTTTGAGCATTAGTTAAACCATAATACGACGTTGCAGCAAAGTAGCCTGTATTAACTTTATTAACATAACACCAACCATAATAAGCAAATAAAGAAAAAACTATTAGTATTAAATTTTGAGAAAGTATGGTTTTCAATTTTGGCTTTTTAAGAAATAAAAAAAGTAAAAATAAAAAAGGTAAAAAAGCATAAAAAGGCTTAATTAAAACCAAGTAAGAAAAGAACAAACTCAATCCAATAAGTGAAACTATATTTAATCTATCTAAAATTTTAATCGAAATTAAATAAAACAATACAGACATCATAAATAACACTAAAGACTCAACTAAAATGCAAGTTTCATAAAAGAAAATATTGATAAAACTAGATAAGAAAATAGTAATTATAAAGCTTGATTTTAAACTAAATTTAAAATTTAAAAGAATTTTAAACCACAAGATCATAGAAATTACTCCAATTATAAATTGTGACAAGAGAACTAAGTACAGATTTTGATTGAAAAAAGAAATAACTATTGGATATCCTAAAGAGCGTAATCCATGATAACCTTTTAAATTGAAAGAAGAAACAAAGTTTGCTAATTCGATATAACCATCAGAATCAGGAAAAATGGTTATTGAAGTATAGAAAAATAAAAAAAAGAACGCTCTGAATAGCACTCCAAATAAAACTAAACTTCTAATTGGCCTTTTTAATAAACTGCCAAGCAACTTATTTATCTTTTTCAATATCTTTTCAATCATTGTTGCGTTTTTTAAAAAATAATTTACTAAACATAAATAAAACCATCAAAAAAGTAATTGCATTTGCAATTACATACGCTTGCATGATTCCATTCAAATGAAGTGAATCAAATAGAAAAAAACTTAATATTAAAAATAATACATTATAAATTAACTCAACCAGAACATACTTTATAACCATTGCTTTTACCAAAATTTGAAAACCAAATGCCAATGTCATAATGCGAAATAAATCACCTAAAAGTTGCCAAATTAAAAATTCACTCACTGGTTTAAAATCCGAAGTTAATACGATTGAAATTATAATATCTTTTAATAAAAAAACCAATATAAGCACTCCAATAAAAACTGGAACTAATATTTTAAAGTAATATTTTAATTCGGCTTTAAATTCATCATCCGTTTTTAAAGCTGATAACTTTGGCAAATAATACAACGATAGTCCTGCATTAAAAAACATCATGTAAAAACCAGAAATTCTTGTAATTGCTTCCCAAATTCCAGCATCATATAAATTTGAATTGTCTATAATATAATTACGAACTAAAATAGCAGTAACAGGAATTACAATGGCACTAACTAGAGCCATTACAATAAATTTGGAGATGGTTTTTAAATATTTTGACTGAAATTTAAAAGAAAAAACAAACCGTTCCCTAACAAAAAAAAAGGTTACTACAAAACTTATAAAATCAGCAATTGCAATTGCAAAAAAAGCACCTTCTAAATTTTGCTTATAGATAAAATAAAAAGAACTCACAAACAAAAGAATATTTGTTACGATTTGAATTCCAACTATTTTTTTGAATTCTTGATTGGCATTAAAAATAGTAACCAGCAATGTTTGTAATACAAAAAACGGCAATAGTACTGCAAAATATCGCAAATAAGTTGCAAATAGTATCTCTTTAAAAAGATATACACTAAAATCTTCCGCAAAAAATAAAATTAAAAAAGCTAAAAAAAAAGAAATCAATAAAAAGAAAACTAAAAATGAGGAGATCACATTATTTTTTTCTTCTTTACTTTCTGAATTTTCTAAAAACAATTTAATTAATCCTTCTTTTAAACCTAGGATACTTATCGATTTGAACAGACTAGTAAAACTTCTGAAATTACCAGTTAACGCCATTCCGTTTGGACCTAAAAACTCAGAAATAATTCGCACAGAAAAAATCCCTAATACAAATTGAACCAACACACTAAATGCATTTAGTGATAAAACTTTAAGTAGCTTATGTCGTTCAAAAAAACTCAAATTAAATTTCTTTAATAATTTTTACAGGATTTCCGACAGCAATTACGTTGGCGGGAATATTCTTAGTTACAATAGCACCATTACCAATAACTGAATTTTCTCCAATTGTAACTCCTTTCAAAATAGTAACATTGTCTCCAATAAAGACATTCTTTTCAATTATAATTTCTTCAGATTTTGGAATTCCAGAAAGTCTCTTATCTATAGTTAAATCATGCCCATCATTATCCAAAATTGCACAATTAATTCCAATCAAAACGTCATCTTGAATTGTTATTTTTAAAAGTGCTTCAATAGAACAATTATTGTTTATTGTAACATTATTTCCAATGATAATTTCGCTTTCTAAATTTCTTGCTTCAAAATAAGAATAATGCGTGTAATATTTTGGTGAGTTAAGCACACCTATTTGGACGTTTTTTCCGAACGAAATTTTTCCTTTTCCATTCAAAAGTAATGGATGATATAATTTAGGTTGCCCCAAAACTTGTTGACAACTTGACAAACTCTTGTATTTAAAAATACGAAGATTTACAAAAGCGAATTGTTTCAGTTGATGCAAAATTCCCATTTAATAATTGTTTATAGTTGTAATAATAAGTTGGATTTCCTCTTCGGTTAAAGTTGCATTCAATGGAATGCTCAGCACCTCATCATGAATCTTTTCTGTAATCGGAAATGATAAATTATTCCAACAACTCAAAGCTTTTTGTTTATGTGGAGGAATTGGATAATGAATCATTGTTTCAACACCGTTATCTAGCAAATATTTTTGTAATTGGTTTTTGTTTGCAGTACGAATCACAAATAAATGAAACACATGATTATCCGTTCCGTCCCAATGTGGTAATACTATTTTATTATTCTTAATTTCGGAAAGATAGCGTTTTGCAATTTGCCTTCTTGTGTTGTTTTCTTTGTCCAAGCAAGGTAATTTTACATTTAAAAAAGTCGCTTGTAATTCATCTAAACGCGAATTTACACCTAAAAACTCATTTTGATATTTTACTTTAGAGCCATAATTTCGAAGTGAATATAAAACAGCTGCTAATGCATCATCATTAGTTGTTATAGCACCTGCATCACCCAAAGCACCTAAATTTTTTCCTGGATAGAAACTAAAAGCAGCAGCATCAGATAAATTTCCGGCTTTTTTAGTTTTGGAAAACAGGCTCCCGTGTGCTTGAGCAGCATCTTCAATTACTAATAATTTATATTTTTGAGCAATTGTATCTATTTTTTCCATCTCACACAATTGTCCATATAAATGCACAGGTAGAATAGCTTTGGTTTTGGCAGTTATTTTTTCTTCTATTACATCCGGATTAATATTGTAAGTATCTAATTTAGGTTCCACTAAAACTGGAACTAAATCGGATTGTAAAACAGCTAAAATAGTAGCAATATAGGTGTTTGCAGGCAAAATAACTTCATCACCTTTTTGCATTTTTCCTAATTGGATATAAGCTTTAAAAATTAAGACTAAAGCATCTAAACCGTTTCCTACACCTACACAATACTTTGCACCACAATAGTTTGCAAAATCAACTTCAAATGTTTTGACTTCACTTCCTAAAATATACCAACCACCTTCAAGAAACTGCTTCATTTTTTCTTGTAGTGCCGTTTCAAACGGTTGATTTATTTTTTTTAAGTTAAGAAAAGGAATCATATCAATACATTTTCTATAAGTGGATAATTTTTAGTTTCAATTTCATAAAAATTTTGAACAATTGTTCTTGCTCCAAAAGATTCTTTCCAAAATAAAATACCTTCCTTTATTTTTTTTCCATTCTCTTCGCTTGAAGGTCCAAAATCGAAATATTCTTTTTCTTTAAATTCACATATTAAAAATTCATATAAAAAATCTAAACTTCCTAATCCATTTTTATCTGAAGTTCCAGAAATATATTGAGGTTTAGCAACTTTATCATAAACAAACATGGTTGTTCCTGCAACAATTACCTCATCTTTATACACATTAAATTGCCTAATATTATTTGGAAATTTTGATTTTAAAAAATTTATTTCTTCTAGTGAATGCACTGGTTTTGCATTATATTTTTGTTCTAAATTAGGAATTAAAATTTCATTCCAAAATGTTTTAAAATCAGTTTCTTCTTTGACCTTCAAATTATTTTTAATACCCCGATTTATAGCTTGTTTTCTGTCTTTTGAAAAACTATAATCTGTTTTCAAATCTAAAACTGATAAGCTATCTCTTCTCACCAATTTAGCATTTAAAATAAAACTCAAATACTCCATTTCATCCGCTGGAAAGTTGGTATAAATTGATGGTAATTGTTTTACATGTAATTTTAACACTTCATTTTCATCCAAATAACGCAATATATTATATGTTATTTCAAGCACATCTTGCAATTTTGATTTTTGATTTAAAACCAATCCTCCATAAGTTAATCCTTGATGTGAATAAATAGTATTCCCTAATTTATTTGCAGGTAAAATAGCTTTCAGATTTTCTTTTTCGTCAAAAATTAATAATGAATAATCTTGAAATCTATCGCTATGATATTCCATAAAATCTCTGTGAAATAAAAAAGTAGCATTTTTAGCAGCTGCTACAAATTCATTCCAAAGCGAATAATTTGTTGATTGATATTTTTTAACGACGTAATTCTTCAAAACTTATTTTAATTGCGGAAAATTACTAATTTTTTAGTTGACAAAGTTTCAATATTCTATTTTTTAAAAAAAATATAGTAAATTGGAACCAAAATTTCTCAAAAACAATACGTTGAAAAGAATTATTGGCCTTATTTTCTTGTTTTGTATACTGCTTCCAACTTTTGTTAAAGGTCAGGATATTTCTTTATTTAACCAACTTAACGGGAGATATGATTTTACCTTTATTGGAAACACTTTAAATCCTGACGAAAATACATTTCAATACCCAACTTTTTTAAATACTCAATCTTCCGCAACCCTAAATTTACAAAGTAACGACAATGTCATTGCTGCTTATTTATATTGGGCAGGAAGTGGCAGTGGAGATTTAGAGGTAAAACTTAACGGAGTAGATATAACTCCTGACATTTTAAGTAATGTGGTTGGTACATCAAGTAATCTGACTTATTTTAGTGCTTTTAAAGATATTACAAGTTTTGTTCAAACAACAGGAAATGGCACATACACGCTTTCTGATTTTGATTTAAATAGCTTAGTAACTACTTATTACAATAATGCAACACAATTTGCTGGCTGGGCAATTTTGATTGTTTTTGAAAATCCAAATTTGACACTGAACCAAATTAATATCTATCAAGGTTTAGAAGCTCTTTCTCCGAATTACCCAACTATTGACTCAAAAACTATCAGCTTAAATAATTTATATTTAATTAGTAATACAGGAGCAAAAATTGGTTTCATTGCTTGGGAAGGTGATCGATTCATTCAACAAAGTGAACAACTTAGCTTTACTTCAAATGGAAATACAAATATTCTGAGTAATAGCATAAATCCAAGCAACAATGCATTTAATGGTACAAATACCGAAACCAACTCAATAGTCTTGTACAATATGGATTTAGATGTTTATTCTATTGAGAATTATATTATACCTGGAACTACCTCTGCAACAGTATCTTTACAATCAGCTCAAGATTATGTAATGTTGAATACTATTGTAACAAAACTCAACAGTCAATTACCCGATGCAACTATTGTAACTAGTAACCCCATAACCAATTGCAATTCAAGAGAAGTTACCATCGATTTTACAGTTTCAAACACCAATAGTACTGAAGTTCTACAATCTAATACACCAATCACTTTTTATGCTGACGGACAAGCTATAGGCACAACCTTTACACAAAATAGTATTCCAATTGGCGGTAGCGAGAATGGATTTTTTACAGTAGCTATTCCAAATTCGGTGCCTTTAAATTTTAATTTATTAGCTGTCGTGGATGACGCAGGAAATGGTATTGGAATTGTAACCGAACTTAACGAAAACAATAATACTTTCCTTCTACCTATTGAATTAATTGTTTCTCCAGAAGTTAATTCTCTAGAAAATTTAATTTCATGCAATTTAGGTTTAACCCGAGGATACTTTGATTTTTCTAGCTATGAAAGTATCGTAAAGACTGATCCTACTCATATAGTAACATTTCATGAAAATTATACTGATGCCAACACTGGAATAAATCCAATTTTAAATTCAAATAATTACGAAGCACTTACAACTCCAAAAGAAATATTTATCCGAATAGAAAATGAATTTTGCAACACCATAACCTCTTTTCAACTACTTACAGAAAACTGTCCTCCAACGATTTACAATGCAGTTTCTCCAAATAATGATTATTCAAATGATACTTTTTATATTGAAGGATTACGAGATATTTTTGTGAATTTTAAATTAGAAATTTACAATCGATGGGGAAAACATTTATGGACAGGAGATAACAGTAAACCCGATTGGAATGGTTATGTAGCAGATGGCATTGGGGAAAAGATAGCTCCTTCTGGAACATACTTTTACATCTTGTATCTTAATGATATTAACTATCCAGAACCTTTAACTGGTTATTTATACATCAATCGATAATTACATGTTTTGCGTGTAATAATTGTAATCCTTTAAAAGAGTTCTGATAAAATCACTATCTGTCCCCGATTGATTTTTTATTCCGGTTACGTTCACTACTTTTTCTCTCAATTTCACAATAGTTACATAATCTCTCTGCACTATTGCTGCTTCAAAAGTTTCTTTTACAATCCGAACATCATTATCTGAAAGTTTTATCACTAAAGGATAAGTAGGTACATAATCGGCATTAATATCTTGAATAATAGTGTGATTAATGTTGATATTGTTTTTCAATGTGATTATTGCCGTTCCTGCAGCCATATCTCCCAAACGTTGGTTTTTTTTACTCGATACTATAGCAATTAAACCGATTACACCATACCCGATGGAAATTTCAACCAATCTAAACAACCATCTGATTAAATAATCACCAAAACTTGCTTGATAGCCATCTAATTTAATCACTTTTAATTTCATGATTTTTTTTCCAATTGTTTGCCCTTCCCAAAAGCTTTCTTGCACAAGGGAATAAAACATAACTGGTAATCCAATAATAGAAATTATGGCAATAATTGACCATTGATCTAAATTTTGAAATAAATTCTCTAATTCGAAAATTTGAAACATAAAAAAAACTAAGACACCATAGGCTATTTTAACCAGTAAATCAAGTAGTTGTGCCAAAATTCTATCACCAACAGAAGCTGCGATAAAATTAATATTTACATTTTGGGTCGTATTTATTGATAATTGTGTCATATTTTATATTTTAGCAATTCATGAGAGAAGTTGCATTCATTAAACAAAATAAAGAAAAATGGCTTGAATTTGAACAAGCTATTTTTGGTAAAGCTAAAAAAAATCCAGATGACTTAGCGCATCTGTATATACATTTGGTTAATGATTTGTCATACGCACAAACGTACTATCCAAAAAGTAAAACCGTTATTTATCTGAATCATTTAGCTGCACAAACCTATCAAAAAATTTATAAAACTAAAAGAACTGAGACAAATAGATTGGTTTATTTCTTTAAAACCGAAGTTCCTCTTTTAGTTTATGAATATCGCAGATATATTTTATACGCATTCATTCTTTTTGGATTATTAACGGCAATCGGTGTTGTTTCAGCCCATAATGATGAAAACTTTGTTCGACTCATACTTGGCGACCAATATGTAAACATGACTCTAGAAAATATTGAGGATGGAAATCCTGTTGCAGTTTATAAATCAGGGAGTAATTGGGGTAGTTTTATTGGCATTACCTTAAATAATTTGCGTGTAGGTGCACTCTCCTATTTCTTTGGAATCTTTTTAGGCATTGGAACTTTTTATGTTTTAATGCAAAATTCTATAATGCTTGGTTCCTTTCAATATTTCTTTTACCAACGTGGTGTTTTTTGGGAAAGTGTTCGTGGCATTTGGATTCATGGGTCAATGGAAATTTTTGCAATTATAATAGAAGCTGGTGCTGGATTTATTCTTGGAGCTAGTATATTATTTCCAAGAACATTCTCTAGAATGAACTCTTTTAAAATTGGATTCAAAAATAGTTTTAAAATATTTTTAAGCACCATGCCCTTTACATTTGCGGCAGGATTTTTAGAAGGTTATATAACCAGATATTCCATGGAAATGCCCACTTTTTTAAGTATTGGAATTATTTTAGTTACACTATCACTAATAAGTTTTTATTACTTAGTTTACCCATTTATCGTTCATAATAAAATTAAAAATAATGTTTCAACTATATAAAAAAAGAGACTTTAGTGCGCTTGTTGGTGATACTTTTAACTTGTTTAAGTTAGAAGGAAAAAATTATTTCAAAAATTACTTCATCATCAATGGTGGTCTTCTGTTATTGCTTGTAGTAATTCTTTATTTTTTCATGAAAATTTTCCTTGATGGAGCATATACAGCAGCAAGAACAAATAATGACAAAGCTTTTCTAAATACCATTTTATCCGATTTACCTCTATTTGTAGGATTTGGAATTGGAATGATTTTATTAATTATTTTAGCTTCACTTATTAATTATATTTATCCTGTTGCTTATCTGAAATTAATTGAAGAAAATCAAGAAAGAAATAATCAAAATCTTATACAATACATCAAAAGTAAAATTGGGAAAACAATAATTTTCTATATTATATCAATTTTCGTTGCTATTCCAATTCTTTTCATATTGATGGCATTGACCTTTTTATTAATTTTTGTTATCATTGGTATTCCATTATTGTTTATACTTATTCCTACATATACAAGTTGGATTTCATTATCTTACTACCATTATATTTCTACAGATGCTGGCTATTTTGAAGCCTTAATTAAAGGATATGAATTATTAAGAAGTAAATTTTGGCCTGTAATAGGATCAAACTTTGTAATGCAAACCATTGTACAAATTACATTGGGAATTTTAATCATGGTTCCTTATTTTATTGGGATAGCCTCCATTATGGTAAACCCTGAAGGTATTCAACAAGACCCAGAAAAAGCTTTTTCTTTTGTAACTATTCTGTTAACAGTTATCATGATTATTTCGATTTTATTCAATTACACATTGCAGAATATAATCCTAATCAATCAAGGTGTAATTTATTATAGCATTAGGGAAGAACAAGAAAATATTAGTGTCATTAATAGTATTGATTCAATAGGAACAAATGAAGAGTAAATTATTTTTTTATTTCATCCTTTTCTTGGGAAGCTGTTTTGCTTTTGCCGAAAGTAAACTTGATTCTATACCATATCAATCAAGAAAATTTAACAATTTAAAAGAAAAATACAATGATGAAGAATTTAATTATGAAGAAAAAATAACTTCGGTTGATTCTTCAGCTTGGGAACGTTTTTGGCGAGCTGTAGGTAACTTTTTCGAACGTTTATTTAGTTTTGGCAGCTCAGAAAAAACACTAAGTGGGCTTGAAATTTTAATGAAAATTTTGGCCATTTTAGTGATTCTTTTCGTGGTATATATGATTGTAAAAATTATCATAAACAAAGAAGGTGGCTGGATTTTTAGTAAATCCTCAAAGAAAATTCTTGTTACTGAACACGAAGAAGAAAACATTCATACGTTAGATTTTAAAACCATAATTACAAAATCAATAACTTCTAATAATTATCGATTAGCTGTTCGTTATTATTATTTATGGCTATTAAAATCGCTTACTGATAAAGGTAAAATTGAATGGGATATTGAAAAAACCAACGGAGATTATCTTAATGAAATTAAAGATGAAACCTTAAAAAAAGAGTTTCAATTCCTATCCTATGTTTATGAATACAGCTGGTATGGAGAATTTGAAATAGACAACATTGATTTTTCAAAAATTGAAGCATCTTTTTTAAAACTAATAGCCAAATGACACAATGCCTAGAAGCTTAAAAATATATATATTCCTTTTAGTTCTCATTTTGGTGGGAATCATCTTTGCTGATGCCAACAAAAAGAAACCAATCGATTGGCGACCAAGTTATTCATTAAGAGAAAAAATTCCCTTTGGCCTTTATGTTTTTGATAACGAGAGTAAGAACATTTTCAATCCTCAAAAAATCACCAAATTTGGTGAAACACCTTATGAATTTTTTGATAAAAATTACAACATTGAAGACTCCATTTATGATATTTCTGGAACATTTTTACATATTGACAATACGTTTAGCATAGATGATATTTCAGTAGATGAACTTCTATATTTTGTAAGTCATGGTAATAATGCCTTTTTAAGCAATACTCAATTTCCAGAAAAATTAGCAGACTCACTACATTTTGAAATAACACAAAGTGCTACTTTTATGGATTCTGTTCAGTTTAAAGTAGCTCACAATCAAAAAACAGATAATTTTTATTTTAATAAAGAAGTAAATGATGTTTATTTTTCAAAAATTGATTCAACATATACAACTGTTTTAGGAACACAAATAGATGCACAAGGCAAAAGCCATGCAAATTTCATCAGAGTTCCTTATCGAAATGGAGCATTTTATTTGCATATACAGCCTGTTGCCTTTACTAATTATTATTTATTAAAAGATAATGCAAAATACACACAAGATGTTTTGGGCTACATTTCACCTAAAGATAAAATTTTTTGGTATGTAAATCAATACGAAAATCAAAACTTAGCAGAATCACCTTTGAGATACATCTTAAGTCAACCTGCTTTAAAATGGGCTTGGTTTCTGGCATTAATCAGCATTATCATTTTTATGATTTTTAATGCCAAGAGAAGACAACGTATAATTCCAATTAAAGAACCTTTGAAAAATACTACAATAGATTTCACAAAAACCATAGGGAATTTATATTATCAAGAAAAAGATCATCAAAATATTGCCGAAAAGAAAATCGTTTTCTTACTAGAAAAAATTAGAAATGAATATTATATTGATACTTTTAATTTAGATGAAACATTTATCAATAGACTACACCAAAAAACAGGAAAAGATAAAATAGCTATAGAAAATGTGGTAAGAATGATTAAAAAAATTAGAAATCAATCACAAACAACTGAAAAAGAATTAATTACTTTTAACGAACTACTAGAAAAAATCAATTTATAATGGAAAATAATTTTGAAACTAATAATGAACAAAACGAAAATGTAAATTTTGAAGCACGTATCAATTTACAACCGTTACAAGAGAATGTTCAAAAAGTAAAAGCAGAAATTGCTAAAGTAATTGTGGGTCAAAATAAAATGATTGATCAACTTTTGGTAGCAGTTTTATCAAACGGACACGTTTTATTAGAAGGAGTTCCTGGTGTTGCTAAGACCATCAGTGCAAAACTTTTAGCAAAAACATTGTCTTTAGATTTTAGTCGTATACAATTCACTCCAGATTTAATGCCTTCAGACATTATTGGTACATCTGTTTTTGATTTATCAAAATCTACATTTGAGTTTAAAAAAGGACCTATATTTTCCAATTTTGTATTAATTGACGAAATCAATCGTGCTCCGGCAAAAACGCAAGCTGCCCTTTTTGAAGTTATGGAAGAACGTCAAATTACTGCCGATGGTACAACTTATGTTTTGGACCGACCATTTTTAGTAATTGCAACACAAAATCCAATTGAACAAGAAGGAACTTATCGCTTACCTGAAGCACAATTAGACCGTTTTCTTTTCAAAATCAATATCGATTATCCAAACTTAACTGAGGAAATTCATATTATTCAAAAAGAAAATGAATTACAAAACCGTGATAAAATGAGCGCTATTGCAACCATTATCTCGCAAAGTCATATCATTGAATTTCAAGAATTGGTAAAACAAATTCTAATTGAGCAAAATTTAATTGAATACATCGCAAAAATTGTTCTAAATACACGTGAAAATGCCTTTTTATACCTAGGGGCTTCACCAAGGGCCTCAATTGCAATTTTAAATGCAGCTAAAGGTTTTGCTGCCTTGAGAGGAAGAGATTTTGTAACACCAGACGACATTAAAGACGCGGCAATTCCGGTTTTACAACATCGTGTTGTAGTCACTCCAGAACGCGAAATGGAAGGAATTACAAGTACCGAAATTATCAAACAAATTGTAGATTCTGTAGAAATTCCAAGATAATTAATTTCAATATAATTTCAACCAATGGTTCAATTTTTTAAGCAACTTTATCTCAATAACTTCCTTTTTTATTGTCTGATGGGAATCATTTTGCTATTTATTATAGCTTACTTTTTTCCTATGTTTTTCAATGCGGCTTGGTATTTATTGTACATATTAATTGCTTTCTCTGTTATCGATATTTTAATACTTTTTGCATCCAACAAAAAAGTAATTGGTATGAGAAACATTGCGGAAAAACTATCCAATGGTGATGAAAATGAAATTAGAATAGTACTAAACAATCAATATACATTTCCTGTTCATTTAAAAATTATTGACGAAATTCCATTTCAATTTCAACAACGAAATTTTGAAGTAAAAAGAAGAATAAAAGCACAAGAAAAAGACGATTACAAATATTTTTTAAGACCTACTGAACGTGGCGAATATTCTTTTGGAAATTTGAATATTTATGTAGCATCTCCCCTTCGTTTAATTAGTCGAAGATTTACATTTGATAACAATCAGATGGTACCAACGTATCCATCCTACATGCAATTAAGAAAGTATGATTTGATGGCGTTTTCTAATAATTTATTTCAATATGGATTGAAAAAAATTAGAAGAATGGGGCACACAATGGAGTTTGAGCAAATCAAAGAATATGTACAAGGTGATGATTTGAGAACCATCAATTGGAAAGCAACTGCAAAGAAAAACCAATTAATGGTAAATCAATTCCAAGATGAAAAATCACAAAATGTGTATATGGTTATTGATAAAGGGCGTGTAATGAAAATGCCTTTTAATGGATTAAGTTTGTTAGACTATGCCATAAACGCTACTTTAGTTTTGTCAAATGTAATTCTTAAAAAACAAGACAAAGCAGGAATGTTTGCTTTCTCTAAAAAAGTTGAAAATCGTGTGGTTGCAGAAAAACGACAAAGTCAAATGCAACAAATCATGGAAAACTTATATAATATAAAAACAGATTTCTTTGAAAGCGATTTTAGTCGTTTGTATGTCGATGTTAAAAAGCATGTTAATCAACGAAGCTTAATAATGCTTTACACAAATTTTGAAACTTTAGACGGATTATACCGACAATTACCCTATTTAAAAGGAATTGCAAAAAATCATTTACTTGTAGTAGTCTTTTTTAACAATACAGAACTAGACGAATTAATACATCAAAAAGCAAGCAACGTTCAGGAAATCTATGACAAAGTAATTGCTGAAAAATTTGCTTTTGAAAAACGATTAATCGTTAACGAACTAAGAAAATATGGTATCTATTCGGTTTTAACCCAACCCGAACATTTGACTTTAGACACTATAAATAAATATCTTGAAATTAAAGCAAGAGGAATTCTATAATAACAACAATTGTTAAATTCCAATTCTGATAATTTTTTATAATAAGATAATTTTTATCTTTAGCCTTTACTAAACAAAAAAACATGAGATACTTATCGTTATTGTTAGTATTCTTGCTTTCCTTTTCAGTGAAAGCCCAAGAGTATTTTCCTAAAAATGATGGTGTAAAACAAAGTTTCAAAAACTATTTTGCACTAACCAATGCAACTATTTATATTTCGGCTACTCAAAAAATAGAGAAAGCAACATTACTTATCAAAGAAAACAAAATTGTTGATGTTGGAACTATGATAGCTATACCTAAAGAGGCAACTATTATTGATGCAACTGGAAAAACAATTTATCCATCTTTCATTGAATTGTATAGCGAATTTGGTATCAATAAACCTACTGCTAGACCTAATGGCAACTTCACACCGCAATACGATACAAATCGTGAAGGTTATTATTGGAACGACCACATCAAACCAGAATATAATGCTTATGAAAACTTAAGTTACGACGAAAAAGCAGCCGGAAATTTAAGAGAAGTTGGTTTTGGGTCTATATTGAGTCATCATAATGATGGTGTTATAGCTGGAACTGGACTTTTTTGGACCTTAAATGATAAAGCTACCAATGCAGATAGAATTATAAAAGAGAAAATTTCTCAACATTTTACGTTTAGTAGAAGTAAATTTACCAAACAAAGCTATCCCTCTTCAATGATGGGAAGCATGGCATTAATCCGTCAAGTTTTTCATGATGCAAAATGGTACGCACAAGGAAATACAACTAATAAAGATTTATCATTAGAAGCTTTCAATGCAAACAAATCATTACTCCAAATCTTCAATGCGGGTGACAAACTAAATGATTTAAGAGCCGACAAACTTGGTGATGAATTTGGAATTAAATTTCTAATTAAAGGTGGTGGAAATGAATTTGAACGTATAGAAGAAATCAAAAAATCGGGAGCAACTTATATTATTCCTTTAAACTTCCCTGATGCTTACGATGTTTCTGACCCCTATTTAGCACAACAAGTAAGTTTGAGCGATATGAAATTTTGGAATCAAGCACCTTTTAACTTGAAGCTTTTAGCTCAAAACAATGTTTCATTCGTTATAACTTCTGCTGATTTAAAAGACACAAAATCATTTCTTCCCAATTTAAGAAAAGCTGTTTTGTATGGTCTTCCAAAAGACAAAGCGTTACTAGCTTTAACCGAAAATCCAGCAAAATTGGTAAATCAATTTGACAAAATAGGTTCAATTACAAAGGGTAAATTAGCTAATTTCATCATCGTATCTGGAGATTTATTTGACGAAAAAAGTACTATTCTTGAAAACTGGGTGCAAGGAGATAGAAATATCATTGATAAAATTAACCCAACCGATATAAGAGGAACATATGATTTAACGTTCGACAACCAAAAATTTGAATTAAAAATTGAAGGCGAAACTTCAAAAATTGAAGCTAAAATTAGTAGAGATAGTATCAATTATGGTACAAAAATTCAGTTTAATGACCCTTGGGTAAACTTAGTCATCAAAAATCAAGATACTACAAAAGCAAATTTCGTAAGACTTTCTGGAACTTTCGTGAAAGGCCTTATACAAGGAAAAGCGGTTTTAGAGAATGGAAACGAAACCACTTGGACAGCTATTAAAAAAGAAATTATAAATACAGAAGAGAAAAAAGATGACAAAAAAGACGAACCAAAAGTACCTGAAATGTATGCAGTTACTTTTCCTAATATAGCTTTTGGCACCAAAGAAAAACCAAAACAAGAAACAATTTTATTCAAAAACACAACCGTTTGGACTGGAGAAAAAGAAGGAATCTTAAAAGGAACCGATGTTTTAATTCAAAACGGAAAAATTGCAAAAATTGGTAAAAACTTACCTTCTTCAGGAGCAAAAGTAGTTGACGGAACAGGAAAGCATTTAACCGCTGGAATCATAGATGAACATTCACACATTGCTATTTCAAATGGCGTAAACGAAGGCGGACAAAATTCTTCTGCCGAAGTTACTATAGAAGATGTTGTAAATTCAGATGATATTAATATTTATAGAAATTTATCGGGTGGTGTCACTTCAGCTAATTTATTACATGGTTCTGCAAATCCAATTGGTGGTCGTGCCGCATTCATTAAGCTGAAATGGGGTTATTCTCCAGATGAAATGCTAGTAAAAGATGCTCCAAAGTACATCAAATTTGCTTTGGGAGAAAATGTAAAACAATCCAATTGGGGAGATAATGCTCGTAATCGTTTTCCACAATCGCGTATGGGTGTGGAACAAGTTTATGAAGATTATTTTACCAGAGCAATCGAATATAAAAACGAATGGGATGCATACAAATCTGGAAAAGGTAAAAATAAAATTATGCCCAGATTTGATATTGAAATGGAAATTTTAGGCGAAATTTTAGCAAAAAAACGTTTCATTACTTGTCATTCATACGTGCAATCTGAGATTAACATGTTAATGAAGTTAGCCGAACGTTATAATTTCAGAATTCAAACCTTTACACACATTTTAGAAGGTTATAAAGTAGCCGATAAAATGAGCGCACATGGTGTTGCAGGTTCCACATTTGCCGATTGGTGGGCATATAAATTTGAAGTAAACGATGCTATTCCATACAATGCAGCCATTATGCAAAGCCAAGGCGTAAGTGTCTCAATTAATTCCGACGATGCAGAAATGTCGCGCCGTTTAAATCAAGAAGCAGCAAAAACAGTAAAATATGGAAACGTAACTGAAGAAGAAGCTTGGAATTTTGTAACTCTAAATCCAGCAAAAATTCTTCAAATAGATAACAAAGTGGGAAGTATTAAAATTGGTAAAGATGCGGATGTTGTGCTTTGGTCAGAAAGCCCACTTTCAATCTATACGAAAGCTGAAAAAACAATAATAGACGGAATTATTTTCTATGATTTAGAAAAAGAAAATCAAACTTTAAGTCAAATTCAAAAAGAAAGAGCTGACTTAATTAATGCAATGCTAGATGCAAAAAACAAAGGAATGAAAACACAAGCGCCAAAGAAAAAAGAAACAGGTCATTACCATTGTGATACATTAGGCGAATATTGTAAAGAATCTCACTACAAATACAACTAGTCATGAAAAAATATATAGTTCTTTTATTTATTTCGTTTTTAGGTTTTGCCCAACAAACGCCTGCTCCTAAGCAAAGTAAATCTATTTTAATCATTGGAGCCAAAGCCCATTTGGGTAATGGACAGGTTATCGAAAACAGTTTAATTTCTATTATTGATGGTAAAATAGCCACTATCGGAGATGCTACCATAATGAAACCTGCTAAACATGATATTGTTATTGAAGCTTCTGGAAAACATGTGTATCCAGGTTTTATCGCTCCAAACTCAACATTAGGATTAGTTGAAATTGATGCAGTAAGAGCTTCCGATGACGAAAGTGAAATCGGTGAATTTAATCCTCATGTAAGAAGCATAATTGCCTATAATTCGGAATCTGTAGTTACTGAAACCACAAGGCCAAATGGAGTTTTATTAGCTCAAATTACACCAAGAGGAGGAAGAATTTCTGGCACTTCATCTATCGTACAATTAGATGCCTGGAATTGGGAAGATGCAGCCATCAAAGAAAATGATGGAATTCATCTAAACTGGCCAAGAAGCTACTCAAGAGCAGGCTGGTGGGCAGAACCAGGAGGAATTGAAGCTAATAAAAATTACGAACCACAAATAAAAGCAATACAAGACTATTTTAACAATGCTTTTGCCTATTTAAATACAAAAAACAATAAAAAAGATATCCCTTTTGAAGCAATGAAAGGTTTACAAAATGGAGAAAAAAAATTATATATTCATGTAAATGGAGAAAAAGAAATCATTGATGCGGTATTGTTTAAAAAGAAAAACAATGTTAAAAATATGGTTATTGTTGGTGGATACTATGCTTTTAAAGTTTCAACTCTATTAAAAGAAAACAATGTTGCAGTTTTATTAAAAAGAGTACACGATTTACCTTTATTAGAAGATGAAGATGTAAATTTACCTTATAAAAACGCAAAAATGTTAGTTGATGCAGGGGTTTTAGTCGGATTAGAAAACGCTGGCGATATGGAACGTATGCAAACCAGAAATCTTCCATTTTATGCAGGAACTTGTGCTGCTTGGGGACTTTCAAAAGAACAAGCATTACAATTAATAACGGGAAATACCGCAAAAATTCTAGGAATTGACAACCAATATGGAACTTTAGAATCAGGCAAGAGTGCGACTTTATTTATTTCTGAAGGAGATCCTTTAGACATGAAAACAAATATCATTTCATTCGCTTTTATCGACGGAAGACAAATTAGCTTACAAAGTCACCATACCGAATTATACGAACGCTACAAAGGAAAATTTGAACAACAAAAAAAATAAGATACGAAGCCTTTCAGTAAATGAGAGGCTTTTTTGTATTTTTGCACTATAATTTCTATTTCATGAAACAAATTACCTCGGTTCAAAATCCGTTTATTAAATCGTTAGTCCAATTGCAAGAAAAAGCAAAAGTTCGTAAGCAAACGGGCACTTTTTTAATAGAAGGAAAACGCGAAATTGAGTTAGCACTAAAAGTAGGTTACGAATTAGAAACAATTTTATTTTTATCTGATATCATTTCGGAAAAACAACTAAACGATTTAACAATTAAACCTTTAAACGTAATAGAAATTTCAAAAGATGTGTATCAAAAATTAGCTTATCGTGATACAACCGAAGGCATTTTAGCAATTGCCAAAACAAAATCATTAGCTTTATCCAATTTAAAGCTTTCTAAAAATCCACTAATTTTAGTTGGTGAATCATTAGAAAAACCAGGAAACTTAGGCGCCATTTTAAGAACTGCAGATGCTGCAAACATTGATGCTGTCATTATAGCCAATCCAAAAAGCGATTTATACAATCCAAATATCGTTCGCTCAAGCGTTGGTTGTTTATTTACCAGACAAATTGCTGTTGGAACTACGGAAGAAGTAATTGCTTATTTGAAAGCGAATAGCATCAATATTTATTCGGCTACTTTACAAGATTCAACAGAATATCATACCCAAAACTACACTACTCCTACTGCTTTAGTTGTAGGAACAGAGGCAACAGGTTTGTCTGAAAAATGGAGAACAGAAAGCACCAAAAACATCATCATTCCAATGCAAGGCGAAATCGATTCTATGAATGTTTCTGTTGCAGCAGCCATTTTGTTATTCGAAGCCAAAAGACAACGCGGATTTTAGTCATTATATTTTTCCTTTTTTCTATTTTCTAGATTTGCACAATTAGAAAAAAAACCTTACTTTTAGTTGGTTAAAGAAAATGTATGACAGAGCTAGAATTAGAAGCCGAAAACAAAGCCATTGCGCAAGAATATAAAGAATTACTTCGCATCAGTTATCAAACCCTTACTGATGAAGACAAAAAAATCATCCGTAAAGCATTTGATGTAGCTGTTGATGCTCATAAAGACCAACGTAGAAAATCAGGGGAAGCTTATATTTTTCATCCTATTGCTGTGGCAAAAATTGTTGCACGCGATATTGGTTTGGGAGCAACTTCTATTGCTGCTGCATTGATGCACGATGTGGTGGAAGATACAGACATTACGGTTCAGGATATTGAAAAAATGTTCAACCCAAAAATTGCTCAATTGGTTGAAGGCTTGACTAAAATTGCCAAAGTAAAAACCGATCAAGAAATCTCAATGCAAGCGGAAAATTTTCGCAAAATGCTATTGACTCTGAATGATGATGTTCGGGTAATTATTATCAAAATAGCTGATAGATTGCACAATATGCAAACTATGGGAAGTATGGCCGATTACAAACAAGCCAAAATTGCTTCCGAAACCTTATATATTTATGCTCCACTAGCCCATCGTTTAGGATTATACAACATCAAAACACAATTAGAAGATTTAGGATTAAAATATACTGAACCCGAAATTTACAATGATATTGTTAGCAAAATTAAGGAAACCAAAGAAGAGCAGGATGCTTATATCAAAACAATTTCTGATATATTAAGCAAATCGTTAAACGAAGAAGGTATAGAGTTCACGATTAAAGGTCGTCCAAAATCAATTTATTCTATCCGTAGAAAGATGAAAGCGCAAGGCGTTACTTTTGATGAAGTATATGACAAATTTGCACTTCGAATCATCTATAAATCAAATCCACATGATGAAAAATTCATCGCTTGGAAAATATATTCAGTAGTTACTGACCATTATCGACCATCTCCAAGTAGATTACGCGATTGGATTTCATCTCCAAAATCAACAGGTTATGAAGCGCTACACATCACTGTAATGGGGCCAAAAGGGCGCTGGGTAGAAATTCAAGTGCGTAGTGAACGCATGGATGAAATTGCAGAAAAAGGCTACGCAGCACACTATAAATACAAAAATGGCGCAACCGAAGAGCATGGTTTGGAAATTTGGCTAAACCAATTAAAAGAAGCATTAGAAAATTCAGCAAGCAATGCGGTAGATTTTGTAGAAGATTTCAAACTGAATTTATATGCCAAGGAAATTTATGTATTTACTCCAAAAGGAGAAATTAAATCGTTACCAAAAGGAGCCACTTCATTAGATTTTGCTTTTAGTATTCACTCAGAAATTGGTGTAAAAACAAGAGGAACAAGAGTTAATGGAAAATTAGTCCCACTAAATCATGTTTTAAATAGCGGTGATCAGGTTGAAATTATTACATCCGCAAATCAAAAACCAACTTCACAATGGTTGGATTATGTAACAACTTCTAGAGCAAAAAATAAAATAAAAAACGTTTTAAACGAAAACACTAAAAAAATTGCGGAAGATGGAAAAGAACTTTTAGAACGAAAACTACGTCACTTAAAAATTACGTTAAACGAAAATACTGTTAACGAGCTTGTAAACTTTTTCAAATTACAAACCAGTTTAGATTTATTTTATAGAGCAGGAATTGGAACAATTGAAAACCAACAATTGAAAGACTATGCTGCTCAAAAAAGTAATACGTTAGTTAATTTCTTTAAGAAAACTATAAAACGCTCTCCATCATCTCAGCCAGAACAAATTCATAAAAATGAAATCAGCAAAAAATTTGACATGCTGGTTTTTGGAGCTGAACAGGATAAATTAGACTATAAACTATCGAGTTGCTGTAATCCAATTCCTGGTGACGATGTGTTCGGTTTTGTAACCATTAACGAAGGAATTAAAGTTCATAAAAAAGATTGTCCAAACGCTATTAGTATGCAATCTAACTACGCTTATCGCATTATTCAAGCCAAATGGATTGATTCATCTCAAGAAGAATTTAAAGCCGTTTTAAAAATTACAGGAATGGATATTTTAGGTTTAACCAATGATTTAACTAAAGTTATTTCAAGCCAAATGAACGTGAATATTCAAAGTATTTCATTGAGTAGTGAGGCAGGAATTTTTAATGGACAAGTTACTGTAGTAGTACAGAATAATACCATCTTGAAAAAACTTATAGATAATATCAAAAAAGTAGATGGAATTGATAAGGTAACACGTGTTTATAATAATTAACAAAAGTTAATAACTAAAACACAATCAATCAAATTTAGGGTTTTATTCAATGCAAAAATAACACTATCTTTGCCAATATTTCATTTACCAAAGCAATGGAAAACAAAAATCAGGAAATTGTAAAAAATGTTTTTACAAAATATTTAGAAGAAAAAGCACATCGCAAAACACCAGAACGATACGCTATTCTTCAAGAAATTTACAATGCAACCGAGCATTTTGATATCGAGTCTTTGTACATCAAAATGAAAAATAAAAACTATCGCGTAAGTAGAGCCACACTTTACAACACTATCGAACTTTTATTAGAATGTGGTTTGGTGCGTCGTCATCAATTTGGACAAAATCAAGCACATTACGAAAAATCGTATTTCGACAAACAACATGATCACATTATTTTGACTGATTCTGGTGAAGTTATCGAATTTTGTGACCCAAGAATTCAACAAATTAAACAAACTATGGAAGAAATGTTTGGGATTGATATTCAAACCCATTCTCTTTACTTCTATGGAACAAAAAAACAACAATAAACAACTAACTACAAACAATAAACAATAGCACAATGACTGTAGATTTACTACTTGGATTACAATGGGGAGATGAAGGAAAAGGAAAAATCGTTGACGTTCTTACATCAAAATATGATATTATTGCTCGTTTTCAAGGTGGACCAAATGCAGGACACACTTTAGAATTTGACGGAATCAAACACGTTTTAAGAACAATTCCTTCTGGAATTTTCCATAAAAATGCCATCAATATTATTGGAAATGGTGTAGTAATTGACCCTGTAGTTTTTCAAAAAGAAATTGAAGGTTTAGCAAAATTCGACATGGATATTACAGCTAAACTATTCATTTCTAGAAAAGCACACTTAATTTTACCAACACACCGTTTATTAGATGCCGCTTCTGAAGCATCAAAAGGAAAAGCAAAAATCGGTTCAACTCTAAAAGGAATTGGTCCAACATACATGGATAAAACGGGAAGAAATGGACTTCGTGTAGGTGATTTAGAATTAGAAGATTTCAAACAGCGTTATAGAGTTTTAGCGGACAAACATGAAGCCATGATTGCATTCTATGATGTTGATTTACAATACGATTTAAAAGAAATGGAAGAAGAATTTTTCTTAGCTGTAAAAGAGCTGAAAAAACTAACTTTCATTGATAGTGAAGAATACTTAAACAAAGCATTAAAAGAAGGAAAATCGATTTTAGCAGAAGGAGCGCAAGGTTCATTATTAGATGTTGATTTTGGAACATATCCTTTTGTTACTTCTTCAAACACAACAGCTGCCGGAGCTTGTACAGGTTTAGGAATTGCACCAAACAAAGTAAAAGACGTTTTCGGAATTTTTAAAGCATACACAACACGTGTTGGTAGCGGACCTTTCCCAACAGAAGATTTCAACGAGGCTGGGCAAACTATGGCAAAAGTTGGTAACGAATTTGGTTCAGTTACAGGACGTGCTCGTCGTTGTGGTTGGCTAGATTTAGTGGCTTTAAAATATGCCGTTCAAGTTAATGGTGTAACGCAATTATACATGATGAAAGGTGATGTACTTTCTGGATTTGACACCTTACAAGTTTGTACAGGATATAACTACAAAGGTCAACAAATTCAACATTTGCCATACAATATTGAACCTGAAAACGTGACACCAATTTTCACAGAAATGAAAGGTTGGAAAGCCGATTTAACAGGAATGACAACATATGATGAATTACCACAAGAATTAAAAGCATATATTGAGTTCATTGAAAAAGAGGTGGAAGTGCCAATCAAAGTAATCTCAGTTGGTCCTGATAGAAAACAAACTATTACCAAATAATTTTCAAAAACGCTTTCTAACTGAAAGCGTTTTTTTTTATTTTATAATGATAAAAAAATCTTAATAGATAACCGCATTTCTACTTTTTACTTAAATTTGGCTCAAAATAAAACACGTCTTGAAAAAAACTTTTTTTTATATCACATTTTTACTTTTATCGATTGCTAGTACAATAGCGCAAGAAAAGAAAAAAATCATCATTGAAAATTCAGATTTCATTGATATGAATCAAACCGAAATTCCTGGAGCAATAGTATTCACTGGAAATGTTCGAGTACTTCATAATGGTGTTAAAATAAATTGTAATAAAGCCTATCATTTTAAAGACGAAGAATACATCAAAGCCTTTGGAAATGTACAAATCAATCAAGGAGATTCAATTTTTTTGAATAGTAGATATGCTGAATACGATGGAAAAATTGAATTTGCATTTGCAACAGGTGATGTTTCAATGCGCTCACCAGAATCTACCCTTGTAACCGATACGGTTTATTTTGACAAGAAAAACCAACAAGCTTTTTACAATTCTTTTGGAACAATTCGTAATAAAGAAAATACATTAAAAAGTAAATCGGGTCGCTATTATGTAGATCAAAAAAAATATAAATTCACAACTGCTGTAACCGTAACCAATCCGCAATCAACCATTAAAACCAATCATTTGGATTTTTATGAAAATTCTGGACATGCTTATGTTTTTGGTCCATCTACAATAACTAGTAAAGAAAATGTGATTTATACCGAAAATGGTTTTTATGACACCACAAATGATGTTGGAAAATTATCCAAAAATTCCAAAATCACCTATGACAATAAAATCATTGAAGGTGACGACTTGTATTATGACCGAAAGAAAAATTATTCAAGAGGCATTAACAATGTAAAAATTACCGACACAATAAATAACGTAATCGCTACTGGACATTTTGCAGAATTATACAGAAACATTGAAACTAAAAAAGATTCAATGGTGCTAACTAAAAAAGCACTAATAAGAACATTAGTAGAAAAAGACACTATGTTCATGCATGGGAAAAAAATCATTGTCTCAGGGCCAAAAGATGATCGAATCATTAGAGCTTTTAACAACGTTCGTTTTTATAAAACCGATATGAATGGAAAATGTGATTCATTACATTCAAGTACAAAAAACGAATTAACCCAACTCATAGGAAAACCAATACTTTGGAACAACAACAATCAAATGACTGGCGATGTGATGCATTTAATCGGTAATAATAAAACCGAACAATTGGATTCCTTAAAAGTACTAAATAATGCTTTTATCATTCAAAAAGATTCGTTGAGTACCAATGGCTACAACCAAATTAAAGGACAAAACTTATATGGTAGATTTGTTGATCAAAAACTAAAAGAAGTTGATATTGTTAAAAATGCAGAAGTAATTTATTACATGTACAATGATGCTAATGAATTCATAGGAATCAATAAAACCGTATGTAGTAAAATAAATTTAATATTAAACGAAAATAAAATTGAAACCATTACGTTTTTCACAAAAGCGGATAGTTTTATTTATCCAGAAAAAGATTTTCCTGAAAATGCACGAAAACTTAGAGGTTTTATATGGCGTGGTGATGAACGCATATTATCCAAAGATGACATTTTTCCAGCAGAAGAATTAGCTATCGATGAAAAAGCACAAATTGAAGCTAAAAAAAATGCTGTCAAAGCAGAAAAACCAATGGAAATTCAAAAAGAAACTTTAGAATACGACGAGAAAAATCCGAAACCAAAAGATAAAACCGTTAAAAAGCAATAAGCTTTATGCAAAATATTGTTAAGCAATTCACAACTCAAGCATAGAGCCAAAGCTTAAAGCAAATTAAAAATGATTAAAGATTTTTTTAAATACCAAGCGCAAACTTCACCTTACCCATTAGCATTAGAAGTTGCTCATGCAAAAGGTTCTTATATATTTGATACAGATGGAAATGCCTACTTAGATTTCGTAGCTGGGGTTTCAGCTTGTACATTAGGGCATCAGCCAAAGCGTGTAAACGATGCTATCAAAAAACAGTTAGACACTTATTCTCACGTAATGGTATATGGCGAATATGCCCAACATCCAGCAACGGAATTATGTAAATTATTAGCCGAAAACCTTCCCTATCCACTAACAAAAACATATTTAGTGAATTCTGGAACGGAAGCAATTGAAGGGGCATTAAAACTAGCTCGTCGTGTTACGGGAAGAAGCCAATTAATATCGTGTCACAATGCTTATCATGGCAACACTATGGGAAGTATGAGTGTGATGGGATTTGAAGAACGCAAACAAATTTTTCGTCCATTAATTCCTGATGTCGATTTCATTACATTCAATAATGAAGCCGATCTAGAAAAAATTACTACAAAAACAGCAGGAATATTATTAGAAACCATTCAAGGTGGTGCAGGTTTTATTGAACCTCAAAACGATTTTCTAAAAAAAGTGCGACAACGTTGTGATGAAGTTGGAGCTATCATGATATTAGACGAAATTCAGCCTGGATTTGGTCGAACTGGAAAACTTTTCGGATTTCAAAACTATGATGTTATTCCTGATGTAGTCGTCATGGGAAAAGGAATGGGTGGCGGAATGCCTGTTGGTGCTTTCACTGCATCCGAAAAAATGATGGATTTATTAAGTCATGATCCAAAACTCGGACACATAACTACTTTTGGAGGACACCCTGTCATTGCGGCAGCATGCTTGGCTACATTACAAGAAGTTACTGAAACCAACTTAATGCAAGAAACTTTAGAGAAAGAAAAAATATTCAGAAGCCTTTTAGTTCATCCATTAATTAAAGAAATTCGCGGTCGTGGCCTAATGTTAGCTGCCATGACAGAAACTCCTGAAATAACTAACGAAGTTGTGCTTCGCTGTCATAAAAGAGGTCTTATTTTATTCTGGCTATTATTCGAAGGTTGCGCGGTTAGGATTACACCACCACTAACACTTACTAATGAAGAAATTAGAAAAGGTTGTGGCATTATTATTGAGGTACTTAATGAGATTGAGAGCGAAATGAAGTTAGGAAATTTATAGGTTTTCCCATCACTAATTTTTGTTTGAACTTGTAATTGAAATTGTTCTTGAACATGAAAAATTGTTAATTAAATTGTTTAAAACAATTCCATTTCAAATTGATGCCTGCATCAAATATAAGTACCTTTATTAAGGATAAATCAAAAAAGAAAGCGCTATGAATTTGAGTCACGAAGAAGAAGAAAACAGCTTATCCTTATCTAAATTCGAATCGATGTTAAAAACTAACAAAGTTTTTTTCTTTGATTCAGAAGAATTTGAAGACATTATTCTTCATTATATGGATACTGGCCGATTAAATTTGGCCAAAAAAGCGCTAAAATTAGGTTTAGAACAACACCCAAAATCTACTGGATTAAAATTGGTTCAAGTAGAAATGTTAGTCTATGAAGATAAACTCGATGTGGCTGAAAAGTTATTAAACGAGTTATATGCTATTGAACCAACTAACGAAGAAATCTATATTCAAAAAGCCAACATACATTCTAAAAGGGATGAGCACGAAAAAGCCATTGAGTTTTTAAAAATCGCACTTAAATACACAGATGATTATGCTGATGTGTATTCGATGATTGGCATGGAATATCTTTTCATGGATAATTTAGAATTAGCTAAAGAAAATTTTATAAAATGTTTAGATGAAGATACCGAAGATTATTCGGCACTTTATAACGTAGTGTATTGCTTTGATTTCTTAGATCAAAATGAAGAAGCTATCGTATATTTAAACAAATTTATAGATAAAAACCCATACAGCGAAGTTGCTTGGCATCAATTAGGAAGACAATATTATGCTTTAAAAAACTACGAAAAAGCAGTTTGGGCATTCGAATATGCAACTTTAATTGACGAAAGCTTTTTAGGCGCAATAATGGAAAAAGCCAAATCGTATGAAAAACTAAAAAAATTCCAAGAAGCTATCGATTGTTACAAAATTGCAATTGAATTAGACGATCCTTCATCATTTGTTTTATTGCGTATGGCAAAGTGCTACGAGCGTCTTGGTAATGCAGAGTTTGCTCTTAATTTTTATTTAAAAACAGTTCATGAAGACCCATTATTAGATAAAGGTTGGATTGCCATCACAGATTTTTATATTCGCCAAAAAAACTATCAAAAAGCCTTGTATTATGTAAATAAAGCCATTGGAATTGATGGTGATAATCCACTATATTGGAAACGTTTTGCAGCTGTAAATAGTGCTTTACATTTTTTTGAAGAAGCTGAATATGGTTACAGAAAAGCATTTGAATCGGGTGATATAAATCTAGACACTTTCACTCTATGGACAGATGTATTACAGTTTTTAGGTGAATTTGAAACAGCTATAGAAATATTGTTAGAAGCCACTAACCTATTCCCAGAAGAATATGAAATTGAATATCGCTTAGCTGGTTTGTACTTTTTGAGTAACGAAAACAATAAAGGTAATTTCCATCTAAACAATGGATTACGATTAAATTACAAGAACAAAACCGTATTAAAAGATTATTTTCCAGTAGTTTGGGAAAGAACAGAAGTACAAAACCAAATTGCAAAATTTAAAAAATAGTCCCAAAAAAACATGGAATTAATTGAATTTTTATTAGAATTTCTAAAAGACCCATTAACCGTAATTCAAGAATTAATCAAACAATACGATAATTTAATTTACTTCATACTTTTCTTAGTTGTTTTTGTCGAAACAGGATTTGTAGTGATGCCTTTATTACCAGGCGATTCAATGCTTTTTGCTATTGGAGTAATTGCAGCAACTACTGGGCAATTAAGTATGACAATTATAATTCCTTTGCTAATAATTGCAGCACTTTTAGGCGATAATGTCAATTATTTTGTTGGGAAAAAATTTGGTGGTCTTATCAAGAAAAAACAAAAAATACTTTTTCTAAAAAAAGAATACATCACACAAACCGAACAGTTTTTTGAAAAAAATGGTGGAAAAGCAGTTATTATGGCGCGTTTTGTTCCAATTGTAAGAACTATTGCTCCATTTGTTGCCGGAGCAGGTAGTATGCAATATTACAAATACATCATGTATTGCATTACAGGTGCTGTGGTTTGGGTTATGAGTATTACCTTTTTGGGTTATTTTTTAGGTCAAGTGCCTTGGGTTAAAGAAAACTTTGAAAAAGTAGTTTTATCCATTATTATTATATCTGTATTGCCAATTGTTATCAAATTGTTTAAAAAGAAAAATCAGGAAAAAACTGCCTAAAAAATAACATTCTCCTAACATTAAATAGTGAAATACTAACTAATTTTGATTAGTATCATTCATAAAATTTATACAATGAAAAAGAAAAATAAAAAACAGCTAAAATTTGGTCTCATCGGTCAAAACATTAGTTATTCTTTTTCTCAAAAATATTTTACCGAAAAATTTGAAATTGGTCATTTTGACAATTGCGAATACAAAAATTACGACATAGCATCCATCAAAGAATTCCCTAAAATTGTCAATGAAACAAAAGGGTTGATGGGTTTCAATGTAACTATTCCATACAAAGAAGAAATCATTCCGCTTTTAGATAAACTTTCTAAAACCGCTAAAATAATTGGTGCTGTTAACTGCGTTACTGTTTCTAAAAAGAAAAAATTAAAAGGCTATAATACCGATTATTATGGTTTCAAAAAAACGCTATCACCTCTTTTAAAAGACCACCACAAAAAAGCCTTAATACTTGGAACTGGAGGTGCAAGTAAAGCGGTTGCTTATGCGCTACGAAAACTAAAAATTGAATACGATTTTGTTTCTAGAACTCCAGATGAATTTCAATTTGGTTATGCAGATTTAAATGCTGAAGTTTTTGATGAATATCACATTATCATCAATACAACACCTGTTGGAACGCATCCAAACGTGGAAAATTGTCCAAATTTAGATTATAGTTTGTTTACCAAAAAACATATTGCCTATGATTTGGTTTACAATCCAGAAGAAACTACCTTTTTGAAAAAAGCCAAAGAGCATGGGGCAAAAACTAAAAATGGATATGATATGTTAGTTTTTCAAGCGGAAAAAGCATGGAAAATATGGAATGAGTAGCACTTAAAATTAGTAATTTTAAGCTTTAAATTTGTATAAAAAGCAACAAATTCTATCCAAAATAAGCTTTAATTTCTATCTAAAATTCTCGTTTCAAAGAAAATAATAGATAATTTGTCGATTTTTTTTGAATTTTCGTAGTGCTTTACTATCTTCACACCTTAATAGTAACCTTAAGCATTTATACAATGTCAGAAGCACAACACGATAACCTGCAAAACGCAGACGGACAAGACCCAATTGAACAACAAATCGAACAACAAGATGATGTTACAATTATTAGTCAATCAGTTTTAGAAGAAATTGATAATTCGAATGCGGAAGAAAATGAAGATGATTCGATAAAAGAAAAGCACGAAATCCCAATGCTGGATTATGATGCTTTGTCGATGGAAGAATTAACAGATGAACTAGAAAAACTAGTTGAAAATGAAAAAGTAATGGCTATTAAAGACCATGCTGAAGGAATCAGAAAAGCTTTTTCAGACAAATACCATCATTTTATAGATGAAAAAAGAGAGGAATTCAATGCACAAAACAACGAAGAAGGTGTTGATTTTGAGTATCATTTTCCTTTAAAAAATAAATTTGATACAATTTTTAACGCATACAAAGCCAACAAAGCCAAACATTTTAAACAACTACAAAACAATTTAGAACACAACTTTGCGGTTCGTGAAGCGTTGATTGAAGAGTTAAAACAACTCATCGATTCTGGCGATTCTAACATTGGTGACATGTTTAAAAAAGCGAATGACATCCGTGAACGTTGGAAAAATGCTGGAGCTATTCCAAGAGACAAATACAACATCTTATGGAACAACTATCATTTTCACACAGAGCGTTTCTATGATGTAATGCATTTAGACAAAGAAGCACGAGATTTAGACTTGAAAAACAATCTAGAGCAAAAACAACACATTATTGTTAAAGCGAAAGAATTGCTAAACGAAGAAGATGTCATGAAAGCCTTCCGTGAATTGCAATTGTTACATCGCGTTTGGAAAGAAGAAATTGGCCCAGTTGACAGAGAACATAGAGAAGCGATTTGGAACGAATTCAGCGAGATTACCAAACAAATGCATGACAAACGCGAAGCATTATACGCCATAGCAAGAGGTAAAGAAACTGAAAACTTAGCCGTTAAAAACGAAATTATTACACAAATTGAAGCTTTGGGAACCGAGAAAATCGATTCGCACAGTGGATGGCAAGCACAAATTAAAAAATTAGAAGCTTTGCGTGAAGCTTTTTTCAAAGCAGGAAAGGTACCAGCAGAAGTTACTGAAGATACTTGGTCAAAGTTCAAAAATGCGGTTAGAGCATTCAATGTTCACAAAAACGTATTTTACAAAGATATTAAGCACGAACAACACGAAAACCTGACTAAAAAATTAGCTTTAGTTGAACAAGCAAAATCTTTACAAGAAAGTACCGATTTCAATACTGCTACGCCAATCATGAAAAAAATCCAAGACGATTGGAAAAAAATTGGTCACGTGCCTCGTAAATATTCAGACAGCATTTGGAAAGATTTTAAAGATGCTTGTAACGCTTATTTTGACAGAATGCATGAAGCTAGAAACGCTGAAAGTAGCGAAGAAGTAGAAGCTTTTGAAAAGAAAAAAGCTTTTTTAGAAGAATTGAAAGATTTTACCCTTTCTGGAGAACATAAAGCTGATTTAGATGCAATAAAAGCACACATTGCAACTTGGAAAACATTTGGTAAAGTGCCATTTAACCGCAGACATATCGAAGGAAAATTCAATAAAATTTTAGATGCCTTATTTGAAAAATTAAGTATGTCTAAAAAAGATACCGAAATGATGCGTTTTAGCAATCGTTTAGAACAATTATCGGAAGGAGACGACAAACGTGCTTTAGAACAAGAACAATTCTTTATTAGAAAGAAGATCGACGAAGTACAAAGTGAAATTTTCCAGTTAGAAAACAACATTCAGTTTATTAGCAGTAGCTCAAAAGGTGAAAATCCTTTTATTAAAGAAGTTCAGAAAAACATTGAACGCCACAAAGACGACTTGAAATTGTGGAAAGAAAAATTACAACAAATTAAAAATATGTAAGATAAAATCCCAAGTGAAAGCTTGGGATTTTTTTATAATTAAAAATTAACAAAATGTACAGATTTTCTGTAATTGGTTTTGTGTGAATTTGGGTATATTTGTTTGAATTAAATTCTACAATATCAATCAATGTCTTTAAAAAATTTACAAAAAAATAATTCGACAATCGAATTTAAAGAAATCGAACAAAAAGGAACACTTGTTGTAAAATCGTGGAATGATAATTCTTTTGGTTTTTTTATACCCAAAAAAACCAAAATACCATCTTTCTCAAATATTTATCTATTTGAAGAATTCAGTTCAATATATAATAGTAAAACTAATATTTGGGAATTTATTTTTACACCTGAGAAAAGAGATAGTAATATAGTAAAACGTGAGTTTGAATTTAATTATGATGGAGAGATTTTCAATTGTTACTTTGACGTTTCATCAAATATTTTGAATTTTTTCGCAAAACACTTTGTCTTACTAAAACAAGAAACAAAAACTTCATATCGAAACTTAAGACAATTTAAAGATTACTTCATAAAAGACAAACCTGATTATGTAAAAGAATATTATAAAGACAGAATTCCTTTCTCATTTTATGTTAAAGGAAATATTGACAAAATAGTAGATAAAATTCATTTTGCTAAAACTCTTAATTTTTACCTAAGTTATTATGATAGAGAATCTCCTATAATACAAATATTCAATAATGACGTAACAGAAAATTTATTTAAAAAACCTTGTTATTCACTATTTGATGAATTTCCAAACTCTATAAATGCTAATAAAATGGATTCTACGCTTTTAGACATTTTAAATGTTGCACATAAGACCGAAGACATAAGATTAGAGTTTATATTTTATTATCAAATTCTAGAATACTGCTCATATTATTTTATTGAACAGGAAGATGAGTTTAAATTAAAAAAAATACTCAAACAACCAGATATAAATTATAAAGCTGACGATTATATAAAAGAAATATTAGAAGTTCTTTCCGAGAGATTTAATGTTCATAAAACAAGTGACAAAATCAGATTAGATAAAACAATAAAAAATTATTGTAAAATTGAAGATATTGAACTAGAGTTATATGAAAATGAATCATTATTTAAACAAGACATTCATTTTGATGGAGGATTAAAAATAAAAGCTCTCTTTAAAGATAAGACAGCAATTGAAACAAATGGACCTGGAATATTCAATGATGTTATAAACAATATAACTAAAATAAGAAATGTCATAGTACATCTAAGAGAAAGTAGAGAAAATACTGTAATTCTACCTACAGAAAGAAACAATATATATTTATTACCATACTTATACCTATTAAGAAGAATTTCAGAAAAAATAGCATTACAATTTAATTAACCCAGTTAGCCCCAGCTAGCGCGAGCGTTACGCTCTTGAATATAAAAAAACCATTAAAAATCCCATAAGATATGCTTAACAAGCATGACAAAGTATTGACTTTAAAAGCTATACTATCTAACATTCAAACTAAACATTAAAAATCTTTTTCTCAATTCCACACAAAAACACTAACTTTGGTTACCAACCATTGTACAAATGAACCGCTCGCAAGAAATAAAAAAACAGTTTCCGTATTTTCAAGATGCACTTGTAGCAGAATTAGTTACACACGGTATTGAAAAACATTTTGAAAAAGAAACCGAGTTGGTTCGTGAAGGTCAATACATTAAAGTGATTCCGCTAGTAATTAGTGGATTAATCAAGGTTTTTACCCGTTTTGAAGATAAAGAACTCCTACTCTATTATATCAAACCAAATGAAAGTTGCATAATGTCGTTTTCGGCAGGCATTAATGAAGCACCCAGCAAAATTTTTGCAATCACCGAAGAAGACAGTCACGTTTTGCTTATTCCGGTTGAAAAATTATCCAAATGGATGAAAGATTTCCCCGATTTTAATTCGCTTTTTTACATGCAATACAACATGCGCTATGCCGATTTGTTGAGTACGATTAACTCGTTGCTGTTTGAAAAATTAGATAAGCGCGTGTATGATTACTTAAAAGAAAAAGTGACGATTTCACAGAAAAATCCTTTAAAAATTTCGCATCGACAAATTGCCAACGAATTAGGAACCGCAAGAGAAGTTATCAGTCGCATCATGAAAAAGCTTGAAACTGAAGGTAAAGTCAAACAATTTGCTACTACCATAGAAATTTTTTAAACTTTTTTTTCGCGTGGTGACTATAGTCACTGCACAGCTATTTTACGCTATCTATCTTTGCTTCATATTAATCAGTAAAAATTATTTATTATGAAAAAAAATATGGGAAATGCAGATAGAATCATCCGCGTTTTGATTGCTGCCGTGTTAGCGTTTTTATATTTCAACGGAACAATTTCTGGCACATTAGGAATTGTTGCTGTAGTTGCTGCTATAGTTTTTGTTGTAACAAGTTTAATCAGTTTTTGTCCTCTTTACCCTTTACTTGGCATAAATACTTGCCCTACAAAAAAGTAATTTTTGGAATAAAAAATCCCGAACTCACACTCGGGATTTTTGTTTCTTTTAAAACTCATATTCTCTTTCCACTTTAGCAATTCTTACTTTGTAATTTTTGTACCAAGTGGTTTTACCTTTTTCTTGCGCTTCTAAATGTTCCATATTTTCTTTCCAGTTTTTTATGGCTTCTAAGCTTTCCCAATACGAAACGGTAATTCCAATTTCACTTCGTGCGCTTTCCATACCAATGTATCCTGTTTGGGCTTTGGCTAATTCCACCATTTTTGTTGCCATTTCAGCATAACCTGCTTCCACTTCGGTTCGGGTAGAGGTAAAAATTACTGCGTAGTACATGAAAATTACGAATTAAAAATTATGAATTACGAATAGTTCTCGATACGTTTTCCACGAAATCACTCGAACTAACGACTATTACTGAACACTGAATACTAAAGTTTTTTTGCTTCTTCCCAAAAAACATCCATTTCTGCTAACGTCATATCCATTAAAGGTTTGCCTAATTCGGTGGCTTTGCTTTCTAGATATTGGAAACGTTTAATGAATTTCTTATTCGTACGTTCTAAAGCGTCTTCTGGGTTTACATTTAAGAATCTTGCATAATTTATCATAGAGAACAAAACATCGCCAAATTCGGCTTCTATTTTATCTTGATTGCCAGCTTGTACCTCAACTTGGAGTTCATTTAGTTCTTCTTGCACTTTGTCCCACACTTGATGCGGTTCTTCCCAATCAAATCCAACGCCTTTTACTTTATCTTGAATACGACTTGCTTTTACTAATGCAGGCAAACTTTTAGGCACACCTTCTAAAACTGATTTTTTGCCTTCTTTCAGTTTTAGTTTTTCCCAATTTTGCTTTACTTCTTCTTCGTTAGCCACTACCACATCACCATAAATATGCGGATGACGATCGATTAATTTTTCACAAATTGAATTGGCTACATCACCAATATCAAACGCATTGGTTTCGCTACCAATTTTCGCATAAAACACAATGTGTAATAACACGTCGCCCAACTCTTTTTTTATTTCTTGTAAGTCGTTATCTAAAATTGCATCGCCTAATTCGTAAGTTTCTTCAATCGTTAAATGACGTAAACTTTCAAGTGTTTGCTTTTTATCCCACGGACATTTTTCGCGCAAATCATCCATGATATCTAAAAGACGGTTAAAAGCTTGTAATTGTTGTTGGCGTGTGTTCATTTTGGAGTTGAATCGTTAAATTGTTAAATTGTCTGGAATATATTTTGCATTAACATTGTAAAAATAAAAAATCCCACGTGGAAAACGCAGGATTTTAAAATATAATTTTCAACTACTTATTCAGCAGCTGGAGTTTCTTCTTCTTTTACTTCTTTAGATAAAGCTTCAACAGTAACAAAACCTTTTGGCTGTAGCAAATTGTACCAGTTTAAGATTTTTTTGATGTCAGAAGCATATACTCTATCTTCGTCAAATTCTGGTAAAATTTCTCTAAAATACGCTTTCAATTTTGCATCATCTTCTTTGTGAGACATTGCTAAACCGTCGTTTTCTTTTGTTGCAATTGCTTTTAGAACTTCTGCTAAACGCACTTCTTCAGAATAAGTGTACACTGCAATTTCAGACAATAAACTTACGTTAGCTCTCATTCCCACTGTTATTTTTTTTCCATCTAATAAAGATTCGGCTACAAAACCAGTACGGGTTTGAATTTTTAATTCATATAATCCTGGTTTTCCAGAAACAGCTAATATTTTTTGAATACTCATGTTGCTTAATTATTAAGGTTGGCAAATATATTATTTAAAGTGAAAAGTGAAAAGTGAAAAGTAAAAAAGTTTAGTTAAAATAACTATTTACTTTTCACCAGTTACTAATCACAACTTAACGTCCTTTTTTGTTTACAAATTTCATTTTATAATCTGGTCTAGCTTTGCCATCCATGATATTTTGTAACTTCTTGGCAACCAATTTCTTTTTCAAAGATGAAATATGGTCCGTAAATAAAATTCCTTCTATATGGTCATACTCATGTTGTATTACACGAGCAATTAAACCATCATATACTTCTGTTTTTTTAATGAAATCTTCATCCATGTATTCTATAGTAATAGTGTCATGACGAAAAACATCTTCACGCACATCTGGAATACTTAGACAGCCTTCATTAAATCCCCAAACATCACCTTCTTCTTTGATGATTTTTGCGTTAATGAATGTTTTTTTAAATTCTTTCATTAAGGCAGCTTCTTCTTTAGAAACATCATCACTATCACTAAAAGGTTCCGTATCTATTACAAATAAACGAATAGCTAATCCAACTTGTGGTGCAGCTAATCCTACGCCGTGTGCATGATACATCGTGTCATACATATTGGCAATCGTTTCTTTTAGATTCGGATATTCTGGAGTAATTTCCTCACAAACTTTGCGTAACACTGGCTCTCCGTATCCATATATAGGTAAAATCATAATCTGTATTTTCTAATTTCTAAATGCTGAATTCTAAATTTCGAGTGCAAAAGTACTACTTTTTATAATGTAAATAATCCTGAAGTATAATTGTTGCTGCAATTTCGTCTACCAAAGCCTTGTTTTGACGTTGTTTTTTATTTAAACCACTATCAATCATTGTTTGAAACGCCATTTTAGATGTAAAACGTTCATCTACTCTATCAACTGGCATTTCAGGAAAAACTTCTTGAAATTTAGCCACAAAAGTATTGATGATTTCTGCACTTTGCGAAGGAGTTCCATTCATTTGTTTAGGCTCGCCAACGATAATTCGCTCAACTTTCTCTTTTGAAAAATAATCTTTTAAAAAGGTAATTGCTGTTTCAGATGGGATTGTGGTTAATCCAAAAGCAATCATTTGCATTTCATCAGTAACAGCAATACCTGTTCGTTTAATTCCGTAATCTATGGCTAAAATTCTTGGCATTTATTTTTTTTACAAAGATAACTGCAATTTATTTAATAATTTCAAATTCGGCTATTGTTGCCATTCTACCTTTATTCAATTTTAACATTTGTCCATCAAAATTGTAATTATCAGTTATTTCTAAAACTTTAGCTAATTCTTGTTCGGTTAACATATCTTGGCAAGCCATCATGGTTGAAACAACTTTTGAAAATTTGATACGACTTGCTTCTTCATTCAATTCATAACTTCCCGCCATACTATTACAACCTGCAAATGCAGAAAATCTTCCATCTGTAGCAAAAATAATTCCATATTCTTTCTTAGAATCTTTACTTTTTACAATAGAGTTACCATGCAATTTTATCAAACGCCATTTTGAATTTTTTAATGCTACTTTAGACTTTGCTTCTTGTTTTTGAACTGAAACAACTGGTTCTGAAATTTCCACTTTCTCTAATTGATATTTAGATGCTAAATCACCTTCAATTCTTCTACCATTAGCATCTAAATGAAATAGTATATTTTCACCCACAAAATATTGATTTGGAATTTCTGAAGCAGAAAGTGTAATTGTATTACCTTCCTTATTCCAAGAATATTTTCCAGTTTCTTTAAAAACTTCTTTAGATTTTCCTTTGTATATAGTTTCTTTAGTATAAGTATCGGCTTTCAAAGCTATAGTTGTTTCAATTGCTTCACAATCTGCGCAAGGTAAACTTCCTTTATATGTTCCTTGGAAATCTATACTATTCATAGCGTTGTGATCATCTGACAAAACAGTCACTGAATCATTTGCTGGAATTACATCTTGAGTTTTGATTTCTTTTTTACACGAAGTAAAACTAATAGTAAGTATTGCTAAAATAAAAACACTTTTCTTCATAGGGATTATAATTTTGTGATATCTGTAAAATTAATGTATTTTTCTATAATCAAAAACAATTCCAAAATTGTATAAAATACTATCTTTGCTACACAAATTTTTAAAAATATGACCAATTTACAATCTACGATAGAGCAAGCATGGGAAAATCGTGCATTATTACAAGAAGAAACCACACAAAAAGCCATTAGAGAAGTTATCGAATTATTAGATAGCGGAAAACTTCGTGTGGCTGAACCAGTTGAAAATGGTTGGCAAGTTAACGAGTGGGTTAAAAAAGCAGTCGTAATGTACTTCCCTATTCAAAAAATGGAAACTTGGGAATCGGGTATTTTTGAATACCACGATAAAATGTTGTTGAAACGCGATTATGCTGAAAAAGGAATTCGTGTAGTTCCAAATGCGGTTGCTAGGTATGGTGCTTATATTTCTTCTGGAGTAATTTTGATGCCAAGTTATGTAAACATTGGCGCTTATGTAGATGAAGGTACAATGGTAGACACATGGGCAACCGTAGGAAGTTGTGCACAGATTGGAAAACATGTTCATCTTTCTGGTGGCGTAGGAATTGGTGGCGTTTTAGAACCACTACAAGCAGCTCCAGTAATTATCGAAGATGGAGCTTTCATTGGTTCAAGATGTATTGTCGTGGAAGGTGTTCACGTAGGAAAAGAAGCGGTTCTAGGTGCGAATGTATGTTTGACAGGCTCTACTAAAATTATTGATGTTACAGGTGATGAACCTGTTGAATATAAAGGAGTTGTTCCAGCTCGTTCGGTAGTAATTCCTGGAAGTTATACGAAGAAATTCCCAGCTGGAGATTATCAAGTCCCTTGCGCGATTATTATTGGACAAAGAAAACCATCAACCGATTTAAAGACTTCGTTGAATGATGCATTGAGAGAATATAACGTAGCGGTTTAATCAAAATTAAATATAAAATTGAATTCCAATTCATGACAAGATTGTTGTGAATTGGAATTTTTATTTCCCTTCAAAAGTAAATTACAAGTAAATAAATTGTAAATTTTATATGAATAGTTAAATTTGCTAAAAATTACCTTTTATGTCAAACTATTTTAGCAGTGTAAAACTATTTTTCAAGCGCTTTTTAATTGTTCTTTTTATTTACCAAATTTGTCGTTTGTTGTTTTACTTTTTCAATCGAAATGCCTTTGAAAACATTTCTGCTAAAGGTTTTTTAGGCGGAATTCATTTTGATTTATCGGCAATAGCGTACATCAATTTAGTTTTTGCGCTTTTGCATTTTATGCCAGGTAATTTTAAATACAAACCTAACTATCAAAAGTATTTGAAAATTGGATTTTTTATTGTGAATTTCATCTTCATTTTAACCAATTTTGTTGATTTCGAATATTACAAATTCACCGGAAGAAGAAGTACTTTTGGCATGATTACCGCAAGCGGAATGGAAAATGAAATTGGCGGATTAATCTTTTCGTTTTTAATTGAATTTTGGTATTTACCAATTCTTGCATTGGTTTTAGGAATACTATTTTGGAAAGCACTTCCGAATTTAAAACCTGCAACAGAACAAAGTTCCAACTGGTCTCAATTAACTAAACAATTTGGATTTTTTATACTATTAATGGGGCTTGTGTTTTTATTAGGTCGTGGTGGTATACAAAAAAAACCATTAAAAATTGTTGACGCTGTAAACTATGGTTCTATCAATCAATCTGCAATTGTATTAAACACACCGTTTTGTATTATCAAAACTATTGGTAAAAAAGAAACCTTAGAATCCCCAAAATACTATTCGGAAACAGAATTAAATCAAATTTTCAACCCAATTACGGAAATCACTTCAACTGAAAATCCAAACAAAAAAAATGTGGTAATTATTATTTTAGAAAGTTTCGGAAGAGAAAATATTCAGCGTGGACAAACTCCTTTTTTAGATGGCTTAATTGAAAAATCATTGTTTTTTGAAAATGGTTTTGCCAATGGAAAACTTTCAATTGATGCGGTTCCTTCTACACTTTCGAGTATTCCGAGTTTGATGAATAATTCGTTAATTACGTCAAGTTATTCGATTAACGAAGTGTATGGTTTACCAAAAATTTTAAAAGATAACGGCTATCAAACTGCGTTTTTTCACGGAGCTTTCAACGGAAGTCAGAATTTTGATCAATATTGTAAAGTAGCTGGTTTTGATAATTATTTTGGCAAGAATGAATATGTTGGTCCAGAAGCATTTGATGAAAGATGGGGCATTTTTGACGAAGAATTTATGCAATATTTTTCAGGTAAAATGACCGAATTCAAACAGCCATTTTTCAGTACGATTTTTACAATTTCGTCACATAATCCGTACATCATTCCAGAGAAATACAAAGGAAAATTTCCAAAAGGAACTACTAAAATTCATGAAAGTATTGCGTATGCTGATTATGCCTTGAAACGTTTTTTTGAAACAGCTTCTAAAGAAGATTGGTATAAAAACACACTATTCGTAATAACTTCCGACCACACTTCATCAGAACCAACAGAGAAAAAGTTTAAAACTAATGTTGGGAAATTTAGAATACCCATTTTGTTCTTCGATCCTTCAAATCCTTCTATTGTTGGGAAAAATCAGAAGAATTTACAACAAATTGATATTATGCCATCGATAATTGATTATTTAAATATTGATAGCAAAATGATTACGTATGGTAAATCATATCAGTCTGAAAAAGATTTTGTGGTGTATTATTTAGATAATATTTACCATTATGTTTCGGGCGATTATTACTTAGCTTTCGACGGAAAAAAATCGTTGGGTTTATATAATTTCAAGAAAGATGAATTGCTAAAAACCAATTTAATAAAATCTGAAAAAGCTAAAGCAACCGAAATGGAAACGTTTATAAAAGCGTACATTCAATCGTTTAATGAGCGAATGATTGGAAATAAATTAACGCTTCAATAATTTTTCTTGGCGTTGTAATTTCAGCAATTTAGCGTATTTCATGTGCGAGAAAAACCCTTGGATTAAAGCGATTGTGATACCATCAATTCCGTTAAAAATTCCCTTTTTGAAGAAATAACATCTGATAAAAGCAGTTAAACCATTAATTACGGGTTTCATTGCTCCTACTCTTTTTCCTTGATCAAAAAGTTGTTGCGCATGCCAAGTTGAATATTGGTTTTTCTTTGCAATAATTTGCTCAAAAGATTCCCAACCATAGTGTAAAATGTGAACGGCTACCTTTTTCTCGTTAGTTGTTTCTATTTTTTGATGCACTTTAGCTTCTGAAGGTTTCGCTGTTTTCTTATTAAAAAAACGCACTTTATGATCGGGATACCAACCTGAAAAATCAATCAATTCATCGGCTAAAAAGTTTTTAACTCGAAACGAAAAAGCATCGTAATTTCCTTCTAAATACTTCCCTTTTAAGATAAATTCTTTGGCATCTTTATCTAAAAATTCGTCTGCATCTAAATTTAAAATCCAATCGTTTTTGCAAAATGGCAATCCATGCGTGCGTTGTGGTCCATCGCCAAGAAACTTTTGAGAAATCACTTTCGCGCCTTTTTCTTCGGCAATTTTTACTGTATTATCAGTACTTAACGAATCAACAATGATTACTTCATCGCACACTTCAAACAAAGCATCAATGCATTTTCCAATATTTTTTTCTTCATTATAAGTAATGACTAAACCGCTAATTGCCATAAAAATTGTATTTTCACAAAAGTAATCAAATTATTTTGTTGGCAAAGTTTCAAAATCAGTGTATTTTAGCCAAATAATTTATCAAAAATGAAAATTTTAGTCATACAACAAAAGCGAATTGGAGACGTACTTACCTCAACTATTCTATCCAATAATTTGAAGCAAAAATATCCGAATGCGCAAGTGGATTACATGTGCTACGCCAATTGTGTTGATGTACTAAAAAACAATCCAAACATTGATAATATTATTGTTTTGGAAGAAAAAGTGCGAAAAAATTATCTTTCCCTTTTTCAATTTATTTTCAAAATTAGAAGTACCAAATACGATGCGGTGATTGATGCTTACAGTAAGTTGGAAACCAATTTAATCACTTTATTTTCTGGTGCAAAATATAAAATCTCGTACAAGAAAGGCTACTCTAATATTTTTTATAACTATAATATTGAACGACTAAAAAACGGCACAAAATCGGATATTGGATTGGCAATTATTAATCGTTTACGTTTACTAAAACCACTTATTGAGGAAGAAATCACAGATTATAAACCAAAAGTTTTTTTAACGGACTTGGAAATTAATCAAGCAAAGGAAATGCTATCAAAATTTCCTTTAAAAACCGACAAACCCACTTTTATGATTGGGATTTTAGGTAGCGAATGGTACAAAACCTATCCGTTTGAAAAAATGGCAGAATTGTTAGATTTTACCATTCAAACCACTGATGCGAATTTGCTTTTCAACTATATTCCGAAACAAAAAGAAGATGCTCAAAAAATCTTCGATTTGTGTCAACCCGAGACACAACAACGCATTTATTTTGATTTGTATGCCAATGATTTGCGTTCGTTTTTAGGTTTATTGTCGCAATGTGATGCTTTGATTGGCAACGAAGGCGGAAGTGTAAATATGGCAAAAGCATTGTTTGTTCCTACTTTTTCGCTATTCTCACCAAGTGTTGATAAAGAAACATGGCAAATTTTTGAAGATGAGAAAAATATCTCAATCCATTTAAAAGATTTGAAACCAGAAATTTATACCGAAGTTGACGAAAAATTTATTAAAGAACACACTTTCAAATATTTTGAAGAATATCCAATTGCATTAATTAAGGAGAAATTAAAGGATTTCTTTGAGATTATTCGTTAAGGTCTTTCGACAAACCATTTTCAATAAAAGTCACATTGTGTTTTTTATTGAAATTGCGAATGGTATTGTTTTTCTCCCAAGTTTCAGGCGTAGCATAACCTCTTTTGTGGTCTAAATGCAAACAAACAGCACTATAACGAATTTGCTTGGATAAAATTCCGAAGTTGAACAAACGTTCGCCTACTTCTCTATCCAAACCGCCGTATTGCATTTCTTCATTAAAACCATTCACCACAACTAAATCTTTCTTAAAACATGATGTATTGTGACCGTTGAAGGTTCGCTTTGTTGGTGTTAACCAATTCATGAAATTGGCAAAAAGAGAAATTTTCGTCAACTTTGATAATTTAAAAGTCTTAGAAACTCCATTTTTTATCAACCAAGAAATAGAAAAACAATCTTGCATTTGTATGTTTTCTAATGAAATTTTATGTGAAGCTTCCATCGGCAATTTAAAATAGCCTCCAGAAAGAAAATAACCTTCTTCTTGATGTTTTAAGTGTTGGGCCACAAAATCTTTTCGTGGAATACAATCACCATCGGTAAAAAGTAGGTAATCAGAATTAGTTTTTAAAATGGCTTTATTTAAGATTTTACATTTCTGAAAACCATTATCTTCTTGCCAAACATGAACAATTGGAAACTTAAATTGATTTTGAAAGGATTCAATTACTGCTTTTGTTTTTTCGGTAGAACCATCATCGGCAATAACAACCTCAAAGTCTAGCTCGGTTTGGACACTATATCCAACAAGCACTTTTTGAAGCCATTCTTCCGAATTGTAAGTGGTGATAATTACCGATAATTTCATGCAAAGAATTAAAAGTGAAAAATACTACTTTTTCCAGAACTTTAATTTCTTTTTGATTCTTTTTTTTCGGTGAAATCGATATTGAAAATTGGCCGTTAAACCCCACATAGTTTCAAAAATAGTAGTTTCATTACCCTTTGAAAGTTTTGCATACTCATTACTCATCACTGCAATCATGTCTTTTTTGTGCGTGATTTTCGATAAATTTTTCATTCGGGTTTTGAAATCGATAGTTTCATGAAACTTCATTCGATTCAAATCCACAAGAAAAAATGAATAACTTCCATCTGGATTTTTATGAATTAAGGTATTTCCTGGTGAATGATCTAAGAATTCAATACCTTTTTCGTGCATTTCAAAGGTAAATTGAGTAAACTTTCTAATGATAAAATCTCTATTTTCAAAAGCTTCATTTTGAACAATTTCTCTAAATTCAAATACATCCTCTAAATGTTCGCATGCGTAGTAACTTTCTTTTAATCCGATAAAATCATAATTTTCAAAGAAAGCAACGGGTTGCGGCGTTCCAATTTGCATTTCCATCAATTTTGAAGCAAACTCGAAGGAACGACGCGCTTTAGATTTTCTGAAATATCTGTACGCAATTTTGTTAATTATATTTGGTTTTTTGAACGATTTGATATTCAATACAATTCCTTCAATTGTAAACAATTTTATAGCGTTTCTTTGACCATTTACAAGAACACTACCTTTAGAATTAAAATTGACGATATTGTCTAATATTAATTCCTCAATAGAATGAAACTTGCTATTAATTTTAAAATTATTCATGAATTACTTTATGAAAAGATAATCTTTAAATTTAGAATTAGCAGCATTTTCTTGAATATATTTTGGCAATGAATCTAAACTATCCAACATTTTGAATTGCATATCACGTCCAAACAAATCTTTTCCAGAAGTTATAAAACTTTCAATTTGTTCTTGGCTTTTAAAATTTTCATTATTGTATTCTGTATGAGAAAAAGCTTCTAATTTTTCAATAATTTTTTTAACTCCACCAAGATAGGTAAAATGCCAACCAGCGCTGGGAATTATTTTAAAAACTTCTCCTCTACGCTTTGTTCGCATGATTATTTTTCTAATTCTGTTTGGTTTTTGCTTCAATAATTTATAGGGTAAAACTGCGGTACAATGCCAAATTCCATCTTTAGCTTCTTCAATAGACATTGAACTTCCTCCGTCATAGATCAATTGATTGTTTAAAAAATACATATACATATCCATTTTTAAACCATGAATTTCATTAATGCCTTTATCGATAAAATTCTGAATAACACTTGGTTTTGGTATTTCATCAACATCGGATATAAGAATTATATCTTCAGGTTTACAATTAGCTAAACCTTTAACTATTGAATTTCTCTGAAAAAATTCTAATTTCCAAGGCGTAAATGGATTAATAATTGGTATAAAAAGCGGGTATTTATCTAATTTTATGTGAATTATTTTTGAAGAAAATTGCGAAAAACGTTCTTTGCTTTCTTCAAAATAATAAGGCTTATGGTTGTTTTGAAATGTCTTGTTTGCTTCAATAATAACAAACTTATCTACCACATTATTTAACTCGTTTAATCTTATTTCTAATAAATCTAGTTCATTAAAAAAAATAAAACAATCATATACCATAAATCTTTTTTTTACAAATATAAATATTTATATTAATTTGCACTATATTTATAAATGATGAATAAAAAACCAACTTCTAGTTTAGTTACTCCAACATACAATTGGCCAAATGCACTAGAGCTACTACTTCTGAGTGTAAAAAAACAGACAATTTTACCAAATGAAGTAATCATTGCTGATGATGGCTCTAAACCAGAAACAACAGAATTAATTAAACAATTTCAGAAAGATTTTCCAGTCCCTTTAATTCATGTTTGGCATGAAGATAATGGCAACCAAAAGCCAAAAATAATGAACAAGGCCATTGCTAAAGCAAAACACGAGTACATTATTGAAATTGATGGTGATATTATTATGCATCCAAACTTTGTTGAAGATCATTTAAAATATGCTGAAAAAGGAGTTTATTTATTTGGTTCAAGAGTAAATATTCAAAAAAATATTTTAGAACAAATCTTCAAGAACAAGACTACTTTTTTCCATTTCTTTTCTGAAGGAATTAAAAAAAGAGGAAGAACGTTACGCATTCCTTTTTTTATGAACTTTGCCAAATTAATTGATAAACGTTCCTCAAAATTAAGAGGTTGCAATATGTCTTTTTGGAAAGAGGATTTTATAAAAGTAAATGGTTTCAATGAAGGATTAGTGGGTTGGGGGATTGATGATTCTGAAATGATTCAAAGACTTCACAATATTGATATTAAAGGAAAAAGATTAAAAAATGTAGCTATTGCTTACCATATTTATCATAAAGAACAAGATAAAAGTCACATTGAAGTAAATCATATTATTGAAAAAGAAACAACTGAAAAGAAAATTACTTTTATAGAAAAAGGTATTAATCAATATTTATAATGAATACAATAGCTGTTATTTTAATCAACTACAACTCTGCAAAATATACAATAAATTGTATAAAAAGTATTTTGGAAAAGACTTCATCACATCTTAATTTTGAAATTATTGTGGTTGATAATAATTCGGAAGTTGATGATATAAAATTGGTAGATACGTTTGTAAAACAGGAAAACATTAGTAATTTAAAATTAATCAAAAGTAAAATTAACACTGGTTTTGGTGGCGGAAATATGATTGGTGCTCAAGCAGCAAATTCAAAATATTTAGCTTTTGTAAACAATGATTCTGTTTTTATGAATGATTGTTTGTCGCTTTTACTAAAAGCTATGGAGAGTAATGAAAATTATGGTGTATGTGGTCCAAAAGCATACAAAGAAGATGGTTCAATTTTACCAACATTAGACCACTACACTTCACTATCAAAAGAATTTCTAGGAAGAACATTATTAGAAAAAATAAATCCCCAAATATATCCAAATCGTAAGAAAAATTATTTAACCCATCAAAAAGGACAATTTGTTTCAGGTAGTTTTATGATGGTAAAATCTACTGATTTTTGGAAAGTGGGCGGTTTTGACACTAATATTTTTTTGTATCACGAGGAAACTGATTTGTGTAAAAGAATAAACAAGTTAAATAAACATTCATACTTAATTCCAGAAGCAGAATTTATTCATTATCATGGAGCAAGCACTCCAAAATCGATAGCTATAAAAACGGAACTAAAACTTTCGCAATTGTATGTAATTAGAAAACACTATGGATATTTAAAATTCAAAGTTTTATTAACGTTTTTTCAATTTAGATATTTTATTTCTTCACTATTTAAACCAAAATATTGGTCATTATTTTTTGTACTATTAAAAGGTGCACATCTATCTAACTCGTTAAAGCAAAAACAAATTTCTAGAACGTAAATCATAAACATAATTTTTGTTTAAAAACTTGAAAATTTTATATTAAACTAATTATCAAATTTTTCCACTAATTTTTCAAATTGATTTTGAAAATAAAAATCAAATCCATTATCTCCAACTGGAAAAACGGCTGGTATAAAAGGATTTGCTTCAAGAATACGATTCACCTTTAATCCTTCGGCTAAAGCAAAAGCAAAAGTTTGATTGGCAATTACAAATTTTGAAGCTTTCATAATTTCGGCCAGCTCTAAAAAGTTTTTTACATCATAAAAATCTGTATTCGGAACTTCTTTTACGAAATCTTCATACTCACTTTTAATACCTAAAAAAAGTAAGTTATCATACTTTCTTAAGAATGAATAATTAATCATTGGATTTCTACCTCTAAAAGTTCTAACAACTACTATTTTATCCTTAAACTCTTCGCTTGGTTTAGCATCAATGAAACTTGAATTCATATCTGGTTGAAAGCCCGTAATATGATAATACCACCTTATAGAGTGAAAATTTGACGAGAAAGGAAAATCTCTAAACAAATCTAAATCAATATCAATTTCTTCGTTGTCCCAATTTTGCACTGCATGAATGTAGTCTTGCTTTTTTAATAATGGTACTACCATATCAAAAATTCTATCGCTAATCATTACATTTCCAGAAGGATGCTTGTAATAATTTTTCTCACCAATCGAATGATTTATTTTAATGTATAAATTACATTTTTTAGTTTTTGAAATTTCTTTTATAACTGGCAAAGCATATATAAGATCTCCAATATGCCCAGAATGTTTAAAGTTTATCTCCTCTTTTTCAATTAGAGCTGTTTCAATAGCATCAATTTTAGATTTAAAATTATTATGATACAGCTTTAAAATTTTTTCATCTTTAATCGCTTGTTTATATTCATAATACTTTTCTTTATTTGTTCTTTTGTAGTAAAATTTTCGTAATTCGGATATGATTTTTTTCATTTCGTTTAATTAAAAATACTGTCTAATTTACCATATACTACATCAATATGATGATTCCTTTTAAAATACTTCTCGGATTGATTTGAAATTTCATCATAATATTCTCTATCTTCAATCAATTTATGAATGAAATGGGCAAATTTTTCAGGATTATTGGTTACCAAACTTCCGTTATCTGTTTTATTGTAAAGTCCATCTATTCCGCGTTCATTACAAACTACTGGAATTCCAAAAGACATTGCCTCAACTACTTTTATTTTCAAACCTGTTCCAGTAAACATTGGACAAATAGCTAGTTTTGAATTGGAATAATACTGATTTAAATCATTCACAAATTTATTTTTTTCAACATTAGGATAATCCGCAATGCAATGAGTTATTTTACCAATAATACAAATTTTAATTTCTCTATTTAATAGTGGAAAAACTTTCTCTAAAAACCAATTAATTCCATTTCTATTGTGTGGATTATCACTTGCAACATAAATAATATCATATTCTTTTTTTTCTGTTTTTGAAATACAATTATCTGTTAATGTGTGTGGAATTATTTCAATTCTACTTTTTAAAAATTGAGAATAAATATAATTTTCCTCAACCGAAATGGCTATAACTATATCAAATAAACATAATAATTCTATTTCTTTCTGAAAAAATCGACCAAGTTTAAATTTTTTAGTTGTTTGGAATTGTGAAGTTAAAAAATCATGTGTATCAATCACTAATTTTGCGTTCTTTAATTGTGAATTGTTTTTAACTAATGATGCCCAACAACTATAGGATATAATTATATAATCGTATGAATTATTTTTTAATATTTCGTTAAACTCTACTTGATGATTTAACTTTGCTCGCCTAAACTGCTTAATTCTATTTAAAAAGAAATTTGGCAACGATTCTTTAAAAAAGTAACTTATCTGATAAAATTTTGTTTTATGTTTTTTTAATAAGAAAACATTGTCTGCTAACTTATGCTCTACTATTGTTGCAGCATCACTTTCAGCATAGTCAACTGACTTGCAACCCACTAAATCTATACTAATAGCCCTACTTTTAAAATAGTGCAATAAGGCGCTTGCTCTAGCATTATTTCCTTGAGTAGATGACAAAGGATTATCTGGGTAGAAATAAAGTATCTTCATAAAAAAAATTTATCAAAAGTATTATTATTTGGTGTGAAAATTAAGAAAGCTTTATACAAAAGAAGCATAAATTTTAATAAAAAATGATTATAAATAAAAACTTATTTAAAATGCCCTATTTTTTGTTATTTTGTATTTCTAAAAAATCGAAAACTTTAAAAAAATAATATGAGAGAAGCTTTATTAAAATACGATTTTACAAATAAAGGTTTAAATATTGGTGATTATATTCAGAGTTTAGCTGCTAAACAATTTTTAAATGATCAAAGCCCTGTTTTAATCAGCAGAGAAGCATTAAATGAATATGATGGAGAGCAAGTGAAACTAATCATGAACGGATGGTTTTTAATGAAAGGTGAAAATTTTCCTCCATCAAATAAAATTACTCCATTACTAGTATCACACCATATCAATAAATTAGTTCATTCGCATTTTAAAAAAGAAGAAGTTATAAACTTTTACAAAGAAAACGAACCTGTTGGCTGTAGAGACTACTTTACAGTAGATTTTTTAGAAAGCTTAGGAGTAAAATGCTACTACACAGGTTGTCTTACTTTGACATTATCTGAAAAATATAGTTCAAACGAAAAAAACGATAACATTTACTTTGTTGACCCAAGATATAAAAGATCTAGAGGTTTATTAGGACAATTGACTCGACTTTTTTTGTTAGTAACAAAATTTAATACTATAAGTACAATTCGATCTAGATATATTAGATCAAATAATAAAAAAAGTTGGAAAAAAACCATTGATTTTTACCGCTCATTCTCACAAATATTTGAGGATGAAGTTCTAAAAAAAGCTATATATATAAAACACTACATGCCTGCGGATAAATTTAATAATGATGATGAAATATACTCTTTTGGAGAAGAATTATTAAGAAAATATGCTTCTGCAAAATATGTTGTCACTTCAAGAATTCATTGTGCTCTTCCAAGTCTATCCTTAGGAACTCCAACATTATATATAGATATACCAAATGACCATGATATAAGTTCTTGTAGATTAAATGGTATAAAAGAACTTTTCCATATAATTCACACTAACGGAACAAAACTATCATCTGATTTATTGAAAAATGGGGAAAAATTCAATTTAAAATCAACATTTACAAATAAAGAAGATTTTAAAATCATTAAAGATAATATAAAAAAAACTGTTTTAGATTTTATAAAAAAGTAATAAAATTAACTTTTATCAAAATGCAAGAAGAAATACACAAAGCATGCGAAGTCATTAAAAATGGGGGTATTATTTTATATCCAACCGATACGGTTTGGGGAATTGGTTGTGATGCCACTAATGAAGAAGCCGTAAGAAAAATCTATGCTTTAAAACAACGTGAAGAGACCAAAAGCATGATTGTTTTAATAAACGGTGAACGCATGATGTACAACGTTTTCAAAGAAATTCCTGAAGTGGCTTGGCAAATTTTAGATTTATCGGAAAAACCAACAACTTTAATTTTAGATAATCCACGAAATGTTGCCAAAAATATAATAGCAGAAGATAACACTTTAGGCATTCGAATCGTTACTGAACCTTTTTGTTATAAACTGATGGAACGCATGAAAAAACCATTAGTTTCTACATCAGCAAATATATCTGGGGAAGCAACTCCAAAAACTTTCAAAGAAATTAGTCCCGAAATTATAAAAGGTGTAGACTATGTAGTAAATTTGCACCACGATAAAGTTTGCAAAAATCCTTCTACGATTATTAAATTAGGTTTAGATCATCAAGTAAAAGTGATTAGAAAATAATAATTTGAAGATTTGAAGATTTGAAAAATATCCTAATTTTCAAATTAACTAATTTTCAAATTTTCAAATTAAAGCATGAATTACAAACAACATTTAGAACATAACATCTTCAAAATCATTTCACAAGCAGCACAAGAACTTAACTTGGAATGCTATGTGATTGGTGGTTTTGTTCGTGATATTTTACTCGACAGAGACCACAAAAAAGACATCGACATCGTTGCTGTTGGTAGCGGAATCGAATTGGCTTTAAAAGTTTCTGAATTGATTCCATTCCATCCAAAAGTACAAGTTTTTAAAAACTATGGAACAGCAATGTTGCGCTATGATGACATTGATGTAGAGTTTGTGGGTGCTCGAAAAGAATCGTACACTCACGATAGTCGAAATCCATTAGTAGAAAACGGCACGTTAAAAGATGACCAAGAAAGGAGAGATTTCACCATAAATGCTTTGGCTTTTTCATTGAATTCTGAAAACTTTGGTGATTTAGTTGATCCTTTTAATGGCGTAGAAGATTTGCAAAATAAAATCATCAAAACACCATTAAATCCAGATATTACCTATTCAGATGATCCGTTACGAATGATGCGTGCGATTCGTTTTTCTTCTCAATTAAATTTTGAGATTGAATCTGAATCATTGGAAGCAATTTCTAAAAATAAAGACAGAATTAACATTATTTCAGGCGAAAGAATTGTGGATGAAATGCACAAAATTTTGTCTTCTAAAAAACCATCCATTGGATTTTTACATTTGTACCAAACTGGCTTATTAGATATAATTTTACCTGAATTAACTGCTTTGAATAACGTCGAAGAAGTTGAAGGTCATACCCACAAAAACAATTTTTATCACACCTTAGAAGTTGTCGATAATATTTGTCCAAATACCGATGATGTTTGGCTACGCTGGTCGGCATTGTTACACGATATTGGAAAAGCACCAACCAAAAGATTCAATAAAAAACAAGGCTGGACTTTCCACGGACATGAATTTTTAGGTGGGAAAATGGTCAAAAAAATATTTGAACGTTTGCACATGCCGTTGAATCATAAAATGAAATTTGTGCAAAAAATGGTAACCATGAGTTCGCGACCAATTGTAATTGCGGAAGATATTGTTACAGATAGCGCAGTTCGTCGATTGGTTTTTGATGCAGGTGAAGATATTGATAGTTTGATGACCTTGTGTAAAGCAGATATCACTACAAAAAATCCAAAGAAATTCCAGAAATATCATAAGAACTTCGACATCGTAAAAGAAAAGATTGTAGAAGTAGAAGAAAAAGACCGAGTACGTGTTTTTCAACCACCTATTTCAGGTGAAGAAATTATGGAATTATTCGGTTTAAAGCCTTGTAGAGAAATTGGAATTCTGAAAGAAGCCGTTAAAGAAGCAATTTTAGAAGGTGAAATCCCAAACGAATATGATGCAGCAAAAGATTTTGTATTGAACAAGGCTTCAAAAATGGGATTGAAAAAAATATAAAAATTATAATCTGTTAAAGCGCTTTTCAAATACACATTATGTAAATTTGGGGTGCTTTTTGAATATCAAGAAATATGAAAACAAATAAATCAGTTATTTACTGGCTACTTTCGGGATGTATTTTGTTATTTATCATGGTAACTGTGGGAGGAATTACACGTTTAACCAACTCCGGTTTATCCATGACTGATTGGCATTTAATCAACGACACCTTCCCTCCTATGTCGGAAGAAAAATGGGTTGAAGCCTTTGAAGAATACAAGAACTTTCCTGAATATCAAAAAGTAAATCAATACAAAGATTTTCAATTAGACGATTATAAATTTATTTTCTTTTGGGAATGGTTTCACCGTTTTATTGGTCGCATTATTGGTGTGGTTTTCATTATTCCTTTCGTTTACTTTTTAATTAAGAAAAAATTAGATAACGAAACCATTAAAAAATGTTTCATTCTATTAGGAATGGGTGCTTTTCAAGGATTTTTAGGTTGGTTCATGGTGGCTAGTGGTTTAAAAGATATGCCCGATGTGAGTCACTTTAGATTAGCGATTCATTTAACATTTGCTTTTATTACGTTTGCATACACGCTATGGGTAGCTTTAGACTTAATTTATCCTGAACGAAAATTACCGGTTGTAGAATTGAAAAAAATTGCCCGAATTGCATTGGTAATTCTAATTATTCAAATTATTTATGGCGGATTTGTGGCTGGTTTAAACGCTGGTTTAGTTCATAATCATTGGCCCCTAATGAGCGACGGACAATTTTTCCATGAAAGTATTCAATTAGAACAATCGAATTTACTTTTAGCATTTACAGAAGGAAAAAGTGGTGTGCAATTCATTCACCGAACTTTTGCTTATGTTGTAGTTGGAATGATTATTTTCTTATTTATTAAAAGTAGAAAATTTGTATTAGACAAAACACAAGATAACGGAGTTAAAACATTATTAATTTTTGTATTTATTCAATTTATTTTAGGAATTTTCACCTTGTTATTCCATGTACCTCTTTGGTTAGGTTTGGCACATCAAATAATGGCTTTCTTTTTATTAACAGCAATGACGTTTACGTTGCATAGATTTTCAAAATAACTTTTAATGAAAAAAATAATTTTGTTATTCTACTTACTATTTTTGGGTACATTTATTATAAATGCCCAAAATACTAATAATTTAATTTTCAAAGACGGAAATCAAACAATTAAAATTGAGTTTGAAACAAAAAAATCTTATTTAGAATTAAATAAAAATACTAAATTTATTGTTTCTGTTGAAAATATTGAGTTACAGAAAACTTCAATAATTGGTAGAGGAATTAGAATTTTAGGTTCAAATAATGAGACTGGTTTTGAATGTTCTGTTTTAGTTGATAAAAATGGTGTAGAAAATGGAAATTTTAAAATGCGCATAATCTATTACAATGAAGATAAGCTAAAAACACATGTTTTCATAATTCCAGTGAAATAATTACTACCCAATCCACTCTTTAAAATCACTCACACGTTCTCTAGCTACAATAACCTCATCGTCTTTGTATGTTGGTAAAATAATTTTTAATCTCGAATTAGAATAAACCTGAATTTCCTTAACCGCTTTTAGAGGAATAATAAATTTTCTGTTCACTCTATAAAAGTCTTTTGGATTAATTTCGGTTTCTAAAAGCTCTAAAGGCGAGTCAATTAAATAATCGCGATTATCTAAAGTGTGAATATATGTTCCTTTGTTTTCGCTGTAAAAACATTCAACTTCACCAATTGAAATCACTTTTAATTGTTGCCCAATTTTTATTGAAAAACGTTTTTTATATTCTTTTTCCAATGGATTAACCAACATACGTTTAATCGCTTCAAAATCTAATGAAATATTTTGCGATTGTGTTCTGGATTTGAATTTATTGACGGCAATTTCCAAGTCTTCTTCATCTATTGGCTTCAATAAATAATCAATACTATTTAACTTGAAAGCTCGCAAAGCATATTCATCATAAGCAGTTGTAAAAATCACTGCGCTTTTAATATCAATTTGCTCAAATATCTCAAACGACAAGCCATCAGACAATTGAATGTCGAGAAAAATTAAATCGGGATGTACATTATTTTGAAACCAAGCAATTGATTCTTCCACCGAATGCAGCATTGTATCTACTTGCAAACCTAATTTTTCTACTTTACGTTGCAACAATCGTGCAGCTGGTTTCTCGTCTTCAATTATTATAATATTCATCAATTCAAAATTTGCTGTTTTATTATTCCCACTTATTCGATTTTTCCTTTTCCATCAATTCTTTGATTTTTCGTTCTTCCCAATCAGTTCCTAAAATCCATTGAGGCATAAATGTTGAAAGTCCGTGTGCTAACAAACCAATTCCCCAAAAGAAAGCAGTTATGAAATTTTTATACTGAAAATAAGATTCGCCTTCATTCAAGTTTTGAATATTTATCACCACTATCATTAAGTTAATTACCAAATATACTATAGCATGGGTATAAAATCCTTTGATTTTTTTTACTCGTTTTGCTGCTTCATAATAAGCCGCTTCTTCAGGTGTTGATGGAATAAAATTTCTAAAATCTCTTCTCTCCTGTCTTCTTTGTCTTCTATTTTCGATACTCATTTTGTGTCTTTTTGATGGAATTAATTCCAATTGCTTTTTGTTGTTTTTTCTTTATTGATTATTTCTTGAATTTTTCGCTCTTCCCAAGATTTTCCATAACCAAAAGTTTCCAAGGCATGAAAAGTAACACCTAATCCCCAGCCCAACATTGGAAACCAAAACCATTGAAAATTAGAAGTGTTTACATTAATAATGATTAAAATAGGGATTACAACGCAATATGAAATTAAATTACCGTAAAACCCTTTCAATTGTTGTACTCTTTCTTTTGCTCTTTGATAAGCTAAATCTTCATTATATATATTTTGTGTTTCCATAGTAATTTGTTTAGTCAAAATAGGTAAAAAAATCTTGAATTTTTGTTCGTTTTCTTCTACTAATACTTTTCTTTTGGTTAAAATAGCATAGCGATTTACAATATTTTGCAATCCCACACCTTTTCTGTCAGATAGCACTTCTTTCTTCTGTAATTTATTAGCTACAACTAACTGATTATTTTCGATGCTAATTTTTATATGAAGTGGCTTAGTTTCGCTTACTACATTATGTTTGATGCAATTCTCTAATAATAATTGTAATGATAACGGAACTACTTTTGCTTCATCATTATCAAAATTTTCGGGAACTTCAAATGTAATACTGTTTTCAAATCGCATTTTTAATAAATTCATATACGTTTTTGCGAATTTCAATTCTTCTTCAACTGAAACCAATTCTTTATCTTTTTGTTCCAATACATAACGATAAATTTTAGACAAAGAAGTTGTAAACTTTTGAGCGCTCTCTGGATTCTCTTCAATTAAAGAACTCAATACATTCAAACTATTAAAAAGAAAATGTGGATCGATTTGATTTTTTAAACTTTCAAATTGTGCCGATGCGGTTCCTGCAATAATTTTTTGCTCTTTAACTTTATTTTCTTGGTATGCTTTGTAAAAATAAAAAGCATGAAAGGCTAAAGTCACAAAAAAAGTTATGATAGTGGTTACTAAATAATTAGCAGAAGATTCATTTTGAATGAACACTTCAAAATTTTCACCTTCTATTAGAACGTCTTCAACCATTCTAAGTAAAAAAATAACAAAAACAGAAAGAATAAAAGAACCTAAAAACCCTATAACAATCCTTCTTTTTGTAAATCGTTCAACTTCAAAAACACTGTCCAAGTAGATGAATAAAGAAGCATTTGCAAAATACAAAGACATTCCATAAAGCAAGGTATAACCAAAATTGATTATCAAATCCCTATTCAATTCTATAGTAACCCCTGTAATTAATCTTATCAATAACAACACTATGAATATTGAAACCGATATTATAATTGCTCTAGGAATTTCTTTTATTAGTTTGTTTATCATTTTTTTATGAAATATTATTTACAATTTTCAGCTTCTTGTTTTGCTCTTTCTATTCCCCAATTTGGATGAAATGGAGTTTCTGGTTTAAAATTAGCAAATAATTCGATTGAAGCTTTTATTTTTTCACACATCGGTTGCGTGTCTTGTCCGAAATATTGTGCACCTCCTTTTTCAAAACTAGCTTTATTAAAAACTACTCTTGGATTGTTTGGAGCAATTTTTTCTGCCTTTTCATATAAATACATTACATCTCCATATAATTTTTGACCATTTGTCATAGGATCATAAACAATCCATGCCGTATGAATCATAGCTTGCATTACTATTACTTCTGGATTATCAATTGCTAGATTGTTACAAACATCTTGTGCTTTTTGAGCTGCTTCTAATAATGCAACAACTTTAGTTTTATCCTGTTCTTGAAATGCTTGTGTTGTATTTATTAACGCAATGTAATAATTTGGCAACCAATTTGTTTTTTCTACTAAAGCTATACGCTCAAATTGAGCTATTGCTTCCGTATTTTTACCCTCGCTCCATAATTTTAAAGCGTTACCCATTCCTTTTTCATACTGTGTTTGTGCGCTAACTATCGAAGCTACAAACAATGCGATAATAGTGATAATTTTTGTCATGATATTTAAATTTTTTAGTTAATTGTTTGATTTTTAAAATTGTACTTGTTTTTGATTTTGTTTTATCTTGATGATTCAAATTTCCGTCAGATTATACGCTTTTAAAACTTATACTTACCGAACTGTTGTTTTTTGATGATGAATTGTAGTTTTAAGGATTATAATGTCAAACTAAGACTTAAAGAAACTCTTTTTACTTTTTACTTTTTACTTTTTACTTTTTTCACAAATTATCCAAATTATTTGCTTTTTTATTATCGCTAATTGTCCAAAAGAAACCTACAAAAAAGAACCTATCTGCTGTTTGCGTGATTGCTTGTCGCTGAAATTGACCAGCTAAATCAGGCGAATTTGCATATTGATAACCAAAGACATTAGAACTTCCTGCAACATTTGAAACCGAGAAATAAAGTATTTTTTGTTGTGATAATAAATAAGCCCAACTCAAACTTACATTATTGTATGATTTCGTTTTTCCATTCATAAATTCAACTGCATTTGGGTTATCATAAGGTCTTCCAGAATTGAAAGAATAGGTTACACCAATTTGCGATTTTAATTTATCTACCCAATATTTTGTCACAATTGAAAAATTATGAGTAGCAATAAACGATGGAGTGACTTGCGATTCATAATTCTTGTAATCTCGTTCCGAATCAATAAACGAATATGAAATCCAGTAATCTAAGTTTTTAACCGTTTTACTATCTCTCCAAAATAAATCCAATCCTTTTGCATACCCAAAACCTTTATTGTTATAATTGCTCGTATAGTCAGGTTGTGTTCCATCATATTTAACTAAATTATCATAGTCTTTAAAATAAGCTTCTGCTCGAAACATTTTTCCAGATTTATTGTACATATAATTTAAAATATAATGCGACGTTGATTCATAATCCAAATGATTTGCAAACTTCAAATAATCTGCTTTTGCTGTTTGATTAAAGTTTCCATAAGCCATTGAAAACTGACTATTCTCGGACACTTTATAAGCAAATGAAAGTCGCGGTTCTAAGGTAAATTTATCTACAATTGAAGCATTTGACGAACGTAATCCTAAATTAAAAGCTACATTTTTAGAAAGAAAAATTTCGGCTTCACTAAAGAAAGCAACCACATTATTTTGATAACCATACCCAAATGTATTGGTACCAAAATCGGTAAAATCTTCATCAAAATTGGTATGAAACATTTCTGCTCCAATATTTAATTTAAAACGATTAGAAAACGATTGACGTAATTTAATTTTATAATGCAAAGCACGTTCGTTATTAGCAACTTTATCGTCAGAAATACCAATATTATTTTTACTATATCCAAAACTTAATCCAGTTTGAATTTGCGTATAATCGGTTAAATTTCCTTTGTAAGAAGTATTCATATAGAAGTTACTATTTTGCAAATCGAAACGAATTTTATCATCAAAATTGATATCTTTTTGATTCAAATCAAAAGTTGAATAATCAAACGCACCATATATTTTTAATAAACCCGACTTGAATTTATATCTAAAAACACTTTCTCCCGAAATGGCTTGCACTGGTTTATTCCAATCGATATGTTGTGGAACAATTAATTGATAAGGAGCCAAATTAATATAACTTGTATTGATGGAAAAAGAACTTTTTTCCCATTTTTTTGTTTTTCCTAATCCAACACCTACCGTCATAATTGAAATATCCGTTTGGTTTTGTTCTGGCTCATCTATTGTATTCAACAACAGTACACTCGATAAAGCATCTCCATATTCTGCACTATAACCTCCTGTTGAAAAAGTAATCCCTTTAAATAAAAATGGTGAAAATCGGCCTCGAGTTGGGATATTATTTGCCGTTGCACCATAAGGTTGTGCTACACGAATTCCATCAACATAAGTTTGTGTTTCATCAGATTCACCTCCTCTAACAAACAACCTACCACTTTCTCCAACGGTTTGTGTTCCTGGCAATGTTTCTAATGCTGCAATTATATTTCCTGCCGAACCAGCAGTTGTAACAATATCTAAGGGTTTTAAAGCAGTTACTTTACTATTATCTCCTGCTTTAAAAGTTCCAGCAGAGATAACAACTGCATCTAAACTTCCAATACTTTCTTTCAATTTGAAAGTTGTCGGTTGGTAATTTGAAACTTCAAAATCATAATTAATTGTTTCATAGGATAAAAAACTAATTTGTAATTTTTGTGTTCCTATCTCAGTAGTTGTAAAACTAAAGCTGCCAGTTTCATCAGAAATAGCTCCATCATAAGTTCCTACGATAAAAACGTTTGCTGAAGCTATTGGACGACCTTTTTCATCTTCAACTTTTCCATTAATTGTAGTTTGCCCAAAAATTGAATAACTTAAAATGAAAATAAAAATTTGAACTATTGATTTCATGTGTTTTAATTTTGATGAAACAAATTTGCAACAGAAAAACCATATTTAAAATTGAAACTAACCCAACTGTCATTTTTTGAGGATGAATTGTAACTCGAATGATTTTAATTACTTTTACCAAAATTAATACAATGGCATACCAAGATATTTTAGACGGAATTTATTACGAAGTTATCCAAATTGAAAACACAGGAAAAGTAGCCAATTACATTCCTGAATTAGCAAAAGTAGATGAGAAAAAATACGGAATTGCATTAGTTGATAAACATCAAAATATATTTACAAAAGGTGATGCTTTAGAAAATTTTTCGATTCAAAGTATCTCAAAAGTAATTACCACTTCATTGATTTTTTCTAAAATTGGGAATAATTTATGGGAACGTGTAGGTTATGAACCTTCAGGAAATTCGTTTAATTCTTTAATACAATTAGAAAATGAAAACGGCATTCCGAGAAATCCATTTATTAATGCTGGAGCTTTAGTAATAGCCGATTTGATGTTAGAGCATTTTGATAATCCCAAAGAGCTTCTTTTAAACTTTGTCAGAGAGCTAACTGAAAACCCAAACATTAATTACAATGAAAATGTAGCACAATCTGAAAAAGCATTTGGATACAGAAATGCAGCTTTGGTGAACTTTATCAAATCATTTGGTAATATCAAAAATGAACCAGAAGCTGTTTTAGATTTCTATTATCATCAATGTGCTATTGAAATGAATTGTGTTGATTTAGCCAACTGTTTTCAAGTTTTCGCTAACAATGGAATTATTCCAAAAAACAATAAAAAATTCCTTTCATCTAGCCAATGTAAACGCATGAATGCACTAATGCAAATGTGTGGTTTTTATGACCAAGCGGGTGAATTTACTTTCAAAGTGGGTCTTCCAGGAAAAAGTGGTGTTGGCGGTGGTGTAGTTGCTGTTTTTCCAAATCATTACACCGTAGCCGTTTGGAGTCCAAAATTAAACAGAAAAGGAAATTCTTTCTACGGCTTAGAAACCTTAGAAAGATTAACAACAGAAACTTCATTATCAATTTTTTAAACTTATTAAAGATGAAAAAAATATATTTATTCGGATTAATTCTAATATCGTTCACAACGGTTTTTTCTCAAGAAAATAAAGATTTTGATGCTAAGCTTGCGAAAGATTTAGGAGCAGATGAATATGGAATGAAAACTTATGTCTTTTGTATTCTTAAAACCGGCTCAAATGCAACTGCAACAGCAGAAGAAAGGCAAAAATATTTTGAAGGACACATGGCAAACATTAACAAGTTAGCAGAAGAAAAAAAATTAGTTGTAGCTGGCCCTTTCATGAAAAACGATAAAAACTATAGAGGCATTTTTATTTTTAATTGTACTACAATTGAAGAAGCAAGAGCATTAGTAGATTCTGATCCAGCAGTTGCAGCAAACTTTTTTGAAGCAGAACTTACTTTATGGTACAGCAGTGCCGCATTAATGATGGTAAATGAAAATCATAATAAAATTGCAAAAACCAAAATTTAAAATCTTATTAACAATTCGTAAAAGCAAAAAAGTTTCTCATAAATAATAATTACTTTTGCGTTTCTTAAAATTTCAAAGATTATGATTTATAAATTCAGAGTGATACTCGATGCTGAAGAAGATATTTTTAGAGATATTGCTATCGAAAGTGATAATACATTAGAAGATTTACACAATGCAATTGTTAATGCTTTTGGTTTTGATGGAACCGAAACTGGATCGTTTTTTACATGTGAAGACGATTGGACTTGGAATGAAGAAGACGAAATTCCGTTGTTTGATATAGGGGAAGTTCCTGGCGAAATGAAAACCATGGTAGATTTCAAAATTGATGACTTGCTACACCAAGACAATACTAAAATGGTATATGTATATGATTTCTTTAGTATGTGGACATTTTTTCTTGAATTAGCAGCAATTGAAGAAGAAAAAGATGCTGGCGAAACTTATCCGGCCTTACTCTTTTCTCACGGAGAACTTCCAGCAGAAGCAGGTCAAAGCGGGCTAAGAGGCGATCTTTCAAACGATGATATCTATGGTGATTTTGAAGATGATTTAGATGATGACGATTATGACATGTTTGATGGCGATGACAGCTTCGAAGACATGGGATTTGAAGAAAACTGGAACTAATTAGCCGATGGGCTAATATGGCAATGTGCCAATTATAAAACTTAATTACTAACATTGTTAATTGGCATATAGACCAATTGACGAATTGACACATTAAAAAAATGATCAACTTATTCAACGCACATATTGAAAACCTATCGATTCATAGAGTAGGAAACAAAAGTAGAAACGAAGCCATTTTCTTATCTGACAATCCGTATGGATTAAATGATGAAATTATGCCTTTGTTGAAAGAATATTTTTTTAAACCATTTAGAGAAAAAGAAGAAAATTACTTTCAATTTGCTCACGAAGTAGATTTAGAATACAACGATATGTTCAATTTTGCTACCGAGGTTTTTAATAACCCAAGCGAAATTCATAACGTATCAAAAAAAATTACAAAACACCTTTTTGAACAATCCAATCATCCACATATCAAAAACGGAGAAGTGTATGTAGCATATTTTACACATGTTTCTATTGATAATAATGTAGTTGATGCAATCGGAGTTTTCAAAAGTGAAGTACAAACCGATTTCTTACAATTTGAAGAAAATGGAAGCAACTTAGAAATGATTTTACAACAAGGAATCAACTTGAATAAGTTAGACAAAGGTTGTATCATTTTCAATTACAAAAAAGAAGAAGGCTACAAAATTTTAACCGTTGATAGCAACCGTTACGACGCGCGTTATTGGTTAGAGCATTTCTTGTCAGTTGATGCGTTTCAAGATGAAAACTTCATGACGAAGAAATACTTAAAATTCTGTCAAGAGTTTGCTAAAGAAGTAGTTTTACCAGCCGAAGACAAGCAACAAGAAGTATTGTTTATGAATCGAGCTATCAACCACTTTGCAAAAAATGATGAATTTGAAGAAACCGCTTTCTTAAACGAAGTAATGCAGAATCCTGAATTCATTCCAGAATTCAAAAATTATAAAGTAGATAAAGGTGCCAAATATAGCATCGAAGACGTTTCAAGTTTCCCAATTGCGAATGCTGCCGTTACCGATGTGCGTCGAACGCTAAAAAACACGATTCAATTAGATACAAATATCCAAATCAAATTGGATTTTATCAACCCAGAAAGTGCGGAGAAATTTGTTGAAAAAGGTTGGGACGAAGAAAAGCAAATGTATTATTACTTGGTTTATTTTAATAAAGAACAGAAATCATAAGACATTTACATACAAAATATTAAACCTCAATTACAACCTTGTACTTGAGGTTTTTTTTGAAAGAACTTTAACAAAATATTTTGTTTAACTTTTTTGATTACAAATTAAACATTCTTTATCTTTGATAAAATTTTAAAAGTCATGGCTAAGAAGAAAGAGATTACTAATCAAGATATTTTAGGTTTCTACATTGATTATTTTTTAGAAAATAACAAAGCGCCACATTCGGTATATAAATTCGCGAAACAGTACAATTTTGAAGAAGCTGTATTTTATGCGAATTTTTCATCTTTTGAACAAACTGAAAAAACCTTTTTCACTTCATTATTTCAGCAAACAATGAGTTTATTAGAAAAAAGTGAAGATTTTGAATCGTATGATGCACGAACTAAATTATTAAGTTTTTATTTCACGTATTTTGAAATGTTAACCGCAAACAGAAGTTTCACGGTTGCACTTTTAAAAGAAGATAAAAACAAATTGAAAAGCCTTTCTAAATTGACAGAATTGAGAAAACACTTCAAACAATTCTTTGATACTTTAGAAATTGAAAAAGTCGATTTAAAACAAGAAAAGTTAGTCGAATTTCAAGAAAAAACCATGAGCGAAATGGCTTGGTTACAATTCTTATTCACTTTGAAATTTTGGATAGAAGACACTTCGCTATCTTTTGAAAAAACAGACATTTTCATTGAAAAATCAGTCAATACAAGTTTTGATTTACTAGATATTACACCTCTAAAAAGTTTAATTGACTTCGGGAAATTTATGTGGCAAGAAAAAGCTTCATTTAAAATGTAATTATTATGAAAACTATAGATAGTATTCCTACATCAAAAATTCAGAGAGCATCCAAACTGATTCAAACTGGAGCAAAAATTGGTGTAAATTACATTAAATATTATGGTGATAAAATCACCAAAACCGAAGCTGAAGCCAAAGAAAATCTAAACATTAACAATGCTTCTGACATTTACGACGGTTTAAAACAAATGAAAGGAAGCGCTTTGAAAGTAGCTCAAATGCTAAGCATGGACAAAAGTATTTTGCCTCGTGCTTATGTTGAGAAATTTTCATTAGCACAATTTTCAGTTCCTCCTTTGTCGCCACCATTGGTAAACAAAACCTTTAAAAATTATTTTGGCAAACAGCCAAACGAAATATTTGACACTTTTAATGCCACTTCAATAAACGCTGCTAGCATTGGTCAAGTCCACCAAGCTAGCAAGGATGGGAAAAATCTTGCTGTGAAAATTCAATATCCTGGAGTGGCAGAAAGTATCAGTTCTGATTTGGCGATGGTAAAGCCAATTGCGATTAAAATGTTCAATATCAAAGGAAAAGATTCAGACAAATATTTCAAAGAAGTTGAAGATAAATTGATTGAAGAAACCAATTACATCAACGAAGTCAAACAAAGTATTGAAATGGCTGAAGCTTGCGCCACTATTCCTAATTTAATTTTTCCAAAGTACTATCCTGAATGGTCATCGGAAAGAATTATAACAATGGATTGGATGACAGGCGAACATTTGTCAGAATTCACCGCACACAATACTGATACTGAAAAGTCGAATATTTTAGGACAAACACTTTGGGATTTTTATATGTTCCAAATGCATAACTTAAGAAAAGTGCATGCCGATCCACATCCTGGAAACTTCTTAATTACGAAAGACACTAAACTAATTGCATTAGATTTTGGTTGTATTAAAGAAGTTCCGAATGATTTTTATGTGCCATATTTTGAATTAGCTAAGAAAGAAAATTTAGCAAATCCAGAATTTTTCAAATCAAAATTATACGAATTAGAAATATTAAGAACAGACGATTCTAAAGAAGAAACCGAGTTTTTTACTGCAATGTTTCACGAATTATTAAGTTTATTCGCAAGACCATTTCATGTAGAAGAATTTGATTTTTCTGATGATGAATTCTTTGGTCAAATTGCCGATTTAGGCGAACGCTATTCAAAAAGCACCGAATTAAGAAACATGAATGGCAATCGTGGTTCAAAACATTTCATATACATCAACAGAACATTCTTTGGTTTATACAATTTAATGCACGATTTAAAAGCTAAAAATGTAAAAATTAACAACTTTATAAAATATTAACTTTTTTGTCCTGAATAATTTTTAAAATTCCTAACGATTTCATTTGTTAGGAATTTTTTATTTTAATTTTCAATCGGTAACAAAATACAATATCATTCGTCTTATCATAAATCAAAAAACGAACAATCTTGGAAACTATTTTAAAAATCACCAATCTTAATAAGATTTTTAACAGAAAATTACACGCCGTTAAAAACGTGTCTTTTGAAATCAAAAAAGGGAATGTATATGGAATTCTTGGTCCAAATGGATCAGGAAAATCGACCACTTTAGGAATAGTATTGAATGTTGTGAATAAAACTTCAGGCGAATTTGAATGGTTTGAAGGAAAAACCAGCACCCATGATGCTTTAAAGAAAGTAGGCGCCATCATTGAAAGACCTAATTTTTATCCATATATGTCTGCTAAAGAAAACTTAGAATTAGTATGCAAAATCAAAGGAACTTCTTTTGCAAAAGTGGATGAAAAATTAGAGTTGGTAGGACTTCTAGAACGCAAAAATGACAAATTCAAAACCTTTTCTTTAGGCATGAAGCAACGTTTAGCAATTGCTTCGGCGTTACTAAACGACCCTGAAATTTTAATTTTAGACGAGCCAACAAACGGTTTAGATCCGCAAGGAATACGTCAAATTAGAGATATCATTCGTATCATAGCCTCACAAGGAACAACTATTTTATTGGCTTCCCATTTATTAGACGAGGTTGAAAAAGTATGTAGCCATGTGGTAGTTTTGCAAAAAGGCGTAATGTTATATCAAGGTTCGGTTCATAACATGATTGAAAACAACAGCTTTTTTGAGTTAAAATCTGCCAACATTGGACAATTAAAAGAAGCGCTTCAAAATCAGACATACATAGAGAAAATGATTGAAGAAGAAGGAAAGTTATTGGTTTATTTGAAACAAGAAATTGCAGCACAAGATATCAATTCTTACTTGTTTGAACGCAATATAATTTTAGAACATCTTGTGAAAAGAAAAAATAGCTTAGAAGAACAATTTTTAGAATTAACCAAAAACTAACAACAGCATGTACAGATTACTTTCTATCGAATTTCAAAAAATATGGAAAAACAAGGCGAGTCGTGTTTTAGTACTAGCATATTTTATTCTATTAAGTTCAATTGCTTTAGTTGCCTCAATCAAATTTAGTTTTGGAACTTTCGAAATCAGGATTGCAGACCAAGGTATTTTTAATTTCCCTTATATTTGGCATTTTAATACATTCATAGCAGCATTATTCAAAATATTTTTAGCTGTAGTAATTGTTTCTATGATGGCAAATGAATATACTTATGGAACTTTAAAGCAAAATTTAATTGACGGATTGAGTAAAAAAGAATTTATTCTTTCAAAATTCATTGTAGTAGGGACTTTTGCATTAGTTTCAACTGTCTTCATCTTTATTTTGTCATTAATTTTAGGCTATTCTTTTTCATCTTATACTGAATTATCAATTGTATTTACGGATTTAGAATATTTATTAGCTTTTTTTATTAAGTTATTTGCCTTTTTTTCTTTCTGTTTGTTCTTGGGAATATTAGTAAAACGAAGTGCTTTTGCTCTAGGATTTTTAACTTTATGGTTCATTGCCGAACAGATAATATTTTGGATTGTTAAATTTGTTATTTTAGGTGGTGACGACAAATCTAAAAACTTTGGAGATACAATGATAAAATATTTTCCAATGGAATCTATGTGGAATTTAAGTAGAGAACCTATAACCAGATTCAATGCTGTAAAAACAATAGAAAATGCCATGGGAGGCGCACAAAATGTTAAAGATTATAGTGTACACTTTTCAGAAATTAGCATTGTTTTAGTTTGGACATTAATTTTCATTTTTGCATCCTATTACATCGTAAAAAAGAGAGATTTGTAGTATCTTTGCCGATGCTATGATTACAAAAATAAATACCCTTATAATTGTGCTTTTCGGATTGATTTTTCAGTCTGGAAAAGCACAATATATTTCTGTTGATGAAGGTTATTCCGCACAATATTTAGTTGAAAATGTTTTAATCGATAGTCCATGTGCAAACGTATTTAATTTTAGTGTTTCTGGTGGAAACTTTACCTCTGGTGAAAAAAGCTATGGCTATTTTGACGCAAGCGGAACTGGATTTCCTTTTGAAAATGGAATAATTCTGTCAACTGGGAAAATAAATAATGCTCCTGGTCCAAATTCATTTGTTTCAGACGATGGTAATGGAATGGGTTGGAATGGTGATGCTGATTTGAATCAAGCTTTAAACATTAGCAACTCAATCAATGCTACTGTTTTAGAATTTGATTTTATACCATTAGGAAGCACTATTAGTTTTGATTATATTTTTTCTTCTGAAGAATACCACGGCACTGCAACTTGCCAATATTCAGATGGCTTTGCATTTTTATTAAAAGAAGCAAGTGCCACAACCTATCAAAACTTAGCAGTTTTACCAGGCACAACTATTCCTGTAAAAGTCACTTCAGTTCATCCAGCGATTTCTGGAGGTTGTCCTGCTCAAAACGAGCAATATTTTGATGCTTTCAATAGTACGAATCATCCCACCAATTTTAACGGTCAAACTAAAGTGTTAACTGCACAAGCAAATGTAATTCCTGGAACAACTTATCACATCAAATTAGTAATAGCTGATGAAGGAAATTATAGATATGATTCAGCCATTTTTTTAGGCGGAGGAAGTTTTAATTTTGGAATTGATATAGGTACAGACAGATTAATTGCAACTGGAAACCCCCTTTGTCAAAGCGAAACACTACTTTTAAATGCCAATCAAACAGGCGCAACAGGTTACCAATGGTTTCAAAACAATATTGCATTAGTAGGTGAAACAAACCCAACATATCTAGTGAGTTCAGAAGGAGAATATTCGGTTGAAATTAATTATGGAACATCGTGTCAAACAACTGGTGAAATCAAAATTGAATACGCTACAAATCTTATTGTAAACCAAGATACATTTACGTTATGTGATGCAGATAGTAATCAGGACGGAAAAACAGTTTTTGATTTGAACGCAATTACACCTAATTTATTTACTAATTTACCTACAAACTACTCTGTTTCATTTTTTGAAAATTCAAGTAGTACAACTGCTTTACCTAATGCTTTTACTAACACTACTGCATTTAATCAAACTATTTATGCACGAATAATGAATATTCAAGGTTGTTATACTGATTATCCAGTGCATTTAGTAGTGAATACATTTTCAACAATAATTATTGATGAAGAAGTTGGTCTATGTGAAAATAGCCCAATTACTCTAAATGCGGGGTCTGGTTTTTCTAGCTTTACATGGAATACAACTCCAGTTGAAAATACTCAAACTATTACTGTTGACACAGCCGGAACATATATTGTTACACTTACAAATGCAAACAATTGCTCAAAGACCAAAACGTTTACCGTTACAGCATCAGGAATTGCTACTATTAACGACATTATAATAAATGATTTTTCAGATAATAATACTATGACTGTTGATTATTCTGGATTAGGTATTTATGAATTTTCATTAAATGGTAGTAGTTTTCAAAATTCTCCATTTTTTACAAATCTCAATGAAGGAGAATATACCGTTTTTGTTAAAGACACTAAAGGGTGTGGCATTGTTTCTAAATCATTTTACATTTTAAACTATCCAAAATACTTCACACCAAATGGTGATGGAATTAACGATACTTGGTACATTAAAAATCTACAAAAACGCAATTTAGAAAATAGTACTATTTCAATATTTGACCGCTATGGCAAATTATTGAAACAAATAAACAGTATTTATGACGGTTGGGATGGAACTTTTAATGGAAACGTACTACCAAGCTCTGATTACTGGTTTGTTATTGAATTGACCAATGAAAAAACAGTAAAAGGTCATTTTACGCTAAAACGTTAGGCATAATTATTGCACAATAGCCTACAAAATAATATATTCGCAGTATGATGCAAATACACGAAATTGAAGCTATAAAATTAGCATTAGCTACTCCAAAAAAAATTACCATAATTCCACATAGAAATCCAGATGGTGACGCTATGGGCTCAACATTAGGATTATATCATGTCTTAAAACAGCTACATCACGATGTAGCTGTAATAGCTCCAAACGAGTTTCCAGATTTTTTAGCTTGGTTACCTGAAAGTGAGAAAGTATTAATTTTTGAACGTAGCTTTGATAAATGCAAAGCAATTATAGAAAAATCGGAAGTAATTTTTACTTTAGATTTTAATGCCTTGCATCGAATGGGTGACCAGATGGAAAACCTTTTAAAAGCACTTACAGCAACAAGTATAATGATAGACCATCACCAATCGCCAGATGGTTATGCTACTTATACTTTTTCAGATACTTCTTATGGATCTACTTGTCAAATGGTATATGATTTTATATATCAATTAGGTTATGAAAACTTATTAAATAAAACGGTAGCCACTTGTTTATACACAGGAATTGTAACGGATTCTGGAAGTTTTCGTTTTCCAAAAACCACTAGTGAAACTCACAAATGTGTAGCTAATTTAATAGAAAAAGGAATTAACAATAGTGAAATTCACAATTTATTATTCGACAATTCTAGTTATAATCGATTGTTATTACTTGGAAAAGCATTACAAAATTTAAAAATTTTAGACCAATACAAAACTTCATACATTACTTTAAGTCAAGATGAATTAAACGAATTTGGACATCAAAAAGGTGATACAGAAGGTATTGTAAATTATGGTTTAAGCATAAAAGGAATAGATTTTACAGCCATTTTTATAGAACATAAAGAAGAAGGAATTATAAAAATATCATTCCGTTCACAAGGTGATTTTGATGTGAATCAATTTGCTAGAAATCATTTCAATGGAGGCGGTCATATCAATGCGGCAGGAGGAAAATCTTTTTTATCTCTTGAAGAGACGGTACAACAATTTATTGCTATTTTAGCAACAGAAAAAAATAATAAGTAATGAAACTACATCCATACATACTAATTGCTCTAATTGCAATAACTCTCATAAGTTGTTCAAAACAACAACAAGCACGTAAACCTATTTCACATTCTTCGGGAACTTTTATCAAAGAGTCTATAGAAAGAAATAAAAAATTAGTTGCTAATGAAGAAAAGCTTATAGATTCAATTATTAAAAATGATACACTAAAACAATATATAGCTTCAAACAAAGGATATTGGTATAAATACGAGACCAAACTTGAAGAGAACACTGCATTTCCAAAAAGAGGTGATATTGCTTATTTTGATTATGAAATAAAAGATTTATTAAGCCGCATAATTTACACCAAAGAAGAAACCAAACCTCAAATCTATTATGTTGATAAGGAAAATATTATGATGGGATTGCGCGATGGAATTAAATTAATGAAAAAAGGAGAAACTATTACTTTTCTTTTTCCTTCTCATATGGCATATGGATATCATGGTGACGATAAAAAAATTGGAACAAACGAACCACTTATTTGTACAGTAACATTAAACGATATTAAATTAGATACACAAGCAAAAAAATAAATGAAAACAATGAAACCCATTTCGATTTTATTCTTAAGTTTAATTACATTTCTTTCTTCTTGCTCAAAATCGCATGACCAATTAGCTGAAGGATTATATGCCGAAATTGAAACTTCAAAAGGCACTTTGATTGCAAAATTGGAGTATAAAAAAGTTCCAAATACTGTAGCAAACTTTGTAACATTAACAGAAGGTAAAAACCCTTTTGTAAGCGAAGAATTCAAAGGAAAGGCATTTTATGACGGATTAAAATTTCACCGCGTAATTCCTGATTTTATGGCACAATGTGGTGACCCAAACGGTGATGGTTCTGGTGGCCCAGGTTATAAATTTAAAGACGAATTTCATCCCGATTTAAAACATTCAAAAGCAGGTATATTATCTATGGCTAATGCTGGACCTGGTACTAACGGGAGCCAATTTTTTATCACACACAAGGAAACACCTTGGTTAGATAATATGCATAGTGTATTTGGAGAAGTAATTGAAGGATTAGACATTCTAAAAACTATTGAAAATGAAGACCAAATCGAAAAAATTACGATAGTTAGAATTGGAAACGAGGCTAAAAAATTTGATGCTGTGAAAACTTTCAAAAGCTACTATGCCAAAGAAGCTAGAGCTCAAAAAGAAGCTGAAGAGAAAACAAGACCAATCAGAGAAGCAAAAGCTAAAGAATTTGAAACGATAAAAGTAACAGGTACAAAAACGCAATCAGGCTTAATATATAAAGTCATTAAAAAAGGCACTGGTGTAAAACCAACAGTAGGTACAAATGTTTTTGTGCATTATGCAGGTTTTTTAGAAAATGGCCAACTTTTTGATACAAGTTATGAAGAAACAGCAAAGCTATTTGGAAAATTCGAACCTAGTAGAGCTGCACAAAATGGATACTCTCCAATACCATCAATTATTGGAAACCTAAGATTTATTCCAGGTTTCAACGAAGGTGTCGAAATGATGAGTTTTGGAGACAAAATGGTTTTCTATATACCATCTAATTTAGCATACGGAGAACAAGGTGGTGGAGATGTTATACCTCCAAATGCTAATATTATATTTGAAGTAGAACTTTTAGAAAAATTACCAAATAAATAATATCTCAAAAATGAAACAATTATTAAAAATTACACTAGCAATCCTTGGATTTGCAACCTTTGGATATGCTCAAGATAAAAACCAAGAAGGAATTTTTGCCGAAATCAATACATCAAAAGGTAAAATTGTTGTAGCATTAGAATTCAAAAAGACACCTATCACAGTGGCTAACTTTATTTCTCTTGCAGAAGGAACTAACACACAAGTAAAAGAAGCTAAAAAAGGAAAACCATATTATAATGGTTTAAACTTCCATAGAGTAATTGCAAATTTCATGATTCAAGGTGGTTGTCCTGACGGGAATGGCTCTGGTGATCCAGGTTATAAATTTACTGATGAAATTACTGATTTAACACATGAAGGTCCGGGAGTTTTATCAATGGCAAATGCAGGTGCTGGAACAAATGGAAGTCAATTTTTTATTACTCATAAAGAAACAGGCTGGTTAAATGGCAAACACACAGTTTTTGGACACGTAATTTCCGGACAAGAAGTTGTAGACAAAATAGCTCAAGGTGATATAATTAATTCAGTAGTAATTATTAGAAACGGAAAAGAAGCTAAGAAATTCAAAGCTGAAAAAGTTTTTGCTGAATATTTTAGCAAAAAAGAAGAAAACGATAAAATTCAAGCTACTAAAAATGATGCTGCAAGAAAATTACAAGCTGAAATAGCGGCTGAAAAGCAAAAAAAACAAGCAGAACTTGAAGCACAAAAAAGAAAAGTAATCGAAGAAAAACTAGTTACAGTAAAAGCTGAAAAAGTAGCTTCATTTAATGCAATGAAAGCTACTGCAACAAAATCTCCTTCAGGATTACAATATGTTATAACTAAAAAAGGAGATGGCAAAAAGCCTGTTGAAGGTACAGATATTTATATTCATTATGCAGGATATTTTGAAGATGGCTCTTTGTTTGATAGCAGTTATGAAGATATTTCTAAATTGTACGGAAAATTTGATCAAAATAGAGCAGCTCAAAATGGATACGCTCCATTCCCTTTTAAATTTGGGAACAAAGGTGGATTAATTCCAGGATTTTTAGAAGGTGTTAACATGATGTCATACGGTGATAAATTAACGCTTTTTATCCCTTCAAATTTAGGTTATGGAGAAAAAGGAGCTGGAGGAGTAATTCCACCAAATACAAACTTAATCTTTGAAGTAGAAATTTTAGAATCTCAAACTAAATAATTAAGCATAAAAAAAAGCCACTAATTAATTTTAGTGGCTTTTTTTATATCTAATGATTAATTAGAACTTCCAGTCAAATTCGTCTTTATCACTAAAAACGGCTCCTACTTCAATCTTCACAATTTCATTATAATCTACGTGAATAAATAACCAATTTTCTTCATTAAAGTAACTCATCATACCTTCAACAGTATCCGTTTCAAAAGGCTTTACTTTATTCTTTTCTAAAATAGGAAAAACATCGCTCCAATTTTTACCAATTAAATTCGTGTTGAATAACTTCACAATTGGATTTGTTGTTGTCATATATCCTAGTCTAAAAGCTTCTTCTTTGTAAAAAATCAAGCGAAGTTTTCTAGCATTATACATAAACACAACATTTTCTTCTTCATCTTTATATTGTGTATCTGGTTTACCCAAAATTTTAGTAACATCTTGCTCTTTCATCCCGAAAAGCAAATTGTCTATTCCATATTTTAATTTTATTTCCATTCTTCTTTATGCTAAAAAATCCCGACTCTCATCGGGATTTAAAAATTATGCTATTTTGAAACGCTTTCTGTCGTTTTCATTCAAATAAATTTTACGTAAACGTAACGACTTTGGTGTTACTTCTACATACTCATCTTTTTGAATATATTCTAAAGCTTCTTCTAATGAGAATTTTATTGCAGGAATAATTCTTGCTTTATCATCATTACCAGAAGAACGTACGTTTGTTAATTTTTTAGTTTTAGTTACATTCACCACCATATCATCTCCACGTGAATTTTCACCAATTACCTGACCTTCATAGATATCTTCATTCGGGTCAACGAAGAATTTACCTCTATCTTGTAATTTATCAATAGAATAAGGAATTGCTTTTCCGTTTTCCATAGAAATTAATGAACCACCTAAACGTCCAGGAATTTCACCTTTGAATGGTTGATAATCAATAAAACGATGCGACATAATAGCTTCACCAGCCGTAGCAGTTAACAATTGATTTCTCAATCCAATAATTCCACGAGATGGAATGTTGAATTTGATAATCATACGCTCACCTTTAGGCTCCATAGACAACATTTCACCTTTACGGATGGTTACAAATTCTACCGCTCTACCTGAAAGATTTTCTGGTAAATCAACAGTTAATTCTTCAATTGGCTCGCATTTAACACCATCAATTTCTTTTATGATAACTTGTGGTTGCCCAATTTGTAGCTCATACCCTTCTCTTCTCATGGTTTCAATTAAAACCGACAAGTGTAATACACCACGACCAAATACTAAGAATTTATCAGCACTGTCTGTATCTGCTACGCGTAATGCTAAATTTTTCTCTAATTCTTTTGCTAAACGATCTTTGATATGACGAGAAGTTACAAATTTCCCTTCTTTACCAAAGAAAGGAGAATCGTTAATAGTAAACAACATACTCATTGTTGGTTCGTCAATAGCAATAGAAGTTAAAGCTTCTGGGTTCTCAAAATCAGCAACAGTATCACCAATTTCAAAACCTTCTAAACCTACGATTGCACAGATATCACCTGCTACAACTTCTTCTACTTTTCTACGACCTAAACCTTCAAAAATATGTAATTCTTTAATTTTTGATTTGCTTATTTTACCATCTCTTTTTACTAAAGAAATATTCATTCCTTCACGTAAAACACCTCTTTGCAAACGACCAATCGCAATACGACCTGTAAATGAAGAGAAATCTAAAGATGTAATTAACATTTGAGGGGTTCCCTCAGAAACTTTAGGAGCTGGAACATGCTCCAAAACCATATCTAACAAAGGTTCTATGTTTTCAGTTTGATTTTTCCAATCATCAGACATCCAGTTGTTTTTAGCCGAACCATAAACTGTTGGAAAATCTAATTGTTCTTCTGTAGCACCTAATTCAAACATTAAGTCGAATACTTTTTCATGTACTTCTTCTGGTGTACAGTTCTCTTTGTCAACTTTATTAATAACCACACAAGGTTTTAATCCTAAATCAATAGCCTTTTGTAATACGAATCGTGTTTGAGGCATTGGACCTTCAAAAGCATCTACCAATAAACAAACACCGTCAGCCATATTAAGTACACGCTCAACCTCACCACCAAAATCGGCGTGACCAGGAGTATCGATAATGTTGATTTTTGTTCCTTTATAAGTTACAGAAACGTTTTTAGAAGTAATAGTAATACCTCTTTCACGCTCTAAATCATTATTATCTAAGATTAAGTCTCCCGTGTTTTCGTTTTCACGAAACAATTGACAGTGGTACATAATTTTATCAACCAAGGTAGTTTTACCGTGGTCAACGTGTGCAATAATTGCGATGTTTCTAATAGAAGTCATTTATTTTATTTTTGAAAGTGCAAAGGTAATCTTTATTTTTATAAAAACACTATAGTAATCAACACATTAGTTGAAAATAATAATGTGATAACATATAAAAAAAGCTCTCAAAATGAGAGCTTTAGTATATTTTACTAACAGTAGACTATAAAGAAGCTACATGTTTAGTTAACTTAGATTTTAAGTTAGAAGCTTTGTTATCATGTATGATATTTTTCTTAGCTAACTTATCAATCATAGAAATTACAGTTGATAATTTTGCAGAAGCCTCAGCTTTATCAGTAGCTAAACGAATAGCTTTGATTGCATTACGAGTAGTTTTGTGTTGGTATCTGTTCAACACTCTTTTTTTCTCGTTACTTCTAATTCTTTTTAAAGCAGACTTATGATTTGCCATTTTGTTCTTTTTTTAATTGTAATAATTGTTATAAACTACTAGTTAAAAAAGAAAAACCTCCCACAATCACGTTTGCAATCACTTTGGTTTTAACTAATAAAATAATAACCGAGACACCAATTATTATTTTATAAAACTTATTTACAACTAATTTGTAGCCCGTAGGGGAATCGAACCCCTCTTACCAGGATGAAAACCTGGCGTCCTAACCGATAGACGAACGGGCCATTAACCAATTCTTTTTTAATCTCAATATGTAGCCCGTAGGGGAATCGAACCCCTCTTACCAGGATGAAAACCTGGCGTCCTAACCGATAGACGAACGGGCCATTACATTATTTTTGTAATGCGAGTGCAAAAATACAACTAATTTTGATTCCTGCAAGACCTAAAATAAAAAATTTTATTTTTTTTTAATACGCTTTAGCAAAAAGCACACGCCCTTTTGATGGAGCACCTGTAAAAACGCAGCTTCCTGCCTCTTCGACTCTATCCAAAGCAATACATCTAATAGTTGCTTTTGTTAGTTCTTTTATCTTTTCTTCCGTTTCTGCTGTACCATCCCAATGTGCTGCCAAAAAACCTCCTTTGGTTTCTAACAACTCTTTAAATTCTTCAAAAGAATTGACTTCAGTTATATGTGAATTTCTGTAATCCAATGCTTTAGCAAACATATCATTTTGAATAGTTTCTAGTAAGTTTTGAATATATGAAGCCACGCCCTCCTTAGAAACAACTTCTTTTGACAAATTATCTCTACGAGCGATTTCGTATGTTCCGTTTTCTAAATCATTAGGACCAAGAGCAATTCGAACAGGAACACCTTTTAATTCCCATTCTGCAAATTTAAATCCTGGTTTTTGTGTATCTCTATTGTCATATTTTACAGAAATACCAAGTTTTCTTAATTCGGCCGTCAACAAATTCACTTGTTCAGAAATTGCATCAAATTGTTCATCTGTTTTATATATAGGAACAATCACTACTTGAATTGGTGCCAAATTTGGAGGCAAAACCAAACCTTTATCATCAGAATGCGTCATCACTAAAGCACCCATTAAACGCGTTGAAACTCCCCAAGAAGTTCCCCAAACGTGTTCTTGTTTTCCTTCTTTATTGGCAAATTTAACATCAAAAGCTTTAGCAAAATTTTGTCCCAAAAAATGTGAAGTTCCCGCTTGCAATGCTTTTCCATCTTGCATCAAAGCTTCAATACAATATGTCTCATCAGCTCCTGCAAAACGTTCTGTTTCTGTTTTTAAACCTTTTACCACTGGAATTGCCATGAAATTTTGCACAAAATCCGCATATACATTCATCATTTTTTCTGATTCTTCAATAGCTTCCTGACGAGTTGCATGAGCTGTATGCCCTTCTTGCCATAAAAATTCAGCTGTTCTTAAAAACAAACGCGTTCTCATTTCCCAACGAACAACATTTGCCCATTGATTTATTAGCAACGGTAAATCTCTATAAGATTGCACCCACCCTTTATAGGTTGACCAAATAATTGCTTCACTAGTTGGACGAACTATTAGCTCTTCCTCCAGTTTAGCATTTGGATCAACCATTAATTTTCCCGGACGAGTTTCATCATTTTTTAAACGATAATGTGTCACGATAGCACATTCTTTTGCAAAGCCTTCCGCATTTTTCTCTTCGGCTTCAAACATACTTTTAGGTACAAAAAGTGGAAAATAAGCATTGCTATGCCCTGTCTCTTTAAACATTTTATCTAATTGGGCTTGCATTTTTTCCCATATCGCATAGCCATATGGTTTGATTACCATACACCCTCTTACTCCTGAATTCTCCGCTAAATCAGCCTTTACGACTAATTCGTTATACCATTTGGAATAATCTTCCGCTCTTGTTGTTAAGTTCTTGCTCATTATGAATATTTTGGCACAAAAATTGTTTGTATAAATTTTAACTAAAATGTTTGGCAAAAATAGTTAAATTTGAAGTGTCCAACAATAAAAAAAAGAGTTATGAAAACTTATTACCCTATTAATCCAAAAAATATTGCCTTTTCCTTGATGGGATTAGTTGCAATTTTCGCTACTTCATGTGGTTCCTATCAAAATTCATCTTATTATGATAATGATGGCGTTTACAGTTCTTCTGAACGACCAAATGACCAAGTTGAAAACAAATATAGCGAACAAAATATAGAAAAATCGAATGAATATGCTCAACAATTTAGAGCTATGCAGGACGATTATACCTATTTTACAGACGTTGATAATTATCAATCGCAAGAACCTCAAGACACAGTAGTTAGTGTTTACAGAAACGAATATAACAATCAAAATTACGCAGGATGGGGTAATAATGCATCTGAGGTAACCATAAATTACTACAACACTAACTGGGGATATAACAATTGGTATTCTCCTTATTGGGGATACTCAAACTGGGGATGGAACTCATGGTATGGTGCAAACTGGGGATGGGGATGGAATTCTTGGTACGGACCTAACTGGGGATGGGGATGGAATTCTTGGTATGGAAATGGTTGGTATGGATATTATGGCCCAGGATGGGGTGGTTACTACAATAATGGCTGGGGTTGGAACGGCTATAGAGGAAGAAATGTAGCATACAATAGCGGACCAAGAGGCGGAAACGGATATTACAATAATGGTGGAGGAAGAAATAGCTCAAATTATAATGGTGGAAGAAGAGCTACTAGTCCAAATTTCAATGGAACACCTAGAACTTCAAACCCAAGAGGCACATTTCAAAATCCAAGATCATCACAAAATAACGGAACACCTAGAACTACAACGAGTCCAAGAACAAATACACCAAGAGAAAACAGCACTGGCACACCTAGAACAAACAATTATTCTGAACCAAGAAGTAACATAAATACTTCTACACCAAGAAGTAATAATTACTCTTCTCCAAGAAGTAGCTCTTCATCTTCGGGCGGAAGCTTTGGAGGAAGTTCTTCTGGCGGAGGAGGAGGTCGTTCTTCTGGCGGAGGAAGAGGTGGAAGAGGTTAATCAATGTACTCAAAAGATAAGTTTTCTTAAAAATAAAAAATTGTAATGAAAAAAATATTTCTATCACTACTAATAGGCAGCTCTATAGTTTCATTTGCGCAAGAAACTACGACTCAAGACGCCTTACGCTATGCAGTAAATAATTTAACGGGAACTGCTCGTTTTAGAGGAATGAGCGGTGCTTTTGGAGCAGTTGGTGGAGACTTGTCTTCAATCAACATAAATCCTGCAGGGTCATTGTTTTTTGCTAACAATTATGCAAGTATTTCTGGAAGTCTTTACAACATACATAATCGTTCAGATTATTTTGGAACAAGAACAAAAGAAGATTACAGCACACTTGATTTAAATCAAATAGGAGCAGTAATGGTTTTTAATGATAAATCTGGGAAAAGCAATTGGTCAAAAATCGCTATTGCTTTAAATTATGAAAACACTGCTGACTTTGACAATGAATTATTTTCAGCAGGTATAAACCCAACTAACTCTATTGATAAATACTTCCTAGACAAGGCACAAGGCTTACCAAACGAATTTGTAGAATTACAACCCGGAGAAACAATTACTGATTTATATGCTTATTTAGGAGAAACTAGCGGACTAGGTTTTCCTGCACAACAAGCAATGATGGCATACCAAGCTTATCTATTAGAATCAGACGGACCAGGTTCGTATTATACAAATGTACCACCAGGTGGCAATTATTACCAAGAAAATTATGTTTCTGCAACAGGTTATAATGGAAAGCTTTCTGCGAATATAGCAACTTCATACAAAAACAGATTATTCTTAGGAATGAACTTAAATGCTCATTTTACAGATTATGTAAGAACAACATCTGTTTATGAAGGCAACAACAACCCTTTATATTCAACAGGATATACTGCTACCGACATTCAATTTGACAACGAATTATATACTTATGGAACTGGTTTTTCATTAAACTTGGGCGCAATCGTAAAAGTTACAGAAGAATTTAGAGCTGGTATTGCTTATGAATCGCCAACATGGTATAGATTAAACGACGAATTATCGCAACGTTTAATAGTAAACACAACTGATGGAACCGATAATTTTCAAGAAGTAATAGCTCCAGATGTTATCAATGTCTACCCTACATATAAAGTACAAACGCCGAGTAAAATCACATTTAGTGGTGCTTATATTTTTGGCAAAAAAGGTTTAATCAGCATTGATTATGCTACTAAAGATTACAGCAATACTAAATTCAAACCAACAAATGATAGTTTTTATAGTGATTTGAATAGCCAAATGAAAAACGAATTAAAAAACGCTTATGAGTTAAGAGTTGGTGGTGAATACAAAATTAAACAATGGAGTGTTAGAGGTGGTTATCGTTTTGAAGAAAGTCCTTACAAAGTAGATTTTGCAATGGGTGATTTAACTGGGTATTCTGCTGGAATTGGTTATAATTTTGGTGAAAGCAAATTAGATTTAGCATACGCAAACGACCACAGAAATTATAATTTAGCTTTTATTTCTTCAGGAATGAATGATACAGCAAGAATAAGAACTACAAATAACAATGTTACACTTACCTACTCTATCAATTTCTAAGAAATTAAGAACAAAACAATAAACCACTTCCTAGTCGAAGTGGTTTTTTTTTACTCAAAAGATTGATTTTAGCAACTATTGGAACGATATCTTGAAGAGCAAACGGAAGGACAAAAAATTAAAAAATTCGCAATAGCTGGTGCTTCAACTGATTATTTTATGTAATTTTGCACCTCAAATTTAAAAGCATGAGAACCAAATCGTTAAAGAAAAATAAAATCAATGTAATTACACTTGGATGTTCTAAAAACACTTACGATAGTGAGGTTTTGATGGGACAACTAAAAGCCAATGGGAAAGATGTAGCGCATGAACAAGAAGGCAATATCGTAGTAATTAATACTTGTGGTTTTATTGATAATGCAAAAGAAGAATCGGTGAATACGATTTTGGAATATGTGGACAAAAAAGAACAAGGTTTAGTTGACAAAGTATTCGTTACTGGATGTTTATCAGAAAGATACAGACCCGATTTAGAGAAAGAAATTCCGGATGTTGACCAATATTTTGGAACCACAGAATTACCACTTTTATTGAAAGCTTTAGGTGCTGATTACAAACATGAATTACTCGGTGAACGTTTAACTACAACACCAAAAAACTATGCGTATTTGAAAATTGCCGAAGGTTGTGATAGACCTTGTAGTTTTTGTGCTATCCCATTAATGCGTGGTAAACACGTTTCGCAACCTATTGAAAAATTAGTTAAAGAAGCGGAAGGTTTGGCTAAAAATGGTGTAAAAGAATTAATCTTAATTGCTCAAGATTTAACCTATTACGGATTGGATTTATACAAAAAACGTAATCTTGCCGAATTATTAGAAAACTTAACTAAAGTTGAAGGTATCGAATGGATTCGCTTACATTATGCTTTTCCTAGTGGTTTCCCGATGGACGTTTTGGATTTAATGAAAAGGGAACCAAAAATTTGTAATTATATTGATATTCCACTACAACATATTTCAGATGATATTTTGAAATCAATGAAACGTGGAACGACAAAAGAGAAAACAACTAAATTACTACAAGAATTTAGAGAGCGTGTCCCAGGAATGGCAATTAGAACAACTTTAATTGTAGGATATCCAGGCGAAACACAACAAGATTTTGAAATTCTACGTGATTGGGTACAAGAAATGAAGTTTGAACGTCTAGGTTGTTTCACCTATTCTCATGAGGAAAACACAGGCGCTTTTGCTTTGGAAGACAATGTACCTCAAGAAGTTAAACAAGCGCGTGCAGCTGAAATTATGGATTTACAATCGCAAATTTCATGGGATTTGAATCAAGAAAAAATTGGACAAACTTTCAAGTGTGTAATTGACAGAAAAGAAGGTCAATATTTTATTGGAAGAACCGAATTTGACAGCCCTGATGTAGATAACGAAGTGTTAGTTGATGCTTCGAAATTCTATTTAAAAACAGGAGATTTTGTAAATTTAAAAGTAACGGATGCTACTGAATTTGATTTGTATGCTGAACCCGTGTAATCAGTATTTAAAACAATATAAAAATCCTTGCAATTTTGTTGTGAGGATTTTTTATTTAAAATGACATTTGTCATATCAAATTATATTTTTTGCTAGTAACTTTGAGTATACTAATAAAAAAACCAATATTATGATAACGAAACATCCTATTTATCAAGACTTTCCAGAATATGCAGAAAAGATTAAAGACTTGTATCATCACAATGATGAATTCCAAGTTTTGTTACATTCATATACTGAATTAGACACTAAAATCTACAAAATCGAAACAGATGAAGAATTAGCAATGGATGACGAATTAAGTCATTTGAGAAAAGATAGAGTTTTTCTTAAAGATGAAATTTATAACTTTTTGAAAAACAACTAGAAACAAAAACCTAAACCAACTAAAAAGCCGCTTTTATTAGCGGCTTTTTTATTAATTCACATCAAATATTACAGCATTGTTGACGGACAAACATAAGTAGTTTTTGGCAACTTAGTAACTTTAGCAATATCATTAAAACCACCTGATACTTCTACAAAATTTTCAAATCCATTTTGTTTTAAAATTGATGCAGCAATCATGCTTCTATATCCTCCAGCACAATAAATAACAAATAATTGGTCTTTTGGGAATACATCTAAATAATGTTTAATTTGATTCAAAGGAATGTTTTTTGAATCAATAAGATGTTCAGAATCAAACTCACTTTGCTTACGAACATCAAATAAAGATAATTCTTCTGTTGCAAGTATTTGCTCTAATTGCTCAGCCGATATTCTTTTTAGAGAATCTATTTCTTTCCCCGCGTTTTTCCATTTCGCGAATCCTCCTTCTAAATAACCTATAGTATGGTCATATCCTACTCTAGACAAGCGAATCATACATTCTTCTTCTCTGCCAGACTCAGCAACCAATAAAATTTTTTGATTAATATCTGAAATCATTTCACCTACCCAACTAGCAAAACTACCATCAATTCCAATATTTATACTATTTGGAATAAATGCTGTTGCAAAATCTGTTGCATTTCTTGTATCTAAAATTATTACATCCTTCCTTTCAGAAATCACCTCAAATTGATCGGCAGTTAAAGGATGTTTAGCTTTTTCCAATACTTTGTCTAACGATTCGTATCCTTTCAAATTCATTAATACATTCTTAGGAAAATAACCTGGAGGAGTTGTTAAACCAGTCAATAATTCTTCAACAAATTCATCTTCAGTCATATCAGGACGTAAGGCATAATTAGTACGTTTTTGATTTCCTAAAGTATCGGTTGTTTCTTTACTCATGTTTTTACCACAAGCACTTCCAGCACCATGATTTGGGTATACAATTAAATCATCGCTTAAGGGCATAATTTTTTCACGAAGTGAATGATATAAATGTCTAGCTAATTTGTCTTGTGTTAATTCTGCAATCACATGTTGCGCTAAATCTGGTCTTCCTACATCTCCAATAAACAATGTATCTCCAGAAATAATACCATGTTCTTTACCATTCTCATCAATTAACAAATAAGTTGAGCTTTCCATTGTATGACCCGGAGTATGAATTACTTTGATTTTATAATTTCCTAAATCAAAAAACTGCCCGTCGGTGGCAACAGTTGCTTCATAACCTGGTTTTGCAGTAGGTCCAAAAACAATTTCCGCACCAGTTTTTGCTTTTAAATCTAGGTGACCACTTACAAAATCTGCATGAAAATGTGTTTCAAAAACATATTTAATTTTTGCATTGTCTCTATTAGCTCTATCAATGTAGGGTTGTACTTCTCGTAAAGGATCAAAAATGGCAGCTTCACCATTATTTTCAATGTAATAGGCTGCATGCGCAATGCAACCAGTATAAATCTGTTCTACTTTCATGACGTAATTATTTTAAGGTACTAATTTAACCACATCAATACTAGCACAAAATGATAAATATCATGAATCTATTCCGGTAAAACTCTATTAATTTGAACAAATCTTCTTGAATAGTAAGGTTCTTTTGTAGAAGAAATAATTACACCTGACTGAACAGATGAATGAATAAACTTGATTTCATCATCTAAAACTTCTGTAATCATTCCAACATGATTAATGCTTCCTCTTCCATTGGTAGTAAAGAAAATCAAATCACCCTTTTGAGCTTGAGCCCTATCAATTCTTACACCAGCTCCAACTGCCATTGAACCAGATGAACGTGGCAAAGTCATGTCTATATGTTTAAAAGTAGCAAACATTAAACCCGAACAATCAAAACCTGCACTTGTTGTTCCACCACCTCGATAGCGAGTTCCAATATGTTCCGAAGCTTTTGCAATTAAGAACTCAGCTTTTGACATATTTTCTAGAGAAAGTGGTTTTACATCTATTGATTCTTTGCTATCTCTAGGTTGATTTTCCAATTCGACAGTTCCAAGTTTAATAATTAACTGATATCCTTCTGGAAGATTTTCAACTACTTCTTCATTCAACTCTTTTAAATCGTTGAGTTTAATTTTATATTTTTTTGCAATTTTATACAAAGTCTCTCCTTTTTGAACAGTGTGAATTTTATTCCCTAATTCATCCTCACAATCAATTGGCATCATCTCTACCGTAGGCGTAGCTACAATTGGTGTTTCTTCTTTTTTAGGAGTTATTATAGTTGCTTTTTCTTTTTTTGAAGCTAAAACTGTTATCTTATCACCTATTTGAATAGCTTCAGGTTTGATATCTGGATTTAATTCTTTTAATTTTTCTAACGAAATACCGTGCTGTTTTGCGATTTTATATAACGACTCACCAGTCTCAACTATATGAAATTCTGTAGCCTCTACATTTTTTGATGTTACTTTTTTCTTTTTATTCTCAGCTTTATAATTCTTGTTTGGAATTAACAAAACTGTTTTTAATTGTAATAAAGTTCCTTTAGCTTTTGGATTTAATTCATAAATATCCGACTCCGTTACTTTATATTTTTTGGCAATTGAATAAAAAGATTCACCTTCAACTACAGTATGTTTAATCGTTTTTTGCGAAAAAGCAATACTGGTAAAGCACAGAAATATAAAAGTAAAAATAGTTATGAATCTCATAGAAAATTATTTTAGATGGATTGGAGTAAAATTTTGAGTTTGCAAGATAAAAAAAACTCCCATTTTAAAGGGAGTTTTAACATTTTTTTATCTTACAACGGAATATTTCCGTGTTTACGTTTTGGTGTATCAACTACTTTATTTTCTAGCATACTGAAAGCTTTAAGTAACTTTCTTCGGGTATCGCGTGGCAATATCACCTCATCAATAAAACCTCGTTGTGCAGCGGTATAAGGATTTGCAAATAATTCAGCATATTCTGCTTCTTTTTCTAATAGTTTTGCTGCTGGATCAACTGCTTCGCTAATTTCTTTTTTGAAAATAATTTCTGAAGCTCCTTTTGCACCCATAACTGCAATTTCTGCACTTGGCCAAGCAAAATTCATATCAGCACCAATATGTTTAGAATTCATTACATCATATGCACCTCCATAAGCTTTTCGAGTAATTACGGTAACTCTTGGAACTGTTGCTTCACTAAATGCATATAATAATTTAGCTCCATGAACGATAATTCCATTCCACTCTTGATCGGTTCCTGGTAAAAACCCTGGCACGTCTTCTAAAACTAATAACGGTATATTGAAGCAATCACAAAAACGTACAAATCTAGCTCCTTTAATAGAAGATTTAACATCCAAACAGCCAGCAAGGTATTTAGGATTATTAGCCACAATTCCAATACTTCTACCTCCTAATCTTGCAAAACCTACGATGATGTTTTCTGCAAAATCTTTATGGATCTCAAAAAATGAATCTTCATCAATAATGTTAGCGATTACATCGTGCATATCATATGGCTTATTTGCATTATCAGGCACGATTGTATCTAATTTTTCACGCACTTCATCTCCTAAAACATATGGTAATTTTGGAGTTGTTTCTCTGTTATTTTGTGGAACATAGCTCAGTAATTTTTTAATATCCTCCAAACATTCAATTCCGTTTGGAGACGTAATGTGAGCCACACCTGATTTTGTTGAATGTGTGCTTGCACCACCTAATTCTTCTGATGTAACTTCCTCATTTGTAACAGTTTTTACTACATTGGGACCTGTAACAAACATATAACTATTCCCTTCAACCATCATGGTAAAATCGGTCATCGCTGGTGAATAAACTGCTCCTCCAGCACAAGGTCCAAGTATAGCAGAAATTTGAGGAATAACTCCAGAAGATTGAACATTTCGGTAGAAAATATCTGCATAACCACCTAACGAACGAACACCTTCTTGAATACGTGCACCACCTGAATCATTTAATCCAATCATTGGCGCACCACTTTTCAAAGCCATATCCATCACTTTGCAAATTTTTTCGGCATGTGTTTCTGATAATGAGCCCCCAAAAACCGTAAAATCTTGGGCAAAAACATAGACGACCCTTCCGTTAATAGTTCCATAACCCGTTACCACTCCATCACCATAATAAATTTCTTTATCCATTCCGAAGTCAGTAGTTCTGTGGGTTACCAGCATCCCTATTTCTTCAAATGAACCTTCGTCTAAAAGATATTCAACTCTTTCACGAGCAGTTAATTTCTTTTTAGTATGATGTGATGCAATTCGTTTTTCACCTCCACCTAATTTGGCTAAGGCAATTTTATCGTTTAATATTTTTATTTTATCTTCCATTTTACTTTTTGTTTCAAGTTTAAAATTTCCAGTTTCAAGTTAAGTTATTGTCTTATTACTTAATACTTAAATCTTAATACTTTAGTTTGGTAATCGTAATACTTTTTGATCTTCAAGATATTTTTGCAATGCAACCATAGCTGCAATTTCTGCTTCTGTGTCTAGTTTTGATTTAAGCTTTTCAGCATCATAATAGGCTTTTACAAAACCAGTATCAAAATCTCCAGAACGAAATGCCTCGTGCTCCATTACAAATTTTCCGAAAGGTAAAGTAGTTGCAACACCTTCAACATGATAATTATCGATGGCTTTAATCATTAATTCGATAGACTCTTCTCTTGTTTTTCCGTAAGTTACTAATTTTGAAAGCATTGGATCGTAATAAATTGGCACATCCATTCCTTCTTCAATTCCGTTATCCACTCGAATTCCTTCGCCTTCAGGTAATTTATAGGTACTCAAAAATCCAACATTTGGTAAGAAATCATTCATAGAATCTTCAGCATACACACGAAGTTCCATAGCGTGCCCGTGAATTTTTAAATCTTCTTGTTTAATATCCAATGCTTCGCCTCGAGCCACACGTATTTGCAATTCCACCAAATCTAATCCCGAAATCATTTCAGTAACTGGATGCTCTACTTGCAAACGGGTGTTCATTTCTAAAAAATAAAAATTATGATCCGCATCCATTAAAAACTCAACTGTTCCTGCACCTAGATAATCACAAGCACGAGCCACTTTTACCGCAGCTTCTCCCATTTCTTTACGCTTTTCAGGTGTTAAAATACATGAAGGAGCTTCTTCAACAACTTTTTGATGACGACGTTGAATGCTACATTCTCTTTCAAAAATATATAAAACATTCCCATGGCTATCTGCCATAATTTGGATTTCGATGTGTCTCGGTTTGGTTACATATTTTTCAATAAAAACTGAACCATCACCAAAAGCAGAAGTTGCTTCACTAATTGCACGATTCATTTGCGATTCAAAATCTTCCTCTTTTTCAACCACACGCATTCCTTTTCCACCACCACCTGCAGATGCTTTTATCAGAATTGGAAAACCAACCGCTTTTGCAGTTTTCTTAGCTTCTTCCACATCAATAATTGCATGATCCACTCCAGGAACCATTGGAATATCATATTTCACAACCGCTTCTTTAGCCGCTAATTTACTTCCCATCATCTCAATAGCTTTCGATTTTGGTCCGATGAAAATAATATTATTTTTCTCGCAAGCTTCAGCAAAAGATGAATTTTCACTTAAAAATCCATAACCAGGATGAACAGCATCAACGCCTAAATCTTTACAAACTTCAATGATTTTATCTCCACGCAAATAAGATTGACTTGAAGCAGCTTCTCCAATGCAAACGGCTTCATCAGCATATTTTACATGAAGTGCATTTCTATCCGCAGTTGAAAAAACGGCTACTGTTTTTATACCCATTTTTTTTGCGGTTTTCATTACTCTAATGGCAATCTCACCGCGATTTGCTACTAATATTTTTTTTATTTCTTTCATAATATTAAGATGAAAGAAGAAAGACCGCTTTACTGAAAAGAAGAAAGATAAATTCTAACTTCTTTTTTCTTGCATCTTGCCTCTTTTTTTATTCAAATTCAACTAATAATTGTCCTTTATCTACAGCATTTCCTTTTTCTACAGCGATAGATTTAATAACACCATCACGTGGTGAAAGGAAACTATTTTCCATTTTCATGGCCTCAAGAATTAACAAAGGGTCGTTTTCTTTTACGGTTTGACCAACTTCTACGCTGATCTCAAGAATTAAACCTGGCATTGGTGCTTTGATAGCATTAACAATCTTAGTTCTTCCTCGCTCAATTCCCATACTCTTGATTAATTCATCTAAAGCATCTGAAATTGCCACTTCGTAGGTATTGTTATTGACTTTTACAGTATATTTTTTTGCTATAAAATCTGCTGAAACAATTTCTGCCTTGTATGGTTTATGATCTTTTAATATATGAAATTTTGATTGCTCAATGCAGACAGCATCAAGGCTTTTTAAACTACTTTCAGTCAATTCAAGATTATTAGAATTATTGACTAAAAGCTTATAAGAAGTATCCATATGAGATTATTTTTAGTTGTCGTAAACTTACAAAAAGAAATCGTTTGCGTAAATGACAAATCTCATAAAATTTGTAAAAATACTATAGTTTTTATCGGTTCATATAAACCTTTATTAATTCAAATAATTTTTGCTTTTGAATAGGTTTAGAAATAAAATCGTCAAACCCTAATTTTTTAATTTTTTCTAATTCCTCCTCAAAAGAATAGGAAGTTTGAGCTATAATTGGAATTGTCGGATTAAATTTTCGAATTTCAATGAAAGCCTCATAACCATCAAGATTTGGCATTTTTATATCCATCAAAACTAAATCAATTTCTTGATTCATTTTACAAAATTCTACTGCTTCTAATCCATCTTTTGCACGAATAATTCTAAAATTATAGCTTTTCAAAATATTTTCAATAAGCAAAAAATTGATATTATCGTCTTCGGCTACCAGAATAACTTCCTCTTCACCTAAACTAGTAGTTGCTTTAATCTGCGAAACAATCGCTTCTTCACTTTTTTTCTCAAGAGCAAAACAAAGTGGAATGGATATAAAAAAAGTAGAACCAACACCTTCTTGAGAGGTAAAGTTAATTTGACCTCCAACCATATCAACATATGCTTTTGAAATTGCCAAACCTAATCCAAGTCCTTCATTAGCTGAAATTCCTTTGGCGTTAATCTTACTAAATCGTTTAAAAATATTCTCTTGAAAAGCTTTTGGAATTCCTATTCCAGAATCTTTAACACTGAAATTAATTTTATTACTTTTCTCATCAACTTCATAATCTAAAATAACAAATCCTTCTTCAGTAAACTTATAAGAATTATTCAATAAATTAGTAATGACTTCACCTAATTTTACTTTATCTGAAATAATTTGTTTTTGAATAGGTTTTTCAGGTTTGATTAATTTAAATTCTACTTTTTCATTGCTGTAAAGCTTTTCATATGATAGAAAAATTTGTTGAATAAAATCGTCTAAATCAAATGGCTGCAAGTTTGGTTTAATTAATTGAGAATCTATTTTAGACATTTCGACTAAATCGTCAATAATTTCCAGAAGATTTTTTCCGCTTTGCTGAATTACTTTTATGTATTCGTTTCGGTCTTTTTCAGACAATTTAGAATTAGAGAGTAATTCAGAAAATCCTAAAACTGCATTCATTGGAGTTCTAATTTCGTGTGACAAATTCATCAAAAAAGCAGATTTTAATTTATCACTTTCTTCTGCTTTATTTTTAGCAATTTCAAGTTCCTTTGTCTTAGATTGATTCTCTTCAAACAATTTTCCAATATATCTAAATTCGCCTCTAATATTTTTTAATGACTGAATTGCATTTTTATCACCATTCTTTAAAATTTTTTTGATAAAACTCAATGGAAGCTTTGACCATCTGTTGGCATAATAGTAATAAACAATCCATGATAAAATCAAAGCAATAGTAATAACGATTAAAATGAATTTAGTTATCCAAAAATCAATATTATAAGCTCTTTTATAAATAAGCTGCTGAATAGTTTGATTCTTATAATCCTTTAGCGGTTTAACAAAATAAACTGCTTTTGATTTTTCTTCTGGATACTTAAAAAAATCAATATTTGATGTGCTTATTTTTTCAAAATTGGCGAAATATTCATTATCTAAAAGTCTAGCCATAAAAAAACAACCCGAAGGTTTTGTCTTATTTTTATATGGGTCATCTGAAGGATGAATGGTTGCTCCATATACTTCAACAACGCCTTCTGGAATTTTGATATAAAATTTATCTACTTTTTTAGCTAATAATTTAGTTATAGCTTCGTGTGGAATAAATTGAACTGTTTTAATCTTTGGAGTTGAAACTTTTGTTAAAAATGCTCCTTTTGTATCATAAACACAAACATATTCAACTTTATAATTATCTAAAATATTGGCAACCGAAGTATTAAACCATTTGACATCTTTAGTTTTTACAAAATCAACAAATTCATCCCAATAAGTAATTTCAACAGCTAAGGAAGTATAATTTTCAGAATTTAGTTTTATTAAAGAATTTATTTCATTCTTATAAATCTTATTACTAGAATCATAAATATCTTTTTCTTGTACTTTCATATAATAGTACAACGAACCCACTAAAACCAATAGTCCAAAAGACATTAGTGAAAGTAAACTTATTACTTTTGTATAGGTAGAATCTGCATTTTTAGGGAAAATAAATTTCACACCATATCGTATTAGATGTTAAATTTATATATTTTTTTCAATAATTATAAAATATTTAATGAAAAATAAAGACTATTTAGTAAAAATTCTACAAAACCAACAATGAAGTGTTTTTAATAATTTGCAAGGATTTACTATACCAAAACAATTCGAAATCATCAAATTGTTGTTCAAAATGAGATTTCAGTTGAGCAAAAGTGAATTTATTTTCATTAAAAACCGAAACTTTTTCTAAAACTTCAACCAACCATTTTCCTTCTTCTGCATTTAAGGAAATATCATAAGTCTGCGTTTTATCATGAAACGTTAATTTCATCATTTGCCAAGTATTTCCTTTTTTGGATTTTGTAAAGATTTCAGTTTGAGGTTTCCCTCCTATCCAGACAATTTTAGCATTGGATTTTGTAGAGAAATTTTGCTCTTTTTGAAGACAATTATAAATAAAATCAGATGGAATTTTTGTTTTTGGAATTTTAAAATCAAACCAATCTTGTAAATCGTAATCGAAACAGATTCCGTGCATGTAATTGAATAACGATTTCTTTAATCCAAAACTGAACTTATCGTGATTGATTCCGGTTTTGTCTTTAAAATTAATATCATTATTGGCAAACGTAATTTTATTTTGTTCCGGAATTACTCCAAATTCTTCAGGAAACATTCCCACCGGAGAATGTGCAGTCATCGCAAATTGATGCCAAAAACCACTTTGCAAAACACCTAATTCAAACAATTGACGCACCATTTCCAAACTATCCACCGTTTCCTGAATGGTTTGTGTTGGGTAACCATACATCAAATAAGCGTGAACCATAATTCCTGATTCCGTAAAATTTCTTGTAACTTGTGCTACTTGCTCAACAGTAACTCCTTTTTTGATTAGTTCTAAAAGTCGGTCCGAAGCCACTTCTAATCCACCTGAAACAGCTATACAACCTGATTCTTTTAATAACAAACACAAATCAGCAGTAAAGCTTTTTTCGAAACGAATATTTGTCCACCAAGTAACAACTAATTTCCGCTTGATAATTTCTAAAGCTACTTCTCGCATTAAAGCCGGTGGCGCTGCTTCATCTACAAAATGAAATCCATTTTCGCCTGTTTGAGCGATTAATTCTTCCATCCTATCAACCAAAATTTTGGCCGCAATGGGTTCATATAACTTTATATAGTCTAGAGAAATATCACAAAATGTACATTTTCCCCAATAACAACCATGCGCCATTGTAAGCTTATTCCAACGACCATCGCTCCATAAACTATGCATTGGATTGGCAATTTCTATAACCGAAATGTATTTATCTAACAACAAATCAGAATAATCAGGCGTTCCTACTTCTGCTTGTTTGTAATCCTGTTTTGTTGCATTATTTTTATAAACTACTTGGTTATTTTCTAAAATAAAAGTTCGTTTCAAAGGCATCTTGAAATCACCAGATACAACAAAATCATAAATTAATTCAACAGGAAGCTCTCCATCATCTAAAGTAATAAAATCGAAGAATTCAAAAACTCTTTCATCTTTTAATTCACGCAATTCAGTATTCGGAAAACCGCCACCCATCGCAACTTTTACAGTTGGAAAATTAGCTTTTAAAAACTGAGCACAACGAAAAGCGCTGTATAAATTTCCTGGAAAAGGAACAGATATTAAAACTAATTTGGGCTGTACTTCGTCTATTCTATCTTCTAGAATTTTAATTGTGATTTCGTCAATGTAAGTTAATTCGTTTTGCAAGTGATTGTATAATTCATCAAACGAATTCGCACTTCTTCCCAAACGCTCTGCATAACGACTAAAACCGAAATTCTCATCGACACGCTCAACAATAAAATCAGATAAATCTTCTAAATATAATGTTGCTAAATGTTTGGCTTTGTCTTGCATTCCCATACTACCAAACGCAAATTCCATATCGTCTAATTGGTCAAATCGCGATGCTTCAGGTAAAAAATTTCCTGAACAAATTTGTCGCGCCAATGAAGGATTCTTTCCTTGAAGAAAGGTAATTACAGCATCAATGGTTTTGATGTAATCATCTTTTAGAGAATAAATTCGCTGTGAATTTGGTTCAAATTCTTGAAACTCAGAACTCGAAACTTGAAACAAACTTTCTAACCCTTTTTTTGAAAACAATTCTAAAATCACTTCAATACCTAAATCCATTTGAAACGATGAAATATTTTTGGTATTCAAAAAACCTTTTATATAAGCCGTTGCTGGATACGGTGTATTCAGTTGGGTAAAAGGTGGAGTGATTAATAGTGTGTTTTTCAAGGCATGGATTTTTTTGCAAAGTTAAAACTAAAAATCGTTTCGAGCTAATTTGTAATAATTTGGATACAATGTCTTTTTAAATTGTTATTTTTGCGAAAATGTTTTTCAGTATGCGCTATATTTTCTTTATATTAATCTTATTTATTTCTTATAGTTCCTTTTCTCAAGACTTTCAATGGGTTAAACAAATAAGTGGAGATAACAAAGATTTCACAAATTTTATAGAAATTGACAATTTAAATAACAATTACTCATTAGGTGTAACTGAATCAAGAATCTTTGATATAGACCATAGTCCAAATAATATTCAAATAATTGATAACACTAATACCTGGGGAAGTCCATTAAGAGAAATATATCTCATAAAGACAGACGAAAATGGGAATTTTATTTGGGGACGAACATACAGCATTAGAAAGTCAGGGGATGAAGTATATGGATTAAAAATTGGAAATGATGGTTTTGTATATATTCTTGCAATGGTTTCCGAATTTGATTCTTCATCGAATGTAATCTATGGTTATGTTTCAATTATTAAAGTTGATCCAAATGGAAATGAAATATCTAGGTTTAAATTCAGAAATTTAAACAGTTGGCAAACAGGCACTCTACATGTAAACTCATTTGACATAGACTCTATTGGTAACTTCTATATAACCGGATATTTTACTAATAATGTAAGTCTAGTATTATCAAATCCCAATTTTGATTTAAATGCTAATGGAATTGGTTCATACATTATAAAAGTTGACAATTCAGGCAATATTATTTGGAAAAAAACATTTGATTATCTCGCTTCAAGAGATGAAATGATAAATTTAGGAAATGATGGAAATCCTTATCTGTTAATTAATACAGTTGATACCAATAATCAAAACACACAAAGACTATTCAAAATTGATTTTACAAATGGAAATACAATATGGGAAAAGGAATTTGAATTTCAAATACCAGAACTTTTTCATATTTCAAATAATGGTAATTTAATAATTGGAAGTAGTTGGAATAAAGAAATAGGTGAAAATATTGATGTAGACCCATCAAACAATACTTTTCTATTAAATGGAAACGGATATAACAATAGGTATTTCTTAAATTTAAATAGTGATGGTGATTTTATTCAAGTTAAAGAATTTAGAGGAAATGGTTCATTCGGTGCAAATATGATAATCCCAAGAAGAATCGCTTCCGATAATTATAACAATTATTATATAGTTGGAGAATTTGGTGGAACAGTTGATTTCGACCCTTCGATTAATTCACACTCATTAACCGCTGAATCAACACAATTAGGTGAAGGTTTTTATCTAAAATTTGATGTTAATTTAAATTTTATTACAGCATTTAAAATGGGTAAATTAACTCCCCAGACGAATCCTTACCATAACTGTTATGGATTTGTTTTTAATGATATAAAAATTAAAGATAATGAGATTTATTTTGTTGGAGAGTTTCAATGGTGGGCTGACTTTGACCTATCTAATAATGTAGTTTCTTTCAATTCCACTAGTGGAGGAACTATTTATAAAGATGGTTTCATTTTGAAACTAAGTAACTGTGACACAACAATTCCTTTAGGTAATTCAATTCAAACATTTTGTTCAAGTCTAAACCCAACTATTGCTAATTTAACTCCCAATTCTGGTATAATAAAATGGTATGATAGCCAAACTTCTACATCACAACTTCAAAATACTCAGGCTTTAATTAATGGACAAACTTATTATGCGTCTAAACAAGTTGGAAATTGTCCTGAGAGTACTGATAGATTACCTGTTACAGTTTCAATAGTTCAATCGCCATCAGCTCCAAATTTAACAAATCAAGACTTTTGTGAAAGTGAAAATGCTACTTTAAGTTCACTTAATATCGTAGGACAAAACTTAACTTGGTACGACTCAAACAATAATATATTACCAAACAATACCATTTTAATTAATAATGAAACCTATTATGTAAGCCAAACAATTAACAATTGTGAAAGTGACAAAACCTCTTTTACTGCTATTGTTAATCCTAATGCATTACCAACACTTACATCACCACAACAATTTTGCATCCAAGAAAACGCAACGTTAAACAACATTGCAATTTCAGGTCAAAATATACAATGGTATGATGCTGTAACTGGCGGAAATTTACTACCAAACACAACACCTTTACAAAACGCAATAACTTACTATTCCTCGCAAACTATAAATGGATGTGAAAGCACTAGAGTTCCCGTTTTAATATCTATTCAAAATACTTCAGCTCCATCTGGAAATCAAAATCAAAGCTTTTGTAGTACCGAAAATGCTACTTTGAACAATATTGCTATAACTGGAACGGATATTATTTGGTATGATAGTTTAACTGGAAATACTATTTTGCCAACTTCTACTCTATTACAAAATGGAGTAACTTATTATGCTTCACAAACTGTAAATGGTTGTGAAAGTCAAACAAGGTTAGCTGTTTCAATTCAACTTATCAATACATTAAATGCTAATAATTATTCTGAAACTATTTGTGATGATTTGAATAATGGTTTTGAAACAACAACCCTTTCCAATTACAATTCGTTACTAATATCGTCGACTGGAAATATTTTTAAATATTACAATTCTTTAAACGGAGCTCAAAATCAGTTGACTTCAGATGAAGTACAGAATAGTTCTAATTACAATTTATCACTAGGAAATAAGCTTTTCTATGTCAGAATTGAATCGCCAAATACTTGTTTCCAAATTGTAACACTTAATTTAACTTTAGTTAGTAAACCATTTATCAACATTAATGATGTTATGCCAATTTGTGAAGGAAGTTCAATCACAATTGATGCAGGTTTTGGATATGATAACTATACTTGGTCTACGAATGAAACAAGTTCTTCCATCATAGTTACGCAACCTGGAAATTATTCAGTGACTGCTTCAGAAAATCACGGCACTTTAGTTTGTTCTACTACTAAAAATTTTACTGTTGTAAACTCCAACATAGGAACCATTTCAGAAATTATTACTTCTGATTGGACACAAGATGAAAATACAATTTCTGTTTTATTATCTTCAAATAGTGCCGGCATCTACGAATATTCTTTAAACGGAATTGATTTTCAAGACAACAATACTTTTTATGGTTTAGAAAATGGGGAATACACAGTTTTTATTCGTGACAAAAATGGATGCGGTGTAAGTTCAGAAGATGTTTATTTATTGATGTATCCAAAATATTTCACTCCAAATGGAGATGGATATAATGATTATTGGAGAATTAAATTTTCAGAAAATGAGCCAAATTTATTAGTTACAATTTTTGACAGATACGGAAAATTAATTACACAATTTTATTCAAATAGTAATGGTTGGGATGGAACATACAATAACAAAGAACTTCCTTCAACAGATTATTGGTTTGTAGTAAAAAGAGAAAACGGAAAAGAACACAAAGGGCATTTTTCTCTGAAAAGATAATTTCATAAGCGTTTGTTAAACCAAGACAATAGCATAGAAAAATTGATTATTTTAGCAAAAAATAATTCTAAAATGCCAAACGACAGTATAACGTATCAAAATTCAGGATATTTTTCAAAACTAATTGTTGATTATTTAGACCAAAAGGCTGAATTAAAAACTTTATACAATCGTTTTCCAACATTAGAAAACTTTAAACTTCAAATTGAAGAAAAAAGTAAAAATTTCGCTATTGAAAACCGTGAAATATTAGCAAAAGTATTAACAAATCAGTATAATAGGTTTGAAACTTCAGAAGCCACTACTGCAAATATTGAACTTTTAAAAAATTCAAAAACCTTTACCATTACAACTGGTCATCAGTTGAATTTATTTACCGGACCATTATATTTTTTATACAAAATTGCTTCCGCAATTAAGCTGTGTAAAGAATTAAAATCAAAATATCCCTCTCATAATTTTGTTCCCATTTATTGGATGGCAACAGAGGATCATGATTTTGATGAAATCAATTATTTCAATTTTAAAGACAAAAAATTCAGATGGAATAGAGAGAGTAATGGCCCTGTTGGACGTCTTTCAACAGAAGGGTTAGATTTGGTCTATGACGCATTTTCTAAAGAGATTGGAATAGGAAGAAACGCAAACTACTTACTTGATTTATTTAAAAAATCATATTTAGAACATCAAAATTTAGCCAATGCTACCCGATTTTTAGCAAATGAATTATTTAAAAATGAAGGATTAGTTATTGTGGATGGTGATAGTAAAGAATTGAAAAAACTTTTTGTTCCGTATATAAAAAAAGAATTAGTTGAACAAATATCTTTTCAAAAAGTAAACGAAACATTACCTAAACTTAAAGATTACAATATTCAGGTAAATCCGAGAGAAATTAATCTTTTTTATATTCAAAACGAATTAAGAGAACGCATTATTTTTGATAAAGGAAATTACAAAATTAATAATACACTTTTATCATTTTCAGAAAGTGAAATCCTTACTGAACTAAATAAAAATCCGGAAAATTTCAGTCCAAATGTCATTTTAAGACCATTATATCAAGAAATAATTTTACCAAATTTATGCTATATTGGTGGTGGTGGAGAAATCGCATATTGGTTAGAGTTAAAATCAAATTTTGAAGCAAACAACGTTACATTTCCAATGCTTTTGGTTAGAAATTCTATGCTTTTAGTTACAGAAAAACAAGCATCAAAATTGGATAAATTAGGTTTAAGTTGGAATGATATTTTTATGTATCAAAAACAACTTTCTGACAAAAAAACAAAAGAATTTTCTGCATTCACAATCGACTTTTCTAAACAAAAAGCAATTTTGAAAGAGCAATTTAAAACATTACTAGAGATTGCGAGCCAAACTGACAAATCATTTATTGGCGCTGTAAAAGCTCAAGAAGCAAAACAACTCAAAGGTTTAGAAAATTTAGAGAAGCGATTATTGAAAGCTGAACGTAAAAATCATGCTTCAAAATTGGATCGTATTTTTGAAATCCAAAATGAGTTATTTCCAAACAAAAGTTTGCAAGAAAGAAATCAAAATCTAACATCTTTTGTCTCTGAAGTAGATGATTTTGAAAGTTTTGTAACAAAAATAATTACTGAACTTTTACCATTAGAGCAAAAATTTTCAATTACTATTTTATAATTTATCGATAAAATACTTTTTTATTCGATAAAAAGTATTATTTTTCATTTTTTTAACAATAATTTTACTTAATACGTGCTTTTGTAACAATATTAATTTACAATGTTAAATTATTATTATATTTGCACACCTAAATTAATTTTAAACCCCTATGAAAAAAATTACTTTTTATTCAACATTATTAATTACACTTTTAGCTTTTTTCGCTTTTAGAAATATACTTATCGAAAACAGTCTGGTACAGATAAAAGGAGGAACATTTAAAATGGGTTCAAAAGATTCTGACGGAAACGCAGAAGTAGATGAACAAAAAGAACATAGTGTAACTTTAAACTCATTTGAAATTAGCAAATTTGAAGTAACTGTTTGGGAATGGAAACAGTTCATCAAAGCAAATAACATGAAAATGCCCGTAAAACCAACTTGGGGATGGCAAGATAATTATCCAATTAATGGTGTTACATGGAATGAAGCAATTGCATATTGTAATTGGTTGAGTATTAAAGAAAAATTACAACCGTGTTATACTAAAAAAGGACCAAATTTTATTTGCAACTTTAAAGCTAATGGTTATAGATTACCTACAGAGGCTGAATGGGAATTTGCAGCCAAAGGAGGAACGCTTACAAAAATGTTTAAATTTAGTGGCAGTGATAAACTTGACGAAGTAGCTTGGCATAAGGCTAACAGCAACGGCCAGCCACACACAATAGGAACAAAATTACCAAATGAATTAGGCGTATATGATATGAGTGGAAATGTTTGGGAATGGTGTTGGGATTGGTATAACAAAGATTTTTACAAACAAGAAAAAGGAGACAACCCAAAAGGACCAGAAATGGGAGAAAGAAGAACTGTTAGAGGCGGTTCTTGGGATAGTCAACCAAACTACATTAGACCAGCAAACCGAATTTCTACAATTCCATCAAAAACACATGAATTTTATGGATTTAGAGTAGCTCGAACTGTTACAAAATAATAAAAAACAATATTGCAAAACCTAATTAAAATAGTACCTTTGCAAAAAATTTAAAAAATGGCAACAAACAGAACTTTTACAATGATTAAACCAGATGCTGTAGAAAACGGACACATTGGTGGAATCTTAAACATGATTACTGAAGGTGGTTTCAAAATTGTTTCTTTGAAACTAACTCAATTAACTATTGCTGATGCTCAAGCTTTTTATGCTGTTCACGCAGCAAGACCATTTTTTGGTGAATTAGTTGAATTTATGACAAGAGGTCCTATCGTAGCAGCTATCTTAGAAAAAGAAAATGCTGTGGAAGACTTCAGAACTTTAATTGGAGCTACAAACCCAGCTGATGCAGCTGAAGGAACAATCCGTAAAAAATATGCAACTTCAATCGGAGAAAATGCAGTTCACGGATCAGATTCTGATGAAAATGCAGCTATTGAAGGTGCTTTTCATTTTTCAGGAAGAGAGCAATTCTAATTTTAGAATATTATATAAAAATCCCGATTCAATGAGTCGGGATTTTTTTTACTTATATTTTTCCATTATCTCTTTAACAACCATATCGGTTTGCAGAAAACGAGCTTTTCGATCCAGATTTTTTGGTGGAGCAACTCTTTCTATACAATCCGAAATTGAACAAGATTCACAGGTCACCCCTACTTTTCTTCGTTTAATATTTTCATCTTGTAAAAAAGCTATTCTACTTAAAGAATGTTGATTAATCATTATACCTAAAGCAATACTTCTATAATACCCTTTTCTAAAAGGATCTTTTGTAGCAGAAGAAATTACAAAATATTCATTATCTGTATGATTATAAGAAGATATTTGACTATCTAATACATGACTTTCACTTGTTTCAGTCAAACCTTGAATTGTTTTTAAAGATATCCACCTGCGACAATAATGTTCATTGCGTTCATTCGCATGTGGTTCTAATAAATTTGTAATATGTAATTCTTTGGTCAACTGAAAATCACCACGTTCAGGTTTGTAACTAAATCGCAAAAAGAATAAATTTTTCAGATTAAAATCTTTTGGTAATACATTCGTTAATCGTTGATAAAATGTTTCGGGAGAATCTGTAAAACTATCCATCAATAATTGAAAATCATAAGTAGAAAAAGTTTTCTGCTCAAAAAACAATTTCAGTGACGCAACTAATGATTTACGCGGTATTAACAATGCTCCTGCAAAATATGAAGCAATAAAATTATTTAAAACCTGATCAAAGCTATCAAATTTTATCCATGAAAAAGTAAACAATCTATCTGTTATATTCAAAAAATTGTAAGCAATTTCTTTTGCATAAATAAACATTCGTTGTGAATCATCGGTTTCAGAGGAAACCAAAAGAGTTTTAGAACTTAGTACAAAAACAGAACGCAAATTATTCAATTCTTTATGCTGTGTTAATTCATGATTATTAATTGTATAACCATATTCTTCAACTAAAATTTCTTCAAAATCTTTTGAATTTAGACGTTTGTTTAAATCAACTGAATATGCTTTAGCAAATTTTTCAACCTGAAACTCAATCTCTTCAAAGTAATTATTATTAGCTTCCTGGTATGAACGTAAAGCCGCTAGAAAGAAACTTTCACGTGTTAAATTATAGTGCTTAGCAATTTCAAAAAGCGTACTAATAAAGGCATTAACCTTTACTGGGGCTTCAGCAATAATATCAATTAAATCGCTTTCTTTAATTCCAAAAATATCCAATGGAATCTCTTTTAAAATTCTGGACTGCAAAATTTCTCCAATTGGCGCCAAATTTTTATCCAATTTTAAAGAAACCAATTGATCATATGTAGTATCCAAGGCTTCAGCTAAAAGTACGATTTTATCTCTTTTAGGATATTTTTTCCCTTTTTCAATTTCGTTTAAATACGATTTAGACAAACCCGTGATTTTTGCCAAACCAAACAACGATAGATTTTTTTCGGTTCTAATTTGTTTCAATTTTAAACCAAAAATCAAACGAATATATTCTTCTTCAATCATCAATAAACTATTTATAAAAAATTAAAAATCTTTTACTCTTTGCCTCATTTTACAATAGAAAACAAATATAATACATTTTTGCGAAAAACATTTTTTAAATTTATTTTACATTTTTGCGAACGTTCGCTTGTTTTGTGTTTTTAAATTTTATAATATTGTGCCAATCAAATAAATAAACTTTCTAAATATGGAAACGAATATCTCGCGACTTCAAGTAAAACAACAAGAAAAGTATCCTGAAATTCTTTCAGATGGTGCTTTACAATTTATAGAAAAGCTACAAGTAAAATTCAATCCGAAAAGATTAGAATTACTAGAGAAGCGAAAGGAACAACAAAAACGTTTTGATTTAGGCGAAAAACCTCAGTTTCCAAAAGAAACATTAGAAATAAGAAGTAGCAATTGGACAGCCGCACCAATTCCAAAAAATTTACTAGATAGAAGGGTTGAAATTACAGGACCTGTTGACCGAAAAATGGTTATTAATGCATTAAATTCAGGCGCGAAGGTTTTTATGGCTGACTTTGAAGACAGCTGTTCTCCTACTTGGTCTAACTTATTAGAAGGTCAACAAAATTTAAAAGACTCCATAAACAAAACCATTTCATTAGTACAAAATGATAAAAAGTATGAGTTAAATAATCAAACAGCCACACTTTTAGTTCGTCCAAGAGGCTTGCATTTAGAAGAAAAAAACATTCAATTAGATGGGGAAAATTTTTCTGGTGCTTTAGTAGATTTTGGTTTATTCTTTTTTCACAATGCAGAAACTCTAATAAAACAAGAATTAGCTCCATTTTTCTATTTACCAAAATTAGAACATTATGAAGAAGCTCGTTGGTGGAACGATGTTTTTTTGTATGCACAAGACTACTTCAAAATTCCTATTGGAACAATAAAAGCAACCGTGTTAATTGAAACAATTACAGCAAGTTTTCAGTTAGATGAAATTATATATGAATTAAAAGATCATATGGCTGGATTAAATTGTGGAAGATGGGATTATATTTTCTCATATATCAAGAAACTAAAATTGCAGCCTAGTTTTATGATCCCAGATAGAGACCAAGTTACAATGACCAGTCCTTTTATGAGCGCCTATTCTCAAAGAGTAATTCAAGTATGCCACAAAAGAAATGTACTAGCTATTGGCGGAATGGCAGCACAAATTCCTATAAAAAATGACGATCATGCAAATGAAATAGCTTATGAAAAAGTAAAAACAGATAAAGAAAGAGAAGTCAAAAACGGACACGACGGCACTTGGGTAGCTCATCCAGGATTAGTTCCTCTAGCAATGAAAGTTTTCAACGAAAATATGCCAACAAAAAACCAAATGCATATTAAAAGAGCTGAATTGAATATAACAGAAGAACAATTGTTAGAACTCCCGAAAGGAACCATAACAGAAAATGGAGTCCGTAAAAATATTAACGTTGGAATTTTATATATCGAATCTTGGCTAATGGGTGTAGGCGCTGCAGCATTATATAATTTGATGGAAGATGCTGCCACAGCCGAAATTTCAAGAACACAATTATGGCTTTGGTTACATAAAGAAGTTAATCTTGAAAATGGAAAAAAATGTAACGCGGAACTATATCTAAAGTACACTTCTGAAGAATTAATTAAAATCAAAGCTTATGTTGGAGAAGAACGATTTAATTCAGGAAAATTTGAATTAGCGACTAAACTTTTCACAGATATGATATTAAATTCAGAATTAGACGAGTTTTTAACCTTGAAAGCATACGAATATATTGACTAACAAAAAACTGCCGAATGCTGCAACATCCGACAGTCTATCCATAAATAATTACAAAATAATAACTATCTAAAAACACCACAAAATTATGAAAACTGAAGAAAGAATTCAACAATTAGTTACAGATTGGACAACAAATCCAAGATGGAAAGGTATCGAAAGACCTTACACAGCAGAAAAAGTAATAGAACTACAAGGTTCATATCAAATAGAATATTCTATTGCACGCCGTGGAGCTGAAATTCTTTGGAACAAATTAAACAATCAGGATTGGGTTGCTGGTTTAGGCGCATTAACAGGAAATCAAGCTATTCAAGAAGTAGAAGCTGGATTAGAAGCTATTTATTTGAGTGGCTGGCAAGTAGCTGCAGATGCAAATGTAGCTGGCGAAATGTATCCTGATCAATCTCTATATCCTGCTAACAGTGTTCCATTAGTTGTTAAGCGTATTAACAACGCATTGTTACGCGCCGACCAAATTCAGTCTGTGAACAAAGTTGAAAACAAAAAAGATTATTTAGTTCCAATTGTTGCTGATGCTGAAGCGGGTTTTGGAGGTAACTTAAATGCTTTTGAACTCATGAAAAGTATGATTGAAGCTGGTGCTGCAGGAGTTCACTTTGAAGACCAACTTTCATCTGCAAAAAAATGTGGCCATTTAGGCGGAAAAGTTTTAGTTCCCACACAAGAAGCTATCAATAAATTAATTGCTGCACGATTAGCGGCTGATACAATGGGTGTTCCAACATTAATTGTGGCTCGAACCGATGCAGATGCTGCAAATTTATTAACCAGCGACATTGATGAAAGAGATAGAAAATTTATTACTGGAGAGAGAACTCCAGAAGGTTTTTTTTACGTTGATGCTGGAATTGAACAAGGAATTGACAGAGGATTATCATATGCTCCATATGCAGATTTAGTTTGGTTAGAAACTTCAACACCAGATTTAGAAGAAGCTAGAAAATTTGCCGCTGCAATCCATGCACAATATCCTGGAAAATTATTAGCATATAATTGTTCTCCATCATTCAATTGGGCTGCAAAATTATCTGTTGCGCAAATGGAAACATTTCGTGAAGATATTGCAAAAATGGGATATAAATTTCAATTTATAACATTAGCTGGATTCCATGCTTTAAATACATCAATGTTTGAATTAGCTTTAGCATACAAACGCAAAGGAATGGCAGGGTATTCAGAATTACAAGAAAAAGAGTTTGCTTTACAAGCTGAAGGATTTAGAGCTGTAAAACATCAAAATTTTGTAGGAACAAGTTATTTTGATGAAGTTCAAAATGCAGTCACTGCAGGATTATCTTCAACTGTAGCGATGAAAAATTCTACAGAAACCGCACAATTTTAATCTTATTAGTCTTTAATTTTTGGTTTGTTGAAGTCCCATTTCTATTAAGAATTGGGGCTTTTTTTATCGTAAAATCAGATTTGTCACTACATCTTTTCGAAGTTCTTCGTTAATCATTTTGATGATTTTATCTTTTCCATAACTCAATTCTTCTCTCAAAACAGCTGAAGACAAAGCTACATATAAAGTAGAACCTTTTAATTGTATTTCGGTAGTATAATTATTAACACCATTTCCCATTAAATTTTTCCAAGCATCACGAACATTAACAACATTCATACCTGCTTCCAACTTGTTTTGAGAAATAAATTGTTTCAACACATCTCCAATAGGACTTTCTTCGTTGAATCGTTTTGCCATACCTATTTAATCGAAAATTTAACGGGTCTTTTGTAGTGATACTCCAAATCTTGCTGGTTTTTGACCACTAATTTATCTTTAGATAATTCAATAATTTCTTCGTTCCAATTAGCATAATTTGTTTTATACTGAATAGTAGCATCACCATCTTTAAGCACAACAACAACACCTTCTTTTAAATCATTTGTTAAATATGTCCCATCAATTTGCGGCATTACTTTGCTACGAAAACCTTTTTTATCAGTAATTTTAAAAAAGTCTATAGTTTCATTTACCTTGTATTCTTTCTTATTACCATCAGGGAGCTCAACTTTTTCAATTTCCCAATAACCATTTAAATTTTGCAAATCAGCTTCAGAAATAGATTGTTTACAGGATAAAAACAATCCAAAAACAAAAAATAATATTATTTTTTTCATTGTACACACATTATTATGGTATAAAATTACAATTATTTATCTTTCAAATTAAACTATTCCTTACTTTTATTGTCTAATGAATATGTAACCATTTTATAAATACTATGAAAAAAATTCTATCCCTATTTGTACTTTCAACTCTATTTAGTTGTGGTTCCGATGATTCAGCAACTCCTTCAACTCCAGAAGAGCAAATGTACTTCCCCCCAATTGGTTCAACGGTTTGGGAAACAAAAAGCATTGCTAGTTTAGGTTGGAATCAATCACAAGTACAACCATTATTAGATTATTTAGAATCTAAAAACACCAAAAGTTTTATAATATTACAAAATGGAAAAATTGTGATGGAAAACTATTTCAACGGTCATACCTCAACTGATACTTGGCAATGGAATAGTGCAGGAAAAACGCTTACTGCAACAGTTACGGGAATAGCTCAACAAGAAGGTTTATTAAATATAAACAATAAAGTTTCCGATTATCTTGGAACAGGTTGGACTAGCGAATCTATTGATAAAGAAAACTTAATTACTTCTAGACATTTACTAACCATGACATCTGGAATTAATGACGAGAACGACTTAGTAACAATAACTAACATGATCTATTTAGCAGATGCTGGCTCAAGATGGTCTTATCATAATGTATTTCAAAAACTAATGGATGTGGTAGCTGCTTCTAGCGGACAAACCTATGAAAATTATTTTAATTCTAAATTAAAAAATAAAATTGGGATGGATGGCTTTTGGAACAATGGTATCATTTATAAAATATACCATAGCAACACTCGAAGCATGGCCAGATTTGGACTCCTTGCTTTAAATAAAGGAAAATGGAACAATGAACAAATTATTAATGAAACGTATTTTAACGAAAGTATTTCTACATCACAAAACATTAATCCATCTTATGGTTATTTATGGTGGTTAAATGGAAAATCAAGTTATATGGTTCCTGGTAGTCAAACACAATACAATGGTTTCTTAGTACCTAATGCTCCAGCAGAAATGTATGCTGCTATGGGAGCTTCAGACCAACGAATTTATATAATTCCAAGTAAAAAAATAGTCATTATAAGAATGGGAGAAGCTTCAGATCCAACAAATCCAAGTTTTGCAGTATCGGGATTCGACAATGCTTTATGGGAAAAAATAAATGCTGTTATCAACTAACAGCATTTATTTTTATTTTTTTACTTTCTTTTTTGCACTTGTAAGTTTAATAAAAACATACATTAATATTGCGAACGAAACTAACCTTAAAGTCAAATAAATCGCATCTATTTCATCAAAAGGAATGGCAATTAGAGCGAGTACTAAAGCTGCAATTAGCAACTTAACCATTTTATATTTTAAAAATTCCATCAGCTTTTATTTAAAAAATGAATCTACAAATTCATACTTATTGAATACCTGCAAATCTTCTATTCCTTCACCAACACCTATATATTTAACTGGAATTTGAAATTGATCTGAAATTCCAATCACTACACCTCCTTTTGCAGTTCCGTCTAATTTTGTTACCGCTAAACATGAAACTTCAGTAGCTGCAGTAAACTGTTTTGCTTGTTCAAAAGCATTTTGCCCTGTTGAACCATCCAATACTAAAAGTACATCATTTGGTGTATCTTCTACCACTTTTTGCATTACTTTTTTTACTTTAGAAAGTTCATTCATTAAACCAACTTTATTGTGTAAACGACCAGCTGTATCAATAATAACAATATCTGCATTTTGTGCTACAGCGCTTTGTAAAGTATCAAAAGCTACAGAAGCAGGATCACTTCCCATTTGTTGTTTTACTATTGGCACACCTACTCTATCTGCCCATATTTGCAATTGATCAATAGCTGCAGCTCTAAAAGTATCAGCAGCACCAAGAACTACTTTATATCCAGCTTTTTTAAATTGATATGCTAATTTCCCAATTGTTGTGGTTTTTCCTACACCATTAACTCCAACTACCATGATTACATATGGTTTTTTATTGGTTGGAATTGAAAATTCAGTAGCTTCTCCTGAGTTAGTCTCAGATAATAAGCTAGCAATTTCTTCACGAAGAATTCCATTTAATTCATCGGTTCCTAAATACTTATCTTTGGAAACTCTTTCTTCTATTCGATTAATAATTTTAAGTGTTGTATTTACACCTACATCAGAAGACACCAATATTTCTTCTAAGTTATCAAGAACCTCATCGTCTACCTTAGATTTTCCAGCAACAGCTTTAGTAAGTTTAGAAAAAAACGATATTTTAGTTTTTTCTAAGCCTTTATCTAAAGTCTCTTTTTTATCAGAAGAGAATATTTTTTTAAAAAAACTCATAGAATTTGGTTTGATTATTTTTTTTAAGCGATTGAAATCATCAATATCTTAATACTGCAACAAATGTAAAAATAAAAAAGCTACTTTCAAACGAAAGTAGCTTATCTATATAATTGTTTTATGAATTATTTCTTTTTCAAGAATTCATCTACTAATTCAGGAGCCATCACAGATTCAACGAATGTGTAAGCGCCAGTTTTTGGAGATTTAACCATCTTAATAGCTTTGGTTAATCTTTTAGAAGCTGTTTGTAAAGTTGCTACGGTTTTCTTTGCCATGACTTATCTTATTTAATTTCTTTATGTACAGTTACTCTTTTTAAAATTGGATTAAATTTTTTAATCTCTAATCTATCTGGAGTATTTTTTTTATTTTTTGTAGTAATGTAACGAGATGTTCCAGGAACTCCTGAAGTTTTGTGCTCCGTACATTCTAAAATAACTTGGATTCTATTACCTTTCTTTGCCATTTTGATATATATTATTGCGGATTATACAGATTTTACAAATCCGTTTGCTTTTGCATTTTTCAATACAGCAGCAATTCCATTTTTATTAATAGTTTTTAATGCAGCAGTTGAAATTTTCAACGTTACCCATCTATCTTCTTCAGGAATGTAAAAACGTTTTTTTACTAAGTTAACAGAGAATTTTCTCTTTGTTTTGTTCATAGCGTGAGAAACATTGTTCCCTACCATTGCTCTTTTACCTGTAAGTTCACAAACTCTTGACATTATTATTCAGCTTTATTTCGTTATCTAAAATCAGGGTGCAAAGAAACAAAATCGATTTCATATACACAACTATCTTTTATTATTTTTTTAAAATTTCTTTATAAATGAGTTCCAATGCTTTACTAACCGCCCTATCTATTACCTTTTCACGTGGTTGACCAAAGTTAAACTCTTCAACATACACATCATTTGGACATGCAATTGCAATAAAAACTACTCCTAATTCCGCATCAGCATCACCTTTTAATGGCCCAGCATTTCCTGTCGTAGCGATTGCATAATCTGACTTTGTCAGTTTTTGAACGCCTAATGCCATTGCTTTAGCTACTTCAATACTAACCACACCATATTTATCTATAATTTCTTTTGAAACATCTAAAATATCAATTTTAGTTTGCGTAGCATAACTTACAACACTTCCTTTAAAGTAATTTGAAGCCCCCGGATTTGCAGTCATTAAAGCAGCTATCTTTCCGCCTGTACAACTTTCCGCAGTTGAAATTGTTACCTTATTTTCAGTCAATAATCTTCCTAAAACTACTTCAATAGGCTCATCTTCATTATATCCAACAATAATCTCGTGAATCAATAAATCAAGCTTTTGAACTTGTCTTTTTATTTCATTTTTTAACAATTCTTCATCTGTTCCTCTTGCTGTTAATCGTAAACGAACTTTTCCAGGACTTGGCAAATAAGCTAGTTTTATAAAATCTGGCAAACTATCTTCCCATTCTTCAATTTGTTCTGCAATCAAACTTTCTCCTCTCCCATAAGTCATAATTGTCTGATGCACAATGTAAGGGCGCTCAAACTTTTGAATTAAATTAGGAATTACTTCATTATCAATCAAATATTTCATTTCAAACGGCACTCCTGGCAAGGAAATAAAAACTGTATTTTCTTTTTCCATCCACATACCTGGGGCAGTTCCTGCTTTATTAAAAAGCACTTTTGCTTTGGTTGGCACCAAGGCTTGTTCTCTATTAATTTGAGTGATTGGCCGTTTGTAAAAACCTTCAATAATCTCTTTAACATGAAGTAAAACCGCTTCATTTTCAATTAATGTATCTTCAAAATAATCACAAAATGTTTTTTTAGTAATATCATCTTTTGTTGGACCTAGCCCACCCGTAATAATTACAACTTCAACATCATTTTGTAGTTTCTGAAAGGTATTTAAGATATGCTCCTTGTCATCAGAAATTGATAACATTTCATGTGTGGCAATTCCAATTTTATCTAATGCTTTAGCAATATAAGATGAATTTGTATCTACAATTTGGCCAATAAGAATCTCATCGCCAATTGTTACAATTGTGGCTTTCATAGGTAATATTTATAGTTTGGGAATTGGCAATTATAATTTGAAATCTTTTTTTATTTCTTTAATAGCTAAATCAATTCTATCTTTTAAAGATTTGTAAACTTCTTTAATTTCTTTTCGTTTTCCTTCAGCTTTTGCCCATGTCATAATCTGAATATTTTCTTCATAAGCCATATCCATTCCTAATAAATCTAATGTTGGCTTAATTTTATGACAAGCAGAGTAAGTTCTAGTATAATCTTTTTCTTCAATAGCAGTCTTAATAGATTTCATTTCGGCAGGTACTTCTTCTAAAAACAAAGTAACAATTTGCAAGGCAAACTCAGTATCATTTTCTGATATTTCATACACTTTTGCTAAATTATACTGTAACGCCATATTACTTGATTTGAATTTTAAACATTGATTTATTTTCAATAAAACCTTCTAAAACATCACCTTCAGCAACTTTAGCAACACCTTTAGGAGTACCTGTAAAAATAATATCTCCTTTTTTTAATGTAAAATATTGTGAAACATAAGCGACTAGCTCATCTATTTTCCACAACATTAAATCTGTGTTACCAACTTGCACTGATTTTCCATTAGATTTTAACTCAAAGTTAATATTTTCTACAGAAGAAAAATCTTTTTTCGATAAAAAGGCACCAATAACCGCTGAATGGTCAAATGACTTCGCTTTTTCCCACGGCAAACCTTTTTCTTTTAACTTAGCTTGAACATCTCTTGCTGTAAAATCGATTCCTAATCCAATTTCGTCATAATACTTATGCGCAAATTTAGCATCAATATATTTTCCAACCTTACAGATTTTTACCAAAATTTCTACTTCATGATGCACATCATTGCTAAATGCGGGAATTACAAATGGCGTTTTTTTAGGTAGTACCGCTGTATCTGGCTTCATGAAAATTACAGGTTCTGTAGGTTTTTCATTGTTTAATTCCGAAATATGGTCAACATAATTGCGACCGATACAGATTATTTTCATAGTTCTGGTGATTAGTAAATAGTAAAAAGTAATTAGCAACTATTCACTAATTACTTTTCACTAATCACTTTATTTAGTATTTAACTTTCTCAATTTTATTCCTGTCAACACTTTTTTAGTATATAATGGAAAATCAGCATTTTGAATCCAACCAAAATAACCTGGTTCTTTATCAAAAACATCATCTACCAAAGCTCCTTTGTGTTTTCCGAAAGTAAAGATTTCTTTTCCTTCATTATTCAAAGCAATGAATCCAGCAAAATCAACTGATTTTTTTCGTGTTGTAAATTCAGATAACGATTTCATATCATTTTCTAAATTTTCATATCTATCTAATTGTGATTTTAAGATTTCGTAAGTTGCCATCGTATCAGCTTCTGCACTGTGGGCGTTTTCTAAACTTTGCCCACAATAAAACTTGTATGCAGCACTCAAAGTACGTTCTTCCATTTTATGAAAAATCGTTTGAACATCTACAGAAACTCTATTTTTCATATCAAAATCTACTTCAGCACGTAATAGTTCTTCAGCTAAAAGTGGAATATCAAATCTATCCGAATTAAATCCAGCCAAATCAGAATCTTTAATCATATTATGGATTTGAGACGCTAACTCTTTAAATGTTGGCTCATTGGCTACTTTTTCATCAGTAATTCCATGCACTGCTGTCGTTTGAGGCGGAATTGGAATGGTAGGATTTACCAACCAAGTTTTACTTTCTTTATTTCCGTTTGGATATACTTTAAATATTGATATTTCTACGATTCGATCTCTTGCTACATCAATTCCTGTAGTTTCAAGGTCGAAAAAGCAGATTGGGCGTGTTAATTTTAATTCCATAGCGATTTTATATCCTACAAAGATAAATGAAGATTTTTTTATTTACTAATTCTTGAAAATTTATAGTAAATAATTAATTCGGCAACCAATAAATTAAACGTCCAACCTGACCAGGCTGCAATCCTGTATGCATCCATCGGCAAAGGCTCAAAAAAGAAAACCAACAAATATTTGAACAATCGAAGTGAAATTGCAGATAATGTTAACGCAAAACTTCGAATAGCGAATTTTTGGTGTTTAATCACTTGTTTTTTTAAAATAAAATACAAAGACAAAAAAGTAAATAACATCCAAAAAGTTGACAATAACAAGAAAGAAACTTGTGCCAACAACCCACCATTTGCATAATATGACATTACCAAACCACTTGGCCCAGAAAGCAACAAAAGGATTCCAACATAAAATTTTCCTGAAATTCGATGCAATTGTATGTGTTTTTTTTGGATGTAATTTGAAAATTGTAATGCTCCAAAAATCATCAAAAATATACTTGTGTAAACATGCGTAAAAAAAGCAATTTTATAATGATTTAGGACAATTACTTCTTGTTTAATTCGTAAAAAAGCAACATCTGTATGATATGGAATATATTGAAGTGTTATCAATAAAAGTAGATATGAAAAATAAATATATCCAATCCACAAAAGGTATTTTGAATATTTAATCCACATTATCTACCAAAAGTATCATAGTATTCCTCAGCATTTTTCTCATATCGAAGTAGCAAATCTATATTCTTCTTTTCGATTTTCGTTAATTCGTCTTTAACATCACCAAAAACAGGCATATACCAATTAAATTGTTCAAAATACATGCGTAATTGCTTATCGCGAAAAGCGAATCCATGACGTGCAAAAATGGAATTTCTGAGAATAAAAATATCGGCTTTTGATAGATTGGAAACAAAATTTGAAGTTAATTCTTCATTTGAAGCATTCTTTTCAAACAACTTTTCTGTAGTTGCATAATATTCGCTATCTACATACTCTTCTACTTTTCCTTCAATTGTGTCTGTAGTATAAACATATTCTTTTGACTTATCTGTATCAAAAAAAGTTATATCTAATTCTTGTGTTTTATCATAAACAAAAAGTTTCTTTTTTAAATCGAAATTTCGTTTATAAATCATTAATTCGGAATGAGAATATGCATCCCAATTTCCTTTTAAAATAGAATCAGATTTTTTTATTTCTACAATAAATTTTCCATCGGTTCTAGCTTTTTTGAATTCATCAACTTGCATGGTAAAAGCAGAAGCATTCTCAATTAACAAACCTTTAAATGGACTAATGTTTCCAGCAGAAATAGAATGACCAATTATTGAATCTCCTTTAATTTCATCTATCGAAAATGTTATTTTTCTAGTAATTAAATTTGCGTATTTTTCATTTCCATAAATTGTATCCATTTCTTCATCTGATAAATTGGCATTAAAATCGCCTACCCAATAACCTAATAAATCTTCTTTTGTATTTACAATTAAACTATTACTAACCTTTGGTTCAGTGAATTGAATATCTTCAAAATCTTGCTCAGCAACAAATTTCGCATCGTTCTTAATCGCTTCTTTACATCCAAATAAAGAAGAAATAAGCAATAACCCTATTAATTTAACTTTCATATTTTGAATACTATTTCGTTGTTAACTGTGCTCTATATGTTTCAATATTTGCTTTTACTTTTGGGTCTAATTCTGGCTCTGTAATGCCTTTTAAATTTTCTAATGCCTCCCAAATCACTTTAGCCACAATGTATCTTGCGACTCCTTTATCATCAGCAGGAACTATATACCATGGAGCAAAATCGGTTGATGTTTTATTAATAGCTTCTTCATAATATTTCATGTAATCGTCCCAACGTTCGCGCTCTTTTAAATCGCCAGTACTAAATTTCCAATTATCCTCAGGATTTTCTAATCGTTTCAGCAAGCGTTCTCGCTGTTCTTCTTTACTCATATGAAAATAAAATTTCAAAATTTTTGTCCCATTTTGCGAAATATGCTTTTCAAAATTCATAATTTGCTCCATTCGATTCTCCCAAAATTGAGGTGTTATATCCTCAACTTTTTCAATTCCAGGCAAATTTTCAAACAAAATATATTCGGGATGGACACGTGTTACCAATACGTTTTCATAATGCGTGCGATTAAAAACCGCAAATTTTCCTTTTTCAGGCAAAGCCAAATAATGACGCCATAAATAATCGTGCTCTAATTCGGTTGAATTAGGCGTTTTAAAACTATGCACTACTACTCCACGCGGATTAAATTCTTTAAAAACTTCTCTAATTAAGCTGTCTTTTCCACTAGTATCCATACCTTGCAAGCAAATTAAAAACGCATAACGATTATGTGCATACATGGCGTCTTGTTTTTTAGATAGCTTTTTCTGAATTTTATCCAACGCTAATTCTTCTTGATTTTTGTCTGTATCAATTGGCAACTTTGTGGTAAAATCAGTTAATTTAATTGTTCCTTTTACCTTAAAATCTTCAATATTTATATTTTCCATCCTAATTTCAATTTAATATTTGTAAAAATAGTAATTTTAGATGCTATTTAAAGCTTCTAAACCTAAAACACATTTGTAAAAATATGGAAAAATTTCAACTTCAAATCTTTTTAAATATTATAGGAATTGGTTCTGCATCTGGAATATTATTTCAAAACAATTCCTTATTCATTATTTCTGATAACAGCTCTTATCTATATGAATATGCAATTGACGCAAAAGAGCTTCATAAAATTGCTTTGGTAGAAAATCCGAAAGAAAATATTGCTAAAAAAGAAAAACACGATTTTGAATCCATTGCTAAAAATGGAAACAAACTTTATATCTTCGGTTCAGGTTCTACAAATAATCGAAATCAAATGATGACTTTTCACTTGGAAACCCAAAAAACAAAAAGTAGAGATTTGAGTGAATTATATGTTCAACTTCGTATGTTGGCCAATTTAAAAGAAGACGAACTAAACATTGAAGGCAGCATTAGTATTGAAAAAACAATGTATTTATTTCAAAGAGGTAATGGTTCACAGTCTAAAAACGGCATATTTGTGGTTGAAAATGATAAAACACAACCTATTAAATTCCATCCCATTTCACTTCCAAAAATTAAAAACGTCGAAACTACTTTTACAGATGCTATTATGGTTCAAGACAAATTTTACTTTCTTGCGTCTGCAGAAGATACAAACTCAACATATTTAGATGGAGAAGTTCTAGGTTCTTTGGTTGGTGTTTTAAATCCAGAAACCTTTGAAGTTGAAAAAACAATAATTATTTCTGACAAACATAAATTTGAAGGCATCACACTTTATAGAGAAAGTACAACCGAATTAGATTTTTTATTGTGTGAAGACAATGATACTGACGTTTTAGAAGCAACTATATATAAATTGACATTAACTAAATAATTTTTTACTTACTTCCCAACCTTCTACTAATTTTTATGCTCTATATAAAAAAGCAAGTTTACTAATGGATGTAAAACACATACAAGGCTGCCGAAAACAACACCGTGAAGCACAACGCTTGGTGTATGAAACTATGGCACCAAAACTCTATCGTTTGTGTAAACGGTATTTAAAAAAGGAAGAAGAAATAGAAGAAGTATTGGCCGATGCTTTTTTTACCATATTCACAAAAATAGAACAACTTAAAGAAGACTTGGCTTTTGAAGCTTGGGCACGAAAAATAACGGTGAACAATTGCCTTTTACAAATTAAAAAGAACATCAACTTTAATTTGTATTTGGAAGATGTGAGTTACAATTCGCAACCTTTAGCTGATGAAGTTACCGATTTAGAAGAAGAAGATTTGCTCAATTTACTGAATTATATTCCCGATGGATGCCAAACGATTTTTAATTTGTTTGTGATTGAAGGTTATTCACACAAAGAAATTGCAGAACAACTTGGCATAAGTGAAGGAACATCAAAATCGCAATTGAATGCGGCAAAAAGTAAATTAAAAGAATTGGTAAGAACTTTTTATTATCAAAAAGCAAAATAGTCATGGGAACAGAAGAAAAATTATATAAAAAAATACAACAGGCTGCCGAAAACGCCGAGCAAAAAGACTTTCCTGGCATGGAGAAAATTTGGGCTCGTGTAGAAGACAAAATGGAAACACAAACACTTCAAAAAGAGAAGCATTTGTGGAAAAAATTAGCTATGGCAGCATCAGTAGTTTTAGTAGGAACGTTAACTTTTTTCTTATTACAAGAAAATGAAGCTATAATTATTCCTGAAAGTACAATTACTACAGTTGACACGACAAAAAGTAGCATTCCAACACCAGAATCAGAAAATGGCTTGGTAAATACAAATCCGGAAATTAAAAAAGAGGCAGAGCAGATTTTACAGCAACAAATTGTAATTCAAAACAACATTGTAATCAACGATACTATCAATTATAAATCGAAAAAAGAAGTGCAACTTGCAACTCCAATTGCAATGGAAGAAGTAGACGAACTTGCTAGAACAAGTTTTGCACCAAATAACAAAAATGATATTTCTAATTCTGCTTCAATTAATAATTCTGGTTACTTAGCAAAAGGAAGACGTTATGATGCTGTAAGTGTAATATCTGCTGAAGCTATCCAAGAAAAAGACAAAAAAGTAGCCAATGATGACTTAGTACTTATTGATGGAAAATTAACCAAAAAATCACCAAAAAATATTTCAAATGCAGATTATGAATCTGTTATTGAACTTAAAAATCCATTATACTATATCAATGGAGTCGCTTATACAGAAGAAGAATTATATGGTGAAAATCCGACGAGTCCATATGCACCATTGAGCAAACAAAATATTGACACCATAGTTGTTTTACAACCTGAAAGAGCTATTCCGATTTATGGTGATAAAGGAAAAAATGGGGTTATTATAATTACGATTAAGAAATAATAAAATCAAAAATAAGGACAATTTCAAAAATTTAATTATGAAAGCATTACTAAATTTATTTATTTTTTTATTCACAATAACAACTATATTCGCTCAAGAAACAACTGATAATTCTCCTTTAATAGTTGTTAATGAAAATATTCTTCATAAAGATGTTCTTGAAGCAATTGATCCAAAAAACATCGAATCTGTAAATGTTTTGAAAGACAAAGCAGCAACTGCAATTTATGGCCAAAATGCAAAAAACGGTGCCATTCTAATTACTACAAAAGATATTTCCAAACGAGAATTAAAGAAATTATATAAAAAATATTCGGCAGAAAATTCAATAAACAAAGAAACTGAAGTTTTTAAAATTTCTGGAACCGTTTATGATTGTGAAAAATTAGAACTTTCAGGTGTATACATTAAAAATCTAAACTCAAAAGCTGAAACGCAAACCGATTTTGATGGGAAATTTTCAATTGAAGTTAAAATAAATGATGTTTTAGAGATTTCTTTTTTACAATTCAAATCACAAAAAGTAAAAATTGAAAACAAAGAAAATCTTGTTATCAATCTCAAATCAGACCAACAGATTATACTTGAAAAACCTGTCATCTATCTTTATCCAACTGAAAAAACAACAATTGATTTAAAAATTGATTTAAAAGGCAAACTGCTAACAACCTTTCCAAAATACGACAAAAGTTGGGATGTAATTGCTGAGCCAAACGGACAAATTTTCGATAAAAAATCTAAACGTTATTACAACTCTTTATTTTGGGACGGAACGATTGATTTCCCAGAAGAGCATTATAAATATGATGATGGTTTTATTGTACCAAAAGAAAAGTTAACCGAATTTTTCATTGAAAAGCTGGAACACATTGGTCTAAACAATCAAGAAACAAATGAATTTATACAATATTGGTTGCCAATTTTAGAACGAAATAGATACAATTTTATTCATTTCTTGATAAACGAAGAATGCGACGAAATTGCTACTTTAAACGTCAATCCAAAACCAGAAACTACTATTAGAATTTATATGGAATTTTATGGTTTAGAAAATTATACACAAATTAACGAACAGCATCTTCCAAAAACCGAAAGAAAAGGGTTTACTCTTGTGGAATGGGGTGGTGCTGACGTTTCATCCAAAATTAGAAAAAATGAATTTTAAATTATTATTCTGCTTCTTTACTGCTTCTATAGTCCTTCAAGCACAAGAGAAAAAACAAAACGACACTATCAAAATCGAAATTAATTCAAACACTAAAACTATTTATCTTTTAGGCGGAATTGATTCTGTAATTACCAAAGAAGATTTGGATTTTGCTAAAAAATACAATATTCAGTTTCACGATTTTGGTTGCATTGCTCCTACAAATTTTGAAGAATATGAAGTTAAAAACGAATTAGTTTTTGAGTTCTTAAATAAAAATTACGGAAAACAATGGCAAAAAGAAATCAAGCCAAGTGTTTTAGGTTTTGAGAAGTGGAAAAAGAAAGAAATATAAAAAAAGCTCCAACAGGAGCTTTTATATTTACAAATCTTACTTCTCAATCTCTTTCAAAGAATCCATTTTTTTGTGTGCTAAGAATCCTTTGATGTCTTCGAAATGTTCTTTTACGCGTTTGTGTCCAAATTCAAATACTTTCTCGGCCAAACCATCCAAGAAATCTCTATCGTGTGAAACTAAAATTAAAGTTCCATCAAAATCACGTAAAGCATCTTTGATGATGTCCTTTGTTTTCATATCTAAATGGTTCGAAGGCTCATCTAAAATAAGAAGATTTACAGGTTCTAATAATAATTTTATCATTGCCAAACGCGTTTTTTCTCCTCCAGAAAGTACCTTAACTTTCTTTTGAATATCATCTCCTTGAAACATAAATGCTCCAAGAATATTTTTAATTTGAGTTCGAACGTCGCCAACGGCAATTCTGTCAATGGTTTCAAAAATTGTTGCATTTTCATCTAACATTGCTGCTTGATTTTGAGCAAAATAACCAATCTGGCAATTGTGACCAATTTCCACAGAACCTCCATTAATTTCAATTTCTTTCATGATAGCTTTAATCATGGTCGATTTTCCTTCACCATTTTTACCCACAAAAGCTACTTTTTGACCACGTTCTATAACTAAATTTGCATCTTTGAAAATTAATTTATCACCATATGATTTTTCTAAATCTTTAACAATCACAGGATATTGACCTGAACGAGCCGATGGTGGAAATTTCAACTTTAAAGCCGAATTATCAATTTCGTCCACTTCGATAGGAACAATTTTTTCTAACATTCTAACACGAGATTGCACCTGTTCCGTTTTAGAAAAAGTTCCTCTAAAACGCTCAATAAAAGCTTGATTATCTGCAATGAATTTTTGTTGCTCTTCATACGCTTTTTGTTGGTGAACGCGTCTGTCTTTTCGCAATTCTAAATAGTGAGAATATTTTGCTTTGTAATCATAAATTCTTCCCATTGTAACTTCAATCGTACGATTTGTAATGTTGTCAACAAATGCTCTATCGTGCGAAATAACCATAACAGCTTTCGCTTGATTAATCAAAAATTCTTCCAACCATTCAATACTATCCATATCTAAGTGATTAGTTGGCTCATCTAAAAGAATCAAATCGGGTTTAGTTAAAAGGATTTTAGCTAATTCAATACGCATTCTCCAACCTCCTGAGAATTCTTTAGTTGGTCGATTAAAATCTTCTCTTTCAAACCCTAATCCTTTTAATATTTTTTCAACTTCAGCTTCGTAATTTACTTCTTCAATTGAATAATATTTTTCAGATAATTCCGAAACTTTTTCAATCAATTTCATGTACTCATCGCTTTCATAATCGGTACGAATAGTCAATTGCTCATTAATTTCGTCGATTTCTTTTTTCATATTTAACACCGAAGCAAATGCTTTCGATGTTTCTTCCATTACCGTACAGTTATCTTCTGTCAACAAATGTTGCGGTAAATAAGCAATAACTGCATCACTTGGCGCTGAAATAACACCACGAGTAGGTTTATTTGCTCCTGCAACAATTTTTAAAAGCGTAGATTTTCCAGCACCATTTTTACCCATTAGGGCAATTTTATCGGTTTCATTGATGGCAAAAGTTACTTCACTAAAAAGTGTGGTTCCACCAAATTCTACGGCAATGTCGTTTACTGTAATCATTTTTTAAAGTAAAAAGTTAGAAGTAAAAAATAAAAATTATTTTACTGAAATTTTTGAAAGGTGCAAAGATAGATTAATTAGTTAATTAGGCAATTAAGAATTTGTTATTGAAATAAAAAAAGCTTCTGTAAATAGAAGCTTTAAGATTATAATTAATTTTGAATTACAAACTCATTCTAAATTCTTCTAAAACGGGACTAATTTTTCCGTAATAGCGTTCATCTACAAATAATTCTACTGCTAAATCAGTATTTCCGAAACCTGCCAAACGAGCTGATTGTAAATTATCTTTTTTAACAACTATAATCCCAACTGCTTCAATTTTTTGTTTTAATGTTTCTGCTAAAATTTCACTTCCCGAAAAAACTTTCATCATTCCCATAGTTGTATGTTTTTAAAATCAATCTTCCATTTCAAAGAAAAGAGGCTCAATCATTATTCTATCGGCTAACACTTCTACTCTTTCTGTGATTTGTGAACAAAAAAACAAACGTTGCGTTTTTTCAGCACTCATTGAAAGTCTATGAATAATTGAATCTTCTCTTTTACGCAACATTTCTTCTACATCATCAACCACAAACATTTTAATCGTATTCATGTTAAATCCAGCAGAAGAAAACATTTCATTAATACGAATTGGAGTTCCAATTAAAACATCCATTCCTAAAGAAATTTGGTTTTTATCATAATCCATATCCCCTTTTTCATGCACCCCAAAAACACGTAAATTCGTGTAATGGTTCATTTTTTTAAATATTTCCAATGCTTCCAAGACTTTTTCTTTGTCTTGCACTAACACCAATGCTCTTGTACTTTCACCTACTGGTTTCTCCATTCGTTGGATAACATTCATCAAAATAGTAGTTGTTTTTCCACTCTTTTTTGGAGATTGAATAACTGCATCAACACCACTTTTTATTGTTGAAAAAGTTTCTTGTTGCATTTCATTTGCCTCGATTAAATTGTTTTCAATCAGTGCATTTTGAAGATTTGTATTTATTTTTTTTAACTGCATTTTTATTTAGTAATTAGTGAAGAGTGATTAGTAATTAGCAAACTTTTCACTAATTACTAATCACTCTTCACTTGGTATTATTTACTCGCAAATAGTTGAACGTCTTGCTCTGAAATTTCGCTTCCTCCTAAAATAATTAAGCGTTCTACTACATTACGTAATTCTCTAATATTCCCGGTCCAATCGTATTCTTGTAATAATTTAATGGCTGATTTTGAAAAACTTTTAACCGCATTTCCTTGTTCTGAAGCAATTTTTGCTGCAAAATGTTCAATTAGTTCTGGAATATCATCTCTTCGATCATTTAAAGCGGGAACTTTAATCAAAATAACGGCCAAACGATGATATAAATCCTCTCTGAATCTGCCTTCTTCAATTTCCTTTTTTAAATCTTTATTAGTTGCTGCAACTACACGAACATTAACTTTAATGTCTTTGTCTGCTCCAACTCTTTGAATTAAATTTTCTTGCAAAGCACGTAAAACTTTGGCTTGAGCTGACAAACTCATATCTCCAATTTCATCTAAGAAAATGGTTCCGCCATCTGCTGCTTCAAACTTTCCTGCTCTATCCTTTACAGCAGAAGTAAAAGCACCTTTTACGTGACCGAACAATTCACTTTCAATTAATTCAGATGGAATAGCAGCGCAATTTACCTCTATAATTGGAGCCGATGAACGCTCGCTCTTTTCGTGCAATTGATGCGCCACTAATTCTTTTCCAGTTCCATTTGGCCCTGTAATTAAAACTCTGGCATCTGTTGGCGCTACTTTATCAATCATAGTTTTAATATGATTAATAGCCTCGCTATTTCCTATCATTTCGTAGTTTTTAGAAACTTTCTTCTTCAAGATTTTATTCTCAACTACTAGCTGTTTTCTATCTAATGCATTACGAACGGTATTCAATAAACGATTCAAATCTGGTGGTTTTGAAATGTAATCAAAAGCACCTAAACGCATAGTATTTATTGCTGTTTCCAAGTCGCCATGTCCAGAGATCATAACCATTGGAATCTCAGGTTTAATTTTTTTAACGGCTTCTAATACCTCAACACCGTCCATTTTTGGCATCTTGATATCACAAAGAATTAAATCATAATCTTCATTTTTGACTTTTTCTACACCTTGCAATCCGTCTTCTGCTTCTTCTACTTTATACGAGTCATTCTCTTCGGAAAGTATTTTAGTTAACACTCTTCGAATAGCTGCTTCATCTTCTATGATAAGGATTTTACTCATTCTTTTTACTTTAAAAGGGTTGAGTTTAAAAGGGGAAACTCTTAAACATATAAATTCTTAACCTCTTTTTAATATTTCAACCATTTATATAATTCTTTCCAAGTTGGTTTTTTTCCGTACATTAAAATACCTACTCGGTAGATTTTTGCTGCAAACCAGACTACAAAGATAAACGTTCCATACAATAAAACTACAGAAAGTAGTAATTGCCACCAAGGTACTCCAAAAGGAATACGCATGAGCATTACAATTGGTGAAGTCAATGGTATTATAGAAAAAATTGTTGCAACTGTACCATGTGGGTCGTTCATAACGGTAATAAAACCTACATAAACACCTAGCATTAGCGGCATGATAATCGGTAACAAAAATTGTTGTGAATCGGTTTCAGAATCAACAGCAGCACCAATTGCTGCATAAAAAGAGCTGTATAGAAAATAACCTCCAATAAAAAAAACCACAAAGGCAGCTAAAATTGTACCAACAGGAATTTCATTTAAATACATTTGAATTTTAGCAGTAAAACTCATAGCTAATTCTGCTTGCTCAGCAGACATTTGTGCTGTAGCAACAGATTCCTGACTTTGCCCCATAAATAAAGTAGCAGCAAACATAATTACACCACCTAAAATAATCCAAATTAAGAACTGAAGAATTCCAGCTAAAGAAGTTCCTATGATCTTTCCCATCATCAATTGAAATGGCTTGACTGATGAAATAATAATTTCAATGATACGATTTGTTTTCTCTTCAATAACACTTCGCATTACCATATTTCCATAAATAATAATAAACATCATGATTAAATATCCAAAAGCAAAACCAATAAATATTTTAATCTCATTTAAATATTTAATCCCTTCTTCTCCAGAAAATTTTGCAACTTGTATATCTGATTTGATTTTGGCTTTTTCTATTTTATCCGCATCAAAACCCAGTTTTTTCAAGTTCTCTTTATTTAATTTAGCTTCTATTGTTCCTTGTAAATGACTTAAAAATTCCATTTTAGGACTTTCGTCCGAAATATAAACTGTTTTTTTTGCTAATTCATCAATACTTTGTACTTCTGGAACATAGATTAAACCTTCATATCCATTACTTGCAGAATCTTTTGCTTTTTCAATTGGCATTGAAGATAAATCAATGTAAAGTATGTCATTATTGCTTTTTAAATCGTTTACAAATACTTTTGCTGTGTCGTGAACACCAATTTTTTTGATTTCTCCTTTATTTACACTCGATAAGTAAACAATTAAAAAAGTCATTCCAACTATTAATAATGGTCCTAAAAAAGTCATTACTATAAATGATTTATTACGCACTTTGGCAATAAATTCTCTTTTTATAATTAAAGATAATATGCTCATGATTATTTGCTTACAGTTTGAATGAAAATATCGTTTACACTTGGAATTTTTTCTACGAAATGTGTTACTTGACCAAATTGTGTTAAAATAGAAAGTAATTCATTTGAATTGTGTTCGCCTAATTGTACTTCTAATTTTAAATCATCATTTAATGATTTAAAATTGGTTTGTCCAATTGTAAACTTTTGTGTTAAATGCACCATTAATCCTTCAATATTATTGGTTAATACACCCACTTCAAAAGTATTTGAGCGGTGTTGACGCTTTACATCTTCTAATTTACCTTCAATTAGTTTATTTGATTTGTGAATCAAAGCGATATAATCACACATTTCTTCAACCGATTCCATTCGGTGCGTTGAAAAAATGATTGAAGTTCCTTTTTTGTTCAATTCGATGATTTCATCTTTAATCAAATTGGCATTTACTGGATCAAATCCTGAAAAAGGTTCGTCAAGAATTAATAATTTTGGTTGGTGCAAAATCGTTACAATAAACTGAATTTTTTGCGCCATACCTTTTGAAAGTTCTTGAATTTTTTTATCCCACCAGCCTTGAATTTCAAACTTTTCAAACCAATATTTCAATTGTTTTTTAGCTTCTTCATGTGGCATTCCTTTTAATTGCGCCAAGTACAAGCATTGTTCACCTACTTTCATGGTTTTATATAGACCTCGTTCTTCTGGCATATAACCAATATATTGAACATGTTCAGGTTTTAATTTTTCACCATCTAACAAAACCACACCGCTATCTGGCATTGTGATTTGATTAATGATTCGAATAAGAGATGTTTTTCCAGCACCATTTGGACCAAGCAGTCCATAAATACTTCCTTTGGGAACTTGCAACGAAACATTGTTAAGCGCAGTATAATTACCATATTGCTTAACCACATTTTGTACTTCGAGAATATTACTCATAGTAAAGGTAAATTTGTTTGTTTAGTTAGTAGTATAAAACTGTATTTTGTTACAAAAAAAACCCACCCTTTATTGCTAAAGGATGGGAAAAATTGCTATGAAAAAGAAAAACTCACTCTCCTAAGAAAGTGAGTTTCAAATGTATTAAATTATATTTAATTATGAAAACATATCTTTAACTTTTTCAAAAAAAGATTTATCTGATTTTTCTGGTTTCGGAATAAAGTTTTCATCTGTAAGCATTTTCTCAAAAAATTGCTTCTGTTCTTTGCTTAAAGTCTTTGGTGTCCAAACATTTACATGTACTAACAAATCCCCATTTCCGTATGAATTTAAACTCGGAATTCCTTTCCCTTTTAGGCGTAAAATTTTACCCGATTGAATACCTTCTTCCAACTTGATTCGTACTTTTCCTGAAACAGTTTCAATATCTTTTGAGGCTCCTAAAGCAGCTTCTGCAACACTGATATATAAATCAAAATGTAAATTTTCACCTTCACGTTTTAAGAATTCATGTTCGATTTCTTCGATAGCTACAATTAAATCACCTGGAATACTATTACTTCCTGGCGCTTCGTTACCTTTATTAGCTACTTTTAACTGCATTCCATCAACAACTCCAGCAGGAATTTTGATAGAAACCGTATCGTCTTCTAATAACATTCCTTGCGCATCTGCTCCCGCTGGTTTTTGATCTAATATTTGACCAGAACCACTACAAATATGACACGTAGTTGCTGTTTGCATTCTACCTAAAATTGTATTGGCAACTTTCATAATTTGTCCAGAACCATTACACGTTGGACATGTTCTATAAGTTACACCTTTCGCTTGAACTTTACGTTTTACTTTCACTTTCTTTTCAACACCATTAGCAATTTCTTCCAAAGTCAATTTTACTTTGATACGAAGATTGCTTCCTTTTACTCTACGCTGACCTCCGCCACCGCCAAATCCAGAAAATCCGCCACCGCCAAAAGCACCACCAAAAATATCTCCAAACTGACTGAAAATATCATCCATATTCATATGATGACCATCGCCAAATCCTCCACCATCAAAAGCTTGGTGACCATATTGGTCATATTTAGCTTTTTTATTAGCATCGCTTAAAACCTCATAAGCTTCAGCTGCTTCTTTGAACTTTTCTTCCGCTTCTTTATTGCCCGGATTTTTGTCAGGGTGAAACTCGATTGCTTTCTTACGATATGCTTTCTTTATTTCTTCGGCCGTAGCATTTTTTGAGATACCTAATATTTCGTAAAAATCTTTTTTCATTATATCTTAATATTATAATATGTAGAAAAAGACAAGCAAAAACTTGTCTCCATGATAAAAATTATTGTCCGATTACAACCTTTGGAAAACGAATAATTTTGTCTCCTAATTTGTAACCTTTTTCAATTACATCAACAATTTTACCTTTTAATTTATCGTTTGGCGCTGGAATTTGGGTAATAGCTTCTGCAAAATCAGCATTAAAAGCATCGCCTGCTTTAACTTCTACTTCTTCCAAACCTTTAGAAACTAAAGTACTTCTCAGTTTATCATGAATCAATTGTACACCAGTTACTAATGCTTCATCATCAGATTTAGAAACTTGAGCCCAAGCTCTATCAAAATCATCTAAAACAGGTAGCATAGCTTGTAAAACTTCTTGATTTGCAGTCTTGAATAAGTCGATACGCTCTTTAGCAGTTCTTCTTTTATAATTTTCGAATTCAGCAAAAAGACGCAAAAATTTATCTTTTTCGTTGCTCAACTCTTCTTGTAATTGCTCTTCTACAGATAATTCTGGTGTTGGAATTCCTTGATTTTCTGAAACATTTTCTTCATTAATGTTATCCTTTTCGATGTTTTCAGTACTTTCTTGACTCATATTTTTGAATATTTTTTTAAACATTTTTACTTTAGTAAATGGGATTGCAAATGTATTGCCAAATGTTTAAAAATGTCAAATTGTCAGGAAAAAATATTTATAAAAGTTTATTTCAACAAATCATTCAATGCTTTGTCCAAAGAAGCAAATTTGAATTGAAAGTTTTCATCCAATAATTTTCTACAACTTACATGTTGACTCGAAAATAAAATTTCGTGCATTTCGCCAAGAATAATTTTCATAACAAACTTAGGGACATTTGGTAAAAACAATGGCTTTTCTAATGTTTTAGCAATTGCTTTTGTGAGTTCTGCATTTGATACTGGATATGGAGAAACGCCATTGTAAATTCCAGGCAACTCGTTTTCAATTACGTGATAGAAAACAGCAACTAAATCTTGAATATGAATCCAAGATTGATATTGTTCACCCGAACCAAAAGCAGCTCCTACTCCATATCTAATAGGTTTTGCCATTTCTTGTAAAGCTCCACCATTTTTAGCAAAAACGATTCCAATTCTAATTTTTGAAACGACTATTTCTAATTTTTCAAACTGGCTGACTTCATTTTCCCATAGTTTTACAACATTTCCAAGAAAAGAAACATCAACATCTAAGTCGGTTTCATGATAAATATTGGTTAAACTGTCTGGATAAATTCCAATAGCTGAAGCTGAAACGATTTGTTTTACTCGATTTGGTGTTTTTTGAAGCGTTTGAAACAACAACCTAGTCGAAAGTATACGACTTTCTATAATTTCTTCTTTATAAGATTTTGTCCATTTTTTAGCCACATTTGCTCCAGCTAAATGCACAATAACTTCAACATCTGTTAACGAAGCTATATCTATTTCAGCTGTTTTTGGGTTCCAATAAAACCCTTTATAATTAGTATTAAAAACTAATTTCTTCTTTGAAGTAGACAAATAATGAACAATATGTCCGTTTTGTAATAACAAGCTCACCAATTCTTGCCCTACTAATCCTGTTGCACCTGTAATTAAAATGGTCATTTTCTTTTTCCTTTTTCTCAAAGTTACAATCAAAAATAGAACAATGAAAGTAAATTAACGTATGTTTAGGATTAGTTTGAAGATGAGAATTTTAAGCTCTAACTTTAATAGTCCACTCGAATTGCATTTCAGAAACTTGTTCCCCTTTTTCATTTTTACCTATTGAAGTTAGCCAAATAGTCTGTCCTTCCATAGTATCGATAGCTTTTTGAATAGTTTCTTTTATTGCATTCCCTTGATTACATGTAAAAATAATTCTTCCAGTAGCTTTTTTTGTAAACACACTCTTATTTTGAGCCACTAACATTGATATATTTTTACCGCTTTGTTTGATTTGAAACATAACCAAAGCACCCGTAGTAAACTCAGCTGCCATAGCTTGCACAGCAAAATACATTGAGTTAAACGGATTCTGATTGAACCAACGGTGTTTTACAGTTACTTCACAAACTTCTGGCGAAATCGACTTAACACGGACACCACTCCAAAATGCAGAAGGTAGTTTAAAAAAAGTAAAAAGATTAAGTTTTGAGGGTGTAAACTCCATAATTCATTGATTTAATTTGTAAAAATACAAAAAATACTATGCTTTCCTACTATTTTTAATTTGTTAATTTTTTGTTAAATATTAGTACTATGCGTAACACAATACCTGTTTTTAGACTTATCTTTGTATAAGAAATTAATAGGTAATCTAATTTCAATCATCAAATCAATTAATTTGCGCAAGCAAAACAAAGTCAAAAAATGAACAGTTTAATTAAAAAAATCAAAAGGAATTATGAACATTGAAAACACTAAAGCGCAAATGCGAAAAGGTGTTTTAGAGTTTTGCATTTTATCTGTATTAAAAGAAAAAGATGCTTACACTTCTGAAATATTGGACACGCTAAAAAACGCAAAACTACTTGTAGTGGAAGGAACAGTATATCCTTTATTAACAAGATTAAAAAACGATGGTTTATTGAATTATCGTTGGGAAGAATCAACATCGGGACCACCTAGAAAATATTATGGATTAACCGAAGAAGGAAAAGATTTTTTACAAGAATTAAACGGCACTTGGAAAGAATTAGCAGATGCCGTGAACATAATAACTAGTCAAAACTAAGAGTCATGAACAAAACAATAAGTATAAATTTAGGAGGTTTTTTCTTCCATATTGATGAAGATGCCTATCAAAAATTATCGCGTTATTTTGATGCGGTGAAACGCTCACTTGCTCCTGATGGAAGAGAAGAAATTATGAAAGACATTGAAAGCAGAATTGCTGAATTATTTCAAGAGCGTATTAAAAATGACAAACAAGTCATTGGCTTAGTAGAAATTGATGCTGTAATTGGAATCATGGGGCAACCTGAAGATTATAAAATTGATGATGAAAAAACTTCTTATCAATCAAACACCTCAACTTCTGCTTCAGGCAACTATTATTATCCTTCAAAAAGATTATTCAGAGATAAAGAAAATGGAATGCTTGGTGGGGTAATGGCCGGACTAGGTCACTATTTAGGAATAGATGCTCTTTGGTTACGTATAATAATGGTAATTTTATTCTTTGGGTTTGGAACAGGATTATTTGTATATATAGTGTTATGGATTTTAGTTCCAGAAGCTATCACAACAACTCAAAAACTTGAAATGAGGGGAGAACCCATAAATATTTCAAACATTGAACGAAAAGTAAAGGAAGGAATTGATGATATTTCTTCAAAAATAAGCGGTATTGATCATCAAAAAATTGCCAGTACAGCAAAATCTGGTGCTGAGAAAATAGGTTCAACTTTTGAAGAGATTTTCAAAACAATTTTCAAAGTTTTTGCAATATTCATAGGTGGAATCATCGTATTAGTAGCTTCATTTTCACTTCTCGGATTTATCATTACAGGAATAGTCATGATGTTTTCCTCTACAATGCCAGACAACTATATATTAAATCATTTTAATACACCTATCGGATTAGAAACACCACTTTGGGTACAAGGTTTATTAGTTATTTTGGTCTTTGGAATTCCTTTTTTCTTCTTGCTTTTATTAGGATTAAAATTATTAGTAAACAATTTAAAATCAATTGGAAATATAGCAACATATACACTAATTGCACTATGGGTTATTGCAGTTGGAATTGCAATTTCATTAGGAATTAATGAAGCAACACAAATGGCATATGAAGGAAAAGTGGTTCAAAAAGAAGAAATTATATTAGCTCCAAACGACACATTGCATATTAAATTCAAGAACAACGATTTTTATTCTAAAAATAGTTATCATGAAACCGATTTTAAATTAACACAAGACGAAAATAAAAACGAAATCATCTATTCAAATAATGTTACTATAGAAATTATGGAAACTGATGAATTGATGCCCTATATTCAAGTAGAAAAATTGGCACGTGGCAAATCTGCAACCGAAGCTAATAAAAGAGCAGAAAAAATTAAATATGGATACAAAATTGAAGGAAATACATTAATTTTAGATAATTATTTAATTTCAGCTGTTGAAAACAAATTTAGAGGCCAAGAAGTAGCTTTGTACTTGTATTTACCAAAAGGAACATTATTCAAAACCAACAAAAACTTTGACCATTTTGACCGATCTAACAACGATTTTTTCAACTTACACTATAGTTCATCAGATTATGTATATAGAGTAGATAAAGAAAAGGTGAAATGTTTAAATTGTCCTATCTCAGAAAATGAATATGGAGATATTGAAAACAACGAAATAGTAAACGATTCAACTTCAACAATTATTTATGATGAAAATGGTGTTTTGATAAAAAAAGAAATCAAAGAAGTAAAGGAAGAAGTTCAAAACGTAAAAATTGAAATAGATACTAAAAAAGAAACCAAAACTAAATAAACATGAAAACTACATTCAAAATATTGGCTCTTTTAATTGTATTAACATTAACATCATGCAACGCTAATCTCAACTTAGGTAACGGTGTTGACGGAAGTGGTAATATTATTACTGAAAAAAGAACTATTAATGAAAATTTTGACAAAATTTCATCAAGTACTGGAGTTACTGTCATTGTAGAACAAGGCACACCAACCGATATTGAAGTAGAAACTGATGACAACTTAATGCAATATGTAATTACTAAAGTTGAAAACGGAACCCTAATTGTAAAAATAGAGGGAAATATAAACACAATGTCTTCTATAGATGTAAGAGTAAAAATGAATTCAATTGTTGGATTGGAAGCTTCAAGCGGTTCTTCAATTACTTCTAAAAACACCCTAAAAGGAAATACGATTGCTGTAAAATCAAGCAGTGGTAGTGAAATTGAAGCCGTGTTGGAATACGAAAATGTAAGTTGCGAATCATCAAGCGGAAGCAACATTACTGTTTCTGGAAAAACTTTAAAACTAGAAACAGCATCATCAAGTGGAAGTGAAATAGATGCCAATCAATTAGCAGCAAATGATGTTTTTGCTCAATCGTCAAGTGGAAGTTCAACTTCTGTGAAACCAATAGTAAAATTAGACGCAAAAGCTTCCAGTGGTAGTTCAATTGATTATGTACAAACACCCAAAACAATTACAAAAGAAGAAACATCTGGCGGAAGTGTTGAAGGAAACTAATAAACTACAACCTATTCATTATCAAATCAATTCATTGTATTTAACAAATAATTAGTATAAAATTAACAGCCTGAATTAATACAAAGAATTAATTTTACAAAAAACAATACAGCTAAACAAACTAAATTCGACTCTCATGATAAAGCTAGTTATTCAAATAATAGAATTTGTATTTACTTTTATCGCAAACTTGGTAGAATCTATACTATAAATACAAAAATAAAACATCAGTACTTTCACTGGTGTTTTTTTTTATATTTGTAAAAACAAATTCGAATTAAAATGTTTAAAAACATCCCATTTCTATTAGTTGCTTTACTAGTAACTATGTTTTCTTTAGCCCAAAAGAAAGAAAAAATCAAAGGTTCAAAAATAGTAACCGTAGCCATTAAAGAATTAAAAAGCTTTGAAAATATTGAAGTTGGTGACAATTTTGAAGTATTACTAGTTAAAGGTGATAAACCTTCATTAGAAATAGAAGCTGACGATAACCTGCACGACATTATTAATTTTGAAGTAACAGGCAATACCTTAAGAGTAACTTCTTTAAAAGAAGCTTCTGGCGTTAAAAAATTTGCCATTCGTATTAACTATTCAGATAGTTTAAAGCTAATTACCGCCAGAAATGAAGTAGAAATAAAAGCATTAGCTGATTTAGAATTAGACAATATTACTATTAAAAACTACGACAATTCAAAATCATTTTTAAATGTAAAATCAAAATATTTTGCCTTAGTTTTAGATGACAAAGCAGAAGCAGAAATTAATGTTAAAGCAGAAAGCACAAACCTTGAATTAAGTAAAAGTAGCGAATTGAAAGCACTCGTTGCTTCTCCAGAAGTTAAAATTGATATGTATCAAAAAAGTAAGGCTACTATTGAAGGGAATGCTGCAAATGCAAAAATACGATTAGACAACAGTAGTAATTTACTAGCACAAAAATTCGTAATTGGAGATTTAGAACTAGACACCGAGAGTTATGCAAAATGTGAAGTAAATGTAAGCAAAGAAATTACTATTGAGGCTGCAGGAAAATCAGAAATTGAATTATTTGGTGAACAAAAAATCTCCATAGAAAAGTTCACAAATAACACAACACTATATAAAAAAGAAAAATAACCGTTCATTATAATAAACAAAAAATCCGACAAATGTGTCGGATTTTTTGTTTATATACTAATATTACTCCTTTGAAGCAATATATCTTTCTGCATCTAAAGCAGCCATACAACCAGTCCCAGCAGCAGTAATTGCCTGACGGTATACATGATCGGCCGCATCACCAGCAACAAATACACCTGGTACATTGGTTTTTGAACTTCCAGGTACATTTACAACATATCCTGTTTCGTCTAAGGTAATATAATCCGCAAAAATATCTGTGTTAGGTTTGTGTCCTATAGCTACAAAAAATCCTGTCGCTGGAATTTCGGTTAATTCTCCTGTAGTTCTATTTTTAACTCTTACACCTGTAACAACTTGTCCATCACCTAAAACTTCTTCTGTTTCTGTATGCATTAAAATGTCAATGTTTTCAGTTTTTTGAACACGCTCAGCCATAATTTTAGAAGCTCTAAATTTATCACTTCTCACTAACATTGTTACTTTTTTACATAATTTAGAAAGATAATGTGCCTCTTCACAAGCGCTATCTCCTGCACCAACGATTACGACTTCCTGATTTCTGTAGAAAAATCCATCGCAAACTGCACAAGCAGAAACACCACCTCCTAGTTTCAAATAATGCTGTTCAGATTCTAATCCTAAATATTTAGCAGAAGCTCCTGTAGAAATAATTACTGTTTCTGCATGTACTTCTTTGGTATCATTAATCCAAACTTTATGAATTTCACCTGAAAAATCAACTTTTGTTGCCCAACCATCACGAACGTCTGTTCCAAATCGCTGTGCTTGTGCCTGTAATTGCACCATCATTTCAGGTCCTGTAACACCGTCTGGGTAACCTGGAAAATTCTCTACTTCATTTGTAGTTGTTAATTGACCACCAGGTTGTGTACCTTGATATAACACAGGATTCATATTTGCTCTAGCCGCATAAATAGCTGCAGTATAACCTGCTGGACCAGAACCTATAATTAAGCATTTTACTTTTTCGATTGTATTTGACATAACTTTATTCTTTTAAGAGTAGCAAATGTAAGTTTTTAATTAAAATTATTTCTTAAAAATAGATTAGTTTTAACTATCTAAGTATAGTTTTTTAAAATAAAAAAAACCTTCTTGATTTATTCAAGAAGGTTTTTGTCGGGGTGGCAGGATTCGAACCTGCGGCCTCCTGCTCCCAAAGCAGGCGCGATAACCGGGCTACGCTACACCCCGTAAATGAAGTTGCAAATATATAACTAAATTCTATTCTAACAAATAAATTAAATGTTTTTTTTGAAATTAAATAAACACTTCAAACAACCTATATTTTTTTAGCATTTATTCCCAAAACTTTCTCATCAAAACAAAAAACACATAGAATATTATTTCTATTTTTGCTAAAACAAAACTATTCAACATTTTATGCTAATTATTGGAATTGCCGGTGGCACCGGAAGTGGAAAAACTACTGTTGTACATCAAATTATGAATGAGTTACCTTCTTCTGAAGTAGGAATCATTTCACAAGATTCATACTATAAAGAAACACACCATTTGAGTTATGAGGAACGTACAAAAATTAATTTTGATCATCCAAGAGCTATTGATTTTGAATTATTAGTAGCCCATTTAAAAGATTTAAAAGCGGGAAAAACAATTGAGCAACCGGTTTATTCTTTTGTAACTCACGATAGAACGGATGACAAAATCATCACACACCCAAGAAAAGTAATGATTGTTGAAGGTATCTTAATTCTTACAAATCCAGAATTAAGAGATATGTTTGATATTAAAGTATATGTTCATGCTGATTCAGACGAACGACTAATTCGTCGTTTAAAACGTGATATTGCAGAACGTGGACGTGATATGGAAGAAGTTTTGAATCGTTATCAAACCACTTTAAAACCAATGCACGAACAATTTATAGAACCAACAAAAGCATTTGCCGATATTATTATTCCTAACGATAAATACAACACCGTAGCTATAGATGTAGTTCGAGCTGTAATCAACCAAAGATTAGTATAATGAACAAATTAAAGAATTTAATTACCAATTATCCGTTCCTAAAAATTTTAGCAAACCGCTATGTTTTGGTGTTAATTTTCTTTACTATTTGGATTTTGTTTTTAGACAATTATTCCTATTTAGAACATCGCGTTTTAGATAAAGAAATTGAAGAAATTGAAGACAATATCAACTACTACAAAACTGAGATTAAAAAAGACAGTGCCAGTATTAAGCACTTAAAAAACAATGATAGAGTCGAAAAATATGCTCGCGAAAAATATTATATGAAACGCGAAAACGAAGATATCTACATTATTGAATTTGAAGACGACAAAAAAGCCGAAAAAGAAGCTGAAGCCAAAAAAATAAATAGTAACAATTAAATATATAATTCGTGACTAACAATAATCTATTTTCAGAATTTGAACCTATTTCCAGCAAACAATGGAAACAACAAATTCAATTTGAACTAAAAGGCGCTGATTACAACGAAACCTTAGTTTGGGAAAGCCCAGAAGGTATTAAAGTAAAACCGTTTTACCACAATGATGAAACAGTGATAAATTTTGATGCCATTGCTCCTAAAAAACCTTTTGCAATCGTTCAAAATATTTTTGTCCACGATGTAAAAAAATCGAATGCTCGTGCGCTAGAAACATTACAAAGAGGAGCTGAAAGCGTTCGTTTTACATTAGAAAATGATTTGGTTTCTATTGAAGAATTGATGCAAAATCTTCCGTTAGAAAATGTGAATTATTATTTCAATTTGCCGTTTCTATCAATCGATTTCGTAGTTAAAATAAATGAGTTTAGCTTAAAAAACAAAGCAACTATCTTCATTCAAATTGACCCTATCGGACAATTAACAAAAGATGGAAATTGGTTTGAAAATCTTGAAAAGGATTTCGAAAAACTAAATGCAATTGCTCCTAAGTCAACTGTTCCATTTTTAACTATTTCAAGCGGAATTTATCAAAACGCTGGTGCGAATATCGTGCAACAATTGGCTTACACTTTAGCACAAGTAAACGAATATTTCAATAGAATTCCAGCCATCAACAAACCCATTACGATTGAAGTTGCAGTTGGAACCAATTACTTTTTCGAAATCGCAAAACTAAGAGCCTTACGCCTTTTATTCAACACGTTAGCATCAGAATACAATCATAATTTTGATTGTCATATCATTGCAACACCAACAAAACGTAACAAAACCTTATACGATTACAACGTAAATATGCTTCGTACAACTACGGAATGTATGAGTGCAATTCTTGGTGGAGCTGATGCGGTTGCGAATTTAGCTTACGATGCGATTTATCACAAAGACAACGAGTTTGGCGATAGAATTTCGAGAAACCAATTGTTAGTTTTAAAACACGAAAGTTATTTCGACAAAGTGAATAATCCAGCTGATGGTGCTTATTACATTGAAACTTTAACAGAACAATTAGCCGAAAAAGGTTTGGAATTATTCAAAGATATCGAGAAAAATGGCGGTTTAATTTCGCAATTAATCGATGGAACTATCCAAAGAAAAATCAACGAAAGCGCACAAAAAGAACAAGAATTTTTCGATTCAGGGAAAGAAGTTTTATTGGGAACCAACAAGTATCCGAACAAAAACGACCAAATGAAAAACGATTTGGAATTGTATCCTTTCGTGAAACAAAACGCCAGAAAAACATTAATCACACCGATTATTGAAAAACGCTTGGCTGAAAAATTAGAACAAGAACGATTATCTCAAGAGCAATAATCATGAGAAAAGATATACAACATTTAAAGTTAGAAGTTAAAAGTCAGAAATCAGAAGTTTCTGAAAAACAACACTTCACAACTGCAGAAGGAATTGAAGTTAAACCAACTTACACTAAAGAAGACATTTCCGATTTAGAACACCTTGGTTTTGGAGCTGGTTTTGCACCCAATTTACGCGGACCATACGCAACCATGTACGTTCGCCGTCCTTGGACAATTCGTCAATACGCAGGATTTTCAACTGCGGAAGAAAGTAATGCTTTTTACAGAAGAAACTTAGCAGCCGGACAAAAAGGGTTATCCGTTGCCTTCGATTTAGCAACACACAGAGGTTACGATTCTGACCACGAACGTGTGGTTGGTGATGTTGGAAAAGCTGGGGTTGCGATTGATTCGGTAGAAGATATGAAAGTACTTTTCGACCAAATTCCGTTAGGTGAAATGTCGGTTTCGATGACGATGAATGGAGCGGTTTTGCCTATTATGGCATTCTACATCGTAGCAGCTGAAGAACAAGGCGTTACTCCTAACCTATTGTCGGGAACGATTCAGAATGATATTTTGAAGGAATTCATGGTGCGAAATACCTATATTTATCCACCAACGCCTTCGATGAAAATTATTGCAGATATTTTCGAATATACGAGTAAAAACATGCCGAAATTCAACTCAATTTCAATTTCGGGTTACCACATGCAAGAAGCGGGAGCTACTGCTGATATTGAATTAGCTTACACTTTAGCAGATGGTTTAGAATACATTCGCACTGGTTTAGCCGCTGGAATGGATATTGATACGTTCGCTCCTCGCCTTTCGTTTTTCTGGGCGATTGGAATGAATCATTTTATGGAAATTGCGAAAATGCGTGCCGGTCGTATGCTTTGGGCAAAACTATTAAAACAATTCAACCCAAAAGACGAAAAATCATTAGCATTAAGAACGCATTGCCAAACTTCGGGTTGGAGTTTAACGGAGCAAGATCCTTTTAATAACGTGGCTCGAACTGCGATTGAAGCAGCCGCAGCAGCTTTTGGAGGAACTCAATCGTTACACACTAATGCTTTGGACGAAGCCATTGCTTTACCAACCGATTTCTCAGCACGAATTGCTCGTAATACCCAAATCTTTTTACAAGAAGAAACCAAAATTTGTAAAACGGTTGACCCTTGGGCAGGAAGTTATTATGTAGAAAGTTTAACGGCTGAAATTGCTGAGAAAGCTTGGGCTTTAATTCAAGAAGTAGAAGAATTAGGCGGAATGACTAAAGCGATTGAAGCTGGAATTCCTAAACTAAGAATTGAAGAAGCTGCTGCGCGTAAACAAGCTCGTATTGATAGCAGTCAAGATATTATTGTTGGGGTGAACAAATACCGTTTGGAAAAAGAAGATCCGTTACATATTTTGGATGTGGATAACCAAATGGTGCGCAAACAACAAATTGAACGTTTAGACCAAATTAAAGCGACTCGCGATAACGCTAAAGTTGCCGAATGTTTGGCAAAATTAACCGAAAGCGCTAAAAATGGTGGTGAAAATTTACTATCTTTAGCCGTAGAAGCAGCAAGAAACAGAGCTACATTAGGTGAAATTAGTGATGCTTTAGAAGTAGTTTTTGGAAGATATAAAGCACAAATTAGAAGTTTTAGCGGCGTGTATAGTAAAGAAATTAAGAACGATGTAAGTTTTGAAAAAGCAAAACAATTAGCTGATGCTTTCGCGAAGAAAGAAGGTCGTCGTCCTCGTATTATGATTGCGAAAATGGGACAAGACGGTCACGATCGTGGTGCTAAAGTAGTAGCAACAGGTTATGCCGACGTAGGTTTTGATGTGGACATTGGTCCATTATTCCAAACACCACAAGAAGCAGCCAAACAAGCGGTTGAAAATGACGTGCATATTTTAGGCGTTTCTTCTTTAGCAGCGGGACACAAAACCTTGGTACCACAAGTTATTGAAGAACTAAAAAAATACGGAAGAGAAGATATCATGGTAATTGTTGGAGGAGTTATCCCAGCACAAGATTACCAATTCTTATTCGACGCCGGAGCTGTAGCCGTTTTTGGTCCTGGAACTAAAATTAGCGATGCCGCGATAACGATTTTAGAGGTTTTATTGGAGGAATAGTTTAAATTCAATATAAAACAAAAAACACCAGCAGATATGTTGGTGTTTTTTTTATGTTGTTAAAATAGCTTATTTAAAAAAATAAATTTATAGATTTACAATAAACTCATATATTTTGATTGAATCCGATAAAATATTTAATTTAAAAACAAAAGAATTAGGAAATAATAATTTTCTATTTGTCATTGAAATTGACAAAATAGAAGGCCGCCTAAAGGAATATATTGATGAAAAATTAGTTTCAATATGTTATGGCCCAAGAAATATTGACTTTGAAACAGTAAAAAAAAAGATATTAAATTTTTTGCTCAAGAAAAAAGAAAATGAAAAAGAATTAAATGATAATACTATTTTAATGGGAGCAATTTCGGAGTTTATGATTCATCTATTTTTAAATAAGATGAACTTCAAACAAGAATTTACATTTAAAAACTTAGAAGAAGGTTCCATAAAAAAAGGATTTGATGGATATTACAGCTTTGATAATGATAGTTGGATTTTAGAAAGTAAATCTGGAAGCATAAAAACTAATGGAAATTCTCATAATTCTAAAATTAAGGAAGCCTATTCTGGTCTTAAGAAAATGTTGAAAGGAGAAACAGCAAATAATCCGTGGGAAAATGCATATAACCATTCTAAAGTAGTTGATTCTGATGATAGTATTTCTAAAAAATTAAATCAATTAGATATTAACTATACAAATGGGAAATTTGAAGACATTAAAGAACAAAACATAATTCCAGCTTCTACAATAATTTATGATGAAAAATGGAATGAAAAAAATGATGATTTTATTAATGAAATAGATGAATTAATAAAAGAATTCGATTTTAAACAAATTAGATTAATTTGTTTAAACAAAAAATCTCTCACAAACTTTATAACTTATTTAGAAAGTTAATTACATGCAGAATCAAAACACACAATTTACATCAGCTTTCAAAAACGAAAACTTTAAAAATTTAATTGAAAAACTTACATGTGATAAAATTTTAAATGAGAATGAAAAATCTTACATTTTATCATGTGCATTATTATTCCTAAAAGAGTACGAAAAAGATAAAAGATACTCAAGTTTTGCTGATTTTGCATATTATATTATTTTAAAATACTCAGTGTTTTATGGTGATTACAAACCTCTTTATGATTTTTCTATAAACTTTGGTTTTTATCCAATTACAAAAGTCATTTTAGAAAATAATTTACTTCCAAAAACAAGTATAAATGATAAACTAATCGAACTTGAACTTGACAATTTTCAAAATATTGATGAAAAATATTTTGAAACATTTGAACAAAATAGAAATAAAAAATTATTCCTAAATGAAAAATCAAATGAAAAAAGCTATTTGGCACCGACTTCTTTTGGGAAAAGTTCTATTATAATTGACTATATTAAAAAAATTGGAAACAAAGAAAAAATTGTAATTGTAGTTCCAACAAAATCATTACTAATGCAAACTTATAAAATGATTAAAGATGCTGGTTTAAAATACAAGCTTCTTTTTCATGACGAAATGTACCAAAATGAAGATTCTTTTATCGCAATATTCACACAAGAAAGAGCATTAAGATTATTGAAAAAAGAAAAAAAAATATTTTATGACAATTTAATTATTGATGAAGCACATAAAATATTAGAAAGTGTAAAAGATAAAAGCAATAGAAGTATTTTACTTTCTAGACTAATTTCAATAAATAAAAAATTAAATAAAGATCACAAAGTTATTTATTTATCTCCATTAATTGAAGATGTTAAAAACATTGAAATATATGAAAATCAAAACATTAAAAGCTACAGGATAAATTTCAATATAAAAGAACCAGAAATATTTGAATATAAACTCAACGGAGATATAATAAAACATAATAGGTTTTTTATAAATGATATATTTAAAGGTTTTAAAATTAATGAGTTTCAAAATTATTTTGAATATTTAATATTAAACTCATGTGAAAAAAATTTTATTTATCATGCAAGACCAAAAAAAGTTGAAAACATAGCTAGAGATTTATGTAAAAATCTAAAAAGAACAGAAAAAACAGAAAGTGTAAAAACCATCATTGATATATTAAGAAATGAAGTTCATAAAGATTTTTATGTTATTGATTGTTTAGAATATGGTGTTTCATATATTCACGGGCAAATGCCAGATTTAATAAAAGAATATTTAGAATTAAAATATAAAGAATTAAACGAAATAAAGTTTTTGGTTGCAAATTCAGTAATACTTGAAGGCATAAATATGCCTATTGATTCATTATTTATTTTTAATACTTATGGTTTGGGTCCAAAGGGTTTAAATAATCTCATTGGTCGGGTGAATAGATTGAATGAAATTTTTAGAAATAATGAAAATAAACTTTTTAAGTTACTTCCTAAAATTCACTTTATCAACAATAACGAATATGACTCAACAGAAAAAACAATTAGTAATATGTTTCCAAGTATTAAGTCTTTGAGATCAAGAGTTTTTAAAGATGAAATAAAAAATCCAACATTACTAAACTATGATATTGAATCAATAAAAGATAAAATTCCTGAAGAACAAGAACGATTAAGAGACTTAAAAAGAAAAATTCAAAATCAAGAAAAATTTCTTAGTGAAATTCCAAACAACAGATTTGATGAGCTTAAACAATATTTGATAGAGTCAGGAATTATAAATCTATACAAATGTGATATTGAAAAATTAGTCACAATAGTTTTAAATAATTTAGAACAAAAAAATCTTTGGGAAGGTTTAGATTTATTGGAAAAAATATATATAATTTTTATTAAAAACAATTTAGAGATTGTTCAAGATAATGAATTTAAAAGGTTTGATTTTGAAGAAACAAGAAAACACTATAAATTTTATATTGAGGTAAATCAAAAAAGGTCATTAAAAGAAAATGTTGAATCACTAAAAAAATATTTTGAAGAAAAAGCCAAGTCCGAAATTAAAAAAGAAAGAATGTTCTATTTTGGATCTGCGTATGGTAACGAAGTATATGATAGTAATAACTACATTAAAAGTTCAAAAGTTTATATTGATTTAGGAAAAATTAAAGATGAAAGAGAATTAATAAATTTAGCTATTGTTAAACTAAAAATGGAAGACAACTTTGTGAGTTTTACATTAAATAAATTTATTGTTTTCCTTTACGATTATGAATTAATATCAGAGAACGAATACAATCTCTATGTCTATGGCACAATTGATAAAAACAAAATAAAGTTTACTAAATTCGGCATGAATATTAGCTTAATTAGTAAGCTTGAAAATGACAATCAAATCAACAATATTGACTTTGATGACAACAATAACTTAATTATCAATGAATCTTTTAAAAGTTATCTAAATACATTAAATGATTTTCAAAAATTCGAAATTGAGAGATTTTTATAGATAACAATTTAATATTCACAACAAGAATCAATCACTATAACACCCTCTAAAAAATCAATACTTTTCACTTCTTCAAAAAAGTCAATTTCGGTTTCGTGAGGTAAAAAATCGGAGATGATGCGCACGATAAAATCTTGTGGTTTTTTCAAATATTTAAACGTGTAATCTTCCATATTTACAACCGTTTTTTCGGCTAAATCGGTTGTTCTTACAAACTTATCTGAAGTTAAAGAAGACAAACAAGGTAAATTTAGCTTTGGCTTTTCGGTGATAATGGGTTTTCCGTTTTCAAACAAGCCGCCTTCGTAACCGTATAGCGAAGCATTGGTAATTTCGATAGGTTTACCTAAATGCAAATAATCGGGTAAATGAGCTTCTTTTCCAACTACAGCAGCAAAACCCATTAACACACAAATATCGTGTGGTGGCATTTGCATCATCGCCTTAGCCGTACTTTCACGACCAATTCCAGAAACGATTACTTCGTACGTATGATTCAAATTGGAAATTCGATCTAAAGCGTTTAGGACTTTTTCTCGCTCAATTTCCATTGGGGTTAGGATGATTATCTTCAATGTGCAATTTTTTGAAATACAAAGTAAAAGAAATCTATCTTAGTTTCCTAAATTTGTAACATGTCAAAACTACCTAATATCACCACCAGTATTTTCTCTGTAATGTCGCAATTAGCGAACGAGCACGGAGCTATTAATTTATCGCAAGGATTTCCAAATTTCCCTGAAGATGAACGTTTGTTGCAAATTTCGGAACGCTTAATTCGTTCGAACATTCACCAATATACACCAATGGCAGGTTTACCTTCGTTATTGGAAAAAATTGCGAATCAAACGTTAAAACAATACGGCAGAAAAGTCAATACCACAACTGAACTATTGATTACCGCTGGCGCTACACAAGGCGTTTTTACTGCAATTAATACGTTTGTAAATCAGGGAGATGAAGTGTTGATTTTAGACCCAAGTTATGACAGTTACGAACCTTCGGTTTTAGTTGCTGGTGGAAAACCCGTACGTGTTTCATTAAACGATGATTACACGCCGAATTTCAACCGAATTGAAAGCGCGATTTCACATAAAACCAAAATGATTGTCATTAATAATCCACATAATCCTACAGGGAGAATTTGGACCGAACAAGATTTTGAAGCTTTAGAAACCATTTTAGAAAAACATCCTCAAATTCTTATTTTGGGAGACGAAGTATACGAATACATTACGTTTTCACAACCGCATATTTCGTTTAATACACGTCCAAAATTAGTAGAGCGAACTATTATTGCATCTTCTTTTGGAAAATCGTTGCATGTTACGGGTTGGAAAGTGGGTTATTTAATTGCGCCTGAAAATCTAATGTTCGAAATGAAGAAAGTGCATCAGTTTTTGGTGTTTAGTGTGAATAGTTTTTCACAACACGCTATTTCGGAATACTTGGATGTGGTTGATTTTAGTGAAGTTTCCAAAATGTACCAACGCAAACGGGATTTGTTTCAAAACCTGATCAAAAGCAGTCGTTTTGAGTTAATGCCTTGTGATGGAACGTATTTTCAAGTGGTGAATTACAACCAAATTTCGAATAAAAACGATGTGGATTTTGCTAAAGAATTGATAGTAAATCATGGTGTGGCTTCCATTCCGATTTCAGTTTTTTATAATGATGCTACGGATAGACACATGCTTCGTTTTTGTTTTGCCAAAACGGATGAAACCTTAATTGCGGCGGCTCAAAAGTTGATTCAAATTTAATTTTTAAAAACATATAAGCCCTATACACTTTTGGTATCTCTTTTTAGTTTATATTTACTAAAAACTAATCTATTATGGCAAAAAGTCAAGACGCAAAGAAAACTTCAAAAAAGGAACCTTTGAAAACCGCAAAAGAGAAAAAAGAAGACAAACGCAATAAGAAAAACACGCCAAAACGTGATTAAAAATTTTAAGAAACACGAATTTTTTTCGTGTTTTTTTATTCTTAATAACTTCAAGATTAATCGTAATAAAACGGCACAAATAAAGACTAAAAAAGGCAGTACTAATACATTCAAAAATATTTTTATTTGGTTATTTTTCTAATTCTAAATCAGTTATATAAGACTTTAACCCATTGTTAACAAAATTGCCTTGAAAAAACCATAAATAATTGTATTTTTACCACTTAAAATTTTTAACAATCAAATGGGTAAAATCATTGCAATTGCCAATCAAAAAGGTGGTGTAGGAAAAACAACTACTTCAGTTAACTTAGCAGCTTCTCTTGGTGTTTTAGAAAAAAAAGTGCTTTTAATCGATGCAGATCCACAGGCTAACGCCAGTTCGGGTTTAGGAATTGATGTGGAAAGTGTGGAAATTGGTTCGTATCAAGTTCTAGAACATAGCGCAACACCTGAAGAGGCAACCGTTTCTTGTTCGGCACCAAATGTTTCGGTGATTCCAGCTCATATTGACTTGGTGGCTATCGAAATTGAATTAGTAGACAAAGAAAATCGCGAGTACATGCTAAAAACAGCATTGGAAAGTGTAAAAGATAAATACGATTATATATTAATTGACTGTGCTCCTTCTTTAGGGTTATTAACATTAAATGCATTGACAGCTGCGGATAGCGTGGTAATTCCAATTCAGTGCGAATATTTTGCATTAGAAGGGTTAGGAAAATTATTAAACACCATTAAAAGTGTACAAAAAATTCACAATCCTAATTTAGATATTGAAGGATTGCTCTTAACTATGTATGATTCTCGTTTGCGTTTATCAAATCAAGTAGTTGAAGAAGTACAAAAACACTTCAACGATATGGTATTTGAAACTATTATTCAGAGAAATATCAAGTTAAGTGAAGCTCCAAGTTTTGGCGAAAGCATTATTAATTATGACGCAACGAGTAAAGGAGCGACTAATTATTTGAACCTGGCGGAAGAAATTATTAAGAAAAATCAATAATAGAGAAGATGACAAAAGCGGTAAAAAAACAAGCCTTAGGAAGAGGATTATCAGCTTTATTAAAAGATCCTGAAAACGATATTAAATCGGTTGAGGATAAAAATGCTGATAAAGTAGTAGGAAATATTATTGAATTAGATATTGAATCGATTGAAATTAATCCGTTTCAACCGAGAACAAATTTCAACGAAGAAACTTTACAAGAATTAGCCAAATCGATTAAAGAATTAGGTGTAATTCAACCCATTACTGTTAGAAAATTAGATTTCAATAACTACCAATTAATTTCAGGAGAGCGTCGTTTGCGAGCTTCAAAATTAATCGGATTAAAAACAATTCCGGCTTACATTCGTTTAGCTAATGATAATGAATCATTGGTTATGGCATTGGTGGAAAACATTCAACGTCATGATTTAGATCCAATTGAGGTCGCTATTTCGTACCAACGTTTAATCGAAGAAATCAATTTAACACAAGAAGAATTGAGCGAGCGCGTAGGTAAGAAACGTTCAACTATTACCAATTATTTGCGTTTGTTGAAATTAGACCCAATTATTCAAACTGGAATGAGAGATGGATTTATATCAATGGGACACGGAAGAGCGTTGATTAACATTGAAAATCAAGATGTTCAAAGCGATATTTATCATAAAGTGGTAACGCAAAATCTTTCCGTAAGAGAAACAGAGGCATTGGTTAAAAATTACCAAGATAGTTTAAAACCAAAAACGGCAAAACCTGCAAAAGGTAACTCATTTGACATCAAAGAAGATGAGAAAAAAGTATTTGCAAATTATTTCGGAACTAAAGTTGACGTTAAAGTAGCTGGTAATGGGAAAGGGAAAATTACTATTCCGTTCCATTCAGAGGAAGATTTTAATCGTATTTTAAAATTAATTAATTCTTAGTGAGAGTTCTTCGTTACATAGTAATACTAGCCTGTCTTTTTTTGAGTTTTCAAGGAAATGCACAGGAAGAAATGTCATTGCGCCCTGCTGATACTGTAAAAACATTTATCAATCCAAATGCTCCTGCAAAAGCAGCTTTTTATTCTGCTTTGGTTCCGGGATTAGGACAAGCTTATAACAAAAAGTATTGGAAAATTCCGATTGTATATATTGGATTAGGTGTTGGAATTTATTCTTATGCATGGAACCAAAAAAAATATCACGGCTTTAGAGATGAATATAAAAAACGTTTAGATGGAACTTCTCTAGGTGATGCAGACCCAACTTATGGTGATTTTACAAATGATAAATTAATAAGAGGTCAAAAATTTCACCAAAGAAATAGAGATTTATCAGCATTAATCACTGCTGGAATTTATATCTTAAATATTGTTGATGCCAATGTTGATGCACACTTAATGCAATTCAATGTAAACGACAATTTATCCGTTAAACCTGATTTGAACCAAAATGAATTGGATTATAAATACAATTATGGCTTAACACTTACCTATAATTTTTAACAAAAAATTGGGTAACAATTTCTTAAAAATCCAACTAATTCATTATGAAAATAGCACTTTTAGGTTACGGAAAAATGGGAAAAGTTATTGAACGAATAGCTTTAGAACGCGGTCATGAAATAGTATTAAGAAAAGACCATAATTCTTCATTTAACGGATTAGAAAATGCCGATGTTGCCATTGATTTTAGTGTACCAGATAGTGCAGTCGCTAATATTTCAGAATGTTTAAATAGTGGAATCCCTATTATTTCTGGAACAACAGGTTGGTTAGCTAACTATCCAAAAATGGAAACTTTGTGCCTAGCTAAAAATGGAAGTTTCATTTATGGTTCTAACTTCAGTTTAGGTGTAAATGTATTTTTTGAATTGAATGAATATTTAGCAAAAATGATGGCAAATTTGAAACAATATAAAGTTTCAATGGAAGAAATTCATCATACACAAAAACTAGATGCACCAAGCGGAACAGCTATCACACTGGCTGAAGGCGTTATCAAACATACTGATTATGCTAATTGGACATTAGAAACCCCTATTAGCAACGAAATACATATCGAAGCAAAACGTATTGAAAATATCCCCGGAACGCACAGCATTTTTTATGATAGTGAAGTAGATCAAATAGAAATCAAACACACCGCTCACAGCAGAGAAGGATTTGCTTTAGGAGCCGTAATTGCTGCTGAATGGCTAATTGGCAAAAAAGGTGTTTTCACTATGAAAGATGTTTTGGGGTTTAACTCAAAATAAACAATTATACAATTTAACAATTAAACGATATTAAAAATGGAAATATCTGGTTGGTTACTTTTTATCTTATTAGTTCAATTAATTCATGGAATTGGAACTTGGAAATTATATGTAAAAGCGGGTAGAAAAGCATGGGAAGCATTCATTCCAGTATATAACGGAATTGTTTTGATGCAAATGATTAATCGTCCAAAATATTGGATATTATTGCTATTCATTCCTGTTATCAATTTGTTTTTGTTTCCGATTATTTGGATTGAAACACTGAGAACTTTTGGTAAAAAATCAACTACCGACATGCTTTTAGGTGTGTTTACATTAGGTTTTTATATTGCCTATGTTAATTACACGCAAGAAGTAACGTATCATGAAAAGCGTGACTTAAAAGCACCAAACAAAACAATGGATACGCTTGGTTCATTGTCGTTTGCCATTATAGTAGCCACTTTAGTACACACCTATTTCATTCAACCTTTTACGATTCCAACTTCTTCTTTGGAAAAATCATTATTGGTGGGTGATTTCTTATTTGTAAGTAAATTTCATTATGGTGCTAGAACTCCTATGACACCAATTGCTGCACCAATGGTTCACGATACTTTACCGTTTGTAAAAGTAAAATCGTATGCAGCTAAACCACAACTGCCCTATTTTAGATTTCCAGCCTTACAAAAAATAGAACGCAATGATATTGTAGTTTTTAACTGGCCAGCAGATACTTTATACCACATGTACAAAGCTGCTGACAAGAGATACGACAAACCAATTGACAAGAAAACCAATTATGTAAAACGCTGTACCGCAATTCCTGGTGATAAGATAGAAATAAAAGACGGTATAATTTTCATTAATGGGAAAGAATCAATACTTCCTGAAAGAGCTAAACCTCAATATTCATACAAAGTAGCTTGGGACGGAAAGACACAAGTAAACTTAGATTACTTAGCAAAAGAATTACACATTACCGATGGCTTTGGTCAAATAGCTAATGATACTTTAATTTTTAGTGCTTTACCAAATGAATCTGTAGAGCGAATTAAAAATGTTCCTGGAATTACAAAAGTAGAACGCATAATCCACAAAGAAACTGATAAAACAATTTTCCCTGGTACAAAAAATTGGAATGTTGATAATTTAGGTCCAATTTATATTCCTGAAGCGGGAAAATCAGTTGAACTAAATAAAGAAACCTTACCTTTTTATAAAAAAATAATTAGTGATTATGAAGGTAAAGACTTAAAAGTAACAGGTGATGAAATCAGAATTGATGGTAAAATAGCTACTTCATATACATTTGAGCAAGATTACTATTGGATGATGGGTGACAACCGTCATAACTCTTTAGATTCACGTTATTGGGGATTTGTTCCAGCTGATCATATAGTTGGAAAACCTATCTTTATTTGGATGAGTATTGATGGTATTAATGATGGCATTAAAAACTGGAGCATCCGTTGGGATAGATTATTCACTACTGTTAGTGGAACAGGTCAACCACAATCTTATTTTAAATATTTCTTAATTGCTTTAGCAGGATATTTTGCTTTTGATTATTTCAGAAATAAAAAGAAGAAGAAAGAAGAAGAGAATAATGTTTAATTGTTAAACCGTTTAATTGTTTAAAAGGAATGCATAAATTTTCATTTGAAAAATTAGATGTTTGGATTGAATCAAAAGAGTTAACAAAAACAATTTATAATTTAACTATATCTTTTCCTGATTGTGAAAAATTTGGACTTGTTTCTCAATTAAGAAGAGCTTCCGTTTCCATTTGTTCAAATATTGCGGAAGGAACTTCGAGAATTTCAGATAAAGATAAAGCACATTTTATTTCTATGTCTTATAGTTCAACAATGGAAGTTTTAAATCAATTAATACTTTCTTTTGAATTAGATTATATAGATGAAACAAACTATATTAATTGTAGAAATCAAATAAATAGTATTACTAATAAATTGAATTCCTTAAGAAACTATATTCTAAAAGATAAAAACTAAACAATTTAACGATTAAACAATTCAACATTTCTAATGAACATTCTTATACATCCCACCTATTTCCCATCTATCAGCCACTATATTGCCATGGTTCAAGCTGAAAGTGTTACATTTGAAATGGAAGACAACTTTCAAAAGCAAACCAATAGAAACAGAATGTATATTTATAGTCCTAATGGAGTGCAATTATTAAATGTTCCCATAAAACATAGCAAAGATAAACACCAAAAATACAAAGACGTTAAGATTGAAAACGATTTTGATTGGCAAAAGAATCATTTCAAATCGTTAGAAGCAGCTTATAGAACTTCACCTTTTTTTGAATATTTTGAAGATGATTTTCGTCCACTTTTTGAGAAGAAACAAGAATTTATTATGGACTTAAATTTTGAGATATTTGAACTTATTAATAGTTCGTTAGGCATTAAAATTGAAGCACAAAAAACAACTGAATACTTTCACGATGTTAGAGACTACATCGATTATCGCTCTCTAGCAAATGGTAAAAAAGACACCACACAAATTGAAGAATATACTCAGGTTTTTAATGAGAAACATGGTTTCTTAAACAACTTAAGCATTTTAGATTTGTTATTTAATGAAGGTAGGTATGCGGTTGATTATTTAAAAAATCAGCAATTATAATTATTCTTTCTCTTTGATTTTTAGTCGGGCTAATTGTGGAAAATGGTCGCTCTGAATAAAATAATCTAGTGAAGAAAACTCTTTGACTTCAATATTTTTTTCTACAAAAATATAGTCAATTCTAGCAGGATAATATTTGTAGTTATATGATTTTCCAAAACCAGATCCTGCTTCTTCAAAAGCATCTTTTAAATCACCTCTAATTGTTCGATACACATAAGAAAATGCACTATTATTCATATCACCACAAATGATTTTAGGATGATGGCACGATAAATAATGCTCTTTAATTAATTCTGATTGATGTTGTTGTTGGCTAAAGGCTTTACTAATGTTCTTAAAAATAAACTTTGAACGTTTTTCATCCATTTCTTCATTGATATCGGCACTGATTTTAACCGATTCTAAATGCATACTATAAACACGTAAAGTATCTTTATCTTTTAAAATATCTGCATAAATGACACTATTGAACGAATTTGGAAACTCAATTTCACCAGAATTCACAATCTTATATTTTGAATAAATTGCTTGGCCAAATTTTAATCGGTCACCTTCTAGTTTGATTAATTTATATTTATACATATTCACATTTACGTCATCATTGGGTGAATAATCTTGCAAACATAAAATATCAGGTTGTTCGTCTAACAATAAATTCGAAATTTGATAAGGCACATCATCATTAGGTAACCATTCATATAAGTTAAATAAACGAACGTTGTAGCTCATCAATTTAAAATCGGTTTCTTCATTAGGTAAATTGGTTTCTGAGAACTTGTAAAAGCGGTGTAAAAAAGAAATTCCGAGCAACAATACCATTCCAGAAAGCAGCATTTGTCTTTTTAATTGCAATAGCCAATACACAAAAAACAGAAAATTAAGCAATAAAAAAAATGGAAGTATTAGCGTCAGTACGCTCAAAAACGGAAAAGCTTTTGGTGCCAAAAAAGGCAATGAATAGGCAACAAAAGTAGCTACAGTAAGTACTATATTAAAAAAAAACATTATTTTACTTAACCAGCTTTGCTTTTGCATTTTATTTACCTGCTTTAAACAAGAATTCTTTTTCTTCTTTTGTTAAACTATCATAACCCGATTTACTGATTTTATCCAAAATTTCATCAATTTGTTTTTGGGTAAAATCTTTATTCTGTTGAAACGAATTTACGGTTTTTTTTGTGGTATTTCGATGTACTTTTTTAAATGGTGTTTTCTTACTTGGTTTAAAAACATTTGCAATCGCATCAAAAAGGGCTGAAACAGGTTTTGTTAAATCGGTACCTAATTTTAAAAACTTAATATAAACAAACCCAAAAAGTGCTCCACCCAAATGGGCAATATGTCCGCCAGTATTTTCTAGTGGTAGTTGTATTAAATCTACAACAAGAATTACGAAAGCTATGTGCCAAAGTTTGACTATTCCAATCAGAGGGATTCGCAGCAACATAAAAGGCGCATAAACAGTTGTTGCAATTAACAACGCCATAATAGCACCACTTGCACCTACTAATAACGATGTTTTTTCTATGATAAAATACATCGAAACAAAGGTTAATCCAGAGCATATTCCACCAAGTAAATAAACACCAAGCAACTGTTTATCGGTAAAATAAGTATTGAATAATCTTCCTGAAAAATGCAGTACTAATAAATTAAAAATCAAATGAAAAATGGTTGCATGAAAAAAGTTAAAGGTAACTAAGGCCCACGGTTTGGCTAAAAACTCTGATGTATTTGAAGATAAAGCAACGAAATCAAAATAATGAAAAGCAACATTAGAAAACTTTAAAACGACTTCTAAAAGGGAGAACACTACAAAAAGACCTGTGTTCCAAAAGATTAACTTTTGCACCATACCTCCTGTTCTATATTGTAATTTTAAATCGTCTAAAATATTCATAATCTAAATTTTTCAAGCTCAAGCTCAAGTTCAAGCTTAATTGCAAAATACTTCTATAATATGAGTTTGGCATAACAAACTGAACGCTGCGACTGCCAACTGAACACCCTTACCTATCCCAGCGGTTATGATTGAATTGATTTTTTTTCCAATACCACATCATAATAAAACCAACCAATGCTCCACCTACGTGTGCAAAATGTGCAATTCCACCACCAAAAATACTATATCCCGTTACACCTGAAAATAAATCTAACAATACAATAGCTGGTACAAAAAATTTAGCTTTAATAGGTACTGGAATAAACATCAAGGCTAGTTCGGCATTAGGAAACATAAAAGCAAAAGCTACTAATAAACCATATATGGCTCCAGAGGCACCTACTGAAATTGCTTGATTACTACGTGCTACTTCATATAATATTGAAAAATTATCGCTACTAAAATTATATTTTTCAAGTAAGTGTTTAGTTGACTCATATAATAAATCTGATCTAAAAGTATTTCCATCTGTCATATCTGCATTTAACATTGTGTGCATATCAGCAGTTGAAACAGATAAACTAGAAAGTTCATTTAATAAAGAATGTATTTCATAATAATTCACTCCAGAATGAATTAAAGCTGCTCCAATTCCGCATGAAAAATAAAAGAATAAAAACTTTTTAGGTCCCCAAAAATGCTCTAACGCACTACCAAATGACACCAATGCAAACATATTAAAGAAAATATGCATTAAACCACCATGCATAAACATATGGGTAATTGGTTGCCATAATTTAAAACCATCGCTTTCAAAATAATGTAAGGCTAATAAATCAGTTGCTTGAGGCACAAAAAAAGCACCTACAAAAAATAAAACATTTAATATTAATAACTGTTTTACAGTATCGGTCATGTTCATCATATAGCAAATCTTTTATCTAAATCTTCTACCGTTATGGTAATGAATGTAGGTTTTTGAAAAGGTGAAACATTTGGTTCTTTACAAGCAAATAAAGAATTTACCAGGTTTTCTTGTTCCTTTTCGGATAAATAGGTTCCCGTTTTTACAGCTAAACTTTTTGCCATCGATTTGGCAATGCTATCGCTTTGCGAAAAACTGCTTTCTGGAATTTCGTTTTGCAAATTGCTTATTAATTCTTCCAATACAATTGAAACTTCGCTTTCAGCCATTGCAATAGGTAAACCCGAAATTTGAACCGAATCTGTATTAAATGTGTCAAAAACAAATCCAGTGTTTTCTAACGTGGGCTGTAATTCTTGTACCAATTGCATTTCATCTGTAGAAAAATACAATTCTAATGGAAACAATAATTGCTGGCTAGCTGCTTTTTGAACCGTAATATTGGTCAAAAACTGTTCATACAAAACACGTTGATGTGCTCTTCCTTGATCGATGACAAGCATGCCCGATTTGATAGCGCTTACAATATATTTTTTATGTATTTGATACGTAGTATTGGCATTGGTTTCCAGTGCTTCCTCCTCAAATAATTTCCCTATTACTTCTTCACTTTCAAAAGAAAGCGAGTCGATTTCTTCAGTATCTTGTTTGAGTCCAACATACAAACTTTCCCAATTAGCAGTATTGGTTTCCTTTTTATAACTCCCAAAAGAAGACAATGCTTTAGAAGGCTTGTCAGTAGCAAACGGATTAAATCCTGAATCCACTTGAATGGTTGGAAAATCGGCTACTTTATCTTTGTATTGGTAGGGTGTATCTAAGTTTGCATCGCGTTCAAAATCTAAAACAGGTGCTACATTAAACTGCCCCAAACTATGTTTTACTGCCGAACGCAAAATGGCGTATAACGACTGTTCGTCGTCAAACTTAATTTCTGTTTTAGTAGGATGAATATTGATATCAATAGTGTGAGGAGGCACTTGCAAATACAAGAAATAACTCGGTTGGTTTCCTTCTTTTAACAAGCCATCATAGGCACTCATAATAGCGTGATGCAAATAGGCACTTTTGATATATCTATCATTTACAAAGAAGAACTGTTCCCCTCTACTCTTTTTGGCAAACTCGGGTTTTCCTACAAATCCTGTAATATTGATTAACTCCGTTTCTTCAGAAACAGGTACTAATTTTTCATTGGTTTTTCCACCAAAAATATTCACAATGCGTTGGCGATAATTGGAACTCGGCAAATTATACAATTCACTACCATTGTGGATCAAGGTAAATGAAATGGAAGGATGTGCCATTGCAACGCGCTGAAATTCATCCATTACGTGTCGAAATTCAACGGTTTCCGATTTTAGGAAATTTCGTCTAGCTGGTATATTAAAAAACAAGTTTTTCACTGCAAACGAAGTTCCTTTGGGTAAAACTGCTATGTCTTGCTTGATTAATTTACTTCCTTCAATAATGATAAGATTACCTAATTCTTCTTGGTCTTGCTTGGTTTTCATTTCCACGTGTGCAATTGCGGCAATAGAAGCTAATGCTTCTCCCCGAAAACCTTTGGTATGTAAATCAAATAAATCTTCCGCCTGACGAATTTTTGAAGTGGCATGACGCTCAAAACACAAGCGTGCATCGGTTGTATTCATACCTAATCCATTGTCAATGACCTGTACTAATGTTTTTCCAGCTTCTTTTACAATTAATTTAATATCAGAAGCTTTGGCATCGACTGCGTTTTCTAACAATTCTTTTACTACAGAAGCTGGACGTTGAACGACTTCTCCTGCAGCAATTTGATTGGCAACATGATCGGGTAAAAGTTGGATAATACTAGCGGCCATTTCTATTTTTTTCTCTGTAAATAATCTGTTTCCTGCAAAAATAATGAATTATAAATGGTTAAATTATAAAAAAATCAAAACAGTTTGTTAGAATTTTAATTTATTTTATAAACACGTCATAACCAAAACGCAACAAAGCAATGCTTACAATGATTAAAAAGAATACACGTATAAATCCGTTTCCTTTTGAAATGGCTAATCTTGCTCCTAACCAAGAGCCTGTGGCATTACAAATTGCCATAGGGATTGCAACTGCCCAAATGATTTTCCCTTTTAACACAAATAGGGTTATGGAACCAAAGTTTGTAGCAAGGTTTACTAATTTTGCATTGGCAGAGGCTTGTAAAAAATCGAATCCTAAGAAAGCGATGAATGCCATAATTAATAGACTTCCTGTTCCAGGACCAATAAATCCGTCATAAAATCCGAGCACGATGCTTATAAGTATGGCATAAAAATAGTGTTGTTTGCTACTTAATTTATTAGATTGATATTGTCCAAAATCTTTTTTTAAATAAGTGTAAAGTAATAACAATATTAGTATTGCAAAGAGTAAGGGTTTCATGAAATCGTTTTGCATCACATTCAACAAACTAGACCCTAAATAGGCAAATGTGAAAGACACCAAAGCCATAACGGCAAATAATTTCCAATTGACATTTACCCTTTTTAAATATTGGTAGGTAGCTATACTAGTACCACTGAAGCCAGGAATTTTTAGGGTTCCAATAATGGAAGCAACAGGAACATTAGGCAATAAAATCAAAGCTGCTGGTGTTTGAATTAAGCCACCGCCACCAACAATGGCATCAATAAAACCTGCTACGAAAGAAGCAATACAAAGAAAAAGGATGGTGTAGGTTTCCATTTTTTAGTTTTCAGTCACAGTTTTCAGTCACAGTAAAACTACTTACTGCGACTGAAAACTGAAAACTGAATTTATACTCTTACGATATTAGCTCCGATAGCGCGAAGTCTTTCATCAATGCGCTCATAACCTCTATCTATTTGTTCAATATTTTGAATGGTTGAAGTTCCTTTTGCTGTTAAAGCGGCAATTAATAATGAAATTCCGGCTCTAATATCAGGTGAACTCATTGTAGTTGCTTTTAATTGTGATTGGAAATTATGTCCCATTACTACCGCTCTGTGTGGATCACACAACATAATTTTTGCCCCCATATCGATTAATTTATCTACAAAGAACAAACGGCTTTCAAACATTTTTTGATGAATTAACACATCACCTTTTGCTTGGGTACAAACTACTAATACAATACTCAATAAATCTGGTGTAAATCCAGGCCATGGTGCATCAGAAATTGTTAAGATAGAGCCATCGATATCGGTTTTAATTTCATACCCGTCTTTGTGAGCTGGAATATATATATCATCTCCTTTTCGTTCTAAGGTAATTCCTAACTTTCTGAATACGTTTGGGATTTGTCCTAAGTTATCCCAACTTACGTTTTTAATTGTAATTTCACTTCTTGTCATGGCTGCAAGACCAATCCACGAACCAATTTCAACCATGTCTGGTAAAATCTTGTGTTCGCAACCACCTAAACTTTCTACTCCTTCAATAGTTAATAAGTTTGACCCAACCCCTGAGATTTTAGCTCCCATTGCGTTTAGCATTTTACACAATTGCTGTAAATATGGTTCACAAGCAGCATTGTAAATTGTAGTGGTTCCTTCTGCTAAAACAGCTGCCATCACAATATTTGCAGTTCCAGTTACAGAAGCTTCATCTAACAACATGTAAGAACCTTGTAGTCTTCCGTCAATTTCTACACCATAAAAATGGTCTTCTCTTTCGTATCTAAATTTAGCACCAAGATTGATAAAACCTTCAAAATGTGTATCTAAACGACGACGACCAATTTTATCTCCTCCAGGTTTAGGAATATAACCACAACCAAAACGGGCTAATAATGGTCCCACAATCATGATGGAACCTCTTAAACTTCCGCCTTCTTTTTTAAAGGCTTCTGTTTTTAGATAATTTACATTGACTTCATCTGCTTGAAATGTATAATCGCCAGGACCGTTTTTTTGAATTTTTACACCTAAATTTCCTAAAAGTGTAATTAATTTATTAACATCAATAATATCTGGAATATTGGTAACTCTTACTTTTTCAGAAGTTAGTAAAACAGGACATAAAACTTGTAAAGCTTCATTTTTTGCACCTTGAGGAGTAATTTCTCCTTTTAACGATTTGCCCCCTTCAATTTTAAATGTTCCCATGTAATTAACTATTTTTTTTGAATGTATTTTTATTGTTTTTGTTTAAGTGTCCTTTGTTGTTATTTTTCTTCACAATTCCTGGTTTATTTGTACTGAATTGAGTTTTATTAGACACTTTTTTATTGACTTTCATCAAATCATGTGTATTCGAAAGTTCTTCATTTGATTTAGAAAGATTTAATTTACCACCCGAAAGTTCGAACAAATGTTCAAAAATCACTTCGTCAGTTACTGTATCTTTATTCCAACTCAAATAGCATTTTTTCATGTGATTAGCGATAACTAGAACTAATGCATTTTTTAATTCGCTTTCTTCCCAGCTGTTAGCAACATCAATCATGTATTTGATGTTATTTCCATAAAAACGATACTTTGGAAAGTTTTGAGGATATTTTAATCGATCTGGTTTTTGTGTTAGAATATCTTTTGAAGGAATAGGATAAGGTGAATCTACCTCTAAATTAAAATCAGACATGATAAATAGCTGATCCCATAATTTGTGTTGAAAATCGGGTACATCTCTTAAATGAGGGTTTAATGACCCCATTACAGAAATGATGTATTTTGCAGCTTTGTTTCGTTCTTCTCTATCTTCAATTGCCGTTGCTTGGTCAATTAATTTTTGCAAATGCCTTCCATACTCTGGAATAATTAAATGAGAGCGTTGCGAATTATATTCTAAATAACTTACTTCTTCTATCATGATTTTTTATAATGAAATGATGCCTTCTATATCAGAAACAGCAATATATTTATCAATTACACTTTGAGCACTAGGCATCAATACACTAATCGAAACACTGGTAAACTTTCCAGTTTTAGATTGTTGTGTACTTATTACAGCACCCATATCGTTAAATTCTGCTTCTATTTTAGCAATACTATGATTATCTGAAGGCAAAATAAATTTAAATAAATACTCTGAGGGCCAAAGTGTTGCGTTTGACAGTTCTTCTTTTAATCGAATGTAAAAATCTTCTGTTTTCTTATCCATCATCATTTCTTAATTGAAAAGCAAATATACTTTTTTATGTTCAGAATTATATTGTTACCACTTATAAAATTTTTAAGTTGATTAGATTTTTAAAAAAACTTACTTTTGCCAATTAGATTTTCGTTTATGAATAAAGAAATTGTGGTTTTAATAGGCGGGCCTAGCTCAGGAAAAACAACCTTAATTGAAGCACTTAAAGAAAAAGGATATACATGTTATCCAGAAATTTCGCGTGAAGTAATTAAAGAAGCACAAGAACAAGGCATTGCACAATTGTTTCTTGAAAAGCCCTTATTGTTTAGCGAATTGCTTTTAGAAGGCAGAAAAAAACAATTTCGTTCTGCACAAAACGAAGCTGCTCCAATTGTATTCTTAGACCGTGGAATTCCTGATGTTTTGGCCTACATGCATTACATTGGTGATTCATATCCTGCTTTTTTTGACCAAGCATGTAAAGACCACACCTACACTTCCATTTTTGTATTACCCCCTTGGAAAGATATTTATGTAAGTGATGCAGAACGTTATGAAAACTACGAGCAAGCCGTTTTAATTCACGGACATTTGATGGAAACCTACCAAAAGTATGGTTATTCAATAGTAGAAGTTCCAAAAGACACTGTTGAAAACCGTATTGATTTTATTATGAAACATCTTGCAAAATAAAACTTTTTGTACCTTAGTGTTTCTAAAAGCCTTATTACATGTCTGAAGCCTTATTATTACTTCAAAAATACTGGAAACACGAAAGTTTTAGAGCTCCACAAGAACAAATTATTCAATCGGTTCTAGAAGGGAATGACACCTTTGCTTTATTACCAACAGGTGGTGGAAAATCGGTTTGTTTTCAGATTCCAGCTTTGCTTTTAAATGGAATTTGTTTGGTTGTTTCGCCTTTGGTTGCTTTAATGAAAGATCAGGTACAAAATTTACAAAGCAAAAACATCAAAGCAATTGCCTTAACTGGTGGAATTTCGCAAGATGAAGTGATTGATATATTAGACAATTGCCAATTTGGAAATTACAAATTTTTATACCTTTCACCAGAGCGCCTTCAACACGATTGGATTGTAGAACGTTTGAAACAACTCCCTATAAATTTAATTGCTATTGACGAAGCACATTGTGTAAGCCAATGGGGACACGATTTTAGACCCGCATATTTAAAAATTTCGGAACTAAAAACTTCATTTCCTAAAACCCCTTTTTTAGCTTTAACAGCAACTGCAACTAAACGTGTACAAGATGATATTTGTAAAAATTTAGCCTTAGAAAATCCACAATTTTTCACCAAATCATTTACCCGAGAAAATTTAGCCTATCACGTTATTAAAACAGAAGATAAACTATTTAAAATACAACAAATTCTCACCAAAAACCCACAATCATCAATTATCTATGTACGCAATCGAAAATCGTGTATTGAAACTTCGCAACAGTTGAATCAATTGGGATTTACAACCACTTTTTATCACGGTGGTTTACCAGCAAAAGAGAAAGAAAAAAACATGCAATCTTGGCTAGAAAGCAAAGTTCAAGTTATGGTTGCTACGAACGCTTTCGGGATGGGAATTGACAAACCCGATGTAAAAACCGTTATTCATATTCAACTGCCTGAAAATATTGAAAATTATTACCAAGAAGCAGGAAGAGCTGGAAGAAACGGTGAAAAAGCCTTTGGAATTATTCTAACCAATTCGAGTGATATCGAATACACAAAAAGGCAATTTATTGATGTTTTGCCAGATAAAAAATTTGTTCGTGAAGTTTATATAAAATTAAACAACTATTTTCAAATTGCCTATGGAGAAGGTTTTAACGAAAGTTTTGCTTTTAACCTAAACCAATTTTGTTCACACTATAATTTACCAATTTTAAAAGTTTTTAATAGTTTACAATTTTTGGACCGGCAAGGTATTTTGACCTTTCAGAGCGAATCTTCTGAAAAAATCAGTTTGCAATTTATCATACCAAGTAAAGAAGTACTTCGCTACATTAGTTTACATCCGCATGATGAGGCTATTATTACCACCATTTTGAGAACCTATTCAGGTATTTTTGATATGGAAACAATAATTAATCCGCATCTCGTTGCAAAGAAATCTAATAGCACTGAATCTGCCGTAATAAAAGTTGTCGAGCAATTATCTGAAAGTCAATACATTATTTTACACGCTAAAAACAATGATAGTTCGATTACATTTAATGAAGTACGTGAGGATGATTTAACCATTAATCGAGTTGCTAAATTTTTAGAACACCAAAACCAATTGAAGCAAGATCAATTTCAGAGTGTGGTTGATTATATTTTAAATGAAGATAGTTGTAAGAACAAGCTGCTTCTCGCCTATTTCGATGAGATTACCAATGAAGATTGTGGTATTTGTTCTTATTGCTTTTCGAAAAAGAAACAACATCCTGTAGCAACAACAGATTTAATTCTACAATTATTACAAAAAAGAAATTTATCTTCACGAGAAATTGAAAATTCGCTTCAAATTTCTTCTGAAGCCACTATCTTTGCATTGCAATTGTTATTAGAGCACAATAAAATTGCCATTAATTCTTACAATCAATATTACTTATTATAATGGAAAAACTTAGAATTGTATTCATGGGAACACCCGACTTTGCCGTGGGAATTTTGGATACTATTTATCAAAATAATTATGAAATTGTTGGTGTAATTACTGCACCAGATAAACCCGCAGGTCGTGGTCAAAAAGTAAGCATAAGTGCGGTGAAAGCATATGCCGTTTCAAAAAACTTACGCTTACTACAACCTAGCAACCTAAAATCTGAAGATTTTTTAGCCGAGTTAAAAAGTTTGAATGCTAATTTACATGTTGTCGTTGCATTTAGAATGTTGCCAGAAGTGGTGTGGAAAATGCCAAAATTAGGTACGTTTAACCTGCACGCTTCTTTATTACCTGAATATCGTGGTGCAGCACCAATCAATTGGGCAATTATTAATGGTGAAACTAAAACAGGTATAACTACTTTTTTTATTGACGACAAAATTGATACCGGTGCGATGATTTTAAGTAAAGAAACTACCATTGGAGACAATGAATCAGCAGGAGAATTGCACGATAGATTAATGCATTTAGGAAGCGAAACAGTTATTGAAACGTTGCAATTAATAGAAAAAGGTGAAGCTACTACAACAATTCAAACGGAACATCCTGATGTTAAAACGGCTTATAAATTAAACAAAGAAAACTGCAAAATAGATTGGTCGCAAACTGGAAAAACTATTTTTAATTTAATTAGAGGCTTATCACCATATCCAGCTGCTTGGACCTATATAAAAGATGGCGAAAACGAATGGAATGTAAAAATATATACCGCATCGTTTGAAGAAAAAGAGCATACTGATGCCGTAGGAAAAATTAGCACAACAAAAAAAGAAATTTTCATTTCCACAAAAGATGGTTTACTAAAAATTACTAGCTTGCAATTTCCAGGAAAGAAAAGAATGTTAGCACATGAACTCTTAAATGGAATATCATTTTCAGAAAACGCTATGGCGCTGTAAGCCTTGAAAACGCTACAATTGAGCCTAAATTTTAAAAAAACAAACAATGTTATTAACATTTAAGCTATTTTATTAACATTTTCATCGAAAAGTTTGTCAAATACTTGCACAGCTCAATTATACCGCTAAATTTGTGATATAATAATTAAGTTTAACCAATTATAAATAACTTTAATCATGAACAAATCAGAATTAATCGATGCAATGGCAGCTTCTGCTGGTATTACAAAAGCAGCTGCTAAATTAGCTTTAGAATCATTTTTAAGCAATGTTGAAGGAACTTTAAACAAAGGTGGAAGAGTTTCTTTAGTAGGTTTTGGATCTTGGTCAGTATCTAAAAGAGCTGCAAGAGATGGTAGAAATCCACAAACTGGAAAAACTATCAAAATTGCTGCTAAAAATGTAGTAAAATTCAAAGCTGGTGCTGAATTAGAAGGAGCAGTAAACAAAAAATAATTTTTTGATTATACAGTATAAAAGTCTCGATAATATCGAGACTTTTTTGTTTATAATCGAATTTATTTGATTTTGTAAAGTTTTTTTGATAACTTTAGTTAATAAAATTGCAGAAATATGATATCAACTTTACCCAAAAAAGGTCACTTACTTATAGCTGAGCCTTCTATTTTAGGCGATGTTTCATTTAATCGCTCTGTAATTTTACTTGCTGAGCATAATGACGAGGGTTCAATAGGTTTTATATTAAATAAGCCTTTAAATTACACTATAAATGATTTGCTTCCCGAAATTGACGCTTCGTTCAAAATTTACAATGGTGGTCCAGTAGAACAGGATAACTTGTACTTTATCCACAATATTCCAGAAATTATACCGAATAGTATCGAAATTTCAAATGGTATCTATTGGGGTGGCGATTTTGAAACCACAAAGTATCTTATCAACACAGGAAAAATCAGCAAAAACAATATTCGTTTTTTTCTTGGATATAGCGGTTGGAGTGTGAATCAATTAGAACTTGAATTACATGAAAACGCGTGGATTGTTACCGAAAACACATTAAAAAACAAATTGCTATCTAAATCTAGCAATCAATTTTGGAAAGAAAAAATTATTGAGCAAGGTGGCGAATATATTTTGTTTTCTAATGCTCCCGAAAATCCTACCCTTAATTAAGTCTGATTTTAGTATTTAATTTGACTAATAAATCTTTAGAAAATTCTGAAGTAAATTCTTTTTTTCTGTATTTTGTTATGGGCTGAATTCCCAAAATTACATTGGTAAGGAATAATTCGTCTGCTTTTTGCAAATCAAATGGAGAAATACTAACTTCTTTAAGCTCTATAGCTTCCATTTTTTTTAAAATATCAATTATTTGCTTTCTCATAATTCCGTTTAAACATCCATCAGCAATAGGTGGTGTAACTACCACATTTCCTGATTTCATGAACAAATTACTTTGCAAAGCTTCCACCACATTTTTTTCATCATTTAAGACTAAACAGTTATCATAACCATTTTCTTTAGCAAAAATACTTCCGGCAATTTGAAGCATTTTATTGTTAGTTTTTAAAGTTGAAAGTAATTGTTTTGGAATAAAGAAATCTTTATATAATTCTACTTCGTAATTTGATTTTTCGATAGTATAAACTGAATTTTCAAAAGGAATTGCCATTACAATAAATTCAATTTCATTACTAATTGGTGTGTAAAATCCGTCGGTATTTCTAAAAACAGAAAAGCGAACTCTAAACGAATTAGACTTTGGTAATGAATTTATTAAGCAAAGAATCTGTTCTTCGAAGAATTCCATGGTAAAATTCATTGGGATTTCCATACGACAAATTCGCATAGAAGCCATCAATCTAAAATAATGATCTTCAAGAAATAACACTTTATTATCAAGCACTTTTATAGTTTCAAAAAGAGCATCACCAAACAAAAAACCTCTATTGGAATCGATTAAAACAGTGCTGTTTTGCTGAATATTCCCGTTATAATTTACCATAAAAAATCCCGATTAAAAATCGGGACAAATATACTCTTTATAATTTATTTTAAACAGAACCTAGTACATGTTTTAAATCGGAAATTTGATTTTCCCAAAGTAATTTTGATTCGTCTAATTCATCTTCATGAGCAAAATCAGAAATTACAATTGATACATCTTTAGTAATTTCATCTTCCAAAATTTTCATTTCAAAAAAGTAATCTGTTTCAGTATCATCTTCATTCAACCATTTGAATTTTATTCTTTCTCCCGATTTTTTTGAAGCCAGTTTTGCTTTTTCTTCAGAATCATCCCAGATAAAAGTAAAAAACTCACCTCTAGAATTTACATTATCTGCAAACCATTCCGATAGTCCAGAAGGTGTTGATATATATTGATATAATAATTGTGGCGAAGACTGAATTGGAAATTCTAATTCATATTTTATTTTTACACTCATTTCATAAAATTTAAGGATGGAAATATATAGAGAATTAATTGAAAATACAAAAAAAGATTTTATTTATTTTTTGTAAAATTATATTTGCAAAGAATATAAATAGTTTTATATTTGCACCCGCATTCAACGAGGATGCTAGACGAACATTTTGGCGAGGTAGCTCAGTTGGTTAGAGCGCAGGATTCATAACCCTGAGGTCACGGGTTCAACTCCCGTCCTCGCTACGGATTTTAAAAGGTTTCAAGTTTTTTCTTGAAACCTTTTTTATTTTAAAAAACTACTATTTAAAGTGTTGAATATTAAAATTTTAAATCAAAAATAACAAGTTATTTTCCTACTTATTCTCCTGCTTAAACACTTATACTAAAATCTACACCGGTTATTAATTATCAATAGGCATTCACATTTATATTGTTCAACTTTGTGGTACAGTGAAATAATCCATAGCGCCTTTAAAATTCATATTTCTTCGAATTACACCCCAAAATAGCATTTATACCCAAAAATCTATTCACTGAAATGATCTAAATGAATACTAATTTTAATGCAATGATTTATGGAAAAGAAAATTACCTCAACTACAAGCAATTTTCTATGGGCAATCCTATTTTGGTGCAGCGGACAAATTGCGTGTTACTCACAAACATTGATAACTTCTCAAGGGTTCGACAGTACTGTTGCTGACACATGGAATTATACTAGCTCTCTAAATATGGGAACTATTGGAACAAACACATCGAGATTTGTTTCAACACCTAATTCATTACGTTTTGGAGGTTCAAATTCGTCCATTGTAGGACTTTTATTTAATGACCCTGCCATCACTTTCACCAATGTAAATATTAGTGCTTATACAAATGTAAAGGTAACCATACATTTTTCATGTGATGGAACTCCAGATGATAGTGACGATTTGTATTTAGACATTTCTTACAACAATGGTCTCTCCTACACCTCGACAAAATTAATAGATGGAAAAAATGACACGTCCGACAATCTAGCTTTTTCTCATACTGCCTCAGCAGGAATTACAGTTGGCTCATCATATACTCTTAATATCCCAAATGGAAATACACAAGCTCTAGTAAGAGTCCGATTTGACGAAAGAGATAATCAAAGTAACACAGGTGATTACTATTACATAGATAACGTAAGTTTATCTGGAACTCCTATTGGGAGTTTTATCAACGTAACTGGAACAAATAATAATATAGTAGCATATAACTCATCTGCTATCACAACAAATGGAACCGATTTTGGAACTACACAGATTGGAGCTACTCCAATTATTAAGACTTTCACCATTAAAAACATAGGCTCAAATACCATTAATTTATCAGGGAGTCCAACTGTTCAAATAAGTGGTAGTAGTGCTTTTAGCGTTTCTAGTTTTCCTTCAAATACAATTAATAGTGAGGCTTCAACCACCTTTCAAATCACTTTCAATCCTATAACACTAGGTATCAAAACCGCCACTGTTTCCATCTCAAGTAACGCTGACACAAATAACCCCTATATTTTTGAAATAAAAGGTGAAGGCATTCAAACGTTTTTTGATAGCGACGACGACGCAGTATATGACAATATTGATATTGATGATGATAACGATTGTATTCAAGACACTACAGAGGAAAGTAATTGCAATTTGATGAATGGTCCAAAAGTAAATTACAAATTTTTACATGAAACTTTTGGCACGGGATCAAGAACAACAATCAATACTACTTACAATGCTATTACAACTTATTGCTACGAAGATGGTACAGCAGGAACAAATACTCCAGAATGTCCAAACTTAAGCACCGTAGATTTGAATGATGGTAAATACACTGTTGGATCCTCAGCACAAATTGCTTCTTGGGCGGCAGCATATTGGTATCTAGGAGGCGATCATACAGGTGACACAAATGGAAGAATGGCAATTTTTAATGCCTCATATACACCAGGAATATTTTATACCGCAACAATTTCAGGAGCTTTGCCAAACATCCCAATAACGTACAGTTTTTGGGTTTTAAACCTAGATAGAACAGACGCTCCAGGAATTGCTACTAGATTAAGACCAGATGTAAGAGTAGAATTTAGGGACATGAATGATGGTTTAATAACTTTCATTGAAACTGGCGATATTACACCTACAACAGCGGGAAATTTAGCTGGCGATTGGCAGCATTTTACTGCAGACTTGGTGCTAAACGTAAGTGCTTTTAAAGTAATTTTTATCAATAATGAAACAGGAGGTACAGGAAACGATTTGGCTTTAGATGACATCTTAATATCTCAAACTTTATGTGATTTAGACAGTGATGGTGTAGCTGATGTATTTGACTTAGATTCCGATAATGATGGTTTACCTGATATTGTTGAAGTAGATTTAGGAAATCTTAGTGAAGGGAAAGCCTATGTTGTAAATTGGGTTGATGTCAATTCAAATGGAATGCATGATATTGCTGAATCACACTTAGTACCTGATACTGACGGTGACGGGGTTCCAAACTATTTAGATTTAGATAGTGACAATGATAGCATTTTTGATGTAGATGAATCATGGGCCGAAAACAGCAATGCTTATTTAGGTTATGAAAATGGTGATGGCGACATCAATGGAGATGGAACTGGAGATGGACCAGAATCTGAAACGTTTAGAAACAAAGACACTAATGCTGATGGAAATTTAGAAGGTTTTGGAGATGGAATTCTAGATATTTATGATTACAATTTTAATGTTTATGGTAATTTGGATCAAGGTACAACTATAGCTCCTTTTCTAAATTATGTAATTGACACTAATGGAGATGGCTTCCCAAATTATATTGACTTAAAATCAAATGGTAGTAACTTTGATATTTTACCAACCCTTTATGCAAATTTAGATGCAAACAACGATGGTATAATTGATGGCTCTACCGATAATGATAAAGATGGAATCATTGATAATTTTGATACAAATGACAATCAATTCGGTTCACCAAGAGATTTAGAACGCAAACTGTTTTTATCTTTAGACGGAAGAAATGATTATGGTGCTGATGCTTCACTAATTGGCGGCTGGCAAAATGCTTCGTTAATGGCATGGATTAACATAAACAGTTTATTTGATTCTGAAGGTGTTATTGTAGGTCAGGATAAATTGAAATTAGTTATAGATAGTACTAAAAAATTAAAAGTTATAGCTAATGGAACTACTTTACAATATGACAACTTTTTGTCAGACTCTCAGTGGATTCATGTTGCCACTGTTTATGACGGAACAAATGGCCTATTAAATTTATATGTAAATGGTGAAAAAATAAAAAGCACTTCAATATCGGGTGCAATAAATGCCGATACATCTTTATTTACCATTGGAAAAAACCCGATCTCTAACACGCAATATTTTAAAGGAAAAATCGATGAAATAAGACTTTTTAACATTGCTTTATCAGATGCACAATTACAAAAAATGATTTATCAGGAAATTGGTAATAATGCTGGGCAAGTAAGAGGATTAATCATCCCAAAAGACATCCCATCATTACCTTGGGTTAATTTGATTCGATACTTCAAAATGGATAACTACAAAGATGATATTATTGATAATCACACAACAGCTACAATTGATACTGCAGTAGGAGCAACAATTTATAATGTAAAAACTATAAAATACCAAGAAGCCCCAATGCCTTTCATTACAGAACAAACTGGTGATTTTCCTACAGCAGTGCATTCAACAACTAAAGAAATTAGAGGTATTGATGCAGAAGAATATGATTGGTCTATAATACATGCAGAACACAATATAACAACTACATCTAACAACATTGATTTAGGCTTATTAATCGATCCAAACATAAATATAATTATGCAAGGTGACTCTAAACTTCAAAATGACTGGTATTTGAAACTAGATGGAAAAATAGATCTTCAAGGACGATCACAACTTCTTCAAACAACCGATAGCGATTTAGACCCTTCAAGCATTGGTATTGTAGAACGAGACCAGCAAGGAACAGGTAATAAATTTAATTATAATTATTGGTCATCACCCGTAAGTTCTATAGTTTCATCAACTGAAAACAATACTGGTTTTACAATAGCTAATGTTTTAAAAGATGGCGCCAATTCAAGTAGCCCACAACCTATCACTTGGGTAAACGGATATGATGGTGCTTCAAACCCATTACGATTGGCTAAATTTTGGTTAAATAAATTTACAAATCTTACACCAATTTATGCCAATTGGCAACAGATTAATGAAAACTCAACGCTTTTAGTTGGTCAGGGATTTACAATGAAAGGAAGTGGTATAGCCACGGCTCCTGCCATAGTTCCACAAAACTATGTTTTTTCAGGAAAGCCTAATAATGGCATTATAAATCACGCTGGAATACAAATAGCACCAAATAACATTTTGCTAACCGGAAATCCATATCCGTCTGCACTTGACGCAAATGATTTTATTTTAGATAATTTAAGCTACATTACTGGAACATTATACTTTTGGGAGCATTATCCATCAAACAATACACACGTCTTGGCGGGATATCAAGGAGGATATGGTGCGAGAAATCTTGTGGGCGGAATTGCCCCTATTGCTCCTGCTTTAATTAGTGGAATAGGATCTAGTTCAAGAATTCCAGGAAGAGAAATCCCTGTTGCTCAAGGCTATATCATAAAAGGCAACAACATTGGAGGCCAAATAACTTTTCAAAACAGTCAAAGAGATTTTGTCAAAGAGAATGAAGCTGATTCCAATATAATGTTCAAAGGTACTGTTAAAGAAAATAAAACTGAAAATACAATCACCTCACAATCTACAGGATTTGCAACTGTAAGATTAGGTTATACCGGTTGTACCAATATGCACAGACAACTATTGCTTGGCTTTATGAATCAATATGCTGATGACAACTATAACCCTGGCTATGACGGAGAAATATTGGACCCGCAACCAAATGATATTTACTTCCCGTTAGGTAATATCAACCTTATCATTCAAGGAGTTGGCTATTTCAATAACACAAACATATATCCACTGACTGTAATTAGTAATCAAACAGGATTAGTTAAATTTATGATTGATAATTTAGAAAATTTTGATCCCAATCAACCCATCTATATTCATGATAATTTGACTAATTCTTACCACGACATTAGAACCAATTTGTTTGAAATAACTATTCCCGCGGGAGTAATTGCCTCAAGATTTAGTTTACGCTTTTACAACCCAACATTATCAACAGATTTAAACACTATTGATAACATGATTACCATATATTATGATAATGAATCTCAAGAAATTAAAATAAATAATTTTTCAAATGATGAGATAATAAAAGAAATTACCCTCTTTTCAATATTAGGTCAAAAAATTGAAACTTGGGAAATTGTTAATCAAAATCAAGAAAACATTACAATTAAAGTAAAAGGATTAAGTAAAGGCATTTACATTGTACAAGCAGATACGATAGATTCAAAACGTTTTAGTAAAAAAATAATTCATAAATAAAAAAAAGCCCTTTTTAAGGGCTTTTTTTTATTTAACTATTTGATAATAATTTTCTTAGAATATTTACCTTCTAATGTGGTGATGTTTACAATATAGATTCCTTTTGCAAATGTTTTTGTAGATAAAGTAACTCTATTTGAAATTGCTTCAATACCATCACTTTTCCAAGTTTTAATTTTTTGACCTAGAATATTGAAAACATTAACTTCTTTAATTTCTTCTTTAACAAGTTTGTCTAAAATTATGATTTCGTTGTTAGAATGATAGAAAAGATTAATATTCCACTCAAAATCATCATTTCCTAACGTTTCATTTTTAAAACGAATAGTAAATCTATTTGCATTATCCCCTATTGTAACAGGCAAAACAACTTCTCCTGTTTTTAAGTTATGATAAACTCCAGTTTGATTATCGTGTAAATATATTTCTTGTGCTTCATCAAAATTCACCAACTCTTCAATAACAAATTTACCATTTGTACTAGCAGAAGCTTTTACATTAACTGGAAAAATTCCATCTTCATTAAAACTACCCTCTGCTTGAATTACTAAATTTTTATCGGCTAATGGAAAATAAGCATCATTTGTTTGTAAATCAAATAAAACACCATCATATCCATTATCAATTCCTGAAGTAGCTTCGTTATTAGACGTGAATCCTAATAATAACTGTCGATGCATATTTGTATTCAATGCGGTAAAACCTATTCTAATAAGTTTATATGGATTCACTTCATATGCATCTTCTTGGTTACTTTCTTCAGGTGCAATTGAAGGAGTAAATACTGATGAATTTCTAAACATAATATTTGAATCAAAATTATCTTCCTTAATAAACAATCTTTGATTGTTATTAAATCTAACCGTTCCACCTGATGCGCTTCCTTTAACAAAAAATGCCTGTCCAACTGGAATAAATCTACCCGGAATTCTTGTACTCGAACCAGAACCACTAATTAAAGCAGGTGCAACAGGTGCAACACCTCCTAAAGCTGTCCTAACTGCATAGCCTCCTTGATAACCTGATAAAATATGCGTGTTATTGGTTGCATAATGCTCCCAGAAATAGAGCGTTCCATCAATATTTGCTAAATTATCATTAATAAAAGTTGTAGCATCTAAAGCAGATGGATAAGGGTTACCAAGTAAGTTGATACTTCCTGCCCCAATATTCAATCCAGATGAAGAAATTAAACCATTATTTGGTTTTCCCACAAAAACATAATTTTGAGTTATAATTGCTGGAGGAGCTGCTACTCCACTTCCTTTCATCGTATATCCTTGACCAGTAGCTAAAACTGAGTTTTCATTAACTTGTTGCCAATTTGCATAATTTGGAGTTAAGTTAGTAAACTTATACAACCAATATCTTGCAATGTTAAAAGGAGTTGTGCTACCATTATAACCACCGACCCAATTAATATTTGATGGTGTTGCAGGATTTGTTCCATTTTTCATTGCATTATTAATCGTAAATCCCGTATTATTAGAAACTACACTCGCTACAGTACTAACTGGAGATGACCAATAATTGTAGTTGAATAAATTTCCAGTTCCTTGTTGATCTCTTTCGATAGTTCCTGCACTTGCAACATCAAAATCACTATTTAATGTTTGTATTAATTGTGAACGACCTACTAAATCAATTTTTCCATCTAATAATAAATAATGAGAAATTTGCATTTTAGTGTCGTTTTGAACTAGTAAATTGCGATTGGTATTCACAAACAATCCTAAAACTGTTTTATTACCCGTTGAAATTACATCGTTATTAATTTTCACAATGTTCCAATCAATTGGTGTTGTACCATCGATAACAGAATTTGAATTTGGAATATAATTTAATGTCCCATTTGTCCATGTTCCTGCTGTATTCCAATTTCCATTTGTACCAGATTCGTATGGTAATGGAGCCGTTTGTCTATCAACCGTAGTTAAGTTTTTCAAAGCTCCAGTAATGTTATTATCAGACTTATCTTTAACGTTTGTATACGTATAAGTAGACATTGGGTAATACAACATTAAATTACTCCATGGCAAACTTACAACTTCATTTAATGTAATATTTTGAGGAATGATAACACCTTTTGTAAAACCATCAGTGTGTTTATCCATTTCTTGATTCATTAAAAATCGTAATTGATTTAAAGTTAATGGAGTATTCCAAACTCTAACTTCGTCTATTGTTCCATTAAAATGTCTTGTTAATGCAGCTGAATTTGATGCAGCAACTAAAAATTCAAAAGCATTGCTTTGAGGAGTTAATAAATTGGCAGAACTATTTAAAACACCATCTATATACATTCTTGCTGTAGTTCCATCATAAGTTACAGCTAAATTGTGCCATCTTGAAGTTGGTATAACAATTGTTGAAGTAATTGATTGTGTTGCTGCTCCGTTAGTCCAAGTCATTTGTGCATTTCCTGCTGCATTTATAAAAAACTCGTAACCGGTGGTTGCATTTTTTTTGCTTATGATTGTTCCATTAGAAGCATCTCGTTTAATCCAAGCAGAAACTGTAAAACTTCCATTTAAATTTACATTATTACCTGAATTAATGTAATCAGTTGTACCATTAAAATCAATTGAGCGCACAAATGTTCTTTCTGGAGCAAATCCAAAAGTTATGTATTTTGTTCCATTAAAATCATAAGAAGTTTCTAAATTTGATCCATTAACAGTCATTACTCTATATTCTGCTGTAGGTGTAAACACAGGAGTATCAGAAATAAACATATAAAAATCTCCAGGAGGGGATAAAGTTGCTGTTAACATGACTGATGGAAGTGAAACTTTAACCGTTCCAACATCACCACCTGTTTCCACAACTTTCCAAATTCTTTGAACTGCTGTAAAATCTACATTTGTTGTTAAAGCTGGCGCAATTCCAGAACTTATATTAACCATTAATGGAGTTGCAGCTGCTAAGCTTGCATTGTTATTCCCCCAAACTAAGAATCTTCTGTCTCCAGTAAATGTATTTGTATTCAAATCATTTGTGGCAAAAATACTATTCAGACCTATTGTAATGTCATCAGCTTTATTTACCGTTTTTGATTGTTTTTGATTCAATTGAGCAATATCATCTCTTCCTACTCCAGCAATGTCGTAATTATAACCTGCAGAAGCAGTATATATTGTAGTTCCATTTGAATCTACGTAATCTAAGCTTGTTCCATTATTTCCTAATGTAATTCCGTATTTGATAGCTAAATATGATTCAATTTTTCTTCGGTTACCATCATTATTTCTGGCATCATAGGTAATAACTTCTAAAATATCCCCACCATAACTTGCATCAAAAAACTCGCTTCTTCCTAACCAATATCTTGAATTTAAAATATTTTTATAGGTTCCTGTTGCAACATTTGATGTTGTGAGTTGCAAACCATTATTAAACAAATGCATTAAACTTGTTCCTGTATTATCTCTTTTTCTTGGGTTAAAAATTTGTGGTCCCGTATACGATTTTGTCAAACTCGTTTCAGCCTCTCCATACTCTGTATTTGCTGCTTGATTGTAAGCTACAATTTCATTGGAATATCGAGCAGAAGAATTTCCCATTGAAAACCCAGTAACGTCTTGGCTTCCTTGATTTGTATTTACATCATCTCCACAGAATATGTCTTGTGCACTTGTTAATCTGTTTACTGGATTAGTAGGCTTTACTACAATAAACATGTCATGATTATTAAACCCTTGACCAGCAAACATAGCACTTCCACCAGTAAAATGAACAACTGGATTAAAGTTAACATTGTTTGTTGCATTATTATAAAAGATAGGATTTTTTGATGTTTTAGAAGATGCATTTCTTGTATTTCCAAACACATTATCTTGCCAAGTTGTAATAGCAGCACCATCAGCAACAGAACCTAAATTTCTATCTGCTTTCAACCAAAGCCTTAAATTTCCTGTAACTCCGCCAGGAGCATTTGTAATTGCAGGCATTGCTGCAACTTGAGCCGTAACTCTAAATGTATAAACATTTTTGCCTCCAGTTACATTACTATCATTATTAACTGTTAGAGTAGCTATAAAAGTTCCAATAGCTGTAGGTGTAAAAGTTACTACAAAAGAAGCAACTCCGCCCGAAGCTATATCAACATTCACTAGATTAGTTGATGTAAAACCAGTACCACCTGTTACTGCAATGGAAGTAACTCTCAAAGTATTTGTTCCTAAAGAATATACTTGAAACGGAATAGTAATTGGCAAACCAACATAAGTTGTTCCAAAATCAGTTAAATCAATTGTTGCTGGGGTAATATCTCCATCTGGTATAGAAGTATCATTACCTTGAATATCAATTTCTCTACCAGTTACAATACAATTTCCTTGAATTACATAATCATATGTACTTTCATCAGCATCATCATTAGGAATAGTTACAATGGCTAAATAACTTCCAACAGCAGTTGGACTAAATGTTATGGTAAATGTAACAGATCCCCCTGCAGGTATAGGAGAAGTAGGAAAACCTGTTACAGCAAAAGTTCCACTACCCGATAATTGCACAAGTGGAGTACCTGTTAATGTTAAAGGTGTTGTACCTGTATTTTGAATGGTGAACGTTCTTGTTGAAGTTCCGCCTGGTGTAGCAGTCGGAAAAAGGGTTCCATTTCCAGCTGCACCCGATGAAGCTCCGTCTAAAATATTATTTCCTAAACCAGTTAAATTAATTTCTGGTTCACCTCCTGTTCCTCTTATGGAAAAATTAAAAGGATCCTCATTGGAATCATTATTAACAAAAGAAATAGTTGCATTTCGAACACCTAATGCTCCTGGTAAAAAACTTACCGTAAAAGTGGTTGTGACACCTATTGCAAGTGATGCCACTGGAGGAGTTACCAATGAGAAATCACCCGCATTAGCACCGCTAAAAGTAAAAGCGCCTATAGTTAATGGTAACAAACCTGTGTTTTGAATAGTAAAAGTTCTTGTTATGGGAGTACCAACAGTGGTTGCTCCAAAATCGGTAAAATCTGCTAATACAGGAGTTACATCTCCATCGGTTATACTATTTGCATTTCCTAAAACTCCAATTTCAGGAGTAGTAAATCCAGATAGTCTAAAATTATCTATAGCTACACCAACATCACGTATACTTCCATTGGATATAAAAACAACCCTAAACTCAACAGATTCATTTCCATTAAAATTAATATTTTGTGCAGAAATATTGATACTTCTTGTTTGCCATTGAGAATTATTATTCCCATCATGCCATCCATTAGATCCTAAAGCATTAACAGCTCCATCGTACCAACCTGCAACTCCATTACCTAAGTTATTCCAAGCCCCTCCATTTAAACGATACTCAAGTCGCATACCATCATCATTAATTCGGCTATCTGTTCTGGTATCAATTGATAGTGTTATATTTTCATATCCTGAAAAATCAATTAAAGGTGAAGTTATTTGAATATTAGTGTTATTCTGATATTGTGTTGCATGTCTTTGAGTATACATACAATTTGTAGTATTACCAGTTCCTGGATCAACTAAAATAACAAATGGTCTATTGTGTTGAGCATTATCAACTCCTCTTAACCAACTACTAGCGTTTCCTCCTGTAGAAGTAGAAGTCCATGCATTTACACCTATACCATTTTCAAAATCTGCATTAAAAAAAGTGGTTTGAGCGTTTGTTAAATTCAAAAACAAAACCAATATAAATGTTAGTGATGCTTTTATTTTTTTAGTTTTTTGCAGGGGTGCAATCATAATAATAAAAATTAATTTGTAATTATTTTTGTTGTTGTTAAACCTTTGTTTTTAGTTGTAACTTTAACAACTAACACTTGATTTCTGATATTTTGCACAGAAAAACTATGCGTTGTCTCGTTTATTTTTGATTTATAAAAAATGCTTCTTCCTAATAAATCATAAACTTCAATCTGTTCAATTTCATCATTATACGATTTAACATATACGAGATTATCTGATTGATGGATTGTCACATTTGAAAATTCTTCTAAATTATTTGATAAAGCTTCGTTTTTAAATACAATTTCAAATCTGTCTTCAATAGTTTCAACTGATGCATTGAAAGAATATGAAGCGCTTTTTAAATCATGAATAATATTTAAAGCTTTATCTTTTAAATAAATATTTTGGTTTCCTGCAAACAATCCGTCTAAATTTTCAATCTCAATTTCATAAACACTTGGTTCAATAATTGACATCCCTAATGATACAATGTCTTCATCTGTAAATGGAAGTATTCTCCCTTGCACAACATATTTATTTGACTCTTCAACCGAGTATAAATTACTGCCTTGGTTACCAAAAGTAAGTCCATCAATTCCAAAGTCATAATCATTCGTTGCTTCATTCATATATCCAACTAAAATTTGGCTAAATTGTCCAGAATTGTTTTTAAGATTTAACCAAATTCTGTGCTTCTCTTCTAAATCAAATACAACAACTAAAGGGTTAAATGCTTTAAAAAATTGATTTCCATTGTTAATCAATCGCATTTCGTTTGAAAAAGAAATATAACTTGGTACAACTGCATTTACAATAAATCCCTGACCTACTTGAATTATTCCGTTTGGAGTTGCTCCACCTGCTGCAGAAGCAGTTCCTCCTAATAGCGTATAAGTTGCATAATTATTTAAAGGATATGTTCCGCTAACTGCTTGTTGTGTATGCGTCCAAAAATATAAAGTTCCATCGATGGTTTGATTTTCTGTTCCTCTATTAAACGTATTCTTTAAGATAAAATCATTAGCGCTAATAGTTGATGGATAAGGATTTCCAACAGCATTGTAACCCGAAGTTCCTCTTTTGATTACTGGCTTAAAATATGAATTATTTAATGTTCCTGTGAAGATTCCATTATAAGGAGAATAAACAGTGCTTGACCAGTTGTTTGGAGCTCTTACTAAATAACCTTTTGTAGGCAAAAAATCATTCGAACTCGGAACAATTGCATCATAAGCACCATTTGTTCCTGTTATTGGATTGTAAACATAAAATCTATTAGCAACCGTTTGTGGTGAGAATGTTAATAAATTTTGATTCACTACTGGCGATGACCAAAGCGTATAATCTAAACGAACTATTGGTGTACTATTCCTATTTACTATTGCTGCTCCTGTATTATTTAGATGCTCAACTTGAATTAAATTGGCATTATTTTGAACAATGATATTTGCTGAAGAATTTATCGAAACTGCTCTATTTACGGTAACATTTGTACCAGAAGAAATAGTCAAAACTGCCGAACCATTTACTTGAATTGAACAAGCCTCTAAATTTACAGAAGTTGTAAAGTTTCCATTAAAAACAACATTTTTATTTTTATCTGGAGTTCCATTACTCCAAGTTGTTCCATTCCATGTAGTTGATGTTAAACAAGCTTGTGGTGTTACATTTATTGTAAAAGTTTGACCTCCAAGTAAAGCTAAATTATTTCCTTTTATAGCAACAACAAAATCATCCGCAACAACACTTAGTGCATTATGTTTGTATGAAAATTGAGCGTTATTAATATTTGCTTGTGTAAATGAATCACCAACAAACAAACGTTGTCCGTTCAATAACAAATAACCATTTGTAGGTAATTTAGTAATCGTATACTCTAATTGTGCAGCTGTTGCACCTGATTGGGTGGCGTTTAAAAATGCTGAAGTTATATTTTGAGTTGCTCCTTGATTAATTGTTAAAACATTATTAACTAAATTAATGTTATTCACAATTTGTAATTTCCCACAAATTGTAATACTAAATTCATTAAATGTTCCTCCTGAGGTATTTGAAACGCGGTCAGTTGCTAACAAATTCCATGTTCCTTGTGCATTTGACCCAATGAATCTAGAGAAAGCTTGACCTGGTTGTTGAATCCCTTCTAATCCTGCAACAACATTAGGATCTACATTTCCACAAGTTAATGGAATTCCGTCGTCATCAAAAGTTACGTTAAAGTTTGCCCCTGCACAATCTCTATTGTAGATTTCTGCAAAAATACCATTAGGAGCTCTAAATTGCATTTTTATATCTGAAAGCAATGGATGTGTAGCTCTCATATAAAAACTAACTTTACTGATTATCAAATTATCGTTAACATCCATTCTTGCACTTACTGCATTGTTTGAATTGGTATCCCAAATATTATCATTACCTTCAAAATATTCATTGGTATAAGTATTACAAAAGTCTCTTGAAATTTGAAATGAATATATTTCGGAATATGAACCATAAATACATGTATTTTTTGGACGAACTCTCCAAAAGTAAATTTTGCCTTCTACCAATGAAGTTGTTTGATATTCTAATTTTGATGTAGTAATGGTTTCTGAAATGGTAGAAAATAATGGAGACTCTGAAACTTCTACAATATATTCTTCCGCACTAGTTAATGTATTCCATTTCAACAAAACTGAAGTAGCTTGATTAGTTGAACCATTAACTGGAGAATTCAATGTCAATTGGTCAATAAAATCTTCATATACATTTAAAGAAACTGGAATAGTTTCTGAAGCATTTGTAGAAGTTCCTTTTAAAATAATAGGATAACTTCCAGCAGAGACTGTGGCTGCTCCCGAAAGTGTTAGTGTAACTTGTCCATTAACTGAGAGAGAAGCTGGTGAAAAAGTTGCCGTGATTCCAACTGGTAAATTGTCCATTGAGAAAGTTACAAGCTCAGAAAAATTTGGCGCTTTTGCGTAGTCAAAAGTAAAAGTTCCTGCATTAGGCTTACAAACTGGAATATTAGTATTAGATGTAACAAATTCAAATGTACTAGGTTTAATTTCGAAATCTTGATTAGAAATGTCAAAGAAAATATTTGTTGCTGCTTCAATTTTTACTCTGGCTCTTTTTGTAACATTATTAGGGACGGTTATGGTTTGAGTTCCATCATTTGTAGTATTTGAAACTAATGTAATTGGATACGTATAACCTCCATCAAGAGATAATTTAATATTTACATTTGCAGATAAGGTATTTGTAGAATTTACCGCCCAAGTTACCGTTTTGGTTTCGCCTGCATACCAAACTTCTGTTCCTAAATTAGGAGAATTAACTACAAACGGACCAGTTGTATTCACCGTTATTACTACGTTATCGCTATTTGTTTGTCCGACTTGAGCATTATTATCTCTAACTGTTAATCTAAAATTTAAAGTTCTTCCAACTGACGGCAATACTTCCCAACTTGGGGTTTGATTGGCAATTATTGCATCCATATTAGGAAAAATTCTTAAAGGATTAGTAGTTGGAAAAAATGAACGAAAAACTGGACCTGCTGTATTAGTTGAAACTGGTGGCTGAACACCTCCATCATTTGCATCATATTGTTCCCAACAATACGTTAAAACATCTCCAATAGTTGGATCAGAGGATAAATTTCCGTTTAAAACAAAAGGCGTACTTTTAGGAATGGTGTAGTCAGAACCAGCATTCGCAGTTGGTTCTACATTTGAATAAGTAGTTTCCGTTTCACAAGTATGTGAATTTACTGCGGTTGTCATTTGTGCTATACTTCTTGCATGAAAATAACCATCACTATTTGCTTGAACGTTTGGAGCACAAATTCCAGCATAACCTAAAATTGTTGAAGCACTTCCTGGTTCGTAATCATCGGAAACTTTAGAGCCAAAGCAAGGATTATAATACGTATGGCCCGCACTAAATTGATGACCGATTTCATGTGCAACATAATCTATATCAAAAGGATCAAATTCTGGAGTTACAATTCCTGTTACACCAGAACCTTTATTAGTCCCGCAAGGACCAGTGCCCGCGATTCCACCACCACCAGTACTAAACACGTGACCAATATCATAAGCTGCTGCAGTTATTAATCCAGAAATATTAGATGTATTGGCTCCTAACATTTGTGATCCGCTGTAATTATCGTATGGGTCTGGATCTGGTGTACTATCAATATTGAAACCATTGATATAAATAAGCCGGTTGTTGGCTGGAACAATTTGAAATCTTAACCCCATATCTCGTTCAAAAACACTATTTACTCTTGTCATTGTAGTGTTCATTGCTGCTAAAACATTTGCAATGGTATTACCATGATAAGCAGAATATTCAGAAGTACATGCAATTGCAATGTCATAAGTTCTAAATCTTCCATCAGTAATATTTCTTTGAAGTTGTTGTGTCCCAAATTGTACTATTTCTTCGGCATTTTCTTCATCAACATAAGCACAACTAAAATCATCATCAGTAGCTTTATTGAAATTTTTTCTATTATAAACAATTACATAATCAGATTCACCTCTTTTATATGGATCCAAATAAATTGTTTTTTCACCATTTATTACACCATAAAAATTATCTTTTGATAAACTAATATATATTTTATGCAATGGATTTTGTCTGCTAACACCAACATAAGATTGAATTTCAGGATATAATGCATTCAAGTCTTTATGCATATAATATACCCTTTTCATGCTAAAATCTTCAACATGTCCATCTTCAAATGGAAAAGTGATAAAAATTCCAGAACTATTTATTAAATCAAAATTTTCTTCAGGTGCAAGTGTTAATCGATTTTTTAATTCTGAAAGACTAAAATTATACAAATAATAAGACGATGGGAGTTGCTCTTTAGTTCCATTTCCAATTTCTGCCTGCACATCTTTAACTTCAACTTGTTTCCAAATAGATTGAGCTAACGAAAAATTAAAACACACTAAATAAATTAACGCGATTAGTAGGGGAGTTTTTTTCATAAATTATTAAGTATTAGGGGAGAAATGACTGTAAGATTTATTACAATTACTTCATACATAATTTACACAAAATTAAGTTATTTTCTTACAGATTTTTCGAACAAAAAACTATAAATACTATATTTAACAACATCATAATATTTTGTGCTTTTTCTTACACTTTAATTAATTTTAACTTGATTTTTATTTAATAAACACTATAATTTTTTTAAAATTTTACTTACGATAATTCACAAATATTGGTTTCAAGCAACAATGTTTTTCTCTAAAGAGAATCAATTAGAACAAATAGGCTATTTTTGCATTATAAAATCAAAAGTTATGAAACCCCTATATATTTTTCTGTGGTTTTTAAGTATTCATTCGGTTTCTGCACAACTAAAAACCATTACCGACAAAACCACTTACCCATTTTGGATTAACGTTCCCGAAAAAGAAAGCGCTGAAAAGCAACCTATTCTGATTTTTTTACATGGCAAAAGTCTTTCTGGAACTGATTTGAATCGTGTGAGAAGATACGGTGTGCTTCGGGCTATGGATAAAGGAAGAAAAATTCCTGCCATTGTAGTAGCACCTCAATTAGCAAAAGGGAGTTGGAATCCTGATAAAGTTTTGGAAGTTTTAGAATATGTACAAAAAAATTACAATACTGATTCTACTCGAATTTACGTTTGTGGCATGAGTTTAGGCGGCTATGGAACTTTGCATTTTGCAGGAAAACACGCTGATAAAATTACGGCTGCAGTTGCTATTTGTGGCGGTGGAAATGTAAACGATGGATGCAAATTAGCCACTATCCCGCTTTGGATTCAACATGGCGATAAAGATTACATTGTTCCTATCTCAGAATCAGAAAAAGTAGTGAATGCCATTCGAAAATGTAACGAAAAAGCAAAACTAATATTCACAGTAATAAAAGGAGGAAATCACGGAAGTGTGGAAAATATTTTTCATCAAGATGCAATGTATAATTGGCTATTCGAACAAAAGAAAGAATAATCCATTACCTTTGTCTTCATGAGCATTACCTTATTATCATCACCTTTACAAGGATTTACCGATTTTAGATTCCGAAACGCCTTTCACAAACACTTTGGCGGCATCGATACTTTTTACTCGCCATACATCAAATTAAACGGGAAATTAGTAGTCAAGGGTTCATACGAGAGAGATATCCTTCCTGAAAACAACACCACTTTAGAAGTCATTCCTCAAATTATAACCAATGATGCTGAAGAATTTTTATTCGTGGCTAAATATGTTCAACAATTTGGTTACAAAGAATTAAATTGGAATTTAGGTTGCCCGTATCCAATGGTGGCTAAATGTGGAATGGGTTCGGGATTAATTAGTAATACTTCACAAATTGAACACATCTTAAAACGTGTACACAATGAAACGGATATTATCGTTTCTATGAAAATGCGAATGGGTTATGAAAATGCTACCGAAATTTTAGATGTTTTTCCCGTTTTAGACCAATATCCAATTAAAAACATTGCGATCCATGCCCGAATTGGGAAACAACTTTACAAAGGTGGTGTCGATTTGGATTCGTTTCAAAATTGCTTAGACCACACCAAACATAAAATTTACTACAACGGAGATATTACTTCTGTGACAAAATTTAAAGAGTTGCAAGAGCGTTTTCCATCCATTGATCATTGGATGATAGGTAGAGGTTTAATTGCTGACCCTTTTTTACCTTCTATGATTAAAAAGAATACGACAGAATATCCGAAAAATAAATTGGAAATTTTTGAAGCATTTCATGATGAAATTTATCAAGAATATGATGCGTATTTATCTGGACCAACGCCAATTCGCATGAAAATGTTAGGCTTTTGGGAATACTTTTCAGAATCTTTCTCAAACCCGCAAAAGACTTTTAAAAAGATTAAAAAAGCTGGAAATAGTAAAAATTATGAAGCTGCTGTGAAAGAGATTTTTAAAAATGGGTAAATCTATATTTTAAACTTATCGCCTAGCTTTTTTCCTATTAAATAAGCCATTCCAATCCCTAAAATTAAAATCCAAAGATTCATAAAAATATAAAACGTGAACGCTAATGGATTTTCAGTCGAATTGAAACAATAACTCTCAATTAAAAAACAAAAATCAGTTGATTGGGTAGCAAATTGCGATAAAGCAAAACTCATCAAAAGGGTAATCCCTAATGCCGACAAGACATAAACCACGGTTTTATTCATCGGTTTTTTGCCTGTGGGTTGAAACACATTTCGTTCTGCCTCAGTACGTTTATTGTTCTGAAGTGACCAAATTACTTTTTTAGCTTCGCCGTCTACATCCATATCCAATTCTATTATAAGTTTGACTATAAAGTTCGGCTTTTAATTATTGTAATAACGTAACTAATGTTGCAAAGTCTACTTTTTGCTGTTCGCCAGTAGCTAAATTTTTCAAACCAAATTCTTCACGCTCGATTTCTGATTCACCTACAATAACAGCAAATGGAATACCTCTTCTGTCGGCGTGTTTAAATTGTTTGTCGATTTTTGATTTATCTGGATATAATTCGACTTTGATTCCTTTTTGACGTAATTTTCCGATGGCTTTCATCGCATACAAAGCTTCTTTATCGCCAAAGTTCAAAAACAAAGCTTTTGAAGTCGCCAAAACAGCTTCTGGAAATAAACCAACTTCTTCCATTACCAAAGCAATTCGGTCTAAACCAAATGAAATTCCAACACCCGACATTTTATTTTTAGCATCGAAAATCCCCGTCAAATCATCATAACGACCACCGCCACCAATGGAACCCATAGCCACACCTTTTGGAGCTGCAACTTCAAAAATAGCGCCTGTATAATAATTTAAACCTCGCGCTAAAGTAACGTCCAAATCTAAGAAAGCGGTTTGTAAACCTAAAGTCGTAACGTTATCACAAATAAATTGCAACTCGTTTACGCCTTTCATTCCTTCTTCAGAATTGGCTAATAAATTCGCTAATTTTTCTATTTTTTCGTTGATGGTTCCGGTGAAATTGAACAACGGTTGTACTTTTTCAATCGCTGTCTCCGAAATGCCTTTTTCTAACATTTCTTTTTTCACGCCGTCTTCACCTATTTTGTCTAATTTATCTAATGCTACGGTAAAATCAATCAATTTATCCGAAGCGCCAATTACCTCAGCAATTCCAGATAATATTTTGCGATTGTTAATTTTAATGGTAACGCCACCTAAACCTAACTGACTAAAAACCGAGTCATATAATTGTACCAACTCCACTTCTTGCCAAAGTGAATTCGAACCCACCACATCGGCATCACATTGATAAAACTCTCTAAAACGCCCTTTTTGAGGTCGATCGGCACGCCAAACGGGTTGAATTTGGTAACGCTTGAACGGAAACTCAATTTCGTTTTGGTGTTGCACCACGTAACGCGCAAAAGGAACAGTTAAGTCGTAACGAAGTGCTTTTTCTGAAATATGACTTGTCAATTTTATAGAATCTCTATTTTCCAATAATTTAGCATCCGCTTTAGATAAATAATCCCCCGAATTCAAAATCTTAAAAATCAAACGATCCCCTTCTTCTCCATATTTTCCCATTAAGGTTTCTGAGTTTTCAAACGAAGGCGTTTCAATAGGTTGAAAGCCAAACTTTTCAAAATTGGTTTTTATCGTACTGAAAATATAATTGCGTTTCGCCACTTCTGCAGGTGAAAAATCTCGGGTTCCTTTTGGTATGCTTGGTTTTTGTGCCATGATTCAATTTGAAAATTTGATGATTTGAAAATTTGAAAATCAGTATCGTTTTTCTAATTTCATTGCAAATATCGGACATATTCGGCAGTATAAAAAATCTATTTTTTGGTTTTAAACACATAGGCACATAGAATAAACTTAAAACTAAAGGCATTATATTTTACATCAAAACACATAGTCTCTGTGAACTATGCAAAGTGAAACGCCTAAAACCATAAACAATCCAAATCTATTGTGTCTATGTGTTTAAAAAAATAAACAGAATACTGTAACATTTCACTCTTACTTTAGTCTTATAGTCATGGTAGGATTATTTAAAGAAAATACAAAAATTGCGCTTGATTCTATTAGAAGTCAGGCTTTGCGTACTTCGTTAACAGTTTTAATTATTGCAATTGGAATTTGGGCTCTAGTTGGTGTATTAACATTGGTTACCGCTTTAGAAAATTCATTGTTAAATAATTTTGCTTCTATGGGAGCGAATACATTTTCTATAAGCCAGTACGATTTTTCTTCAGAAATCAATCAAAATGATGCAGAGCAGCGTGTAAATCCTATCATTAGCTACCCGCAAGCAAAAGCATTTCAAGACAAATATAATTTTCCGTTTACTACTACCTCATTATCTTTTACGGCAGGTTCAGCCATTGAGGTAAAATATCAAGACAAAAAAACCGATCCTGAAATTTCTGTAGTTGGTATTGACGAAAATTTTTGCCCTAACAAAGGTTTGGAAGTGGTAAAAGGAAGAAATATGAATTCATTTGATGTTGCTAACAACAACTATGTATGCATTTTAGGTTCTGATTTTGAAAAAGGTTTGTTTGCCAATTTGAATCCGATTGATAAAATCATTTCGATACGTGGTGCAAAGTTTAAAGTAATTGGCGTTTTAAAAGAAAAAGGTTCCACATTTGGAAATAGTCAGGATTTACGTGTTTTGATTCCTACTCAAGTAGCGCGTTCGCTTTTTTCGGCGCCTAATATCAATTATGACTTAGATGTGATGGTAAACAACGAAGCCTTATTAAATGAAGCAGTTGATGACGCTATCATCACTATGCGAAGAGTTAGAAAACTGAGTCCGGTAGAAAAAGACAATTTTGGGATAGAACGTAGCGATGATTTAAGACGTACTTTGCTAGAAGAAGTAGAATTTTTGAGTTGGATAGCATGGATTATAGGATTACTTACTGTTTTTGGTTCGACCATTGCGCTAACAAATATTATGTTAGTTTCTGTTACCGAAAGAACACGAGAAATTGGTATTAGAAAATCTTTAGGAGCTAAAAAATCAACTATTGGATGGCAATTCTTAACAGAAACCTTTGTAATTAGTCAACTGGGCGGACTACTCGGATTAATTTTAGGTATTGGCACAGGATATTTAATTGCTTCCTTACTTAAATTTGAATTCAGCACACCATGGTTAGCAATTACTGCTACTATAATTACCACGATTTTAGTTACCATTATTTCTGGATTGGTTCCTGCTTTAAAAGCCGCTAAATTAGATCCTGTGGAAGCGTTGCGTTACGAATAATTTAAACGCAAAGACGCAAAGTTTTTTACGCAAACTTCGCTAAGGAGTTTGTGTAATTAGTGTTAGGTTAAACCGAACATCTAATCATTCGATCATTACCATACATATCTTTTTTCAATTCGATATTTTTGAAACCTAGATTTTCAAGTAATTCAACCGTTTCATTTCCTAAATATTGATTGATTTCAAAAAATAATAATCCGTTTAGTGACAAGTTTTTTAAGGACAATTGCGCAATTTTTCTATAAAAAAGTAAGGCATCAGTATCTTCTACAAATAACGCCAAATGAGGTTCGAAGTCCAACACATTTTTTTTGATTTCTTGTTTTTCTAAATTGCGAACATAAGGCGGATTGGAAACGATTATATCAAAAGGTTGATTCAAATCTTCCACTTCTAAAATATTGGTTTGAATAAAATTTATTTCAACTTTATTTGATGCTGCATTTCTTTTGGCTACTTCTAATACTTTTTCGGAAATATCAATAGCTGAAACGTTTGCTTGTGGCAAATTAGCTTTTAATGAAATTGGAATACAGCCTGTACCGGTTCCAATATCCAAAATCTCTAACTTTTGACTTTTAACTTTTGACTTTTGACTTTGAATAATCCATTCCACCAATTCCTCAGTTTCAGGTCTTGGAATTAAAGTGTTCTCATTAACTTCAAATCGCAAACCATAAAACCAAGCTTCGTTTGTGATGTATTGAATGGGTTTTTCTTGTTGCAATTCAGATAAAATAGTATTCCACTTTTCAACTTCTTCGTCCGAAATTTCAAAATCTGGATTCAAAGCTACATCTACCCGCTTCATATGATGCAAATATTCGGTAAGAATGAAAAAGAAACTTTCGATTTCTTGATCATCTTGAATATTTTTTAACGAATTGAAAAAGTGCGCTTTGTATTGTTTTAATAGCATATCTTAAACTAATTTCTTTGTCATCCATACTTCACAACTACTATGTCCAGTATTTCCCATTGGACCACAAATATTTTCAAAACCTATTCTTTTGTAGAGTTTTTGAGCGGTTGTCATAAAAGATAAGGTTTCCAAATAACAGATTTCAAATCCTTGCGCTTTGGCAAATTTCAAGCATTTTTCAATAATTTTTTCTGCATAACCTGTTCCTCTAATCTCGGGCGCAAAATACATTTTTTGCAATTCACATACCGAAACATCTGCATTGTCTAAAGGTGCAACTCCACAACCACCAACGACTTTTCCGTCCTTTTCCACTACATAATATACAGAACGTTGTGCTTGATATACTTCATATAACGTATCTAAAATTGGGTCAGCATACGCCGTCCCTACTTTTGGCGCATCTAATTCATGAAAAATATCGCGAATTACCTTAGCAATCGACTCATTATCTTTTTGTTGGATTTCTCTAATAAACATTACATTTTTATTGTTGGGTAAAAGTACATAAATTGATAGAATCGATTATTAACTCTATCTTAAAAATACTACTTTTGTATTATGACTACACACGAATTTTACATGAAACGCTGCATTGAACTTGCTAAAAATGGCTTAGGAACTACATATCCTAATCCTTTAGTAGGAAGTGTAATTGTGCATGAAAATAAAATTATTGGCGAAGGTTGGCACAAAAAGGCTGGCGAGCCCCATGCTGAAGTCAATGCAGTGAACTCGGTAAAAAACAAATCATTGTTGAAAGAAGCTACGATTTACGTAAGTTTAGAACCTTGTAGTCATTTTGGAAAAACACCGCCTTGTTGTGATTTAATCATAGCAAATAAAATTCCAAATGTAGTGATTGGTACGGTTGACCCATTTGCAAAAGTGGCTGGAAACGGTATCAAAAAACTAATTGAAAATGGTAAAAATGTAACCGTAGGTATTTTAGAAGAAGAATGCAACGAACTCAACAAGCGATTTTTTACCTTTCATCAAAAGAAAAGACCTTATATTATACTGAAATGGGCAGAAACCACTGATGGATTTATTGCCCCAATTTCGAAAGAAGAAAAAAAACCTGTTTGGATAACAAATCAATTTTCAAGACAATTGGTTCATAAATGGAGAACAGAAGAACAAGCCATTTTAGTAGGAACCAATACGGTTTTAGAAGATAATCCTAAATTAGATGCACGCGATTTTTCAGGAAACAATCCAGTTCGAATCATATTGGATAAATCCGGAAAAATTACAAAAAACTATCATGTAAAAAATAATTCGCAAAAGACAATTTTTATAACAGAAAGTGAAAATTTTTCAACAACTGAAAATTGTATCTATGAAAATGTTATCTTTGGTAAAAGCCTTGTTCAATCTATTGTATCAATATTATACAAACATGAAATTCAATCGGTTATAATTGAAGGTGGTTTAAAAACCATACAAAGTTTTATAAACGAAAAGATTTGGGATGAAGCAAGAATTTTTAACGGACAAATAAAATTTCAAAACGGAACAAACGCCCCAAAGTTAACTGGATTTCCAGTAAGCCGTTTTGACATAATGGATGACCAACTTAAAATTATCAGAAATTATGATTGAAGCAATTATTTTTGACTTTGGAGATGTCTTTATCAATTTAGATAAGCAAGCAATTGATACCGAATTTAGAAAATTAGGCTTAACCGCTTGGCATGAAGATTTAGACGCTTTAAATAAAAAGTACGAACTCGGAAAGATTGACGAATTAGAATTTATGTCAGGATTTCAAAAACACTTACCTAATGCTGATTTAATAAGTATTAGAAGTGCTTGGAATTCTATTCTAGGTGATTTTCCATTGTATCGATTAGAATTTTTACAAATGATTTCATCAAAGTATCGTTTGTTTCTTTTAAGTAATACAGATCATACTCATATTGAAAAATTTGAACACAAAGAAGGACAAACTTTTGCCCGCGACTTTTATAGTTGTTTTGAAAAAGTATATTTTTCATATGAAATTAAACTTAGAAAACCAGAAGAAGACGCTTTTAAATATGTGATAAACAATCATAATCTGAATCCAAAAAAAACATTATTTATTGATGACAAAAAAGAAAATACAATAGTAGCTGAAAAACTAGGTCTTCAAGTTTGGAATTTAGAGGTAGGCAAAGAAGATGTAGTAGATTTATTTTCAAAAAAATTTAGTTTTTAATTTTGACACCATTAATTAACGATACTTATAAAACCATTGCAGCTGCTTCTGAAGAAATTTTATTTAAAGAAAAAAACAGCAAATTCTTCGGCTATGCCTTTCCTGTAAAATCTGAAGAAGAAATCAAAGAAATTTTAGACCGATTAAAAAAAGAACACTTTTCTGCAAGACATTGGTGTTATGCCTACCAAATAGGTACAGAAAAAATTCAATACAGAGCAAATGATGATGGCGAACCAAACAATAGTGCTGGAATGCCAATTTATGGTCAAATACAGTCCTTTGAAGTAACCAACACACTAATTGTAGTAGTTCGTTATTTTGGTGGCGTAAAACTAGGCGTAGGCGGATTAATTTCAGCATATAAAACAGCCGCTCAAATGGCTATGGAAAATGCTATTATTATTGAAAAAACAATTGACAAACATTTTATCATATCATTTGGTTATGCACACATGAATAAAGTGATGCGAATTATCAAAGAGAAAAATTTACAAATCGTTTCACAAAAAATGGAAATGGATTGCGAAATTGAGATTACAACACGAAAAAAAAATGTCCAAAATCTATTGGACACTTTTGAAAACTTGTATGAAGTAAAACTAATTGAAAAATAATTTTTTACAGCGCATTTATTTTTTCTAAAACATAACTTGGCGGCACCATTGGACGACCAGATTTCATATCTACAAATACTAACATTGAATAACCTGTTGTTAATAACTCATTTGCTTCATTATAAATTTCATAGTCAAATTCTATCTTAACCGAAGTCTGACTTTTAAAAATAGTTTTAACAGTCAATAGGTCGTCATACCGAGCTGGCTTTTTGTAATTCATTGCCAAAGAAACTACAGGAAGCATGACTCCGTTTTCTTCCATCCATTTATAGGAAACCCCCATGTTTCTTAACCATTCCACTCGTCCCATCTCAAAATATTGTGCATAATTCCCATGATAAACTACTCCCATTTGATCGGTTTCTGCATAACGTACACGAACTTGAAATTGATATTCCTTCATATTAAACTGATATTAAATTAATCTTAAAAAATTATTAAAATGACTTACAATATTTTTTTTAAAAAATCAATAGCAAAAAAATTTTTTTTAAAGAAAATTGTTCACATATTTGCTATCCCAAAGAATAAAAAAAGAACCCCTATTCTTTTTTGTAAGATAACCTATACAAAACAAAAAAACAACTATTAATAAGAATAGAATTTATGACTAAAACTGCGCAATCGGTATGGAATAACTGTCTGTCTTTCATAAAAGACAATATTCAAGATCAAGCTTACAAAACTTGGTTTGAACCTATACAGTCAGTTGAGCTAAACGATAACGCGTTGTCTATTCAAGTACCTAGTAAATTTTTCTACGAATGGTTAGAAGAGCACTATGTAAAATTATTAAAAGTAGCTCTAACCAAAGAATTGGGTCCGAGTGCAAAGTTATTGTATAAAATTAAAATGGAAAACACTTATGGCAATAAACTTCCATTTACAGAGCAAATTCCAAGTTACAATAGAACTGCTGTAAAACCTCAAGAAGTTGATGTGCCAATTGTTAATAAAAATCCAGAACTTAAAAATCCATTTATCATTCCTGGTATTCGTAATTTAAAAATCGAATCACAGTTAAATGCAAACTATAGTTTTGATAATTTCTTAGAAGGAGATTCTAATCGTTTAGCGCGTAGTGCTGGTATGGCTGTAGCAAACAAGCCGGGTGGAACTTCATTCAATCCATTATTAATTTTTGGAGGTGTTGGTTTAGGAAAAACTCACTTAGCGCACGCTATTGGAGTAGAAATCAAAGATAAATATCCAGAAAAAACTGTGTTGTATATTTCAGCTGAAATATTCACACAACAATATATAGATTCGGTTAAGAAAAACACACGTAACGATTTTATTCATTTCTATCAATTAATTGATGTTTTGATTATCGATGACGTTCAATTCTTATCTGGTAAATCAGGAACACAAGATGTGTTTTTCCATATTTTCAATCATTTACACCAAAATGGAAAACAAGTAATTCTTACTTCTGATAAAGCTCCTGTAGATATGCAAGATATTGAGCAACGCTTATTATCTCGTTTTAAATGGGGACTATCAGCAGAATTACACCAACCCGATTATGAAACACGTATTTCTATCTTAAAAAATATTTTATTTAGAGATGGTGTAGAAATGCCAGATGAAATAATTGAATATGTTGCCAAAAACATCAAATCAAATGTTCGCGAATTAGAAGGTGCAATTATTTCTCTAATTGCTCAATCTTCATTCAACAAACGAGAAGTTACTATTGATTTAGCAAAACAAGTTGTTGAAAAATTTGTAAAAAATGTAAAACGAGAAATTTCTATTGATTATATTCAAAAAACAGTTTCAGATTATTTTCAATTAGATGTTGAAACTTTGCAATCTAAAACAAGAAAACGACATGTGGTTCAAGCTAGACAGTTAGCTATGTTTTTTGCAAAGAAATTTACTAAAGCATCTTTAGCAAATATTGGTTCACAAATTGGAGATAGAGACCACGCGACAGTTTTACATGCGTGCAAAACTGTTGATAACTTAGTAGCTACCGATAAGCAATTTAAAAAGTTTGTTGAAGACATCAACAAAAAACTATCGCTATAATTTATGCCGGTTAGCATCTTAATGGTTTGCTTAGGAAATATTTGCCGTTCTCCTTTGGCAGAAGGCATTATGCGCTCTAAACTCTCTGAAGATTTTGTAGTTGATTCAGCCGGAACTGGAGGTTGGCATGCAGGCGAATTACCCGATAAACGCTCTATTACAACCGCAAAAAGCAAAGGGATTGATATTACTAACCAAAGAGCTCGACAATTTAAAATTGCTGATTTTACAACATTTGACTATATTTTTGTAATGGATAATTCCAATTACAAAGATGTAATTGCTTTAGCTCCAAATGAAGAAGCAAAATCTAAAGTGAAATTAATTTTAAACGAACTTTTCCCAAACGAAAATGTAGATGTACCAGACCCTTATTATGGAGGACAAGAAGGTTTTGAAAATGTATATAATATGCTAGACCAAGCATGTGAGGAAATTGCGAAAAAACTTAAATTTTAGAACTATGAAATCAAATTCTTTAGGTAAATTATATTTAATTCCTTGTACATTATCAAATCCAGGAGAAACTACTGTAATACCTGAAGATGTGCTTCCTCATTCAATTAAAAGAACTATAGATTTTATTGACTACTATATTGTCGAAAATGAAAAAACAGCTCGTAAATTCATAAAAAGCATTCATCCAGAAAAAAAACAACCTGATTTAAAGATTTCTATCTTAAACAAACACACTGAAATAACAGACCACTATGAATTCATAAAACCCATATTAAATGGAGAAAACATTGGCTTAATGAGTGAATCAGGCTGTCCAGGCATAGCTGACCCAGGTGCAGCAATTATAAAAATAGCACATGAAAAAGGCATTCAAGTAGTCCCATTAGTTGGCCCAAGCTCTATTTTACTAGCTTTAATGGCGAGCGGAATGAACGGTCAAAGTTTTGCCTTTAATGGCTATTTACCTATTGATAAAAATGACAAAAAACAAGCCTTAAAAGGTTTTGAGCGTTTATCACAAGAAAAAAATCAAACTCAATTATTTATTGAAACACCCTACCGAAACAATAAATTGATGGATGATTTACTACAAATCTTACAACCAAACACTCATTTGTGTATAGCTTGTGATATAACTTTACCAACCGAATACATTAAAACAAAAACAGTAAACGAATGGAAAAAAGAAAAGGCCGATTTACACAATCGACCTTGTATTTTTATTTTACACAAAATGTAATTATTCTAAATTCACTTTTGCATTAGAATCTGCCTTAATATGCGAAATGTCGTATCCTGAAAATTTTCTGATATAACTTGATAACGACGTTCCAAAACCATCTTTAAAACCATTACGCCCATTACTTCTCAAGTATTTTTTTACAGAACCAGCACCACCTAAATGAGCAGCAGCAACTAAACCAGACTCGGTAATTTCTACACCATTAATAATTCTTCCAGAATATTTTGCAATTTCTTTACGCAATTCCCATTTATTACGCGCAATTAATGCTTGGAAAGCTTTGTCTTGCCATGCAGCGTTTCGTAAAAATTCTTGAAAATCATAAATACCTACAGTACGTAGTGCACTTTTACCGAATTGATATTTACCCATATATCCGTAAGGATTAACTAAGTGTAATATACCTCTTGACTCTTTGTAAGCCATTTTTTGAGCAAAACCATTAAATGTTTTTCCTACATGTGGTACTTTTAATACCACTACATCTTCGTTTTCATATTGATTAGGAACATGATATAACATCACTTCGTTATCCGCTAAATGAAACCCTTCTATTTTCTCTGCTTCTATAGTTATAAAACCAGATGAAACTACTAATACTAGGAGTGTCAATCCTAAAATGTATGACCCTTTTTTTATCATGAATTGTTATTTCTCAGCGTCTGTCACCCATCTGAAATTACCGGTACAAAGATACAAAAAAAATTATAATATTGATTTACAGGTTGTTAATAATATCTAAAAGTAGACAAAGTGCGCTTTAACTCCGTTAAAATCATCATATTGCAAAGTTGGAGCAGGTACCTTTATAGTGTTAAAAACTGAAAAAAGTGTCTTTAAAAAATGAGACTTTGTTTGAATTTTGGTTAAATCAACATCAAAACTCAAGTAAAATTGACGGTATGGATTTTGAAAAATACTATTTTGAACAGCTTCAGCATCTTTACCATACAACATACCTTCACCTCCATAACCAAAGGCTATATTTAGCCATTTAGGAAAAAAAGTATCTTTAGTAAAGGAATTTATATTCAGTGATAACCAATAGGTTTGACCATTATAATCTTTTAAAATTTGCTCATTCAAAGTAGCTCCTAATGCATCAGGACGTTGTGGTGCAAATTTAGTTTGATGAAAAGAAAATTTAGGGATAATTCGTTGTTCTTTCCATAGCAATTCTTGAGAAACATAAAGAGCAGTACCCATTGTATTAGCAATTATATCACCTGAAGAAGCACCCCACTCTTGTGAGAAACCATCAAACACCTCAACTACAGTTAAAAAACCCAATCCTAAAGTAGATCCATAAACTAATTGATCCTTCTTTGAAGCTCCACTCCATGACAACAATTCTGCACCAACTCGACCTAAATGATAGGACGAATATACATGCCCAACCTTATCAAGCTGGAGCCATTGCTCATTATCATTAATAAAATGGAAATTTGTTTGCGGATAATCTTTATACCAAATTTGATTCAATCCCACCAAAGTAGTTCCTAAAGCCACAGATTCACTAATATAAACTCCAGCCTGCCTAGCTATATTTAATGAATCTGAAGGTTTTAAAAAATCTTCAAAATTAGATTGTGCATGACAAAAAAATGAGAGCAACAATAGAAAAGACAATAATCTAATCCTTGTCATAGACTCTTAAATTATAATTTTATACCTAATTTATTTACCCATTCTGCATATTTTCTAGCATTTACCATGTGTGCTTCATATGTAGTTTCAAAAGCATGATACCCAGGTCTATTTGGATCTGCACAAAAATAAATATAATCGTGCTTTTCAGCATTCAAAACAGCATCAATAGCAGAAATGTCTGGCATAGCAATTGGACCTGGAGGCAATCCTTTATTTATGTATGTATTATAAGGTGATTTCACGAAAAGATTACTTCCACCAACTCTTTTTATAACTTGATCGAAGTCACCAGATGTTTCTTTAATTGCATAAATTACTGTTGGATCAGCTTGCAAAGGCATGTCTTGATTAATACGATTTAAATAAGCACCAGCAACACGAGGTCGCTCATCCGCTTTTACAGTTTCTTTGTGTACTATTGAAGCCAAAGTATACACTTGAGCTGGTGTCATATTTAATGCTTTTGCTTTTTCTAAACGATCATTTGTCCAGAATTTTTTATGTTCTTTTGCCATTTTATCGGCAATTTTTTTAGCTGATGTATTCCAATAAAATTCATAAGTATTAGGAATAAAAAGCGTTAAAGCTGTTTCTTTAGTTAATCCATTCTCTTGTAAAAAAACTTGATTAGTAAATGCTTGATTTAGCGCTAGTGTATCTGGTTCTAATTGAGTTGATAATCGTTGCACTAGCTTACCTAATGTTTCTTGGTTATTAAAAGCAACATTAACAGGGACATTCAAACGTAAGCTTCTAACCATATCAAAGCTAGTCATTTCTTTTTTGAATAAAAACTTTCCTGATTTTACATTAGTACTATAATTTCTGGAAGTAGCCACAAAGTCAAACTTTTCAAAATCTTTTACCAATGGGGCAACAATTTCTTTTACTTGTTCATAAGTTGCATCTGTAGGAATATATACAAATACTTCATCTTGAGAAAATTGTGTGTTTGGTGTAAAGGCTTTTAAATACACATAAACCCCCACTATTGTAGCAATTACAATTCCAGCTACAGCAACTATTGAAATTAGTTTTTTTACGTTCAAAGTAAATTTATTTTAATTGTTATTTTATTAATTGAAAAAGTAATTCGTCTTTATAGATATTATTCACTTTAATCCAATCTTTTTTTGTACCGATTTTTTGAAAGCCAAATTTAGTAAAAAGTTGCAAACTAACTTCATTATCACTTCCAATATTTGCATACAACTGATGTAATTGCAATTGTTCAAAAGCATAGTTAATAATGAGTGCTAATGCTTCAGACCCCACACCTTTTTTCCTGTTGGATTCATTACTTATTAAAATTCCAACTCCTACTCTGTTATTCTTTGGATCAAAATCAAATAAATCAATTAATCCAATTGCTTCAAAGGAATTTTTAAGACAAATTGCCAATCGCAATTGTTTTGCTTCATAAATATCCTGCTGAGCATTTTCTAAATACTGACGAATTAAAAAACGACTATAAGGTGTTTGTGTATTACTCATTTCCCAAACTAATTCATCATTTTCTATGGCATAGACAAACTCTAAATCTTCGGGCTCGAGTGCTCTTAAATAAACAGTATTTCCAGTTAATGTTATCATTTATGAGGTAAAATGTTTTGGGTAAAAATTCTTTATCAAAAAACTAAATTAATCTTTCCTTCAAATACAAAAGTAGCTGGTCCAATCAGAAAAACATTTGTATAATTTCCATTGTTTTTTTGAAATTGCACCTTAAGTTTTCCACCTTCAACGTTTAAATCGATTTGATTACTTTTTGCATTTCCTGATTCATACATTGCAATCGCTACAGCTGTAACTCCTGTACCACAAGACAAGGTTTCGTCTTCCACACCTCTTTCATAGGTACGAACTGCAAAAATGTCATTTTCTAATTGCTGTACAAAATTAACATTACTTCCTGCGGTTCCATACAAATCAGAATAGCGGATTTTAGCACCTTCAGATTTTACATCCAAAGCTTTTAAATCGGTTACAATTTGCACATGATGAGGCGAACCCGTATTTAAAAAAGTGAAATTTGATTCATTCTTTATTGTGCTTACATCTTTCATTTGAAGCGAAACTATATTTTCAGCATCAATTGTTGCATAATGATAACCATCAACCGCTTCAAACTCGGCTATTTCAGAAATCACACCTAATTTTTTTGCAAAAGCAACCAAACATCTTCCACCATTTCCACACATAGAACTTTCATTCCCGTCAGAATTATAATACACCATCTTAAAATCATAGTTGTCGTGATTTTCAAGCAAGATAAGTCCGTCTGCTCCGATACCGAAACGTCTATCACATAATCTCTCAATAAGATAAGTATTATTTTTAGGAAAGAAATTTGAACGATTATCAATCATTACAAAATCATTCCCTGTGCCTTGATATTTATAAAAAGTAAGTTGCATTGCTTAATTAATTTATACAAAAGTACAAATATTAATAAGATGTTAAACATTGTTAATCGTGCGTTAAAGTGATTTATGGAATAAAATTTGTTTTTAATTTTGAGTGATTAAAAAATTAATAGATATGAAAAAATTTGGAAGTTTATTTTTAGTATCGCTCTTAAGCGGAGCAGTAACATTAGGTGCTTACAAATTCTTTTTGGAACCAAATAACGCAGGAAAGCTAACTCTTGCATCTCCTAATTATGCCAAAAATGTAAATTTAGGCGCAGAAAACATTGATTTTACAACTGCTGCTGAAAACACAATTCACGCAGTAGTACACGTTAAAAACAAGTCTATTTCAAAAATTCCAAGCAGTCCATTTATGGAATTTTTCTATGGATATCAGGGTGATCGCGAACAAACACAAATTGGAACAGGTTCGGGAGTTATTATCACCGAAGATGGTTATATTGTAACCAACAATCATGTAATTCAAGACGCAACCGAATTAGAAGTTACGCTGAACAATAATAAATCTTACATTGCAAAATTAGTGGGAACCGATTCAAAAATGGACATTGCCTTATTGAAAATTGATGCAGATGAAAAACTGCCTTTTGCGGTTTTTGGAGATTCTGATGGTATAAAAGTAGGCGAATGGGTTTTAGCGGTTGGAAATCCATACAACTTAAACTCAACTGTAACTGCTGGGATTGTTTCTGCAAAAGCAAGAAATCTAGCTAATGATGGCATTCAATCTTTTATTCAAACAGATGCAGCTGTAAATCCAGGAAATAGCGGAGGGGCATTGGTAAACACAAGAGGAGAATTAATCGGAATCAACACGATGATTTCTTCACCAACAGGAAGTTATGCAGGATATTCTTTCGCAGTTCCTTCTAACATTACTAGAAAAATAATTGAAGATTTAATGCAATTTGGAAACGTACAACGAGGAGTACTTGGCATCGAAGGCGGCGAACTGAATTCAAACTTTGCCAAAGAAATCGGCATTAAAGAAACGCAAGGTTTCTACATTAACAAAGTTACTAAAAATTCTGGTGCTGAAAAAGCAGGTTTAACTAAAGGCGACATTATTATACAATTGGACGATAAAAAAATAAATGGTTTCGCTGAATTAACTGCTTATATCAATACAAAACGACCAAATGATGTTGTTCAGGTTAGTATTCTAAGAGATGGAAAGCAAAAAACAATTCCAGTAAAGTTGACAAAAAAAGAAATACTAAACTATGAATTTAACGGAATTGAATTTGAAGATATTGATACATCAGATAAAAAACAATTAAACATTAAAGAAGGAATTAAAATTAAATCCATTTCAAATCCAGAATATGCAGAATACAAAGACATACTCGAAGGTGCTGTTATTTTGAGCATAGACGGACAAAAAGCAAAAGATATGGAAGCTGTTTCTAGTTATTTAGCCAAAAAAGAAAATCAAAAAGCGCGCTATCAAATAATTACTAAAACAGGACAAATGTACAGTATTATAATGTAGTTATTAATTCACACAAAGTTACAAAACCAGTCTACAAAAAAAGACTGGTTTTTTTATGTAAAAAAATTTTACGAAAACGTTTGAAATCTATACTTTTGCACTCGTAAACACACAATAACTATTTACATGAACAATACATCTTTATACGAAAAGGAAATCGCTTTTCAGGCAGACAGAAGAAAAGCTGGTGTTGAATTTATTAAAATCATCAGTGATTTATGGTTTGACAAATCAATCGAATTAGTACTATTTCGCAATCAATTGATTGACAAAAATGTAAGTGAAATCATCAACTTACATGAATATGCAGTAGCTTTTGTAGGCAAACCAATTAATGTTTTTGATTCTGTTGAAATTGCTAATGCAATAGTAGATTTAGATTTACCTCCTTCTAGAATTGATATTGGAAAATTAACCTACGAATATCATCTAGAAGACAACAAATACAACGATGCAAAAGCCTTTGTGATTGACAAATTAAGAAACGCAAAAAACTTTCAAGAAATCAAACCTAAAGATGTTGTTTTATATGGTTTTGGAAGAATTGGACGTTTATTAGCACGCGAAATGATGTCAAAAATTGGAAAAGGACAACAATTACGATTAAGAGCTATTGTTACAAGAGATAAAAACGATACAGTACTATTAGAAAAAAGAGCTTCATTATTACGATATGATTCGGTTCATGGTGATTTTCAAGGTTCTGTAATTGCTGACCCAGAAAATAATGCTTTATTAATTAACGGTACAACTGTTCATATTATCACAGCAAATTCTCCTGAAGAAATAGACTATACATCCTATGGAATTGAAGATGCATTAGTTATTGATAATACTGGAGCATTCACAACAGAAGAAGCATTAAAAAGACACTTAACATCTAAAGGCGTAGATAAAGTATTATTAACTGCTCCTGGAAAAGGTGTTCCAAATATTGTTTATGGTGTAAATCATGAAGAATACAACCCTGATGAAGTTCATATTTTTTCAGCGGCATCATGTACAACAAATGCAATTACTCCAGTATTAAAAGCGGTAGAAGATACTTTAGGTGTTGTAAAAGGACATTTAGAAACGATTCATGCCTATACTAATGACCAAAATTTAGTAGACAATATGCACAAAAAATACCGTCGTGGTCGTGCAGCAGCATTAAATATGGTAATTACTGAGACAGGTGCTGGAAGTGCTGTTGCAAAAGCATTACCAAACTTGGCAGGCAAATTAACTTCAAATGCTATTCGTGTTCCTGTTCCTAACGGCTCATTAGTAGTATTAAATTTAGAAGTAGGAACAGCTACTTCTATTACAGAAGTAAATAACATCATGAAAAAGTATGCTTTAGAAGGCGAATTAGTAGAGCAAATTAAATATTCGCTAAACAACGAACTAGTTTCCTCAGATATTGTAGGTACTTCTGCTCCAGCAATTTTTGATAGCAACGCCACTATTGTTTCTGGAGATGGAAAAAATATAGTATTATATGTTTGGTATGATAACGAATATGGTTACAGTCATCAGGTAATTCGTTTAGCAAAATATATAGCTAAAGTAAGAAGATATACTTATTATTAGTAGATGAAATTTTAAATAAAACAAAGCCGTCTCAAAACTAGAGGCGGTTTTTTTATACCAAGAACCTATAAAACACGTTTAAACTTACTTTTAATAGTTTTTTTTTAAAATCTATAACATAAAATAAACCATAAAATTTTAACAAAATGTACAGAAAATCTGTAAAATAGTTTCATTTTACCTTTTTATATTTATTGCGAAAATTTCATTAACTCTAAAAAAACATTTTTATGAGACAACAAATTAAATTCCTCCTTTCTTTTCTTAGCATTGGTTTTCTACTTTTGATGAGTAGTTGTGAAAAAGAAATTTATGATGATGCTATTTATCAATCGCAACATCCTCAAAACTTAAGTATTAGTAAAATTAGTTTTAATGAACTAAAGTCTAATAAAAAAGCTGTTGAAAAAATCAAGAGTGTTATTACTAAAAAATTGCCGAATTCAATAGCGCAACGTGCCGTTTATAATGAAGATTTTGGAGTTTTAATAGACACTACAAATATTGTTCAAGTAACAAGTACTACAGAACAATCCATAACCTTTAATATTGTTGATTACACCGATTCAACTAAAAAAGAAAACCTAATTTTAGTTTCTAAAAATGATGGCTCTTTTGAAGCTTATATTGCTGAATATGAGTTAACTCAACAAGAATTAGATATTTTAGCAAGCGGCGGAACTATTGAAAATATTCAACCTACAAGTATTTCTGAAATCGAAAGCACTTCTAAGTTTGCAGTTTCTGGTGATTGTGTAATTACAAATACATTTACAGTCGGTATGTGTGAAGATGCAAATGGCAATGACATTGTAAATAATGGTAATTCAGGTAATGATTGTGTAAGAAATTGGTACGAAATCGATTACCAAGTAATAACACTTGACATGGCATGCCTTTCTGGAGGTGGCGGAAGTGATAGTTCTTCTGGTTCTACAGGAAACACAACTGGCTCTACAGGATCAAATTCTGGATATAGTGGTAGCGGTAACTTAGGCAATGGTAGTGTAAATACAACTTACGTTGGCTGTTCAAATTGCCCTGATATTTCTTTAGAATTAGAAGAATTTTTATCAAATTTAACTTCTGATCAATTGAATTGGTGGAATAACCCAAGAAATAGAAATGCTGTAGAATCTATTGAAGGTTATCTATCACAAAATAATTTTAACGCTCAAAGCAATCAGTTTGTAAATGAGTTGATAGATTTGGCAATTGAAAATAATGCTACATTTCAATTTGATGATTCAATTGATTCTTCAAATTCTTTAGTTTTTAATACCATTCAGGACTTTGAAAATCATTTAGAAACAAACCTTGCTACACTTGAAGAAACTGATTTTGAAATTGATGCTCAAAATCAAAGAATTGCGACAGCTAAACTTTCATACGGAACATTTGGGATTACTATAAAAGTAAAACAAAATATGCTACCAACTTATGAAGTTGTTAATGTTTCTTCAGTAAAAACTGGTCTATCAATTTTATTATCTTATGAGCAAACTGACTATAATGTTGATATTGTAGGTAGCTATGTAAATGTTGATGTTTACGGTTTAGCAACTACTGGTATTAAAATTACTGTACCATTTGAAGCAAATATTACTTTTGAAGATGAAGTTCATTTTAGAGTTGTAATCGATAAAAATACAGGACATTTAATAACCGCATACGAGATAAACGATTAATTATGAAAGCATTGATTATACCTATTAGTTTATATTATACTTCTATTATTCAAATTATTTTATTGATAGTGAGTATAGCATTATTAATTTTTATTATTTTCTTTCTATTGAAGATATATAAAAAATTCAAATAATACAACCTACAACAACAGTTTGTAGCTATAGCGGCTTTCAAAACAAAGAAAGCCGCAATATTATTACAAGAGTTTTTCAGCAAATGGAAAAATCTAAAGTAGACATTGCATTAGTAATTATTCACGAGAGTATACACGCCTATCTAAATGTAAAATTCAGAAGTCCTACAATTGGAATGAGTATCGCAAATATTAACAATATGGATATTGCAAATTGTATAAACACTTATTATAATGGTTTTTCAGGTAATCAAACGCAACATAGTTTTTTTGTCGACTATATGATACCAACCATAACTGAAATATTAACAGACATTAAAGACTCTCTTGTAACTCCACAAGAAGCGACAGAGGCAGAATATCCAACAAATGGAGGTTCAATAATATATGAACCATTAACAACAAACCCACCGTCAAATGAAATTTCCGATGTACAAGTACAATGGAATTGGATTACATTTTTTTATTATTTTTCATTTACTGGATTACAAAATTGTAGCGCTTTTCCTTTTAACTTCCCCTTTCAAACTTTAAATGACTATTATTATATTAGATATATGAGTGCATTTAATTTTATTTTTAATCCTTAAAATAGCTATGAAAAAACATTTAACAATATTTGTATTATTTATTTCTTTTAATCTGTTTTCTCAGACTATAGATAATATAAAAGTCAATGATACTGTTTATATTATTTTTGATGAGAAAGAAAGTTTTGATGATTTACATTTAAAAGTTTCTAAAAATAAATTTAATGAAATTTATAGTTATATTTTTCCTGACAATAACACTTTAATTTTAGAAGTCCTTTTACAAAAAAACAGTAAAGAAATTTTCTACAAGAAAAAATCTTTTTTTGAAAAAATAAAATTAAAAACTATAAAACTTGAAAATATTCAAAAAGATGGATATGGTAAGACATTAACTACTTTGTTTGAAAAAAAAGTTATAATCTATATCATAGATAAGGCAGAAATAAAAAGAAAAATTAAGATTAAACGCGCTTTTTTAAAAAATATTCCAAATATTAAGATGTAAATAATATAGTTTTACCTGTATGTCTTCAAACTAAATTGGAATTTTAAATAAAAACCGCTTTATGTTAAACATAAAACGGTTTTTTATTCTATTTTTTCAACAAGCCATCTAATAATTCTCTAAATTCTTTGTCTTCCCAATTTGCCGGTCCAGAAAAATCAACAGCAATCCTCCCCTTGCTACTAATAACATAAGTTTGTGGAATAATTGCATCTGAAAAATATTTAGGAGGTGTTCTTAAATAAAAATACAGCGGAAAATAAAAATTATTATCAGAGAAATAATCACTTATCATTTTATGATTATCATTTGAAACAAAAATAAAATTCATTTTAGTATTATAATCCTCATAAATCTTCTTTAATGAATGAAGTTGATATAGACTTTCTTTTGATTTTGTTGAAACAAAAACTAACATTAATACTTTACCTTTATATTTTTTAAAATATAATTCATCACCATCAACTGTATACAAAGGCCACGTGTATGAAGTAAATACATTTTGTTCTGCATATGGAACAAAACTTGGTTTATCATATGAATTTGCTACAATTTTTTCATATGCTGATTTTCCATAGAAAAGTAAACCTAAAAAAACTATTATTCCAAAAAAACCAAATTTTAATATTTTCTTATTCATTTTCAATTTGTTATTAAATATATTTATTTACGCTGTGTCAAATAGTAAATTGGAATACCTGTTAGCATTATCAAAACACCCCAACCACAAGTTGCAAACTTAGTAAACAATAACGCAACACTCAAAGCTAACGCAATAATTATGTATAACATTGGCAAAAAAGGATAACCAAAAGCTTTATAAGGGCGATCTGCATTAGGCCTATTCTTACGAAGAATAAAAATACCATAAATGGTTAGGATGTAAAAAATCAAAACAATAATAACAACAAAATCTAACAAATCACCATATTTTCCAGTCAAACACAATGCTGAAGCCCAAAAACATTGTACCCATAATGCCCAAGAAGGCACACTTGCATAGTTCAAATTGGCTGCTTTTTTAAAAAACAAACCATCTTTCGCCATCGTATAGTAAACGCGAGCTCCTGCCATTATTAATCCATTATTGCAGGCAAATGTAGAAATCATTATCATTATTGCAATAATAATTGTTCCAACAGATCCAAAAATATTTTGAGAAGCCACAACAGCAACTCTATCAGAAGGTGCAGTTGCAATATCTTGAAGCGGAACTACCGCAAGATACATAACATTAGCCAATACATAAATTAATGAAACAATGAATGTGCCTAAGAAAAGACTTAAGCCAACATTACGTTGTGGATTTTTAATTTCACCTGCTATAAAGGTAACTCCATTCCATGCATCGCTTGAAAACACAGAACCCACCATAGCAGCAGAAATTGCAGAAATTATTGTAGTACCGGCTATTGAAGACCACAAACCAGTATCTTTGTCAAAAGATTGTAGCACAAATGCATTTTCCCAATTGGCATTCCAAATTTCAGCTTTAGCACCATAAATAAATCCAAAAACGATTAACCCTATTAAAGATAAAATTTTTATAATAGTCAAAATAGTTTGCAATAACTTACTATCTTTTACACCTCTGCTATTCAAATATGTTAGAAAAATAATCGTAATGATAGAAACTACTTGAGCAGCATTTAATTTAAAAAAACTTGCTTCAAACAAAATATTCTCATCACTCAAAGGCGGATATAAATAGGCTGCAAACTTGGAAAATGCAACACCTACCGCTGCAATAGTACCTGTTTGAATTACTGCAAAAAAGCTCCAGCCATATAGAAAAGCTATTAATTTACTATAAGCTTCTTTTAAATAAACATATTGTCCTCCAGCCTTTGGGAACATTGCGCTTAATTCACCGTAACTAACCGCAGCAATGATTGTAATCACACTTGTTAATAACCAAATAGCAATTAACCAACCAGCAGAGCTAACTTGTCTAACAATATCGGCACTTACAATAAATATTCCTGAACCAATCATGGAACCAACTACAAGCATAGTTCCGTCTAACAAGCCTAATTCTTTCTTAAATTCTTTTTCGTTTTCCTCCATAGTTAGTTTATATAGTTTTGATAAAGATAAAAAAAGAAATCAAACAAAAAAACTCCCACAAATGCGGGAGTTTAGTTTAACTATAGGTTTGAATGTTATCCTACCAATAACTTGTGAGATGGTGCAAATTTTGTCAAATTAATACCTTCCACAGCTTTAATATATTCTTCGATTGAAGGCGTTCTGCCTAAAATTGTTGACAAAACTACAACAGGAGTAGAAGATAAAAGAGACTCTCCTTTCTTCTCTGCTGAATCCTCAACAACCCTTCCTTGGAACAAACGAGTTGAAGTAGCCATAACCGTATCACCCTTAGAAGCTTTTTCTTGGTTACCCATACATAGATTACAACCAGGACGTTCTAAATACAACATATTTTCATATTCTGTACGTGCTACTGCTTTTGGATTATTATCATCAAATTCAAAGCCAGAATATTTTTGTAACACTTCCCAATCTCCCTCTGCTTTTAATTCATCTACAATATTATAGGTTGGAGGAGCAACAACTAGTGGCGCTTTAAATTCAACTTTACCATTTTGCTTTTCAATATTCTTAAGCATTTGGGCTAAGATTTTCATATCACCTTTGTGCACCATACATGAACCGATGAATCCTAAATCTACTTTTTTATCGCCACCATAAAAAGAAAGCGGACGAATAGTATCGTGAGTATAACGTTTAGATACATCTTTATTATTTACATCAGGATCTGCAATCATTGGTTCGCTAATCAAATCCAAATCAACTTCAACTTCTGCATAATATTTAGCATTTGCATCTGGTTTAAGTGCTGGTTGCTCACCTGAACGAATTTCAGCAATTCGTTTATTTGCCTTATCAATCAACCCTTGTAATACTTTTTTGCCATTATCCATTCCTTTATCAATCATGATTTGGATTCTAGATTTAGCAATTTCTAATGATTCTATTAAAGTTTCATCTTCCGAAATACAGATAGATGCTTTTGCTTTCATTTCAGCCGTCCAGTCAGTAAAAGTAAATGCTTGGTCTGCTGTTAATGTACCAATATGCACTTCGATAATTCTACCTTGGAAAACATTTTCACCCCCAAACTTTTGTAACATTTGAGCTTGAGTAGCATGAACAACATCACGGAAATCCATGTAGCTTTTCATTTCTCCTTTAAAAGTTACCTTTACAGAATCTGGAATTGGCATTGAAGCTTCACCTGTAGCAAGAGCCAAAGCTACTGTTCCTGAATCTGCTCCAAACGCAACACCTTTAGACATTCTAGTATGTGAATCACCACCAATGATAATAGCTCTATCATCTACAGTGATATCGTTTAGTACTTTATGGATAACATCTGTCATTGCATGATATACTCCTTTAGGATCACGAGCTGTAATTAAACCAAAATCATTCATAAACTGCATCAATTTTGGAATATTGGCTTGTGCTTTTTTATCCCAAACCGAAGCAGTATGACATCCCGATTGATAAGCACCATCAACAATAGGAGAAATAACAGTTGCAGCCATTGATTCTAATTCTTGTGCAGTCATTAAACCTGTTGTATCTTGAGAACCAACAATATTTACTGTAACACGCACATCAGAACCAGCATGTAAAACTTTTCCAGGAGTTGTTCCAACAGCATTTCTATTAAAAATTTTTTCAACAGCAGTTAAACCTTGTCCTTCATGGCTAATTTCTTTTGATGGAGCAAAAACAAGTGGTGTATCAATTCCTAATGTTTTTGCTGCAAAAGTTTGAATTTTTTTACCAAAAACAATTGCATATGAACCACCAGCTTTGATGAATTCCATTTTTTGTGGTGTAAAAGCTTTTGAAATATCAATCAATTCTTTTTCACCATTGTATAACTTTTTAGTTTTTGTATTAATAGTCAAAACAGTTCCTGTTGCAACCGAATAAACTTGCTCTAAAACTGGCTCACCATTTGCATCACGAACAATTTCTCCATTTGAATCTGTTTTTTTAACCCAGTTTTTCAAATCTATTCCAATACCACCTGTAACGTCAACTGTAGTAAGGAAAATTGGAGATATACCATTAGTTCCACCAACAATTGGTGCAAAATTTACAAAAGGAATATAAGGACTTGCTTGTTTTCCTGTCCAAAGCGCTACATTGTTTACTCCTGACATTCTAGAAGAACCAACACCCATTGTCCCTTTTTCCGCAATTAACATTACACTTTTATCAGGATGTTGTGCCTGAAGTGCTTTTATTTCCTCTTGAGCTTGAGGTGTAATCATACATTTACCATGTAATTCACGGTCAGAACGAGAATGCGCTTGATTTCCTGGTGAAAGCAAATCTGTAGAAATATCTCCTTCTCCAGCAATGAATGTAACTACTTTTATTTCTTCAGCAACTTCAGGTAGTTTTGTAAAAAACTCAGCTTTTGCATAACTCTCTAAAATATCTTTTGCAATTGCATTACCGTTTTGATAAGCTTCTTTTAATCGATCAGTATCAGCCTCATATAAATAAACTTGTGTTTTTAATACATCAGCTGCTTCTTTTGCAATAGTAATATCATTTCCTAAAGCTAAATCTAATAGCACCCCAATTGATGGACCGCCTTTCATGTGCGACAATAGTTCTAAAGCAAAAGCAGGTGAAATTTCATTTACTACAGCTTGTCCTAAAATTATTTCTTTTAAAAATTTTGCTTTTACAACAGCTGCACTCGTAGTTCCAGGCAACGTATTATAAATAAAGAATTTTAAAGAATCTTCTCTATTCACGTTGTTAACATCTTTGATTTGCGCAATGATTTCACTTAATAATTCAGCATTATCAATTGGCTTAGGATGAAGACCTTGACCTTTACGCTCTTCGATTTCTTTAATGTACTCGTTATAAAGTTTCATTTCAATATCTAATGACATAATATAAATATGTTTAATTTGTTTGTTAGTTTTTCAATAGCCACAAATTTAAGAAATCTTAATGAGATTTAAAAATTTTTAATAAATCGAGTGATTAAAAGAATTATTATTTAAAAAGATTCTATTTTGTTACCAATATTTCAACAAATAACTTTAAAAGACATTTTTTTTGAATAATTCGTAATTTAAAAACAAACTATTGCTAAATTAGCAAAAAAGCGTATTCAATTTTAATATACTAATAATTCAAATACAAAATTTTAAATTCTATCTCTTAGATTCATCATTGGTTTTTCGTAAAAACGATTTAAAATGTAAGCCATTAAAAATGTAATTATTAAATAAGAAATTGTAAAAAAATGCCTTTGAAATGAAGTCATCAATGTAGTATCTACAAAGTATTTCATCAATTGCAAAATTATACTATAATGAATTAAATATATTGAGTAGGAAATTTTACTAACAAACTCAATTGGATTTTTTAGAAAAGAATTTGATAATTTCCATTCTGAAAAAAATGGAAAAAAGAAAGCAAAGCCTAAAGAAGTAAGTGGTAAATATATTACATTCCAAAAAAAAGGGCTTTGTTCAATCCTCAAATTTGAAGATGTAATTCCGAAAAGCAAAAAGAAAAATATTCCAATTCCAAAAAAAACAAAAAGTCCTTTATATTTTTTCCAAAAAGCTTCAAAATTAAAACGAATCCAAGCAACTATAACACCAAGCAAAATAGCATCAATTCTATAAATTACAACTGATTTTAAATTTGAATTCCAATCGGTTAAATTCGAAACCGTTTGTGTAGCATTAAAAACAACTTTAGCAAAAAAGAAAGCAATCAATAGCAGAAAAACTATAATTAAAAACCGTTTTGCGTTATTTTTAACAAACCCAAAAGTTCCAAAAAACAAAGCAAAAGGCAATAAAAGATAAGCAAATTCTTCAACAGACAAACTCCATGATTCAGGAAAAAAAAATGGTGATTTACTTATAAAATTCTGCATGAAAATAAAATACAGACCCATATTTTCTAACTGATAACCAATAAAAAATGCAATAAAAATATTAGCAATTAAAACCAAATAATAGTTTGGCAATGTTCGAAACCACCTCCGCTTTAAAAAAAGAAAAACAGATTGCAATGTAAACGAATCTGAAACATAGGATTGATATAAAATAGAACCTATAAGAAAACCACTCAAAACAAAAAAAAGTTCTACTCCCCAAAATCCGAAAAGTTCCAGTAATTTGATGATAAAATTATTGCTTTTTGGATAAATCCAAAGTACATGCGAACTCACAACCATCAAAATAGCAGTAGCTCTAAACACATCTAAACCAAAAATTCTGTTTTGTGAATTTATCATCAAATAGTTTGAATTGATCTATAAAAGTAATAAAAAAAGCTGTTTAAAACAGCTTTTTAATAATATCTTCTTCCGAAATTCCCTCAGCATCAGCTTTGTAATTCTTTACAATTCTATGACGCAGAATTCCAGTTGCAACTGCCTGAACATCTTCTATATCTGGAGAAAACTTTCCATTAAAAGCAGCATTGGTTTTAGCGGCTAAAATTAAATTCTGAGAAGCCCTTGGACCTGCACCCCAATCGATATAAGTTTTTACATATTCATTTGACAATGAATTATCTGGACGCGTTTTACTTACCAATGAAACTGCATATTCTATAACATTATCTGCTACAGGAATTTTACGAATTACATTTTGAAAATCAATAATCTCATGTGCTGAAAACAACGGATTAACAACAGGTTTTAAATTAGAGGTGGTTGCTTTTACCACATCAACTTCTTCTTGAAAACTTGGATAATCTAGCTTAATTGCAAACATAAAACGGTCTAATTGAGCTTCCGGCAACGGATAAGTTCCTTCTTGTTCAATTGGATTTTGAGTTGCCAAAACAAAATAAGGTAAATCTAACTTATAATGATGACCCGCAACTGTTACTGCACGTTCTTGCATGGCTTCTAATAAAGCTGCTTGTGTTTTTGGTGGCGTTCTATTAATTTCGTCAGCCAAGATAATATTTGAGAATATTGGCCCTTTAATAAACTTAAAATGACGGCTTTCATCTAAAATTTCACTTCCTAAAATATCTGAAGGCATTAAATCTGGGGTAAATTGAATTCGTTTAAAATCTAACCCTAAAGCTTGAGAAATTGTATTCACCATTAATGTTTTGGCTAATCCAGGAACACCTACCAATAAAGCATGTCCTCCAGAAAATATACTCAAAATAATTTGATGAACAACTTCATCTTGACCCACAATTACTTTAGCAATTTCTTGTTTTAATGCTTTTTGTTTTTGAACTAATTCTTGAATGGCTACTACGTCTGACATATTGATTTTAGAATTTAGAAAATTGAATTTAATTATGAAACGTCTAAAATAATAAAAAACCCTCTGAAAATTCAAAGGGTCAGTTAATTTATTTTTTCAACCAGTTATTTGTGAATTCACAATCTTTATACTCGTCGTTAATTTTGATATATGTTTCTTTAATTTTTTCTTCAGTCCACTTTGCAATTTCTTTGATTTGTTTATCGCGAAGTGCTAATTCTTTAATTTTAATATAATCTTTAGAAAAATCTGCTTGGTGCTCTTCAAATCTATTATTTACAGTAACTATTTTATAAAATTTACCACCACCACGCTCTTCTTCTAAAATTGGTAAAGAAACTTCTCCATCTTTTAATTCAGAAACTTGTGCATACAATGTAGGATCCATTTTTGTTAATTCAAAACGTGGTTCCATTGTTCTTGGATTTAATAAAACACCTCCATTATTACGTGTTTCTTTTTCATCCGAGGAAGATTTTGCAGCATCTGCAAACGTAATTTCTTTATTAATAATTTTTGTTCTAATAGTTTCAATTTTAGCTTTAGCATCTTTAATTGCTTGTGAAGAAACTTTTGGTGAAATTAAAATATGACGCAATTCCACCTCTTGTCCTTTAATTTTTTCTACCATAATAATATGATAACCAAACTCTGTCTCAAAAGGAGCAGAAATTTCACCTTCAGCTAAACTAAATGCAACATCTTTAAACTCTTTCACAAAAGCTGTTTTTCTGTTCATTTTATAAAACCCTCCATTTGAGCTTGAGCCCGGATCTTCTGAAAACAAAACTGCCTTACTGAAGAAACTAGAACCTGTTATGACATCTTGACGAATTTCATTCAATTTATCGATAACTCTTTTCTTTTCTTCTTCTGTGATTACAGGTTTTACTACTATTTGAGCTACTTCCATTTCAGCACCAAAAGTAGGAATTTCATCAGCAGGAATTGCTTTAAAGAAATTTCTAACTTCCTCTGGTGTTATGGTAACTTCGTCAACAATCTTTTTTTGCATTTGAGATGTTAACTTGTTCATTTTAATAATATCAAAAAAGTAACTTCTAAAGTCTTCTTCAGATTTCTTTTTATAGAATTTAATTACTTTATCTAACGAGCCTACTTGTTCAATCATAGCATCTAATTGCTCATTCATGTAGCTATTAACCTCTGCGTCTGTTACAACAATACTATCCTGAATTGCTTGGTGAGCATATAATTTATCTTCTAACTGTTTTCCAAAAAGTTCGCAACGTGTAATATCTTTAGTATCTACTCCTTGAGCTTTTAATTGAATATATTCTAAATCAATATCAGAATCTAATACAATATAATCGCCAACTACCGCAATAACACCGTCAACTTTTTCTTTCTTCTGAGCAAATGTTATTGATGTGGCTACTAAAAATAGGCTTAAAAGGAACTCTTTATTTATAAATTTCATACTTTTTGTCATTGATTGCGTCATTGGTAATCTCTTTTTCTATTGTATTTACTAATTCTAATTTTCTATTATTGATAATAATTTGTTTTATTGTTGGCTTTAAAAACTCTAACGGAGTTGGGCTATCCTTTGGTAAAACTTTATTCACTTTAACAAGCCAAACTGTTGTAGAATCAGGATATTGAAAATTAATCCCTCCTGAAATATACTTTTGTTTGTTCTCTATATTAATGAAGGGTAATTTTTCATATACCTGATTAATATCAACCCAAATAGAGTCGTTAAAAGCATAACTTTTAAATTGAACGGCTAACTGTTCAAGCTCTTTCTTATCTTTTTTGGTAAAGGAACTAAACTTTGATTTAATTTTTGCAAATTTTGGATTTTCTTTAACTAAATTGATGTATCTCATTTTTACCAATTCGGAAGCATTTTTGAAATATTGCTTATTTTTAGAATAATAATCTGCAATTTGCAATTCAGTTACAACTGTGTCTATTTGCCTGATGACTAATTCTTCTACATAAGCTTTTGTATATAAATCTACTTTATATTGATCAATTAACTCATTAAACTCTTCAACTTTTGCATTACTTAAGTTTCGTTCAGCTGCTTCAAAAAGTAATTTCTGTGTAGCCCATCTATCAATAAATGATTTTACAATAGCTATACTATCTTTTTTAGAAGTTGCTTTTGGTACCAAATCTACTATATCCTCTTGATACAAATAACTTTTTCCTACACGCGCAATCGCTTTTGGTTCCTTTGGTGCACTAAAATAGTCGCACGAAGAAACCAGTAATGAAAAGAAAAATAGTTGTATCAAAAATTTCATACTATTGCTGAAGCTGTTTTTTTACGGTTTGAAAAATGTCTTGATTAATTTTTATATCAAACTCTTTTTTCAGTTCATCAACCCAATTATTTTCTAAATACTGTTGATAATCGCTGATTACTTTTCCTTTACAATCATTGAAGTCTTTTGGACCTGCTTCTTTTACATCTAAAACATTTACTACAAAGTAATATTTATCTTTAGAAACGATAGTTGCAACTCCTTTAGGCAAGTTCTGATATTGTGGTAAAATATCATAATCTTCTTCAAAAAGACCCGATTTTACCATAATATGAATCTTACCGTCTTTATTCAATTTTTCCTTGATGTATTCAACAGATTTAACTTTTTTTAAGAAATTTTGTGCTTTTTCAATGATTGCTTTATCTGTTGATGAGAATATATCTACACCATATCTTTTCTTCCATTGATATTTACTCAAGTTTTCTTTATAAAACACCTTAATTCCTGTAGTATCCGTTTTAGCTCTTGTCCAAATTTCTCTATCCATCAAATCAAACAATAACAATCCATCACGATATTCGTCCATTACGTTTTTGAAGTCAGGGAATTCATTTTCTAAATTATCATTATAGTATGCAATTAGCTGTTCATCAATAAATTTTTCAAATAACTCATCAACTAATTTAGAAATAGGTTTGGTTTTAATATTTGATTTTTGTTGTGTATGAATATATTTTAAAAAAATGATTGAATATACTTTTTTGGTTTTGTTAATTGTTAAAAGTAAATCGTTAATCTCTTTTTTGTTTTGAGGAATTTCCCAAGTTTGGGAATAAAAATCATCTGTAACCAACGTTTTTATTTGGTTTAATAATTTTTGATCTTTTGTATAAGTGTATTTCGTTCTTAATTTTTTAGCCAAAGAATTTGTGATTAATAACGATCGTTCGTCTTTTCTTACTTTATCCTCTAGTTCAGATTTCATATCAGCTAGGGCTTGAACTGGATGCTTATCTATTAGTTTTACTATATGCCAACCAAATTGAGATTGAAATGGTTTTGAAATATCATTCTTATTTTGAAGCGAAAAAGCAACATTTTCAAATTCTTCAGAACTTAATTGCCCAGAACCAAAACGCTGCAAAAGACCTCCTTTTTGAGCAGAAGATTTGTCTTCGGAAAATTGACTTGCTAAACTTTCAAAACCTTCACCTTGTTGAATTTTTTGATAAATATCATCGATTGTTTGTTTAGCCTTAGCCTCTAATTGGGCATCTGCTGTCGAAGGTTTTAATATCATTATATGAGCAACTGTAACTTCTCCTCTATTATCTCTTTTGTCAACCACTTTAACTAAATGATATCCAAAACGCGTTCTAAAAGGCTTTGAAACTTGTCCGATATTGGTTTTGAAAGCCGCATTTTCAAATGGATACACCATTCTAAATGCAGAGAAATAACCTAAATCTCCATTATTTTCTTTTACAGAAGGATCCTCTGAAAACTGTTGGGCAACTTTTATAAAATCTTCACCGTTGTCAATCCTTTTTTTAATATCTAGAATTTTGTTGTATGCTTTAAGAGTATCTTCTGGAGCGGCACCTTCATCTACTAATACTAAAATATGTGAAGCTCTTACTTCTTTTTGGACTCTATTATAAGCTTCTTGAACTAATTCGTTAGTTACTTTTGAATCGTTTACGTAATTTTTAGAAAGTTGATTTCTATATGATTTTAATTCATTTTGATAATTAACACTATTTTGCAAACCTATTTTATTTGCTTTTTCAACTTTCAGTTTATATCCTAAAAATAACTCCAAATAATTATCAAGATTTTTCTGAGAATCATCTTTAACCAAATCAAGATTTTTATTATATACTCTAACAAACTCATCTGTATAATATGGATGGTTGTCAATTGTAAACAAAACTTCTTTGTTTTGCGCTAATAAAAAAGATTGTGACAGTAAAAAAACAAAAATAATCAGGCGATTCATTTTCATATTAATTAAACATTTATTGTTGTAATGGACAAAAATAGCAATTCATAAGTATTTAACAACATTTATAACCTACTATTAACAAAAAAAGCATCAATTTCTTGATGCTTTTTTAATTGAATTATAACGCTCTTACATTGCTGTAATAATAAATTCACTTCTTCTATTAGCTTGGTGCTCTTCTTCAGAACATTTAGACTCATTTGTTGGTTCGCAACCACAATCATTTACTAATTGTGATTCCCCATAACCTTTCCCTGTTAATCTATCTGCAGCAACACCGTTTTTAACTAACCAAGCAATAGTTGATTTTGCTCTTCTATCAGATAGCACTTGATTGTATTTTGCTGTTTGACGACAATCTGTATGTGAACGAACATCTACTTTCATAGTAGGATATTGTTTCATTACTTGCAGAATTTTTTCTAACTCTAATGCTGCATCAGGTCTGATATTTGATTTATCTAAATCAAAATAAATGATTTTAATATCAAATGCTTTCGCTAAATCTGAACCAACACCAACTTGTTTTACTCGTTTTGTGATTGGTAATTTTGCAGTAGTCTCTCCTGGCGCGCTTCCAGTTACTACAGAAGTTTCAACTGTTTCATAATCTTTACTTTCAGCTCTTACAAAATATGTTTTTTCGCACTCTAATCCTTCAAATCTATATTCCCCTTTTTCATTAGCAATCATATCGCTAATTACTTTCATATCTTCGTCAAATAAAGTTACTTTTGCATTTGCTAAAACTTCTTTCGTCTCTTCATCTGTAATAACCCCAGAAACTACTTGTTTACAATTGTATGGTAAAGGAATTTGTTCAACAAATTTGTAAATATCATCGTTTCCTTTTCCCCCTTCTCTATTTGATGAGAAAAATCCGAATTTTGTTTTTGAGTCAAAAAGGTAAGCAAAATCATCTTGTGGACTATTTACTGGAGAACCAACATTGAATACTTTTGACATAGTTCCGTCTTCATAAATTTTTACAGAAAAAACGTCTAAACCTCCTAAACCTAACTGTCCATCAGAAGCAAAAAATATCTCATTTTCATCTGTTACAAAAGGAAATGTTTCACGTGCTTCAGTGTTAATACCTCCACCTAAACTTTCTGGAGTTCCAAAAGAACCATCTGTATTTACTGCAACTTTAAAAATATCTGATTGACCAACAGTTCCAGGCATATTAGATGCAAAATATAACGTTTTATCATCTGGGCTTAAAGCTGGATGCGCACAACTATACTCATTACTATTAAATGGTAATTCTTCTACATTTGTCCATTCTCCACCATCTCCTTTAGTAGCTTTGTACAATTTCAACAAGGTAGTTTTTGTAGCATCGGTTCTTTGTTTTCCGTTAGTGTAATTATTACGTGTAAAATACATCGTATTTCCATCTTTTGTAAACACTGCAGAAGATTCATTAAATTTAGAATTTACTTTTTTAGCTAAAGGCTCTGGATTAGTTAAATATCCTTCTGAGCTAACTGTAGCACTATATAAATTATAAAAAGAAGCATTAGTCCATTTATGTTTCATGTTTGAAACCCCACCTGTATCTCTTGCAGAAGTGAATACAAAATTTTCTTTGTAGAAAGAACCTCCATAGTCAGAATATTCAGAATTGATTCCTGCATCTTCAATTTTTTGTCTTCCCGAATTTTTCTTGATTTCTGACAAATAATCTTTATTTTCTTCGAAAATCTTTGCACGATTATCTGAAGCTGTTTTTTGAGAAAATTTAGCTAAATATTCATTTGCTTTTGAATAATCTCCAACCGATTTCAATGTTTGTGCATATCTGAAATAATATTCAGGCTCAACTTCTTGACCTAGCGCGAATAATTCTCCATACCATTTATTAGCTTCTAATAAATTTGCATTAAAATAATATGAGTTTCCTAACTTTTGAAATAAATCAACCGATTTATGTCCTTTTTCAGCAACCTTTTTATAGATTTCAATAGCATCAATATAAGCTAAATCATTAAATTTTTTATCTGCTGAAGCTAGTTTACCTTTTTGAGCAAATCCAGAAGAAATACCCAACACAAACAATAATAATATTACTTTTATTTTCATAATGTATCTTTTTTAGAAGAATCTTGGAGAAACTACTTTGTCATAATTTTTAAACAATTCATAGCGCAAGAAAATTTCATGTGAACCAGAATTGTAGTTTGCTAATTTAGTAACTTCCATATCATATCCATAACCAATAAACCAAGAATTTGAAACTTGAAAACCAGCTAATAAACTTGCTGCTGCATCCCAACGATAAGCTGCACCTAAAGTAAACTTATCATTAAATAAGAAATTAGCCGATAAATCAACTTGTAATGGTGCGCCTTGAACCATTTTAGTTAAAATTGCTGGTTTTAATTTAACATTCCCAGATAAATCAAAAACATGACCTGCAATTAAATAATAATGCATTCGCTCTGAAGCAACTGATTCTGAAGAAAAGGCAGATTCGTCTTTGTCAAAATGCTTAGTCTCTAAGAAATTAGGAACCGATAAACCAAAATATGTCTTATCAGAATGAAAGTAAACTCCAGCACCAACATTTGGAGAAAACTTATTATCAACATTATATTGCGCTAAAGCATCTCCTGGATTATAAATATTCAATTTTGTAAAATCTACATTTAAAAGGTTTGCTGTAGCTTTAATACCAAACGACAATTTAAACTTTTCTGATGTCTTAACAGAATAAGAAACATCTGCCGAGATTGAATTATCATCTGAAGGACCAATTCTATCATTAACTATTGAAAAGCCTAATCCAAAATTTGAGTTATTGATTGGAGTATTCAATGAGAATGTATTAGTTACTGGAGCTCCATCTAATCCAACCCATTGATTTCTATGCAATCCAAAAATACTTAAAACACCACGAGAACCAGCATAAGCAGGGTTGATATTAATAGTGTTATACATATAATTTGTGAATTGTGAATCTTGTTGTGCATATGATGATGCAGCGACAAGTGTTACAATAAATATTAAAAATCTTTTTTTCATTTTTTTCACTTTTTATAATTACTAAAAGGGGAATTGCTTCCCCTTAAAGCTTTTTATCTATTAATATATAAATATCCTGAACGTTCTTTATTGTTTCCTGCACTGTCTCTGTATTTCACTACATAGAAGTATGTTCCAACTGGTAATTCTGAAGCTTGACTAATTGTGACTCTTCCTTCTGAAATACCTACAAATGCACGTCCTTCAGCTGGATTATAGCTTGAAACTTCATAAACCAAGATTCCCCATCTGTTATAAATCTCAACCGTGTTATCTGGGAATAATTCAATATTTCTAATTACAAATACATCATTATCACTATCTCCATTTGGAGTAACTAAGTTAAAGATTTCTAAATCGTCTGTTGAAGGCGCATGATTATTAAACTCTAAATAATCTGGTGTACCATCTCCATCTGAATCAAATGCATCATCAGGATTACCATCACCATTTTCATCACCATGTTCATTTTCAGTTAATAATCCATCACCATCATCATCGATATCTCTATAATCAACATCTTCTGTACCATCTGTATCTTGAAGATCATCACTTGGTGTAACAAACACACCATTTGGATCATCATAACCAGTTGTTGTATCAACATTGTCATCTAAACCATCATTATCAGAATCTGTTCCAGCTAAGTCAACACCTGTCTCGTATTGATCATATACTCCATCTCCATCAGAATCTAAATCAAACATATCGTTTGTTCCATCTCCATCAGTATCTATAGGTGTTAATCCTGTATCATAAGCATCATCAATTCCATTATTATTAGCATCAACTCCAGAAGGAACTATATATCCAGCTGTTGTTTGAGCCTCAACGTTATCTGGAATTCCATCCCCATCTGAATCTTGATCTAAATAATTAGGCAAACCATCACCATCTGTATCAGTAGCTAAACCTTCATTATAAGCAATAATTCCATCATTATCATCATCTGCATCTAAATAATCAGGTGTACCATCACCATCTGTATCTTGTGCATCTGATGGATCTCCATCTCCGTTTGGATCTGGGTTTTCATCAGCTGTAGGAATACCATCGCCATCATCATCTACATCTAAGTAGTCTGGTGTACCGTCTCCATCTGTATCTTGAGCATCAGCTGGGTTTCCGTCTCCGTTTGGATCTGGATTCTCAAACTCTGTATCTACTAAGTCTCCATCGTCGTCTACATCTTGGAAATCATGAATTCCATCTCCATCTGTATCTTGAGGAATATAATCTGGACCCGCTCCATCAACACCACCTTCCGCTGTATCTGGCATACCATTAATTCCAACTGCCCCATCAACCATACCGTCATTATTAGTATCTGATTCTCCATGACCAGCTTCAAAAATATCATTCACTCCATCCCCATCTGCATCTATATCAAAACTATCAATTATTGCATCTCCATCCGTATCTAACAGAACATTTCCATTTTGTTCTTCAACATCAGTAATACCATCATTATCATCATCAATATCAGTAACATCATCTATTCCGTCTCCATCATTATCAGGTAAAACAACAACTGTTACAAAGGCATTATCACAATTTAAAGGGTTAGTTATCTCACAAATTGAATACTCAACAGAATAAGTTCCTGATGGAGTTCCTGGAGCAACAGTTATTGTACCATCTGCATTCAAGGTCAAGCCTGCAGGAACCGTTACTCCTGTCACTGTTACCTCACCTGGATTTGTTCCTACAACTACTAACGAACCATTTAAAGTATCATTTGCTGCAACTGTTGTAGTATTACCTCCATTAGTCGTGGTTATATTAATTGATGAAAAATCATCATCATTAGCTATAATAACTGGTGCTGAAACTGGTACTACTGATATTACTGTATCACAATTTAATGGATTAGTTACCTCACAAATTGTATATTCTACATTATAGTTACCCGCTGGAGTGTTTGCTGCAACTGTTACTGTACCATCTGCATTCAAAGTCAAGCCTGCTGGAACCGTTACTCCTGTTACTGTTACCTCGCTTGGGTTTGTACCTACAACTACTAACGAACCATTTAAAGTATCGTTACCTGTTAATGCTGCGGTTGTGCCTCCTGTTAATCCATTTACTGCAGCTGTAGTCTCTGTTACTGCATCAATAACTGGTGCTGAAACTGGTACTACTGATATTACTGTATCACAATTTAATGGATTCGTTACCTCACAAATTGTGTATTCTACATTATAGTTACCCGCTGGTGTATTCGCAGCAACTGTTACTGTACCATCGGCATTCAAAGTCAAGCCTGCTGGTACACTAACTGGAGTTACAGTAACCTCTCCTGGATTAGTACCTACAACTACTAACGAACCATTTAAAGTATCGTTACCTGTTAACGCTGCGGTTGTTCCTCCTGTTAATCCATTTACTGCAGCTGTAGTCTCTGTTACTGCATCAATAATATTAGTTATCGTTAAATCTGCAGAAGTTGATAAAACATTAGCACATACGAAATTTGATTCTGTTATTATTATTCTGTAATCATATCCATTATTTGCAAGAGTTACTGCGGTTAAAGTTAAAGTATTCGTAGTAGCTCCACTATAAATACCTCCGTTAACAACATTATTCCATGTAATTCCGCCATCTGTACTTTCTTGCCATTGATATATAGTTACACCAGAACCACCTGAAACAGCAACAGAGAATGTTGCTAAACCACCATTAGCAGTAGTTTGATTAGTTGGCTGTGTATTAATTGTACTCGCCAAGCCAGGAGAAACAACATTAATATATGATCCAGTATAACTAGCAGCAATAACAGTTCCGTTTGGATTTACAGCAGGGGATCCTACTCCATATACACCACCATCACCACCATCAGCAGTTGATAAATTATAATTTTCATTTGCATCTGAACAACCATCATCATCAGAATCTAAGTCTAAATGATTTGGAATTGCATCTCCATCTAAACTTGATTCATAAATATCTGGCAAACCATCACTATCTAAATCCGTATAATTTGTAACTGAACCATCTGCATTAGCTATATAAGTAGCAGAAGCACCTGTATTATCAGAAGTATCTAAGAAATTTGGAAGTCCATCACCGTCATGATCTCCATTTGGATCATTACCCCCAGCTTCAGTGACATCTAAAATACCATCATTATCATCATCTAAATCTAAATCATCTGTAACACCATCTCCATCAGTATCATTTAAACAAACCGCATATAATGGTGTAGCAATTGGAAAATTATTTTGATTCATATCAAAATCTTTCAAATAGCCACTATCAGCATAATTATCGAACTCTATTTGAGTAATATCGTTAAATTCATACATTACCCTACTAGGCGCTCCATTAGTCTCATTAACACTACCAGTTGCATTTAAGTCAGGAGGTGTATTATTAATCACCAAATTTGTTGGATCAGCTGTTGCTGTAAAACGAACTGAAGCACCACAATTAGTTGCTAATGACTCATTATTTGGTCCATCAATATCATTGATTACAAATCTATAATCATTGATAGGAACAGGTGTAATTCCATCTGCTTGCAAAAATGTAAATCTAATTCTGGATAAATTTGCTGGAATTCCTGGACCTGCAGGATTAGAAGTATATCTTATATTATCCAAATTCTGCGTAAATGCACCTGTGCCAGGTCCAGCAACAACTTGGGCTCTAACTCGAGCTAATGTCGGAATTGTTGCCGAAGTAGCACTAAATAATGCATTTGCTGAATTGTTCCCAGAAATAACACCTGTTATAGTAACATTCTCAAAATTTTGAGAAAAAACATTAACAGATGCCAATAAAACAAATAACATCATCAATGACATTATCTGTTTTTTTAAAGATTTTTTCAAGTTTAAAAAATCAATTAGTAAAGGATTGTTCATAATCTATATTTAATAGTTATTTTTTGTATATAATTACAAATTTTTTAAATCTTAAGACCGTAGGGGTTCGTTAAAATAAAAACTAATTTGAAATTAAATTAACCGAGCAAAACTATTAAGTTTTTTTTAAGATATTTGCATACGACAGCAACAAATACTTGTAGAATAATTACTACAATGTAATTCGTCGGAATAAAAATGCTTTTCGTCGGATTAAATTAAAAAAAATACTTTTGAACAGATTTTGGTTTTTACTTCTCGTATTCCAATTTGGTTTTTCACAACAGAATTACCATGAGGAATGGTATTCTGCAGATACTGAACACTTGCCTCAAAATTCCGTTAAAAGTATTGCGCCTGATAAGTATGGATTCGTTTGGATGACTACAGAAAATGGATTAGTAAGATTTGATGGCTCAAACTTTAAAACTTTTAACAGTAATACAACAGGAAACATTTCTAATAGATTTTTATACTTGAGCGGTAATGCGGTTGAAGATTCATTACAAACATTCACTGAAGGTTATGCTGACAATATTATTATTAATAAAAGAAAAGCTACAAAAATAAAAGACAACAATAATACGCCTTTTGATGAGTATCAAAATTTAAGATTTTATTTAAATAATAATAGCAAACAAAAATTTGATTTTTTACATTGTAAAATTAAAACCCAAAATGGAGATTACTATAAAATTGAACAAAATAAAATCATTTTATTCAATAAAAAAAACAAGATAAAAAAGGAAATAAATCATCAATATAAAGCTAATACAGACTATTTTTTATTGAACAACGAGCTTATTTGGTTAAATAATAATGGCGACTATGCTACTTTTGACAATAGCGAGAAAAAAAATAAAATTTCCACAAAGAATAATTCTAAAATGATTTATAATCATTTAACTCAACAATATTTTGTTTGTACTAACAATGAAATTTTTATTTTAAAAAAAGCAACTAATAAACTTTACCTTTCACTATTACATCATGTAAGTATTCCACGTCAATATACTATAAAGTGCTTATTTTATGATATTAAGAGTAATAAACTATTTATTGGAACTGACAATAAAGGACTTGGAATAATATCTTTAAACAAGTTTAGTATTCTTAATAACTTTAAAAATATTGAAAATTATTATTATTCAATAATTCCAATTTCCAAAGAAAGCTTCATTACTGCTAAAGGTGAAATTTTTAGTGTAAATAAATTAATTGCTGATTTAAAACTTAACACCAATGGATATCAATTTGGAATTACTATAGACAAGCAGAAAAATATTTGGATTCAGAACAATACAACTCTTACTTGTTTTTTTAAAAGTACAAATTACAAAACTTCAACAAAGCACGAGTTTAAAGCAACTATTAATAGTATATTTTGCGATTCAAAAAATAAAATTTGGATAGGCTTTAGGAAAGAAGGAAAAATGAAAGTTTCTGTGGCTACAATAAACGCTAGCGAACCTAATTCAAAACCAAATTATATAAAAGATTTAGATGAAGCCGTTAATTATTTTGCAGAAAATAAAGATTATAATATATTAATGGCATCTCCTGGCAACCTAATTATTTATGACGTAATAAAACAAAAAACAAAAAAAATACCCTGTGACAAAAACGACATAAGAAGCATTTTTATCAGTAAAGACAATACTATTTGGATATGTACATACAGTAACGGTTTTAGCTTATTTAAAAGCAATAAGTTTTATAAAATGCCTATTGATAACTATTCTTATTTAACATCTGCTCATTGTATTAATGAAGATTTAAAGGGGCATTTTTGGATAAGTACTAACAAAGGATTAATAGAAGTTGACAAAAAAAGTCTATTAGCATACTATAAAGATAAATCTCCTGTTTACTATCATCATTATGATTCAAAAAATGGCTTTTCAACCAATGAATTCAATGGAGGCTGTCAACCGTGTAGTGCCAAATTAGAAAACGGTTATTTTATATATCCAAGTTTAAATGGTTTAGTAGCATTTCATCCAGATAAAGTAAACAAGATATTGCCTACTAATAATTTTTACTTAAATGAAATTGAATTGGACGGAAAAACAAGTTTCTTCAATGATACATTGTTTCTAAATAGAAATTTTAATCGAGTAAAATTTAAAATTGATTTTCCTTACTTTGGAAATCATGACAATATTTATTTTGAAGCAAAACTAGACCTTAATAAAAATGATAAATGGATTCATCTAAATGATGAAAAGGAAATTAGTTTCACAAATATTCCTCCTGGAACACATACTTTATATGTAAGAAAACTAAAACCTTTTTCGTCATCATATGAGATCGAAAAAATAATCGTTAATATTCCTTTTCTTTTTTATGAAAAACTATGGTTTAAAATATTTTTAGTCATAATAATAGCCTCCTTTTTAATTATTGGTATACGTCTACGTTATAATTTTATAAAAAAGAAAAACGACGCTCTAGAACAAATAATAAATGAAAGAACAGCAGATTTAATTAGCACTGTTACCAATTTAAAAGCAGCAAAAAACAATCTTTCTCAAGAAGTTTTACAACAAAAAAAGCTGATTGGAACCATCAGTCACGACATTAAGAGTCCTCTTAAATTTTTATCCATTACTGCTAAACATCTACATGAAAAATCGCTAATTTCAAACGATGATAACATAAAAGACAATGCAAAGATTATGCACGAATCCGCAAATCAACTTTATCGATTTGTTGAAAACCTTGTTGATTATTCAAAAATTTTTATTGAACATAAAAACATAAACGAATTAAAAAAAGAATCTATTGACAGCATAATTTACGACAAAATTAAACTATTCAAAAATATAGCTGAAGGAAATGCTATAGTTATAACTTACAAGAACTTTGCATCTTCTCAAATTAATTTAAACAAAAAAATCATAGGAATCATTATTCACAATTTGTTAGACAATGCAATTAAAAACACAGTCATTGGAAGTATAACAATTGAAACAAACCTAATTAAAAATAAAATTTACATCAGTGTAGAAGATACTGGATGTGGAATGCCTGATGAAATAAAAAATTACTACTTAAATCTTCAAAAAAACTTTGAAACAGATAAACTTGCAATTCAAAACTATGGCTTAGGATTACATATGGTTTTAGAACTTTTGCGTTTATTAAAAGGAGATTTAAAAATCTATTCTAAAGAAAATGAAGGCACTAAAGTTACAATAATAATAGATGATAATTAAACATGTAAATTATATTTTTCTATTAATTCAACAAGATTATTAATTTTTAACTTTTCAAAAATTCTGTTTTTATATGTACTCACAGTCGACATTTGGATGCCTAAATTATTAGAAATCTCAAGATTACCATCACCTCTTACCAATAATTTTGCAATTTCTATTTCTCTATTTGATAACTTATCAAAAGGATTTATGGGCTCGTTATTTACCTGACTATTGTTTAATTTATCAATTATTTCATCGGTTAAATACTTACCATAATCTATAATAGAATTAACCGCTTCAACAATTTTATCTTCACCACTTAGCTTATTTAAATAACCATCTGCACCTGCATAAATATATCTTAAAGCATAAAACTCTTCTTCATGAGCCGAAAACATAAGGATCTTAACATTAGGCAAAAATGATCTTATCTCCCCAATCATTTCAGTATTTTTTCCTCCAGGAATATTAATGTCTAGAATAATTAAATCTAATTGTTCTACTTTAATTTTTTGTAAAGTTTCAGAATAATTACAAGCATATGAAATTTCTAAATTTGAAATTTCACTATTCAAAATAATTGAAACACCAGCCTTTACAACTAAGTGATCATCAACAATTAATATTTTATATTTCATGGGGGATAAAATTTAAAGTGCTAAAATAATAAATAAATGATAGAATAAAATGTTATTTATAAATACTATTTTTGCACAAAATTATTACACATGAGCTTTATAGAAGAAATCGCAAGAAGAAGAACTTTTGGAATTATATCACATCCCGATGCTGGTAAAACAACGCTTACAGAAAAATTACTTTTGTTTGGTGGAGCAATTCAAGAAGCTGGTGCCGTAAAAAGCAACAAAATTAAAAAAGGTACAACTTCAGATTTTATGGAAATAGAGCGTCAAAGAGGAATTTCTGTCGCTACTTCTGTTTTGGCATTTAACTATAAGGACAAAAAAATTAACATTTTAGATACTCCCGGCCACAAAGATTTTGCCGAAGATACTTTTAGAACATTAACCGCAGTAGATAGTGTTATTGTGGTAATTGACGTTGCTAAAGGTGTTGAGGAACAAACTGAAAAACTAGTTGAAGTTTGTAGAATGAGAAACATTCCAATGATTGTTTTCATTAATAAATTAGATCGCGAAGGAAAAGATGCATTTGATTTGATGGATGAAGTAGAACAAAAATTAAAACTTAGAGTAACACCATTAAGTTTCCCTATCGGAATGGGATATGATTTCAAAGGTATTTATAACATCTGGGAAAAAAACATTAATCTTTTTGAAGGAGATAGCAGAAAAAACATTGAAGAAACAATCGCATTTTCTGATATTGAAAGCAAAGAATTAGAAGGAATAATAGGAGAAAAACCAGCCAATCGATTAAGAGAAGAGCTTGAATTAATTGGAGAAGTATATCCGGCTTTTAGTACTGAAGAATATCTTTCCGGTGATTTACAACCCGTATTTTTTGGCTCTGCCTTAAATAATTTTGGCGTAAGAGAATTGTTAGATTGTTTTGTTGAAATCGCTCCAACTCCAAGAGCTAAAGAATCTGACACAAGATTAGTTAGACCAGAAGAAGAAAAATTAAGTGGTTTTGTTTTTAAAATTCATGCAAATATGGATCCAAAACATCGAGACAGATTAGCCTTTGTCAAAATTGTTTCAGGAACTTTTGAAAAAAACAAACCCTATTTACATGTTAGACAAGGAAAAAATCTAAAATTTTCGAGTCCAAATGCATTCTTTGCTGAAAAAAAAGAAATTGTAGACATTTCATATCCAGGTGATATTGTAGGTTTACACGACACTGGAAATTTTAAAATTGGTGATACATTAACTGAAGGAGAAAAAATGAATTTTAAAGGAATTCCAAGCTTTTCTCCAGAACATTTTAGATACATAAACAACGCTGACCCACTAAAATCCAAACAATTAGAAAAAGGAATTGATCAATTAATGGACGAAGGTGTTGCACAGCTTTTTACTCTAGAAATGAACGGACGAAAAGTAATTGGCACTGTTGGTGCATTACAATATGAAGTTATTCAATATCGTTTAGAGCATGAATATAGCGCAAAATGTACCTATGAAAATTTTCCTGCATTCAAAGCTTGTTGGGTAAAACCCCAAGATCCTAAAAATGAAGAATTCGCTGAATTTAAACGTGTTAAACAAAAATTTATGGGAACTGACAAATATGGTCAACTAGTTTTTTTAGCAGATAGTGAATTTTCAATTCAAATGACACAACAAAAATACCCTTCTGTTGAGTTATTTTTTACATCAGATTTTCAAAAGAGATAATTTTTTACTACTATTGTATTATATTTTTAATTTATCCCCCAAAACACGAAATATGAAACCTAATTTACTAAAACTTTATGCAACCATTTTGATGGCTTTTATTAGCTTTTTAAGTGTTGCTCAGCCGGTAGATCCACCAGCAGATGATGATCCTCCAGCATCTCCAATTAACACAAAATTGGTTTGGCTAGCAATTTTTGGAATCACTTTTGCTTTTTATTACTTTAAAAATCAGAAAAAGACAAGTTTACAAGATAAATAGTAAACAACCATAAAAAAAGACCTCTGTTGAGGTCTTTTTTTATTTATTTGGAATTTTAAAGGGTTTTCAAATAATTATTTTTACTTATTTCTTTTCTGCTCTCTTGCTAAAAGAGTGTTTTTTAACAACATTGCAATTGTCATTGGACCAACACCTCCAGGTACTGGGGTAATGTAAGATGCTTTTTTAGATACATTTTCAAAATCTACATCACCAACAATTCTATATCCTTTTTCTGTAGTATCATCTTCAACTCTAGTGATTCCAACGTCGATTACGACTACATCATCTTTTACCATTTCTGCCTTTAGGAAATTTGGAACTCCTAGTGCCGAAATAATAATATCCGCTTGTGAGGTAATTTGATTGATGTTTTTAGAATGACTGTGTGTAACTGTTACTGTTGAATTTCCAGGAAATCCTTTTCTTCCCATTAAAATTCCCATCGGTCTTCCTACGATATGGCTTCTTCCGATAACTACAGTGTGTTTTCCATCAGTTGGCACATTATATCTTTCTAGTAATTCTAAAATTCCAAAAGGTGTAGCTGGAATAAATGTGGACATATCTAGAGCCATTTTTCCAAAATTCTCTGGATGAAAACCATCTACATCTTTACTTGGATCAATTGCTTCAATAATTTTTTGTGTATCGATTTGTTTTGGCAAAGGCAACTGAACAATGAATCCATCAATATCATCATTTTCATTCAACTCTTTGATTTTTTTTAAAAGCTCTGTTTCAGAAGTAGTACTTGGCATTTTAATCAAAGTCGATTCAAAACCTACTCGCTCACAAGACTTTACTTTACTTCCCACATAGGTTAAACTTGCACCATCATTACCTACAATAATTGCAGCCAAATGCGGCACTTTTTCACCTTTAACTTTCATTTGTGCTACCTCAGCAGCAATCTCATTTTTAATATCTTCTGATACTTTTTTTCCGTCTAATAATTGCATTGTTTTTTGTTTCAGGTTTAAAGTTTTAGGTTTAAAGTTGTGTGTTACCCAAAACTAATAGTTAGTATATTTAAAAAAATAAGGTTCAAAATTTTCTATATCCAAAATTTTAAACCTTATACTATAATTTACATTCTAGGCATTCCACCTTTCATTCCGGCCATGGCTTTCATTAAATTTTTTCCGCCGCCACCTTGCATCATTTTCATCATTTTGCTCATTTGGTCAAATTGTTTCATCAATTGATTTACTTCTTCAATTTTTCTACCAGACCCTTTTGCAATTCTATTTTTACGTTTTACATCGATTAATGAAGGTTTACTTCTTTCAGCAGGTGTCATTGACTGGATGATTGCCTCAATATGCTTGAAAGCATCGTCTTCAATTTCAACATCTTTTAATGCTTTTCCAGCTCCAGGAATCATTCCAACAAGGTCTTTCATGTTTCCCATTTTCTTGATTTGCTGTATTTGTGCTAAGAAATCGTCAAAACCAAATTCATTTTTAGCAATTTTCTTTTGTAATTTTCTTGCTTCTTCTTCATCATATTGCTCTTGTGCTCTTTCTACTAAGGAAACAACGTCTCCCATTCCTAAGATTCTATCAGCCATACGAGATGGATAAAACACATCGATAGCTTCCATTTTTTCACCTGTACCGATGAATTTAATTGGTTTATTAACTACCGATTTAATCGAAATTGCAGCTCCACCACGAGTATCACCATCTAATTTCGTTAAGATAACTCCGTCAAAATTTAATCTATCATTAAATGCTTTTGCTGTATTTACGGCATCTTGTCCCGTCATCGCATCCACAACAAATAATGTTTCTTGTGGCTCAATTGCTTTATGAACGTTTGCAATTTCATTCATCATTTCCTCATCAACAGCTAAACGACCAGCCGTATCGACAATAACAACATTGAAGCCATTTGCCTTTGCATACTTAATTGCATTTTGAGCTATTTCAACAGGATTTTTATTTTCTGGTTCAGAATAGACTTCAACTCCAATTTGTCCACCTACTACATGCAACTGGTTAATAGCCGCAGGTCGATAGATATCACAAGCAACCAACAAAGGCTTTTTGTTCTTTTTAGTTTTTAAGAAGTTTGCTAACTTACCCGAAAAGGTAGTTTTACCAGAACCTTGTAAACCTGACATCAAAATTACAGAAGGATTCCCTGATAAATTAATTCCTGCAGCATCCCCACCCATTAATTCAGTCAGTTCATCTTTCACGATTTTAACCATTAACTGACCTGGTTGCAAAGTAGTTAATACGTTTTCTCCAATGGCTTTGTCTTTTACTCTTGTGGTAAAATCTTTGGCAATTTTAAAGTTAACGTCTGCATCTAATAATGCTCTTCGTACTTCTTTTAAAGTATCGGCAACGTTTACATCTGTAATTTTACCATGTCCTTTAAGTAGGTGTAACGCTTTATCTAACTTATCGCTTAAATTATCAAACATAATTCTGAATTTGTGTAATGAAGTGCAAAGATAACATAAAGTTATAAAGTTGCAAAGTGAGTGAATGGGTTTGTTTTAAATAAAAAAACCAGCCTTGTAGACTGGTTTAATTGGGGCAAAAAGTGTAAAAAATTTTAGTTTTTTTCTAAAGTCAAATAATCAGTTCCTCCATTACCACCACTCACATCAACTAATTCAATTTTTGTATCCGTTCTAGATAAAATGTCCCAATCATCTGATAACTCATCAGCAAAAACAGCTGGAGTTGAAAATAATACATTAAAATCTAAATCATTACTAGGACTATCGTCATTTATATTACTATTTGTAACAGACCAAGACCCTGTATAAGTATTTGTTCCATTTGTTGCAGTTAAAACATTTGCAGAACCAAAAGTAAAATTATAACCAGTAAAATGATATGTTTCGTTTACTCCAGAATCTTCATAGAATGTAATTCTCCAGGTTCCAGAAGTTACTGTATTAATTACTGGATTTGGGTCAGCTGATGAACTTGAATTATCGTCACTTGAACACATTGAAGCTACATTTAACATGAAAATCAATGATAACATTGGGATTAGAGCTAATTTTTTCATAAGATTAAAGTTTAATTTGTTTACGTTTATAATTTAGTTTGTTTAATTTTTTGTTAAGTACAAATAGTCAGTTCCTCCATTGCCACCACTTACATCTTTCAATCGTATTTGCGTTGCAGTATATTCGATTACTTCCCAATCGTCTTCTAATTCATCCAATGTAGTTCCATCAAAAGAAAACTCAAGCTTTTCTTCACCACTATCCATATAATTAGACCAAACCCCATTCAATGAAATTGTATTTTTTACCGCCAATGAAGTTCCATTACTATTAAAAGTAAAATTATAACCTGCATAATCTAACGTTTCATCAGTGTCGTCAAAGAAATATGACACATACCAAGAACCATCAACAATAATTGTACTCAATGTAGTACTACTACCACCTCCAGACGAAGAATCATCACAATCATCAATTGAGTCTTCAATAACATCTTCTAACTGATCATTATTCGTTATTGTAACATTCTGTCCGTTAGCATTTGTTAACGAAATTGGGTATTGAATAGCAATAAATTCATTATCCTCGAGATTTTCTAAGAAATTATACAAATCACTATTGTTATTAATTGTAATTGTATCTGCTAATTGATTATTAGAATTATACACGTTAATTACTATTGGAAAATTGAAACTGATACAATCAATTTCATCAAAACCATCATCTTCTCCACAGTCATCAATTACATCATCTAAATCATCAGAATCTTGTAAAACTTGTGTTGAAAAATTTTGATATTGAATTGTTATTGGATAAACAAAATTTACAATATCATCATCGTTTGAGAAAGCATCAATAGCATCTTGAACCGTTTGATAATCTGCTTGAGTCGACACAACAATATTTTGACCATTTACAATTACTGTTACTGGCAAAACAACGCTAAAGCAGCTTGAATTATCCATAACATTATCACTAGATGTTGGGTTTTGTGTAACTCTAGTAACTAAAGTTGTTAGCGGAGAAGTATTAGTTAAATTCTGAGTCGCATCTTGAATAACTTCGTTTTCTTCACTCTGACATGACATTAATAACAAACCTACTAGGCTTAAAATTAAAAAATGTTTTGCTTTCATAATTATATAGTGTTTTTGGGTTGCTAATAGTAAAACAATTTACATTCCTTTTACCCTACCTTTTTTTTAAAATAATTTTAAAACAAAAAGATTGAGTACTAATAAAAAATTAAAAATCCATATAACAATTTGTGTCATCAAGTAAATTGATTTTTCATCCTTATTCATAGCTTTTTTAATTACTGTTTCCATATTTCAAATTTTTTTAATCAAATAATGATTATATTTGTATGTACAGATATAACAACCTACTTTTAAAAAACCCTACCAAAAAATTATTTTATTTTAAGTAATTCATAAAATATGTCCGAAAATAGTGCTATTTGCCAAGAAAATATTTTTTCAACTTTTTTTAAAAGTCATGCTAAAGGATTACGAAATTTCCTCTATTACAAATTTGGAAATACAGACCAAGCAGAAGATGCAACACAAGAAGCTTTTATAAAATTATGGCAAAATTGTAAAGATGTTCCGCTGGAAAAAGCCAAATCTTATATTTATACTATTGCTACCAACAATTCATTAAATGCAATTGCACACAACAAGGTGGTTTTGACTTATGAAAAGAATAATACTTTAGTAGATAGAACAAACGAAAGTCCAGAACATATATTAGAACAGGAACAATTTGAGTCTAAACTACTAAACGCCATCAACAAAATCAATGAAACACAACGAATTGCATTTTTAATGCACCGAATTGACGGCAAAAAATATGCTGAAATTGCCTCAGAGTTAAATATTAGTGTTAAAGCCGTTGAAAAGCGTATTCACTTGGCGTTGATTGAACTAAAAAAAGAAATTGAAAATTTTAAGTAGGGTAAAAAACAACATAATTGTTTTTATATTGTAATACAAAAATTATGGACGAAGATTACAAATTAGCCAAATGGCTTAATAACGAACTAACTGCTGAAGAATTAGCCGAATTTAAACAAAATCCGGACTTTGCTTTGTATGAAAAAATCAAAGAAAATTCAGCACGCTTAAAAACACCAGCATTTGACCAAGATAAAATGTTGAGTAACGTTGTTACTACTAAAAAAACAACCAAAATTATCAAACTACAACAAAATTGGCTGGCTCGAATTGCTGCTATTTTGGTAATTGGGATTGGGTTAAGTTTTTTTGTTATTAATAATTTCAAAGAAAAATATTATGGTACAGAACTTACTCAAACAGTAAGTTTACCTGATAATTCAGAAGTAATAGTCAATAATAATTCACACATAGAATACAAAACTTTTTTTTGGAAAAACAACCGAACAATTGATTTAAAAGGTGAAGCTTATTTTAAAGTAGCAAAAGGAAAAACATTTGAAGTGAATACTAATTTAGGGAAAGTTACTGTTTTAGGAACACAATTCAATGTGAACTCAGACAATAATAAATTTGAAGTAACTTGCTACGAAGGAAAAGTAAAGGTGAACTATAAAAATCAGGAAATCATCTTAACAAAAGGTATGCTAGTTACATTTGAGAACAATTCTAAAACAGAAGGAAAAACCACTTTATCAATGCCAAACTGGGCTTCTGATGAAACAGAAACAAGCTTTACAAATCAAAACTTGCAAACCATCATAGCTGATATTGAAAAAACATATAACGTTACCATTAAAGCAAATACTATAGCAACAAATCAATTATTTACTGGAAAAATACCAAATAATAATTTAGATGTAGCCCTACAAATAATTGCCTCAACCTATCATTTACAAATTAAAAAATCAAACGAAACAAGTTTTGAATTAGTAAAAAAGTAAATGAAATATAATCGTTTTTTATTAGTTATTATTAGCTTATTTGTCTTTGTCTTTCCACTCCGTGCACAAGACAAAGACAATACTGTTTTATTAAAAATAATATTAGATAATATTAGTAAAAAACATCAAGTCAGCTTTAATTACATTGAAGAAGAAATTGCAGTTTTTAAATTGGTGCCACCTTCAAATTCATTAACACTTCAAAAAAAACTGAACTATATTACTGAAAAAACACAATTAAAATTTAAATTTATTTCAAAAAAATACATTTCTGTAATTAACAATCAAAAACTTGACAAACCTTTGTGTGGCTATCTTTTAGACGAAGAAACTAAAGAACCCATCATTGGTGCTTTTTTACAAATAACAGCAACGAATAGCTCCGCAATTACAAATGATTTAGGCTATTTTGAACTCAATGTAAAATCGGCAAACGATATAGAAATTTTTCATTTGAATTATAAAACTAAGTTGGTACAATCAACATTTTTATATGTTGAAAATTGTCCAAAAATCTATCTAAAAAGTATTATCAACGATTTGGAACCCGTCATAACAACAGTTTATTTAACTAAAGGAATTACCAAAAGAAAAGACGGAACATATGAAATAAAACCAAAAAAAATCGGTCAACTTCCTGGACTAACTGAACCTGATGTCTTTCAAACTATGCAACAAATTCCTGGTATAAATGCTACAGATGAAAGTATTTCAAATACGAGTGTTAGAGGTGGAACACACGACCAAAACTTATTTCTTTGGAATGGAATTAGATTGTATCAAACAGGCCATTTTTTTGGATTAATTTCTTCTTTAAATCCCAATTTAGCTCACAAAATTAATATTGCTAAAAACGGGACATCTGCTTTATATGGTGATGGTGTTTCAAGTTCAGTTTTAATTTCAACACATACCGATTCTATAGAAAACACAAAAGGAGCCGTTGGAATTAACCTAATTAATGCCGATTTTTATACGAAAGTAAAAACTTCAAAAAAATCAAATATTGAAATCAGTGGAAGACGATCATACACAGATTTAGTAACTTCTCCAACCTATACGAATTATTTCAATAAAATTTTTCAAAACACTATTGTTACTAATTATTTTGACAATCAAAATATTAAATATAGTTCAGATGAAGATTTTTATTTTTACGATTTCACCGCGCAATATCATCAAAAAATAAAACAAAAAACAGATTTATTTGTTGATATTCTGAGCATTAGTAACGTTTTAGACGTATTACAAACTAAAACAGAAAACAGCATTACAACTTCGAAATACAGTTGTTTAGAACAACAAACATACGGAGCAAATGCATTATTAAAAACAGATTGGAATGCAAAAAACAGTAGCGAAATTTCAATATACGCATCCTATTATAACATTAATTCTGAAAATGAATCGATAGAAAACAATCAAATTTTTAATCAAGAAAACACTATTTTAGATACAGGAATAAAATTACAAAATAGTCATGTTTTATCAGATAGATTTACCTTTTTGAATGGCTATCAATTTAATGAAATTGGTGTACGAAATGTAGATATTGTAAACACCCCTATTTTTTCAAGAAAAATTAAAGAAGTTTTAAAAAATCATGCACTAATTACCGAACTAAAATACCATTCATCCAACGACAAATTTTATGGTCGAATTGGTTTCAGACAAAATTACATTCAGGAATTTTCTACCTATATTTTTGAACCGCGAATTCAGTTAAATTATAAATTCTCTCCGTTTTTTCAATTGGAAATTATGGGTGAAAGCAAACATCAAACTACTTCACAAATTGTAGATTTACAGCAAGACTTTTTAGGCATCGAAAAACGAAGATGGACTTTATCAAATAATGAAGACATTCCAATTGTTAAAAGTAATCAAGTATCGTTAGGATTTTCATTTAATAAAAACAATTGGTTGCTAACTTTGGAGAATTTCTACAAAAAAGTAGATGGTATTACCAGTATGAGCCAAGGTTTTCAAAACCAATATGAATTTATAAAAACTAACGGAAATTACAAGGTTTATGGAACCGAATTTTTAATTCAAAAACAATTCAAACCAATTACTGCTTGGATAAGTTATACTTTTCAAGAAAACAATTATGAATTTAAGACATTAAACGCAACAGCATTTCCGAATAATTTTGAAATAAAACATACCATAAAATCAGCTATAATTTCAGATTTTAAGAATATAAAAATTGCAATTGGAACTCAATGGTTTACTGGAAAACCAACAACTTTACCTACAAGCACAACACCAATCTACACTGACCCAGAAACCCCTACTGTAGGTTACCAATCGCCAAATTTATCTAATTTAGAAGACTATTTTCAAATGAATTTATCTGGTGCTTATGTTTTTGATATTGGTAAAAATTCAAAATTAAATTTTGGTTTTTCTATACAAAATGTATTGAATAATAAAACAAGTATCAATCAACATTATCGTATCAACAATAACACAAATGTTGTGGAACAAGTAAATACTTTTTCATTAGAAAGAACACCAAATGCTTTTTTAAGATTTACATTCTAAAGAAAAGTCAGGCTTTCACCTGACTTTCTATCTTAATTTTGAATTTTTAATACTTTTCTTAAAATATCCCACCGCTAGTGCGAGCATCTTGCTTGTACTTATTTTGTTAAAGTCAATTTTCAAAAATATAAAATTAAATAAAATATTTAATGTACTGTGTTGATTTTAATTGTGGGCACGAGCAAGATGCTCGCGCTAGCAGGGTATTTATTTATATATATCAAAATCTTTACCGATTCGTATTTCAATTTTTTTTATTTCATAATTTTCACTGTAAAAGAATTTATAGCAAACAGGTCTTATATTAGACTTTTGTTCAGTACAAAAAAATCCATTAACTTTATCTTTAATTATAATACTATCATTAAGCAATGAAAATTTATCAACAATAAGATATTTAGTCTTTTTTTTTGATAAAAAAGGTTTAGTTTTAATATTTTTATTGAATTTTCTAGGTAATTCATTGTCAAAAAATTCATCTTCAACCTTTACTAAATCCTTTAACACTTTCTTATTTGATTTATCAAATTCATAAATCAATATATGATTTTGTTTATATTCAACTTCTATTAAATTGCCTTTTTCACATTTAAGAAAATTATTATTACAACTATATAGAAATAATAATACAAAGATTAATAGCGATTTATTTGTGCTTTCTATTCTTGTCATCATCCATTTCTTTTTTATAATTTGGGTTAATTTTAATCAATTGATCCATCACTCCTTTATATGTCTTATAGGCAATATTTTCAATGTCAGAATTTTTCAATACTTTATGATCCATTGATGCAGTTGGAATTTGGTTATTTTTTGTTCCATTCATGATAGCCTCAATATGTTTTCCATATTTATAACCATGTAATGCTAACTCATGTGCAATTGTTTCTCCTAGTTCTACTGTAGTTCGATTCCCTTTAACATCTGAAAAATAAACATATAAATCCATATCATCTTTAGATTTTGGGAATTCTGCATCACCTTCCCAAACAGTCCCATCCCTTTCCACAAAAACAGAACCTCTTTCTGATGGTGTGGCATTCTCTAAAGTCAATCCCCCGCTAGTGCGAGCATCTTGCTCGTACTTATTTTGTTAAAGTCAATTTTCAAAAATATAAAATTAAATAAAATATTTAACGTACTGTGTTGATTTTAATTGTAGGCACGAGCAAGATGCTCGCGCTAACGGGGGCTTTTTTAAGATATACATTCTAAAGAAAAGTCAGGCTTTCACCTGACTTTCTATCTTAATCTTGAATTTTAAATACTTTTCTTAAAATATCTTCCATCAAACACCATTTGGTAATGGATGATTGTAATAAATTGGCACCTACAAAAATGGTAAACCAATACCAATTTTCGTTGACATACATTCCTAGCAACACACTTAAAATAATGAAAGTTCCTGCTATTGCTCTAATAATTCTATTTATCATATTGTAATTTTAATTAAATCGTTCTACTGAAAAAACTGCGGCATGTACTTTTGAAGCTGAATTTTGTTTTCCATTAAATTCACCAACAATGCCACATAACAAATCCACATTTTGCTTTTCTACAAAAGCATAAAATACTATAGAATCAATTTCATTCATTTCTGTTCCAAACCAATTGGTCTCTACACCTTCTTCTGAAGCGTCTCTAAAACCTTTAACATCTCTGTATGAATAAGACTTTACTTTAGCTTCTTTCAGCATCTTTTTGACGTCTTTTTCAAATTCAGCTATAGCAGTGATTAATATTAATTTCATGATTTTATGATTTAAACCCAATAGTTTTTCAAAACATCTCAGGTTGATTTTTATTTATTTTTCTCCCATTTTTTACGTTCCGTAATGTAGTAAATCAATGGAACTACAATCAATGTTAATAAAGTTGAAACAATTGCACCAGCCACTAACGAAATCGCTAATCCTTGGAAAATTGGATCAAACAAGATGATGGATGCTCCTATTACAACTGCTCCAGTAGTTAATAAAATTGGTGTTGTTCTTACTGCTCCAGCTTCAATAATAGCTTGCTTCATTGGAATACCATCGTTCAAACGAATTTCGATAAAGTCAATCAGTAAGACCGAATTCCGAACCATAACTCCGGCTAAAGCAATCATTCCAATGAACGAAGTTGCTGTAAAGAAAGCACCTAAAAACCAGTGACCTAATACAATTCCAACTAACGAAAGTGGAATCGCAACCATCATTACTAATGGGGTTTTGAAGTTTTGAAACCAACCTACAATCAACATGTAAATCACAATAATTACGACCAAAAAAGCTGCGCCTAAATCACGAAATACTTCTAAGGTTATTTGCCATTCACCATCCCATTTTACAGTAAAATCACTTTCATCAGATGGAGTGTCCATATACAATTCGTTTACTTTATAACCTTTTGGTAATTGCATTTTTTCTAACTTCTCATTCATTCCTAAAATCGCATACACTGGACTTTCTAATGCTCCCGCCATATCAGCTAAAACATACACCACGCGTTTTTGATCTTTTCTGTAAATCGTATTTTGAAGTGTATCTGTAGTAACTTTTACCAAATCGCTCACAGGAACCACATTGCCACGACTGCCTTTTATTTTCAAGTTTTGAATATCTTGAATCGAAGTTTTGTCTTTGTCTTCCAATGATAGTGTGATGCCAACAGGATTATTCGAACGTTCATCGTATAAATTAGAAACTGGCATTTCTCTTAACAAATACGTTAAGTTACCAACTACTTGCTGTGGGGCGATTCCATTTAACATGGCTTTTTCTCTGTCAACTTCTAATTTGTATTCTACTTGAGGTGCTTCTACCATCCAATCAGTATCTACTACGTCAGAAGTAGTTTCCAAAATGGTTTTCACTTGGTTCGCAACTTTGATTTGGTCTTCATAATTTGGTCCATACACCTCAGCAACTAAAGTAGATAATACCGGTGGTCCAGGTGGTACTTCAACGATTTTTACATTCGCACCATATTTTTTTGCAATTTTTTGTACTTCTGGACGAACCACTTTTGCGATATCATGACTTTGTAAATCTCTATCTTCTTTGTGTAGCAAATTCACCTGAATATCAGCCATATTGCTTCCACCACGCATATCATAATGACGCACCAAACCGTTAAATGTTATTGGAGCAGATGCACCTACATAATTTTGATAATCCACCACTTCAGGAACCGTTGAAAGATATTGCGCAATTTCTTTTGTAACTGCTGCTGTTCGTTCTAACGTAGTTCCTTCTGGCATATCGATTACAACTTGGAATTCGTTTTTATTATCAAAAGGCAACATTTTAACCGCAACTGATTTCGTAAAAAACATTAAAACCGAACCGATTAACAAAACACCTGTAACCAAAAACATTAGATTACGCTTTTTAGAATTGTCTAAAAGTGGTTCTTCAATTTTTTTATAAATTCTATAAATCCATGAGGTTTCTAACCCTTGTTCTTCTTTGTGTTCTTGTTCGTCTTTTTCATGTAATAAATGGTATCCCAAATAAGGTGTAACGGTTAAAGCCACAAACAACGATAATATCATCGCAATCGAAGCACCAATTGGCATCGGACTCATGTAAGGTCCCATCATTCCTGACACGAAAGCCATTGGCAAAATAGCTGCAATTACAGTAAAAGTCGCTAAAATGGTTGGGTTTCCTACTTCGTTAATCGCATAAATAGCCGCTTGTTTGAACGGCAGTCGCTTCATTTTAAAATGGCGGTGCATGTTTTCGGCAATAATAATACTGTCGTCCACAACAATTCCTACCACAAAAACTAAGGCAAAAAGCGTGATTCGATTTAAAGTATATCCTAATAAATAATAACTAAATAAAGTCAAAGCAAAAGTCAATGGAACGGAGAAAAACACAACTAATCCTCCTCTCCAGCCCATGGCTAACATTACTAAAACAGTTACTGCAATAATGGCAACACCTAAATGTAATAACAACTCTCCTACTTTGTGCGATGCTGTTTCTCCATAGTTTCTAGAAACTTCAACGTGTACATCAGACGGAATTACATTTTTCTTTAAAGCTTCTACTCGTTCCAGAATTTTCTCTGAAATTTTCATTGCATCAGCACCTTTAACTTTTGCAATCGAAATGGTTACAGCTGGATATTCCGAATTGTGTTTTGCGAAATTTTCATTCGCTTTTCCGTATCCAAAAGAAACATAATTCTTTGGTGTTTGTGGTCCGTCTTGAATGGATGCGACTTGTTTTAGATAAACTGGCATATTGTTATTTACGCCAACCACCAAGTTTTCTACATCTTCTGAAGTGGCTAAAAATTTACCTGTTGTAACTAAATATTCTGTGTCATTTTGTACAAAACTTCCTGATTGTGAACTTCCGTTATTGGCTTGAATCATTTGCATAATGCTCAATGCATCTACACCATTTTCGCCCATTTTGTCTTTATCCAAAACTACTTTTAGCTCGCGCGTTCTTCCACCAATTTCTTTCGTAATCGCAACGTCTTTTACTTTTTCAACTTCCGAAGTAACTTCTTCTGCTATTTGACGCAATTGAAAATCATCGTATTTTTCGCTCCAAAGGGTTAATCCTAACATCGGAACATCGTCAATAGAACGCGTTTTCACCATGGGTTGATAAACACCTTGTGGAAACATATTTTGGTGTTTCATCAATTCGTCGTATAATTTTACATACGAATCTTCGCTGTTTTCACCCACATAAAATTGCACGACCATCATGGCCTGACCGTTCATGGCCATACTATGAATGTGCTCTACTCCTTTGATGTTTGAAATTACTTTTTCAAGCGGTTTAATCACTCTGCTTTCTACTTCGCTTGGACTTGCTCCTGGATAACCCACCATTACGTCGGCCATAGGAACGTTAATTTGCGGTTCTTCTTCTCTTGGAATTAAGAATGAACTGTATGTACCAATTATCATCAACGCTACCATCAATAAAATGGTTAGTTTTGAGTTGATGAAAAAATTGGCTATTTTACCTGATATACCTTCTTGCATGATTTTATAATTTGATGATTTGAAAATTAGATAATTTGAAAATTGATAAAATCATCTTCAAATTTTCAAATTGACTCATTAATTAATTTGAACTTTAGCTCCGTTGAATAATTTTCCTTCAGCTGAAATGATGTATTGTTCGTCTGCTGATAATCCCGATAAAACTTCTACTTGATTCCCGAATGTTTTTCCGATTCGTAACCATCTTAGAATAGCTACATTGCCACTTCCTATAGTATAAATTCCTGTCAATTGACCTTGTTTTACTAAAGCGGTTTCTGGAACCATAACTACTGTTGATTTTACAGCTGTTGCTACTTTTTTAGCCGTTGGAAATTGAACGTTGACAAACATCCCAGATAAAATTTCTTTATCCATTTTGTCTAAAGTTACTTTCACCAAATATTGTCCACCCGTATTTTTTGCAGATAAACTCACTTCAGAAACTTTTCCAGCAACTTCTTTATTTAAAGATTTCACGTTGATTTTAACTGGCATTCCGTTTTTTACATTCGAAATATCACTTTCTGAAACCATTGCCGTTACTTGTAATCTTGAAGCACCTTCAATACTTACTAAAGGCATTCCTGGATTGGCCATATCGCCTTCTTTTACGAAAGTATTAGTTACAGTTCCTGAAAATGGAGCTGTAATATTCGAATAAGAAAACTGCGCCATCACTTCATTACGCATTTGTTTGGCTGCTTCTAAACCTGCTTTTGCCATTTCGTAGCGCGCTGTCATATCATCCAATTCTTTTTGCGAAGCTGATTGTTGCGCAAACAAATTCACAAAACGATCATAATCTTTCTTAGCATTGTTATACCCTGCAGTGGCTTGTGTGATGGATGCGTCTACTTGTGCTTTTTTGGCTTGTAAATCGGTGTTATTAATGCTTACCAAAAGTTGTCCAGCCGAAACATTTTGTCCCACTTTCACATTCACTTTTGTTACATAACCCATCATTCTGGTGCTTAAATTCGCACTGTTTTCCGATTCTATTTTTCCACTTGCTGTTATGTATGGACTATTAGAGTTTCCAGAATTTCCAGCCACTTTTACAGGAATTGCAGGTAAATCAGCTACATTTTCTTTTTTATCACTTCCACAAGAGGTTAAGATTAGTGATGAAATGGTTAGTATTGTTAGTATCTTTTTCATGTTGTTATTTTGTTAAAAATTGTAAGTATTGTTTGGTAAAGTTATATTCGAAAACGGCTTGCAAATGCTCTAATTCTTTTTGTGCCATTTGCGTTTCAGCCATTAATAAATCAGTTGTTTTTTCTAATCCTTGTGTGAATCTATTTTGACGAATTCTAAAAGCTTCTTGCGATTGTTCAAAAGCTAATTTGGACAAATTCACTTTGTTTTCTGCATCTAGCAATTGACGATTGGTTTTACTCAATTCTAACTGGCTTTGCTTTTTGTATTGTTCAGTTTCAATTTCGGCTTTTTCAAAATCAGCTTTTGCTTTTTGCGTTTTTCCAATGGTTTTAAATCCATCAAAAATATTCCATGATAATTGCGCACCTACTAAATACCCTTTAGCTGAAGTTCCGAAAATATTTTGATCATATAATTCATAACTTCCAAAAGCATTCAATCGAGGTAAGAATCCAAATTTGGATGATTGAAACATTTTTTTGTACGCTTCAGACGATTTTTGCATCGCTTGAATATCTTTTCTGGAATCAGAAATTGTTATATTCATACTTTCGATTGCAATTGAATTGTCTAAAGCTTCTGCTGGTTTGTAGGTTTTTCCAGCCATATCTTCGTTCAATAAAAATGCTAAATAATCGGATGCGTTTTGCACATTTGATTTGGCATATTGTAATTGATTTGTAATTTCATTCACACGAACTTGCACGTTTAACAAATCGGTTTTTTGCAACATTCCGTTTTTGAAGTAGTTTTCTACCATTTTTAAATTGCCATGTGCGGTTGTATTGGCTTTTTCTAAGACTTTCACTGCTTTGTAAGCCAATTGCAATTGCATATATGCTTTTGAAACTTCCAATTCTAAATATTCCTTAGTTCGTTCAGTTTGTAATTGAAAAGCGTCCATTTTTGCTTTAGCGGCTTGTCTTGTATATAAACCATCTAAATTAAAAAGAGGTTGTTGTACTTCGATTTTAGTTGCGAAGTTTTGAGTTACATCTGGATCATTCAACAACGCAGGATTAAAATCGGAAGCGGTTAAAATTTCTTGATTTAACTTCGAACCAAAAGCCATTAACGGATTCGTTGTTGAAATTCCGGTATGCGAAACATTAATATTGGGTAAAAAAAGCGCATTTGATTGACGATAATCTGCTTTAGCCGATTGATATGATTTTTCAGCCACTTTAATTTGTAGGTTATTTTCAGTGACTTTTTGCAACAAATCATTTTTTGAAATCGATAAGGTATCTTGCGCATACAAATTGGCAGTTCCCAAAGCAATTGCTATTAATAGATTGATTTTCTTCATCGTTTTGTTTTCATTTTATTACTGAACAAAAGTACGATGCCAAAAAACCGTAGTCGGTAACAAGAGTTACATAGACTTGCAATATATGTTACAAAAAAAATGCCCCGAAAAAATCGAGGCACTTTAAATTTATTTGAATAAAACTACTCAGCTTTTTTCTCAGCAGCTTTTTTAGATGAACAACATCCACCTGATTTACCTTCAGAACCACAAGATTTTTTTTCTGCAGTTGAACAAGATTTTTCAGTCTTAGCAGTTTCTTTTTTTGCTTTTTGTTTTGGCTCTTGAGCATTAACATTCATTGATAACATAAAAGCTGCTACAGCCATAATTGAAACTAATTTTTTCATCTTTATTATTTTTAAAATTGTTATTTATTTTTTGTGTTCTACTTATACTATGACAAATATATATAATTTTAGAAATAGTACTCTTAATTTTTTATTAATTTAACAGTTATTGCTTTCTAATTACTTTTTCCGAGACATAAAACTTATCATCAAATACAAAAGTAATAATTACAAAATCTGTTTTAGCCGATGCAACACTAAAATCCATACTCGTTTTACCAGCATGGAGATCTTCGATATCTCCTTCTTCAACTACTTTCCCTTCTAATGTTGAAATAAAATAACTAACAGTTGTATCGTATGGCATATTAAATTCAACACGCACAGTGTCAATTGTCGTTGGATTTGGTGAAACAATAACGGAAAAAGGATTTTTCCCATCAACTTGTTGGATATTTAAAACTGGGGTTTTCACCAATTTTACTTCGTAAACAGTAGGATCAGCAGAAGTCAACCCCGTTTGATTATCTGTAAATGCAGACAATGAAGAACTTTGAATGCCACCATATAAATGCCCAATCACAAATTCATTAGAAGTAATATTAGATAATTGGATTACTTCATTTGCATAATGTGGTAAGGTTTTATTCGGAATAAACTCGGCTCCGGCTCCTTTAAGATTTGGCATTTCAACTGGCAAATTATATTCATACAAATTACCTGAAGCATCTCTTGAAGTTCTACTAATTGTTTTTACAAACGGAACTGTATTATCTTGAACTAAATTACCTGCCTGATAATAATACTGACTCATTCCACCAAAAAACAAGTTGTGCATTTGATTTAAAGTAGCATCATATAAACCCGCTTTCCCAGTGTGATAATTACTTAAATATTGGTTAAAACTTGTTTGTGGATAATAGCCACTTGCTTTTATATCTACTGGATACAAAAAAGGTAAATCAACCGCTATTTGAAATACACCTGACGAAATCGTATACCCTAATTCTCCATCAGGAAAAACTTGTGGCACTAAATTATAGTCTCTACGGTGCAAATGAACCGCATCTGTTATTATTTCATAATTAGTAAAACTTAAATTACTTCCCGAATTATCAATTGTAAATTTTCTAATTTGATTTGAATAGGTTTGTGTAAACGTTGGGTTATTCATTGGATTATATCTTCCGTCAAAACGATGGCCTCCTACTAAATAAAAAGTAGTTCCAATTTTAGCTAATTGTCCACCCGTTATTGCAAAAACATCGTTCGATATTTGTTTGAAATAAGAAGTTATTGGTGTTCCAGCAATGATGGCGTTCATCAAATTTGGCACATCAACTGAAGTCAAATTATTAAATGTTTTATGATCAGCCGCTGATGTTGCATAAGCATATCCACCAATAATATATAACGTATCACCCTCCTGGTAAAAATTCATATTAGTAGATTGCAATTGTTCTTTAATTCCTACAGGAAGTGAATTTACTGACGCAGACCAAGATTGTTGTGTGGCAATATCAACAACATAAATATCTGTGTTATTTTGTGCTCCTGGAAATGAATTAAAAGGCTGACGAGCATGAACACCATCTTTTCTTCCTCCAATAATTAACCATTTACCATTATGCTGTCCAAAAGCATAAGAATGCAAACCAGGCAATCCAGAAACCGAAACAGGAGTTAAAACTACATTATAATCAAACGTAGTTTGTGCTATTAATGACTGTATAGAAGCCAATAATATTGCTATTAAATATTTTTTCATTTTGATAAACTATAAGTTAGACCTATACTTAAAAAGTATAAGCAATTAATAAACTTTTAAATTTTTTCAAACGAAAAATTTTGGCGGATGCCAGATAGAATGTTGGTATTTTGGTATGAAAATCTTTTCGTAATTAGATTTTTGTTTTTCTGAATAGAACTCTGGAGTACTATTAATTTCTTTTAATGAAATTTCAGCAACAAACTGTATGGGACTGAAATTTAAACCCATTATAATTTTACTTTTCTCACAACCTGAAGATTCTGAACTATGGCAAGAAGTTCCACATTCTGAACTTACTAACATTTTTATAGCTCTAACCGATGGCAATGTATTTAATGTCATTAGATAGAAAAAGAGTAAATAAGTTAGAAATTTCATTTTCACAATCTTACAAATTATTTTTAGCAATAAAAACTATCGTGTCATTTTTTAGGAATTTGGCAACCATTTGGACCACATCCCGTATTAAAAATAGCTTGAATCAAAAAAAACAGACCAAAAACAATAAAAAACCATTCAAAAGTAACATAAGCTTGAACAAATAAAAATATGGCAAATACTAATCGTACAATACGCATTAAATGCCAATTTGTAAACAAAATATGCTTCATAATTACTTTTGATTTTATGGTCAAATATAAATCAACAAAAAATGATTTTGTGTATCAAATGTTACTTAAAATTGAAAGTAAATAAAAGGCTGTGGACCTGCTGAAGCTGTAGCATAAACCACCCAGAACACAAATCCTAAAACAATAGCCTTTCCAATTAACGGTAATGCTTTAAAACTATTCTGCATCAAATTAACGATTTTTTCAGGAAGAAAATGCCATATAAATCCAATGGTCATTAATAAAAATACATTTTTATATCCAGAAATAATAACCATCCATTGGTTCATATCAAAGGTTACTTTTCCAATGTTTTGAATTACTTCTATAGCTGTCACAAAATCTTTTGCTCGGAAGAAAATCCAACAAAAAGTTACAAAATGAAATGTCAAAATAATAGCTAAAACAGTCCACAAATGACTAAATATATTTTTCTTTTCTTCAGCTTTTACAGGAAAATATTCCAAAACAATTTTATGAACCGCTAAAGCAATTCCATGTAAGGCACCCCAAATGATAAAACGCAAACTCGCACCATGCCATAAACCACCAAGTAACATTGTTGTCAGTAAATTTACATTGGTAAACATATTTCTCTCTCTGTCTTTTGAAAGCAAGAAGGTCATTACAAAAGCGACAGCTCCACCTACTGATATAAACAAAGGTACGTGGCTAGTTCCAATGAATGAAATGCTCCATAAAATCAATATGAAAAAGAACAAAGCTGGAAATAAAAATCCTGCAAATGTTCCTTTTCTGTTTCCTCCTACCGAAATATATAAGAAATCTTTTAACCAAGTTGATAAAGAAATATGCCATCTTCTCCAAAATTCAGTAATCGAAGCCGATTGATAAGGTGTTCTAAAGTTGGTTGGTAATTTGAACCCTAGCAACAAAGCCACCCCGATAGCCATATCAGAATAACCCGAGAAATCACAATAAATTTGAATGGCATAACCATAAGATGCCATTAAATTTTCAAAAGCAGTATAACTTGAAGGTGCATCAAAAACACGATCTACAAAATTGATTGAAATATAATCTGAAATTACCGTTTTTTTAAGCAAACCACCAATTATCAGGAGCAAAGCTCTATTTACTTCTTCTTTAGTGATGTTTAATTTCTGATAAATTTGCGGTAAAAAATCTTTCGCTCTTACAATTGGCCCAGCAACTAACTGTGGAAAAAATGAAACGAAAAATAAATAATCAACATAATGTTTTGTTGGTTCGATTTCTTTTCGATATACTTCTATAATATAACTAATAGATTGGAACGTATAGAATGAAATTCCGACAGGAAGTATAATTTTTTGAAATGCAAAATGAGCTCCAGAAACCGAATTATAGGTGTCAATTACAAAATTAGTGTATTTAAAATAACCCAGAAAACCAAGGTTTAAAATAACGCTAAATGCTAAGCACAATTTTTTATAAAAAACACTCGTTGTACGATGCACTAAATTTCCTAAATTGTAATCAACCACTGAAGAAGCAACCAATAATAAAAAGTATATACCACTCGATTTATAATAGAAAAACAATGAAAAAGCTATTACATAAACCAATCGTTTATAAAACGTATTTTGCAACGAAATATAAATAGCATAAAAAACAATAAACAAGCCCAAAAACAAACCTGTATTAAACAACAAAGGCTCTTTTGGATTATAAACAAACCAATTTCTAACAGTTTCTAACGTTATTGTACCAAAGGTTTCTGTAAACCAATTTTGTATTGAAAAAAGTGCTATCACAACTATTTTGCAGATTTATATAATTCATATGATTGTAAAAATGCTTCAAAGAATAAATCGGCTTGTTTTTCATAACCAATTTTGGAATAATGTACTTTATCTCGAGACATTAAACCTTTTGCTGCATTTTTAAAAATATTTTTATTCCCACCAAAAACTTCAAATAAATCCCAAACAGCATAGCCATTTGAATGGGCATTTTCTTTGATTTTTACTGCATAATCAGCAATAAAAGTGTTGGTGTATTTTCTATGTAAAACCGAAGGTGGCGGTGTTGTTACCAAAATGGTCGCTAGGGGCGTTTTTTCTTTAATTGAAGCAATCATCTGATTCAACTGTTTAAAATATTGTTCTGCAGATTGTTTATCAAAACTTTCATTTGTACCTAACGATATAATAATTAAATCAGGTTGTAAAGCAGGAAGTTGCTCAAAAAATAATGGAAACTTATTATAATCTGAACATTTTGCCCCATTAACGCCAATTCCACTGTAAGTAATTCCGGCCGAATTGTTTCCTAAAATTAATCCATTTAAAGCAAAATCATTTGTATTTTGATTCGGAACTATTGCAATTTTATCCAATGACTTTTCAGAAATATAATCATTTGAAAAAATTGAAGACTGCAAATCAATTGGCACAAACTCTGTTTTAGTTACAAATCTTGGTTGTGTTTGCTTTGAAGGAATTGTCAATATCTTTCCATCTCTAATCATATCACTTTTTAACCCATTTGCTTTTTTAAGAGCTTTCAATGACACATTATATTTGTCTGCAATTCCTCCCAAAACTTCACCAGGTTTCACCTTATGAGTTATTTTTTTAGGCACTTTAGTTTCGATTACAATATTCTTATTAGAAACAGAGACATCAAATAAATTAGCATTTTGAGGTGTGATTACTTTTAAATTGGTAAAATTGTACCTTACATCTTTTACTTGTAATTGTATGGCAAAATTTTCGGATTTAGTTTCCAAAGCTATTCCGCTTAAACCAACAGGTTTTGATGAATCCGCATATAAATTTCGTATACTCTGAAAACTTCCCGAAGCAGTAAATCGAATGGGTGCGCTATTATTTGTTTTTGCAACACTATATGGAAATGTAAATCCAAAACCTGCATTTCCAAAAGCATTTTGCATATGATTTCTCATTCTTGCAGTAAATAAATCGGCTTGAATGTGTGAATCTCCAATATGAACAATATTTATTTTACCTTCTTTTGATTGTTCTAGTTGGTACAATCTTTCATAAAAAGCAGTAATTGCGCTTGTATTTTGAATGTCATTTTTATCAAAAGTGACCTCAACGGTATCAACAATAGTAGAATCAATCACAACAAAAGTTGTATCCACTTCTTGAGCAAAACCAAAGGAAGTCAATCCAAGTAAAAACAATATTATCTTATTCTTCATGTATTGAATCCTTTTTTACAGCAACCGTATCTCTTTTTACAGGAGTGGTTGGTTTGCGTTTTTTTCTTAATTTTTTATAAGTTTCGTACCCTTGATTAATTTGGTTAAAAATCATATTTGCTACTTCTTTAGCTCCTCTATGATTAAAATGTGTATAATCTTTATTTGCTTTTGCAGGAACTTCATCTACCCATTTTACCATAGAACCATCACCACCCATTAATGTATAAATATTTACAAAACTCGCTTCTGATTTAATAGCATATCTCTTTTGTGCTGTATTCAATGGAACAACAGCTGAATCCGTTTTCATCTCCAAATCATACTTTGTTGATTTATCCGCAGTTGATATGATTAATATAGAAACCCCTGGAAAACATTCTTTCAAATGGTTTACAACTTTAGTCATTCGTTTTTCATACCAAGTATAATCTAATGTCCCATAATTTAATACGTTTGCCCCATATTGCAATACTATTAGATCATAATCTAATTTTGCATGAAACGCTTTCATTGTAGCTGTATCAAATGTTCCTAATGGAAGTCCTGAATTTCCTCTGTTTGAAAAATTATCTACATGAACACCTTTTCCATCATCAAAATTAAAACCATAAAAAGGAATTGAATCAGCTTTTGAAAAATTAACTTTTATATTTTTTAAATTCCCTTCTGACAATGTCAATGTATTTAAAGTATTGTTTGGAGATAATTTTTTGAAAATAGTATCTGAACCCACTGAATAAAAAACCTTTCCATTTTTATTTGATGAACTCCCATAGAACAATGTTGGTTTTGGTAATTCTGTAGCAAATTTTGTTTTGGTTGCTTTGTATTTTACCCAAGCCACATTTGAAGTATCGTTAGCAAAAAACACATGTCCATTTACACCAAATGCACGTGATGGTCTTTTAACTTTCAAATAGGATTGTGTTTTCCAATTACCTGAAAACTCATGTGTAAGGGAACTTCTCGAACCAGCTGATTCTGATGTAATATTAACAAAACCAACACCTTGACCTCCAAAACGTTCTTGTAAATAAGTTCTAAAATCTTTAACAATTAAATCTCCATCTGTCATTGAATCACCAAAATAAGCTATACGAACATTTCCTTGCTTTTTAGTTTCTAATTGAAATAATTTTTCGAAAAAAGTAACCAAATATTGATTCCCTTTGTATTCATCAAAAGTTTCATCTGGAAATTTTATTCCGTTAACAACCTTAAAATCAATTGTTTTATTTGACAACGTATCTTTTTCTTTAACAGCACCATCTTCTGCTAGTGCTTCTAAAAGCAAGCTATCTACAACAATATTTTTAGAATTGGCTGTGCTTTCAGGAAAAATTTTCTTAGGTAGAAATGTTTTAAATACTAAAAATGATAGGGTTGAAAAAACCACTACAATTAAAGCTTGAATGAAATATTTTGATGTGTTCACTTACTTATTTTATATTTTAAAACTTAACTACTTTTACTCTTAGCTTCAATTACATTCTTTCTGGAACTTCAATACCTAATAACTGAAATGCGTTTTTTATCGTAGTTCCAACTAATTTTGACAATTGTACTCTAAACACTTTTTTATCGTGATTTTCTTCTCCTAAAATCGAAACTTGTTGATAAAACGAATTGAATTCTTTTACCAAATCATACGTATAATTCGCAATTAAAGCTGGACTATGATTCTCTGCCGCATTTTGAATTACTTCAGGAAATAATTGTACTTGTTTGATTAATTCTTTCTCTTTTTCGTGTAATTCTAATCCCGAAATCGAAATTGAAGTATCAAAATCTGCTTTTCTCAAAATAGATTGAATACGAGCATATGTGTACTGAATAAATGGCCCTGTATTTCCTGCAAAATCAACTGATTCTTCTGGATTGAACATCATTTGCTTTTTAGGATCAACCTTTAACATATAATATTTCAACGCACCTAAACCAATTGTTTTGAATAAAACCGCTTTTTCAGCTTCCGAATAACCATCAAGTTTTCCTAAATCTTCAGAAATTTTTTGAGCTGTGGTAGTCATTTCTGCCATTAAATCATCAGCATCTACAACTGTTCCTTCACGAGATTTCATTTTTCCTGAAGGTAATTCTACCATTCCGTATGATAAATGATATAAGCTATCAGCCCAATCAAATCCTAACTTTTTCAAGATTAAGAATAACACTTTGAAGTGGTAATCTTGTTCATTCCCTACAGTGTAAACCATTCCACCAACATCTGGAAAATCTTTCACACGTTGGATTGCGGTTCCAATATCTTGCGTCATGTAAACAGCAGTTCCATCAGAACGAAGCACGATTTTTCTATCTAAGCCATCCGCTGTTAAATCAATCCAAACCGAACCATCAGGATCTTTCTCAAAAATGCCTTTTTCTAAACCAAATTGCACTACTTCTTTTCCAAGTAAATACGTATTGGATTCATAATAATAGCTATCAAAATCAACGCCAAGATTTTTATAGGTTTGGGAAAAACCATCATACACCCATTGGTTCATGGTTTTCCAAAGTTCGATAACCTCTGGCTTTCCATTTTCCCAATCTAAAAGCATTTGTTGTGCTTCTAAAATAGATGGTGCAAGTTTTTTTGCTTCGTCTTCGGTTTTACCTTGAGCGATTAATTCAGAAATTTCTTTTTTGTATTGTTTATCAAACTCAACGTAGAAATTTCCAACCAATTTATCTCCTTTCAATCCAGTTGATTCTGGCGTTTGTCCTTTTCCGAATTTCTGCCATGCCAACATCGATTTACAGATATGAATTCCTCTATCGTTAATAATTTGGGTTTTATATACTTTTTTTCCGGAAGCTTTTATGATTTCGGCAACGGAATAACCTAACAGATTGTTACGAATGTGTCCTAAATGCAAAGGTTTATTAGTATTTGGCGAAGAATATTCAACCATTACCGCTTTTTCAACTTCTTTTGGAGTTACAAAACCAAAGGTTTCGTTGCTTTTAATCGTATTGAAAAATTCCACATAAAAAGCATCTGAAATCACAATATTCAAAAATCCGCCTACAACATTAAACTTAGCCACTTCATTTACGTTTGCCACTAAGTAATTCCCAATCTGATTTCCGATTTCAACTGGATTACCTTTTAATGCTTTTACCAAAGGAAAAACTACCATAGTTATATCACCTTCAAAATCTTTCCTAGTAGCCTGAAATTCAATTTTTTCGATAGCTATACCGAATAATTCCTGAACTGCTTTTTGGATGTGTGATGTTAATGTGTGATGTAATGTCATTTTTACCTAATTTTTAGAACGCGCAAAGGTAATAAATAGTAGTTTGTGAATGGTAATTCACTGTTAGTTTTTTTACATCAAAAAAATAATTTCAAAAAAATTGTAACAATTAACAAATGTTGAAGTCTATTAGCTACAATCATCAATAATATTTTAAAAACAAACAAATGAAACTAAAATTAATTATTACGTGTTTTTTATGTAGTCTTTTCTACGGATTTGCTCAAAATTCGGGAACAATTAAAGGAAAGATTATCGACAAAAATACTAAACAACCTTTGCCATATGTAAACATTGTCATTAAAGACAATGATAAAATTATCACAGGCGGTGTAACAAAAGACGACGGAAGTTTTTCTATCAATCAATTAGCTGTTCAGAAATATACAGTTGAATTTCAATTTATAGGTTATGTCACAAGCAGTAAAACTGTCGACTTAACAACTGATGCAAATTTTAATTTAGGAACAATTACCATTGAAGAAGATGTAACAGAATTAAAAGAGGTTCAAATTGTTGCTGAAAGATCAAGTATGGTACAAAAAATTGATAGAAAAGTAATCAATGTTGGAAAAGATTTAATTGCTTCTGGAACAACCGCTTCTGAAATCATGAATAACATTCCTACAGTTAGTATCGATCCACAAACGAAAGAAATTAGCATGAGAGGAAATAGTAATGTGAGAGTTTTGGTTGATGGAAAACCATCTAATGTTTCTATTGAGCAATTATTACAACAAATTCCTTCAGCTTCTATCAAACAAATTGAATTGATTACAAATCCTTCCGCTAAATACAACCCTGAAGGAATGAGCGGAATTATCAATATTATTTTACACAAAAATTCACAAGATGGTTTTAATGGTTCTATCAATACGGGTGCAACTTTTGGGATAACACCAAAAACCAATTCAGCTTTGAACTTAAACTATCGTGTTGGAAAAGTAAACTTTTACACCAATTATGGATTTAATCATGGTAAAAATGCCAATCACGGATTTGTAGAAAGCGAAAGAACAAACCAAGAAAACAGACAAGATTTTCAATTTAACAATAAAAACAATTCGCATTTAGTAAAGTTTGGAATGGATTATTACATCAATGATAAAAATACTTTATCAGCTTATACCAATCAAAGTTTTACATATGGCGATGGAAATGGATTTACTACCGTAATTTATGATGATGCAATTGCAAACAGAAATACTAATCAACTTTTTGGAAGCTACAGCACCAACAAAAACCAAACCTACGACATGGTTTTTAAACATGATTTTGAAAAGAAAGATGAAAATTTTGAACTTCAATTAAATTATTCGCATACAGTGAATGATGAAAACACGGTGTACAACGAGACCATTTCAAATCCAACAGAAAGTTTTGAAAGAACCAATTTAGTCAAAGGAACTACCGATTATTTTCAGATGAATGCTGATTATGTGAATCCGATATCAGAAACATTAAAATTAGAATTAGGAGTTGAAACTAGAATTCAAAATTCTGGGAATCAATTTAACGATATCAATCCAAGTTTTACAAGCGCAAATAATTCATTTGATTTTGGACGAAATATTTATTCCGCATATGCTAATTTAGGAAAGCAAATTGGAAAATGGAGCGGACAACTTGGTGTTCGTTTAGAATATTTTGACTTAGATGCTAATTTTGCCATTGAAGAAACAAACCCTGCTTTTAGTGATACTCAAAATATTTCAGATGATTTATTTACAGCGTATCCTTCAGCTTTTTTTACTTACACTGCAAACGATAAAAACTCCTTTAATTTCAATTATTCCAGAAGAGTTGACCGACCAAGCATTGGTCAAATAAGTCCAATTAGAGAATGGACAACTCCATTAATGGAATCTAGAGGAAATCCAGCATTAGAACCACAATTTACAAATTCGTTTGAAGCAAATTACACAAGAACAACAAAAATTGGTTCAATTACAAGTGGAATATTTTACAGAAGTATATCTGATGAAATTTCAAGAACAGTTTATAACGACCCAAATAACGTGAATCGAAACATTTTATCGTATGCTAATTTTGACAACAACAATGCATATGGAATTGAATCTTCTGCTAATTTAAAGTTCACAAAATGGTGGTCAGCTAATGCAAGTGCAGATATTTACTTCAAAACGGCAAAAGGAACGATTCAAAATGCAAATACGAATGCTTTAGAAAATGCTGAAGTAGATGTAACAACATTCAATGCAAGAATTAATAACAGTTTTACAGCTACGAAAGATTTACGTTTTCAATTATTTGGAATGTACAGAGGTAAAGACAAAGGGTTACAATATGACCGAAAAGCAATGTATAAAATGGATTTTGGTGCCACTTATAATATCTTAAAAGGCAAAGGAACAATTACTGCACGTTATAATGACGTATTTGAAAATATGCGTTTTGCTTTTGACGGTCAAATTCCATACCGCCAACAAGGAGCTTTTTATTGGGAGAGTCAAACATTTTATGTAGGAATCAACTATATTTTTGGTGGTGGAAAAAACCGTGCCCTAGCTAGAAAACAAAGAGACGCTAACGAAACACAAGGTGGTGGCGGAATGTTTTAGTTAAATGCGAATACAAGATTGAAAATACAAAACAAAAAGCGCTCTGAAATTTCTCAGAGCGCTTTTTTTATTCATTCTTAGCATAGAGCCTATTACCATCTAATCATCACACTTCCCCAAGTAAAGCCAGAACCAAAAGCAGCCAAGACTACTAAATCCCCTGATTTAATCTTTCCTTGTTCCCATGCTTCGGTTAAAGCAATTGGAATAGAAGCTGCAGTTGTGTTTCCATATTTTTGAATATTATTGAAAACTTGGTCATCCGTTAAACGAAATTTCTGTTGAATAAATTGTGAAATTCTCAAATTCGCCTGATGTGGTACCAACATGTTAATATCTGAGACCTGCAAATCATTAGCTTGCAATCCTTCATTAATTACTTCACTAAAGCGAACTACAGCATTTTTAAATACAAATTGTCCGTTCATGTATGGATAATAACTTTCATCATTTGGATCATTATCAGCGATAATATCGGTTACCCAACGTTTTCCCATTCCTGGAGCTACAAGAGACAATTCTTCGGCATGTTGCCCTTCAGAATGCAAATGAGTTGATAAAATTCCTTTAGACAAATCTTCTTCTCTTGAAAGTACTGCAGCACCTGCTCCATCACCAAAAATTACTGATACACCTCTACCACGAGTTGTCATATCTAAACCTGTGGAATGCAATTCAGAACCAATTACTAAAACGTTTTTATACATTCCAGTTTTGATGTATTGGTCGGCAATTGAAATTGCATAAACAAAACCCGAACATTGATTTCGAACATCTAAAGCTCCGACTGTTCTTAAACCCAAATCACGTTGTACTAAAACACCTGGGCCAGGAAAATAATAATCAGGACTTAATGTAGCAAAAATTACAAAATCAATATCTTCTTTGGCAACTCCAGAACGCTCAATAGCAATTTTAGCTGCCTTTACACCCATCGTTGTAGTAGTATCTTCTCCTCTAATCACATGACGACGTTCTTGAATTCCAGTTCGCTCTTGAATCCATTCATCATTGGTTTCTATAATTTTTGATAAATCATCATTTGTTACAATATTTTCAGGAACATAATAACCTAATCCCGCTATTTTTGAATGGTACATATTCTAATGGTATTTGTTTTTAGTATAGCAAAAATACGAAATTAATAATTTAGGAACGATTTATTTAGTTTTTGATAATTTGAATTACATTTGTTGATAAAGATTCGATAATGAAAAAGATTATTACTTTACTACTACTAACATCAGTGTTAATTAACTGTAAATCAACAGAAAATCAAGAAGTTGAAGGTTTGTTTATTAACAAAACAATTGCCGGTAGTGAATTTCTAAAAATTTATAGCAATCATACTTTCGAATTCTACAGTGAGATACCTCTATTAATTAGTAAGAGTAAAGGTAATTGGTATTTAAGAAATGATGCAATAATAATAAACAGCTATCCAGAATATAAGAATGATTATTTCGTAGCAGAAGAATCCTTAAAAGAAAGTGATGATAAATCAATAATATACGTAATTGACGAAAACGATGAAGGTATTTATGGTGTGAATTTTATTATAAATGGAAATATACATATTGCAACAAATGAAGAGGGAAAAATAATTGTTAACAATTACTCATTTAATGTATCTGACAAAATTGAATTTTCATCAATAAACTTGTCTTCAGAAAAAAATGTTTATTCTGTAAAAAAATCAAAAAGCAACTTTATAAAAATTAAAATATTCAATAAAAACTATGAAAAAAAATATTTTGAAAACGACACTATCAAAATAAAAAGAAACAAAATTATTTTGCGTAATGAAAATTTCAACAAACTCAAGTAGGTCGCTAATGAAATAAACAATATTTAGTTTTTGATAATTTCTAAGCACAATTCTCTACCGATTTCTATATCCGTCGCATTTTCAAAAAACACAGATTGGTTTTCATATTTAGCTTCAATTAAATAATGATTTCCTCTAAAATAGTAATGCGTCACATTTACTTTCAATTCTGATTTCTCACAAACTTTTAATTGATGGGGATAAACTAAATGATTTTTCCCATTAATAACTATTGCATTAACATCCCCAAAAAGTGAAGCTATATATTTATTTTTGGGGTGATTATAAATTTCTTTTGGATTTCCATTTTCAATGATATTTCCTTCTTTTATAATTAATACCTCATCTGCAAAAGCCAAAACATCTGTACTGTCATGTGTGGCAACAATACAGGTAATATTATTTTGTTTTAGATAACCAAACAATCTTCTACGAAGACTATTTTTTCTAAAATTATCAATATGACTAAAGGGCTCATCAAGCAATAATACTTCGGGTTCCAAGGCTAAGACTCTTGCTAGTGCTACACGTTGCATTTGTCCTCCACTCAATAATTTTGCTTTCACGTTTGCATATTCGGTCATTTCTACAATTTCCAACAATTCTGCAATTCTAGCTTGTTTCTCTTCTGGAAAAAAATTGGACAAATACTTACCAACATTTTCTGCAACGGTAATAAATGGCATCAAATCAAAATCTTGAGCTAAATATTTCATAAAAGGCATTCCAGGAATCAAATGGAATTTTGGTCCTAAAATAGCAATATCATCCCAAAATATTTCTCCTTCGTCAACATCATGTAAACCATAGATTAATTTTAACAATGTGCTTTTACCACAACCGCTCTCGCCTATAATAGCCATGTTTTTTCCTTTGGATAAAGAAAAAGTTAAACTATTAATCACCACAGTATTGAGATATGAAAATCGGATGGATTGTACTTTTAGCATATAATTGTGCGTTTCTTTGAGCAAAGAAAATCATAAAACATTTACGAATTAAATTTAAAGAAAATATTTTTTTTAAATAGTGAAAATAATTCTATATTGCACTCCCCAATTTTAACGAAATTTAACAATGAAAAAAAAATCCCTATTTTTTGCAATAACCCTTGTTGCAATATTTTTCACAAATACCTCACACGCACAATTTAGTATCGAAGCAAATTATGGATTAAATGGTTCTTTTGAGCCTAGCTATAACGGATTTACACATTTTGGTGGTGGAGTTTCTTATGATTTTGATGAAACTTTTGGTGCTAAAATTGATTTTGCTTCTGATACTTTCTCGATTGAAAACGAAGACACTGGAATTGAATCTGGTTCAAAAAATACAAGAATTTCTTTACAAGGTGTAATGAATGTTTCAAATTTAATTGACTCAAGAGCTTCTTATGGAAATTTTAGAGTACTTGCACATGCTGGTGGTGGATTATCAATTTTGAAATCTGATATTCCAACTTTAGATAAAACTGACCACATTGCAAATGTAATTATGGGAATTAGTCCACAATATAAAGTCGCTGAAAACTTATATTTAGAATTAGATGCTTCAATGATTTTTAATATTTCTCAACATTACTATTTTGATGGAACTTTAACCTATGTAGGTCAAGCTAATTCAATTACAGGAATTATGTACAATGTAACCGCCGGTTTAACATACAAATTTGGTAGTTACTAAATTAAGAAACCAACCCCTACTTAATACTTAACCTATCCTAATTCTCCTTTTTGAATTAGGATTTTTTTATGTCAATTTGTCACCAAATATAGTTTGGTACTTGTTTTGAAGTATCTGAAACATCAAATTGTTTAACTAAAATTTTAAAATATGGCATCAGGAAAAATTAACGTTTCTGTAGAAAACATCTTTCCACTAATTAAAAAATTCTTGTATAGCGACCACGAAATTTTTCTTCGTGAATTAGTTTCTAATGCAACCGACGCTACTTTAAAATTAAAACACTTAACCAGTATTGGCGAAGCAAAAGTTGAATTTGGCAACCCAATTATTGAGGTTAAAATCGACAAAGAAGGTAAAAAACTACACATTGTTGACCAAGGCTTAGGTATGACAGCTGATGAAGTAGAAAAATACATCAACCAAATTGCTTTTTCTGGTGCAGAAGAGTTTTTAGAAAAATATAAAGATTCTGCCAAAGATTCAGGTGTAATTGGTCATTTTGGATTAGGATTCTACTCAGCTTTTATGGTGGCTTCAAAAGTGGAAATCATCACAAAATCATACAAAGATGAACCAGCTGCACATTGGACATGTGATGGAAGTCCAGAATTTTCATTGGTTCCACACGACAAAACCGATAGAGGTTCAGAAATAATTTTACACATCGCAGAAGATTCATTAGAATTTTTAGAAGATTATAAAATTCGTGAATTGTTGACAAAATACAACAAATTCATGCCTATTCCGATTAAATTTGGAACCAAACAAGAAGCTCTTCCAAAACCAGAAGATGCTCCAGAAGATTACAAAACAGAATACATTGACGTAGACAACATTATCAACAATCCAAATCCAGCTTGGACAAAACAACCAGTGGATTTAACAGATGAGGATTACAAGAAATTCTATCACGAATTGTATCCAATGCAATTTGAAGAACCTTTATTCAATATTCATTTGAATGTAGATTATCCTTTTAATTTGACTGGAATTTTATATTTCCCAAAAATGTCATCTGATTTACAATTGCAAAAAGATAGAATTCAATTATATCAAAATCAGGTGTATGTTACCGATAATGTAGAAGGAATTGTACCTGAATTCTTGGGAATGTTAAAAGGTGTAATTGATTCGCCAGATATTCCATTAAACGTTTCACGTTCCTACTTACAGGCCGACGGAAACGTGAAGAAAATTTCAAATTATATTACGCGCAAGGTTGCCGATAAATTAAAATCGTTATTCAACGAAAATCGTGAAGATTTTGAACAAAAATGGAACGACATCAAAATTGTGTTGGAATACGGAATGCTTTCAGAACCAAAATTTTATGAAAAAGCAGGTGATTTTGTATTGTATCCAACTACAGAAGACAAATACTACACTTTAACAGAATTAAAAGAAGCTATTGCGTCAAATCAAACCGACAAAAACGGAAAATTAGTCGTTTTATATGCTTCAAATAAAGAGGCACAACACAGTTACATTGACATTGCAAAAGAAAAAGGATATCAAGTTTTACTTTTAGATTCGCCAATTGTATCGCATTTGATTCAAAAATTAGAAGCTGACAACGAGAATTTAACTTTTGTTCGTGTAGATGCCGATCATATTGATAAGTTAATTCAAAAAGATGATGTTCAAATTTCGAAATTATCCGATGAAGAACAATCAAATTTAAAAACAGTTTTAGAAGCAATTGTACCAAAAGCAAATTATACAGTTCAATTAGAACCAATGGATAGCAACGCCGCACCATTTATGATTACACAACCCGAATTTATGCGAAGAATGAAAGAAATGAGCGCAACTGGCGGTGGTGGCATGTTTGGTATGGGTAATTTCCCAGACATGTATAATTTGGTTGTAAATTCAAACTCAAATTTAGCTACTGCTATTCTAAAAACCGAAGATAAATCTGCACAAGAATTGCTAGTAAAACAAGCATTAGATTTAGCAAAAATTTCGCAAGGATTGCTAAAAGGTGAAGAGTTGACAGCTTTTGTAAAGAGAAGTTTTGAGACTTTGAAGTAAGAAATAGAACTTTATTATTAATCCTGACTGGTTTATGAAATCAGTCAGGATTTTTTTTTAAATTTGAGAAAAAATCATTTCATGAAGAAACTAGCATTATTATCAATTCTTTTCCTTTTCAACCTTGTATCAGCACAAAACAATGTAGATTATGAAAAGACAAACATTTTAAAGGTTGGTGATAAACTACCTATATTTAGTTATATAAATGAAAAAGGAGAATCTAAAAACATATCAGAACACAAGGGAAAAATAATTTTAATTAACTTTTTTGCTACTTGGTGTGGTCCGTGTATTCAAGAAATGCCTCATTTAGAAACTGAGATCTGGAATGTTCATAAAAACGATAATTTCATTTTAATGAGTTTTGGTAGAGAACATAAATTAGAAGAGACCAATGCTTTTATCGCAAAGAAAAAATTCACTTTTCCTATTTATCCAGATGAAGCAAGAGCTATTTATAAACTTTTTGCAACACAATTCATCCCAAGGAATTATCTAATTGATGAAACAGGAACTATTATTTATACTTCAATTGGTTTCAAACAAGATGATTTTGAAGAATTAAAAAAGAGAATTGAAGAGTTAACAAAAAAATAAAGCAGATTTGAAATGATGAATATATTAAAAAAAGTTGTTGTTGCTTTAGGAGGAGTTGACACATCAGAAAAAAATCATGTTGATACTTTTACAGAAAATATCATTACGAAAATTACTGGAGACAAAATTGCTTTGACGTCAAATGGCGGTGGGATTTGGACAGAAATAGCTGAAATCGAAGAGTATGAATTTCTTGATATTTATGTTGTAGGTTTTAAACCTTACAAAAGTTTTAATGGTGCTGAATTGATTTTTATTAAAGATAGAAAAGAAGTTGCTGTATTAAATTCAGACACAAAAGAAATTGTTAGTACTCATTCAAATGTTACCGAACGTTATTTAACATCGGTTAGTTTTGAAATCACAAACAAAAATTTAGATTTTCTTTTTGATAGAGAATGTCATAAAGTAATCTTTAAATGTAATAATAAACAAGAAGAATTTGAAATCTTAAAATAAAGATGCAAATCCAAAAAATAGAATTCATCCTATACGTTTCAAACCAAGAAAAAAGCACAAAATTCTATAAAACGATTCTGCAACAAAATCCAAGTTTAAATGTACCTGGAATGACTGAATTCACCTTAAATGAATTTGTAAAAATAGGTTTAATGCCCAATGATGGAATTGCAACAATCACTACTCCAACATTGCCGCATCCAACATCGGGAAATGGAATTCCAAGATGTGAATTGTATCTTCGAGTAGAAAATATTGAAACTATTTTTGAAGAAGCAAAAAGAGCTGGAGCAATTGAAATTAGCCCAATAGCATTAAGAGATTGGGGCGATACAGTTGGTTATGTTGCGGATTTTGATGGACATGTGATTGCTTTTGCAACTAAAATTTAAATTATTATGCAAACAAAAACTTATAGTATTGACGAGTATATTAATAATTTTCCTGAAAATGTTCAAAATATTTTAACCAAAATAAGAACGATTATTCAGGAAATTGCTCCTGAAGCCACAGAAAAAATAAGCTACGGAATACCTACTTTTTACTTTAACGGAAATCTTGTACATTTTGCAGCTTATAAAAATCATGTAGGTTTTTATCCAGGCGCTTCTGGGATTGAAAAATTTCAAAAAGAAATTTCAACATATAAAAACTCAAAAGGAACTGTTCAATTTCCATTAAACGAAGATTTACCTATTGATTTGATTAAAAAAATTGTTGCTTTTAGAATTAACGAAAATAAAATAAAAAAATGACTTTATCACTTGAAACTCCTGCGCTTTTATTCTCTGCAACTTCGCTTATTTTATTAGCCTATACGAATCGATTTTTAACCATTGCACAAATTGTTCGTGGGCTAAAGAAAAATTATGACGACAATCAAAACAAAAGTATTTTATTAGAGATTAAAAACCTAAACTTACGATTAACACTTATCAGATATATGCAATTATTTGGTGTAATGTGTTTATTTTTATCTGTATTTGCAATGCTTTTATTATATGTTAACCAACCTACAATTGGCATTTATATTTTTGGAGCAAGCTTACTTAGTTTACTTATCTCATTAGGTATTTCATTTTGGGAAATCAGTATTTCAGTAAACGCACTTCGTGTACACTTAAAAGATTTATCTGAGGATGTTGAATAATTTTTACTTTTCATTAAACCTTTTTAGTTATACAATGTCTAAATAGAATAATCGCTAAAAAAACAACTATGAAAAATTTAAAATTTTACACTTTTGGACTTCTATTAATGTCTTTAAGTTTTGTTTCTTGTAATAGAGAAGAAAACCTAGCACTTGATAAAGAATTAATAAATGCGTCGGCAGATATTGATTTAACAAATGAATTAGATTTTAATTCTGGAATTGATGTATCTAGCGATAATTCAAGTTACTCTGATAAAAATTCTCTTCAAACAAACGCAATTGCTCCTTGTGCATCAATAAACGTTAACAACACAACTCCTGGTGTATTCCCTAAAGTATTTACAATTGATTTTGGAACAGGATGCACCTACAATGGCATGACACGTTCTGGAATTATTACTATCACAATTACAGATTATGTAATGAATAACGGAAGTATCATGACTATTGAAAGAGGAAATAATTATTATGTAAACGGCAGAAAAGTAGAAGGCACAGTAGTCTATGAAAATACAACTACAAACACAGCTATACCTCAGTGGACACGAACAATTACGAATGGCAAAATAACTAATCCAGCAGGTGTAGTTTTTAATCATTATGGCACCAGAACTGTAAAACAAACTGCTGGGGTAAACACATTAATATTAGCTGATAATATTTACGAAATCACTTCTGGAAACCACACAATTACCAAAACAGGTGGTACATCTTTAAGTGTTACAGTGGTTGAGCCTTTAATTAAAAAATATGCTTGTAGTCATATTTCACAAGGGCAATTAGACTTACAAGGAAGTGTTCTTGATGGAATCTTAGACTATGGAAACAATACTTGTGACAACTTAGCCACCTACACACATTCAAACGGAACTATTTATAACGTAATATTGTATTAATTATGAAAAGATTATCCTTTCTTTTGTTGCTAATTCTAGGAATTACAACAAGCTTTGCTCAAGATGATGATAAAAATGATTTACCAGAATACACGGGTGAAAACTTTAGTCTAGAAGGTGCATTAGCATTATTCAAACAAGCAAATTCATTGGAAGAGTTTGAAAAATTAATCAATGAAGAAAACAACAATGTCAACAATCTTGATTTAAATAATGATGGAGAAATTGACTATATTGTGGTGCAAGACATTCAAGAAAATGATACCCACGTAATTATTTTAAGCACTTATTTAAGTGAAAAAGAAAAACAAGACATTGCAACAATTGGTATAGAAAAAACAGGAAACGAAACAGCAATACTGCAAATTGAAGGCGATTCAGAATTATATGCCGAAAACACTATTGTAGAACCTTTTGAAGTAGATGAAAAGATCGAAAAATCAAAAGGCGGACCAAATGTTCCTGAAATTACAACAACTGGCGTAGTAATAAATGTTTGGTTTTGGCCAAGTGTACGCTTTTTATATGCGCCAGGTTATGTAGTATGGGTTTCTCCTCACAGATGGGGATTCTATCCAAGATGGTGGAAACCTTGGAGACCATATCGTTACTCTGTTTTTTACGGAAGATGTGCACATCATCGAGTATCTTATCACAGAACAGCAACACATAGAGTTGTTGTTGCTCGAAAAGTATATGCGCCAAGAAGAAGCAAATCAACTGTAGTAGTACATAACAGAAGAGGAACTACGGTAATACACAAAAGCAAAAGAGGGAAAACTACGGTCGTAAAAACAAAACGTCGTGGTGGTAGAAGATAAGGGTTAGTTTATTATATTATTTGGAGTAAAATCTCGTTTAATCTAATTTTAAACGAGATTTTTATTCTACAATCCACAGCAAAACTGGTCTTTTTGACTGCTGTAAACGAGTATCAAGCTTTTTCATAAATTCGTTAGAAACAGCTGGACAACCCCAACTCAAAGGTGAATATTTTGGAAACACTTCGTTGTTTTTTACAGCGTTCCATGAATGCAAAACAACAACTCGTTTTTCAGCATTTATATTAGACGCTTCTAATCCGTGAAGCCAATATTTTACATTTATTCCCCATGAACTATAATCGCGATTACCGATTTTATATTTTCCTTTCATGGAACAATGACTATCAACTCTATGATCAAACTTTACCTTTTCCCACTTTTCTGGATTTTCTTCAAACTGATCGCAACTCCCATGTGTTACAAGACTTTTTTCCAAGACTTTTTTAGATGCAAAATCATAAATAAAAAATCTATTTTTACCCGAATGGACACTTAAATCAATCAAAAAATAATATTCTTCACCAAACTTCTCTTTCTGACAAAATGCTAATGCTTCTGCGTGAATTTTAGAATAATCTTTTGGAGCATCAATATTTCTTTCGGCATTATTGCAACATAAAAAACTAAGAATAGCTAGTAGTAAAAAGTGTTTCATATTTTAAGTAAGTTAATTCTAAGATAAAAACTCATTTTCTCTTTTTTTATTTAAACCTTTTGTGTTAAATAAAGTCTAAAATTTATATTCAATACAATACATTATGAATAATTCAAATCTTTGGTCTCTTCGCTTAGGATTTTCGGGAAATCAGGCCCAGAAAATTAATACTATTGGAATTGAAAAATTTCTAAAACAATCTTTTACAGCTTCATTTGAAAATAAAATGCCCAACTGTTTAAAAGATGATCCAAAAACTTTAAGTGAACTGAAAGATTTTAGAGAAAAAGTAAAAAATATCAATTCAGAAACTGCTAAAACCGAATTAAAAAAACAAATCAAAAACAGTATTGAATTAAGAAAATGGTGGGTTAATGAAATTAGAAAACAAGAATTTCCATTACGAGAAAAAATGGTGCTCTTTTGGCACAATCATTTTGTAACTACTTCGCAAAAAGTTAAAGTAAATTGGTGGATTTATCAAAATAATTATTTATTGAGAGAAAATGCTTTTGGAAATTTTAAACAATTAACCAAAATAATGATTCAAACCAACGCTATGGTTCGTTATTTAGATAATGTTGACAATAGAAAAGGTAAAATAAATGAGAATCTAAGCCGTGAATTATTAGAACTATTCACATTAGGCATTGGAAATTACACAGAATCCGACGTCAAAAATGGCGCAAAAGCATTGGCGGGATTAGGATTAGGTGAAATGGAAGCTAAATACAGAAAACCTTTTGAAGACAATGACATCATTACCTATTTAGGAAAAACTGGAAATTTTAAAGCAGATGATTTAGTGGATATTATTTTTGAACAGCCAAATATTCCATATCTCATTACTCGAAAAATCTTAAAATGGTTTATTTATGATAATCCAAAAGAAGAATTGGTAAAATATTATGGTGATTATTTAAGAACAGTAAATTTTGAAATTGAACCTTTGCTTTTAAAAATGATTACCGAAGAATATCCAAAAAATACAGCTGGAAGCAAAATAAAAAATCCATTAGAATATATTTTACAGCTTATCGAAGCCTTACAAATTAAAGAAATGGACGAAGCCATCATTGTTTTTTTCTTAAAACAACAAGGCATGGATTTGTTTAATCAACCTAATGTTAAAGGATGGGATGGTGGAAAATCATGGCTAACATCACAGCTTTATTTACAACGTAACAATGTATCAGATTTGCTTTGTAATGGAAGAAACATCAACCGAAAATCGTTCAAAAATTTACCTGAAGATGGAGAAGAACCTAAAATTTCATTAGAAAAAATCGATATAAAAATCAATTTTAATCCAAAAGCAACTAACAAGCAAATCATCAAAGAATTAAGTGATACTTATTTGTTTCAAGTAGATGAAATATCGCAAAAAGACATGGAAACTATTTTAAAGTATGATTTTGATGCCGAAGCCGAAAATGCACAACAAGCTGTCATTAGATTATTCAATTTCATAACCAAACTACCAGAATTTCAATTAATTTAAACCATTTGCTATGAACAGACGTAATTTTTTATCACTCACAGGTACATTTACTGGAGGAATGTTAATTTTGCCAGAGTTTCTTCATGCTTTTGGTAATCAAACGCAATTTATTCAAGGTAATTCTTCAATTGTATTTATTCAATTAAATGGAGGTAATGACGGATTGAACACTTTTATACCATATGAAAATGAGTTATATTATGATTTACGTCCAAAAATTGCCATTTCAAAAAACGAAGTCATTGGAAAAAACAAAGGTATGGCTTTCCATCCTGCCTTGAAAGGATTTGCTACAATGCAACAAAATGGACATTTATCAATAATTCAAAATGTGGGATATCCAGAACCAAATCGTTCCCATTTTCGTTCTCAAGAAATTTGGCAAACAGCCTCAGCATCAAATCAATATCTTAATGAAGGTTGGTTAGGGCGTTATTTAGATTTACAATGTATAGAACACACACCTACAGCGGCTATAAACCTTGACAACATTGACAATTTGGCATTAAAAGGCACAGAACCAAATTTCATTACAGTTAAAGATCCTAATCGTTTTAAATCAAAATCTGAAACAGAAAGCACACAACTTTCAGATAATCCACAATTAGATTTTGTTAGAAAAATTGCAAATTCAATTACCGAAGGTGCCGACGAAATCCAAAAAGCATTAGAACAATCTAAAACTGAAATCAACTATCCGAAAACGCAACTGGGTAAAAACTTAGAATGGATTGCTCGATTAGTAAAAGGAAATTTAAATTCGAAAGTATATTATACTTCTCAAAATGGATACGATACGCATGACAATCAATTAGCCATTCACAACAATAAACTAACCGAATTAAATGATGCAATATTTAGCTTTTATTTAGAATTAAAACAAGCTAATCTACTACAAAATGTTACAATAGTAGTGTTTTCTGAATTTGGACGTCGCGTAAAAGATAATGGAAATGGAACAGATCATGGAACTGCTGCTCCACTATTTATTATAGGTGGAAATAATAAAGGAACTATTATTGGAAACAATCCAAATCTATCCAATTTAGACAATGGTGATTTAAAATTTGAAACCGATTTTAGAAGCATATATGCAACACTTCTAGAACAAAAACTCCAATTTGATTATACAAAAATTGGAATCAAAAATCAGATTCTAAACGAATTGTTTTAATTTATTTAATTTCTGAATTCAGAATTATAATTTCTAATTCCCTATATTTGCGCCCCCTAAAAAATCAGGAGATGTCAAATAACAATATAATCAAAGGCGTTTTTTTAGTAGCTCTAGGAGCTACTAGTTATGGAATGTTAGCAACTTTCGTAAAATTAGCTTACAAAGAAGAATTTACTACAGCCGAAGTAACTTCATCTCAATTTATTTATGGAATTATTGGAATTTTAATCATCAATTTATTCCAAAGAACTAAAAATAAAAACACTGCTATAAAAGCAAGTCCTAAAAACATTTTACAATTAATGCTTGCAGGAACTTCTCTTGGTATGACAAGCGTTTTTTACTATTTAGCAGTAAAGTACATTCCCGTTTCAATAGGAATAGTATTGTTGATGCAAACGGTTTGGATGGGTGTATTATTAGAATGGTTTTTAGATAAAAAAGCGCCATCATTACAAAAAATTATTGCTGTAATTATAGTTTTAATAGGAACAGCTTTAGCAATAAATATTTTCAAAATAAATTTTAACGATCCGAATATTGATTGGGCAAATGGATTATTTTGGGGATTATTAGCCGCAACTTCATTTACAACCACAATGTTCACAGCAAACAAAGTAGCACTTGGAATTTCATCTGCACAAAGAAGTTTGTATATGCTTTTGGGTGGAGCAATAATTGTTTTTGGCTTCAGTCTTTACACCCAAACCACTCCTTTTAACTTTGAAATTTTTACAAAATGGGGAATTGTTTTAGCTCTTTTTGGAACAATTATCCCACCAATGTTACTAAATGCAGGTTTTCCTAACACAGGAATTGGATTGGGAAGTATTGTTTCTTCATTAGAATTGCCTGTTTCAGTAATGATGGCTTTCTTCCTTTTAAACGAAGAAGTTTTAGGAATTCAATGGTTAGGAATTACATTAATCATTTTAGCTATCATAATCATGAATATTCAGTTCAAAAGAAAATAGTCAAACAAAAAATAAGTAAATTAGCGGTGTCATTCATCGCTTTTTTTATGCTTAATTTGTTCCCAAAAGAAAAAATAATTTTACCATTACCCGATGCAATTTTTGAATTTTATCCTAACTTCTTTTCTAAGGAGGAGGCAGATATATTGTTTGAAAAATTAGTAAACGAAACACCATGGCAACATGATGAAATTGCAATCTTCGGAAAAAAAATATTGCAACCACGATTAACATGTTTGTTTGGAAATGAAGGAAAACCATACTCCTACTCAGGATTAACTATGCAACCCCAACCATGGAACAATACAATAATGCATATAAAAAATAAAGTTGAAGCCAATTGTGATGAAAACTTCACAACCGTTTTAGCTAATTTATACCGAGATGAAAAGGACAGTAACGGTTGGCATGCCGATAACGAACGTGAATTAGGCAGAAATCCAATAATAGCATCTGTTAGCTTTGGGGAAGAACGAAAATTTCAGTTAAAACATTGCACAAATAGTAACACAAAATTATCACTAAATTTAAGCCACGGAAGTTTATTACTTATGAAAGAAGGTAGTCAAATTCATTATAAACACCAAATTCCAAAAGCTTCACAACCAAAAAAGAGTAGAATAAATTTAACATTTAGAACAATTTTGTAATTATTCTTCAAAAAACATCTTGCATCAAGCAATATTTTTAAAAATTCCCAAAAAAGTACTTCGCCTATTTTTTGAATTTATTTTTTTACTAATATTGAAGTATTAACCAATAAAAGTTAGAAATAGATTCACTTCATGAAAAAGAAGAAAATTTCAGAATTCGACAACGAAACACTAGATAGAGTTGTTGCTATGGCACAAGAGGAAAAAAAACCTTTTGAAGTTTTAAAAGAAGAATTTGGTGTATCAGAAAATGATGTAACTGAACTAATGCGTAAACGTTTATCCAAAGATAATTTTGAACTTTGGAAAAAGAAAGTTACGGCAAGCAAACCGAAACCAAAACCTATGAAATATAACGATTTGGAAGATGATGATTTAGACAGTAAATATTACTTTAAAAATAAATTTGATTAAAATTTAACTCTTGTTGAACAAGAGTTTTTTTATTTTATGTAGAAATTTGTTACATGCAAAACAATAACTTTACCGAAATTCAAATTGATCGAATTGTTGAAATGGCTTGGGAAGACCGAACACCTTTTGAAGCAATAACTTTTCAGTTTGGCATTTCTGAGCAGAAAACAATTGAAATTATGCGCCGTGAAATGAAACCCTCAAGTTTTAAAATGTGGCGCAAACGTGTTCAAGGCAGAGCAACAAAACATACAAAACTTCGTGCTAATGGAATAGACCGATTCAAATGTAAATTACAAAGACAAATCACAGGTAATAAAATCTCTAAACGATAACTGTAACATTTTATTCATTTCATCTACTTATGCTTATAAACTAAGATTAAAGATGAAAAAAATAATCCTTTCACTAGCTTTAGTGAGTTTTCTTTGGAGTTGTAATTCGACTCAAAAAGCAGCAACAGCAAAAAATGAAGTTGACGTAACTATTGATTTAGTAAATGTAAAAGACGACAAAGTTCAAGTTACAATTGCTACACCAACTTTTACAACTGAAACAGCTACTTTTTTAATTCCTAAAACAGTTCCTGGAACATATTCGGAAGACGACTACGGTCGTTATGTAGAAAATGTTAAAGCATATGACGCAAAAGGAAACACGCTAAAAATTGCAAAAACTGACGAAAATACTTATGTAATTTCTGAAGCAACTAAATTAGCAAAAATCACTTATTTAGTAAACGACACCTATGACACAGAAAGTGGTGCTGGATTTGGCGAAGGAGATGATGTGTTTTCTCCTGCTGGTACAAATATAAATGCAGGTGTAAACTTTATGTTAAACACTCATGGCTTCATTGGTTATTTCAAAGGAAAAGAAGAAACACAATACAAATTAACAGTAACACATCCAGCAAACTTATTAGGCGTTTCTGCAATGACAGATACAGATGCAAGTACTACTTCTGACGTATTTGTAATGCCTAAATATGCTAATTTGGTAGAAATGCCAATTATGTACTCAAAGCCAGATTACACATCATTTATGGTAGATGATATGGAAATTATCATCAGTGTATATTCTCCAACTGGAAAATATACAGCTAAACAAATTACGCCAAACATGGAAACGATGATGAAAGCTCAAAAACGTTTCTTAGGACCTATCAATTCTACTAAAAAATATGCAATCCTACTTTATTTATCTGATATGGCGGGAAAAGATGCAAAAGGATTTGGCGCACTTGAACACCCAACATCAACAACGGTTGTAATGCCAGAAATGATGGGATTAGAAATGCTACAAGAACAATTGAAAGATGTAGTTTCTCACGAATTTTTTCACATTGTCACACCTTTAACAGTTCATTCAAACGAAATTCAATATTTTGACTTCAATAATCCGCAAATGTCTGAACACTTATGGATGTATGAAGGCGTAACAGAATATTTTGCAAACTTATTCCAAGTAAACCAAGGCTTAATCGACGAAAAACAATTCTTTGAAAGAATGGCTGGTAAAATTGCTCAATCTCGTCAAATGAATGATAAAATGAGTTTTACTAAAATGAGTAAAAACGTTTTAAATGCACCTTATAAAGACCAATATATTAACGTTTATCAAAAAGGAGCTTTAATAGCAATGTGCGTAGACATCTTAATCAGAGAAAACAGTAATGGTAAAAAAGGGATCTTAAATTTAATGCAAGATTTAGCAACAGAATATGGTACTAAAAAAGCATTCAAAGACGAAGAATTATTCGGAAAAATTACTGAACTTACCTATCCAGCAGTTGGCGAATTTTTAAACAAATATGTAGCTGGAGAAACACCTATTCCTTACGAACAATTTTTTGCGAAAATGGGCGTAACAGAAGCATCTATCGAAATAACAGGAAATCCATTCTTAAAAGATCAAACCCAACCTTATATTACAGTTGATCCTAATACGAAAGAAATCATGATATTACCTGAAATTGAATTGAATACTTTCTTTACTACTTTAGGAATTAAAAACAATGATAAAATTATCGCAATTAACGATACGGCTTACAACTTAGACAACATCTACGACATGATTATGAAGAGCATGAACTGGAAAGATGGCGAAGCTATTACTGTAAAAATCAAAAGAGACGGAAAAGAACAAATTTTAAAAGGAAAAATTGTAATGCCTAAAGAAAAACAAGACGGTTACCAAGCAACTGATGCTAGCAAAAAAGCAATTAGAGAAGCTTGGTTAAGAGGTTAAAATTACAGACTTTTAAATTTCTAATTAGTATTTCTCTTGGAATTAAAAATAGAATCCTCAAAGTACAGTGTATTTTGAGGATTTTTTATTTACTTTGCGAACTTAAAATAAAAAATTTAAAATGAAGAAAATAGTATTATCATTACTTATAATAATAGCGTTCATATCTTGTGAAAAGAAAGACGGAGCAGAAGGAGAAAATGTACATATTACAGGAAATGTAGAAGGATTAGGTCAAGGTAAATTATACATTCAAAAAATTCAAGATTCTGCTTTAGTGATTTTAGACAGTATTATTATCAAAGGAGATTCTAAATTTGAAAGTAATATCAAATTAGAAAGTCCAGAAATACTTTACTTGTTTTTAGATAGAGGTCAAACTAATTCAATAGACAATAACCTGATGTTTTTTGCAGAACCAGGAAACATACAAATTGAAACTACATTAAAAGAATTTTTTGCTGGGGCTAAAATTACAGGTTCAAAAAGTCACGATTTATGGGTAGAATTCAATAAAATTAACCGTCGTTTTAACGAAGAAAACCTAACATTAATAGAAAAGCGTTTAAAAAACGAATTGAAACCAAATCAAGCCACTTCTGACAGTATTGAAACCGCTTACCAAAAACTTTTGAAAAGAAAATACCGATATACAGCAAATTTTGCAGTAAATCATAGCGATAATGCAATTGCACCTTATTTAGCACTTTCTGAAATTGCTAATATAAATATTACCTACTTAGACACCATTCAAAAAAGCATGAAACCCGATATAGCCAAATCAAAATATGGCAAAATGCTTACTGAATATGTAAAAGAAAGAAAAACTACTGGAAATAATTAAAAGTAAAAAACCACAACTAATTAGTTGTGGTTTTTTATTTACTAAAACATCATAAAACAAAAAACCTCACCGCTAGCGCGAGCATCTTGCTCGTGACTACAATTTCAAATATTCAAAACACACATTATACTTTATGTGCACAAGCGTGACGCTTGCGCTAGCAATATAAAAGATTCTAAATCAAGTACAGAATGTCACAAAACAAAAAACCATCACTTAAAAAGTGATGGTTTCAATTAGAGCCGATGGAGGGACTCGAACCCACGACCTGCTGATTACAAATCAGCTGCTCTAGCCAGCTGAGCTACACCGGCAACTCTAATGCGGTGCAAATATAATTCTGAATTTTAAATTTACAAAAAAAATCTGCACTTTTTATTGCATTTTTTTTAGTTTAATTCGTTTATTTTCGCAACAAATTGATTAGCAGCCGCTTCGTAATCTTTACGAATTTGTTTAAAATGTGCTTTTTTGCTCTCAACGTCTTTTTGATTTGCTCTTGTCATTAAAGAATCAAAAGTTTCGTAGATTTCATCAACTAATTTATCAGAAGCTTCAGTTGGTTTTCCTACTGTAGTCATTTCCCATACATAAACGATATTTACAATATCACCTAAAACGTAGTTGATTTCTTTTTTCAAGTTTTTAACGCTTGCCATTTTTTATTTATTTAAAATTTAATGCAAAATTACATAATATATTTTGTTCTCAATACATTATATCGAAATTTCTAATATTGTCGCTTTACCTTTTAAAGTCAAATGATCTATAATTGCAGGAATCAAAATAGTATCACCCATTTGAAAACGCATAATTTCACCATTCAAAATCAATTCAAATTGACCGTTGGTACACATAAAAACAGTGAAAGATTCTTTAGTCTTTTTCCATATAAAATGATCTTGCAAAGCAACAATATTTGTAACAAAATAAGGACAATCAACCACTTTAGCGGTATGATTTGTTTGCTCTTTATAATCTACTTTAGATGTTGTAATCTGATAATTAATTGCATCCAGAGCTAATTCGGTATGCAATTCTCTCCCCTTTCCATTACTATCAACCCTATCCCAATCGTAAATTCGATAGGTAATATCACTGGTTTGCTGAATTTCGGCAACTACAACTCCAGCTCCAATTGCATGAATAGTTCCTGTTTCTAGAAAAAAAACATCGCCTCTTTTAACTGGATATTCATTTAATAAAGAAACCAAATCTTTAGTTGCTAATTTTTCTAAATATTCTTGCTGATTAGAATCGTTTTTAAATCCAACTACTAAACGAGAAGATGCATCGGCTTGCATTACATACCACATTTCAGTTTTACCAAATGAATCATGACGCTCTTTAGCTAATTCGTCATTTGGATGCAATTGTATGGATAAATCCTCTTTGGCATCTATAAATTTAAACAACAATGGAAATTGTTTCCCAAAACGAGTAACAACTGCCTTCCCTAATATTTCTGTAGGATATAAATCGATTATTTCATTGATGTTTTTACCTTCAAAAGCACCATTATTTACGACACTCACATCGCCAGGAACTGTTGATATTTCCCAACTTTCGCCCGTGGTTTCAGAAATAATTGACTTATTTAGATAAGTTTTCAATTTAGTTCCGCCCCAAATGCGGTCTTTCAAAATAGGTGTAAAAGTTAATGGATAAAACTTCATTGTCAATATAATAAGATTGCAAAGATGCAAAATTTATAGTTAATTATAACTGCTATTGGTAATGCTTTATTTAATAGATTGAAGTGTAATTAATGCATTCGCAATATGATTTTTAGCTTTCATACTATCAAATATATAGATGCATTTTCCATAAGCATCAAAAACATACGTTACTCTCCCTGGAATTAAACCAAAAAGCGCAGTAGGAACTCCAAATAACTTACGTAATTCCCTATTAGCATCTGAGAGTAAGATGAACGGCAACTTGAATTTTTGCTGAAAATTTTGATGCGAAATAACTGAATCTCCACTTACACCGATAACTTCTGCACCCAAATCTTGAAAATCTTGGTAAGCATCTCTAAAACTGCAGGCTTGTGTGGTACAACTTGGTGTATTGTCTTTTGGATAAAAATAAATTACAACTGGTTTGTTTTGTATAGAATTAGAATCAAAAGTATTTCCATCTTGTTTAACAGCTATAAAATGTGGTAACTTGTCTCCTATTTGAATTGCCATAATTAGTTTCCTTTATAGATTACAAAGTTTCTTGGTGTTTCGTATAAAGTAATTTCTAACTCTTTATCTAAAGTAATTAAACCTCTAAGTTTATTCCAAATAATGTAAGCAATATGTTCGGCTGTAGGATTCAATTCCTTAAACTCAGGAACATCTTCGTTCAAATTTTTATGATCAAATGCTTCTTCAATATGCTCTTTAATCAAATCAGACAAAACTTTAGTATCAATAACATAACCTGTTGCTGCATCAACTTCACCAGTTACCGAAACAATCAATTCGTAATTATGGCCATGAAAATTTGGGTTGTTACATTTTCCAAAAACTTCCTGATTTTTTTCCATAGACCAATCTTTTCGATACAATCGATGAGCGGCATTAAAATGGGCTTTTCTTGAAACAGTTACTCTCATGGTAATTTAAAATTTAGAAATTTGAATTCAGAATTAGTGGCTTGGAAATTTAGAGTTTATGATCTTCTAAATAATGATAAAACTCATCAAAAATTATTTTAAACCAAACCGTATAAATTGCTGGATTTTGAACCATATCATCTTTAATTGCTTCAATCTTCATCCATTTCCAACTTTCTACTTCATCATCATTAATAATAGGTTCTCCGTTATAATAACCTATCATCACATGATCCAACTCGTGTTCGGTTAAACCATTATCAAATGGAGCTTTGTATATAAAATGAAATAATTCTTTCAGCTCCACTTCAAACCCCATTTCTTCAAACAAACGACGTTTTCCCGCTTCAATATTAGTTTCACCAGCACGCTGATGACTACAACAAGTATTGGTCCATAACAATGGAGAATGATATTTATGATGCGCACGTTGTTGCAACATCACTTCATTTTTATCATTCAAAATAAAAACAGAAAAAGCTCTATGTAAAACTGCTTTTTCATGCGCTTCCATCTTGTTCATTAGTCCAATTGGCTCATCATTTTTATTCACTAATATTACTTGTTCTTCTTTCATAACTTTTTATATACTTGTCAAAAATACGAAAAAAGTAAGGATATTAAAGTGGTTTTATCGTTTGTGAAAAGTTTAACTTATGTTGAATCAAAACGCATCTTAAAAAGTAAAACATAAAAGAAAGTGCCAAAATGAAAAAGTAAAGCATATTTTGACTACTTTTGTAGCATTGGTAAAGATAATAATTTCTTCTTGCAAAACTTTGACTCAAAGTACTTTATACATTTTTGTTTAATTCGCTTGTGTGTTTTTATCCTTATACTTTTAACATATTATTAATTTTAATTACGAATTACATTTAATGGCTAGACCACAGGAAACTTTTAACAAAAAAGAACAAGAGAAACTTAGAGCAAAGAAAAAGAAAGAAAAACAAGAAAAAAAGGAAGCTCGAAAAGCAAATCCAAAATTATCTGGAGAGGACATCTATGTGTATGTTGATGAAAACGGACACTTGACTAATACACCACCAGACCCTTCTAAAAAAATTATTGTAGATGTAGAAAGCATCGAAATTGGAATTTCAAGAAGAACAGCAGCTGAAGAAGTACCAGTTGACAGAAGAGGAACAATTGATTTCTTTAACGAATCAAAAGGATTTGGATTTATTAAAGAGATTGAAACTGGAGAAAAATACTTTGTTCACATCAGTGGTTTATTAGACGATGTAAAAGAAGGAAACTTAGTAACCTATGAATTAGAAAAAGGCGCTAAAGGAATGAATGCCGTTAGAGTTAAAAAAATATAATTCTTTATAAGATACATAAATACAAAATCACAGTGCGAGCTGTGATTTTTTTATTTAACCAAACTCTCAGCAATTTTTAAAGCACATTTTTCACCATCAATCGCTGCTGAAATAATACCTCCCGCATAACCTGCTCCTTCACCACAAGGATACAAACCTTTTATTTGAACGTGTTCCAATGAAAAATTATCTCTCGGAATTCTTACTGGTGATGACGTTCTGCTTTCTGGCGCATGTAAAATAGCCTCGTTAGTCATATAACCTCGCATCGATTTTCCAAATTGTACAAAACCTTCTCGCATGATTTGGGTTAAAAACCCAGGAAAAACTTGCCCCATTTCTATTGAAGTAGTTCCTGGAACATATGATGTTTTTGGAATATCCTTTGAAACTTTATTTTGTGTAAAATCAACCATACGCTGCGCGGGAACTTTCTGTGTTGAACCCGCTAAATACCATGCTTTTTGTTCAATACTTTTTTGAAATTCCATTCCTGCTAATGGACCAAATTTTTCAAATGGTTTAAAATCTTCCAATTTTAATTCCACCACAATTCCTGAATTAGCTGTTGCCTGATCTCGTTTTGACGGAGACCAACCATTAGTAACCACTTCGCCAAGAGCCGTTGCACAAGGAGCAATAACACCTCCTGGGCACATACAAAACGAATACATTCCTCGACCATTTACTTGCTTCACAATTGAATATGGCGCTGGTGGTAAATAATCACCTCTAAAATCGCACGAATATTGAATTTGGTCAATTAATTCTTGTGGGTGCTCTGCGCGAACACCTAATGCAAAAGGCTTCGCTTCGATAAATATATTTTTTTTATGCAACAGTTCAAAAATATCACGAGCAGAATGTCCTGTTGCTAAAATGACTTTACTAGCTGAAATTACATCACCATTTTGAATAACAACACCTTGCATTTCATTATTTCTCAATACAAAATCAGTTACTCGGGTTTCAAACAGTACTTGACCTCCACAAGCGATGATTTTTTCTCTGATGTCTTGAATTATCTGCGGTAATTTATTGGTTCCAATGTGCGGATGCGCTTCTACTAAAATATCTGGAGTAGCTCCAAAACCAACTAAAAGTGCTAAAATTCGGTCTACATCACCACGTTTTTTAGAACGAGTATATAATTTCCCATCCGAATATGTTCCTGCACCGCCTTCTCCAAAACAATAATTAGAATCTTCATTTACAATTCCATCTCGATTAATCGCTTTTAAATCGCGACGACGACCACGAACATCTTTACCTCGTTCTAAAACAATTGGTCTTAAACCTAATTCGATTAATTGTAAAGCAGCAAATAATCCTGCAGGACCTGCACCAACAACAATAACTTCTTGCTTATTAGTCACATTAGGATAATCTGGCAATTCGATTTTTGAGTCAACATATTCTTCACCAACCAAAAAAACATTTGCTTTTATATTCATTTTAATGGCTTTCTGTCTCGCATCAATAGAACGCTTTAGAACCACCACTTTTTGAATATCTTTTAGGCCTACTTGAAATAACTTTGCAACATGTTGGGCTAACAAACTTTCGTTTGCGGCTACTTCTGGTGAAACTTGAAATTGAAATTCGCGTGGCATTTAATTAATGAATTAAGATTATTCCGTTGCAAAAATAGTAATTTGAAAGTTGACTTTGTAACTTTGTATCCTTGAAACTTATATAATGCGAAAAATAAAATTAATTTGGGATTTTAGAGGAGAAGCAGCTGCAAAAACAGCAGAACATCATGATATTCATCTGAACGAATACTTAGAAAAAGAGAATATTGTTTTAGAAAAAACAGGTTTTGAAGTTATTAATGAAATGCATGCCATTGCTTTTATTGTGGTGGATGAAAATGACATGATTACATTTAGAGACATTTTAAAACCTCATCGCGGAGAAGTATTTCAAGCTGAAAATCAATAAAAAAATTCCAAACTCTAATTTTAGAAATTTAGAATTTGGAATTTATATTTTTTGAGATTAACTATTAATTTGCTACCTCACTAATAAACTTAATTCGCATCAAACGAAGCTCTTCGATATCATAATCGCCATCAAATTCTTTTAATGCGTCTTTAATATTATCAGATTCAGAATCCATGAAATAATCATGAATTTCTTCTTGTTGATCTTCATCTAAAATATCATCAATCCAATAATTAATATTTAATTTTGTTCCTGAATAAACAATTTGCTCCATTTCTTTTAACAAACCGTCCATATCTAAACCTTTTGCTTTTGCAATATCGTCTAAGGCTAATTTTCGGTCAACATTTTGAATAATATACAATTTCAACCCCGAATTAGCCCCTGTTGATTTTACCACCAAGTCATCTGGACGAATAATATCATTATCTTCTACATATCGTGCAATTAATTCAACAAATTCTTTACCATATTTTTTAGCTTTACCTTCTCCTACTCCATGCACATTACTAAGTTCATCGATTGAAATCGGATATTTTAGCGCCATATCTTCTAACGAAGGGTCTTGAAACACCACAAATGGAGGAATTCCAAGTTTTTTTGCCACTTTTTTACGCAAATCACGCAACATACTCATCAAAGCTTCGTCTGCAGTTCCAGATGATTTTGCTGCTGTTACAATAGCTTCATCTTCTTCTTCATTATATTCATGGTCTTCAGACATCTGAAACGAAGCTGGTTTTTTGATAAAAGCTTCTCCTTTTGCTGATAATTTTAAAACACCATAAGTCTCTATATCTTTTGTCAATAATCCATCAACTAAAACTTGTCGAATTAATGCCATCCAATATTTTTCATCAAATTTTGAACCGCTACCAAAATAAGGTTGTGTGTCTATTTTTTGCGCTTTAATAATTGCATTTATTTTCCCAACTAATGCAAAAATAACTTCTTTAGATTTAAATAATTGTTTAGTATCGCGAACCACTTTCAACAAAGTAACTACTTGATCTTGTGCCTCTACTTTAGATTTTGGATTACGAACATTGTCATCCATATCGGCACCTTCGCCATCAATATCATCAAATTCTTCACCAAAATAATGTAATAAAAATTTACGGCGCGACATTGATGTTTCTGCATAAGCTACAACTTCTTGTAATAATGCAAAACCAATTTCTTGTTCAGCAACAGGTTTTCCAGAAAGAAATTTTTCTAATTTTTCAATGTCTTTGTATGAATAATACGCTAAACAATGTCCCTCTCCACCATCTCGACCAGCTCGACCAGTTTCTTGATAATAACTTTCTAATGATTTTGGAATATCATGATGGATTACAAAACGAACATCAGGTTTATCTATTCCCATTCCAAAAGCAATGGTTGCCACAACAACTTCTACATCTTCCATCAAAAACATATCTTGATGTTTTGCACGTGTTTTAGCATCTAAACCTGCATGATAAGGCACCGCGCTAATACCGTTTACTTGTAAAACTTGTGCAATTTCTTCCACTTTTTTACGACTTAAACAATAAATAACTCCCGATTTCCCTTTATGTTGTTTAATAAATCGAATAATATCCGATTCAATATTTTTAGTCTTAGTACGTACTTCGTAATATAAGTTGGGACGATTAAATGAAGCCTTGAATGTATTTGCGTTAGGCATATCCAAGTTTTTCAAAATATCTTCTTGTACTTTAGGAGTTGCCGTAGCGGTTAATCCAATAACTGGAACATCGCCTAATTGACGCACAATGTTTCTTAAATTTCTATACTCAGGTCGAAAATCATGTCCCCATTCTGAAATACAATGCGCTTCATCAATTGCTACAAAAGAAATTTTAACTTCATTTAAAAATTGTAAATATTCCTCTTTTGTAAGTGATTCTGGAGCTACATATAACAACTTTGTTATCCCTGAAGTGATGTCTTTTTTAACTTGATTAACTTCTGTTTTGTTCAAGGATGAATTTAAAACATGGGCAATTCCAGTTTCAGAACTTAAGCTTCGTATAGCATCAACTTGATTTTTCATTAAAGCAATAAGTGGCGAAACAACAATTGCAGTTCCGTCTAACACTAAGGCTGGCAATTGATAACACAACGACTTACCGCCACCAGTTGGCATAATAACAAATGTATTATTCCCGGTGATGATACTCTTAACTACTTGTTCCTGAAGACCTTTGAATTGGTTAAAACCAAAATATTTCTTTAATTCTTTATGTAAATCAATTTCGTGTGGATTCATTCTCTATTAATATGATTTTACCTAAATTTGCAAACATAAAGATACGATTTTCTTTTAGACATACAAATTTTTTAATATTTCTATTTTGAGCACAACTGAAACGATTTTAGCTACCGCAAAAAGAACACTTTTATCAGAAAGTAAAAGCATTGAAAATCTAGTAAACTATCTAGATGAAGACTTCTCAAAAAGTGTTACCGAAATTTTTAATACCAAAGGAAGATTGGTAGTAACTGGAATAGGGAAAAGCGCATTAATAGCACAGAAAATTGTAGCCACATTAAATTCTACAGGAACTCCTTCAATGTTTTTACATGCCGCAGAAGCAGTTCATGGTGATTTAGGAATGGTACAACCTGAAGATATTGTAATTTGTATTTCAAAAAGTGGCAACAGCCCTGAAATAAAAGTATTGGCTCCTCTTTTAAAACGTTTTGGCAATACATTAATCGGAATGACAGCTGACAAAAACTCGTTTTTAGGAAAAGAATCGCATTATATTTTACATGCTTATGTAGAAAATGAAGCTTGCCCAAATAATTTAGCTCCTACAAATAGCACAACTGCACAATTGGTTTTAGGTGACGCTTTAGCCGTTTGTTTAATGGAAATGAGAAACTTTAAAAGCGAAGATTTTGCCGTTTATCATCCAGGCGGTGCTTTAGGAAAAAAATTATTGCTTCGTGTGAAAGATATGTTAGACACTACTCACAAGCCAATAGTAACACCTGATGCTTCTATCAAAAAGGTAATCATGGAAATTTCTGAAAAACGCTTAGGTGTAACTGCCGTAATAGAAAATAATCAAGTTATTGGAATTATTACAGATGGTGATATCAGAAGAATGCTGAATAATCGTGACACTTTTTCAGATTTAACCGCTAAAGATATTATGACAAAAAATCCTAAACATATTAGCTCAACAATATTGGTTTCTGAAGCTTTAGATATTTTAGAAAACAATGCAATTACACAACTGGTTGTAATTGACAACAATGAGTACAAAGGCGTATTACACTTACACGATATTTTAAAAGAAGGAATTGTATAATGGCAAAAAAGAATATGGGTGAGATGTCATTTTTAGATCATCTTGAAGAATTACGTTGGTTATTAGTTAGAAGCACAATTGCGATTTTAGTTTGCGCCACAATTGCTTTCTTTTTTAGTGATTTTATTTTTAACGAAATTATTTTTGGCCCAAAAGACCCAAACTTTATTACCTACCGCATTTTTTGTGAACTATCAACTGAATTACAACTGTCAGAATCTTTTTGTGTCAAAGAATTACCTTTTAACATCCAAAACACAGCTATTGAAGGCCAAATATCGTTATTAATTTGGACGTGTATTACGGCTGGTTTTATCATAGCTTTCCCATACATATTGTGGTTATTATGGAAGTTCATTAGTCCGGCCTTATATGAAAAAGAAAGAAAATACGCTAAGTCATTTATTTCAATTGCATCCTTATTGTTTTTTCTAGGAGTATTATTTGGCTATTTTGTAATCATTCCAATGTCGGTAAATTTCTTTGCTACTTTTACAGTAAGTCCTGAAATCAAGAACGACATCAATATCCAATCCTATATTGGAATGATCAAAACTTCTGTAATTGCGTGTGGATTAATTTTTGAAATGCCAATAATAATTTATTTCTTATCAAAAGTAGGATTAGTAACACCAGAATTTTTAAGAAAATATCGAAAATATGCAATTGTATTAATACTGGTAGTTGCCGCAATTGTTACACCTCCTGATGTGGTGAGTCAAATTGTAGTTTCAATTCCTTTATTAATTTTATATGAAATCAGTATTTTTATAAGTGCTATAGTGATTAAAAACAAAGAAAAAGAAAAATTAAACGCATAAATAATGGCTGATTTAGTAAAAGAATTTAACGATTACCGTTCAAAAATGAACGAAAAATTATTAGCAGACAACAACAAAGTCATCAAAAGAATCTTTAATGTAGATACGAATGCTTACATGGAAGGCGCTTTAGACGTAAAAACCAAAGAACTTTTAGGATTAGTAGCTTCGGCGGTATTACGATGTGATGATTGTATCAAATACCATTTAGAGACCGCTTACAAAAACGGTGTTACAAAAGAAGAAATGATGGAAAGCATGGGAATTGCTACTTTAGTAGGCGGAACCATTGTAATTCCTCACTTAAGAAGAGCTTACGAGTTTTGGGAAGCTTTAGAAAACAATTAGTTAATTTTAAAATTAATCAATTTGAAAATTTGAAAATGTAATTATTTGTTAATTCATTTATTCTATTGATTATTTTTACTTTATTTGTTTATTGATACTATTTAAGATATGATTTTGAGCATTCACTCATTTTCAAATCTTCAAATTTTCAAATTAAAATCATGAAATTAAGAGCAGAAAATTTAGTTAAAACCTATAAAAAAAGAAGTGTAGTTAAAGGAATTTCAGTAGAAGTAAATCAAGGAGAAATCGTAGGTTTATTAGGTCCAAATGGAGCTGGAAAAACAACATCATTCTACATGATTGTAGGTTTAGTAAAACCAAATAGTGGCAATATTTATTTAGACGATATGAATATTACCAACTTCCCTATGTACAAACGCGCACAAAATGGAATTGGCTATTTAGCACAAGAAGCTTCTGTTTTTAGAAAATTAACTATCGAAGACAATATTATGAGTGTCTTACAATTAACTACTCTTTCAAAAGCAGAACAAGAGGCTAAAATGGAAGCGTTAATTGACGAATTTGCTTTGCAACACATTCGCACCAATCGCGGTGATTTACTTTCTGGAGGAGAACGCCGTCGTACGGAAATTGCTCGCGCATTAGCAACTGATCCAAAATTCATTCTTTTAGACGAACCTTTTGCTGGAGTTGACCCAGTAGCAGTAGAAGATATTCAAAGAATTGTTGCACAATTAAAAAACAAAAACATCGGAATTTTAATCACCGACCATAATGTACAAGAAACATTAGCCATTACAGATAAAACATATTTAATGTTTGAGGGAGGCATTCTAAAAGCAGGAAAACCAGAAGAACTAGCTGCTGACGAAGTAGTAAGACGTGTTTATTTAGGACAAAATTTTGAGTTGCGTAAGAAAAAAATCGATTTTGAAGCTCCAAAAACGACTATCATTCACGGTAAAGGAGAATTAAACTTGAATAAAGAAGAATAAAAAAATCCCTCAAATCAATGAGGGATTTTTTTATTCTTCTTTATTATTGAATACACTTCAATAACAACTTATTTTTATCTCCATTAAAAATATTTACATCAACCATACCATTAACGCCTTCAATTTGTGCTTTTTCAGTGAATTGCCAAAACTGCCAATCAGATTCTAAATCATTGCGCCAAAAATTATAATTGGCAATCCAGAGCGGATACTCAGAAAACTCTTCTTTTAAAAAATCGGTATAATAACTTTCTCCTGAATAAATGATTGGCTTTACTTTATAGTGCTTTTCAACTTTTTCTAACCAGCGTCGTAATCCAATTTTTAGACTATCAATGGATTGCGATTTAGGCAATTTTTCAATATCTAAAACAGGTGGTAAGTCCCCTTTTTTGAGTCTAACATTTTTAATGAAATTTTCAGCTTGTTCGATTGAGTTTTCGTTTGGTCGATAATAATGATAAGCACCGCGAATCAATTGACGTGCTTTTGCTCCTTTCCAATTCTCTTCAAATTGTGAATCTACTCTGTCTTTTCCTGCTGTTGCTCGAATAAACACAAAAGACAACTCAAATGATTCATCAATATGATAGGTTTGTTCCCAATCAATTTCGCTTTGATATTCAGAAACATCAAAACCAATGGCTTTGTCATCGTGTTTTTGCAAAACTTCATAAATTCGAATATCGGCTAATTTTCGTTCATCTGCGGTTAATTCATTAGCATATTTATCAGTTTTAAATCCTAAATAATACAAAAAACCATCATGAAATTTATATATACCAATCAAAACAATTAAAAACAAAAAAAAGGAAAAAACAACCAAAAACCACTTTCCAAAAAAACGTGGTTTACTTTTTTTAATTGTTCTTTTTCTTCGAATTGGTTGCGCCATTATTTTTTAGTCAAAACAGCATTGTTCAGTACAGATAACGCAACATAAAGTAATATTATTACAGGTAAAGCGGTAAATTCTAGTACAAACAATAAAACTACTGACAATACTAAAAAGATAACTTGCATTTTATTTTTTTCCCAACTAAAGTTTTTAATTTTTAGAGAAAATAAAGGAATTTCTGCATTTAACATGTAAGCACTCAACAAACTAATTCCCAACAATACAAATGGATTGAACAAAGCATCAACTAGCCACTCGTGGGTCCCAGCAAATTGAATCATTGGAATACTCATAATAAATAATGCATTAGCTGGAGTTGGCAAACCAATAAATGAATCTGTTTGACGTGTATCAATATTAAATTTTGCTAATCTATAAGCAGAAGCCAATGTGATGATAAATCCCAAATAAGGTACAAATCCCATGTAGTAATATTCTTCCGTTAAAAAATATTTTGAAGTATCATCTTCCTGAATATCTTGCAACAACTTGAAAATCATAAGTCCTGGCACTACTCCACTTGTAACTACATCCGCAAGCGAATCCAATTGCAAACCTAATTCGCCAGAAACATTAAATTTACGAGCAAAAAATCCGTCCCAAAAATCAAAAAAGATGCCTACACATACAAAAATAAAAGCCTCATCATAATAGCCTTTAAAAATGGCAATAATAGCTAATAAACCACTAGCAAGGTTTAATAAAGTAATAGCGTTTGGAATGTGTTTTTTAATTTGCATACAAATACGTTTAAAAAATACTCAAAAAGTAGAGCTTTAAATAATTTACAGCAAATGTAATACAATAAGTTAATACATTTAGAGTTTAGTATTTAAGAAATTTATTTCATCTTTGTAAAAAAATTGGCATTGAAAAAGACCGTTTTATTTCTTTTCGTTTGTATTACTTCATTAAACTACGCACAAACCGTTCGAAAATACTCGAATGAGTTTATGAATATTGGTGTTGACGCCGCGGCTTTAGGTATGTCCAATGCGGTAGTTTCACATACAAATGATGTAAATTCAGGTTATTGGAATCCGGCAGGTTTATTGCATTTAGAAGACAAACAGTTTTCATTAATGCATGCTAATTATTTTGCAAATATTGCCCAGTACGATTACGCTGGATTTGCAATGCCAATTGACGACCGAAGTGCCGTTGGAATTTCGTTAATCCGCTTTGGAGTAGACGATATATTAAATACCACCCAATTGATTGATAGCGAAGGAAATATAGACTACAACAGAATTTCATTATTTTCCACAGCTGATTACGGCTTAACTGTTTCCTATGCCAGAAGCTTACCTATTGAAGGTTTAAATTATGGGGTAAATGCCAAAGTAATTCGAAGAGTTATTGGCGACTTTGCTAATTCATGGGGATTTGGATTGGATTTAGGAATTCAATATATCAGTGATGAGGAAGACTGGAAATTTGGCTTAATGATTCGTGACATCACCACAACTTACAATACTTGGACTATCGACGAAGAAAAATATCAAGAAATTGCAGATGCTATTCCAGGTGAAAATCAAGAATTGCCAGAAACCAGCGAAATTACCTTACCAAAAGCACAATTAGGAATGTCTAAAAAATGGATTATTCGTTATGATTATAGTCTGCTAGCGGCCGCCAACTTGAATATGCAATTTGCGCAGACTAACGATATTATTTCTACAAGTGCAGTAAGTATAGACCCTGCTTTAGGATTAGAGTTTGGTTATATTGATTTAGTTTACCTACGTGGTGGTGTTGGAAATTTTCAACAAATCACACAAATTGACGATTCTAAAAAACTAAGTTTCCAACCTAATATTGGCTTAGGATTCAAATACAAAGGCATTCAAGTAGATTATGCACTAACTGATTTGGGCGATCAAAGTGCCGCTTTATATTCCAATATTTTTTCGTTAAAAGTAGATTGGGAGTTGTTTAGATAATTTCAGAAATAAATATAGAAACAAGAAGAAAGACTTTAAATAAAATGATAAAAAAACTACTTTTCGCGTTATTAATTTTGATTTCTTTTAATGGTTTTTCCCAAAATATTTCACTTTCAAATCAAGCAAAAGTAAGTATTTTAACTTGCGGTACTGGACCAGAATCATACGCAATGTATGGTCACACTGGAATTCGAATTCAAGATGTTTCACAACAAATTGATGTAGTATATAATTATGGCGCATTTGATTTTAGCACACCAAATTTCATTGGAAGATTTGTAAAAGGCGATTTACAATATTTTGTTACTAATGGCAGCTATATTGACTTTTACAACAATTATCAGGCTGAAAATAGAGAAATTATTGAACAAGAATTAGCACTATCTTCAACACAAATCAATCAATTGTTTCAGCAATTAAATGCTTCTGTTTATAGTGATGAACGATTTTACACTTACAAATTCATTGATAGAAATTGTACTACGATGGTTGTAGATAAAATCAATAAAACTTTAGGAAAAGAGTACATAAAATCAAACAGTTCAAATCAATCATATAGAGAAATATTATATCCATATATGTCTGATTTTTACATGAAATTAGGCATTCAATTAATTTTTGGAACTAAAGTAGACGAACCTGCTACGCGCCTATTTTTACCTTATGAATTCAAAAAAGCAATTTCGCAAACTAAAGTTAACGGAAAAACTGTAGAGAAATCAAATGAAACAATTTTAGTTGCCCAAAAAACTAACATCCCTTTCAATTGGTTAAACTCTATTTATTCTTTAATTGGCGGATTGCTACTTTTAGTTATTTTAGGCAAAAAATGGATTCAAACTACCTACTTCATTATCGCTGGATTATTAGGTATGTTTTTCTCTTTAGTTGGTTTATATTCTCTCCATGAAGAAATATTATGGAATTATAATATTTTATTATTCAATCCAATTTTATTAGTTTTTGCTTGGTATCATTGGAGACAGAATTACGTTAAAATAGTTTTAATTGGTAAAATTTGTCTTGCCTTTTTACTAATATATTTCGTTTATATGTTAAACAAAATTCACTTAGAAATTGTGTGGCCGTTTATAGCACTCCATTTTTATTGGATTGGAAAACTTGTTTTACAGAGTAAGAAATTAAAGTAATTAGAACTACTTTAAACACACAAACAACTAATCTTATAAAACTATTTTATTGTCCTCTAAAAAACAAAACCGTACTCATTGTTTTTACTACAATATTAATATCTAGAAACAAACTTCTGTGTTTAATGTAATATAAATCGTAGCGCAATTTCATCAGACTATCTTCAAGACTTGTACCGTAGGAATAATTCACTTGTGCCCAACCCGTTAGCCCAGGTTTAATAACATGTCTTGTTTGATATAGCGGAATTGTTTGAGCAATTTCGTTTACAAAAATGGGGCGCTCGGGTCTTGGGCCAATTACCGCCATATCTCCTTTTAAAACATTTATAAACTGAGGCAATTCATCCAAACGAGTCTTTCTTAAAAACTTACCAAAAGGTGTGATTCTAGTATCATTTACTGTCGCAAAAACAGCTCCATTTTTCTCAGCATCTTGAACCATTGTTCTTAATTTGTATATTGTAAATGGAATACCGTTTTTCCCAACCCGTTCTTGTGTATAAAAGAAAGCTCCTCTGTTTGCAAAAAGATTAACAAACAACAAGATTGGAGCAATTAAAAAGAAGCCAAACAAACCAATTATTGAAAAAGCAATATCAAAAATTCGACTATAATACACATACAATTTATTCTGATTACTTCTACTAAAAGGAAAAAACTTATATAGTTCTTTACTTTCAAAATTAATCGGCAATCTATAGGTACTATTTTCATAAACTTCCTTGTATTGACGAATAACAATTCCTCGCTCTAAATAGCTTAGTAATTCTGAATACAATTCAATAGAATTAGTCTTATTCTTAATTTGAGTAACAACAATTTCAGAAACATAATTCTTATGAATAAATGATTCCAAACAAGTTTCATCAACTAAATTAATTTTGGTTTTTTGAGGTGTTTCATCTGTTGCCACATATCCCACAACACTATAATGAGGATTAACAGAAAATAATTCAGCAACTAATTGATCTATTTCTTTGCTGCTTGCAATAAACAAAACCTTTTTAAGGAATCGATTCGATGCTAAGAATACAATATATAAATTACGCCACACTAATAAAGCCACTAAAATAGCAAAGAAAAACAAGATAATTTGCAAACGATTAGATGGTAAAATAGGAGTATAAAAAGGTGTCAATAGATACAACAACACAGTCAATGCTGTTGTGAGAATGATACTTTTGGTAATTTGAAATCGATTACTTGCGGTTTGCAAATTATACATCTCAAAAATTGTCCCAAAGAAATTAATATATAAGGCTAAAACTAATGTCCAATAATAATTTGTCTTAGAAACTTTAAAATAATCAAATTGCAAAAAATGACCTATAAGTGCTAAAGTTAACACAACAAAAAGTACATCCAAGATACGTAAAAGAATTTTGCGCTCAGATATTTCAAAATGAATTTTTTTGGCACTAGTCATAATTTTTGGGGGATTATTCTTGTGCAAAGTAATAAATAAAACTTTAAAAGTAGAACAATTATTTTATTTTTACTCAAGTAATTCATTCCACTTCTTTTTTACTATTTCCCAGTCCATTTGTTCAATATAGCGTCTTGCCTCAATCGACAACTTTTTTGACTGCGGAGGATTTTCAAGTAATTTAAGTATGGCCGCCACCATTTGATTAGTATCATCATCATCAACTAACAAAGCGTTTTCATTATCCGTAAGTAAAAAAGGAATACCTCCAACATTTGTACTAACAACAGGCAATCCTAAAGCCATTGATTCCATTACACTCACTGGGGTATTATCAAAATGTGTGGTATTAATAAAAATATCATGGTCTGCAGCCAATTGCCACCAATCTTCTTTAGTTAATTTTCCTGTAAAACATACTGCAACACCTAATGAATCAGCAAACGCTTTGGTGCTTAGCAAACTTCCGTCTTTATCTGGTCCCACCATAGTTAAAGTTGCATTAGGATATTTTTTTCTCAATTCAAATAACACTTTAACCGCCATTTCAGGATTGTATATTGTTGCAAAAGCACGAACCCACAACAAATTTGGAGCTACTTTTTCACGTAGTTTATAAGGATACTTCTGAATTTCAATAGAGTTTGGAATATACAAAAGATTGGAATAACCTCTTTGTTCAAAAGCTTGCTTTAAATAGCCTGAAGGCACTACATTTTTATAGGCATTAGCAAATATCATTTGACATAATTTAGGATTTTTTTTTAGTCGATTTGGTAAATCTCCGCCATGCAAAATAGGAACATATTTGATATTAAATAATCTAGCTGTTTGGCTACAAAAAAATGCATACCAAAAAGCCTTTGTACTATAAGTATCTATCAAAATATAATCTATATTTCTTCTATATTGAAACATGGATAAAACCATATCTAACAAACGAAATAAAAAATTTATTTTAGTTGAGGCATACAAAACTTTGAAGCTCTCTGATTCCAACTGTGGCCCTAAAGTTTCTATTGTAGTTTTGTTTAAACCGTGTTTATACAGCTGATTCCCTAGATATAGAATTTTGATTTTCTTCATCAAAATGAACTTTTAAAAGTGATAAAGCATAAATAAAAGCAGGAGCTGCTAATCGCATAGCAGCATGATTGATAGTTAATATCCAAAAGACAACAAATGAAAAAACAAAAATATTCTGTTGATTATTAAGATATAAAACCATAGGCGTTATCAATAATATTATTAATGCAAAGAGACCAAACATTCCATGTTCTGCTAACATTCGAGTAATTTCGTTGTGTGATGCTGCATCAACTCCAGTTGTTTCTAATCTATACTCTTTATTTTTTCCTACCCCAATACCAAAAACAGGATTATCTAAAAACATTTTAAATTCAGATTCAATTAATCGCTCTCTACCTGTTAGTTTACTCAACTTTTCCCTCCCTCTAGCATCCTGATTAGCATATCGTTTATCAATTAATCCACCCGTTTGAATAGAACTATAAACCCATATACCTAATAGTGAAAAGGTTCCAAATACAACTAATAACAAAACTTTAGATTTTGCATATGATTTTGTATAAAACAAAAGCAGAATTACAACAATAATAATCATTATAAATCCTGTAATTATACCTCCTCTTGAAAAAGTTACAATCCCTCTAAAAGTAATTATAATAAATAAAAGAATATTAATAAGTTGAATAGCTATTGTTTTAGAATTTAAAACAATCTTAATAAAAAACAAGAAAATTCCAAGACCTAATATAGTTGAAACTTGATTTGGTCCAAATCCACCTGATGTTTCAAAATTAGACTCTGTATTTGTAACCACATCTTTTACACTCGGCGTATACAAATACATATAAATTAATGTAGCCATAAGGGGATAGGCTAACATATCTATAATTTTTTTTATTTGTTCAAAAGCAATCTTTCTTTGATAACAATAAATAGCGCTAATCATTAAGGTTATTGGTCCTATTATATTAAATGTTATAGCCTTTCTTATATCCGTATCAAAATTCAAGGTAAAAAAAGACAAAAAAATACCTGGCAACAATAATATTCCAAAAATCCAATAAAGAATGGAATTTTTTGAAAACCCTCTATAAATCATCCCTATTATTAAAATTCCTATTACACCATATTTAGCGTATTGCTCAAAAAAGTTACCTTGAGTCATTCGCAAGAAAACTTCAGCACCAACAAGATAAGCAGCCATATAAAGTGCTTCATTATTCGCATTCTTTCGAAGTATAACATATCTGTAACCTACTAAAATAATAGCAATAGCATATAATTTCGAAATGACTGGAATAAAATAAACAGCCAACCCAATAAATAAATGAATAAGTACTAATTTAATATAAGTTGAAGTATCATTTGATTTCATACATTATTTTTGATAGATAGAAAGTATCTTTTTTATTACAACTTTAGCCGAATAATTTTCATTAACAAAATCATTCAATTGCTGAGCTAAAACTTTATTTTTAGCTACATTATCTACTAAACTTTTAAAAATGAATTCTAGCTCATTCTCTTTATTTGATTCAAAACAAGTTCCTGTTTCTGTATTACGAATAATTTGATTACAATAACCTACATTTGATGTGATTACAAATAAATTTGCCATCCCATATTCTAATAAAGTTACTGGAAAACCTTCATATGTTGAAGTTAATAAACCTACATCACATTGCTTTAAAATATGTTGTACATCTACACATGATCCATAAATAAAAACAGATTCTGTTAAATTGTCGTTGATTATTTTATCTTTCAAATCCTTTGAATAAGAATCATAATTATCTTTGCCTATGAAATGTAAAGTCCACCCTAAAGAAGCAATTTTACTTTTAGAAAAAGCAGAAAGAGCTAATTGATGATTTTTAGGGATTCTTAAATTAGCCAAAACTACAATTCTCTTCCCTTTTTCTCCTTTCAAAACAGTATACTTCTGTTCAATCGGAGTTTCTTCCACATAATTTGGTAAAAAAAACACATTTGAAGTTTTTAAGTTTTGTAAAGCCCATTTTTGAAGCTCTAAATTCACTGTAAAAACACCACTAAAAAAAACAGAAACCAACTTAATTATCTTGTTTGAATTTTTACTTTTTAAACGATTACCATAATGATCATGCCAAAATATTTTTATTGATGGCATAATTATTTTTAGTAAAACTGCAAAAAAATAAGAACTACCATGTGCATGAATAATAGTAACTCTATTTTTTTTTAAAAATTTTCTGAACCGTAATAACGCATATAAATCTATTGATCGTTTCTTTCGCAAAAAAAGATAATTTACCTTTGAACTTATCGTTTCTTTTAACCCCCCTTCTAAACGCGTTACAACAATTCCTGAAAATTTGAGCTCTTTTCCAATAGTATTTGCAATTGTAACAGCCATCCGTTCAGCACCTCCTGGCTCTAAACTATCAATTAACTGAACTACTCTTATATCTTGAACTGATCTCACTTGTAAGAATTAATAATCATGTAAATATAGAAAAATTAAAAGCAAGCACAAGTTCAAAATCAACACAGTACTATTTACTTTCATTTTAATAATTTACTAATTTCTTGTTTAAATTTATCAGTTGTAAATTGTTGCGACCAAAATAGCCCTTCATCTGACATTTTTTTTAACATTTCTTGATCATTAATCAATTTTTCTATTACAACAAAATCAATTGATAATTCTTCTTGCAATAAAATTCCTCTACTTCCATTACCTACCATATAAGGGACACATGAAACTGGTGTTGCAATCGGAACGCATCCCCAAAACATAGCTTCAGCAACCACCTTTGGCCAACCTTCGCTTTTTGAAGGTAAAATTAAAAAATGACTGGTTTGATAAGCATATAAAACAGTTTCGTTGGTTTGATTTCCTTTCAAACAAATTATCGAATCTAAACCTTTGGTTTTAATATAAGTTTCAATCTCACTTCTCATTACACCATCACCATACAAATCAAGACTAACTTTATTTCCTCTCATAGACAACTGCTCAACTAATTGAATGGCATATAACGGTTGTTTACCTTTAGACAAAGTTCCCACAAAAAGAAATTTAACAATTTCATTATCATTTTTATTCTGAATCCTAATTTTTGAATTCTGAATTTCACTTTCACTATATGTAGCTGTAAAAAAAGGCTTGATGTTCTTAGTTTGATTTTTCCAATCTCCATAAACTAAAACTTGCATATTTTTAGTCAAGAAAGTATTACTCAAAATCCAACGCTGCAATTTATAAGTAAAAGGTTGTTTGGCATTGGGATCCCAATTACCAGCATATTTGGCAGTTTTTGTTTTTTTTGGAAACAAAATTTGAATAAAAGAAGCTAATAATGCCATATTTCCAGGACATCTTAAATGAATATGATTAGCCTTTTTCATTGCCTTAAAGATACGTATAGAATCAACAACAATATTTGGTATTGCTATCAATATATTGGTAAAAGAAAGAACATCAAACTCTTTTAAAACAATTATTTTTTCAATTTCAAAAGAGATTGGAACAATTAGTAATTTTTTATCTTCCTCCCACATGGGGCAACAAAACTGAATAGAATCAACATATTTTGCCCACAATCGCATTTCCTTCTCATAAGGGCTATATAAGAAAAATTGATTTTCTTTACTTATTATTGGTGCAGATGAAATTACAACGAATCGCATATTATATATAGCCCTCCGAACCCTTTTCTGATACTCTTATTGCAGGAACCCCTAGTACCACACCATTCGTTTCAACATCTTTGTTCACTAAAGAACAAGCTGCAATTAAAACATTATCTTTAATTAAAATCTTACCAGCAATAACAGCATTTGCACCTATATAAACATTGTTGCCAATTTTGGGCACACCTCTTTTATCGCCTAACCCAGAAACACCAATTGTTACCCCTTGCGAAATATTACAATTATTACCGATTTGCGTTTTTGCATTTAAAAAAACACCTCCAAAATGCCCAATATAAAAAGAATGCCCAATTTCCACAGACGCAGGAATTGAAATCCCTGTAACAATTTCGATACTTTTTTGCCAAAACAAACAAAGAATTTGCAGTATTTGTTTCAAAACAGGAATAGGTAATTTATAAATCGCATGAGCTATTCTGTGTTGAAATATAGCCCAAAAGCCTTGTGTAAAAAACAAAATAGTTATAAAATTACCACCATATTTTTTATATTTTCTATAATCCGAAAAAATCAGTGTAATAAATTTCATTGTAATATTGCGTTATAAAAAGTAATATTTTTTAATACCAAATTAGTGATTTCAAACTGTTCCAATACTTTTTCCCTTGCTTTTTTTCCATACTTGATTGCAGATTCATGATTATTAAGTAAAAAAATCACTTTCTCTGCTATATCTGTCGGATTAAACGGATCACATAACAAACCTGTTTCACCATCAATAATTACTTCTGGACCTGGCCCTAATTTTGTAAATATTACTGCTTTCCCCATAGCCATTGCCTCAGGAGCAACTAAACCAAGAGTTTCCATATGAGAAGGAAATACACAAACCGCTGCCTTTGCGTAAACATTTGATATCTCCGCAAAAGAAATTGCTCCATGAAAAACAACATCACGCGCATTCTCTCCAAGCATAGGCAATTCTTGTTCTTCCAACATTTTAATATATGAACTTCCATCTGGAAAAAACCAATCTCTCCCATATAAATTTAAAACTACATTTGGGAACTTCGCTTTTATTAAAGAAAAAGCCTGGATTAATTGCCGAACACCTTTTTTCTCACAAATTGTTCCAGCAAATGTTATATTATTTGTTTGAATTTCTGCATTTTGAGGATTAAACAACTGACTATTAATAGGATTAAAAATTACTTCTATTGGTTTATTATGATAATTTAAATAGTTTGCGGTGTGATTTTTTACATAGCTTGAAACAGCAACAAAAGCATCAGCTTTCTTAAATGACAACTTTTCCTGAAAACCTTTCCACCAATTAATCCCTCTTTTTTCTCCTTCAGCAAAAAAGTGATGACCTCCATGCAAACGAATTATATATTTTATATTTTTAATTTTTGGAAGAAAAGCCAAAGAAGATTCTGCTCCTTCAACAATATTTATTGGGTTATGCATATTTAATTTAAAAATTTGATTTGCAATAACTTTTGAATTATAATACCAAGTCAAACCCTTAGTTTTACTCTTTTTAAGACGAATTATAGTAACTCCATTAACTCTTTCAATCTCATTAGAAGCTGTATAATTCAATCCAATCACAGATACTTGAACTCCATTGTTAATTAAGGCTTCAGCAATAGTTTTTACAAAACTACCAAAACCTCCATGCGGAAAACCTTCTTTAGGATATTCGTTAGTTAAAAAACAGACATGCATATTTATGTTGGGGTAAATTGAAAATTGAAATAAAAATATAGAAATTCAATTATTAATACTTTTTTATAAAAAATAGCTCTTTAGAGATAAAAAAACATATATAAATAATATTCATCTCACGAACATAAGGAGAATAACCATAATATTGATGATTATGCTTTATATGTTGAACGTGAGTTATAATTGCCAGTTTCATAAATAGGTTTTAAATGGTAAAAATAACACATTTAACAAGAAACAGAACAATTCATAAATCAAATGATTATTGAGCTATGCTTTGAATAAACTCCATAGTAATGGGTTTACTTGTAAACAATACATTTTCATCAATTTTTGCTTTGTGTATATGAAAATCATCTACAGTTGTAGACAGAATACAAATCTTAGTATAATCTTTAATCTTTTCAGAAAGCGCTGAAAATCTCTCTATAAACTTAAAACCATCTAAAAGTGGCATGTAAATATCTAAAAAAATTAAATTAGGCAATTTTATTAAATCACTTTGATACTCTTCCAAATATTCAATTGCAGTTGTTGAGGAATTAAATTCCATTATATCTATTGACGAATCAAAACTATTAATCAATTTTGATGTTATATAACAATCAAATTCATTATCATCAACAATCATTATTCTTTTAAACTTCTTGGACATAACTTAATAAATGTAATGTTAGCATTATAGCTTAATAAACTTAATAAATTCTTCTTGTCTTCGTTTAGCTATCGGCAAAGCAACACCATTAGTAAACTCACAATACAAACCATCTTTCTTAGTAATTTTTGAGATGTGTTTAATATTGATAACATAAGAATGATGGATTCTAAAAAAGTAATTATAAGTCAATACATTATTGTATTCCCCTAAATTTTTACTAGATAAAATCTTAGTTCCGTTACTTAATACAAACTCTGTGTATTTACCATCCGCTCTACAAAAAACAATATCATCAACCTTAATCAATTCAATTTTATCAGTAGACGAAATGGCTAAAAATCCATTATTCTGATTGGTAGAATTAATCGAATTTATTTGGTTTAACTTTTGATCTTGAAAACTAATTTCCATCTCTATATTTTTAATAACTTTATATAGAGAAACAATCAAATCATTAAAATCTAATGGTTTTTTTAAAAAATCAATTGCGTTATGTTTAAAAGCTTGAAAAGCATCTTTCTCATCTTTTGAAATAAAAATAAACTTCGGAATATTAAAATCTAATTCCTTAAGTAAATTAAAATGCGCTAGATTTTCTATAGAGGGATTGAAAAAAATAAGTTCGGGCTTAGCTTCTTTAATAAACCCAATACTTTCTTGAAGTGTGTTTGAATACCCGCAAACAGAAATAATTACAGCATTTTCTTCACCAAATTTTTTAATTTGTTGAATTGCATCTAAATCATCATCTACTAACAAGGCCTTTATTAACTTCATAGAATATTGAAATTAAAACGAATTTATTTTAATTAATAAAGGTATAAATATAATAAAAAAATAATGAAATAAATACTTTTATTTTGGAATTGAAAAAGTAAAGACTGAACCAACTCCCAATTGTGAGCTAACTGAAATCAATCCCCCTAAACTTTCAACCATCTTTTTTACTGAAGCCAAACCTAACCCACTACCTAAAAATTCTGCTTGAGTATGTAGTCTTTTAAAGGGTTGAAAAATTAATTCCAAATACTCTTCTTCAATACCAATTCCATTATCAATTATTTCAAAAACATAAAATTTTGAATCTTCAATACAATTAATTGTAATAGCAGCAACATTATCGGTTTTTTGATATTTCAAGGCATTGTCAATCAAATTATGAAATATCATATTAATAGCAATCTTAGACGTAAAAACCTCTGGCAATTTATCTACTGAAAGAATCGGTTTTTCAACCATACTGTCTTCAATCAAACTTGAAAAAATATCTGTAACCAACTGATTTACATCAATTGGTTCTTTATCAGCTATTTTTTTATTTGATTTAGCATATTCTAACAAATCTACAATGAGCTTATCCATTCGTTTTACACTATCAAAAACAAATTTAAAATACACTTTTTCTTTTTCATCTTCTGGATTACTTTTTGCCTCAATCATTTTTAAAAAAGAATTGATAGCCCTCAAAGGCGACCTTAAATCATGTGCAGCTGTAAATGCAAAATTCTCCATTTCTTGTGCGTAATTCTCAACCTGTTCATGATATACAGCTAACTCATCCTGCTTTTTTCTTAATTCTAAAATATAAATAACTTGCTTTGCTAATTTTTTTAATGACTTTTTTTGTTCTTCCGAAATTGTTTTTACCTCGCCTTTACTCAATACGCATAAAGCTCCAAAAGCAATTCCTTGGGTATTTAACAAAGGAACACCAAAATAAGAAACAAAATGTGGCTCATTAACAACTAATGGAAATGTTTTAAATCGATCATCCATTCGCAAATCAGGCACTTCAAAAACCTCATCTTTTGAAAGGACAGCATGATAACAAACCGAATTTTCAATAGGTGTTTCTGAAATGTCAACACCGATGTGTGACTTGAAAAATTGCCGGTTTTTATCAACCAAACTAATCATAGCAACAGGCATATTACAAATAGAAGAAGCTATTTGAGCAATGTCATCATAAATCTCTTCAGGCATAGTATCAAGAATATTATACTCTTTTAAAACCTTTAATCGTTTTTCTTCTTCATCTTGATGCATCATTTGAAAACAGTATTAAATTATTAATAATCGACTTCTAATAGCAATTTCTTTCAAAAAGATACTAACTATTATAAAATTAGATAAAATTTATTAAAATAGCGTATAAAAAAGCTATAAGTAATAAATAAGTCTGCATTTCTTAAATAATTTTCAAAGGAATCACAAAATCTAGATACTTTAAAAAAATTAAAAAAATCTTGGGGAATAAATTTTTTCTTCGGTTTTAAAAATTTCAAATCTCAAAAAAATTTCATGAGAACCTGAATTGTAATTAGCTAATTTAGTGGTTTCAGCATCATACGAATAACCCATAAATAGCTTGTCAGTTAATTGAAAACCAACTAATCCGCAAACAGAAGCATTCAATCGATAGGCAGCTCCAACAGTTAATTTTTCATAAAACAAAAAATTCGCTGTCATATCCAATTGAAGAGGAGCACCTGCAACTACTTTTGAAAGAAAAGCAGGCTTCATTTTAATATCTGAAGTAAGATCGAATACATAGCCAGCCATTAGATAATAATGCATTTTTTCTTTAGCCAAGCTAGTCATATCATTATCATCATAATGTTTGGTTTCTAAAAAATTTGGCACTGATAGCCCAACATAGTGATGATCAGAATACCAATAAGCACCAGCTCCAAAATTAGGAGAAAATCGATTATCAATATTGTTTTGAAACTGTGGGTCCGTAGGATCGTATATACTCAATTTGGTATAATCAACATTCAGTAAATTAGCAGTCGTCTTAATACCCAAAGCCAAGGTAGAAAGATCGTCAAAATTTAATCGATAAGAAAAATCAATCGAAATGGTATTCTCATCTGAAGGACCAATCTGATCATTCACAAAAGACAATCCAAGTCCCATATTAGAAACTCCGATTGGAGAATGCAAAGAAAAAGTACTTGTCACTGGCGCACCATCTAAACCTACCCATTGTGCTCTATACATTCCTAATATGCTCATTACTTCTTTCGTTCCTGCATATGCTGGATTCACATTCATTGTATTATACATATAATTTGTATACTGAGGATCTTGTTGCGCAAATAATGCGTTAGCCAAGCATAAAAGCAAAATGGGGATTACTTTTATGAGTTGAGTTAAATAATTCATGATGTCAATTTTTGGGAGTTTTTTTTAAGAATTATAATTGAGTAAAAGCTTTTCTAGGTTTATTAATCTTATTACCCGAAAGGAGTTAAGACACTCCTTTCATGGTAATAAGCCCCAAAAATTGAACTTAAAAAACTCAACTATTCCTTACTAATTATTGTTTACATACAGATAACCTGTTTTTTGAACATCTTTTCTTTCACCTAAATTTTCAATAACAAAATCATATTTTATGATATAGAAATAGGTTCCTGTTGGCAATACATCTCCTGAAACATTCCATTCCGCTCCAGATTTACCTGTAAATACATTGCTAACATTATCATATCCTTTTACTTCATAAATTTTTGCTCCATATCGGTTAAAAATTTCTACAGAATTATTAGGATAACATTCAATTCCTTCTAGATAAAAAATATCATTTTTACCATCATTATTAGGTGTTAATGCATTAAATATTGTAATCTCACAAGCCATATTTAATACTTGTGTAAAAGTGGAACTATTGCCACACGCGTCTTCAGCAGTCCATTTTCTAATAATTCTAGACATACTCACACAATCACCTTGCTCTTTTGTTTCTTCAAAAGTTATTGTAACCTCACTAGTAGTATCAGTAGCATTCAATTGTGGTGCAACAGGAATACTACCACAATCTACATAAATTACTTCTTGTAAATTTTCTGAAAAAACTGGGGCCGTAGTATCTACAATAGTAATTACTTGAGAAATCATTTCTGCATTTCCACATGAATCGGTAGCTGTCCAATATCTTACAATTTCATAATTCCCAGAACAACTTCCTTGAATAGTTTCTTCTTCATATGAAATTGTTGCAACTCCACAATTATCAATAGCAGTAACTGTATAAGTTGGTATTGCCTCTCCATTCTCAATAGTTAATTCAGACGGAACATTGAAAGTAAACACAGGAGAAGTAGTATCTTGAACAGTAATATTTTGAACATGACTTACAGAATTTCCACAATCATCTGTTGCCATCCAACTTCTAACAATAGTATACGAGTTGTTACAAGATCCTAAAACTATTTGATCTTGAGAAACAACTGTTACCACACCACAGTTATCAGTAGCTTGTAAAGTTTCAACAGAAGGAACAGCATTACATTCTACAACTACATCAGCAGGTAAAACACTTGAAAAAACAGGGGCAATAGTATCGTTTACATGAAACACTTGAGAACAGGTTATAGTGCTTAAAACTGCATTTTCATTAACATCTTTCAATCCATTCAAATTAGTATCAGCATAAACCGATATAGTATAAGTTCTAACAACATCTGAATTACAACCCGCAAAACCGCTGTTAGTAGCTGTAATAACTACATTTCCACAAGAAGTATTACCGATAGTACCAGAACTATCACCAAGCTGCTCAAATGCAGCTATTGTTAAAATTGTAGCCGTAGGAATTTCGGCGTAACATTGGACAGTAGTAATTTCAAAATTTGGACAAGTAACTTCTAACTCACATTGAGAATTTAATGTAATAACAGCTTGATTAGAAACATTTCCCTGTAAATCACTTACTTGATAATTTTTAGGTGTTGGTGTGCCATAAAACCCTGCTTGTGGCACAAATGTTACAGCACCCGAAACTGCATCAATAGACCAAGAACCTTCACCAGGAACTACCATACTTAATGGCGTAGTAACTATTCCACTAGGAGAAGTTGGTGCAATAAAAGCAACTGTTTGAGGATTAACCACATCACCTAAAGTATCATTTGAAACCACATTAATAGTTATAGCTGTTCCAACAGTATAATAAGCGGTATCGTCTACAGCTATTGGTAACAAATCAAAACTAATAACCGCTTCATTACTCAAATTTTCATTAAAATCTTTAACATTATAAGAAATATTACTTGGAATCCCTACAAAATTTACAAATGGTGTAAAAGTTACTATACCAGAAACAATATCTGCAGTCCAATCACCTTCATTAGGAATTTTAAATCCAATAACTTGCCCTGTACTACAAAAAACCAAATCCGTAGCAACAGAAGGCGCTATCAATCTAATAGTTGTAGGATTAACTTGTGCACCTTGTATATCATTTGAAGTTACATTTATAGTAGAAACTGAACCACTAGTATATAAAACCACATCATTTGTTGCAATCGGACAATTTGTATAAGCCACAATTGAAACAGGTAATGCAACCTGATTAGCACAGTTAGTATTTACATCTTTAAAAATATAATTATAAGTCCCTACTTGTAAATTTGAGATAGTATATGTACTGGTTGTCCCAGTATAAATAGTTCCAGAATTCATTTCTGTAATAGACCAATTCGCTGGCAAACCACTAAATGTTACAGCCCCTGTAGAAGATTGACAAGTTGGTTGAACTAAACTTGCAATCGTTGGATTTGGAGCAAGATACACGTAGAACTGTTGTGTAAATTCTCTTCCGCAATCATCTTTTGCTTTGGCTGTATAAGTGGTTCCTGGAACCAACCCTGTAAACGAAGAAGAAGACTGATATGCTGTCAATTGTGTAGTTCCTGCAACATCTAACAAAGTATATGTATATGGTGCTTTTCCTCCAGTTGCTACCATATTTACAGAAGTATCACATGCATCAATTGACGCAAAATAAAACGGATTCAAATCTACACTAAATTGATATTCATATAAATAACCACCTACAAGTCTTGGCGTTCCATTTAAACCTCCAAACTGAGGAGGAAACATCGGTGTATTGTGTAAAATAACACCTCCGTATCTAAAATAGTACGTTTGATCATTAGGTAAGCTAAATGACACTTGATAACCACCAGGCACTGCTGTATAATTAAATGGAGCGCCATAACCTATTATACCCGACATTACTAAAGTCCCATCTGCTCTATAAACTGCAGCTGAAGTATTAGCTAAAACAGCAGGAACTCTTAAATATACTGTTACATCTTCTGTAACCAAGCCACAATAATCTAAAGTATGCGTAATTTCTAAACTTCTTGAACAACTTGTTGTATAATCAAAAGTACTTGACTTACCACACACATCTGTTACAGTAAAATTATAAGTCCCTGGTGGAAATGATTTCACAGCATCAACAACTAATGGAGAAGATATGTTTGGTGTATTAACAGTTGTAGTAAAGGGATAATTTATTACAGCTGAAGAAACTACTGCTCCTGTTCCTGATTGTGTTAAATAATTAGTTGGTCCAGAATTAAAGGTAATTGTTAATGGAGCAATTGCTAAACTTGAGATAGGCAATTCATTCAAATTTAAAAAAGTAATATCATCAAAGAAAACATTATCTCCTGTCCAAATACTACTATGACAAGATATGGTAGGTTGAAAGGGAACACTTTCTTGTGTAATTGTTTTTTGAAATGTAACCCCACAAGCATCTACCATTGTTAGTACATAGTCTATGTCAAACTTCAACCCCAATGAAACAGGAACCGAACCACCCATTTGCACAGCATTTAAGTGAGTTAAATTGACTGTTTGAGTTAAAATTGGTAAATTATTTATATCTAATGCAACCCCTCCTGGATTTGATGCTTCTGAAACAGAAATTTGAACTGGATTTGTAACATTGACACGAAACATTTTTACATCATATCCTAATGAACACATATCACTTGAACTACCAACACTAACAATCCTTGGCGTATCAAAAACTATATCTTGTGAACTTGGTAATAACAAAGAGCCTCCTGTTATAGCCCCACAATTATTGAATCCTGTGTAAGTTATAATATCTCCATTAAAAAATGAAACAGGTATATTTATATCAATCCTAAATTGATTGAAAGCATAATTAGAAGTCTGAGCTATTGGATTAATAAAAGTTAATGATTGCCCTAGATTATTTTCAAAAATATATGTTACATTACCAGTAGTTGTTCCTGAATTAGTTGCTAATCTAAATTTTATAATATCCCCACAATTATTAGCTGTAGAATATTTATCAACTTGTGTTAAAGTTGTTAATATTGACGGAATATTTGGCAGTGTATTATATATAGTAACCACTCTATCCGCACTATTACCACCACATTGATCAATTATATCTACTGTATAAACTCCAGCAGATAATCCTGTTATTGTATAATTTGAAGAGTTCAATGGAATAGGATTAACAGAGCTCCCATTTGGACCACTTAAAATTCGAACCGAATATTGTTGATTAGTAAAATCATTTGTTCCTACTGTACTATATAGATTTGAGAAACGTAGCTCGCCATCTGTACCATTATTACATCTTGGAGAATAAGTATTCACTATGAAATTATCTGCAGGACGAACTGAACCATTCACACATTGCGAATAGACTGCTGTGTTCAATGACAAAAGAACAATCAAGCTAATTTTAGCAACTAGTATAAGTATTTTTGTTCTCATAAGCGTTCAGTTAAATTAATCTTCCTTTTTGGTGAGACAAAGTTGCTTTAACTAAACGAGGGAATCAATCGACTATTAACAAGTGGTCTTGTTTTATTAATAAGTGGTATTATTTGGAAAGATTATGCTTTTTGAATATTTTTCATTATTGTACAAAAACAAACTAAAAGCAAAACTTTTATCAAAACCACAACAAAACCAATATTTTATTCAGATAAATACAATGATTTAATATTTTTTTTATTAACTTTACGTAGTGATTTGAATTGAATAAACCCATATTTAAGAAACAGCAAAACACTACCCTTTTGTTCTTTTAAAACTATATCCGTTTTCTAATTTATTAAGCTATGCCAGAAAAAAAAGTGATTGAAGACCAAAACGTTTTAAATCAAGAAAAATATCAAGCACTAAACCAACGAAGTCTTGAATTATCAGCCATAATTGACACGAAAGGTAATTACACATTTATTAGTTCTAATGCAGAAAAATTAATTGGCTACAAAGAAGATGAACTAATTGGTAAAAGCATTTTCCAATTCATCCACCCTGAAGATGCAAATAAAGTAAAAAGCGAATTTGAAAAAATTGCTACTAACGAAGCTATAGATTGTACTCCACATCGCTTTAAAACAAAAAACAATAAATGGATTTGGCTCAATTGTGCAATTTCGAATCATATTTATGACAACAAAATTAATGGCTATATCATAAATAGCACTGATGTAACAAATTTAATCGAAGTACAAAACCAACTTAAAAAAAATAACGAAAGATTTGACCTCCTAAATAAAATCACCGATGATATAATATACGAAGGAGATTTAACAACTAGAATTGTTGAGTTCAACGAAAATTTCTACAATTATTTTAGCCATGAATATAACAATAAAAACTTCAATCTAAACGATTGGAAAAAACTCGTTCATCCAGCAGACTACAAAGAAGCAAAGAAAAACTGGGACGAATTTATTTCTAACAGCAACAGCAACAAATGGATTGGAGAATACAGAGTTAAAAAACAAGACGGCAAATATCTTTATATTGAAGACACGGTTTATATCATTAGAAATGAGAAAAATCAACCTCAAAAAGTTATAGGAGTCTTAAAAAACAACAATACTAAAATAAATTCAAAAATTAAAAACAAAATAGAAAGTCAGCTAGCAACATTTTTTAAAGAAGAAATAAACCTGAAAAATATTCTAGAATCTTCATTAAAATTTTTAATAGCGTATGGAGACTTTCTAACTGCAGAAATTTGGATTCTTAACAATGATGCAAACAAAATCCATTTAATTCAATCGCTTACAAAAGATAAAAAAACAGATTCAATTTACAAAAAAACAAACTCAATCAATTCTTTTGAAAAAGGAGATGGACTACCAGGTACTGTATGGCAAAAACAAGAACCTGAAATTTGGAACCCTGAAGAAATAAAAGAAAAATTCAAACGAACCGAACTTGCTATCTCTTTAGAAATAAAATCAATTTTAGGAATACCTCTTTTTTACAACAATAATTTCATTGGAACATTAATTCTAAGTGCCAATGAAGACTTAAAAAATGATGAATTAAGAACGCAACCTTTCCTAAACTTAGGAAATTTTCTTGGTGCAGAGATCAAAAGAAAAGAACAAGAAGAAATGTTGTACCTAATGTTTCAAAGTTCTTCAGATATTTTAGCAATCGTTAACACAAAAGGATATTTCACTAAAGTAAATCCAGCATTCTGTAAATTATTAAACTATAGTGAAAAAGAATTAATGGCGAATCCATACACCTTTTTCTTACATCCCGACGATTTGAATGCTACTAATAAAGAATATGAAGAAACCATTACGGGTGAACGAAATTCTAATAACTTTACTAACAGATATCGATCAAAAAACGGAGATTATAAATGGATATCTTGGAGTTCATCAGATATTTTTGGAGAAGAAGGACAAGTATTTGCTTATGGTAGAAACATAACTGACATCAAGGAACTTCAACAATTATTTCTTGAAACAGCAAAACTCGCCAAAGTGGGAAGCTGGGAATACACGTTAAAAAATAATGATGAAATCTTTTTATCAAGTATAGCTAAAAAAATATTCGAATTTGAACAAAATAAAAATATTAAATACAAAGACTTTTTAAACACATTCTCCGATAAAAACAAGGAAGATGTAAACCTAACTTTTAATAATTTAATTAAGTTTGGTGATTCTTTTGATAAAGAATTTAACATAAGAACAAAAAACAATAAAAATAAATGGATTAGATGTATTGGACAATCTGAGCAAGATAAAAAAGGTAACTGCATAAAAATTTCAGGCAGTATTCAAGACATAAACGCTCAAAAACAAAACGAACTAGAATTAGCCAAAAAAAACAATTACTTATCAGCCCTAACAGACATTATTACAGAACTATTACAATCCAACAACTGGTATGAATCTTTAAACAATGTTTTTAAAATCGCTGGAAATACAATTAATGTGGATAGAGTTTATTATTTTGAAATACATGAACATCCTGAAACAAACACAAAAAGTTGTAGTCAAAAAATTGAATGGACTCAAGAACATATAGAACCAGAAATAGAAAATCCGCTATGGCAAAATATCCCAGTAGCATCATTCTCTGATTTTTTTAACCCATTACAAAAAGGAGAACCTTTTACAGCCATTGTTTCACAATTACCTGAAGGAGAACTTAAAGAATCCCTATTAATTCAAAATATCAAATCAGTATTAATTCTACCCATAACAATTAACAATACACTACATGGATTCATTGGTTTTGATGATTGTAGCCTAGAAAGAAAATGGAAATATAGCGAAATATCTTTCCTTCATAATGTAACATCAAATTTAGCCGCTAAAATTCACAGAATGAAAGTACAGGCTGATTTAGAAAGCACATTAAAAGAACGCAATAATATTATAGAAAGTATTGGAGATGCATTTTTTACTTTAGACAAAAACTGGATAGTAACCTACTGGAATAAAGAATCTGAAAAAATAACGGGTGTAAAAAGAGAAGAATTAATAGGAAAGAATTTTTGGGAATTTTTCCCTCATTTAAAAGGCGGTGTTTATGATATCAATTATAAAAAATCAGTAAAAACCAATAAGAATGTTTATTTCCAAGATTTTTTTGAATATCTAGATGTTTGGCTAGACGTTAGTGCATACCCATCAAAAGAAGGACTTTCAGTATATTATAAAGACATTACCGCTACAAAAAAATACGAAGAAGAACTCAGAGCTTCAAACGAAAGATTTGAAAAATCAACATTAGCAACAAACGACGCTATATGGGACTGGAATTTAGAAGAAAACTCTATATACAGAGGAAATGGTTTCATGAAATTATTTGGTTATGCCGTACCAAACAAAATCTACGACATTGATATTTTAAATTTAATTAAATCAAGAGTACATCCCGATGAAGCAGAAGAAGTTATCGACTCATTAAAAAAGGCAATTAAAAACCCCAAAAAAACAAATTGGGAAAAAGAATACCGATACATCAAAGCAAATGGCAAATATGCTTTTGTAGTAAATCGTGGAATTATAATAAGAAATGAATCTGGTGTAGCTACAAGAATCGTGGGTGCACTTCAAGACATAACAGAACGAAGAGAACACGAAGAATCATTAAAAATATTAAATAAAAAACTAGAAATTCAAACAAAAGACTTAATCAATTCAAACCAAGAGTTAGAACAATTTGCGTACATTGCGTCACATGATTTACAAGAACCGTTACGCATGGTAACCAGTTTTTTAACACAATTAGAAAACAAATACCAAAGCAAACTAGACGACAAAGGAAGGCAATATATTCACTTTGCGGTTGACGGCGCAAACAGAATGAGAAATATTATATTAGACATTCTAGAATATTCTAAAGTAGGAAAAAACACCAATGAAGAAAAAGAATTAATCAATATCAACATAATCGTAGATGAAGTTTGCAAAATAAATCAAAAAGTAATCGAAGAAACAAAAGCAAAAATTATTTTTAATGACTTACCTGAAATACAAAGTTATAGATCTCCATTAATGCAAATTTTTCACAACTTAATTGGAAACGCTATTAAATACCAAAAACCAAACAACACCCCAATAATCAATATTACGTATGAAAAACTTGATAAAAAATGGCAATTTAAAATAGAAGACAATGGCATTGGAATAGCTGAAGAATATTTAGATAAAATTTTTGTTATTTTTCAAAGATTACACTCAAAAGAAGAATTTAGTGGCACGGGTATGGGATTAGCAATAGTTAAAAAATTAATAGAAAATTTAGGTGGAAAAATCTGGATAGAATCTGAAGTCGGAAAAGGAAGTGCATTTTATTTTACATTACCATGAAAATAGTTAAAAAATTAAACAAATCATTGGATTATTGGCCAAATCAATTGGCATTAATGGCTTTTTTTGTGTTATTCATCATTACACAAACAATAGCTTTTAGAATTTTTTCTGTAGAAAAAGAAAATGAATTTTTACAAGTAAAAGAAGAAGCTGTAAACACCAAGAACCAACTCGAAAACGCTATTAATTTTAACCACAATGCTGTTAAAATAATCAGCTTTTTAGTTGAAAACGATTTAGAAGAAAAAAATTTTGAATCCGTTTCAAAAGATTTATTAGAAAAAAATAAATTCATTGACGCACTTCAACTCGTAAAAGGAAATACTATCACAAAAACCTACCCTTTAATTGGAAATGAAGCAACCATTGGTTATAACATCTTCTCAGACAAGCAGCACGAAAAAGCAGCATTACAAGCAGTTAAAAAAGACAAACTGTTTTTTGAGGGACCTTTAAAATTAATTCAAGGAGGTATTGGGATCATAGGCAGACAACCTATCTATAAAAACAATAAACTCTGGGGATTCTCTGCCATAATAATCAAACAAAAAACATTTCTAAATGCAATTGGACTAAACGACACAGGGAGTAAAAAAAGATTTGACTACCAATTAGTAGAAAAAAACGACAATACTGAAGATAAATTTTTATTCAAAAACAAAACAGATTTTAATAAAGGAATCACTTATAAAACCTTTATTTCTTCAGGGGAATGGTATTTATATGTAAAATTAAAAGACCCGCAACACCTAAATAGAGCATCAATCTTTGGTTTCTTTGGACTTGCGCTAAGCATTATAATTGCTTTTTTTATCAGACAATTGGCCGAACAACCTATCAAACTCAAACGTTTAGTTGCTGAAAAAACAAAAGACTTAGAAAAACTAAATTACATTCTCGATAACCGAGCAAAAGAACTATCCTCAACAAATAAAGAATTAGAATATTTTGCATACATCATTTCACATGATTTACAAGAGCCTTTGCGAATGATATCGAGCTTCCTATCGCTTTTAGAAAAAAAATACAACGATTTACTTGACGAAAAAGGTAAAAAATACATATTCTTTGCCGTAGATGGAGCAAAAAGAATGAAAATGATAATATTAGATATTCTAGAATTCTCAAGAGCTGGAAAGTATAACGAAGAACCTACAGAAATAAATGTAAATGATTTGGTTGAAGAAATTGTTTCCTACCATAGAAATGCAATCAACAACAAAAAAGTAGTCATTGAATATGATAATTTACCAACTATCTTTTGTTATCGCTCACCAATCATGCAAATATTTCAAAATCTAATCAGTAATGCTATAAAATATTCGAAAGAAAATGAAGATGTAATCATTCAAATTAACACGTTTGAAGAAGATAAAAACACATGGGGATTTGCAATAAAAGATAATGGTATTGGCATTGAAGAAAAATATTTTGAAAAAATTTTCATACTCTTCCAACGATTATTAACAAGAGAACAAGATTCTGGAAATGGTATGGGACTAGCAATAGTAAAAAAAATTATTGAAAACTTAGGTGGCAAAATTTGGGTAGAATCAATAGTAAACAAAGGCAGTACTTTTTATTTTACCATTGCCAAAAAAATGGAATAAACCAAAATCTAATCACCATGAAGTCAGAAATTAAAGTGACGCTACAGTACATATTCATCGGGCTACTATGGATTTTTGTTAGCGATGAGTTACTACTCATATTTATGAGTAAAAATGATTTAGATGCAATTACGCATTTTCAAAATATTAAAGGAACTTTTTATATTCTTTCGACGGCATTGTTGCTATATCTAATACTAAAAAGACACAATGATGCAATTAAACAAAAAATGAATCAATTAAAAAAAAATGCTCAAGAATTAGAAATAACAAATCAAGAATTAGAAAAATACATCAATCTTGCTTCACATGATTTACAAGAACCCGCTAGAACTGTAACTAGCTTCCTAACACATATTGAAAAAAAATATACACCTGTTTTAGACGAAAAAGGGAAAAACTATATACACTTTGCAGTAGAAGGTGCTTATAAAATGAGAAGAATTATTCTAGATTTATTAGAATATTCAAAAATAAATAAAGTAGTTGTTTTTGAAAAAGTAAACATTCATAATATAATATACACCATTGAAGAACAGTTCAAAGCACAAGAAATCAATAAAAACATTACAATAAACTACCAAAACCTTCCTGTAATAACTTCCGATAGAGAATTAATTTTTATTGTTTTTAAAAACTTAATTGATAATGCCATTAAATTCAAAAAAAGCAACACTCCTTTAACCATAACTATTGAAGCTATAGATTTTAAAAACAAATGGTTATTTAAAGTAAGTGACAATGGAATTGGAATTGAAGAAGAATATTTTGATAAAATTTTCATTCTTTTCCAAAAATTAAACAACAATTCTAGCGATGTGGGAACTGGAGCTGGATTAGCTATTGCAAAAAAAATCATAAGCAATTTGAATGGCAAAATTTGGGTAGAATCAAAAATAAATATGGGAAGCAATTTTTACATAAAATTACCTAAATCATAATTTTGTAAGACTTTTTAAACAATTTTATCTAAAAATGTAGAATAAGTTCTACATTTTTAGATTTTTTTTGTAATTTTATGTTCAAAACAAACAACCTTAACGCAACTATTTAATGAAAAAAATTGAAATTCTACTCGTCGAAGACAATGAAGGCGACATTGTTTTGACTACTGAAGCATTTGAAGAATGTGAATTCAACTCAAATATCAATGTCGCAAGAAACGGAAAAGAAGCTCTTAATTATTTATCTCTTGAAGAAGGAAGACCAGAAGGGGAACTTCCCGATTTAATCCTTTTGGATATTAATTTACCCCTTTTAAATGGACATGAAGTGTTACATCATATAAAACAAAATGAACGCACAAAACATATACCCGTAATCATTTTGACAACATCTTCATCTTCTAATGATATTAACGCAACATACAATAATCAGGCGAACTGTTACATCACTAAGCCTGCAGATATAAACGACTTTTTTGATGTAATTAATTCATTAGGCAAGTTTTGGTTCAAAATTGCTAAATTGCCCACATTAAGATGATATGCAAAAGGACAATAAAAATTATAAATTAATTGTTGTAGAAGACAATCTAGGTGATTATTTTCTTCTGGAAGAATATCTTAATGAAAAAATTGAAAACCCTACTATTTTTCATTTTGAACGATTCAAAAATTTATTTGAATTTCAAGACAAAATCACTACCGACTTTGATTTAATTTTTCTTGACCTTTCTTTACCCGACAAAAGTGGAACCGAATTAATTATAGAAGTTCTAAAACTATCAAAAAAAATTCCTGTTGTAGTACTTACAGGATACTCAGATTTTTCATTTGCAACAAAATCGCTAGCGCTAGGTATTTCAGATTATTTGTTAAAGGATGATTTAAGTAGCCCTACACTTTACAAAAGCATTATTTACAATATCGAAAGAAATAAAAACTTAGTAAAAATTAGAGAATCGGAACAACTATATTCAGATTTATTTCAATTAAGTCCATTACCTATTTGCGTATACGACATAGAAACTTCATTTTTCCTAGATGTGAATGAAGCTGCTGTTAATTTATATGGATATAGCCACGCTGATTTTTTAGAGTTAAAAATAGAAGCAATTATTCACGAAGACGACGCAATAGACAAAGAAGAAAGCACGTCTAGAATAATGACACACAAGAAAAAAAACGGTGATATTATTTTTGTTGACAGCAGAAGTAACACCATAACCTTCCATGGAAAAAAAGCGAAAATTGTACTTACAAATGACATCACCAAAAGCCTAAACCATATAAAAGAAATTGAGTTGCAAAATCAAAAACTCAAAGAAATAGCTTGGACTCAATCACATATTGTAAGAGCTCCTATTTCGCAAATATTAGGCTTGGCACAACTCGTTTTAGAAGACAAAAATGCCACGGAAGAAACAAAAGAATTAGTAGCCATTTTAAACAATTCAGCACAAGAATTAGATACAATTGTCAAAGAAATTATAGACAAATCCAAAGAAATTTCATTAAATGAGTAAAACTCATGAAACATTTGTTAATCATAGATGACGATGCAGTTTCTGTATTAATTTTAAAAAAAATGCTCTTAAATGCAGGTTTTTTAGACAATCCTATGGTTTTTAAAAACGGAAACGAAGCTATTATCTATCTATACAACAATCATAAATCAATTGAAAAATATAGTATTTTCTTAGACATCAATATGCCTATTATGAACGGCTGGGAGTTCTTAGAAGAAATAGAATCAAAAATAAATATCGAAAATTTTTCTATTTATTTGCTTACATCATCTACAAGTGAACAGGATATAGTCAAATCTAAAAATTACAAAAGCATCAAAAAATTCATCTCAAAACCAGTTGCCAAAGAAATACTACATGAGATAAAAGAAGAATTTTGCAAATTATAATTTACTCATTCATCAATATCGATTATTTTTAATAGTTACAACTGTATTATCTGGAACATCTTTACTAATTAAAATATGAGCACCAATAACGACATTACTTCCAATATTTAATGCTCCAATTATTGAAGAATTAGCATATAAAATAACATTATTGCCAATTACATTGCCCGATCCTGCTCCATTTTTTTTATGACCAATTGTACATCCTTGATGCATTACAAAACCTTTACCTATTTTATTTCGACTACCCAAAACGGAACCCTCACCATGCACTATATAAAATCCATCATCAATATCATTATTAAAATACAATTCACAACTACAATACTGCTTTAACAACCAATGTATTTGAGCCTTTAAATCATGCAATTCAGCTCTATGAATTTTCTGACCTAAACGAAATAAGAATATTGCTAATTCATTATTATTACTTATAATTCTACTTTTTATTTCCGTTTTAGTTAAATTAGGAAAATGAAAATTCACATCCCTAACAGTTTGATCAAAAGCTGAATCAACAATCTCAGGATTAATAAATTGAGGCTTATAAACATTTTTTAAAAGAAAATTCAAAAATTCTATCATAATTCCAAAACAGATTTAATACTTTCTGAGGAAGTTTTATAATTTGATAATATTGTTTTTTTCCAACTTTCTATAGAGCTTGAACTTTGATTCAATGCAATTTTTTCGCTAATCTCATTTTTATTATGAATCCAAAGTACAGCATTTCTATCTTTCATACTCCTAAAATGTTGCAACTTATAAATCCAATTAATTGACCATTTAGGGTTCTCCTTCACCTCTTGGTCATAATTGATATAAAGACAAGGTTTTTGAAACATCCCAAAGTCAAATGCCATTGTAGAACCTAAATTCACAACTAAATCACTATAATACACCGTAGAAACCAATAAACTCACATCTTCAGGCAAGGGATAAATTGTAGTCCAACTACTATTTGGCTCAAAATTCCAAAGTGGTGGCGCTTGCTTAATCAAATCGGGATATTTTGAAATAATTGGTTCAAATCGTCCTGAAATATCTACTGGACAACGCCTTAATAAAATTTGATAAAATCCGTCCAAATTATGCTTTATCAATTCATCAGCTAAATCAGCTAAATATTGAGGGTCATCCGGACAAGTCAACACATCATCGCCTGAATAACAAATAATTTTTTTATCAAGATCTAAACTATATCTTTCATAAAAAACTTCTTTCGGAATTATATTTTCAGGCTGATGATAACATTCAAATTGAGGTGTTCCTGTCACAAAAATTTGTTGTTCTTTGATTTCAGGATAATACAATTTTAATTCCTGTTTCATATAATCTGACCAAACCAAATACTTGTCTGCTTGTAAAGCCATTCTAGCTTTGGGCAAATTGTCCCACGAATAAATGACAGTAATTGAGTCGATTCCTAAATCTTGTGCAGCCGCAAAAATAGGAGCACATTGCACACCTCTTTGATGCGAACAAAATAGTTTTGCAGGCGCAACGGTAACTAGAATTTTTCGCACTTCATCATAAAAACTTGAACTTCTAATGACTTTTTGATACCACTTTTCAAGTCTTAAAATATGCTTATAATTTGTAATTCCATAAGAAAAAATTTGAATTAACTTATAAAATAAAACTTTAGAAAAACCTTTGTGATTAGATTTCCAATACGTTAAAATAGTAGAATTATCAACCAATTTAGCATTATGCTTTAAACGAGCTAAACAAATTAATTCTCTTAAAAACTTTTCTTTTAATGATTCCGTATACTTAGGAATAGTTAGAGTGTTATCAATAGCTGTAATATCTTTAACTGCCTGTTCAGTTTTAGTATCAAAAGCATGAAATAAAACCAATTCTTTTTCCATTCCTTTAAAAACATCAGAATACAAATAGTTGCGAATACCAACACCATCAGGAAAAAGTAATACTATTTTATTGTTTTTTTTCATTTTTTATCTAATCCTAAATCTTCAATAACTTTAGTGGTAAATAATCTAGCTCCTTTATCATTCAAATGCCCACAAGAAGAAAAGTATTGATCTCCTTGTACCACATGTTCATATTCTTTAATTTCAGGATACAATTTCTTCACCTTTTTAAAATAATCCATCCCTTTTACATTAGAACACATGGGCGTAGTCACTGCAATTAGATTGATGTTATTACTTTTACAAATTTGCTTAATTTCTTCGAAATAACGGTTACGCAATGGCACTAAACTTTCAATATTATTTTTCATATTGGCTTTTGGATTAAATCCTAAGGGATAATAACCTTTATTTGCCAATACATTAGTAGCTTCGCCAACAGCTGTTTTATAAAAAGCTCTGAATCCAACTTTCGCATCAAACTGAATATAACGATAAAAAGGAACGTAATAGAGTTCGGCAAAATCAGGTTCATTTTTAAAATGATTTGTTATAATCTTAGATTGATGCATAAAAGGCATAAAACGACCAAAAGTACCATCATCACGTTTTTCATTGGATAAATTCAAATCCGTTTCCAAGATGATGTTTTTTATTTTCCAACCGCGTTCTACCATTAATTTCAACATAAGGGAAGTTTCAAATAAATGTGCACCACTCATTCCATAATTAAAGGTTTTCAATCCTTTTTTCTCAAACAATTCGGATACAAAATGATTGTTGGCTCTAGAAGTTCCTAAAATAATAACATCATAATTTTGAGCTTTCGAATTGATTACATTTTCTACTTTATTTCTAGTTTCTGATTGAGCAAAAATAGTTGTATAACAGAAATCCAATGCAAAAGCAACCAGCAAAAGCACTACTATTATTTTTCCGATAAAAAGTAAAAACTGTTTCATTAAAATTGGAAATAAATAAATTCTTTATAATCGGAATACACACCTAAAGCCAACAATGCCATAAGGGCTATCGTTACTTTTACCCAACTTGCTTTACCCGATAAGGGTTCCACTTTGGAACGATTGAACCATTCTATAGCTATAAAAACAAGTACTAACAACAACAATTCATAATTATAGCGCTCGTTACTTAAATACTGACTTTCGAAATGGAAATCGGTCAGCATTTTTTGAATATATCCGATAGCTTCTGAAATTGATTTGGCTCTAAAGAATATCCAAGCCAACGTACTTAATGTGAATGTAGCCAGAATATTCAAAATAGTCTTTAAGCTACTAAAATTCCATCCCATCACTATATCGCCCATATTTGAACGATTTTTATTTTGAAGTAATAATGGTAAAAAATATATAGCATTGATCAATCCCCAAACTATATAAGTCCAATTGGCGCCATGCCAAAATCCGCTCACTATAAAAATGACAAATGTATTTCTAACTTTCATCCACATACCACCTTGACTTCCTCCCAAAGGAATGTACAAATAATCCCGAAACCATGACGACAATGAAATATGCCAACGACGCCAAAATTCTGCAATATCACGAGAAAAATAGGGATAATTGAAATTCTTTAACAAATCAATTCCAAACAATTTAGAGGTTCCTAATGCAATATCTGAATAACCGGAAAAATCACCATAAATCTGAAATGCAAAATAAACAGCACCTAAAATTAAGGACAACGAATTCATAGATTCATAATGATCAAAAACGGCATTAGCATAGGTCGCACAACTATCAGCAATGACCACTTTTTTAACCAATCCCCAAAGGATTTGATACACACCTTCTTTGGCTTTCTCTAAATCAAAATGACGCTTAACTTTTACTTGTGGCAATAAATGTGTAGCTCTTTCAATAGGGCCTGCCACTAAAAGCGGAAAATAACTCACAAATAGTGAATAATCTATAAAATTGCGTTCGGCGGTAATACGTTTGTAGTAGATATCAATCACATAAGACAAGCCATGAAACGTATAAAATGAAATTCCAACAGGAAGAATCAATTTCAACAAAACGGGATTGGTTTGGAATCCAAATCCATGCAATAAATCAGCAAATGATTGTGCAAAAAAATCGTAATATTTAAAAACACCTAAAAACCCTAAATTAATACCAATTGTCAACCACAACCACAATTTTCGCTTATTATCAGTCGTACTATTTTCCATCATAATAGCACTGAAATAATCCAACAACGTAGAAAACACCAATAAAAACAAAAATCGCCAATCCCAACAAGAGTAAAAATAATAACTCGCGACGATTAGAACAGTATTCTGAGTAGTTTTGCTTTTATTAAATACCAACCAATATAAAATAAAAACAATTGGTAAAAATATAGCGAAGGATAAGGAGTTGAAAAACATTAAATATCTCTAAATTGTTTTTGATGATTGAGTTGCCAAATATCAACATTTAAAAGCGATTTCAAAAATAATTCGGCACTATTTCCTTTTCCAAAATCATTTTCAGAAGGCTTAACTTCATGCAAATCGATTGTACCTAATGCTTCTGTAATACTTTTAGTTGTATAACCTACATTAATAATATCGGCATGCAACGCTCGGTTTTGCTGGCGTGTACCTATATTAATAATTGGCAAGCCATAATAAGGAGCTTCACGTATACCTGCACTACTATTCCCTATAATAAACTGAGCTTTTTTTAATAAAGTTAAAAAATATTCAAAACGCAAAGATGGAAAAACACGAAAACGTGGATTATCTTTTAGCCTACCATATGCTTTTAAAACTGCTTGACTTCCCAAATCGTTATTTGGATATACTACTATATAATTATGATTATCTTTCAACAATGCTTCAACAAAATTATCAGCATATTCTTGCATGTATTTTGCTTCCGTAGTAACTGGATGAAACATTGCTACAGCATAACGATCAAATTGAATTTCATAGTATTGTTTTGCGGTTTCTATATCAGGCAAGTTATTTGAAAACATAATATCTACATCTGGAGAACCTATTATAAAAACAGCATTTTCTAATTCACCCATTTGTATCAATCGTTTTTTTGCTTGCTTGTTAGAAACAAAGTGCACATGACTCATTTTACTGGTAGAATGACGAATCAGTTCGTCAATAGTTCCTGAAACTTCACCTCCTTCAATATGTGACACTAAAATATTATTCAAACTTCCAACAATAGCTCCAGCTAAAGCTTCTACTCTATCGCCATGGATTACAATCATATCGGGTTCACACTGTTTTACATAAGCAGATAATCCTTCAATAGTTTTGGCTAAAGTTAAATCCATCGTGGTTTCATGGGTGTGATTTTCAAACGTGTGAATATTCGAAAAACCACATCTTTCCACTTCTAACAAAGTAAAGCCGTATTCCTTTTGCAAATGCATACCCGTAACAAAAATAAAAGGCTCAAATTTGGGATGTGCTTCCAAAATTTGAATCAACGATTTTATTTTACCAAAATCGGCACGAGTACCCGTAAGAAAGAGGATTTTTTTGGACATTTTATTAATTGATATAGGTTTGCAAATATATGGTTTTTGATTAATTCTTTTTTAATCGAAATACAACTGAAATTCAATTCATCTTACTTACTAGAATGTCATACTGAGCTTGTCGAAGTTCTTAGTAGCACTAATCTTCTTTTCCAAACTGAGTGTAATTCTTAGAAAATCTTACTAGTTTATCCCAATCTTCATCAATTAAAGCTTGTTTTTTTCTTCTGCTCCATCCTTTAATTTTCTTTTCAACCATAATTGCTTGAGTAGAATCAGTAAACATTTCAAACCAAACTAATTCAACTGGTCTTCTTGAATAAGTATAAGCGTCTTTATCAACTCCTACGTTATGTTCATATAATCTTCTTTCAATACTATTAGTGATTCCTGTATAAAAGGAATCATCTTTACATTTTAAAATATAAACATAGAATAATTTCATAAGATGTAATATAAAACCATTTTCAATAGGCTTCGACAAGCTTCAGCTTGACAAAGGTGAAATTACAAATTTAAATAACTTACTTTTCAACTGAAACTAATTGACTCCAATGTCAGACTGAGCTTGTCGAAGTCATTTGTAGCAATATATATTTTCAATAGGCTTCGACAGGCTCAGCTTGACAAAGTTGGAAATACAAATTTAAAAGAACTATAAAAATCTACTCAAAATCACCAAAATCCAATTGCTCATCATTTGCAATGTCTCTTGTCGCTTTTTTACCTAATAACGAATCAAAATGTTCGGCTAAAATTTTACCCGTTCCAGGACGTTTCACCCAAATATTCTCTTTGGTTAAGATTTCGCCTTTTTGGATAGAGGCAATAGAACAAACCGTTGCAAAAGCAAAATCAATAGTTACTTGTTCTTCGTCTGCAGGTTTTTTTGTTCCACCACGCATTTGAGCCATCTCGGCACTGTTGATAATTAATTCTTTTGTAGCTTGTTCATCCATACTACATACAATATCTGGACCTGTTCGGTTCATGTGATCTGTAAAGTGTCGCTCTAAAATGGATGCACCTAATGCAACTGCACCTAAACAAGCATTATTATTTAAGGTATGATCTGATAATCCAAAAACTTTATCAGGAAACGCTTGATGCATTTCCATCATGGCGCCAAATCGAACTAAATGAATAGGTGTTGGATATAAATTAGTAGTATGTAATAAAGCCACAGGAACATTATGTTTGTCAAAAATGGCTACTGCTTTTTGAATACTTTCAATTGTATTCATACCTGTGCTTAAAATGACTGGCTTTCCAAAAGAGGCAATATGTTCTAATAAAGGATAATTATTACATTCTCCAGAACCAATTTTATAGGCAGGTATATCAAACTTTTTTAAACGTTCGGCAGCAGCACGAGAAAATGGAGTAGATATAAAAATCATACCTTTACTTTCTACATAGTTTTTTAATTCTAATTCGTCGTCTTCATTTAAAGCGCAACGCTCCATAATTTCATAAATGGAAACATCTGCATTTCCTGGAATTACTTTTTTAGCTGCACCACTCATTTCGTCGGCAACAATATGTGTTTGGTGTTTGACTACCTCAACACCAGCTCTATGTGCTGCATCAACCATTTCTTTGGCTACTTGCAGAGAACCTTCATGATTGATTCCGATTTCTGCAATGACTAATGGTGGAAAATCTTGACCAATTTTTCTTCCTGAAATTTCTATGTAGGGATTCATATATTTAGTGATTTTGTAAATAGTAATTTGTTTTTTTCAAATATAATAAAGTTTATGAAGTTTAATAGAATTAGCTTGACTTCTTAAATCAATATTGTTGATATTGGTAGTAAACAACATCCGTAACACCCCTAAAGTCCCCTCAAGGAGAAAATTCCTTCTAAGATTTTTTACTTTAACTCATTTAAATTAAAAAAATCCGTGTTCATCAGCTAAATCAGTATCATCCGCGTTCCATAAAAATCAACATTCAAAAACTTGAAAGCTGAAACTCGTTCTAGTAAAACGGCTCTGTTTAACTCTCTCAACACAATCCACTTCAAAAAAACTCAGTGTAACTCTGTGCAAAAACTATGTTTCTATGTGGCTAAAATCAAACCATATAAGTCATATAAGTTTTTAAAGATTATTAAGATTATTTTAAAAAGTTCATAAAAGATTTTTCCGATTAAATTAATTCCTTTAATCTGTGTTCCAAAAACCTGAAACTTTAAACCTGAAACTTCCCGATCAAATACTCCGCATAATCAAAATCCTCCTGAGTATCAATATCTACATTAGCAAAAGGATGATTTACTTCTAATGGAAAAGCATCTTTTGTAATGATTTCATTATTTAATATTACAGGTGCTTTTGTAATATAAAGCAACCCATTTTCGTAATATAAAGGTTCTAAGTCTTGACTGCGTTGTCCCACTTCATAATTAAACGGAATAAATTTATTATCCATTATTTTTCCTAATTTATGATGACTTCGTGAAACGGTAAACAAACTGTTCACTTGTTTTTCTTGAAAAAGAACAAAGGCTTCTTGTAATAAATTATCTGGACGCAGTGGATTAGTAGCTTGCAAAAGAATTACATTTTCAACTACTCCATCAATTGATTCTAAAACATGTTTTAGAGCAGAAACAGTAGGTTCAAAATCCCCTGAAAGTGATTGAGGTCTATCGATTACTAAAGCGCCATATTGTAACGCTACTTTTTTTATGGCGGCATCATCTGTGGAAACATAAACTGCATCTATAAATTTGTGTTGTTGTGCATACAAAATACTGTGCGCCAACAAAGGAATACTACCTAATAGTTTTATGTTTTTTCCTGGTAAGCGTTTTGAACCACCCCTTGCAGGAATTATAGCTATTGTTTTCATCTTTAATACTGTTTAGCTTCTTCTGAAGTTAGACCTTTGAAACGCAAATACAATTGCCAAAAAGGTTTTCTAAAAATTAATCTCGAGAAAAATTTCATATAAAAATCATTCAAAACTCCAGAATATACTTTATTGTCAACACTATTTTCAAAAGTTGAGGAATCGGAAATTATATTGTCAAACTCATCCAGCATCCAATTTTCTTTCACATTTCCTAAATGATAGGCGTAGTTATTTTGCGTAGATAATCTCCACAATCCCAAATCGGTAGCGGGTTTATCTAATAATAATTTTTCGCTATCTCCTCCTAAACTATAAGTTGAAAAACGTTGTTTTAGTACATCAAAGCTAACCCCTTTGTATGTTGCTACAAAATGTCCAGCACCAATCAAAGCGGTAGTAGTCTCTTTTGTTATTGTTAATTGCTTTTTTAAATGAATCTCTTTATATAGAGATTCATTGCCAATACTCTTTGCAAAAGAAATCATAGCATATTTAGCAGTAACATAAGTAAATGCCGTATTTTTAGAAAATAAAGTACTCCCAATTACATTAGCAGTGTTGTGGCGCAATAATTTTGAATTAGGTACTGGCGAAACAACACCCGCTTTTGGAAAAGCCTCAAACACTTCATAAGTAGCTTTTTGCCAATCATTTAAAAACAACACATCAGCATCAGTTATGGTAATTAAAGGAAATTGATGTCCAGACAATCCTTTTAAAATTGCGTTTAATTTTCCAATTGCAGTAGTATGAATAACTTCTTGTAATTTGGCTTCTTGTTGTAACTGATTCAGATAGTTTACTACTTCAATACAACTTCCATTGTTTACAATAGTAATGTAAGTTTTGTCATGGCATGTTTTAAAAAGCGACTCCAAACACAACTCCAAAATTTGAAAACTATCTTTAAAATAATCTTTTTGATGCGGAATATAAACAGGAACAATTACCTGATGGGTGTAATCAGATTTTGGAAGAACTTTATCTTTGTTTGGATTAAAACCTACTCGCATTTATCGTTTTCAATTTGTTGGTATAAAGCTACTATTTTTTGTTGGTTTGTTTTTAAATCAACGTATTCTTTAGCTAATTTATAATTTTTCATTGAAGCTGAGGCAATCCATTCTTGATTTTGAATAGCTTTTAAAATTAAATTTCTAATTTCTTCAATATCCTCAGGATCTTGAATTAAAAACCCATTATTACCTTCATCTATAATTTCAGCTGTTGCACCGCCTGGATTTGACTGAATAGGAAAAGCACCCATAATCATAGCCTCCAATACTGTGTTAGGCATTCCATCTGAAATATTATTGCCTATATAAATAGCAGACTGACCCATTAATTTTAAAACATCTTCTTGCTTTAAGCCATGCCTGTCATAGACTTGAAAAGGTAGTTTTTTATTATTAACGTAATCTTCAACAATTTTATGAGCTCCAAACACAACAACTGTATAATCATTTAATTGCTCTCTGACACTTTCTAATGCTTTGATAACATTCAAGGCTCTTCCAAAAAGATGGTGATATCCTTTAACAATAATAATTTTTCTATCTATAAACGGTTTTTTAAAATTTTCAAAAAAAGACAAATCATAACCACCACCAGTTGGAATTGCTCCGAGAAATTTCCCTTTAAAACCATTTTGATTAGCTAAAACAGCATCGCGATTACAATCAGCAGTCATATAGTCTACTCTAGACAATACTTGATTTAATTTGGATTTATGATTTGGTAAGTTTTGATAGTAGAAAATATCATTACCCCAACAGTTATATAACCATTTGATTTTAGAATATTTCAACATGGTTTTTACAATAGGATAAGAACAACTTTGCATTTCAAAACTCTGAACTAAATCAGGCTGAATGCTTTTGATTATTTTTTCTAACGCTTCGTTTTCTGTTACTTCTAAAAACGGACGAATTAATTGATAAAAGCTTGGAAACTTTTTAGAAAACCAATGCTCTCCTTTTATGTAAGGCAATTTCCTTTTTTTCCATCCGGTAAATTGAATAATAGACTCAAGTGTATTTATTTTTCCTTTTCCTGAAATATCAAACCAATACAATTCATGACCCGATTCTTTCAGATTTTCAATCCAACGAGTAGCATGAATAGAATGCATTGATAGTAAAAGGATTTTCATTTTTAATTGTTCAATATTATTTGTAATTCTTTAAAATAATTTTCAGCAGAGCTTTGGCTAATCATTTTAGCGTTCTTTTCTCCTTCATTTTTTCTTAAATTTTCATTCGCTATTAATTCTTTCATTTTCTGAATCAAAATATTTTTATCATTCGGAATTAAAAAAGGAGAATCTCCTAAAAGAGCACAACAACCTTTATGATTCGATGCAATAACTGGCAATCCATACAACATATACTCCATAACTACATTTGGCGTTCCTTCTATTTCGGAGACTAAAACTCCTATATCCAAAACATTTAACACCTCATGTACGTCAACCCCTGAAAGCAAAGAAACCTTATCTTCAATATCTAGTTTTTTGATTAATTCAATTAGTTTGTTATACTTTTTTAGTGTATTCTCGTTGTTATCTTTATTTCCTAATAGTACTAAATGAATGTTAGTATTTAAAGCGATATGAGAAAATGCTTCAATTAATAACTCTTGATATTTTTCTTCTCTATAATGTGCTATCATACCTATAATCAATGAATCTTTCGGTATTGATAATTGCTCTTTTAAATTTTCTTTATCTAAATCTTGCTTTTCAATTGCTAAAAATTGCGGTAAAATTTTTAATTTTTCTTGAGGAACTTTATAATACTCTTTAAATACTTGCAAACCATTTTCTGCATTTGCAATAATTGCTGGTGATTTTTCAACTGCAATTCTTTCTAACCAATCATAAAAACAGACTTCTAAACCTAACTGATGCCAAAAAGTGTTTTTTGCTCCCGTGAAGTTATAAATTAGTGAGGCAATTTTAGAAGGTCCATTCATAAATGGGACTAAAACATCTGGTTTTAACTTTCTAATTCCGAGAGTTATTTTTATTAAATATCTAAGAGCTCTTATCCCTTTTTTTAAATTCTTTACAGATAATTCATTTTTTACAGACAATGAAGGCTCACCAAAATAATTTACTTTATCAATTCCAATCTCGTTAAGAAAACTTTTAAACTCATCTGATTGGTCATTAGAATACGTTACAACAATTGAAACCGAACAATTATAGTGGTCTTTTATATATTTTGCGAATCCCAAAGCTTGACGTTCTGCCCCACCTAGAATAGCATCTTTAATAAGAATAACAACATTTTTATTTTGAAAGCTAAAATCTGCCATGTTAGTTATATATTTTTTTTATTAATCGAGCAATGCCACTTCCTTTAATGGAAGCAAAAGGCAATAAAACACGGTCTACCAAAAAGAATTTAAAAGCCGTTTTACTGTCCAAGAAACCATATGCTGCTAACAAATGTACTATTTTCTTGTTGTCTTCTTTGAACGCTTCTATATTTTCTAATATCTGAAAACGAAATATTTTTTTATAGGATTGTATAAAATAAGATTTTATATCTTGATTTTTAAACTGTTTTTCAGAATTTTGTCGCACCAACTCTACAACACTTAATAATAGTGTTTGAAAAGATTTCACCATTTTGGTTTTAATCTCTAAAGAGTTATACTTGGTTTGATAATTTGAATCGTTTCTATAATAACAATCAATAGTGTTGAAAACATGAAAATCGATTGCTTGTACAATTGCCTTTATAGCTACTTCTAAGTCTTCAAAAACGACCAAACTAGTATTAAAATGGATGGTTTTGAAAAAATTTGTTTTATAAATAGGTGATGTAATAGGCCATTGTCCGTGCAATTGAATAAAAGATTCTAACACTCTATTTTTATCTTGTTCAACAACAATTTCTTTTATTGAGAAATCGGGTTCGTCAAGGAAGCGCTCCATTTGAAACACTAAGAAATCACACTCATGATTTTGTTGGAACTGCGCTACTCGATTTTCCAAACAAGTAGAGACTAATAAATCATCGGCGTCTAAAAAAATAAGATACTCACCTTTGGCTTTCGTTACGCCATAATTTCGTGCCGAAGAAGGTCCTTTTGGCAAATCTTCTGGTCGTTTATAAAGTTGAAAACGATTGTCTTTTTCTTGATAATTTACAGAAATAGTTTCGGTTAAGTCGATAGAACCATCATCTACTAAAATACATTCCCAATCCGTATAGGTTTGCGAAAGCACGCTATCAAGAGTGGCTTTTATATGCTTACTACTGTTAAAAGTGGGAATAATTATGGAAACCAGTGGTTGCAAATTGTTTGTGTTTATCGGAACAAAATTGGGAAAAGTTGCTTTCTTTTCCTAATAATTGGGCAGTATTTAATAGCTAAAGTTGAGGCAAGTAGTTTCGGATTTGATTTTAGCAAATAAAACCAATACTTGAACTCTGTTAATAAGCTATACTTTTCTTTGTAGCGGTAATAAAATAGCCAATTCAATAGTAAATCGATTTTAGCTTTTTCGATGTTATTTTGAAAACTCCAACAAATAACCGATTTGTACATTTTTTGACGGTGTATTTTATATTGTTCCGTTTGATTAAAAATATTGGCATCATGAACACCTCGCATAGCAACGGCTTCTTTGATGTTTCCAGCCACTAATTTTGAGGTTAGTGCCATTTTAAGCAACCAATCAGTATCTTCAGCTACTACTAAATGCTCTTGAAAAAGTCCGATTTTAGTTAATACTTCTTTTTTGATAGTTAAACCATCAATTGAAAAATAGCCTTTTTTACCGTTTAATAAATAGCCAAATAATTCTTGCGGCGGAATAGCCTCTGTAACGGTAGTTAAAGATAATTCTTGGTGTTCTTCATCTGAAAAATCTCTATAAAAATGAACTCCAATAGCATTGTAAACACCGTCAATTGTAGTATCGCTACCAAAAATTTTGCTGTCGGTTTCAAAACGATTTTCCAAGTAAAAATCATCGGCATCTAAAAAGGCAATAAAAGGTTGGGTTGCTTTTTGCAAGGCTAAATTACGACTGGCAGAACGTCCTTTATTGACCTTATTTTCATGATGATAGATTATAATTCTAGCATCGGATTGTTGTAATTTCTGAAGAATAGCTAAAGAATCATCTGTACTTCCATCGTTTACTAAAACAACTTCTTTTACTTGGCCATGAAACAAAGCTGAAGTCACCGCTTTTTCAATATAAGCAGCAGCATTGTATACAGGGATGATGACAGAGATTCTCATTAGATTATTTAAATTGTGATTTTATAACTCTTCTTAGAAATCGGATTGCATTATAAAAACTGACTAATTTAATCAACGAAATAAGAACTATAAAGCCTTTTTTGACAGGAAATGGTTTTTGATTTTGAAGCAAAACTCCGTAGAATAACAATAAATCTTCTTTTTGTTCTTTTGTAAACTGTAGCTGTTTGTGATTCACAATAAATTCATAAAACTGAATTTTTGCCTTTTGCTTCAGCGCTTCATTATCTTTTTTTCCAGTAATACTTTCAGATGTAACTCTAACCTCAACAAAAACATCATTTATGCTGTAAATTGGTCTCTTATCCGCAAATTCAAGCCATGCTCTATCATCAGAATGCCATGCTAAAGGATAATTGTAAAAACCAAATTTAAGGTAAGTGCTTCGTGAGAAAATATGTTCCGACAAAGAACTTCTAGATTGCCCTGAGAAATTTCTGTAAAACGACTCTTCAACTTTTTCTAGTTTTGGATTAAAAAAATCTGGATATCCTTTTAATGATTTTTGATTTTCATCTATATATCGAGAAGCAAATCGAATTACTTGGCATTCATTCGAATTTATTTCGTCTTGGTTTTCATAGAAAGAAGCAACTACATTTTCATCTAAAACATCATCGTCGCCTAGAATCAGTAACCATTCTTCATTCTTAGACAAATCAATACAGCGTTTCCATTGTTCGGTTAAATTAGATCCTCCAAAATTAGTTTCAAAACGATGATAATCTAAATCAAAATGCGTTTTATACTTTGCAATTAAAGGAGCACAGTTTTCTGGACTAGCATCATCTCCAACATATACTTTAAAACGTTTATCGCTCTGATTGGCTAACGATTTTAACGTAGCTTCAAAGTAAGTGAATTTATAATACGGGATGATTATGGCGAGCATTTATTTTTTTTTAATTAGTGTGATTTTAGGAAATCCTATTTTGGTTTGAATTCCTATATCATTTACAAGTTTTTTATAGTATGTTTCATCGCCCCAGATTCCAAATGCTTCCTTTTGTCTCACATAAGAAATCATTTTAACTTGCGGATACGATTGAATTGCCCTTTCTAACAACTGAGCATTTTGACTGTTTTCATTTATTGATTCATCAAAACGCAAATAAATCAAAAGTTCATCATTAGGTTTTAGGATCGAAGAAAATTTATCAATAGATTGAATTACAAATTGCAAATCAGATTGCTCTTTTATTGCTTGACTGGTTACAGTGTGCAAAAAATAACAAGATTTATTTTTATGTAGTTTTAAAAATCGTTGCGTACGATCTTTAATTTTTTTTTGAAAAGCTTTATTCTCCATTAAATCATTAAAATGATAAAACAACGCTTCTGGATGCTTCTGAGAGAACACTTTTCCTTGTACATTTTTATCTAAATCGCTTAAAAAAAAATTAAATTCAGATTGTATGGTTTCAAAAGTAAAATTTAATGCTAAATGTGGTTTTATATCTAACCAATCGAAAGGCAAACTCTCTTTTCGTAGCTCCAATTTTGACAACATATAGGCTGGATGACAATCGCAACCAATAGGCAATAAAGATTTAACAGGCTTATATTGCTTATTAATTTTGAGTTGGTATTGAAAGGGTAGATTTATTTTCATTAGCCACGCAACTTAGAATATGCTATTTTTTTATAGTAAGGTATTTTTAATTTTAATCGATGCACATAACTCCATAAAGTTTGAGCAATTGGAGGTTTATCACTTTCAATCAATTTAGTGAGTTTTTTTAGCACCAATTGGAGCTCCTCTTCATAAGATACTTTTTTAATATTAAAAGGCTGCTCCATTATCATTTGAATTCCTAATTCGTCGTCGGAATCAATTTCAAGCATTTTTTGAATTACTGCTTCTTCTGAATTAAAATCAAAATAGTTCACAAATCGATTTTTATTAAAATCTTTATGCACTAATTTATTCCCCCAATAAATTGGTATACAATGCATAAACATAGGTTCTAGAACTTTTTCTGTTGTATAACCATCATGAATGCCATTTTCAAAAGACAAAACAAATTTATAATCTTTAATAAACTCAAATTTATCTAGCACAGGACCACCCACGTTGTTTAAATATTTTCCTCCCGAATCTACTTGTTTTACTTTTGATAAATTATGATAAAAATCGATACGTTCCTTACAATCGGGATTTGAAACCACCATACAGCAAAAATTAGTTTTGGATTTCCAAATCTGCTCAGCTTCTTCTCTTGACAATTTTCTATTTAATTTATCTAACATATTGTGATGCTCTATATACAGGGAATATAATGGCAATCTAAAATGTCTATTACTAGAATTGAAATCATAGGAAAAAGCTAAATCACAAGAAGTTAAATCTGGCCGAATATTTTCACCAAGAAACAATACACGTTTACAAGTATATTTTAAGTATTTAAACCCAAAACAAGAATAAAATAAAATTTCTGGATTTTTTTCATCAATTATTACCTCATATTTTTGCGCTAACAAATTATAAAAGTAGTTATTGGTTTTTTCATAACCAGCCCAAAAATCTTCAAAATTTACTCTAATGGTTGGTTTCATCTTCATTTATGATTTTTATGATTTCGGCAGGCACACCTCCAACTACTGTGTTTTTTGCTACATCTTTTGTGACTACTGCATTTGTTGCAATTACAACATTATCTCCAATTTTCACTCCACCCAATATTGCCGCTCCTTCACCTACCCAAACATTTTTACCAATAGTAATGATTCCTGAACTTATTAATGGCCTATCAGCAGGAGGAATAGATAACATCTCAAAAGTAGTATCCCCATGATTATGGTCTGAGATAAAAACTCGACTAGCAAACAAACAATTATCACCTATGTCAATTTTGTTGACACAACCTATATGACAATCTGGATTAAAAGTAACATTATTACCAATTGAAATGCAAGGGTCAAATTTTTGAGCCCCATATTTTGTAATAGCCTCAATTCTAAATCTGAATGAAGCCATGAAATTATCCCCAAACTGCATACTCTGTGGATTCAAAACACTATAATCCCTTCCTAAAGCAAAACCAACACCAACCTTTTTGAATTGTTTTTTTAAACTTTCCAATTCTTGAATCTCTTTTTTCCTTTGCAGTTCTTGCATTTGTAAAAAGATATATTGAATAATTCTATTCTTGATTTTTCTAATCATATCAATTATTTAAAGCACGAAACGATACTATCAATCTCATTTTCACTAAGCTCATAGAATAAAGGTAATCGCAATAGTGTGTTTGTAAATTTATCGCTATTCATCAATACTCTTCCATCATGTTTTTCATGATAATAAGGACTTGAATGTAAAGATATATAATGAAAAACGGCTAAAATTTCCTTTCCTTTTAATTTTTGTATAGCTATTGACCGCTGTTCTAAAGTATCAAAGTTAATAAAAAACATATGGGCATTATTAGTCGCATATTCAGGAACTAAGGGTAATTGAATGGCTAAATCAGAAGCTATAGTGCTCAACTTTTTATAATAATAATCCCAGAGTTGTTTTCTCTTATTTTGAATGGTTGGGATATTCTCTACTTGCGCCCATAAAAAAGCCGCTGTTACTTCGGATGGCAAAAAAGAACTTCCTGTATCTACCCATCCATATTTATCGACTTCGCCTCTGAAAAACTGAGAACGGTTGGTTCCTTTTTCCCAAATAATTTCGGCTCTTCCTATAAAACGGTTATCATTGATGGTTAACATCCCTCCTTCACCAGCTATAATATTTTTCGTTTCATGAAAAGAAAAAGCCCCTAAATGTCCTATGGATCCTAATGCTTTTTTGACACCATTTCTTCCGATATAAAAACTATCTACGGCTTGTGCAGCATCTTCAATTACTAATAAATTATACTTATCTGCCAAATCCATAATCAGATCCATATCACAAGCTATACCTGCATAGTGAACGGGCACAATCGCTTTTGTCTTAGGCGTAATTAACGCTTCTATGGTGGTGGCATCAATATTAGGGTTATCCAAATACGAATCAGCAAAAACAATTTTAGCACCTTGTCTTACAAAGGCTAAAGCGGTAGACACAAACGTATAACTTGGGATAATTATCTCATCTCCTTCTTTAATGTCTGCTAAAATAGCTGCCATTTCTAGTGCATCTGTACAAGAAGATGTTAAAAGGGTCTTTTTAAAACCATATTGTTGTTCAAAAAACTCTTGACACATTTTGGTGTACTTCCCGTTTCCAGATATTTTTCCAGAACGAACCGCATCTTCAATGTATTGAATTTCATTCCCTATTAGAAAAGGTTTATTAAACGGAATCATTATTTGAATTTTAATCTAAATTTACTCAAAGGTAAAATATTTTCTTTCGTATTTACGTTTTTTGCAACGGTAAGTCGTAATAATCCTTTACCACAAACTATCACAGGACAATTTTCTTTTACAAAAATCACTTTCCCAACCGTTCGATTTTCGATTTGAACATCTTGTTCCACTTCCACTTTCTCAATCATAATGATATCATTCTCTAAAATTGTTTTAGCACCATCATAAGGAAAGCCACAAGCATCTACTTTTCTTTTTATTTTTTCTGCGCTCCAATTCCAATCTATAAAATAATCTTCGTGATCTAGCCATAAAGAATAAGTAGCCTCTTTTTCATTTTGCTGTTTTGGCTTAAAAGAATTTAATAAACTTTGACGTATAATTTGATTAACAAGCTCAATATACAAATTGCCAACAACAGTTATTGCCTCTGCTATTGTAATTGGATATTGAATAGCTATTTTTTCTTGAGCTAAAATATCGCCTTTATCATATTCATTTGAAGCAAAAAGAGCTGTTGCACCGATTTCTTTTTCACCATTTATCAACATATTTACCAAAGGAGCAAAACCTCTGTATTTTGGCAATATAGAATCGTGAATTATAATTAAATTAGATAAATCAAGTAACCAACGCCAGGAAATAGCAATATAAAAATCACTATTTAAAACTCTTTCAGAAAGTGATTCTTTAAAAAAATAAGTAATCGTATGGATTTCACACAACTCTTTTATCTTATCCGAAAAGTCGTCTTCTAAATTTGCGTCTATTCCGATACAAATAAAATCAACGAATTGAGTTTGTTGATTTTTAATTAATGAATTTAAAACGTCAAACCCTTTTTGGGTCATTAAAAAGAATCCAAACTTCATAATTTTAAGTATTTAAATTCAAAATTTTATCAACCGCATTTAGTGAAGAATATTGTTCAACTTGTTTAACAGCGTTTTTAGAATATTCTTTATAGCTTTCAGGTGATAATTCAAAAATTGTTTTTATTCCATTAGCTAAATCTTTACTATCTTTCAATTTGGCTTTATAACCATTGTATCCTGAAATTACCATATTATTAACTACACCCATATCAAATCCTACAACTGGCGTACCACACGCTAAAGCCTCCGAAACCATCATAGGCCCAGCATCTTCTATAGAAGAATTCACAAATACATCAGAAGCCTGATACAATAAGGCTAACAAACGATAATCATTTATATAGTCAATATGCTTTTTATGAAAAGGAATTTCATTAAAAGAATCTACCTTACTTCTAGAAACAATTAACACTTCTATTTTACTTTTTTGCTCCACTGTTAGTTTTTTTTCTAAACTCTGCAATGCAGCAAGTAAATATTCAAATCCCTTTCTTTTAGCATTCGCGTGTTGACATCCCATCAAAATATAGAATGTATCGTCGTTCATATCAAAAATTCGTTTCGCTATAGCTTTATTATTGGAATTAAATAAAGAAGTATCAATTAAACTGTTTACATTAAGATATTCTTTTTGACCTCTATAAATATAAGAATCTTTAGCTTGATTTACTGTCCATTGTGACATTCCTATGATTTTGAAGTTACCTTTTTTCGCATTACTTAATTTGGTTTCAAAATTTATCTTTGGAATTTCCTTTCCTTCAACACCCAGAATAGCTGGACATTTACTGGAACATCCTTCAATATAACCATTACAATCCCATGCAAAATGACAACCACCAGTAAAATGATTCATGTCTACAGCAATGTTATAAACCTCAGCATTAGTTAATTGTTGTAAATTAAGTAAATCTGTTGAATTCATAAAGTTATCCGTCATTCCAGTGTATACAATTTCTGGAGTAAAACCAATTAATTCTAGAATTCTATTAGATGAAACATTCACAGAAGTTTCATCTACACTTATAAAATCATAATTTAAATCATAATTTATTTTAGGCGTAATTATCTTTATACTGAATTTGTTTTTAATTTTTTGTAATAACCGCTCTAAAATACTTTTACGTTTATATGGCTTTGGAGCATCTAAGTAAGTAATAATAAAACTATCAGGCTTGGTTCTATTTTTAACTAACATTTTTACTTGATGACCTTTTGAAATAAAGTGCTTTCCTAAACGATAAACAGCCTCATAAGCTCCATTTACATCTCCTGAAGATAATAACAATATTTTTTTCTTTATTTGCTCCATATAACCGGCATTTTAAAGACTCCATTCTCAGTATCACCATATTTGAATTCATCCTGAGCAATATTAACTATACTAAGATTGATCTTTTCTGTTGGATAATCCAATACTTTCACTTTTGGAATATCTAAAGCTAATCCTATTTTGTATTGATTGGCAATAATAGTGTCACTTGGAATTTGGACTAACCATTCAGAAATCCCTGTAAAATCTAAATCCTTTCTGTTGATAAAAATAACATTTTCAAATTTATCTAAAAGAGAAAAATTTAATCTAACACCCTTACTCAATAGTGTATTTTTTAAAGTAATGTGCACACAAATTTCTTGATTAGAATAAAACTCAATAACATTTTTTCCTTCTTTGTCTTTTAAAGCAACACTTAAAATTTGTGCTTCTTTAGTTTCATCTTCATGAAAATTAAGTTCCGACTGTTTTTCATTTGAAGAATAATTTAATAAATAAGAATCTAAAGTAGTATCTATATTCCCATCATGAATGAGTTGCCCGTGATGCAATAATAACCCTTTATTACAAAGTTTTTTTACAGCATCTAAATTATGACTCACAAACAAAATAGTCCTACCTTCTCCCTTACTAACATCATTCATTTTACCTAAACACTTTTTTTGAAACTCTGCATCACCTACAGCTAATACCTCATCTACTATCAAAATCTCAGATTCCAAATGGGCCGCAACTGCAAACGCTAAACGCACATACATCCCTGATGAATAACGTTTAACAGGTGTATCAATATATCGTTCTACTCCAGAAAAGGCAACAATTTCATCAAATTTACGCTTAATTTCATGCTTTCGCATGCCCAAAATAGCACCATTCAAATAGATGTTCTCTCTACCCGTCATTTCTGGATGAAAACCAGTTCCAACTTCTAACAATGAAGCAATGCGACCTTTTGTATAAATTTTACCAGTGGTAGGTTGGGTAACTTGACTTAATATTTTTAACAACGTAGATTTTCCAGCACCATTACGACCAATAATCCCAACTGAATCTCCCTGATTGATTTCAAAATTAATATCGCGCAAACTCCAAACATAATCACTTTCGCCTTTGCTACTCCTATCATTAGCTTCACCTATTTTTAAAAAAGGATCTTCTTTTCCACGCAAATTATGCCACCAACGTTTCATATCGTCTTTAACCGTACCTGTACCTACAAGCCCTAAACGATATTGCTTAGATATATTTTCTGATTTTATTACTACTTTACTCATTTGTTCTTACCTAATTTTCATTCTAAATCGACATCTTACCATTTCTCACTTTTTAAAACTATACCGTATCCATGAACGTTTTCTGTACTTTATTAAAAACCAAAATCCCTACAAACAAAACAACTAATGCAAAAACAAATGGATAAATAAAATCAGAAAAAACAAACGAGCCAACTCCTAAATAAGCATAACGCACATAATCAAACAAACCAACTAAAGGATTTAACTCCACCACCCATTGATAAGCTGTAGGAACAGAAGAACTAGGATAAATTACTGGTGTAGCATACATAAAAAGTTGCACTCCAAAGGCAATCAATTGATTCAAATCTTTATACTTAGTGGTCATAGAAGACAAAATCAAACCAATTCCCATTGAAATTAACGCCATTAAAACAATTACAATTGGAGTTGCCACTATCCAAAGATTTGGTTTAATTTCATTTTGAGAATAATAATAGCCCACAAAACATAGAAATAATATAAATTGAACACCAAACTTCATTAAGTTTGAAATTACAATGGTTAAAGGCATAATCAAACGAGGAAAATAAACCTTACCAAATATTGAAGCATTAGCATTAAAAACACCTGAAACATTTGTTAAACATGTGGAAAAATAATTCCAAAGTGTAATACCTGACATATAAAACACCAACTTAGGAGCTCCATCTGTAGAAAGTTGAGCAACATTTCCAAAAATAATGGTAAAAGTAATAGTGGTTAAAATAGGCTGAATAAAAAACCACAAAGGTCCTAAAATGGTTTGCTTATAAACCGTAACAAAATCCCTTCGCACAAACAACACCAATAAATCACGATAATGCCACAATTCTTTCAAATTTAAATCCAAAAGCGAATGCTTGGACTCAATAACAGCGTCCCATGACTCAGAGTCATCTCCAGTATTATTAGGGTTAGAAAATTCATTTTCGGAAGCATCCTTAAACAGCTTTTCTTCGTCTGAAAATTCGGTTTTATTCATGTATTCAGGGACTTTCATTTTTACCATATCAAAAATACACTATTTTAAACAGAAGACAAATTAATTCAAGAAATAACGCAAATTCTATACAAAAAAGTCAAAATTGAGTTTACAAAATAAGTAATTAAGCTTGAATACGGTATTTTAAAAGCATGTTATAAATTATTATACAGCACTAATATAGCATAGATATAGCACTGATATAGCACTAATCATATATACAAAATGAATAGTATAGCAACACAATTGCATAACTTCTTATTCAGATATTGAACTTCATAAAAAAAACTATCTTTGCATCAAATTCCCAATCATGTTATCCTTTTTCAAAACAAAACCTAAACTTTCTGAACTAATTCCCACTAATTATGTGGACATTCATTCGCATATATTACCTGGAATTGATGATGGTGCACAAGAAATAGAAGATTCTAAATTTTTATTAGAATCAATGATAGGATATGGTTTTTCAAAAGTGATTACCACACCACATACGATGAAAAATGTATGGGATAATACAACAAGTGCTATAACAACAGCTCATCAAAAAACCCAAACAGAGCTACCAAGTTTAACCAAACAAGTTGATTTACAATTTGCTTCAGAATATTTTTTAGATGAAAATTTAATACTGCAAGTACAACAAGAAAAACTATTAACATTAAAAGACAATTTCATTTTAATTGAAATGTCATATTTGAATGCTCCTATTCAATTGTATGATTTTCTATTTGAATTACAATTAAAAGGATATCAGTTAGTTTTAGCACACCCAGAACGATACACTTACTTACATTCAAATAAAAAAGAATTTGCAAAACTGAAAAAAGCCGGTTGTTTATTCCAGTTGAATTTGCTTGCAACGGTAGGTTACTATGGCAAAAATGCGTCAGAAATTGCTGATTATTTACTAAAAGAAAAACTATACGACTTTGTGGGTTCCGATTTTCATCACAAAAACCACATAGCAGCATTCCAAAACAAACTGGTTATTAAAAACAATCAAATACTTGAAGAAACAATTGCTAAAAATGTGTTTTTCAAGTAACTATTTCTTAAAAAATCGCTTCCAAGCTGGTACTAATTTTTCATCTGAACCATAGCCATAACCGTAACCATAGCCATAACCATAACCTTTTGTAGAATCGGTATCGTTGATTAAGATTGACATATTAGGTAATTTCTTTTCTTGATACAATTTTTCTGGCAAAGACAACATACGTTTGTCTAAATAATTAGCACGAGTTACATAAATAAATGTATCGGCATATTTTGCAATTAACAATGTATCCGTCACCAAACTTACAGGAGCTGTATCAACAATAATATAGTCGTAATCTTGCTTTAATTTTTCAAATAACTCACCTACTTTTTTACCCATCAATAACTCAGCTGGATTAGGAGGAATAACACCTGCAGGCAACGCATAGAAATTAGAAAAACCATCCACCTTAGTAATAAAATCTTCAATTTTTGTGTACTCTTTGGATGCTAAATAATTAGTTATCCCCACTTTCGGAACTACTAAATACTCTTCTAATTTAGGGTTTCTAATATCCAATCCAACTAACAATACTTTCTTATCAGACAAAGCAATGGTTGACGCCAAGTTTACTGAAATGAATGTTTTTCCTTCTTTTGGGAATGTTGATGTTAGGAAAATTGTTTTCGCAACTCCTTCTGGTACTTCATTCAGTAAAAACTCTAAATTAGTACGCACAATTCGAAGTGCTTCAGCCGTACTTGTTCTACTATTGGTATTAATGATTTGTTCCGAAGTTTCCGATTTTGGTACATCACCTATAAAAGGCATTGTAGTTGCTCTTTCAATATCCAATCGAGATTTTACTTTGGTATCAAATAATCGAATTACATAAATAACAGCAAATGGAATGAATAGCCCTAAGAAAAGCGCCACTATATAAACCACCTTTCTATTAGGTGAAACAGGACTTAATGCAGCATGCGCTTGATCAATCACCTTTGCATTGGGTTCTGTAACTGCTAAAGAAATAGCCGTTTCTTCCCTTTTTTCCAATAAGTATAGATACAACGCTTCTTTAACTTGTTGCTGTCTAGCAATAATTCTAAATTCTTTTTCTTGCGTAGGGATTTGAGAAATTCGTCCATCCACTATAGCATTTTGACGCGCTAAATCATTCTTTTTAATTTGCAAGGATGCTTTTAATTGATTCAAACTAGAAGAAACATTGCTTTTTAATGACGCAATTTTTTTATCCACTGCCAATACCATACTGTTTTTTGGACCCGCAGTTTTCAATATTCGGTTTCGCTCAAGAACCAATTGATTATATTGATCAATTAAGCCCACTGCATTTACATCAGAAGTTAAAATATTGGCTGGAATTAAATTTTCATTTGTTGTGTTTTTCATGTAATCCAACATTGTGTTAACCACTTTCAGTTGGGTTTCTGTTTCAATTTCACGTTTTTCAAACTCACTTGCGTTTTCTAAAAACAAACCTGCTTCTGAAGTTATATCAGTTACTTTATTCGTTTTTTTAAATTCTTCCGCATCTTTTTCAACACCTTCTAGTTCTTGTGAAATTAATTTCAATCGTTGTTCTATAAACTTTGAAGTATTTTCAGAAATAAAGTTTTTATCATCAATAGCATCTTGATTGTAATTTCGAACCAAAGCATCTAAAAAATCCTCTGCTCTGTACAACACTGGATCTACAAACGACAATTCAATAACGCTAGTGTTTTTACTCAAAGCCATCACCTTTAGTCGGGCTTTATAGCTTTCTGCAACTTGTAAAACTGGCTGAATTTCAATTCGAATAGAAAATTCAGTTTTATTCTTTTCTGGTTCTAAATTATTTTTTAAAATACTACAAGTCCCCGATTTATATTTAATAGTTTCACCATATTTAAAAACACCTCTTTTACTACCAGCTTCATCATATAAAGTATACGTAGAAGCAGAAGCGGCAACAACTCTAAGCTTATGGTTCTCTTTATAAAATTGCTCGTTTTGATTAGAAAAGAAAACCACAATTGGAGAATCTTTATAAATTTCACCATCTTTGATTCTTCCTTCGTTAATGTAGGAAATATTTAACCCTAAATCCTTAACTGTTTTTTCAACAAGTGTTCTAGATTTAATGACTTCTATTTCGTTATCCACATTACTTTTAACGTTTTTTAGCATTCCTAAATCTGAAAACGCAGACAGTTCAGAAGCCAAACCTCCTTTTCGTTCATCTTTAACCAGTATAGTAGAACTAGCGCTATACAAAGGAACAGCATAACGCAAATAAATAAACGCTACAGAAACCGTGATGGCAACACCAACAACAAACCATTTCCAATGGCTTAAATATCCTTCAATTTGTTCTCGAAGATTAAAATTTCTCTCTGAACTATCTTCTGAATTGCTATACTGATACATCTTATTATTTTATTGTTAAGGCTAATATAGTAACCACTAATGATAATGCAGAAATTCCAACAGCTATATTAGGTCCAATTACTGATGAATTTACTCTAGTTTTATTAGGTTCAATATAAACCACATCGTTTTGAGTTAAATAATAATACGGAGAATTAATAAAATCCGATTTCGTTATATCAATACGCTGCATAGTTTTTATACCTTCTTTTTCTCGGATTAAAAGAATATCATTTCGTTTACCGTAAATGGTTAAATCTCCCGCTAAAGCCAGAGCTTCAACTAAAGTTACTCGCTCACTTTGAATGGTATAAACCCCAGGTTTTGCAACTTCACCTAAAATAGAAACTTTAAAATTTACAATTCTTAAATTAATTATAGGATCTTTAATATGGTCTGTTAATACTTTTTTAAGTTCATTAACCGCTTCTGTTCTAGTTAAACCTGCTAATTTCACGTTACCAACCATGGGCAACTCTATAAAACCTGTCTGGTCAATTAGATACGTTTGTAAACGCTCTTGTGCCACACTACTTTCTGCATTACCTTGAAAAACAACTGTTTTTAAATTATAAGGCGCTGCAATCTCAGGATTTTCAGAGGAGATTACAATATTCAAAACATCGTCTGGCTGTAGAACAGGTTCAAACTTTTGTGCAGTCGAACTTGCAATAGTATCCTGAAAATAAGCAATATTTTTTGATGAAGAACAAGACTGTAATACAACAGCAAGTAACAAAAATGTGGCTAAGCGATAAATTGCATTCATAGGGGATTTTTTTACAAATATAATTTCTTTCATGAATTATAGTTCTTTTAGCTGTCTAAATCTGTAAATTCAGAATTATTACTTTTAAATTCGGGCACAAGTATTTTCATTTGTTTCACAATTTCAATAGTTGTCAAACTTGATGCTTCTAGCACTAATCTATTAATATCCGTTTTAATTTGTTTAAATTCTTGCGTACTCTCTTCTTTAGCAATCATTATTTTTTCATGATGTGTTGGTTGAGTTTTAGAAGAATTATTCAATAATTCTTCAAATAATTTTTCTCCAGGACGTAAACCAATAATTGCAACTTGAATATCTTTTTCAGGTACAAAACCAGCCAATCGAATCATTTTATGAGCCAAATCAATAATTTTTACTGGTTTTCCCATATCAAAAATATAGATTTCACCACCATTACCCATAGATCCTGCTTCTAAAACCAATTGACAAGCTTCAGGAATTGTCATGAAATAACGAATAATATCAGGATGTGTAATTGTGATTGGTCCACCAGCTTCAATTTGTTTTGTAAATAAGGGCACAACTGAACCATTTGAACCTAATACATTTCCAAATCGAGTAGTAATAAATTTCGTTTTATGAGAAGGTTCATTTTCTACTTCATACGCTAACGATTGTACATATTGTTCTGCTATTCGCTTACTAGCTCCCATAATATTACTGGGATTTACCGCTTTATCTGTCGAAACCATTACAAAAGAATCGCTTTTGTGTTTCAAAGCCAAATCAGCTATCACTTTTGTACCAAAAACATTCGTATAAACAGCTTGAAAAGGATTACTTTCCATCAATGGCACGTGTTTATAAGCCGCAGCATGATACACCACATGAGGTTGATGCAACTCGAAAATTTGTTCCATCACCTTTTCATCCCTAACATCAGCAACATATGGAATAAAAGCACTTTTATTCATTTTCTTTTCCAAATCAAGACACAATTGATGCAATGGTGTTTCAGCTTGGTCTACAACAATGATTTTTTGAGGATTAAATTCGATTACTTGATTTACTATTTCGCTACCTATAGAGCCCGCAGCTCCAGTGATTAAAACAACTTTGTTTTTAATTTGATTTGAAATTAAACTTGTATTTAAAACAATAGGCTTTCTATCTAATAAATCTTGAATTTCAAAAGTTTTAATACGCTTTGTAAGCTGTCTTTGATTGTTCCAATCGGTTACCACAGGAACAGTCAATAATTTAATATCGTTTTCTAAACACTGATCTATAATCAAAAGTTGCAACTTACTAGGAATATTTTTATCTGCAATAATTAAGTTATCAGCATTTAATTCTTCTAAAATTTTAACAATAGATGTTTCATGAGATACAATAGGCAAATCCAAGATGGTCTTAGTAACATTATTCTTATATTTATCAATAAAACCAACTAATTTATACCGTCTTGGTTGTTCCGCTTTTAAAGCATTTGCCAGAGCAATTGCATGATTATCGGTCCCATAAATCACTACTCTTTGATATCCAGAAGCATGACTTGCCTCAATATAAATTTGGTAAATAATCTTTACCGCTATTCTAAAAGATAACAAAAAAATAAAGGAAATAAAAAACATCAACAACAAAGCTGGCATTAAAAAAATCTTAGTCCCTATAAAATAATAATGAGAATAATTTAATACCGCCAAAGCAAGAAAGGTGCTAAATGTTGCTTTGAAAAGATTAAATCCGTCATTCAAAGTAGAATGTCTTATAATCCCCGCATAAGTCTTAAATGCAAAAAAGAAAAAAATCTGTGTCAATACAATAATCAAAGTTCTTTGGAAAACTGAAGCTGTATCGTAATATTTGAAAGTCAAATTAGAAACTATCAAATAAGTAACTAAATTAGCAAATAGGATAATGGCTATATCAATTAAAAATATAACCCATCTAGGAAGATAACCTAAGTGAATAATTTTGTTCTTCATTAAAAATGAAGCAATTGACGAATTATTTTCGTTTTTATTTTGTGGCACTAAATTTAATTTGGGGAGACAAATTTAACAAAATTTGATTAGCAATCTCAAATTACTTCATAAAGAAACAGTTAAGCACCGATAGAATTCTATTTTGCTCATTTTCAGAAAGATTAGAACCAGATGGCAAACACAATCCATTATTAAACAATTCTTCAGAAACTGTAGTTCCATAATAAGGAGATTTTTCAAAAACTGGTTGTAAATGCATTGGTTTCCATAGTGGTCTAGTTTCAATATTTGCTTGTTCAAAAGCTAATCGCAAAGTTTCTCTTTTTTCGTAAGATTCTAATACAATAGCCGTTAACCAATGATTAGAATAATAATCAGCTGTCGGTTCGTGCAATACTTTAACCGAATCTACCGTTGAAAAGAAATCTATATAAAATTGATGTATTTTTCTTCTCAAACTCACATGAAGATCCAAAACCTCCATTTGTCCACGACCAATACCTGCACAAATATTGCTCATTCTATAATTATAGCCAATTTGAGAATGCTGATAATGTGGTGCATTATCTCTAGCCTGAGTTGATAAAAAAACGGCTTTGTCTTTTAATTCTTTGGTACGAGCAACAATTGCCCCACCACCCGAAGTAGTGATGATTTTATTTCCATTAAAAGACAATACTGAAATAGCTCCAAAAGTACCGCATTTGCGACCTTTATATGAACTCCCTAAAGCTTCAGCACTATCTTCCAAAACTGGAATTTCATATCGATTTGCAATCGCTGTAATTTCGTCCATTTTTGCTGGCATTCCATATAAATGAACTGGAATAATAGCTTTAGGCTTTTTACCTTTTGAAATTCTATCTTTAATGGCTTCTTCTAATGCGATTGGACACATGTTCCAAGTATCTATTTCGCTATCTATAAAAATTGGTGTAGCTCCCAAATAAGCAATAGGATTGGCTGATGCCGAAAAAGTCATTGATTGACAAATTACCTCATCACCAGCTTTTACTCCTAATAAAATCAAACCTAAATGCAACGCCGCTGTCCCTGAACTCAAAGCACCAACAAAAACATTTTGATTTAAATACTTTTCTAATTCCTGCTCAAATCCATTCACGTTAGGACCCAATGGTGCTACCCAATTGGTTTCAAATGCTTCTTGTACAAATTTTTGCTCCTTACCTCCCATATGTGGTGAAGACAACCATATTTTTTCTTGTTGCATTATGAATGTAATTTTATTGGTTTAGCAGGAATTCCAACAGCCGTACAATTTTCTGGAAGTGATTTAGAAACCACAGCTCCAGCACCAATTGTGGTGTTTTTTCCAACAAAAACTTGATTGATTATTTTTGCTCCTGTACCTACATAAACGGCTTCCTCTACAACTACTTCTCCTGAAACATTCACCCCTGGCATCAAAGATACATAATCTTCTAAAACAGTATCATGACCAATTGTACAAGCTAAATTAATAGTCACATAATCTTTAATTATAATGTTGCATGTAATAATATTTCCCGCACAAATCACAGCTCCCTTCCCAATTAAAACATCATCATTCCCGATTAAAACAGAAGGATGAATCAACGTTTCATATGTTATATTTGAATTATGAATTAAAGTAACAACATTCTTTTTGTAAACTGGATTTCCTAATGCCAAAGCAACAGTAATTTCTTCAGAAACACTATTCAAATCGGCTACCATTCCTAAAACTGGAAAACCATTTATCAATGTTCCTTTTTCTTTCCCATCATCATAATAACCTATGAATTGGTATTTATTTTCAACTGCATTAATTTGGTCAATAAGCATTTTCACTTCTCTTCCAAAACCTCCAGCTCCTATAATAGCTATTTTTTTCATATGTAGGGGGCACATAAATAATTAATATTGACCTTCAAAAGGCTCAATTGTAGCGGCATTTTCCGCATTTATTCCTTCGCTAATTACTACTTTTTTAGCGGTTAAAAATAAGATTTTTAAATCTAATGCAAAAGAAACATGATCAACATAATAAACATCTAATTCAAATCGTTTATCCCAAGAAATTGCATTTCTACCATTTACTTGAGCCCAACCTGTAATTCCAGGTTTAACTTCATGTCTACGATTTTGAAAGGTACTATATAGATGTACATAATCTGTTAATAATGGTCGAGGTCCTATTAAACTCATCTCACCTTTTATCACATTTAACAATTGTGGTATTTCATCTAAAGAAGTTTTCCGAACAAACTTCCCTACAGTTGTCAATCTTTCTGAATCATGTAATAATTTTCCCGCTGCATCTTTTTTATCATTCATTGTTTTAAACTTGATAATACTGAACACTTTACAATTCTTACCAGGTCGACGTTGAATAAAAAAAGGTTTTCCTTGGTTGGCAAAAAACAACAAAAAAGTTACCAATAGAAATACTGGTAATAAGATTATGAATCCCATCACGGCAAGTAGAAAATCTAAAATTGGTTTTATTATTCTTGAATACATATTACTTTTTACTTGGCTCTTTTTACTTGGCTCATAATAACTTCATAACTATGTTTTGGTGTTACATTATTGATAAAATACTGATATCCATTTTCACCCATTTGTTTACAAAGTTGGGGATTTGAACGCAATAAATCAATTTTTTCTTTAATTAGATTAGGTTGGTTTGATGGTGCCCAAACTCCAGCTTTGAGTTCGTCTTGAATAATCGTTCCGTAATCTGTATTAATATCAATTGCTGCCAAAACAGGAATTTTTGCATTAAAATAACTCAACGATTTGGATGGAATATTCGGAATTGTAAAATTTTCATGTAAAGAAATTAAACCGCAATCAGCAACCGATATAATATTTTGATAATCTCCCCGCGGTAATGAATTCTTAATTATAACGTTTTGAATGTTTTTATCTACTATTAGTTTTTCAATCTTAGCTTTTTCCGTTCCTTGTCCAACAATAAAAAACAAGACTTTGTCTTCTGGCTTAAACAATTCTGCAACCATCAAAATATTTTCTAACTTTTGAGGCAAACCAATATTTCCTCCAAAAATAATGACAAACTTATCATCAAAATTATACTTATTTCTTAAAGATTCTCTATCTTCAGAAAACTGTGGAATTTCTTTTTGCCAATTGGGTAATAAATGTAATTTTTCAACTTTCATTTTAGGATTATGTTGGATTACATAATCAATATTTCCTGGCGACATACAACCTATTTCATCAGCTACTTCATATAGAAAATGTTCTTTTTTTCGGAAAAAATTATACAGCAATCCGTCTTTTTTCATCATGTTTAAATCGACTGCATTTTGAGGGAAAATATCTCTTAAAATCAAATATAATTTCGATTGATATTTCTTTTTTAACCAACTCGCCACATCAACCAAACTAATAGGTGGAGTTGGCATGATGATTAAATCTAAGGTTTTAGACTTGAAATATTTTTTAATCGCTTTTTTATATTGAAAAGGTAATAAAACATTCGCAATTCCTTTTTGGATAGGATTTACATTTAACAGCTGAAGTGTTTTAACACGAATTACAGAAATCCCTTCTTCATTTATCAATCCAACTTCAGAATCATTCACAGCTGGCGCCACGACAAAAACTTCATGACCTTGATTGCGAAATTCTTCCATTAAATCGGTATATAAATTACTCGAATTTGGAATTTTTGGATAAGCTAATGCTAAGAAGATAATTCTCATACAAATAAAGAGCCAAGTAAAAAGTAAAAAGTAAAAAGTTTCATACTTTAATTATTATTAGATTTATTGACAATTGCACCAAGAATACTCTTAATTTCTTTACTTTCCTGAATAAGATATTCAAGATTTTTATCATCTTTATCAGATAATTCTTTTAAAATTCTCAACCAATAATTAGATTCTCTGGCTTCTCTTAATGATATTTTAACTTTATTTATAAAATCAGGTTTTGAAGATCCTGCTTGTGATTCTTCATAATTTGCTCCAACCGAAGTGCAAGATTTTCCTAATTGAAATCTTATTAAATTATTCTCTGGATTAGCTTCTAATTTTCTTAAATATTTTAAACAATCAACTCCAAAATTGAAAGTTCTTTTTAGTAAATCATTTTCTTTCATAATAATTTTACTTGGCTCTTTTACTTTTTTGACCAAACCACTCGATTCACATAATCCGTATAACTCAATATTATTCGCACCATTTTTTCTGAGACATTTGGCATAGAATAATCGGCAACAAGGCGGAAATTTCTTTCAGAGTCCGTTTTTTGAGTTTCTAATTGCACTAACCCTTGCATAATTCTTTCAGATGAAAGTCCAACCATCATTACAGATGCTTCCTCCATAGCTTCTGGTCGTTCGTGTGCTTGGCGAATATTTAATGCTGGGAAATTTAAAATTGAAGATTCTTCTGAAATCGTACCACTATCCGATAAAACAGCAAAAGCATTCATTTGCAATGCATTATAATCGTTAAATCCCATTGGCTTTAAAAACTGAACCTCCTCACGAACTTTTACATTCTTACTTTCAATCATGTTACGAGTTCGCGGATGGGTGCTCACAATAATTGGAAATTTATAGTGCTCTGCAATTTGATTTAAACTTTCGATTAAGCCATTAAAATTATCCGGATTATTGATGTTTTCTTCACGATGTGATGAAACCACAAAGTATTTTCTTTTTTCTAAATTAAGCCTTGAAAGAATGTCTGATGCTTGAATATTCGGCAAATAATAATGTAGCACTTCAAACATTGGCGAACCCGTTTTAATAATTCTATCAGCAGGTAAGCCTTCACGAAGTAAATATTCTCGAGCAATATCGCTGTAAGTCAAATTCACATCGGAAATATGATCTACAATTTTACGATTGGTTTCTTCAGGAACACGTTGATCAAAACAACGATTTCCAGCTTCCATATGAAATATAGGAATTTGGCGTTTTTTAGCAGGAATCGCACACAAACAACTGTTCGTATCGCCCAAAACTAAGAAAGCATCTGGTTGCACTTTTTCTAAAAGCGGATCAATTTTAATTAAAATTTGTCCAACGGTTTCTGTAGCTGTTTTTCCAGCAGCATTTAAAAAATAATCAGGTTTACGAATGCCTAAATCGTCAAAAAAAATCTGATTCAATTCGTAATCATAATTTTGTCCTGTGTGAACAAGTATATGTTCTATAGCTTCAGAAGCATCCAAAGCAGCCATCACTCGTGATAAACGGATGATTTCTGGACGCGTTCCAACAACAGTTATAAGTTTTAGTTTTTTCATATATCTTTTTTAAGAGACAAGGCAAAAGTAAAAAGTAAAAAGTTTGATTCGAATAAAGAAAAATAACTTCTTTAATATTTCCCTATTACTTCATTCTTATTTTCTTGTACTTGCTCTTTTCACTTGATTCTTTTACTTTTTACTTGTATCTTATCTAATTAAACCACTTCAAAATAGGTATCTGTATCATTTGGATTGAAAAATTCATTTATCCAAAAGTTGGTATATAAAATATCATCTCCAATGTTTTTAATATTATGTGTGTACCAAATAGGCATATCAACATAAGCTGGTTCATCACCATTTAATTCGAAATTTAGTACTTCATCTGTTCCGATTTTTCGTAATTGAATTAGGGCTTTCCCTTTGATTACTGCAAAACGTTCAATTTTCCGAGTATGAAAATGATTACCTCTTGTAATATTTGGTTTGGTTGTTGAAAAAGAAACTTGTCCACCAACTTCTAACCTGATAATTTCTACAAAACTTCCTCTATCATCTGTATGTTGCATCAATTTCACTGGAAAATGATTCGCAATATCCATATAACATCGATAGGTATTGAATAAGTTTAATTCAAATGTTGATGCTAATGTTGGAATGCTTCCTTTATCTTCATATTCCGATTTATAATGCTGTAATAAAGCTAAAATTTCAGAAACTTTCTTTTCCGATGTGTGTTGAACTTCAAGTTTTGGCTGATTATTTTTTGCTCTAATTTGGTTAATGATTTCTTGTACCAATTCACCAACATAAATCAATTTTAAATCAGTATCAATATCAATTCTTGGAGTTTCATTATGTGAAACTTGATGACAAAATGTAGCTACAACTGAATTATAAAAAGGTTTTCCGAAAGGTCCAAAAACATTTGGAATAACCAAACCTGTAAAAATAGCTTGATTCTTTTCTGCCCAATTTGCAACTAATTCTCTTCCTTCTTTTTTTGATTTTCCGTATAAATTATCACGTTCTTCCTGACTTGAAGAAGAAAGTAAAACATGAGGTTTTGAGTTCGTTCTTTCTAAAGAAGCTACTAATTTTTGAACCAAATTTATATTCGTTTCATAAATAACTTCCTGGCTTTCATGGCGATTTATGGCCGCTAAATGCACAATCACATCACATTGAGAAACAAAATGATCTAATTCATTATCCTTCTGAAAAAAATTACGTTGAAATTCGACATGCAAAAATTCATTAGGAAATAAACCTAATGTATTGTATAAATGTTTACCAACGAAACCATCTTGACCTGTGATACCTATTCTAATCATTATAAATCAAAATATTGATTCATGTTTTCTCCTAAAACATCTTTTCTGATTAAAGGCAATTGCAACAACAACTGTTTCATGCCTTCTACATCTAAAATTTCGGTATTATGCGAATGATATTCTTCTAAATCAGCTAATTTAACCTTTCCTTCAGAAAAATATTGCTCATAATTCAAATTACGATTATCAGCTGGAATTCTATAATAGTTTCCACAATCTTCAGCTTTAATCATATCTTCTCTATTGACTAATGTTTCATAGACTTTCTCACCATGACGTGTACCAATGATTTTAATTTCTGCTTCAGATTTATATAACGAATTTAAGGCTTTAGCCAAGACTTCAATTGTACAAGCTGGTGATTTTTGTACGAATAAATCGCCTTGCTTTCCGTTTTCAAAAGCATATAAAACCAAATCAACCGCATCTTCTAACGTCATCATGAAACGTGTCATATTTGGATCGGTGATAGTAATTGCTTTTCCTGCTTTAATTTGTTCTACAAACAAAGGAATTACCGAGCCACGCGAAGCCATTACATTTCCATAGCGTGTACCACAAAAAATGGTTTTGGTATCATCTAAATTACGAGATTTAGCAACCATCACTTTTTCCATCATAGCCTTAGACATTCCCATAGCATTGATTGGATAAGCGGCTTTATCTGTACTGAGTACAACTACTTTTTTAACTTCGTATTTTTCGGCAATTGTTAATACATTATCAGTTCCAATGATATTTGTTTTTACGGCTTCCATTGGAAAAAATTCACAAGAAGGGACTTGTTTTAAAGCAGCAGCATGAAAAACATAATCAACACCCTTAACGGCTGCGTCAATACTATTTATATCACGAACGTCACCAATATAAAATTTCACTTTAGGATTATTTACTTTTTTTCGTAAATCATCTTGCTTTTTCTCATCGCGACTTAAAATTCGGATTTCTTTGAAGTGTTCTGTAGGTAAAAATTTGTGCAAAACTGCATTCCCGAAAGAACCAGTTCCTCCAGTAATCAATAATATTTTATCTTTTAATTGCATCTTTTGATGTGATTAGTTCTATATATTTTTTGGCTCTAATTTGGGACGAGTCAAATGTTTTTAATTGGGGGATTCCGTATTTTTTTATTTTATTTTGTAACTCATTATTTATAGCTAATTCATAAATTGTATTTGCCACATCATTTTCATCCATTGGATTAAAATATTCTGCTGCTTTTCCGCAAATTCCTTTCGCAAATGATAAATCTGATGTTAAAATTGGTTTTTGCATAAACATTGCCTCACAATACGATGCTGAAAAACATTCTAACAATGTCGGTAAAAATAAGAAATCACATTGAGAATATAGGTTTGGACATTGATTTATTGTTACTTTTCCTAAAAACTCTATATTTTGGTTTAAAGAATCTGTTTCTGAAATTCCGAATTCACTTCTATCAATGGTTAGAAAAAACTTAAATTGAAACGCTGGAAATTGCTTTTTTAAAACTGGAATTACTTTTTTAATAATCGCTAAATTTTTATGCGGATAATTTGCCGAAATTGTTAACAATTTTATGGTCTCCTTCGATTCATCTATTAGAATTGATTTGTCCCAAAGCGATTCATTTTCGAAAATTTGGTTATAAAAATTAGTAACCGTTACTACTTTTTGAGGCACTTTTTGGGCAAGAATTCGAGTCACATCTGGATTTTCTGTGATCAACAAATCGTTATTCTTTTTAAAATCCAACATATGAAAAAACTCCATTGCATTTAATTTCAATTTTTGAAAAAACGAAATTTGTTTAAAATAAGGAGAATCTTTGTAAATATAATCTGGCTTAGCAAATCCACAAATATGTTTTGCTTTTGGGCGCCAATACGTAGGACCAAAAACAGAAAAAACAACTTCTGGTTGAAATATATGTTCAAAATCGTCTAATTGTTTGTCTCTACCAAAAACCGTTTTTGTAACAGATGGCTTGACACTATAATTTACAAATTGAAAGTTTTGACCAAAATCATCTTTATTGATTTGCGGTTGCAAATTCTCTGACAACACCACCAAAAAATGGTGTTCAATATTTCTTTTAATTTCATATAAAAAAGAATGAGCAACTTGCAAACCACCGCCAACGCGCAAATTTGAACAATTGATTAGTATTTTCATTTTACAGGAATTGGTTTCTTAATAAAATATAAAATCATAATCGGTAAGTAGTTCAAAAATGGAAATAATATTAATGAAATCATTCCATCTCTCCACACTTGAAATAAGACCATATTGAACAGTAAAAGCAATAAAAACCCTTTGTGTTTGGCTGGCAAATTTGAATATTTATTGTACAAATAAGAATACCATCTACCAATTAAAAATGAAACTATAAAAACACCAAAATATCTAAAATTAGCATACGATTCACCACTAATTAATGAAATTTGTCCCATTTCACCAAAATCACGTCCAGAAATTGAAATTTGATGTTGCCATTCGTTCAAGGCAGGTTTTTCTGCCCACATACTTCTCGGCACAAAGAAAAAGAAAATAGGTTGATAAGTACTTCCATAAAAAATCTTGTTTTTTAATTCCATAGCACCAACCATACCAGCGCTTTGCTCTATAAACGACATATCACCCGATTCACCTTCTGAAAACTCTTCGAATGAATCTCTAACCACTTCTGAAACATCTATTTTTCCTGTTTCTTGAAAATTTTTACCCACTTCTTTTAATGGAAAACTGAATAAAATAAACACAAATCCAAGAATGTAGTATTTCCAAGGTGGCATTCTAAGATTCAGTGTTTTCAAGTAATACATTAACACGAATAATAATGCCAATACTACTCTAAATCTATTTTCTCCTTGAAGAGAATAAAAGACAATTAATAAGAAGAAATAAGCTATATATACCTTTTTAAATCCCTTTTCATACAATAAAACAATTGCTGAAATAATCCCTAAACTAGTCAAAAAGTTTGAAAATGTTGAAAATTCTTCGGTATCAACATCTCTGTCAGCAATTGAACGATAGGTTACAATTCCAATTATTCCTGCCACAAAAACAGCAATTAAATAATAGTCAATCCAACGTTGTCTTGATTCTTTATAGTTGTGAAATTTTTTTATTAACAAAGCACCCTTTTTTCTAAAACCATCAGTAAAAAAATTGAAACCTATAAAAAAAGCAACTAATGAAATATCGGCTAAAAATATTGCTTTATCAATTTCACCAACAGTAATATAAGTTGAATACCACTTATTTGAGATGATTTTTGCATCCAAGAAAAAGATTTGAACTCCTCTCAATGTAACAAAAAAAACGTGAATAAATAAGTAAATTAATGACGAATTTAGAATATTCAGTTGCTTCTCTTTTACTAAATAGATAAAGAGAAAAGCGACTAAAACTATGTCTAAATAAATACTCATTAAGCGTTATTTAATTGTTTCATAAAATTACGAGCAACTTGCTCACTATCAAAATTTTGTTTTACATTTTGAAAAGAAATTTCGCCACTTTTACTTGATGAAAATTGTTTCATTTTTTGGAAAGCATTTTCAAAGGTAGCAAAACTAATTTCCTGCAAAACAACACCATTTTCTCCAACCACAATTTCATCGCAATTTCCAGCAAATTTTGTGGTTAGAATAGGTAATTTCGCAAAACTGGCTTCAATAAGAGTCAATGGATTTGGGTCATTTTTAGTTAATAATACAAAAACATCTGAAGCAAATAATAACTTTCGAACATTTTCTTTGGTTTGATTTCCCAAGAAATGAATGTTATCAGATTGATTTTCTGCTATTAATTTATTTTTTAATGAACCTTCTCCAACTAAAACTAAATGATAATTTTCTTTCTGTTGCAATTTTTGCCAATAAGAAACAAGCTCAACAACACCTTTTCTGTCTTCAATTTGTGAGACTTGAATGATAATTTTTGAATTGTTTGGAATATTAAATTCTGATTTAACTTCTTTTGAATTCTCTATATTCCAAGATTGTGGTTTTGTAAAAAAATTACCATCAACTGTGTTGGGCAAAATCAAAATTGGTTTTTCATTCAAACGTAAATTTGTAAACAAATACGATTCACTTCTTTGATTTGGAACCGCAAAAGCATCAAATTTATTCTGAATAAATTTTCTAATGGTTGGCACAATTCCTGATTTATGCAAAATACTTCCATCATGGCCTTCGCTCCAAAAAATTTTCTTGTATTTTGTATTGAAGACCGAATTGAAAAGTAAACTAAAAACTACTGTTGGCATATTCCAAGAACCTGCGTATAAAATATAATCTGGATTAAATGCTGCAGTTTTCTTTAAAATCGACGGATTAAAATGGAGAAATAAACCTCCAATAGTTGCATGAAAACCTTTGAGAATTTCATACTCAAATTGTTGATCAGAAAAATCAATTTCCCAATGACGATCAGGTTCATTTTCAGCACAATATAATACTTTTAATTTCCCGTTTTGAAACAATAGTTGTTGTTGCAATACATTAAAAAATGCAATGCGATAAGGTGTTGGAATATTGGTAATAACTAGTAACTTCATTTAGAAAGTGATTGAATATGAGTTACTAAATCAGATCTAAACTTTTGCCAAGTATATATTTTAGCTTTTTCGTGCGCAGCTTTTCCCATTGTTTGCACTAAAGAAAAATCTTTTTGTAATTTTTCTATACTTTCTTTTATTGCTTGAACATTTCTAGTTGGTATTACAAAACCTTCTTTTCCAGTTTCAATAATATCAACAGCGGCTGTATTCTCTGTTGCAATTACTGGAATTCCAGTTGCCATAGCTTCAAGAATCACTTGGCCAAATCCTTCCAAAATTGAAGGTAAAACAAAACAATGCGCTTGGTGCAATTTGTCTTGTAATTTTTCATGTGGCACATCGACTACGACATGTATTGGAAAATTATAATTTTGAATAAGCATTTCATCATAAATTCCTCGAGTTACAATGGTTAACTCAATGTTTTGTAATTGCGCTAAAGCATCTAACAAATAAGTAATACCTTTTCGTTGGTTCAAACTTCCGATAAAAATCACTTTAAAAATCTCTGAATGTTTTCTTTCCGAAAAAGTAAATTTAGTTGTATCAACTCCATAAGGAATTACTTTAATTTTATCTTCAGAAACACCTTTGAAAGTCAATGATTTTTTAGTTAATGAGCTCGCACAAAGAAAATCTGTTGCTAATTTCACCTCGCTCGAAAGAAGTTGTAATTGTGCTGCTGAAAGTGAAAACTCATATTCTTGTAATAATGTTTTTTCTGCTTTTGGATTGAATTTAATTTCTTCTAAAAATAATTCTTTAACAAAATCAGCTTGTGGATGAAATTGGAATAGAATTTTTGGTTGAATCAAATTTCCTTTAAAAGCATCAGCCGCACAAGTGTTTACAGCTATTATTGGAATATTATATTTTTGGCTTAATTTTCTTGCATGTTTGCCTAAAGCATACCCTTTTTTACTATCAAATAAAATATTTTTAGTCCATAAAAACAACATCTCATAAAAATGAGCTTCCCAAGGAATACAAACTTTTGATGAAGGCAAACCTTCTTTATATCTTCTAAAGAATTTTGAACGAATACCTAAGAAATCAGCCAAAATATCAAACCACTTTTTGTCCAATGGAAAATAAGCTTCGGTAACTAAACAATACAACATATTTGCTTCATGTAATGCTAAAGCCACTTGGTAATCATCTCGTTTACCCGCATGAACAACGATGTATTTATTTTGTTGCATTTTTATCTCTGTTTCCAATGATTTTTGCAGGAACACCACCTACAATTTCATGTTCATTTACATTTTTAGTAACAACAGCTCCAGCAGCAATAACACAATGATTTTCAATTATTACTCCAGATAAAACAATTGCATTTGCACCTATCCAAACATGATTTCCAATAACTGCTTTTTTTTGTTCCATTTTAGGATAAAAATGTGGATGTGTTGATGCTTTATCTAATGGATGTTCATCTAAACCTATTTTAACATCTGGTGCTAATGAACAATAACTACCTATAATTGCATTATTAATATTTACATTATAGCCATAAGTAAAAGCGCCAATTTTAGCGTTTTCAGTAATGATTGTATGTCCAGAAAAAACACAACCTTTTTCAATAATAGCTTTTCTTGAAACTTGACAAGAAATTGTAATTCTTACTCCTTTAAAATTCCAAAAACAATAAGAAATTATCCTTTCGAAAAAAGATAAAACATCAGATATTATTGATTTAATTAATTTCATTATTAGTTTCTTTTAGCTACAACATTTGAACCGTATTGCTCAATAATTGAATAACCTATCTCCTGAATTCTTACTTTTAAATCTTCAACCGAAATTAATTTATCATCAATTTGAATAGGATGTAGTTCCATAATTAGCATTGAACAATTTTTAAAAACAGCTTCATTTTCATTTAAAACAAAATATTCGGCTCCTTCAATATCAGAAACCAAAATATAATCTTGAATTTTATATTTTTCTAAAATAGCAGATAGCGAATTCATGTTGTTTGAGACTATATCACTTTTGGAAATTTTGCCCATAGTATTGTCTTCACCTGGAATAAATTCATAACCCGAAGCACCTATGATTTCGTTAAAGCAATTGGCATTATCAATCTTATTAATTTTAAAATTGTTAATAATAATAGGAATAAATCGAGAATCTGCTTCAAAAGAAAACAATTTTGCTTTTGGATTTATTTTTGCTAACGTGGAAGAAACCACGCCAATACTTGCTCCAAATTCCACAATATTCCCATCAAAATTTTGCAAATATTTTAATATGAATCGAACCTCAGCAGTTTCATAAGTTTTAAAATATAGTGCTGCTGCAATTCTTTTTCTAATTACAGGATTAGAAATATCAATTGTCAAATTATGAAATGGAATTTTGCTAGAAAACAATGAAGCTATTACTTTTCCAGTAAAATCATTTACAAATATTTTTGCGATTAACGCTTTAATTTTCAACAACATTTACTATTTTCTTGTAGGTTAAAAACAAAGTTAGGAAATATAAAAATGTATAAATTGGATAAGCCCAAATAATATTTGCTAAATCTGGAAAACTTGAAACCAAAATATAATTAGATACAATATAAATCGCAGTAAAAATAATTTCAAAAAACACCATTACTTTCGTTTTGTCTCTGCTTAATAGAACCATAGAAAGTAACATTTTAGCTATTAAAAAAATATCTCCAATTACTTGAATGTATAAAATATCATTTATTGGTAAAAAAGATTTTGAAAGGACTAATGGAGTTATAAAGCTTTTTAATACTATAAGTAAAAATCCGGCAAAGAGAGTTGCTCCAACAAATATTTTGAATGCAAAATTTAGTTCTTTACTAACTTCTTGAATAGTTTTTAAATTGCTAATTTTTGGGAAAAAATAAACTCCAATTGCACTTGCAATCAACAACAAATACATACTTGAAATACGATTTGTTCCTTCCCAAATTCCAGCAGAATCGATTCCTAAAGTGTCGATTATTAAATTTCTTACTAAGATTTGTGCAAAAGGAAAACAAAATGCGCTTACAATAACATAAAGTGAAAAATGAGATAGCTTTTTTGTAATCGATATATCTATTGCAAAAGAAATTGTTTCTTTCCACTGAATGGTTTTACTATAAAATAAACTCACAAAAAAGATTAGTGTTTGTGTCAAGATATATGCCAAAAGTGCACCATCTATAGTGTAAAAATAAACTAACCCTACTGTCAGAATTACGCTTAATATACTTGAACATATATTGATAGTAACATATTTTTTAAATTGATGCAATCCACTAATTACAGATAAAATAAAATTATTTATTGCAATTAAAGGAGTTCCAATAGCGACAAAATATAACAACCATTTATATTTTAAATCATTAAAAACAAAAAGTGTAAGTTGATTTTGAAATAAAAAAATTAGCAACAATATTAAACCCGAAAATAAGATATTTAATGTAAACGAAGTATCAATAACTTTTTTGAGTTGCGGTTTGTCTTCTTTATATTGGCCTGTGAGTTTCACAATTCCTGTTCCTGTTGCGCCAGTAGAAACTTGTATTAAGATTGTAATGAAATTTGTCAATTGTCCTAACATGGCAATTCCTGCTGGACCAGTAAAAACTGCCAAAACTTTAGCCGAAATAAAAGTAGTTCCTATTTTTATCAATGTTGAAATTGACGTAAAAGAAGATACTTGTACGAGCTGAGAATTTAAAAGAGATTTTATTTTTTCTTTCAATAGATTTGGGGGATTTTATTAAAATGAAAAACTATAATCTTCCGTCTACTACATCTGATAAAAAGCCTTTAACATCGTAAATTACATTTGAATCTTTAGTCAATAATTTTAAATCTAAGGCAGCAAACTCTTTATGTGCTACACCTAAAATAACAGCATCAAACTTAGAATTTGGTAAAACCTGAGTAGTTTCTATTCCATATTCATGCTTTACTTCTTCTGGTTTTGCCCAAGGATCATAAATAGTAATATTGATTCCATATTCTTTTAATGCATGAACAATATCAACAATTTTAGTATTACGAACATCTGGGCAGTTTTCTTTAAAAGTAACGCCTAAAAGCAATAATTCCGCTTCATGCAAAACAATTTCTTTTTTAATCATTAACTTCACTACTTGTGAAGCAACATATTCTCCCATACTATCATTCATACGGCGGCCTGCTAAAATAATTTCGGGATGATAACCTGCCTCTAATGCTTTTTGAGCCAAATAATACGGATCAACCCCAATACAATGCCCACCAACCAAACCTGGCTTAAAAGGAAGAAAATTCCATTTTGTCCCAGCGGCTTCTAATACAGCTTTAGTATCTATTTCAAGAATATTGAAAATTTTCGCCAATTCATTTACAAATGCAATATTAATATCACGTTGTGAATTTTCGATCACTTTTGCTGCTTCTGCTACTTTGATTGTTGGTGCTAAATGAGTTCCTGCAGTTACAACGCTATTGTATAGAGCATCTACTTTTTTGCCAATTTCTGGAGTAGAACCAGCAGTTACTTTTAATATTTTTTCAACAGTATGTTCTTTGTCTCCAGGATTAATTCGTTCAGGAGAATAGCCCGCAAAGAAATCTTCATTGAATTTTAATCCCGATTTTTTTTCTAAAACAGGGACACATTCTTCTTCCGTAACACCAGGGTAAACCGTTGATTCATAAATTACAATATCCCCTTTCTTTAATACTTTAGCGACTGTTTCACTTGCTTTATAAAGAGGAGTCAAATCGGGCTTATTGTGTTTGTCCACTGGTGTTGGAACTGTAACAATATAATAATTACAATCAGTTATATCTGCTAATTGATTTGAACAATATAATCCTATTTTATTTGAAGATTTATCAACCAATACTGATTTTAATAAATCTTCTTCTACTTCTAACGTTAAATCAATTCCGTTGTTTAATTCAGAAATACGTTGTTCATTAATATCAAACCCAATTACAGGATATTTCGTTGCAAACAATCTTGCTAACGGAAGCCCTACATAACCTAAACCAATTACTGCAATTTTTACACCCATTATTTCTCTATTATGAACCAATTGCTTGGTAAACAAAACCGATTTTTTCTAATTCTGCTTTATTTAGTAAATTTCTTCCATCAAAAACAAATGCAGGCTTTAACATATTATCATAAATCTTTTGCCAGTCATATGTTTTAAATTCGTCCCATTCTGTTAAAATAGCAATAGCATGTGCATTATTGCATGCTTCATATGCATTAGTTACTGCTTGAACACCTTTTAAATTTTCAGCTACTGAACGAGTTTCCAAATAGTTTAAATCAAATTGAATTTGTTCTAAACCAACTTTTGGATCATAAACACTAATATTTGCTTGCTCACTTAATAAATCATCTGCCACATAAATTGCTGCTGATTCACGAGTATCATTGGTGTCTTTTTTAAATGCCCAACCTAAGAAAGCTATTTTTTTTCCCGAAACAGTATTGTATAATGTTTTGATGATATTTTTTGCAAAACGACGTTTTTGATGATCGTTCATAATGATTACTTGTTCCCAATAATCAGCTACCTCACTTAAACCGTATGATTTGGCTATATAAACTAAGTTCAAAATGTCTTTTTGGAAACATGATCCTCCAAAACCAACAGAAGCTTTTAAAAATTTAGGTCCAATTCTACTATCTAATCCAATTGCTCTTGCTACTTCATTTACTTCAGCACCTGTTTTTTCGCACAATTCACTCAATGCATTAATTGAAGACACACGTTGTGCTAAAAAAGCATTTGCAGTTAATTTAGACAATTCAGAAGACCAAACATTAGTAGTTAAAATTTTATCTTTTGGGACCCAATTTGCATATATATCAACTAATTGTTGGATTGCCTTTTGTCCTTCAGGAGTTGTATCTCCTCCAATTAAAACTCTGTCTGGCGCAAATAAATCTTGAACTGCCGTTCCTTCTGCTAAAAATTCTGGATTAGATAAAATTTGGAAATTAACTCCATTTCCTGTATTATCTAAAATATCTTTAATAGCACTAGCTGTTCTAACTGGCAATGTTGATTTTTCTACAACAATTTTATCATTTTTTGATACACGTGCAATTTGACGTGCACATAATTCAATATATTTTAAATCAGCAGCCATTCCTTTTCCTACTCCGTAGGTTTTAGTTGGTGTATTTACCGAAATAAAAATCATTTGTGCCTCATCAATTGCCTTATCAACCTCGGTAGAAAAAAACAAATTTCTTCCACGAGCTGCTGCTACAACATCACTTAGTCCTGGTTCATATATAGGAATATTATTTACGTCTGCATCATTCCAAGCAGCAATTCTCTTTTCGTTTAAGTCGACAACAGTAACTTTTATATGTGGACATTTTTGTGCAATAATAGCCATAGTAGGACCTCCAACATATCCTGCACCGATACAACAAATATTTGTAATCATTGTATAAAATTTATTTTTTTAAATTATTCCAATACCAATTTACCGCTTCTCTCAAACCATCTCTCAATGAGAACTTTGGTTGGTAATTTAGTAGTTTTTTTGCTTTCTCAATACTTGCTAACGAGTGTGGAATATCTCCTACTCTATTTTCTCCATAAATAATGGGAACATTCGCGATTTCATTATCGAATTCTGATAAAAAATCTTTCAACGAATTTACTAATTCATTTAAAGTTGTTCTCTCACCGAAAGCAGTATTATAAACTGTATTTATAGCTTCCGTATTTTCTGTCAACATAGCTAATTCGTTCATTTGAACCACGTTATCTATGTATGTAAAATCACGAGAAAAATTTCCATCTCCATTAATAACTGGGCTTTCGTGGTTTAAAAATTGGGCTACAAATTTAGGAATTACAGCTGCATAAGCACCATTTGGGTCTTGATTTCTTCCAAAAACATTAAAATAGCGCAATCCTATTGTTTGAATTCCGTAGGTTTTACTAAAGACATCTGCATACAATTCATTTACATATTTAGTAACAGCATATGGCGATAATGGTTTTCCAATAACTTCTTCAATCTTTGGCAACTTTTCAGAATCACCATAGGTAGATGAACTTGCAGCATATATAAAACGCTTAACATTTGCATTTCTAGCTGCAGTCAACATATTTAAAAACCCCGAAACATTTACTTCGTTTGAAGTGATAGGATCATTAATTGAGCGTGGTACGCTTCCTAATGCAGCTTCATGAAGTACAAAATCAATTCCAGAAACTGCTTTTTCACAAGTTTCAAAATTTCTAATATCTCCTTCAATCAAAGTGAAATTTGGATTTGAAAACAAATGCTCAATATTGTGTCTATGCCCTGTTGAGAAATTATCTAAGCAAACCACTATATTGTTTTTTAAAAAATAATCACAAAGATTTGAACCGATAAAACCCGCTCCACCAGTAATCAATATTTTTTTATCAACTATTCTTGTCATTTGCATCTTATTTCTTAAACTTCTCAAGGATTTTTTTCCATCCTTTTGGTTCTATTTTATCGTCATGATAACCTTCTCCATAAGCTCCATACCCATAACCGTAGCCATAACCATAACCGTAGCCATATTTTGCTTTATTTTGAAAACCATTGAAAAGGACACTAATATTGTGTAATTCACCACGTTTATGTTTTTCATTTACAACGCTTAACATTCCTTTTTTAGTAAAACTCTGTCTTGTTACATAAAGAGTTGCATCACAAAAATGTGCTAATTCTAGTGCGTCAGAGACCAAACCAACTGGTGGAGTATCCAAAATTATGTAATCATATTTTTGCTTTAATTCTTCAATCATTTCCGCCATAGATTCTCCCATCAATAATTCAGCTGGATTAGGAGGGATTGGTCCCGAAGGAATCACATCTAAAAATGGAATATGTGTTTTTTGAACAACTTCATCTATTGTTTTTTGTCCAATAAGATAATTTACAACTCCGGTTATGTTATCAATATTAAAATCTCCAAAAATTCTTGGCTTTCTTAAATCTAAACCAACAATTACTGTTTTCTTTTCACTTAAAGCAAAAACAGTGGCTAAATTAATTGAACAAAATGTTTTACCTTCACCACTTACAGATGAAGTTAGCATTAGTATTTTTGCTCCATCTTTTTGTTGTTTTTTATACAAAAACTGAAGTGAAGAGCGAATTGCTCTAAATGATTCTGCCAAAGGCGATTTTGGTTTTTCAAAAACGGATAAATTATTATCCGTATTCTTTTTTCCAATAACCCCAATTACAGGAATTTTTGTTAATTTTTGAATATCTTCAACACTATTAATATTATTATCTAGAAGAGTAATAATAAATACAATTACTAGTGGAATTAAAAAACCTAAAAGCGCCGCTAAGATGTAATTAATACTTGTTTTTGGACCTCTTAGACCACCTCCAACATCTTTTGCTCTATCTAAAAAATTGATATCTGATATATTGGCTGCTTTTACAATTTCTGCTTCGCTTCGTTTTTCTAAAAAAGTGCTATAAATTTTGTCCTTTAAATTATATTTTCTAGTAATTTTTAAATGTTCTTGTTTTTGTTCTGGCAATAAACTCGCTTGACTTTCTGCAAGACCTATGTTTTTATTTACAATTGACAAATCAATCATCAAAGCACTTTTTGAGCTAGCGATATTTTCTAGAAGCACATTTTTAACAGCTTCCATTTGCACATCAAAATCAGTAAACATTCCTTTATTTTTTACTGAATATGCCATTTTTGAGCGTTCAGCAGAAAGTTGAATTAATCTTGAAACATTTCCAATAATATTTGGATCATCAATACCAGCAACAGTTGGAGCAGGTAATTTAGAATAATCTGTACTTTTGACTAAATAATTCTTTAAGAGATTATAATAGGCAATTTTTCTGTCAATTTCATCTTTTTGAATATCATAAGTTGATAGCTTTTCAGAAAGCATTGAACCACCTTCCTCTTCTAAGTCAAAAACATTTTTACCTTTTCTAAATGCCTTCAATTCGCCTTCTGCATCTTTTATTTGACCTTCCATTTCAACTAATGTACTGTCAATAAAATTAATGGTATTGTTAGCAAAAAGATTTTTACTGTCTAATTGATTTTTTCTTAAAACATCAACTGTTGTGTTTAAATATTCAACCAATCTATACTTATTTGAACCTTCTAGTTGCAGTCTTACAACAGACAAAGCTTTCACATCTGCAGACACATCAATTCCTCTGTAAGCACCAACAGTAGCATTAAAATCATCAAATTGCAAATAATATTCTGCATTTACATAATCAAATGCTTCAGGTTTAACTTCAACTTTTAGATGTAAAAAAGGAAGATTAATTTGTTCTCCTACTTTAAATACTTTTTTAAATTCTTTATTTCCAACAGCAAAATTAGTTGTAGACAAATCAGCATAATGCATCAACGGAACCGAAGTTGCTTCTTCAAAATCCACACTTATTTCAAACTGAGTTGGACTAACAAATTTGACTTTGATGGGTCTTGCAAAAAGTTGTCCCTTACTTTTATCAATTTTTATATAGAAAGGAACTTCTCCATAAGCATCTTGATAATAGTATTTACCTTTTCTTAAATACTTGATGTAATATTGCAATTTATCAACAACAACTTCATTATGTGAACGAGATTTTAAAGAAGTAATAATGGTTTGCACTTTATCTGATGTTCCTCCCCAATTGAAAACTAAACTTGTATTTGAAGTAAAAAATGGATTATTTTGGTCTTCAACCACAATTAAAGATTCCATTCCATAAATCTTCTCTTTTCTAATATTTACATTGTATGCAATTAAGAAAGTTATTATCAAAGACAACACAAACCATTTCCAATAACTTAAAATTTTTAAAAGAAATCCTTTAAAATCAAAGCTGTTTTGTGACTCAAAAAAATTAAAATCTTTTGTATCTAACATAATTAATTATAGATTTTTGCTTAACAGAATTGCAGTAGTTACTAATGAAAGTGCTGAAACTATAGTTGCTACGGTTTGTACTCCTGTAGTTCCTGTTCCCCATGATTTTTGCTTCAAAGGTTTAACAATGATATAATCGTTTGGTTGAATATAAAAATACGGAGAATTCATAGATTTTGCATCGGTTAAATCTATAGAATGCGTTTCAAAACCATGCGGAAATTTTCTAATAATTTGAACTTCTTTTTTATTTCCGGTAATTGTAATATCTCCTGAGTTTGCAATTGCTTCCATGATAGTCGCTCTATCTTGATATAAAACATTTGTTCCTGGAGAGCCTATTTCACCATTGATAGTATAACGCAATCCTGCCAATTTAACTGTTACAAAAATATTGGCTTCAGCTTTAAAATATTCGTCTAATAATTGTTTTTCGACTTTTTGTCTTATCTCATCTAAGGTAAAACCTAATACATTTAATTCTCCTAAAACTGGAATTCTAATATTCCCATGATCATCAACTGTAAAACCTTTAAAGTACAAACCTTGCTGAGAAGTTTCTGTCGAACCTGATTCTGACGGATTAAACATATCGACCAATTTTTGATCAAGTGCTTTTATTGAAATGGTAATAATATCGTTTGTTTGAACTCGATATGGCTTTGAAGCTTCTTGAGTTACTTCAATTGAATTAGAATTCGAACCTTTATTTTGTAGATAAACCAAATCTTTATTTGGAATACAAGACGCAAATAAAGAAGCAATTATAGCAAAAACAATTATTTTTTTCATCAGATAAATAACATATAAGTTAGGGAATTTATTTTACTTAGCTATAAAACTAAAAAACCTACACTATTTTAGGAAACAAATATAGTTTTTACAATTAAAATAACGAAGTGATTATAACAATTTGATGTAAATTTCATCAATTATTGCTTGATAGAAGTTTCAAACGGAATTCTGTTTAACAAACTTCTACCTAAAGTAACTTCATCTGCATACTCTAATTCGTCACCCACAGCGATTCCGCGTGCAATTGTAGAAGTTTTGATTTGATACTCTTTGATTTGTTTATAAATGTAAAAATTTGTTGTGTCACCTTCCATTGTTGAGCTCAAAGCAAAAATGATTTCAGAAACAGTTCCTTCTTTTACTTTTTCTACTAATGATGTAATTTTTAGTTGACTTGGACCAATTCCTTCAATTGGAGAAATTTTTCCACCAAGTACATGATAAACACCTTTGAACATATTTGTGTTTTCAATTGCCATTACATCTCTAACGTCTTCAACAACACAAATAATTGATTTATCTCTCGCAGGATTTGAACAAATTGCACAAACTTCGGCATCAGAAATTGTGTGACACTTTTCGCAAAACTGAATATCTTTTCGCATGTTTGCTAGTGCGATTGTAAGTTCTTCAGTTTGCTCTATAGGTTGTTTTAATAGATGCAATACAAATCGTAATGCCGTTCTTTTACCAATTCCAGGTAATTGAGACATTTCGTTGACCGCATTTTCTAATAATTTTGAAGGCAATTCCATGATGCAAAAGTAACAAATTTTGAGGTTTAGATAATTTGATTTTTTGAAGATTATTTATGTAAATTGCCACCAACAAAAATTAGTATAAAAATGAGTCCATTTGCAATTTTATCTTTAATCATTATTTACTTTGGTTTATTATTTATCATCTCCCATTTTGTAAGCAGAAAAGATAGTGGAAATGAAGCTTTTTTTAAAGCAAATAAAAACTCAAAATGGTATTTAGTTGCTTTTGGAATGATAGGAACCGCATTATCTGGTGTAACTTTCATTTCGGTTCCTGGCGAAGTAGGCAATCCTGATTTGCAATTCAAATATTTTCAGTTTGTTCTTGGAAATGCTATTGGTTTTTTAATCATTGCTAAAGTGCTATTGCCATTATACTATCGCATGAATTTAACTTCAATTTACGGCTATATTGAACAACGTTTAGGAATTGTAAGTTACAAAACGGCCGCATCCATTTTTTTAATTAGTAGAACTATTGGATCTGCATTCAGATTATACTTAGTGGTTATTGTTTTGCAACGTTATGTTTTTGATTATTATAAAATTCCGTTTTCTTTAACCGTTTTAATTTCATTAGCATTAATATTTGCTTACACTTATAGAGGTGGATTAAAAACAATTATTATTACAGATACTTTACAAACTTTCTTCTTGGTTTCTTCAGTATTTTTAACCATTATTTTTATTTGTAAAAGTTTAGATTTAAGCTTTTTACAAGCTTTTGAAACTGTAAAAGAAAGTCAGTATTCAAAAGTCTTCTTTTTTGAAGATTTTTTAAAAGGAAACTATTTTTGGAAACAAGTTTTAGGTGGAATTTTTGTAACTATTGCTATGGTTGGGCTTGACCAAGACTTGATGCAAAAGAATTTGAGTTGTGCCACCATAGGCGAAGCACAAAAAAACATGTTTACCTTTACAGGGATTTTTGTAATTATCAATATTTTCTTCCTTAGTGTTGGAGCGCTACTTTATTTATTTGCCGAAAAAAACGGCATTCAAGTTCCTATGGTTGATGGTGTTGCTAGAACCGATTTTTTATTTCCTGAAATTGCTTTAAAATCATTAGGACTAATTCCTGCAATAGTTTTTTTATTAGGATTAACTGCGGCTACTTTTGCTACAACCGATTCTGCATTAACGGCCTTAACCACTTCTTTCTGTGTTGATTTTTTAGGCATGGATAAAAGTGAAAATTTAAACAGCCCAAATATTGTTCGTAAAAGACATATTGTTCATTTAGGTTTTTCCCTTTTAATGTTTTTAGTAATTGTATTTTTTAATACTGTCAATGATGCTTCTGTGGTTAAAATGATTTTTAAAATAGCATCTTATACTTATGGACCACTTTTAGGATTATATGCTTTTGGATTATTTGTAAAATCTAAAACAGTAAATGATAAGTTAGTTCCGCTCATTTGTGTGATTTCACCTGCCGTTTGCTTTTTAATATCCACTTATTCTACCCATTTATTTGGCGATTATATATTTGATAATGAACTAATTATTGTAAATGGATTAATTACTTTTATAGGTTTATTTTTAATCAGTAAACCAGCAACTGGACAAACAAAGTTTTAATATTGATTAGTAGCTAATAATACTAAAGTACAAGCTACTTCATATTGAATATTATTTGCCTCAAGAAGTTTGAAAAAAGTTGGATTTTCGGTTCCAGGATTAAAAATAACACGTCTTGGTTTTAATGACAAAACGTAGTCATAATATTCTTCTTGGGCAGTTGGGTTCAAATATATAGTTACAGTATCAATTGCTCGAAAACCTATTTTATCCGTTTCAATTGGAATATCAAATGCCATTCCTTTTTTAGCACCTATTGCTACTACTTGATGACTCTTATCTACTAAGTTATGAATAGCTTTGTATGAATAACGTTCTTTATTGGTTGAGGCTCCTAATACTAATGTCTTCATATGAATAATATTTTCTATAAATTTAGTAAATTAAAATAATAAGTATAACTTTGAAATTACATTATTTTAATACCCTACAAAAAAATCGCTATTACATTTGCAAAAAAACTATGGAAATATTCATTTATCTATTTGCCGCTTTATTTTCTGTTCTAAATCCAATTGGAACTGTTCCTATATTTGTTGGACTTACACAAGGTTATAGCAAAGCCGAGCGATCCAAAGTGTCCTTATTGACATCTTTTAATGTTTTTATAATATTAATTATTTCCTTTTTTATTGGTCAATATGTCTTGAGTTTTTTTGGCATAACCATTACTGCACTTCGAATTGCTGGAGGAATAATCATTACAAGTTCTGGATTTGGGTTACTGAATGGAAACTTCAGTAAAAACAAAGGAATTAATAAGAAGGTACAAAAAGAGGTTGAAAATCGCCATGATATTGCATTAACCCCACTAGCAATGCCTATGCTGGCTGGACCAGGATCTATTTCATTATTGATTGCCTACTATCAAGAACTAAAAGAAAGTGGTGAAGTCATCTCAACTTATGAAATTGTAAGTTCTTGCATTGCTATTTTAACAGTTGCTTTTGCAATCTATATTATTTTAAGAAGTGCACACTATTTGGCAAACATTTTAGGTTCGTCTGGAATTGTTGCTATTTCTAGAATCATTGGTTTTTTAACGATTGCAATTGGTATTCAATATATTATTAGCGCTGTTTTGAGTATTGTAAGAGGAATTTAATTTTTGAATCTAAAAAAGAATCCCAAATTCCGAATGAGATTGGAATTTGGGATTTTAAGTATTTGATAAATAAGTTTTATTCTTTCGGCAAGAAAACCTCTGCCATCATACAACGTGCACTTCCGCCACCGCAAGCTTCAATGGTATCTAAACTTGAGCTTACAATAGTTACATGCTCTTCTAATTGTGCAATTTGCTTTTTAGTCAAACTTTGATGTGCAGATGCACTCATAATTAAATATCTTCTGTCATCGGTTCCTTTTACTTCTAACATGTTTCCGGCAAAATTATTTACCTGATCTTCTGTAATTAAGATTACTTCTTTTTCATCTCCTTTTAAGCTATCCAATACCATTTTACGCTCTTTTTTATCATCGATACAATCGGCACAAATAACAGCAAATGTTTCTCCTACACACATGATTACATTGGTATGATAAATGTGTTTTCTTTCACTATTGACCGTTTGAAATGCTTCAAAAATTACAGGTGTAAACTCAAAATCTTCACAAAATTCGATAAACAATTCTTCATCTGCTCTTGGCGATAAGGCACAATATGCTTTCCCGTTAGCTCTATCTAAAACGATACTTCCTGTTCCTTCTAAGAAAACTTCGTCTTCTTCAGCCGAAGTGTAATCCATAATTTCATTGATTACAAATCCTTCCTCTTCTAATCTATCTAATACATCTTCTCTTCGTTCTAATCGTCGATTCTCGGCAAACATTGGGTATAAAACCACATCTCCATTTTCATGAAATGAAATCCAGTTGTTTGGAAAAATACTATCTGGCGTATCTGGACTTAATGTATCTTCAACCACCACAACATTTAATCCAATCATTCTTAATTTTTGAACAAAAACATCAAACTCTTCTTGCGCTTTTGCATTTACTGAAGCAGGTGTTAAATTATCTAATATCTTTTGATAATAATTATTTACAGCCGTTTGTTCGTTCATTCGGAATGCCACCGGACGAATCATTAATATGGAATTAGTTGTTTGGTTCATGTTATATTTTGTTTATGGTTTCAGATTTCATGTTTCAGGTTTCACAACTTGAACCGTTAAACTTGAAACAAAGTTTTTAATCTCTAATTAATGGTAAAGTTGAGCATCTTAATAATCCTTCTTGTTTTGCAATTTCTGCATACGGAATTTCTTCAACTGTAAATCCGTTTTCGCGAAGCCAATTATTTAATCTGGTAAAATTCTTTTCAGAAACTACAACATCAGGAGCAATTGAAAACACATTTGAATTCATATGATACATTTCCTCTCTTTCGATGTGAAACAAATTCTCTTTTCCGAATAAATTCACTAAAAACATATAATCTGCTTCTTCGCGGAAACCACTTTTGTAGATGATTCCTTTATTAGTACCTATTGGTTGAAAGCAGCAATCTAAATGCAAAGCATTATCACGCGGCTCTATTTTAGATTTGACCAAGTCAAATGCTTTCACAATTTTATTTGGGAACAAAGTTTTTATATAATCCACACCTTGCCAATTGGTTCTAGCAGTTATATAATCTTTATAATCTGAACCTTTATATGTTCCAATAAAAATATAATCATTCCAAGGCATTACATCACCACCTTCTATATGAACTTCTTCAGGTGGTCGTACAACCTTATTAGGGTCAATCTGATCAATTACATACTGAATTGCATCTAATTCACGCTCTCTATCAGGCAAAATATTTGCTTTAATAAAAATATCATCTATAACAAATCCAATATCTCTAGCGAAAATTTGGTTATAATTTTCAATTATTTGCGGTCTAAAAACTTTAACATCATATTTTTGAAATACAGCGTTAAAAGCTTCCATTTCTTTAACCATATCAACCTCTATAGGATAAGTACCTGCTTTGATATGTTCTAATGATTTTGGATCATAAGCTTCTTCTATTGTAGGTGTTGGACCATTACTAAGAGCGGTTCCTAACACCACTGCCCTTAATCGTGACGTTTCGTTTTTTACATTTAATTGTAACATAACTTTAGTTTTTTGAATGCGTTTATTGGTTTCGCTAATATGGCAAATATAGAAAAAGCAAACGATATAGTGATTGCCAATTATTGCTTTATTTCATATATTCAACCTCTTGAAATTCATAATTTTTCACTACATTTGATAAGAACTTAAAAATCAAATTATCATGGGATTATCAAATTTTTTTAGCTCTCTTTTTGGAAAAGCTAAACAAACAGCAGAAAGCGCACAAGAAAATTTAAGCGAAGTTGCAGAAAATGCGATGGAAAAAGTAACTGAAGTTGCAGTGGACGTTAAAGAAACTGTAGAAAATGTTGCTGAAACTGCTTCTCATAAATTAGATGAAATGGGCGTTTCTGAAAAAGTTGCAGATTTTGTTGAAACAGCTAAAGAAAAAGTTGCAGATGCAACTGAATGGATTGAAGAAAAGGCACATCAAGCAAAAGACGCTGTTGAAAACATAGTTGAAAAAGCCGAAGAAAAAGTGGAAGACTTAACAGATAATAAAGAAGCTGAAAAACCAACTGAATAATTTCAAAATCATAAAAAAACCCACTACAAGTAGTGGGTTTTTTTTATGATTTGATTATCTATCTTTCACTTCTTTAAAAGGACGCAATGGATGTCCAGTATAAACTTGTCTTGGACGGCCGATAGGTTCTTTATTAACTCTCATTTCTTTCCATTGAGCAATCCAACCTGGTAAACGACCAATAGCAAATAACACTGTAAACATTTCAACCGGAATTCCCATAGCACGATAAATGATTCCTGAATAGAAATCTACATTTGGATATAAATTTCTTGATTTAAAATATTCATCTTCTAAAGCTACTTTTTCTAATTGTTTTGCAATTTCTAGTAATGGGTCATGAACATCTAAAGCTCCTAACACATCATCTGCTGCTTTTTTAATAATTGTAGCTCTTGGATCAAAGTTTTTATATACTCTATGGCCAAATCCCATTAAACGGAATGGATCATCTTTATCTTTAGCTTTTAGAACAAACTTTGCAACATCTCCTCCATTTTCATGAATTTCTTGTAACATTTCTAGAACCGCTTGATTAGCACCTCCATGAAGTGGTCCCCATAGTGCAGATACACCTGCAGAAATTGAAGCAAATAAACCAGCATGAGAAGAACCAACAATTCTTACTGTTGATGTTGAACAATTTTGCTCATGATCTGCATGAAGAATGAATAATTTATCTAAAGCATCAACTACTTTTTTATCTACTTTATATGGTCCCGTTGGTAATTCAAACATTAAACGCATGAAATTTTCAACATAACCTTTTGTGTTATCATAATAATTTAATGGAAATCCCATAGTTTTTCTGTAAGTCCAAGTTGCAATAACTAAGAATTTACCCATAGTTTTACAAACGGCATCGTACATTTCTGCTTCATTATGAGGATTAACTGATTTTGGGTTAAAAGCAGTTAATGCACTTGTTAATGACGCCAAAACGCCCATTGGGTGAGCTGTTCTAGGAAAACCATCAATGATGTTCTTCATTTCTTCACTAACCAATGTATATTTTCTAATGTCATTTTCGAATTTTTCTAACTGAGCAGTCGTTGGAAGTTCTCCAAAAATCAACAAATAAGAAACTTCAAGAAAATCAGCTTTATCTGCTAAATCTTCTATTGAATATCCTCTGTAACGCAAGATTCCTTCTTCTCCATCTAAAAATGTAATCTCACTTGTACATGACCCAGAATTTTTATATCCAGGATCGATAGTAATAGCACCAGAAGCACTACGTAATTTGTCGATATCGATAGCAACCTCATTTTCAGTTCCTACTATAACTGGAAACTCATACTTTTTGCCATCTAGCTCTAATATTGCAGTTTTTGACATATAATTATAATGTATTTTTTGATAAATATTTATGTATTTTGCGAATTTAACAAATAATCCTCGAACAATAAAGAAATTTTATATAATTTATGGTTAAATAATATACATAAAAAATCCTGCTATAAATGGATTATAACAGGATTTTAAAATATTATGAAAAAAATTATCTTTTTACTTTAAAGGCATTTACACCAGGAAAATAAGCTACATCAGCTAATTCTTCTTCTATACGCAATAATTGATTATATTTTGCCATACGATCTGAACGCGAAGCCGAACCCGTTTTAATTTGTCCACAGTTTAAAGCAACAGCTAAATCAGCAATGGTATTATCCTCTGTTTCTCCAGAACGGTGTGACATTACTGAAGTATATCCGGCGTTATGTGCCATGTTTACAGCTGCAATAGTTTCAGTTAAAGTACCTATTTGATTTACTTTAATTAAGATTGAATTTGCAATCGATTGATTAATTCCGCGAGACAATCTTTCAACATTTGTCACGAATAAATCATCTCCAACTAATTGAACTTTATCTCCGATTTTCTCTGTTAATAATTTCCAACCTTCCCAATCGTCTTCATACATTCCATCTTCGATAGAAATAATTGGGTATTTTTCTGATAATTCTGCTAAGTAAGAAGCTTGTTCTTCAGAAGTTCTAATTTTTCCTGTTTCACCTTCAAATTTAGTGTAATCGTATTTTCCGTTTACATAAAATTCTGAAGCGGCACAATCTAAAGCAATCATTACATCATCACCAAAAGTATAACCAGCATTTGTAACTGCTAATTTGATTGAATCTAAAGCGTCTTCTGTTCCACCAGCTAAATTTGGAGCAAATCCACCTTCATCACCTACTGCAGTAGATAAATGTCTATCGTGTAATACTTTTTTCAGATTGTGGAAGATTTCAGTTCCCATTTGCATAGCGTGCGTGAAATCTTTTGCCTTAACTGGCATAATCATGAATTCTTGAAACGCAATTGGAGCATCAGAATGTGACCCCCCATTAATGATATTCATCATTGGCAACGGCAATGTATTTGCAGAAACACCTCCTACATAGCGATATAAAGGCATCCCCAACTCATTAGCTGCAGCTTTTGCTGCTGCCAAAGAAACACCTAAAATAGCATTTGCACCTAAATTAGATTTATTAGCAGTTCCGTCTAATTCAATCATTATTTTATCGATTAAATTTTGCTCAAAAACAGACATACCCACAACCGCTTCTGCGATTTTTGTATTTACATTTTCAACAGCTTTTAAAACACCTTTACCCATATAAGCCTTACCACCATCACGAAGTTCAACTGCTTCATGCTCACCAGTAGAAGCACCACTTGGAACAGCCGCTCTTCCTAAAATTCCATTTTCTGTAATTACATCAACTTCGATTGTTGGGTTTCCACGAGAGTCTAAAATTTGCCTTGCGTGTACTTTTATAATTATACTCATTTTATATTTTTTTAGTTAGTATTTTACGAATAATAACAAATTTAAAACTTAAAATTGAACTATTTTATGAATTTAAAAAAACTTATAAACGATAACGTTTTAGTTGAATGAAGATTTAATATTGTCGATAAATTGGTCAAACAAATAACTAGAATCATGAGGGCCTGGACTAGCTTCAGGATGATATTGTACTGAAAAACAGTTTTTAGATTTCATTCGCATTCCAGCAACTGTTCCGTCATTCAAATGTTCGTGAGTTAATTCGAAGTCTGGATGTTTATCCAATTCTTCTCTTACAATAGCAAAACCATGATTTTGAGACGTAATCTCACCTTTACCTGTTATTACATTCTTTACAGGATGATTAATTCCTCTGTGACCGTTAAACATTTTATAAGTTGAAATTCCATTGGCCAATCCAATGATTTGGTGACCTAAACAAATTCCAAATAAAGGTTTATTTTCGTGTAAAATATGACGCGCTACTTCTTGTGCACTTTCTAAAGGCTCTGGATCGCCAGGCCCATTAGACAAGAAATATCCATCTGGATTAAACGATTTCAAATCTTCAAAAGAAGCGTTATATGGAAATACTTTAATATAACAATCTCTTTTTGCAAGATTGCGAAGAATATTAGTTTTGATTCCCAAATCTAAAGCAGAAATCTTATATTTAGCTGATTCATTCCCAAAGAAATAAGGTTCGGTAGTAGAAACTTTTGAAGCCAATTCTAAACCATTCATATCTGGAACTTGCGCTAATCTTTCTTTTAATTCTGCGATTGGAGTACCATCTGTACAAATAACAGCATTCATAGCTCCATTATCTCTAATATAACTAACCAATGCTCTTGTATCAACATCAGAAATTACAATAAGATTTTGCTTATTTAAGTATTCGAATAAACTTTCAGTAGCGTCTTCACGTGAATAGTTAAAACTAAAATTTTTACAAACTAATCCAGAAATTTTAACTGAATCAGATTCTACTTCTTTCTCATTTACACCATAATTCCCTATGTGTGCATTGGTTGTAACCATAATTTGTCCGAAATATGATGGATCAGTAAAAATTTCTTGATAACCAGTTGTTCCGGTATTAAAAGCGACTTCACCAAAGGTTATACCTTCAATTCCAATAGATTTTCCGTGAAAAATGGTTCCGTCTTTAAGAAGTAAAACGGCTTTAGAACGATTGTTGTATTTCATTGCGTTGTGTTGTTGTGATGCAAATTTAGTTATAAAAGTTGTTTTTAGAAAATGTTTGATTCGTAAAACCAAAAAAAAAGGATAAACTTAAAAAAGTCTATCCTTATTATTTTTACATGAATGTTATCATGATTATTCTGTAGCTTCAGTATTTTCAGAAGTTTCAGCTGCAGGAGCTTCAGGAGTTCCTTCTGCTTTTTTAGCTTTACCACGACGAGTCGTTTTCTTAACTTCTTTTTTACCACCATTGTACAATGTGTTGAAGTCTACTAATTCAATCATTGCCATGTCAGCGTTATCTCCTAAACGATTACCTAACTTGATGATACGAGTGTATCCTCCTGGACGGTCACCAACTTTAGCAGCAACTTCTCTGAACAATTCTGTCACAGCATATTTATCTCTTAAATAAGAGAAAACTGTACGACGATTGTGAGTAGTATCTTCTTTTGATTTTGTAACTAATGGTTCAACAAATTGTTTTAAAGCTTTAGCTTTAGCAACAGTAGTGTTGATACGTTTATGTTCGATTAAAGAACAAGCCATATTAGCTAACATAGCTCTTCTATGTCCTTTTTGTCTACTTAAATGATTGAATTTTTTTCCGTGTCTCATGACGTCTATTATTTATCTTCATCTTGCATCAATCCTTAATGGAGCGCAAAATATGAAGCAATTATTCTTTATCTAGCTTATATTTAGTTAAATCCATTCCGAAAGTAAGGTTTTTATTAGCCACTAACTCATCTAATTCAGTTAATGATTTTTTACCAAAATTACGGAACTTCATTAAGTCATTCTTATTGAAAGATACTAAATCACCTAATGTATCAACTTCAGCCGCTTTTAAACAATTTAATGCTCTAACAGATAAGTCCATATCAACTAATTTAGTTTTCAACAACTGTCTCATATGAAGTGACTCTTCATCATAAGACTCAGTTTGAGCAATTTCATCTGCCTCAAGAGTAATTCTCTCATCAGAAAACAACATAAAGTGGTGAATCAACGTTTTAGCTGCTTCAGTTAATGCATCTTTAGGATGAATAGAACCGTCTGTAATGATTTCAAAAACTAATTTTTCATAATCTGTTTTTTGTTCCACACGGAAATTTTCAATAGAATATTTTACATTCTTTACAGGTGTGTAAATTGAATCAGTGAAAATTGTTCCTATTGGTGCATTTGATTTCTTGTTCTCTTCTGCAGGAACATAACCTCTACCTTTTTCGATAGAAAGCTCCATATTCAAAGTTGTTTTACTATCTAAATTACAGATAACTAAATCTGGATTTAAAACTTGGAAACCAGAAATAAATTTTTGAAAATCACCTGCAGTAATTTTATCTTTTCCAGAAAGAGAAATAGAAACAGATTCATTATCGATATCTTCTATTTGACGTTTGAAACGTACTTGCTTAAGATTTAAGATAATTTCTGTAACATCTTCAACCACACCAGAAATCGTAGAGAACTCATGTTCTACACCTTCAATTCTTACTGATGTAATTGCATATCCTTCAAGAGAAGAAAGCAAAACTCTTCTAAGTGCATTACCAACAGTCAATCCGTAACCAGGTTCCAAAGGTCTAAATTCAAATTTACCTTCGAAATCCGTAGAATCGATCATGATAACTTTATCGGGCTTTTGAAAATTAAATATTGCCATATTTTCGACTAATGTCAATTATTATTTGTTATACAACTCAACGATTAGTTGTTCCTTAATATTTTCTGGAATTTGAAGTCTTTGAGGTACAGAAACAAAAGTACCTTCTTTAGTATCATTGTTCCATGTAATCCACTCATATACTTGAGAAGACGCAGATAAAGAACGGTCGATAGCTTCAAGAGATTTTGATTTTTCACGTACAGCAACTTTATCACCAGCTTTTAAGTGATAAGAAGGAACGTTTACTAATTCACCATTAACAGTGATATGTCTGTGAACAACGATTTGACGTGCAGCTCTACGAGAAGGAGCAATACCCATTCTGTAAACAACATTATCTAAACGTGCTTCACATAATTGAAGTAAAATTTCACCTGTTACTCCAGAAGCAGCAGATGCTTTTTTAAATAAATTTCTGAATTGTTTTTCAAGAATTCCGTAAGTGTACTTCGCTTTTTGCTTTTCCATTAACTGAACTGCATATTCAGATTTTTTACCTCTCTTTTTAGCTAAACCATGTTGCCCTGGAGGGTAATTTCTTTTTTCGAAGGCTTTGTCTTCTCCGAATATTGCTTCGCCAAATTTACGAGCAATTTTAGTTTTTGGACCAGTATATCTTGCCATTTTAAAAAAATTAAAAAAGGTAGGAATTATGAATTCAGGTCTATATCCTTCGATAATTTTAAACCTACCTATATTATACTTAAATTATACTCTTCTTCTTTTCGGAGGACGACATCCGTTATGTGGCATTGGAGTTACATCAATAATTTCTGTAACTTCAACTCCAGAATTATGAATAGATCTGATTGCAGATTCTCTTCCATTACCTGGACCTTTCACATAAACTTTAACTTTCTTTAGTCCAGCTTCAAGAGCTACTTTACTACAATCTTCTGCTGCCATTTGAGCTGCATAAGGAGTATTCTTTTTAGAACCTCTAAAGCCCATTTTACCAGCTGAAGACCAAGAAATTACTTCACCTTTCTTGTTTGTTAAAGAAATGATGATGTTGTTAAAAGTAGCATTAATATGCGCTTCACCCGAAGATTCAACGATAACTTTACGTTTTTTTGCAGTTGCTTTAGCCATATTATTACTTATTATTTAGTTGCTTTTTTCTTGTTAGCAACAGTTTTTCTCTTACCTTTTCTAGTTCTAGAGTTGTTTTTAGTTCTTTGACCTCTTAATGGAAGTCCAGCTCTGTGACGAATACCTCTTTGACATCCAATATCCATTAAACGTTTGATGTTTAATTGAATTTCAGAACGCAATTCTCCTTCAATTTTGAAATATGAAACAGCATCACGGATTGCTCCGATCTCGTCGTCATTCCAATCTTGAACTTTTTTGTCTTCGCTCACTTGAGCTTTAGCTAAAATATCTTTAGCTCTGCTTTTACCAATACCAAATATGTATGTTAAAGCAATGATTCCTCTTTTTTGTTTAGGTATATCTACCCCTGCAATTCTTGCCATAATTATCCTTGTCTTTGTTTAAATCTAGGATTCTTTTTGTTAATAACGTATAATCTTCCTTTTCTACGTACAATAATGCACTCGGCACTTCTCTTTTTAACTGATGCTCTTACTTTCATTTTAATAGCTTTAGTATCTATAAGTAATTCTTGCTTTAGACAAATCGTAAGGACTCATTTCAAGTTTTACCTTGTCACCTGGTAATAATTTTATATAATGCATACGCATTTTACCAGATATATGAGCAATTACAACGTGTCCGTTTTCTAACTCTACACGAAACATAGCATTTGACAATGCCTCTACAATTGTTCCGTCTTGTTCTATTGCTGATTGTTTTGCCATAAAAATTAAGCTAATGCTTTTCTATTTTTACCACTTTTCATCAAACCATCATAGTGTTTATTCAATAAATAAGAATTTATTTGTTGAATAGTATCTATTGCAACTCCAACCATGATTAATAAAGAAGTACCTCCATAAAAATAACCCCAAGCACCTTGCACACCAAGTAAACTTACTGCTATAGCTGGGAACACAGCGATTAAAGCAAGAAATAACGAACCTGGGAAAGTTATTAATGACATTATTTTATCTAGGTAATCTCCTGTTTCAACTCCAGGTTTAACACCTGGTATAAAACCACCACTTCTTTTTAAATCATCGGCCATTTTATTTGTTGGTACAGTAATTGCGGTGTAAAAGTACGTAAAAATTACAATTAACAAAGCAAAAACAATATTATATACCAAACCAAATGGATCATTAAACATTGCTGCTAATGAAAGTGCACTATCAGATTTTGACAAACCTGAAACTGCAGCTGGAATAAACATAATCGCTTGAGCAAAAATGATAGGCATAACACCTGATGCATTTAACTTCAAAGGAATAAACTGTCTGTTTCCTCCCATCATGTCTTGTTCAAAATCTCCAGAAACTGTACGTCTAGCGTATTGTACTGGAATTTTTCTTACAGCCATTACTAATAAAATACATGCTATAATTACTAAGAACCAAAGTATTAATTCGATAACAATCATCATCACACCACCATTTGCTTGTGTTGTTCTAGATGAAAACTCTTGAATAAATGCTTGAGGCATTCTAGCAATAATACCAACCATTATCAATAAAGATATACCATTACCAATACCTTTGTCGGTAATTTTCTCTCCTAACCACATTGCAAAAATTGTTCCTGTAACTAAAATTAGTACAGAAGAAAATAAGAATGGGAAAGAACCGGCTCCTAACATAAATGCCTCACCTGGCAATGTGTTGTATAAGTTATAAATATAACCTGGACCTTGAACTAAAGTAATTAAGATCGTTAACCATCTTGTAATTTGGTTAATTTTCTTTCTACCACTCTCTCCGTCTTTTTGTAATTTTTGCAAATATGGCACTGCAATTCCCATTAATTGAACTACAATGGAAGCTGAAATATATGGCATGATACCCAATGCAAATACAGAAGCCTGCGAAAACGCACCTCCTGTAAATACATTAATTAACCATCCAATACCTTCATTAGTTTGGTTTGTAAGATTTGTCAATTTAGTAGCATCAATTCCAGGAAGAGTTACTTGCGCACCAAAACGATACACCAATAACAATCCAAGAGTTAATAAAATTCTATTTTTTAACTCTTCAATTTTCCAAACGTTGATGAATGATTCTATAAATTTCTTCATTTTACTAAAAGGATTATAAAGTTACAGCTTCTCCACCAGCAGCTTCAATTGCCGCTTTAGCAGATGCAGTAAATTTGTGAGCACTTACTTTAAGTTTTGTTTTTAGCTCACCTCTTCCTAAAATCTTTACTAAGCTATTTTTTGTAGCCAAACGCGTATCAACATATACAGTAAAATCAACTGTATCTGTAACTACTCCGTTTTCTACTAATAATTGTAATGAATCAAGATTAATACCTTGATATTCTACTCTATTAATATTCTTGAAACCAAACTTAGGCACACGTCTTTGAAGTGGCATTTGACCACCTTCAAAACCAATTTTCTTAGAATACCCAGAACGAGACTTAGCTCCTTTGTGTCCACGTGCAGCGGTACCACCTTTACCAGAACCTTCTCCTCTACCTACTCTTTTATTTTGGTTGTGAACTGAACCTTCAGCTGGTTGTAAGTTACTTAAATTCATAACTGTATAGTGTTATTTAGTTTCTTCAACAGAAACTAAGTGTTTAACTTTATTTACCATTCCAAGGATAGCAGGATTTGCATCATGCTCAACAACTTGTCCCATTTTACGAAGACCTAAAGCTTCCAAAGTTCTCTTTTGATCAAGAGGACAATTGATTTTACTTCTTACTTGTTTTACTAATAATTTTGCCATGATTTCCTGTTAATTAACCTTTGAATACTTTTTCTAAAGATACTCCTCTTTGTTTCGCAATAGTTACAGCGCTTCTCATTTGTAATAAAGCATCAAAAGTTGCTTTTACTACATTATGAGGGTTTGACGAACCTTGTGATTTAGATAATACATCATGAATGCCTACTGATTCTAATACGGCACGAACCGCACCACCAGCAATTACTCCAGTACCATGAGAAGCAGGCATTAAAAATACTCTTGCTCCACCAAATTTACCTTTTTGTTCATGAGGTACAGATTGACCATGTAGAGGAATTCTAACTAGATTTTTCTTTGCATCTTCTACTGCTTTAGCAATAGCTTCAGAAACATCTTTAGATTTTCCTAATCCATGACCTACCACACCGTTTTCATCACCAACTACTACGATAGCAGAGAAACCAAATGCTCTACCTCCTTTAGTAACTTTAGTAACACGATTTACACTCACCAAACGATCTTTTAATTCAAGACCTCCTGGTTTTACAATCTCTACGTTTTTATAATTATGATACATAATTTCTTAGAATTTAAGTCCAGCTTCTCTAGCTCCTTCAGCTAATGATTTCACACGTCCATGGTATAAATACCCACCTCTATCAAAAGAGATTGTTGAAATACCTGCTTTAAGTGCTTTTTCAGCAACTAATTTACCAACTGCTTTTGCAGTTTCAACAGCAGTTCCTTGAGCAACACCTTTATCTCTCGATGAAGCTGCAACTAAAGTTGTACCGTTTACGTCGTCTATGATTTGCGCATAGATTTCTTTATTACTTCTGAATACAGAAAGTCTTGGTTGAGCAGCAGTTCCGCTTACAATCTTTCTGATTCTGAACTTAATTCTTTGTCTTCTTTCAGATTTCGTTAATGACATAGTCTTAATTTTTAAGCTGATTTACCTGCTTTTCTTCTTAGTTCTTCTCCTACAAACTTAACTCCTTTTCCTTTATATGGTTCAGGTTTGCGGAAACCTCTGATCTTCGCAGCTACTTGACCTAATAATTGTTTGTCGAATGATGATAATTTCACTATCGGGTTTTTACCTTTTTCTGAAACTGTTTCAACAGTAACTTCTTTTACAACTTCTAGAACGATATTGTGAGAAAATCCTAAAGCTAAATCAAGTTTTTGACCTTGATTAGAAGCTCTATAACCTACTCCAACTAATTCTAATTCTTTTGTAAAACCTTCAGAAACACCAACAATCATGTTGTTGATTAATGAACGATAAAGTCCGTGTTTCGCTCTCTCATCTTTATAATCTGATGAACGCTCAACGATAACATTGTTATCTTCGATTTTTACTGTTACATCAGAAAATTCTTGAGTAAGCTCGCCTAATTTTCCTTTAACTGTAACTACAGCATCTTTAACTTCTACAGTTACTCCTGCTGGAATTGCAATTGGATTTTTACCTATTCTTGACATTGTCTCGTCTTTATTATTAATATACGTAACAAATTACTTCTCCACCAACATTTAATTGCTTAGCTTGTTTTCCGGTCATCAATCCTTTTGATGTAGAAACAATAGCAATACCTAAACCATTTAAGATTCTAGGTAAGTTAGCTGAACTTGCATATTTACGTAAACCTGGTTTACTAATTCTTTGGATATCTTTGATAACAGACTCTTTTGTGTCTTTATCATATTTAAGAGCAATTTTGATTGAACCCTGAACAGAGTTATCTTCAAATTTGTAACTTAAGATATATCCTTGATCGAATAAAATCTTTGTGATTTCTTTCTTCATGTTAGAAGCTGGAATTTCAACCACTTTATGGTTGGCTCTCACTGCATTTCTAACTCTCGTAAGATAATCGGCAATTGGATCTGTATACATATGTATATATTTGCGGTTATGGTTTTCAATCCGCCCTCAGCGGATTGAACCTTTAACCAGTTAAATTATTTTTTGGATTGCAAAAGTAATAACTTTATTTCAAATTACCAAGATGCTTTTTTAACACCTGGAATTAATCCTTGGTTAGCCATTTCACGGAATGTAACACGAGAAAGACCGAACTGACGCATATACCCTCTTGGTCTACCTGTTAATTTACAACGATTGTGCAAACGTACTGGAGATGCATTTTTAGGTAATTTTTGTAATGCTTCAAAATCTCCAGCAGCTTTAAGCGCTTTTCTTTTTTCTGCATATTTGTCAACAACTGCTTGTCTCTTTACCTCACGGGCTTTCATTGATTCTTTAGCCATATCTTAATTCTTTTTAAAAGGTAATCCTAATTCCGCTAATAATGATTTTGCTTCTTTATCTGTTTGAGCAGACGTTACAAAAGTGATATCAAAACCAGATATTTTGTTTACTTTGTCAATATCAATTTCTGGGAAAATGATTTGCTCTAAAACACCTAAGTTATAATTTCCTCTTCCGTCAAAACCAGTAGATTTAATTCCATTAAAATCTCTAACACGTGGCAAAGATGATGTAATCAATCTATCTAAAAATTCATACATTCTTTCTCCACGCAAAGTTACTTTAGCACCAATTGGCATACCTTTTCTCAATTTGAAAGACGCAACGTCTTTTTTAGAGATAGTAGCAACTGCTTTTTGCCCAGTAATTTTTGTCATCTCTTCAACAGCATAATCAACTAACTTTTTGTCAGATACAGCTGCACCAACTCCACGGCTTACAACAATTTTTTCAAGTTTAGGAACTTGCATAACATTTTTGTAACCGAATTCTTCTGTAAGAGCAGCAATTACTCTGCTCTTATATTCTTCTTTTAGTCTAGGAATATATGCCATAACTATAGTACTTGATTAGATTTTTTTGAAAATCTCACTTTCTTGTCTCCTTCTTGTTTGAAACCAACTTTCGTTACTTCTTTTGACTTAGGGTCAATCAAAGACAAGTTAGACACATGAATAGGAGCTTCTTTCTTAACGATTCCTCCTTGAGGGTTTTTTGCACTTGGTTTTGTGTGTTTTGAAACCATGTTAACTCCTTCAACAATCGCTTTGTTTTTTTCACGAAGAACGCGTACAATTTTACCTTCAGAACCTTTATGGTCTCCAGCAATAACTCTTACGATATCTCCTGATTTTATTTTTAGCTTTATCATTTGTATAAGAATTAAAGCACTTCTGGTGCTAATGATACAATTTTCATGAATTGTTTTTCACGAAGTTCTCTGGCAACTGGACCAAAAACACGAGTTCCTCTCATTTCACCTGCAGCGTTTAACAATACACATGCGTTATCGTCAAAACGGATGTAAGATCCATCAGCTCTTCTCACTTCTTTTTTGGTACGTACAACAACTGCAGTCGATACAGCTCCTTTTTTAACGTTTCCGTTTGGAGTAGCATCTTTAATTGAAACTACAATTTTGTCACCAACAGAGGCATAACGACGTTTCGTTCCTCCTAAAACACGGATCGTAAGAACTTCTTTCGCTCCTGTGTTATCTGCTACTTTTAATCTTGACTCTTGTTGTACCATAATTACTTAGCTCTTTCAATGATTTCAACTAATCTCCAACATTTAGATTTACTTAATGGACGTGTCTCCATAATTCTTACAGTATCTCCAATATTACAATCGTTTGTTTCGTCGTGTGCAACATATTTTTTAGTTTTTAACACGAACTTACCGTATAATGGGTGTTTAACTTTTGTAGTTTGTGACACAACAATAGATTTCTCCATTTTGTTTGAAGTCACCACACCAATTCTCTCTTTTCTTAAATTTCTTTTTTCCATCTTTCAGCTAGTGTACAATTATTGTAACTCTCTTTTAGTTAACTCTGTATGTAATCTCGCAACTGATCTTCTCAAGCCTCTTAATTGAAGAGGATTTTGGATTGGCGAAATTGCATGAGCATTTTTTAGGTCGGTATACGTTTTCTTTAACTGACTAAGTTGTTCTTGTAACTCAGCTGCAGATAGATTTTTAATTTCTGATTGTTTCATAATAAATTTTGATTATGCTTCGAAATCTCTAGCAACGATAAACTTAGTTTTAACAGGAAGTTTTTGAGCTGCTAAGCGTAAAGCTTCTTTTGCAACTGATAGAGGCACTCCTCCAACTTCAAACATAATTTTACCAGGTTTAACAACTGCAGCCCAATACTCAACTGCACCTTTACCTTTACCCATACGTACTTCTAATGGTTTCTTTGTAATAGGCTTATCTGGAAATATTTTGATCCATAATTGACCCTCTCTTTTCATGAAACGTGTTGCTGCGATACGAGCTGCTTCAATTTGACGAGAAGTAATAAATGAAGAATCTAAAGATTTGATACCAAACATTCCATTTGAAAGCTCGTGTCCTCTTTGAGAAACGCCTTTCATTCTACCTTTCTGTACCTTACGGTATTTTGTTCTTTTAGGCTGTAACATTTTTCTTTAGTTTAAATAATTACTTTCTTTTGCGTGCGTTTGGTTTACCATCTCTTTTTGGAGCAGAAGATCCTGAAGGTTTAGACTTTTGTTTGTCCATTCCTACTAACGGAGAAAGATCTCTTTTTCCATAAACCTCACCTTTCATTATCCATACTTTGATACCCATTCTACCATAAGTAGTATGCGCTTCAGCTAATGAATAATCGATATCAGCTCTGAAAGTTGACAAAGGAATTCTACCTTCTTTGAAGTTTTCCGAACGTGCCATTTCAGCACCATTCAAACGACCAGAAATTTGAACTTTGATACCTTCTGCGTTCATACGCATTGCAGCAGCAATAGCCATTTTAATTGCTCTTCTGTATGAAATTCTACTTTCAATTTGACGAGCAATACTTGTTCCTACTAAGTAAGCATCAAGCTCAGGTCTTTTAATTTCAAAGATGTTAATTTGAACTTCCTTGTCTGTAATTTTCTTAAGTTCTTCTTTTAACTTGTCTACCTCTTGACCACCTTTTCCGATAATAATACCAGGTCTAGCAGTAGTGATAGTAACGGTTACAAGTTTTAAAGTTCTTTCGATAATTATTTTTGATACACTAGCTTTAGATAAACGTGCATGGATATACTTTCTGATTTTGTAATCTTCAGCGATTTTATCACCGTAGTCATTACCTCCATACCAGTTTGAGTCCCATCCTCTGATGATACCAAGTCTATTTCCGATTGGATTTGTCTTTTGTCCCATACTGTTTATTAATTGCTTTGTATGTTATTATTTGATCCTAACACGATTGTTACGTGGTTAGAACGCTTTCTAATTCTGTGTGCACGACCTTGTGGAGCTGGACGAAGTCTTTTTAACATCATACCACCATCTACTGTAATCGTTTTTACAAATAAGCCTGCTTCTTCTAAATTAGCATCTTCGTTTTTCTGTACATAATTATTTATGGCAGATAATAACAATTTCTCTAATTTTCTTGAAGCTTCTTTTTGACTAAATCTTAATATATTAAGAGCTAATTCAACTTTCTGACCTCTTACTAAATCTGCTACTAAACGCATTTTTCTAGGTGAAGTTGGACAGTTATTTAATTTAGCAAAAGCAACTTGTTTTTTTGCTTCCTTAGTCTGCTCTGCTCTTTCTCTTTTACGAACTCCCATAGCTTCCTATTATTTTTTACCTTTATTTTTAGCCCCAGCATGACCTCTAAAAGATCTTGTTGGTGAAAACTCTCCTAATTTGTGTCCTACCATGTTTTCTGTAACGTAAACTGGTACAAACTGACGACCATTGTGAACTGCGATTGTTTGTCCAACAAAATCCGGAGTAATCATTGATGCTCTAGACCAAGTCTTAACAACACCTTTATTACCACCTGCGATATTTTCTTGAACTTTCTTCTCTAATTTATAATGAACGAATGGTCCTTTTTTTAATGAACGTGCCATGTCTATCTAATTATTTCTTTCTACGTTCTACAATATACTTATTACTCGGGTTAACTTTAGAACGAGTTCTATAACCTTTAGCAGGTAAACCTTTTCTTGAACGTGGATGACCTCCAGATGAACGTCCTTCACCACCTCCCATTGGGTGATCAACTGGGTTCATTGCTACTGGTCTTGTTCTTGGTCTTCTACCTAACCATCTTGATCTACCAGCTTTACCTGATACGATTAATTGGTGGTCTGAGTTAGAAACAGCTCCAATAGTTGCTGAACAAGTCAACAAGATTAATCTTGTTTCTCCTGAAGGCATTTTAATTGTTGCATATTTTCCATCTCTTGCCATTAATTGAGCGAAAGTTCCTGCAGAACGAGCGATTACAGCTCCTTGACCTGGTCTTAATTCGATACACGAAATAACAGTTCCTAGAGGAATTTTACTTAAAGGCATTGCATTTCCAATTTCTGGAGACGCATCAACACCTGAAACTACAGTTTGTCCTACTTGTAATCCATTTTGAGCAATAACATAAGTTTTAGCCCCATCAGCATACACTAATAATGAAATAAAAGCTGAACGATTTGGATCGTATTCTATTGTTTTAACTGTAGCTGGAATTCCATCTTTAGTTCTTTTAAAATCAATAATACGATACTTTTGTTTGTGACCACCGCCTGTGTAACGCATGGTCATTTTTCCTTGACTATTTCTACCTCCAGAGTTTTTTTTCGGTGCGATCAATGAACGCTCCGGCTTATCAGTTGTAATAGTGTCAAAGCTATTAACAACTCTAAATCGCTGACCCGGGGTAATAGGTTTTAATTTTCTAACTGACATTTTCTATTAGATATTAGTATAAAAATCTATTGTTTCTCCCTCTTGAACTTGAACAACTGCTTTTTTGTAAGCATTTGTTTTCCCACTGATTAAACCACTTTTGGTATATTTAACACTTCTATCAGCTCTATAGTTCATTGTATTAACTGCGACAACATTCACTCCAAAAGCTGCTTCAACAGCATTTTTGATTTGAATTTTATTAGCAGATTTTGCAACTACAAAACCAAAACGGTTAAAAATTTCACCATCTTTAGTTATTTTCTCAGTTATAATAGGCTTAATTATGATACTCATAATCTTATTATTTACTTAAATTAGCTTCAATTCCGTCTACTGCACCTTCTAAAAGAACTAAACTTTTTGCGTTTAAAATCGCATAAGTACTTAATTCTGAAGTAGTTACAACACTAGACGCTTTTAAATTGCGTGACGACAAATATACATTTTTATTTGTATCACCCAACACAAATAAAGATTTTTTATTCTCTAACCCTAAAGATTTCAATACGTTAATGAAATTTTTAGTGCTTGGTGTTTCAAATGTAAAGTCTTCAACTACTACTAAATTTGATTCGTTTACTTTTAAAGACAAAGCTGATTTACGAGCTAATCTTTTTAAGTTTTTGTTCAATTTAAACGAGTAGCTTCTTGGTCTTGGTCCAAAAACAGTACCTCCACCTTTAAACAAAGGGTTTTTTGCAGATCCTGCACGAGCAGTTCCTGTTCCTTTTTGTTTTTTGATTTTACGAGTACTTCCAGCAACTTCTGCTCTTTCTTTAGCTTTATGGTTTCCTTGTCTTTGATTTGCTAAATATTGCTTAACATCAAGATAAACCGCATGCTTATTAGGCTCAATTGCAAAAACTGAATCAGAAAGTTGAACTTTTCTTCCAGTTTCTTTTCCGTTGATATCTAAAACTTTTACTTCCATTACTTCTGAATGATTACATAAGAGTTTTTATGCCCTGGCACACAACCTTTTATCACTAAAAGATTTTTCTCACCAACAACTTTTAAAACTCTAAGGTTTTGTACTGTTACATTATCTCCTCCAGTTCTCCCAGCCATACGCATTCCTTTGAATACTCTAGATGGATAAGATGACGCTCCTACAGATCCAGGCGCTCTTAAACGATTATGCTGACCGTGTGTTGCTTGTCCAACACCGCCAAATCCATGACGTTTAACAACCCCTTGGAATCCTTTTCCTTTAGAAACTCCAACAACATCAACAAATTCACCTTCAGCGAATAAGTCAACAGCGATTACATCGCCTAATTTGTACTCCTGATCAAAACCTTTGAATTCAACGACTTTCTTCTTCGCAGCTGTTCCCGCTTTCTTAAAGTGACCTAACTCAGCTTTAATAGAACGTTTTTCAGCTTTGTCATCGAAACCTAACTGAATAGCAGAATATCCATCTACTTCATTGGTTCTGACTTGGGTAACAACGCATGGACCACACTCGATTACTGTACAAGGAATATTTTTCCCGTTCTCATCAAAGATGCTAGTCATGCCAATTTTTCTTCCGATTAACCCAGACATATTAAACTAATTATTAATTAAACTCTTATTTATACAATAAATAGTATTTGCACACTACTCATTTTGAGGGTGCAAATATATAAATTATTTTTTAATTATCGCAAAAATAAATAGTTAAGTAAAATTTCCTTCTTTAAAGACGATTTTACCAACTAATTTTGATAAGAAAAAAACCGTAATGTTTAAAAACATTGACGGTTTTTTTGCTATTTTTTGCAATTTTGCAATCTAAATCACTAAACTTTGATCTCTACTTCAACTCCGCTTGGTAATTCTAATTTCATTAAAGCATCGATAGTTTTAGAAGAAGAACTGTAGATATCTAACAATCTCTTGTATGAACTTAATTCGAATTGCTCTCTTGATTTTTTATTAACGTGTGGAGAACGTAATACAGTAAAAATCTTTTTGTGAGTTGGTAATGGAATTGGACCAGTTACCACAGCACCTGTACTTTTTACAGTTTTTACAATCTTCTCAGCAGACTTATCTACTAAATTATGATCGTAAGATTTTAATTTTATTCTGATTTTTTGACTCATTTTCTTAAAAATTAAGCGTTACCTTTTGCTTTTTTGATTACAGCTTCTGAAATATTAGAAGGTGTTTCTGCATAATGTGAAAACTCCATTGTTGATGTAGCTCTACCCGACGACAATGTTCTTAATGTTGTAACATAACCAAACATTTCAGATAAAGGCACATCTGCTTTGATAGTTTTAGCACCATTTCTATCACCCATATCATTAACTTGACCTCTACGACGATTCAAGTCACCAACGATATCACCCATATTTTCTTCTGGAGTAATAACTTCAATTTTCATGATTGGCTCAAGAATAACCGCTCCAGCAGCACGTCCAACCTCTTTATATCCCATTTTTGCAGCTAATTCAAAAGAAAGAGCATCAGAATCCACAGGGTGGAAAGATCCGTCTAACAAAGTTACTTTTAAACTATCCACTGCATATCCTGCTAAAGGACCTGCTTTCATAGCTTCTCTGAAACCTTTTTCAACAGCTGGAATATATTCTTTTGGCACGTTACCACCTTTAACTTCATTAACAAACTGTAATCCCATAGGAGCTTTACCGTCTACTAAATCAGCAGGTTCTAAACGGAATACGATATCACCAAATTTACCACGACCTCCAGATTGTTTTTTATAAACTTCTCTGTGTTGTGCAGATTTTGTGAACGCTTCTTTATATTCTACTTGTGGCTCACCTTGGTTTACCTCAACTTTAAATTCACGTTTCATACGATCAACAAGGATGTCTAAGTGCAACTCACCCATACCTGAGATAATCGTTTGACCTGAAGCCTCATCAGTTCTAACCGTAAACGTTGGATCTTCTTCAGCTAATTTAGCTAAAGCCATACCCATTTTATCTACGTCAGCTTTTGTTTTAGGCTCAATTGCGATACCAATTACTGGATCAGGGAATTTCATTGACTCAAGAATAATTGGGTGTTTTTCATCACACATTGTATCTCCAGTCTTGATATCTTTAAATCCTACAGCAGCTCCAATATCTCCAGCCTCAATATATTCAATTGGATTTTGTTTGTTAGCGTGCATTTGGTAAATACGAGAGATACGCTCTTTATTTCCTGAACGAGTGTTCAAGATATAAGAACCTGCATCTAAACGACCTGAATAAGCACGGAAGAAAGCTAAACGACCAACATAAGGATCAGTAGCAATTTTAAATGCTAAAGCTGCAAAAGGCTCTTTTGGATCAGGGCGACGTAAAATTTTCTTTTGATCTTCTTCTAACAAATCTTTATCATCAGGATGAATTCCTTCGATACCTTCTTTATCCATTGGAGATGGCAAATATTTACATACTGCATCTAACATGAATTGAACTCCTTTATTTTTGAATGAAGAACCAGCAATCATAGGAATGATAGCCATATCAATTGTAGCAGCTCTTAAAGCTGTATTGATTTCTTCCTCAGTTATAGAATTCTCATCTTCCATGTATTTTTCCAATAAGTTTTCGTCGTAAGTAGCAATCTCTTCAATCAAAATTGAACGATATTGTTTTACTTCGTCAACCATATCCGCTGGAATAGGCACGATATCAAAAGTTGCCCCTTGAGTTTCGTCATGCCAAATAATAGCTTGGTTTTTTACTAAATCAACTACTCCTTTGAAGTCATTTTCTTCACCAATAGGTAAAGTAATAGCAACAGCGTTTGATTTCAACATGTCTTTCACTTGTTGACAAACGTTTAAGAAGTTAGAACCTTGACGGTCCATTTTATTTACGAATCCCATACGTGGAACTCTATATTGATCTGCTAATCTCCAGTTAGTTTCAGATTGTGGTTCAACACCATCAACCGCACTAAACAAAAACACCAAACCATCTAATACACGTAACGAACGGTTTACCTCAACTGTAAAGTCAACGTGTCCCGGAGTATCAATAATATTAAAGTGGTAAGGTTTTGATTCTGGTAAAATTTTACCTTGTTCTGTTGGAAAATTCCACTCACAAGTTGTTGCAGCTGAAGTAATTGTAATACCTCTTTCTTGCTCTTGTGCCATCCAGTCCATTGTTGCAGCACCATCATGTACTTCACCAATTTTGTGTGATTTTCCTGTATAGAATAAAATACGCTCTGTAGTGGTAGTTTTACCCGCATCAATGTGAGCAGCAATACCAATGTTTCTTGTAAATTTTAAATCTCTAGCCATTTCTATACGAATTAAAATCTAAAATGAGAGAATGCTTTATTCGCATCTGCCATTTTGTGAGTATCCATTCTTTTCTTAACAGCAGCACCTTCTTCTTTAGCCGCAGCTAAAATTTCAGAAGCTAATTTTCCTGCCATTGATTTTTCATTTCTTCTTCTTGCATAAAGAATCATCCATTTGATAGCATAAGAAATCTTTCTATCTGGACGAATTTGCATTGGAATTTGGAATGTAGCTCCACCCACTCTACGTGAACGAACTTCTACGTGAGGCATAACATTTGTTAATGCATCTTTCCAAATCTCTAAAGCAGATTTTTCTGCATCTTGCTTTTTAGTTTCAACGATTTCTAATGCATCATAGAAAACTTTAAAAGCTGTTGATTTTTTACCATCCCACATTAAGTTGTTTACAAAACGTGTTACTAACTGATCGTTAAATTTTGGATCTGGTAAAAGTGGTCTTTTTTTGGCCGCTCTTTTTCTCATGTCTTTTCTTTAAAAGATTTTAAATTACTTTTTCTTTCCAGTTGGTGCAGGTGCTTGTCCTGGTTTTGGACGTTTTGCTCCATACTTAGATCTACGTTGTGTTCTTCCTGCAACACCCGCTGTATCTAATGCTCCACGTACGATGTGGTAACGTACACCTGGTAAATCTTTTACTCTTCCACCTCTAACTAATACTATCGAGTGCTCTTGTAGATTGTGACCTTCTCCAGGAATGTATGCATTCACCTCGTTACCGTTTGTTAAACGAACCCTAGCTACCTTTCTCATTGCTGAGTTTGGTTTTTTAGGAGTTGTTGTGTAAACACGAGTACACACACCTCTTCTTTGAGGACAAGAATCTAAAGCAGCCGATTTACTCTTCTTAGTTATTTGGGTTCTCCCTGTTCTTACTAATTGTTGAATTGTTGGCATAATTAAATACTAAAAATTTTTACTGTTTAAAATTCCCGCTTTTTACGGGGTTGCAAATGTAAGAATTATTTTTTACTTTCCAAATCATAATTTATTAATTTTCAATACAGTTGCATTTTCATAGTAATTTGATTTATATTTAGTTACAAAAATAGAGCCGCAACACTCTTACAACAAATAAAATTTATTTTGCTTTTTTTCGTTTCTTTACAGCAATGAAATCTATTTTTCTTTTTATCGTGTGTTTCTGCTTCCAATTTTCATTGGGACAAAATTTTTATTTAAAGATAGAGGGAACTTCCGAAATCGAAAAAAGCACCATTGATAGCTTACAATATGAATCCAAACATTCAACAGTAGCATTACTTTTAGAAGAACAAAAACGTTTTGAAAGCAAATTAACAAATCAAGGTTTTTTTGATTGGTTACTGTTGGAACAAAAAAAAGTAAACGATAGTAGTTTTGTTTTTAAATACAATTTGGGAAATTCAGTAAAAAGCAACACCATATATATAGACAAACTTTCTGCCGAAGAAAAATCCCTATTGCAATTAGAAAATGACACTTTAGTAATCGCCATAAATAAAGTTGAAAGTTTCATGAAAGAAAAAATTACTTTATTAGAAAAGAAAGGATATTCTTTAGCGAATTTGCAGTTGATTAATCAGCGAAAAGTTGACAACAATGTTTTTTCTGAATTACAAATAAAACTCAATTCAAAAAGAAATATTACCGATATCGTTATTATAGGCTACGATAAATTTCCAACAGGAATTAAAAAAGCAATTACGAAAAAAGCCAAAAAAGCGACTTTTAATCAAGATAATTTAAAACAGATAAACGATGAGTTTGACAAACTACAGTTTGTAAGCCAGTTGAAATATCCTGAGATTTTATTCACAACCGATTCCACGAAAATTTTTGTGTATTTAGAAAAATCGAAACCGAATAAATTTGATGGCTTTATAGGATTTTCAAACGATGACAAAAGCAAATTGACTTTTAACGGATATTTAGATTTGCAATTGCAGAACATTTTGAATTCGGGCGAAAAATTCAATTTGTATTGGAAAAACGATGGCAACAAACAAACCTCTTTTAATTTAGGAACAGAATTACCCTATTTATTTAAAACTCCCATTGGAATTAAAGCAAATTTGAGAATTTTCAAGCAAGATTCCACATTTCAAAATACGATTACCGATTTGAATTTGGGATACTACTTTTCGTACAACACCAAAGCGTATTTGGGGTATCAAAAAACAAATTCAGTTGATATCCAAAATACAAACTCATTTAGCTTGAACGATTTTACCAATACGTTTTTAACTTCAAGTTTTGAACACATAACTTTTTCTCAAGACAATTTTATTTTTCCGGAACGAACAAAAGTTTTTACCAAAATTGGATTTGGAAACAGAACCATTTCGAGTTCAAAATCAAATCAGTTTTATGGACAATTAGAAGTTAGTCATCATTCCGAATTGAATCAAAAAAACAGTATTCTCATAAAAAATCAATCCTACTACTTACAAAGTGATGATTATATAATTAACGAATTGTATCGCTTTGGCGGCATAAACTCGATTAGAGGTTTTAACGAAAATAGTTTACAAGCAAATGTATTTAGTGGAATTATGGCCGAATATCGTTATTTAGTAGCGCCAAATTTATATGTTCATTCCATAACCGATTATGGCTATTTTCAAGATAAAACATCTGATATTGATGAAAAATTGTTAGGATTGGGTTTTGGATTTGGATTATTTACCAAAAATGGCTTGTTCAATTTGATTTATGCCAACGGAAGCACAAGCGACCAAGCTATAAAACTTTCTAATTCGATTGTGCATATTAGTTTTAAAACGAATTTTTAATTCGGACATTTTGAAACCATCAAAAAATCAAACTAAAATCCTATCTTTGCACCATGGAAAAAGACAACCAAATATTCGGGATTAGAGCAATAATTGAAGCAATTAACGCTAAAAAGGAAATTGATAAAGTATTCGTTCAAAAAGATGCGCAAGGCGACTTGATGCAAGATTTGATGAAAACAATGAAAAGAAACAACATCAACTTTTCATACGTTCCTGTTGAAAAACTAAACCGATTAACTCCAAATAATCACCAAGGTGCCGTGGCAACTATTGCTCCTATTTCTTTTGTTTCATTAGAAACTTTAGTAGAAGGTGTTATCGAAAGTGGTAAAAAACCTTTATTCCTAATTTTAGACCAATTGTCTGATGCACGTAACTTTGGCGCCATCATCAGAACAGCAGAATGCACGGGTGTTGACGGAATCATTATCCAAAAACAAGGTTCGGCTCCTGTGAATGGAGATACGGTTAAAACTTCTGCTGGAGCTGTTTTTAATGTGCCAATTTGTAAAGTAGATCACATTAAAGATGCCATTTTCTATTTGCAAGGAAGCGGAATTAAAACCGTTGCGGCAACTGAAAAAACAGAGCAACACATTTATGACATCAACTTCAACGAAGGCGTAGCAATTATTATGGGTAGCGAAGACCGAGGAGTAAATCCTTCAGTACTAAAAATTGTAGCTGAAAAAGCAAAGTTGCCTATGTTTGGCACAATCGAATCATTAAATGTTTCGGTAGCTTGTGGTGCTTTTTTGTATGAAGCTTTGAGACAGAGAATGTAGATAATTTTTATATTCATTTCGAATGCAAAAACCTTTTCTTTTATTAGTGTTCATTTCTATTTATTCGTCATTTTGTTTAGCACAATCTGATGAACCGTTTTATGAGCAAATAGCATTTGAGTTTTATTGTTCGGAAATTTTAGCAAAATCAGAAATAGATGTGCGTTTAAAAATTAATGGTCATTTAAATTATGTAAATTACATAAGTGCTGATTGTCTAAAAGAAAAAATAATAAACGAGAAAAACTTTACTATAAAACCCAAAAACAATTTTGACACTCTTTTTCTTGAACTAAAAAACATAAATAAAAAGAAATTCAAAATAGTTAAAAAAATAAACACAAACACAAATAAAGAAAACTATTTATTAGTCTCTAGATCATTAGAAGTTGAAAATAGAATTTTTGTAATTATTAACGAAATGGTTAATGTCAATGGTAGAGGATTTACTTTTGAATTTGATTCAGCAGGAAATATTATTGATTGGTGCCAATCATCAAAATCAGTCTTTTTAATTATTCATTAATTATTTTAATCACTACTTCTTCCCACCCAAAAACTCATAAATCACTTTCATAGAAGAATTAAAATATTCCCGAATCACTTCTTCTGGTTTTGGTGGTGGATTGAAATTTCCTTTTTCGTCGAAGTTTTTCATAAAGGGATCGAGTTCTGGATTGAAATCGGGTTTTTGCCATTCATAGAAAATTGTTTTTCCAAATTGTGGCGTTTTCAAAACCAATGCTAAAGCCAATCCAACGAGAAATCCTGCTAAATGTCCTTCCCACGAAACACCTTCTTTCACATTTGGGAACATATACCAAACGCTTCCACCATACAAAATTACGATGGTGAATGATAAAGCTACTAATCGGTAATATTTGGTAAAAATACCTTTGAAGAAGATAAAACTTACCAAAGCATAAATTAATCCGCTGGCGCCAATATGATAACTCGGTCTTCCTAACAACCACGTTCCTAATCCTGAAAAGAGAATTCCTAAAAACAAAACCACAAACGATTGTTCTTTGTAGAAATATCTCAAAATAGGCAACAACACCAATAAAGCAACTGAATTATTCGCCAAATGCTCGATATCGCCATGTAAAAATGGGCTAAAAAGAATTCCTTTTAAACCGAAAACTTCCCTTGGATAAACACCAAAATGCGACAAACTATGATGGAAATGCAATTCGTACCAAAAAACCAACCATAGCGTCAATACAAAAAATAACGGCAAATAAATGACCGCTTTTGTAAACTGAAAAGGATTATCGTGATGTTTTTCCATATTGATTTGAACTCAAAGATAAAGCCAAAAATATTTCTATGCACATTTGTCATAAAATTGTAATTTTACATCATGAATCAACCATTAGCCGAACGCATTCGCCCACAACAATTATCGGATTACATCAGCCAATTGCATTTAGTTGGACCTGAGGGTTCATTAACACAACAAATTGCCAAAGGATTAATTCCGAGTTTGATTTTATGGGGACCACCAGGAACTGGAAAAACTACCTTGGCACAAATCATGGCGCAAGAAAGCAAGCGTCCGTTTTACCAACTGAGTACTATACATTCAGGCGTTAAAGACATTCGTGAAGTCATTGAAAAAGCGAAGCAAAGCAGCGGCTTATTTACAGCTAAAAATCCTATTTTATTTATAGATGAGATTCATCGCTTTTCTAAATCTCAACAAGATTCTTTGCTAGCGGCAGTAGAAAAAGGCTGGGTAACTTTGATTGGCGCAACAACTGAAAATCCTAGTTTTGAGGTCATTCCCGCTTTATTGTCAAGATGTCAGGTATATGTATTGAATGCGTTTACTAAAGACGATTTGGAAGCACTACTATACCGTGCCATGAAAACTGATGTTCAGCTTCAAAACAAAGACATTCAATTAAAAGAAACCGAAGCATTATTAAGACTTTCTGGTGGCGATGGACGAAAATTATTAAATATTTTCGAATTGGTTATTAATGCTACTGAAAGTGATTCGATTGAAATTACGAATGAAAAAGTAATGCAATTGGTACAAAAAAACACAGTGTTGTATGACAAAACTGGCGAACAACATTACGATATTGTTTCTGCTTTTATTAAATCGATTCGTGGAAGTGACCCAAATGGCGCTGTTTATTGGTTAGCTCGAATGATTGAAGGTGGCGAAGATGTAAAATTCATCGCCAGAAGAATGCTTATTTTAGCTAGTGAGGATATCGGAAATGCCAACCCTACAGCTTTTATCATGGCAAATAATGCTTTTCAAGCGGTGGCAACTATTGGTTATCCTGAAAGTCGCATCATTTTGAGTCAATGTGCGATTTATTTGGCAACTTCGGCAAAAAGCAACGCTAGCTATATGGCCATTGGCAAAGCACAACAAATGGTAAAACAAACTGGCGATTTACCAGTTCCAATCCATTTACGAAATGCACCAACCAAATTAATGAAAGAATTGGGTTATGGCGAAGAATACAAATACTCACACGATTTCCCAAACAACTTTGCCGAGCAAGAATTTTTACCAACCGAAATTTCAGAGACTAAATTCTTTGAACCTGGTGAAAATGCGCGCGAAAAAGAATTACGCCAATTTTTAAAGAATCGTTGGAAAGATAAGTATGGATATTAAGTTTTAAAATTTAACCTCAACTTTTTCTGAAACTAAATTATCATTCAAATAATATTCAAAAAACCAATTGTTATCTTTTTTAAATAAAATTCCGGATTTTGAATCTTTTTGAGCAATGAAAACACTGTCAACAGTAGTTTTCTTTAAAGTAAAAATTGTTTCTGGTTTATCATTGACTAATTTATATCCTGTTGATGTCGGAATCGCAAAAAGTTGATTACTGGTGAGTGTAACAGCAGCAGTAGTTTCCTCAACAACATCTGACCCAACATCTGAAGCAGATTTCACTTCAACGGGAGTAGAAACTACAATTTCGTTGTTTATTTCTGATACTTTAAAATTTAATTTGCCAGACATTGATGACAAAGCAATTCTAAAAGCATCTTTGTAAGCTTTTTGAAATTCTTTTTCTCTACTTGTTCCTTGATCACTAATATAAACCACTTTATTGTAGCAATCAATTAGCTCAATTGTAATCTTTGTAACTAGCAAATTGCTATTCTTAACAGCTCTTGCTGATAATGCTAAACAACGATTATTTGCTAATTCTTGAGGGAAATTATCAGTATCATATAACACTTTAAAACCTTCTCTCTCAAAAAAGGATTTGGCCATGAAATTAGTATTATACTCGTTTTCGTTTTTGAAAAATTCAAATTTTTTAGGAACTATTATATACTTGTATTTTTCTTGAGCAAATGAGAAAGAAAAAGCAATTAAAAGCAGTAACAGAGTTATTTTTTTCATGATTATAAAATGTTTTTTAATTCTAATAAATGTTTTATTTGTATGACGGAACTTTCAATATTACTATTATGCTCATTGAAAAACACAGCTTCGATTCCGGCATCTTGTGCTCCTACAATGTCGGCTTCATAACTATCACCTATCATTAAACTTTCATCTTTTGAGGCTTTTGCCAAAGATAAGGCAAAATCAAATATGTTTCGATGTGGTTTTTTAACACCAGCCATTTCCGAATTGGTTATGGTATCAAAATAATGATTAATATTAGAATTCTTGAGTTTTTTAGTCTGAACCGACGCAAAACCATTCGTTATGATATGTAATTTATAATTAGGCTTTAAGTAGTCTAATAATTCAATAGCGCCATCAAACAGATGATTATATTCGGGTAAATATTTAATATAATCTTCCGAAAGTTGATGAATGGTTTCATCTGAGACTTCAAATTGCAAAGCATCAAAAACATCTTTCAACCGATAATAACGTAAATCTTCGTGTGAAATTTTATTCACTTGATACAATTTCCAATAATGCTGGTTTCTCGGAATATAAATATTTAAAAAATCTGGTAAAGAAATTTCAAATCCTTGCTCTTTAAAAATAGTCTCGAAAGCAAAGGCTGAATTTTTATCAAAATCCCAAAGCGTATGATCTAAATCAAAAAAAAGGTGTTTCTTGTGCTTAAAATTTTGCAAGTCTTCTTATTTTTTAGAAACTATTTCAGCATTTTCAATGTTGTAAATCCAATTATCTACATCAGTTTCATTAACTTTAAAAGTTCCTTTAATTGTTAAATAAGTATCGGTTTTTAATTTTGGCAATGTACCTTTAAATTTCAAACCCGCAATAGTTTCTGGTCCCGATTTTCCACAGAAAAAACAAGAAGCAAATACATTTTTACTCAAAGCATAATTTTTGCTATCGATGGGCACAATAAAACCAGTTAAATAAACCGTTTTATTGTGATAACCTTTTAATTTTAAATTCACTTGCGGAAATTCAACCTCTCCATATGTTGCGTGTTTTTTACGAACATATTTAATATCTCCTAGTAGTTTCCAGGTCAAAGTATCGTTTGCAACTGTTGTTTTAACAAAAGTTTGCTTCTCTGTTTTGGAACTTTTCTCAAAACTCATTAATGAAATAAATACTAATAGAGCTAAAGCTATTTTGATAAAATTACGCATTGGCTAATGTTTTTGATATATTTAAATTATAAGCTTTTACTGCTGGAATTAACGCTGCAATAAAACCAACAAATAGTGTTAATAAAAATAAAGTTCCTTCTTTTTGCCAAAGAAACTCATATGGATTAAAACTCATCTTAAAATCTTCTTCGGATGAATTAGATAACAAACTTAATGCAACTCTTCCCAAAATCGTACCAAAAATAAACCCTACAACACAAAGCAACAAACTTTCAATCATAACTACTTTTAACAATTGAAATCTTCTTGCTCCATTAACACGCATTAAAGCAAATTCAGCTTTTCGTTCTTTTAAAGTATTAAACAAGGCTATAAAAATTGAAATCCCTGAGATAAGCATAATTCCATACGCTAAATATTGTAAAGCAGTTACTCCGATTCCAAACAAACCAAACAATCTATTAACTTCAAATGCGGGAGAAACAGCCTGCATCTTAGTGTTTTGAGGAACTACACGTTGCCATGTTAACTTTGCCATTTGATTTCTAATTTTTAACAAAACTGCGGTGATTTCCATATTTGGCTCGTCTAACGTCAAATCGGCTTTTTGGTGCTCATCGCCTTCCTCATGTATATGACCTTCTTCTCCGTGAGCTGGAATTTCTTCATGACCATGATGCATTTGCCAAACAGTTGGAATTGTACATAAAATTAAATTATCTACAACTTTTCCAGTTTGCGAAGCAATTCCAACAACTTTATACGCATAATTTTCATGTACTTCTCCCTCTTCTGCATCGCCATGAGAACCATAAAACTCATCTTCAATCTTTAAATTTAATTTTTGAGCGATTTCGCTACCAACAACCACTTCAAAATTCTTTTCAAATAGTTTTCCTTCTGCTAATTTTGCTTTATATTTTGCTAAATAATCTTGTGTTGTTCCTAAAATTTTATAACCTCGATAATTATCACCAAATGCTAAGGGAATTGCTTTTTCAACATACGGATTATTCATCCATACTTTAGCAGAATCATAATTAATATTTCCCGTAGGTGAATCCACCTGATACACGGAAGACAAAATCAATTGCAGCGGACTTCCTTGAGCACCCAAAACCAAATCTACATCTTCAATATTACTAGTAAATTTTTCTTCAAATTGCTTTTCTACTAAAATCAAAGTAGTAATAATTGCCACACTTGAGGTTAACAAAATAACACTCAAAATAGTATTTAATGGTTTAAACCATATATTTCTCCATGCTAATTTTGTAATCATACCAAAGTAATTTTATTGATAAACTTTTCTTTAATTCGGCTATCGTGGGTTACAATTAATAATGCTGCCTTGTATTCTTTTGATAAAGAAGTTAGTAATTCAATCACTTTTTCAGCATTTTTATCATCTAAACTTGATGTTGGCTCGTCTGCTAACAGTACTTTTGGCTCATTAATTAGTGCTCGAGCAATTGAAACACGTTGTTGTTGTCCAATACTTAACTGCGAAGGCAATTTAAAAGCTTGATTTTCAATTCCTAATTGTTCCAATAATCTTTTAGCACGTTTGGAATGTTTTTTTCCGGTTGCTAACCAACTTGCCATTTCTAAATTTTCTAACACTGTCAAAGCATCTATAAAATGTGATTTTTGAAAAACTACTCCAATGTGTTTCCCTCTAAACCTATCTGTTGATTTTTCTGTAAGTGTTAGAATATCCGTTTTATCAATTACAATTTCTCCTTTAGTTGGTTTCAGCAACCCCGCTAAAATATGCAAATAAGTAGTTTTTCCCTTTCCTGAATCACCTGTTATCAACAAAGTACTTCCGGCTTCGCAATACAAATCTGGAAAAATAAATTCTTGTTCTTTACTGTATGCAAATCGTATGTTTTTAGTGCTTATCATTATTGTATCAGCATTAATTTAGTGTCGCAAGATACTAAATTCGTTAGAAAAATTTCTTAAATTATCTTTAATAAAAAACCTTGCGCATAATAACAAGCACAAGGTTTTTTAATTTAATTACAAAACTATTCCTCATCATGTGAACACAATCCTACAATAGTATGAAACACATCATGTAAGCCATTTAAAGCTTTTGTTATTTTATCATCAGAAGCTTTTGATTTCACTAATTTATCCAAAGCTTTACTATCTTTAACTAATTTATTTACCGAAGTAAGAATTTCTTTTTTGTTGAATTCTGCAGGAATTTTTGCTGTTTTTAAAGCCATAGCTTTTTCAGCTAATTCCGTACTTCTTTCTTTGATAGGTTGCAAATTTCCTTCTTCACTTGGATGAAATGTTTGCGACATTACTTTGTGAAATGCTTTAATTTCTGGCCAAGCTGCAAATTTATCTGGTTTTGGCATAGCCGCTTTATATCTGTTACTTACTTCAGTCCAATTAACCACATTCCATAAAGCGGATAAATAATCAGCTCTTTTGTTTTGATATTTTAAATAATAAGCATGCTCCCAAACATCTATTCCAAAGATTGGTGTTCCTTTAACCTCAGCAACATCCATTAATGGATTGTCTTGATTTGGAGTTGAACTTACAACTAATTTTCCTTCTTTAGTCACAAGTAACCAAGCCCAGCCTGAACCGAAACGACTTGCTCCAGCAGCATTTAATTTTTCTTTTAAAATATCTAAACTACCAAAAGTATCATTAATTGCTTTTTCTAATTCAACCGACATTTTAGTATTTTTCTCAGGTGTCAAAACAGACCAAAACAACTCGTGGTTATAATGTCCGCCTGCATTATTTCTAATTGCTGGTGACATGGTAGAAACTTTAGCGAAGATCTCGTTCAAACTTAATTTTTCATCTGCAGTTCCCAATAAAGCTGTATTAAGATTTTTTACATAAGCCGCATGATGCTTACTGTAATGAATTTCCATTGTTTGCGCATCTACAAATGGCTCTAGAGCATTGTAAGCATATGGCAATGCTTTTTGTGTAAACTGGGCAGATGCCGTTAAGGTTACTAAAAGTGTTGCAACTAAAAGTTTTATATTCTTCATGATATATTAATTTTTGATAAAAATACAGCTTATCGATTAGATAAAAAATTAAGAAATCTTAAAATTTCCATAATTCTATACTTAAAAAATACTATCGTCTTGAAAGCTCAAATATCCGCTCTCTGTGATGATAACATGGTCTAGTACTTGTATTTCTAGTGTTTGCCCTGCTTCTTTGATTCTTTTGGTGATTTTTAAATCAGCTTCACTTGCTATTAATTTTCCTGATGGATGATTGTGAGATAGTATTAAAGCTGTAGCATTTTGCTCGAAAGCCATTTTGAATATTAAACGAATATCTACAACGGTTCCTGTAATTCCTCCTTTTGAAAGTTGAGCTTTGTAGATGACTTTATTGGAATTGTTGAGATATAAAACCCAAAATTCTTCGTGAGGCAATTCCCCGATGATGGGTTGCATTATATCGAAAACCGCTTTACTGGAAGTGATTTTTTTGAGTTCGATGGCATCTTCTGCTCTTCGTCTTCTTCCTAATTCTAATGCTGCGGAGATGGAAATAGCTTTGGCTTCTCCAATTCCTTTAAATTGCATGAGTTGAGATACCGACATTTTTCCTAAAGCATTCAGATTGTTTTCTGAGGAAGCTAAAATGCGTTGACACAATTGCACGGCGCTCTCATTTCGAGAACCGGAACCAATTAAAATAGCAAGTAATTCGGAATCAGATAAGGTAGATTTACCTTTAAGAAGAAATTTTTCACGTGGGCGATCGTCTTCAGCCCATTGATTGATTGGCGTGTACATAAAAATTTATTTTGGCGTTTATAAAAACAAAGTAAATTAATTTTTTAAACACCTCAAAATAAATGGCTTAAAAATTGCGTTTAAATCAACAACAATTAATAAAACATGAAGCTAATTCTTCCTCTTCTTTTAATATGTTTTTCTTTTGGATGTAAAAAACCTGAAACTAGTACTGAAAACATATCCGAATCAAAACCAACAACTCAACTTATAGAAAACCCAACTGATTTTTATGAAAAACTATCTAATGCAGCAATTTCGATTATTGATCCTGAAGTGGTTTACACGCCGGCTTATGTTGGGATAAAATATCCAAATGGTAATGTTCCTCCCAAAACGGGTGTTTGCTCCGATGTAGTGATTCGTGCTTATCGAAAATTAGGAATTGATTTGCAAAAAGAAGTTCACGAAGACATGAAAACAAATTTTTCAAAATACCCTAAAACTTGGGGTTTAAAAACTACGGATAAAAATATTGACCACAGAAGAGTGCCTAATTTAGAAGTTTTCTTTGCTCGAAAAGGAAAAACTTTAACCATTACAAAAAATGCAAGCGATTACAAAACGGGCGATATAGTTACCTGGCTTTTAGCTGGTGATGCTATTCCTCATATTGGTATTGTAACGCACATAAAATCAAACAATGGTAACCCAATGATTGTGCACAACGTAGGAAGTGGACAAGTTTTAGAAGATTGTTTGTTAAGTTGGAAAATTGTGGGGCATTTTAGGTATGAAAAATGATTTGTAGAGTATTTAATTTGAAGATTTGAAAATTCAATAACATTTTCAAATCTTCAAATTCTCAAATTAATTTATCAACCCTTTCACCTCATCAAAATTCAATCCACCATAATTTCCTGAACTCATTAATAGTAAAGCAGAATTTTCTAAATTTTGGTTGAATAAAAAGTCTTTGAATTCGGTTGGATTGGTGTAAATAATCAAATCTTCTCTTTGGAACGATTGTGCAATTTGGTCGTAAGTTACTTCTTCCAAACGTTTGATTTTTACTGCATCTGGTGAATAGAAAACAACGGCAACATCCGCTGCGTCTAAAGCGCCTTGGTATTCTTTTAAGAATTCGGCATTTAAACTGCTGTACGTATGCAATTCTAAACAAGCGATTAATTTTCTATCGGGATATTGAGCTTTTACGGCTTTTGTAGTGGCAGAAACTTTACTTGGGGAATGCGCAAAATCTTTGTAAGCAACTTTATTAACACTTTCGGCAATTTTTTCTAATCGTTTGGATGCTCCTTTGAAACTGGCAATAGCTTCGTAAAATTCGGCTTCGTCTACGCCCATGCATTGGCAAATCCACTTGGCACCCGCTAAGTTGCTTAGATTGTGTGCGCCAAAAACTTCAATTGGCATTGAACCTTCTGGTGTGTCTAACAAAGTGGTTCCGTTTTCTACTGTGTAACTTGGCGTTTGATAAGCAATTTTACGTATTTGATTTTCCGTTCCTTCTGCAACTGATTTTACTGCTTCGTCTTCTTCGTTATAGACTAAAATTCCGCCACGTGTGATTTGGTTAGCGAAAATTCTGAATTGTTCTACATAATTATCAAACGTTGGAAACACATTGATATGATCCCAAGCAATTCCTGATAACAAAGCAATATTCGGTTGGTACAAGTGGAATTTTGGTCGCAAATCGATTGGAGAAGTTAAATATTCATCGCCTTCTAATACGATAAAATCGTTGTTTTCGGTTAAATGCACCATCGTATCGAAACCTTCCAACTGTGCTCCTACCATATAATCTACTTCGATATTGTGATAATGCATTACGTGTAAAATCATCGAAGTAATTGTAGTTTTTCCGTGCGAACCACCAATAACTACTCGGGTTTTATTTTTCGATTGTTCGTATAAAAATTCGGGGTACGAATAAATTTTCAAACCTAGTTCTTGTGCTTTTAATAATTCTGGATTGTCGGCTTTAGCGTGCATTCCTAAAATAATCGCTTCGATATCTGTTGTGATTATTTCAGGAAACCAACCTTCTTCGGCTGGCAACAAACCCTTTTTCTCCAAACGCGATTTTGATGGTTCGAAAATTGCGTCATCGCTTCCAGTTACGTGATACCCTTTATTGTGTAATGCTAATGCTAAATTGTGCATCGCAGCTCCGCCGATTGCTATGAAATGTGTTCTCATTTATTATGTTGAATTGTTAAACTATTAATTTGTAAAATCGATTAATCGATTTTACATTTCAACAATTACACTATTTGTTTTCAAATTCTAGTTTTAACTTATTTGCTTTTGCTTTGTCTTTCAACTTGTTCAAATATAAGTCATATAATTTTTCGAAAGTGGTTTTTGAATTACCAATTTCGTGTGCTTTTTTATAGTTTATTTCTGCTTTTGTATAGCGCTTAAAATATATATCGATATATCCTTTTGCTAAATATCCATCTACTTTTGAAAGTATCATTAACTCATCGGCATATTTTTGAGATTTTTTCTCACTTCCACCAATAATAGCAGGCAGTTCAACATATAACATAACAAGAGCCCAACGTGTTTCAATATGTTTACTATCTAATTTTGCAGCGGTTAGAAATGATTCTTCTACTTCATCAATCATTCCTAAAGCCTTGAATTTATTTGATTCTTTGGCTTTCATTCCGAGTGCACCACCATATTTATACCAATAATTAGCAATCTTAGGAAAACTTGTTTTAAGCTTTTTATAATTATCAATAGCTTCATCCCATTTTTTCTGATATCCAGCAATGTCGCCAAGATATTCTATAGTTTTGGAGTGATTTGGGTGCGATTTTAAATAATCTTGAAATAATTGCTTTGCTTCATTGTATTTTTTTTGCACAAATAACTTCTCTCCTTTCTCAAAATTAGATTGAGAAAAAGCAATTAGTGAAAAAAATAAAAAAAACAGTTGCATATTTTTCATTGCTCAAAAATAGTAAATTGATTTTAGTTAACTTTACTTGTAAATAATTAAATTTTATACGTTTCCCAACCTTTTTAAATTTTTTACTCTCTATATATAGAAACAGACGATTATGCGTAACTTATTATTTTTATTTTTTTTGGTGCTTTCTGCAAATTTATATTGTCAAAATGATAATCAATGGAAAAAAGTTTATAAAGATGAATTGAATGGAAAAATTGAATCCGCTCAAAAAAAAGTGGAAGAAATATACAAAATTGCAAAACGAAAAAAAAATGAAGTTCAAATTGTAAAATGTTTTTTTTACTTGTCCAAATTTGAGCAAGTATTTGACGAAAAAGCGCAAACAACTATTATTCAAAACTTAAGAAAAGAAATAAATGAAGCCAATCCAGCTTCAAGGGCATTATTATATTATATCTATGGAAATATTTTGCAAGATTACTATAATACTTTCTCATATCAAATAAAGCAAAGAACAATACTAGCTGACCAAAAAAACGATGATTTCTTAACATGGACCAGCGTTAATTTTGAAAAAGAAATTGAAAGTGCATTTTCAAATTGTATTGAAAATGAAAAAAAATTACGTATAATAACTATTGACTCCTTCAAAGAAGTTTTTGAAATTGCTCCAAATATTGATCAAAAAAATTACAGCTTATATGATTTTTTAGCTGAAAAAACCGTTTTGCATTACAAAATAAAAATAAACACTTGGGATATTAAATCAAATAAAAAAAACAATGATTTATTTGAGAACATTTATGTTGATTCGAAAAATTTTATCAACTATAAAACAACTCATTTAGAAGATGAAAATCTCAAAAAACTATTGCAGATTTTACAAAAAAACGAACAATATTATCTATCAACAAATAATAAAAAAATAGACATCGCTTATTACGAACGATTAAAATTTGCTCATTCTATTTTTCAAAATGATTTTGTTTTTCAAAATCACATTTTCCATTTAGAAAAAAACACATCTGACGAATTACTAAAGCAACAATTAAGAGTTGATAGAGCTAAATTTTATACTTCACAAGCATCTAAAGAATCTAAAATAAATATGCACTATAAAGCACTTGTATTAATTGATACCATTTTTCAATCAAAAGTAAATATTAATGCATTAGCGGACGCAGAAAAAATAAAACATGACATAGAAAGTAAATGGTTAAGCATTGAGTTTGAAAAAACCATATACCCAAATCAAAATTGCAGGGCATTAGTTAATTTTAAAAACATAGATTCTATTAAAATTAGCTATTATCTTTTACCTGTAAAAAATAATGATTGGTTTAACAACAATAATTATTATAGAAATAATAAACTTTTTAACACAGACTCATTAGTTTTAGATTTTAAAAACAAAAATATTCCAATAAAAAGTTACACAAGAAAACTTCCTTCAAGAGGTGACTATTTTCAATATTCAACAGAAATTTTACTAGAAAAAATGGATGTTGGAAATTATTTAGTTGTTATAGAAACTACAACAGATTCGTTTAATTCAAAAACTTTTTTTACCTATGATAGAATTGAAGTGACTAATTTTTTCGTTGTAGAAGATAATCTATTTACAGAAGATTCTTTTTCTATTTTGGATAGAAAAACAGGGAAACCAATTGAAAAAGTGTTTTTTAGAAATGAAGAAGAAACAATAACTACAAACGAACAAGGGAAAGCATATTTCAAGTTAAAAAAGTATGATAATGAAAGAAAATATGACCAAAGTATTTTAATTTTCAAGGACAACGATACCCTTAAAAAAACATACAACAGAAATTTCATTTACGACAATAATAGTCAAGTTAAATATGATAAATATGAACATTTTGAGGCAAAAGCGATGATCTATTTTGATAGAGCAATTTATCGCCCAGGGCAAAAATTGTACTATAAAGGCATATTAATACAAAACATAGATAATATAAAAAGCGTGGTTCCTTATGTGAGTGTTCATGTTTCTATTTCAGATGTTAATAATACTATTTTAAAAGAATTTGATATACAAACCAACGAATTTGGTTCTTTTTCAGGCGAATTTGATATCCCTAAAAACGTGTTGACAGGAGAATTTAATTTTGAAGTTGAAGAAGCCGAAAATTATGCGGTTGACACAAAATATTATAACGAAAAAGAAGACGAACATGAGTTTTGGGATAATGTAGATTTTGATCAATATGATGAATTTTCATTTCAAGTCGAAGAATATAAACGCCCAACATTTGAAGTGAAATTTGACACAATAAAAGAAAATTACACTATTGGTGATAGTATTAAAATTAAAGGAAATGCAAAAGCCTTAGCAGGAAACAACTTAACTAATGCTGAAGTTGCTTATAGTATTTCAAGAAGCATTTCTGTTTATGGACAATATTTTCCTCAAGAAACAAACTTTATAAATACTGAAACATCTACAGATGAAAATGGGAATTTTACAATTGAGTTTCCTGCAACTTTTGAAAACATAAAAAACGACAGTATCAATTCATTAGACTATACAATAAATGTAAATGTTATTGACAGTAATGGAGAAACAAGAAGTGCGTCACAAGTATTAAAAGTTGGCAAAGAAATGCTAGCTTTAAATGTTTTATTAAACAACAATTTATTCATAGAAGATACAAATAAGTTAACCATAAACAGTACTACACTAAATAACTATCCAATTGATACTAAGGGCGAAATAAAAGTATATGAAAACCAAAGCAAAAAATTTTTAAAACAAAGACTTTTACAAATTCCTGAAATTCAAACAATATCTCGAAGCGAATTTGAAGTACTTTTCCCTAATGAACCTTATGATCAATCTGATAATGAAAACAAAGAAACATTAATCAATACTATTCCATTTGATACAAAAAATGGAAAAGAAATTTCATTAGCTTTTTTAAAAAATGCTACCATTGGAAATTATTCTATCGTTATAGAAGCTTATGATTTTAAAAACAATCTGATTACTGAACGCAAACACTTTACGGTGGTTTCAAAAAAACCAACTTTTTCTAAAAATGAACTTTTCACCTATAAAGATATTTCCAAACCAAACACAAATCAAATTGAAATAGAAATTCAATCCGTAATTCCTGATTTATGGATATCATCGCGCTTTTATGAAGATAAAGACACTGTTGAAAACGAACAAGTTATTCAATTAGAAAATGGAAAAGGAACATTTAAGTTTTTAAAAAAATCAGATTACAAAAACAATTTAAATTTTCATTTCTCAACAATTTGGGAAAACATTAGTTATTGTAAAACATATTCTATTCAAAAAAACGATACAGAAACTTCTTTAAAAATAGAAGTTGAGAGTATACGGAATAAAATTGAACCTGGAAGCGAAGAAACTTGGTCATTCAAAATACTAGATCAAAAACTTCAGTCTGAAATTCTGGCAAGCATGTATGATAGCTCATTGGATCAATTTATGGAAAAATATTGGGAAAATATTTATTTCTATAATCATACTAATACACCGGATTATCCTAATCTCAATTCTCATAGTTTAACTGAAAAATATTTTTATAACTTAAATGATGCTGTTAAACTATATTCTGCATATTATTATAAAAAGACCAATTTAAATTGGTTTGGATTTGATTTTAAAAATCCGAAAAATACTTATGTAAATGAAGAATATTTATACAGTATCGAGTCTAAAATCAAAGCTCCTAAAAACGCAAAAAACATAACTGGCATTGTATCAGATGAAATTGGACTTGTTGTTGGGGCAATTGTCAAAGTAAAAGGAACCAATAGAACTACTACCACAAACTTTGATGGTGAATTTGAAATTGAAGCTGCACCAGGAGAAATTTTAGAGATCTTATTTTTAGATAGTAAAGAAAAAATATTAATTGGTTCTAATAAAAACTACACAATCACACTAAAATCTGAATTAAAAGAGGTGGTAATTACAGCATATGGGATTCCTCGAGCAACTAAAAAAATGGCTTATGCAACACAAAAAGTTGAACGATATGATTTAAATCAAAACACAAAGAAAAGTTTAATACAAGAATTAGAAGGAAAAATTTCAGGTTTACAGATTAACACAAAAAACTCAAATGACGCATCAACTTCTATAATATTAAGAGGTAATAAATCTTCTTCAGACAACAACGAAATATTATTAGTTATTGATGGAGTTATTTCTTCTGCAAACAATTTACTAAGCATCTCACCAGATATTATTCTAGAAGTGCAAGTTTTAAAAGGACATCAAGGCACAGCTCTCTACGGAAGTCAAGGAGCAAATGGTGTTCTAGTAATTACCACTAAAAATGCTTTAAAAGAAATGGCACAAGTAAAAACAAGAACAAATTTTAATGAAACTGCTTTCTTTTATCCAAACTTAAAAACAGATACTAACGGAAAAGTTTCTTTTAATTTTACAACCCCAGAATCATTAACACAGTGGAAATTACGCTTATATGCTCACAACAAAAAAGCTGAAACTGGCTATTTTGAATCAAGTATTATTTCACAAAAAGATGTTATGATTCAAACCAATATGCCACGCTTTGTTAGAGAAAAAGACACTATAAACATAGCTGCAAAAGTAGTAAATATGACTCATGAAACTAAATCTGGAATTGCCATGTTAATACTTTATAATGCATCTACAATGAAGCCCATTGATAGTATTTCTTTGAATATGAAAAACACAAGAAATTTCAGTTGCAAACCTAAAGAAAGTGTTGCTGTCAATTGGAAAATCACTATTCCTGAAGGCTTACAAGGTTTACAATACAAAATAGTAGCAAAATCAGACAATTTTTCTGATGGCGAAGAAAATATATTACCTGTTTTAAGTAATAAAACTCTTATTACAGAAAGCATCCCTATATGGATAAAAGGTAATTCTAATAAAGATTATGTTTTTGAGAATTTAAAAAATAATGATTCAAAAACGTTAAAAAATCATCAATTAACTTTGGAATATACTTCAAATCCAATATGGTTTGCTATTCAAGCTCTTCCCTATCTAATTGAATATGAACATGAATGTGCAGAACAAACATTCTCAAGGTATTATGCAAATTTCATAGCAACTGAATTGATAAATAGTAATCCAAAAATTGCTACATTATTCAACTCTTGGAAAGACAATCCAAAAGCAGTTTCAAAATTAACACAAAACGAAGAATTAAAATCAGTTGTGTTAAATGAAACACCTTGGTTATTAGATGCCGAAAATGATGAGCTAAAAAATAAGCGCTTAGCTCTTTTGATGGACATAAATTCGATGAAAGAATCTCAAGAAAAAACTTTGGAAAAACTAAAAGACAAACAACAACCTTCGGGTGGATTTTCATGGTTTGATGGAGGTGATGAAAATGTATATATTACCCAACATATTATTTCTGGCCTGGGACATTTAAACAAAATGTTTCCAAAAGATAGTTTAAAATTTGAACCGATTATTACAAAAGCTATCCCTTATTTGGATGCAAATTTTATTAAAACAAGTTCTTTAAAAAACGAGAGAATAAATTATTATACCTATTCTAATCTACATTTTATGTATGCAAGAAGTTTTTATTTGGAAAAAATACCTATTTCTAAGAAAATGGATTCGATTTTAACAATACAAAAAGCAGAATTTAAAACAAATTGGTTAAAATATTCGATATATAAAAAGGCACTTTTGGCTCTTACTATGCATCGTTTTGGAGATGAAGCATTTGCGTATAAAATTATTAACCACTTAAAAGAAACTGCTGCACGAAATGAAGATAACGGAATGTATTGGTTAGAAAACAGAAATGGATACTATTGGTATCAATCTTCAATAGAAACACAAGCACTACTAATTGAAGCTTTCAACGAAATTGAAAAAGACAAAAAGTATGTTGAGGAAATGAAAGTTTGGTTATTGAAAAACAAACAAACTAATCAATGGGCAACCACTAAAGCTACAACTGAGGCAATCTATGCATTACTATTACAAGGTAATGATTGGACAAGCATTAAAGACAACACAAAATTTAAAATCGGAAATGAGAAAATAATGACAAAAAAACTTTCCGAAAAAAATAAAGAAGCAGAAACAGGTTATATTAAAATAAACTGGAAATCCGATGAAATTCTAAATGAAATGGGAACAATTTCTGTAGAAAACAAAACTGAAATTCCAGGCTATGGTGGCGTTTATTGGCAATATTTTGAAGATTTAGAAAATATAAAATCTGACAAAACGGCTGAAATTTCAGTCACAAAAAATCTATACAAAAAAATAAAAACTATTAATGGAAATGAATTAATAGATTTAACAAAAGAAAGTTTAAAAACAGGTGATTTAATAACAATTCGCTTAATTATAAAAACTGAAAATGATTTAGAGTTTGTTCATCTAAAAGATTTAAGAGCATCTTGTTTTGAACCAATAAATGTAATTTCTAACTACCAAAGAAAAGACAATCTTAGCTATTATATGAGTACAAAAGATGTGGCGACACATTTCTTCTTTGACACAATTAAAAAAGGAACTTATGTTTTAGAATATGATGTACGAATTAACAATTCTGGTAGTTTTAATGATGGTATTGCAACCATACAAAGTATGTATGCCCCAGAATTTTCTGGACATTCCATTTCAAATAAAATAAATGTGATTGAATAATTTTTATTTTCAATTTAGAAAAAAATCAAAACTCATTAGCTATAAATCGTAACTAATAACTATTTTAGCCAATATTTTTAAACTATGATGCTCGTTAGGTATTTATCGCAAATTGGAAAGTACTTTATTATGTTGAAAGAAATATTCAACAAGCCTACAAAATGGTCGGTAATGAAGCAATTAATCTTTAAAGAAGTTGATGATTTGATCATTGGTTCATTAGGAATTGTTGCTTTTATTTCTTTTTTTGTAGGTGGTGTGGTTTCAATTCAAACAGCATTAAATCTAACTAACCCATTAATTCCAAAAGAGTTAATCGGTTTTGCAACACGTCAATCAATTGTTTTAGAATTTGCTCCTACTTTTATATCCATCATTATGGCTGGAAAAATGGGTTCTTTTATTACATCCAGTATAGGAACAATGCGTGTAACCGAACAAATTGATGCTTTAGAAGTTATGGGTGTAAACTCGTTAAACTATTTAGTTTTTCCAAAAATTATTGCTTTACTCCTATATCCATTTGTTATAGGACTTAGTATGTTTTTAGGGGTTTTAGGAGGTTGGATGGCTGCTGTGTATGGTGGTTTTACAAGCAGTCCCGAATTTATAACAGGTTTACAAACTGAATTTATTCCATTCCATATAACTTATGCATTTATTAAAACAGCAGTATTCGCAATTTTATTAGCTACTATACCTTCATTCCATGGATATTATATGAAAGGAGGAGCATTAGAAGTAGGACAAGCAAGTACTGTTTCTTTTGTTTGGACATCGGTAGTGATTATTTTAATGAATTTTATCTTAACACAACTTTTACTAAGCTAATGATTGAAGTAAAAAACATAATAAAAAAATTTGGTGAGCAAACCGTTTTAAAAGGAGTTTCTACTCGTTTTGAAGCTGGAATGACAAATTTAATCATTGGACAAAGCGGTTCAGGAAAAACAGTTTTTTTAAAATCTTTGTTAGGTATTCATACTCCAGATAGTGGCACGATTTCTTTTGATGGCCGCATATATTCTGAATTATCAAACGATGAAAGAAGAGAATTAAGAACTGAAATTGGAATGGTTTTTCAAGGAAGTGCATTATTTGACAGTATGACCGTTGAAGAGAATGTTGGTTTCCCTTTAAAAATGTTCTCTAATAAATCGCCAAAAGAAATAAAAGAACGCGTTGATTTTGTAATTGACAGAGTACACTTGGTTAATGCACATCAAAAAAGACCTTCTGAAATTTCTGGAGGAATGCAAAAACGAGTTGCAATTGCCCGTGCTATAGTAAATAATCCAAAATATTTATTTTGTGACGAACCTAATTCGGGCTTAGACCCAAAAACAGCTATTGTTATTGACAATTTAATTCAAGAGATTACACAAGAATACAATATTACAACAGTAATTAACACACACGACATGAACTCGGTGATGGAAATTGGTGAAAAAATTGTTTTCTTAAAAAATGGGCTCTTAGAATGGGAAGGTTCAAATAAAGAAATTTTCAAAACCGATAACGAAGCAGTTACCGATTTTGTATATTCTTCAGAATTATTCAAACGGGTGAGAAAAATGTATTTAGAAGACGATGTAAAATAGTTCTAATTTAATTTTGCCACTATTTTCTTGAATAGTTCTAATTTAATTTTGCCACTATTTTCTTGATATCTTGCTCTTTATCTTTTGGATAAATCAACAACACATCATCTTTATCTACAATGATAAAATCGTTTAAACCATCAATAATTATGAGTTTTTTTGCATCTGTTCGAATAATATTATTTGATGCATTCTCTAACACAACCGTAGCATTTACTACAGCATTATTATTCTCATCCTTATCTAGTTTTTCATGAAGAGAACCCCAAGTTCCTAAATCGTTCCAATCAAAAGTAGCCGGAAGGATGTAGACATTTTGGGCTTTTTCTAAAATTGCATAGTCAATTGAAATGTTTTCGGCTAAACTATAATTTGCAGCTATAAAAGCTTTTTCATCTTTACCGTTATAACTTTCATAACCTGACAGAAACAAATTGTTCATCACAGGTTGAAAATGTAAAAAAGCTTCAGTAATAGCTTTTACAGACCAAATAAAAATCCCTGCATTCCAAACAAAATTTCCGCTTTTCAAAAAAGCTTTTGCTGTTTCATAATCAGGTTTTTCTCTAAATTGAGACACTTTTTTAATTGTGTTTGTGTCTTCTTTATTATACTCAATATATCCAAATCCAGTATTTGGGAAAGTAGGCTTTATTCCTAAAGTCATCAAAGCGTTGTTTGCTTCACAAAAATTAAACGATTGTTGCAAATCATATACAAACGCAGTTTCATCTTCTATCCAATGATCGCTGGGTGCAACTACCATAACCGCATTCGGATTTTGCTTCTGAATTTTTAAAGAAGCATATAAAATACATGGAGCTGTATTTCGCATAGCGGGTTCTAATAAAACCTGGTCTTGTTTTACTTGAGGCAATTGATTTAACACTAAATCATTGTATTTTTCATTGGTTAAAATCAATATATTCTCAACAGGGATCAGTTTTGATAGCCTGGAAAACGTTTTTTGAATCAACGTTTCCCCTGTCCCTAACATATCGTGAAATTGTTTAGGAAAATCGCTTGTACTTACTGGCCAAAAACGTGAACCTACTCCACCTGCCATCAATATTGCGTAATAATTTTTGTTCATTATTTCTTAAATCTAATATTTTTAATCATTGTCAAAATCAATTTGGCAACAATTCAACCTCAGCATTGGGTTGAAACAAATACAATCGTCCGGAACTAATTTCTAAGCATTCGTATCGTTTAACACGTAAAGCTATTTTTTTAAAAATCTTTCCATTGTGAATTCTAAAATGACTTCCAAACGGTATTTCAAAGATATAATTTTTATCGGTTTCTTTTTGATCAAATTGTTTTAATGCTAAAGCTAATTTTGCATCGGTATCGCTACTTGCTTTTGGATTTCTGAAATGTTTCGCAAGTAAAGGTAACAGCTGATGAGGAAAAATTTCTGGACGTATAAAAGGTATCATCATTCGCTGAAAAGTTAATTTCCATTCATCTCCATGCGGTTTAATATATCTTCCATATTTTTCAAAAGCAACCAAGTGAGCCATTTCATGAATTAATGTGATCAAAAAACGATATTTATTCAAACTCGCATTCACCGTAATCAAATGATATCCTTGCGCATCTTTACGATAATCACCATGACGCGTTTGGCGTTCATTAACAATTTTAAGATGCACATGATTCGCTTTGATTAATTCAAAACAATGATGAACAGCGTGTTCTGGAAGATATTTTTGTAAAACTTCGCTCAATTTTAAGGCGTTGACGATGAAACTTGTAATACTTTCCCGTTATAATATTTGTTCCCTTTCAATGCAAAGTTAAAAATATAATCTGCCATTTCTTTTGCCGAAAGTGGTGCCTCGTATCCTGGAAACGCTTCTTGTAACATTTCAGTATTTACAGCTCCAAGGGCTAAAACATTGAATGATATTCCTTGTTCTTTATATTCTTCTGCTAATAATTCAGACAAAGTAATCACAGCTCCTTTACTAGATGAATAAGCGGAAAGTCCAGCGAATTTTAGACTTCCTTGAATGCCTCCCATAGAACTTATAGTTACTACATGGCTACCTTTACCCATAAATGGAATACAAATTTTTGTCAATTCGGCTACCGCAAAAACATTGACTTTGTAGATATTTTGAAATTCTTCTGACGTAATTTGTGTAAATGGTTTATGTATTAAACTTCCTGCATTATGAATCAAAACATCTACCTTTTTCCAAGTTTGAGTGATGATTTTTTCAACTTGAAGTAATTCATCATTATTTGAGATATCTATTGCCAAGCAGGTAATGTTTGGGTTTTCTATTAATTCTATTGGTGTTTTTCTAGAAATGGCTAGAACTTGATGCCCAGCATCTGCAAATTGCAAGGCTAATTCGTAACCTATTCCACGAGAAGTTCCGGTGATGATAATGTTTTTCAAAATAGTTTTATTTTATGTAAAAATAGGAAATAAAAAAATCCCGAAAAAATTTCGGGATTCTAATATAACAAATATAATTTTATGCTAACATTGTTACTGGATTTTCCATAAACGCTTTAAACGTTTGTAAGAATTGAGCTCCAGTTGCACCATCTACTGTTCTGTGATCACAAGCCAATGTAACTGTCATTGTGTTTCCAACCACTATTTGTCCATTTTTAACCACTGGTTTTTCAATAATTGCTCCAACAGATAAAATAGCAGAATTTGGTTGATTGATAATAGATGTAAACGATTGAATTCCGAACATTCCTAAATTAGAAATTGTAAATGTACTTCCTTCCATTTCTGCTGGTTGAATTTTCTTAGATTTTGCTTTCCCAGCTAAATCTTTCACATTAGCACCGATTTGAGTTAAACTCATTTGGTCTGTAAATTTCAATACTGGAACCATTAAACCGTCTTCAACAGCAACAGCAACACCTATATTCACATGATGATTGATAACCATTGCATCTTCTCTCCATTGTGAATTTACTTGTGGGTGTTTTTTAAGTGCCATAGCACTTGCTTTGATTACCATATCATTGAAAGAAACTTTCGTGTCTGGTAATCCATTGATCATATTTCTTGAAGCAATTGCATTGTCCATATCTAACTCGATAGTTAAATAATAATGTGGTGCTGTAAATTTAGATTCTGATAATCTTCTCGCAATAGTTTTACGCATTTGCGAATTTTTGATTTCTTCTTGGAATACTTCACCAGCTGGTACAAATGGTTTAACAGCTGCAACAGTATTTGTAGCTTCTGCTACTGCTTGAGCTGGAGTTGCAACTGCTGATGGAGAGAAATTCTCAACATCACTTTTTACAATTCTTCCGTTCTCACCTGAACCTTTTACTTGAGATAAGTTGATTCCTTTATCTTGAGCAATTTTTTTAGCTAATGGAGAAGCAAAAACTCTACCTGAAGTGGATTGTTCCACAACAGCAACTTCTTGAGCAACTGTTTTTACTTCTTCAGCTTTTGGTGCTTCACCAACTTCACCAACTTTATAATTAGCTGCAATTCCTGAAACGTCAGTTCCTGCTGGTCCTAATATTGCAAGTATTGCATCTACTGGAGCAGAATCACCTTCTTGCACTCCGATATATAATAAAGTTCCTGCATTAAATGACTCAAATTCCATCGTAGCTTTATCCGTTTCGATTTCAGCTAGAATATCGCCTTCTTTTATAGTGTCTCCTACTTTTTTCAACCAAGTTGCAACGGTTCCTGTTGTCATAGTATCCGACAAACGAGGCATAGTTACTACTTTCACACCAGCCGGTATCTCAACTGCAGCTGAAATTGATTTTGCATCTTCAACTACTTTTTCTTCTTTAGTTTCAGTAGTATTTCCTCCACTTAATAAAGCTGAAATATCCTCACCTGCTTTTCCAATGATTGCTAACAAAGAATCAACTGGAGCCGATTGTCCTTCTTGAATTCCGATGTGTAATAAAACTCCATCATGAAATGATTCAAATTCCATTGTAGCTTTATCGGTTTCAATTTCGGCAAGAATATCACCTGTTTTGATTGTATCACCCACTTTTTTTAACCAAGTTGCTACAACTCCTTCTGTCATCGTATCACTCAAACGGGGCATTGTTATAATTTGTGCCATAGTTTTTATAATTTATGAGGTATAAATGGATAATTTTCTTCTTCATACACTACATCATATAACTGATTTACTTCAGGGAAAGGAGATTCGTCAGCAAATTTTTCACATTCTGCCACCAAATCAGCAACCCTTTGATCGATTACTTCGATTTCAGCTTCAGTAGCGTAGTTGTTTTCTTTTATAATGTCTAAAACTTGAGTAATTGGGTCAATTTTTTTATATTCTTCAACCTCTTCTTTTGTTCTATATAATTGCGCATCAGACATTGAATGTCCTCTGTAACGGTATGTTTTCATCTCTAGAAAAGTTGGTCCGTCACCGCGTCGTGCTCTTTCTATTGCTTCATGCATTGCTTCAGCAACTTTGATAGGATTCATTCCATCAACTGGACCACATGGCATTTCGTATCCTAAACCAAGTTTCCAAATATCTGTATGATTAGCTGTTCTTTCAACAGAAGTTCCCATCGCGTAACCATTATTTTCAACGATAAAAACTACTGGCAATTTCCAGTTCATTGCCATGTTGAATGCTTCATGTAAAGAACCTTGACGAGCAGCACCATCTCCAAAGTATGTTAAAGTAACTCCTCCTGTATTGAAATATTTATCTGCAAAAGCTATACCAGCTCCTACTGGAATTTGAGCACCAACAATACCATGACCTCCATAAAAACCATGCTCTTTAGAGAAAATATGCATTGATCCACCCATACCTTTTGAAGTACCTGTAACTTTTCCGTACAATTCAGCCATTACTTTTCTTGGATCTACACCCATTCCAATTGGCTGAACATGGTTACGATAAGCAGTAATCATTTTGTCTTTTGACAAATCCATAGCGTGTAAAGCTCCAGCTAAAACTGCTTCTTGACCGTTATATAAATGTAAAAATCCTCTAACTTTTTGTTGGATATAAACAGCAGCTAATTTGTCTTCAAATTTTCTCCAAAACTGCATGTCTTCATACCATTTAAGGTAAACTTCTTTGGTTATTGGCTTCATTATGTTTGTTTTTTTAATTCAATTGTATTATTTACAATTTTTACGAAAAGCAAAAATACTACATAGAACCTTATTGAAAAAATTAAATTCTATGATTTTTGTGTTTTTTTGTGCAAAATCGTTAAAAAAATCTACGAAATCGTTATAGATGATTCTTATCGAAAACTAATGGTAAAAGATTTTTTAACGAATCTGATTTATAAATTAATCCTTTTGCTCCCATAAAAAGTATTTCGATTGGAATTTCTTGCTTGAATTCGTACTCAGCAATGGCTTGACGACAACTACCACATGGCGGAATTGGTTCCTCTAAATCTCTATCTTGTGGCGATGCAGTGATAAACATTTTTACAATTTTTGCATTTGGATAGGTAGCACCCGCATAATAAATTGCTACACGCTCTGCACATAAGCCCGATGGATAAGCTGCATTTTCTTGGTTTGATCCTTGCACTACAATTCCATTATCTAATAAAATTGCTGCACCAACTGTAAATTTTGAATATGGTGCATATGCCTTGCTTCTTGCCTCAAAAGCTTGAGTCATCAAATCGATTTCTTGTTGCGACAATTCATCTTTTGAAAGAACTGAAATAGTAGTGTTTATTGAAATTTGCTTCATATGTAAGGAAAAAAAATCCAAATTCTAAAAAAAGAATTTGGATAGTTTGTTAATTTATTTTTTTATCTATAGTTCATCGTAATTGTCACCAAAATTAAATGTTAGTGAAAAACGCAATGTATTTTCTAATGGATTTCTAACTTTTGAAGCAGAAAACAAATAAGACACATCTACTTTTACTACATTATATTTAAAACCTGCACCTAATGTAAAGAACTTTCTTGCTCCTTTTAATTCATTTTCATTAAAGAACCCTAAACGCATTGCAAATGAATCTTGATACCAATATTCAGCTCCTAGAGCCCAAGTAAACTCTTTCAATTCTTCAGAAAATCCATCTGGCGCATCATTGAAAGATTTAAAAACTCCTTCTGTCCAACCAATCTTTCTGTAATCACTCAAAGCTTGCGCATAAGCATCATCTGCAATGTCTTGTTCTGCAGGCTCAATTGCTCCACTCCCATCAGCATCAATTGCAGCTACTAACGCTGGCGGTGTTGGTACTAATAATTTTGTAATCTCTGCTGTGACACCTACTTTATTGTATTCATCAAATATAAAATCAAATCCTCCACCTAAACGCATATTGGCTGGTAAAAAATTATTATTTAAATCATCATTATCGTAGCTGATTTTTGGACCTAAATTTTGAAAATTAAATCCTGCTCTCCATCTACCGTTAAAATCATCATAAGCTACTTCTTCTGATTGATAATATCCTGCAACATCTACCGCAAAAGTTGAAGCCGCACTCGCATCATTTGAACCATCGTTTATCTTTAAACTCGAACGAATATATCTTCCTGCAACGGCCATTGAAAAGCGCTCACTTAATTTCAACGAATAAGAACCATCCAATGCTAATTCATTTGGATTAACAACTCTTGGCACTTCATTTGGATCTCCAGTTTCTCTTAATTCAATATCTCCTAAACCAAAAAAACGTAACGATCCTGCAAAAGCACTTCTTTCGTTAATTCTATTGTAATATGTTAATTGTCCTAACGAAATATCATTTGCAATACTGGTTAAGTAAGGCGTGTAACTTACTGAAAAACCTTGTTTTTGCAATGAAAAAGCATATTTTGCAGGATTATATTGTTGTGAAAAAGCATCTGCAGATGTTCCAACACCCATATCTGCCATACCTGCAGAACGTGCATCAGCAGCGATAAGTAAAAAAGGCACTCCTGTTGTTATAACTCGGCTATTATCTTCTTGAGCTTTTGCAAATTGACCAACTACTACAAGGGTTAATAATAAAGCAATTTTTTTCATTTTATACATAGAAATTAATTTGACAAATATAGTATTTTATTACAGGATTACAAGTTTCTCGTATTTTTCTGCTGATTTACCTGTGGAAACAGACTTCACCGTTAATTTATATACATAAACTCCTTTTCCTATTTTATCTCCAAAATCATCTTTTCCATCCCAAGTAATTTCTCTAGACAAGAAACCTTCTGTCATTACTTGTTGATTGATGGTTTTAACTATTTTTCCTGAAATAGTTAAAATTTGAACTTGAACATCCAATTGTTCAAACGGCATATTGTGATTAAACCAAAATTCAGTATAACTAACAAACGGGTTTGGATAATTCAATACTTTTTCAATTCTTAATCCTTCGTCTGAACAAATAGCATTAAATTGAATTTCAGCAGTAATCAAATTATTATAAACATCCCATGCCTTGAACAATATAGTATGTAATCCTGGAGTTAAATCTCTAAAGGGGAAGCGAACACTCCCGTTTGTATAATCATCGTTTTCAGTTTCATAATACTCATTCAACACATACGGATTTGTTTCATCACCATCTAAAATAGCTACAATATCATGTCCAATTCCACTAGCAGTATTAATACCATTTTCATCAGACAAAAACGCTAATAATATAGGAGCACAATTAGTAATACCCCCCGACACAAAACCCTCATCATTCATATGCAAACGAACCGTTGGCGGCGTGGTATCAATAGGAGCATTTACGTTAACACCACCTATTTGGATTGTTTTATCATAACCCGTTTGATCCTCTAAATTTGGAACTGCCCTCTTTGCATAAAAACTAATCTTCCCATTTCCAACAGGAATTCTAATATCTTGAGGTACAATAAAACTAAATTCAAATTGCCCATTTACGACAGACGCATTTCCTCTAAAAATGGTTTCACCTAATGTTACAAAATCCATTATAATTAAACCATTCGAATCAGTTGTTCCATTATTACCTAATGTACTTCTATTAATGTCTTTATCAAAAATTTGAACCGCTAAATCCCCATTATAATTTGAAATTAAAACATCATTCTCATCCCTAACCTCTCCTGTTATTTTAACCAAACTTAATGCTTGCATAACTGGCAAAGGCTGATTAACTGGAATATCATTAATTTTTGTTAAAACAACTTTTGGTTTTGGTATCGCTAATTTTAAAGCTGGATCACCAATATAAAAAACAACTCTTCGATTGTCTGAACCTGTAGATAGCTTAGTTTGTCTTAATGCTTCCGAAATAGTCGGATAATTATTTGAACCAAAAGCATACAAATCTTCACTCAATAAATTATTCATTTGAAATCCTGTACCAACACCGATTTGTCTGGTAGTAGCAATTAATCCTATTGCGCCTCCTGCTTTATTCCAATACATATACTCTCCTCCTGTAAAACGATTTGGATCATCAAAACGGGTAAATTCACAAGTTATTGTAACAAATAACGGATACCTGTATCGATTGGTTAAATTTTGTGCATCTAATTTTTCAAACAAGCGTTCTCTAGCCAAAAACTCTTCATTTCCATGTCCGAAATAATTAAACACCAAAGCCCCCAATTGTAAAGCATCTAAAAAATCTGTTTTTGCTTCTGGATAACGTTCACCACCCGCAGCTACCTGCTGTACATAAGCATCTGTGTGTATTTTTTTTACATTAACAAATGGTTTTTGAGTAATTAACACATCTGCCAAATCATTCAATCCAAACTGTAAAGTTGCATCAGTAGAATTATCTGCATCATCAGAATAAATAACATAATTATTGCGCCATCTACCATATGATTGCTCGTCATGATATTCAATTACCTTGTTAACCATTTCTTCAGCTTGAGCTGTAGTAGTCACCAACATTCTTCCTACAGCTATATCAATTCCATCAAAACCTCCTGTCATAGTTCCTTCAGTATCATCCATTAATCCGTAAAAATCATCAGACATAAAGGAAGTGTACAATGAAAAATTTGAACTATTATTCGTTTCTGAAGCACCAGGGTTAAAACCGTGAAATACAGGAACAATGTTTGTATTACTAAACAATCTATCTTTGTAATCATAAGAAGCATCTCCAAAAAGGTTTACATATTTCACTCTTTTGGCAGGTGTAGATGCGTTCCAATACACATATTTAATAAAATTACGAATCGCAGCAACATCTTGCTTTCCTGAAGCAAACTCTTGATATATTTTTTCCAGAGTTACTACACGAACACTCAAACCAGAATTATTTCTATGGAAATTTGCTAAAGTTTCTGCTTGACTTGATAAAAATTGTGGTGTAATAATTAAATAATCTATGTCTTGAAAAGCCCCAGAATTATCATTAAAAATAGTTCCTTTTAAATTTTGATTTACAACAACAGTATTTGCTTCCTTTAATGGAGTGAACACATCTGACAAATCAACCGCTACATATTTTCTGGCTGTTCCTAGATTTACTTTAAATGAAAAACTTGCACCCGTAAGGTTATCATATTTAGTTACGTTGTACAAATCTGTCACATCCCAAACTTGAGAAATTGCAGTTGCACCTGTCAAATTATACTGACCCACTCCAATATTTGTTTGCTCTAAATCATTTGAAAACACAAATTGCTTTCCATATCCAACTAAATTACGTTTGGCTTTTAAACGAATAAAATCTAAATAACCATTTGAATTGGGCACCCCTCCATCATCATAAGTCATTAAAATAGAAATGGAAGGTGAAGTTGTAGAAAAAGTTGTATTTATTGCAGATTCATAACCCTCAATACCACTAAAAGCAACTAATTGAGGAAAATTTAACGTTCCAATATCTTGATTATTAGCTTTGAAATTAAAAGACGAACTCCCAAACGACTTTGAAGCTGTATTTATTTTTACTTCTATTGGAACAGAAGTATCAATATTTAGGATAGTAAAATCAAATGTTTGTGTATTATCAATATTAAATTGCTCTCCAAGCCATCTTCTACCTACTTTACCACCATTTACTAAATCTTTTTCATAATAAATTACATCATCAAATTGAGTGAAATTTAAAGTTGGTGATGCAGAAGGTTCTGTAGCCACTTGTATTCTTTTCCCAGTGCCACTAGAAGATGTAATATAGTAATAGGATTTATCTGTAAATAAATTTACACTCGTTAAACTTTCTGTATTCCAGGTATCAACTCCTTCGGCATAAAACAAGATATAATCACTATTATCAAAAACACCATCACTTTCACCTATAAACTGAATTGCATTTTCTTCTAAATCATTTGGATAAGAAGTAGCATTTAATAAAGGTAACATTCTTCCTCCATTTCCATAGATTTTAATATTTCTTGGATCAACATTTACATTAAATCCAAGACTTTGTAAAAATGATTTAGAAACTTTATAAATACCAGATTTTTCAACATAAAAACGATACCAATTACCAGAAGCTAAAACAGAATTTGAAATAGATTGAACTACATTTGAATTTGAAATTTTATTAGAAGGAGATGCATTTGTAACAGAATAAGTAAAAGAGACAACTTTTTTATATCCCGAATCATCTCTTATTATTGGAGAAAATGAGATCAATCCTTTATATGAATCTCTAGCAGAAACAACTTCAAATTTTGAATTTATAGTCGAAGACAAAAAATTAAGATTCAAATCATATAATTCTGAACTTGAAATAGATTGATAATTTACAGCAGTAATTTGTAAAGTAGCATTAACAGCATTTACATCAACAACTTTTTTAAAACTAATTTTTTTAGCAGAAACATCAATATCATAATATTCCGATTGAAATTGGGGAATTTTAAAAGAGAATTCTCCTAAATTATAATTAACCTCTTGCTTCCAATTAAGAGTAATCGTTTCGCTTTGTTGTGCGAAAAGAGTTGAAGCAAATAAAAGTAATAAGTATTGTATCTTTTTCATCATTTCTACAACGTGATTTGGCAAAATATATTACAAAGAGAAAAAAATATTTTCATTTTAAGCTAAATTATTGCAATAAAATATGATTTAATCCGTTGTAAAGGAAAGCATTTTAACACAAGATTAAATTTTTTTTACAAATTTTTAAAAACGTGTTGCATATTAATACATAATTATTATCTTGCGACACTAAATTTATTACCTACTGAAAGTATGAAAATTAAGAAAATTATGGCTTTAAAATTGTTAGTTGTAATGGCGCTAACAATTGGTTTTACTGGTTGTAGTAAAAAAGGAAGCACTAAAGGTGGTTCATCAGCTACAGGTTGGAAAATTAATGACAAGAAAGGTGGTTTCCAGTTTAACGACAAGTTCAAGAAACAAGAAACTCCTCCAGGAATGATTTCTGTAGAGGGTGGAACATTCACTATGGGTAAAGTTCAGGATGATGTGATGCACGATTGGAATAACACACCAAGTCAACAACACGTTCAATCTTTCTTTATGGATGAAACAGAAGTTACTAACAAAATGTATGCTGAATACTTATTTTGGGTAAAAACTGTTTTCCCTCCAACTGAAGAAAACTATAAAAATATTTACAACGGAGCAATTCCAGATACATTAGTATGGAGAAACCGTTTAGGATATAATGAAACCATGACAAACAATTACTTAAGACACCCAGCATATGCTGATTATCCTGTAGTTGGTGTTAACTGGATTCAAGCAGTTGAATTTAGCAAATGGAGAACTGATCGTGTAAATGAAAATATTTTAGAACGTGAAGGTTATCTTAAAAAAGACAACAAAGTTAAGTTAGGAACAGATGTAAAAGCTGAATCATCATTCAGTACTGAAGCTTATATTAACTCTCCTTCAAAATCTTTCGGAGGAAACGAAGAAATAGTTCTTAAGAAAGAAATGGGCGGTGGAAGAAGACAAGCTGCCGATACTGCTAAAAATGTATATGCACAAAGAAGTTCAGGTTTAATTTTACCAGAATATAGACTCCCAACTGAAGCTGAGTGGGAATATGCAGCTGTTGCATTAGTAGGTAATAGAGAATACAACATTTACAAAGGACAAAAGAAATATCCTTGGAATGGTCAATATACTCGTTCATCAAAAAGACAATACAGAGGAGACCAATTAGCTAACTTTAAGCAAGGAAAAGGAGACTACGGAGGAATTGCTGGATGGTCTGATGATGGTGCAGATATTACTAACAAAGTAAAAAGCTATGCTCCAAATGATTTTGGACTATATGATATGGCTGGTAACGTAGCAGAATGGGTACAAGACGTTTACAGACCTTTAGTTGATGACGAAGCAAACGATTTTAACTACTTTAGAGGTAACGTGTACACTAAAAATAAAATCGGTGAAGATGGAACTGCTGAGTTAGTTACTTCTGACAACATCACTTATGACACTTTAAGCAATGGTAGAATTATGGCTAGAAATTTCCCTGGTCAAATTGCTCAAGTACCTGTTGATGAAAACGAAACTTATTTAAGAACTCAATTCTCAACTTCTGACAACAGAAACTACAGAGATGGTGATAGACAATCTACACGTTATTTCAAATTTGGTGGTTCTGAAGAGGAAAACGCTGAAGGTGGAGAAGAAAAATTCAGAATGTATGAATCTCCTAAGCACAAAATTTCAACAGTAGTTGACTCAACAAACACTGAAAAGAAAATGCTAAAACAATATGATAAATCTGACAAAAGAACATCTTTAGTTGATGACAACGTAAGAGTATACAAAGGTGGTTCATGGAGAGATAGAGCATATTGGTTAGATCCTGCTTCAAGAAGATACTTCCCACAAGACATGGCAACTGATTACATTGGATTCAGATGCGCAATGTCTAAAGTAGGACCAAAATCAAACAAGAAAACTCCGAGAGGTAACGTGAAAAATTAATTTCACTAAAAAATACTTACTAAAGCCCTTTTTTACAAAAGGGCTTTTTTTTATCTTCGTTTCTAAATAATAACAAAATTGCAAATGACTATAAATACAATTCATTCTTTATTCTTAGAATGCTCAACAGTTTCGACTGACACTAGAAAAATTGAAAAAAACTGCTTATTTGTAGCTCTAAAAGGAGAGAATTTTGACGCCAATGCATTTGCAAAAGAAGCTTTAGAAAAAGGAGCAAAATATGTAATTATTGACAATCCTTCTTATTACATCGATCAAAAAACAATACTTGTAAACAACTCACTTGAAACTCTACAAGAATTAGCAAAATTTCATAGAAAATATATTGGATTGCCAATTATTGCTCTAACCGGAAGCAATGGAAAAACAACAACCAAAGAACTTATACATGCCGTACTAGCAAAAAAATATAATACTATAGCTACAATTGGCAACTTAAACAACCACATTGGAGTTCCTTTAACACTTTTACGTTTTACAAAAGACACTGAAATTGGAATAGTTGAAATGGGAGCCAATCATCAAAAGGAAATAGAATTTCTTTGTGATATTGCACAACCAGACTATGGCTATATAACTAATTTTGGAAAAGCACATCTAGAAGGCTTTGGAGGAGTTGAAGGTGTTATCAAAGGAAAAAGCGAAATGTACTCTTATTTAGAAAGAAACAACAAATTAGCATTCGTTAATTTAGACGACTCTATTCAAAATGAGAAGACCAAAGCATTGAAAAGATATAGTTTTTCCATATATGAAAACAATCCTAATTTAAGAATTAGTTCTATTGAAGCCAATCCAATGGTTCAAATAAAATATGAAAACTACGTTATAAATTCGCACCTAATAGGTATTTATAATGCTAATAATATTAATGCTGCAATAACAATAGGGAACTATTTTGAAGTCCCAGATGAATTAATCAAAGAAGCAATTGAAAATTATATACCAGAAAACAATCGTTCTCAAATGATTCATAAAAATGACAATGAAATCATTTTAGACGCATACAATGCAAACCCAAGCAGTATGAGTGCAGCAATTGCTAATTTTATTCAACTTGAAAAACCCAATAAAATTGCAATTCTGGGAGACATGTTTGAATTAGGAGAAGAAAGCTTAGCAGAGCATAAAAAAATTATTCAACTTTTAGAAAATGAAACAGAAATAACTTCCTATTTTATTGGGAAAGATTTTTTTGCAAATAAAATAAAAAATACACATGCCTTATTTTTTGAAGATTATAGTTCATTCTCAAAATATTTAATAGAGAAAAGACCCACAAACAATTTAATCTTAATAAAAGGCTCAAGAGGAATGGCTCTTGAAAAAACATTAGAAATTATATAAAACAAAAAAAGCACCTCAATTGAAGTGCTTTTTTTATTTTGTGGGCGATGAGGGGTTCGAACCCCCGACCCCCTCGGTGTAAACGAGGTGCTCTGAACCAGCTGAGCTAATCGCCCCAATAAATCAACAATACTTATTTCGTTATTGCGAGTGCAAATATACACTGAATATTTGTTTTTGCAAGTCTTTTTTAAAAAAAATTACACAATTTCTGCAACTACAAAAGTACTTCCTCCAATATAAATAAAATCACGTGGCATTGCATTATTTAAGGCTTTAGCATAAGCATCTGTAACAGAATCATATATACAACCAACCAGTCCAAACTCTTTAGCTTTTTCTTGTAATATTTTCGAATCAAATCCCCTAGGAACATTTGGTTTTGAAAAATAATAAATTGCCTTTTTAGGAAAAAGAGGCAAAATAGAATCTAAATCTTTATCATTTACAACTCCTAAAACAATATGTAACGACTCATAATTATTCTTTTCTACTTGATTTAAAACAATTTTTAAGCCATGAGAATTATGCGCTGTATCACAAACCACAAAAGGATTAGCATTCAAAACTTGCCATCTACCAAGTAATCCAGTATTTAAAACCACATTCTTAAATCCTTCTATAATATTCTTTTCTGATATTATAAAACTGGTTTTAAGCAATTCAATAGCCTGTAAAACTGTTTTTTTATTTTGAACTTGATAATCTCCTAATAAAGCACAATCAAACATTACCTCGGGATTATCTTGGGCAAAATAAATTGGTGCATTTTCAATTCTTGCTTTTCCTTGAAATACTTTTTTTGTTTCTTCAACATATTCACCTATAACTACTGGAATATTTTTCTTAATAATCCCTGCCTTTTCGAAAGCAATTTCCGACAATGTATCTCCTAAAAATTGGGTATGATCAAAACCTATATTTGTAATTACAGAAATTAATGGAGTAATAATATTTGTAGAATCAAGCCTTCCTCCCATTCCAACTTCAATAACCGCAACATCAACTTGTTTTTTTGCAAAATAATCGAATGCTAAACCAACAGTCATTTCAAAAAAACTTAATTGATTTAATTCAAAAAAATGCTTGTTTTGCATAACAAAATCAATCACAAAATCCTCGGAAATCATTTCTCCATTAATTTTAACACGCTCTCGAAAATCTTTCAAGTGAGGCGATGTGTATAAACCAACTTTGTAACCAGCTTCCTGTAAAATTGAAGCAATCATAGAAGAAGTAGAACCTTTACCGTTAGTTCCTGCCACATGTATCGATTTAAATTTAGTTTCAGGATGTTGCAAATGTTCTGATAACAACAATGTATTAGTTAAATCTTTTTTATAGGCAGATGCGCCTTGCATTTGAAACATTGGCAACTGTTTAAATAACCACTCTGTCGTTTCTTTATAGTTCATTCCTAAATTTTTTATAAAATTAAACATCTTATAAAATATTTCTACTTTTTTTTAGTTTAATATACTAGAGAAAAGTATCTTTATTGCAAATTCTATTTAAACAATTAACTTTAAGAGTAAATTTATATGATGATTTATTTTTTACAGACCCAGCTAGACACTATAGCACAAAGTACCACAGAAGTTTTAGACAAAAAACCAATTGACACAGAAGTATCTGTTTTAGAATTTATTTTTAAAGGTGGTGTTTTTTTAATACCAATTGCTATTCTATTTTTTTATACTATTTACTTAATTATTGAACGATATATTTACATAAGTAAATCTACCAAAAACGATGTTTTTCTATTAAAGGAAGTAAGAACTCATTTAAACAATGGCAATATTGATTTAGCAGTAGGAGCATCAGAAAGAGTTAATAACGCTACTGCAAGAGTTGTTAAGGAAGGAATTTTAACTATTGGCCGTCCAATTGCAGAAATTGAATCTAATATGGAACGTGCTGCGCAGATAGAGTTAGGTGAAATGGAGCAAAAAATGGGTCATCTAGGTTTAATTGCAGGTATGGCACCAACACTTGGTTTTGTAGGAACTATTGGTGGTGTAATTAAAATTTTCTATAGCATTTCAATTACAGAAGACATTAGTATTGGAAATATTTCAGGCGGTTTATACGAAAAAATGATTTCGTCTGGAGCAGGGCTTATTGTAGGGCTCTTTGCTTATGCTGGTTATCATTTATTAAATGGCAAGATTGACCATTTTATGTTAAATGTTCAAAAACAAGTTTTAGAATTCGTAAACATAATCCAAAGACCACATGGCAATTAAAAGAAACAGACGATTTCATGCAGAAGTTCATGCGTCATCAATGAGTGACATCATGTTCTTTTTGCTATTGTTTTTTCTAATTATTTCTACATTGGCAAATCCAAATGTAATCCGAATGACTTTGCCAAAATCTAAAACAAATGAAAAAACAAACAAACAGTTAATTACAATATCTGTTACAGAAGAAAAAAGATTTTATATAGATAAACAAGAAACTTCATTTGAAAACCTAGAAAAGGAATTACTATCACAATTGGATCCCGCAAAAGAGCAAACAGTAGTAGTTAGAATTCCTTTCAACATGCAAGTGCAAGATTTAGTAGATGTTTTACAAATAGGTGTGAAAAATAATCTAAAATTTGTAATCGCCACAAATCCTAATTAAAAAAAGAAAGACCAACATCAATTTATTTGTTGGTCTTTCTTTCTATTAACAATATTTATTACTCAGAAATTGTAAAGTTGTAAATTATATTCCCTCTTTGGGTATCTGGAGCGCTCTCACTAGCTTGCCATTTTGTGTTTAAAGCTGCAATTTTTGCCTGATCTAATAAACACTTCGCTGTATTTGTAGTTCCTTTAACTCCTGCCACAGCACTAATTGTTTTTCCTGTTTTATCAACTTGAACTTCAACAACAACTTTACCAGATTCGTTACAAACATATTTTGGTGCTGGTTTAACCAATGCCTTTCTGTTTCCTAATGAATAACCAACTCCACCACCGCTTCCATTACCAGAACCAGGCCCTGTACCATCTCCGTCTCCAGTACCTGTACCTTTTCCATTACCACCTCCAGAGCCACCATCACCGTAATAGTCAGTAGAACTCAAACTTCCATTTTTCTTTCCCTTATTACCAGCAACATTATCATCACCGTCACCACCTTTTTTCTTTCCATTTAAGATATTTGTCAAAGCCGCATTCTTCTTAACTGGAGTCACCTTGGTCTCGGTTGGTTTTACTTCTTTTTTTACAACTTCTTTTGATTTTTCTTTTGATGGTGTTTTAATCACAGAAGGCACATCTTCTGCAGCATTATCCTGGGTGATTACATCTTCCGCTGGAGCTTCATCTGCATTAGAAACCGATTTTTCATTATTCACATCTAAAACCTCACTCTCGTAATTATTTCCAGAACCTAAATCACTATCTCCAAAATTAACTTCTATGCCTCCACCACCACCTCCTTGTGCAATGATGATTTCTTTAATATTTGAAGGAGGCCAAAAACGTATAGAAAATAATATTAGAACAATGGACACAAAAGAGTATGTACTCAAAATAAAAGACCTTCTTTTATCAGGTATCATTTTTTTTTGAAGTTGTTGGTATAAAACAAAAAACAATACTGAAAATAATACTGTCAGTAATAACGACAAAGGAACATATTCTATTAAGAATTCTAGTATTTTACCTTTTCTTCTCATGGATAACAATATTATTAGTGTTATAACGCATAAAGCTATTAAAAATTATACAATTTTTGAGCCATTTTTCACTTTAAAACACAAAAAACCTATAATTCCTGATAATAAAGATGCTACAAGAATCATAAACTTAGCATTATTTACAACTACAATGTTATCAAAAGCTAACAATGTAATAAAGATTGACATTGTGAATCCGATTCCAGCTAAAAAACCAACGCCAATTATTTTTTTCCAATTTAAATCTTCTGGTAATTGAGTAAGCCTCAATTTTACCATTAGAAAAGTAAATAAAACAATACCTAATGGCTTTCCAACAACTAATCCGAAAATAATTCCTAATGAATATTCTTCAGAAAAATTATGCAACCAATCAGAACCAATTACAATTGCTGTATTACACAAAGCAAACAAAGGCAATATAAAAAAGGCAACCGGTTTATGTAAAAATTGCTCTAATTTGTAGGAAATTGTATTCTCTGATCCATCTTGAAATGGAATTGCAAATGCCAATAAAACTCCAGTTATAGTTGCATGAACTCCAGAATTTAACATAAAATACCACATGAAAACGCCAGCTACTAAATAAATCAATAGATTATTTACCTTCATTCTATTTAAGATTAAAAGTCCAGCAAAAATAGATAATGAAATTATCAGATTAACAAAATAAAGCGTTTTAGTATAGAACAATGCAATAACAATGATAGCTCCTAAATCATCTATTACAGCTAAGGCAGTTAAGAATACTTTTAATGAATTAGGCACGTTTTTTCCTACTAATGACAAAATACCTAATGCAAAAGCAATATCGGTAGCCATCGGAATTCCAATTCCCGATTGAGTTTCTGTTCCAAAATTGAATAGTAAAAAAATTAATGCTGGAAAAATCATTCCACCTAAAGCCCCTGAAATAGGCAATATAGCTTCCTTTAATTTTGATAGTTCACCTATATAAACCTCTCTTTCTAATTCTAAACCAATCATCAAAAAGAAAATCGCCATTAGCCCATCATTAATCCAATGTTCAAAACTATGATTTGCTATCGGATGGTGCCAAATTGCAAAATAACTTTCTGAAAATGATGAATTTGAAATCAATAACGAAAAAGCGGTGCAAATTAATAAAATTAGTCCGCCCGCTTTTTCGCTTTCAAAAAAAGAAGTAAAAAGTTTTGTTAGTTTCATTACACTAATTGCTTCAGTGCAATTTCAAAAGCCGTTGCACTAATATTCTTTTTATTTGAGTTCAAATTATATGCTTTTTGAATTGCATTTTTGATTGTATTTGACGTGTCTGAAAAAATAGCCTCATCAGTCATTTGCACTTTTTTCTCCATGAAATAAGCAAAAACTCTTGCCATTCCACAATTTGCAATAAAGTCAGGAATCAAACTTACTTTTTTATCAGTTTCTTCCATAATTGGTCCAAAGAAAATTTCTTTATCAGCAAAAGGAACATTGGCGCCACTAGAAATCACTTCCAATCCTGAAGAAATCATATTGTCTACTTGTTCTTTTGTGACCAATCTTGAAGCAGCACATGGAGCAAATACTTGAGCACCCATTGACCAAATCTTCTCGTTAATTTCTGCAAAAGGGATCATACTATCAGCTACCAATTTATTACCATCTTTATTTAGAAACAATGCTTTAATCTCTTCAAAAGAGTAACCATTGTCATTGATAATACCACCGTCTCTATCGATGATTCCAACAACTTTGGCTCCCATTTGCGCCAAGTAAAAAGCAGCTGCAGAACCAACATTTCCGAAACCTTGAACAATTGCTTTTTTACCAACAATAGTTCCGCCGTAAATATCATAATAATGACGTGCAGCTTCTGCAACACCATAACCCGTAATCATATCGGCTACTGTATATTTTCTGTTTACATCTGGAGAAAAATTAGGATTTTCAATCACTTTAATTACACCTTGACGTAATTGTCCTATTCTGTTAATTTTATCAGCTTCTGTTGGTCTAAAATGCCCATTAAAAACCCCTTCTTGTGGATGCCAAACACCGCAATCTTCCGTCATTGGAATAACTTCATGAATTTCATCTACATTCAAATCGCCACCTGTTCCATAATAGTTTTTTAACAATGGCGAAACGGCTTTATACCATCTTTCTAACACCCCTTTTTTTCTTGGATCGTTTGGATCAAAATTGATTCCTGATTTAGCTCCTCCAATTGCTGGTCCCGAAACAGAAAACTTAACTTCCATAGTCTTAGCTAACGAAAGAACTTCATTCATATCCAAACCTTTTCGCATTCTAGTTCCTCCACCTGCTGCACCACCTCTCAACGAGTTAATTACTGTCCAACCCTCTGCATCAGTTTCTGGATCTTTCCAATTAAATATTATTTCTGGTTCTTTGTTTTCAAATTTTTGTAATAAATCTTTCATTGTGTTAGTTAATTTTTATGGTTTTGCAAATATACATATTCTGTATAAGCTCTTATATTTAATCTATAATTTTTGATTCTAAATAATTCATCTAAAAATTATTCCTGAAGAATGGTCCTTTTTTGCTCCTGTTACAGAAGACAAAACGTTAATTTCATCTCGCAATCTTAAAACTCCTAAAAATCCAAAAATCAAAGCTTCTTTAAATTGAATGGTTTTATCATCTGGAATTACCAGTTCTGTCGTAGGCAAATAATTACGCAATATTTCAATTAAAAATCGATTATAAGCTCCACCACCTGTGATAAATAATTTAGCATTTGGCTTATTACAAATTTTCGCAATTTGAACCGCAATATGTTCTACAAAAGTGCGAAGTTTATCTTTTACATCAATTGGATATGAATTTATCAAAGGAAAAATCTTTGCATTCACAAATTCCATCCCTAATGATTTTGGATAAGGCAAAGTATAGAATTCTAAATCATTCAGTTTTTTCAATAAATCTTGATTTAAGCTTCCTGATTTTGCTAACTTCCCAGCATCGTCATACTGAAAACCCAATTCATTTGCATAATAATTCAAAACCGTATTCGCTGGCGAAATATCAAATGCTATTCGCTTTCCATTTTCACTAAATGAAACATTCGAAAATCCGCCTAAATTCAAACAATAATTATATTCCGAAAAAAGTAATTCATCTCCTATAGGTACCAATGGAGCGCCTTGACCACCTAATTTTACATCTTGCACTCTAAAATCGCAAACAATTGTTTGATTAACTAAATTTTGAATAATTGGAAGATTTCCGATTTGAAGTGTAAATCCGTTTTGAGGTTGGTGTAAAATCGTGTGACCATGACTACAAACGGCATCGATTTTGGTCAGCTGATGTTTGGAAATAAATTCAGAAATTATTGAAGCTAAAAGTTTGGTATAGGATACATTTAATTCTTCTAATTCTGATGTGTCAAAATGAATTGCATTTTTCAATTTGGTAAGCCATACATCTGAATACGAAACAGTCTCCGATTGATAAATTTCAAAGGTCCAACGCTCTGAATAATTGAATTTTATATAAGCCAAATCGACACCATCTAATGATGTACCCGACATAACACCTATAACGTTGTAGTTTTCTTTAAACATGGGTTAAAATTACAAATTGTTATTGAAATTTCCCTAATAAATAGTTACATTTGAAGTCTCAAATTAAAAAATTATCAAACATTACATCTAAAAAATATGGATTTTAAATTAACCGAAGAGCATTTAATGATTCAGCAAGCTGCTAGAGATTTTGCTCAAACAGAATTATTACCTGGAGTTATTGAAAGAGATGAACATTCAAAATTTCCAACAGAACAAGTGAAAATGATGGGAGAACTTGGATTCTTGGGAATGATGGTTGATCCAAAATATGGAGGAGCTGGATTAGATAGCGTTTCTTATGTTTTAGCAATGGAAGAAATTGCAAAAGTAGATGCTTCTGCAGCGGTTATTATGTCTGTAAACAACTCATTGGTTTGTGCTGGTTTAGAAAAATATGGTTCAGAAGAACAAAAAATAAAATATCTAACTCCTTTAGCAAAAGGTGATGTAATTGGAGCTTTCTGTTTATCAGAGCCAGAAGCAGGTTCAGATGCAACATCACAAAGAACAACTGCTATCGATATGGGAGATTATTATTTAGTAAACGGAACAAAAAACTGGATTACAAATGGTGGAACAGCTTCAACTTATTTAGTAATTGCTCAAACTGATGCTTCAAAAGGACACAAAGGAATTAACGTTCTTATTGTGGAAAAAGGAATGCCAGGTTTTGAAGTAGGCCCAAAAGAGAAAAAAATGGGAATTCGCGGTTCTGACACACATACTTTATTATTTAATGATGTAAAAGTTCCAAAAGAAAACAGAATTGGTGCAGACGGATTTGGTTTTGCATTTGCAATGTCGACTTTAAACGGAGGACGTATTGGGATTGCATCTCAAGCTTTAGGAATTGCACAAGGAGCTTATGAATTGGCATTAAAATATTCACAAGAGCGTGTAGCTTTTGGAAAACCAATTTTCAATCACCAAGCGATTGCATTCAAATTAGCTGATATGCATGTTAAAATCACATGTGCTAGATTATTAATTCACAAAGCAGCATCTGAAAAAGATAATGGTGAAGATATTGCTCATTCTGGTGCTATGGCAAAATTATATGCTTCTGAAATTGCTTTAGAAGTAGCAAATGATGCTGTTCAAATTCATGGTGGAAATGGTTACGTTAGCGAGTACCACGTAGAAAGAATGATGCGTGATTCTAAAATCACTCAGATTTACGAAGGAACTTCAGAAATTCAAAGAATTGTAATTTCGAGAGGTTTAGTAAAATAATTAAAAGGAGTAATTCACAAAAGGAGTCCAACAATCAAGTTGAACTCCTTTTTTTATTATCTTTAAAATAAAAATGTTATTTGAGAATTGGAAAGAAAATCTGGAACCATTAATTGATAAATATAAAGGAAGGAAACATCCCCTGAATTATAATAACACTTATCAATTGCTAATAATGGTGATTTTGTCTGCTCAAGATTCAGATGTCAATATTAATAATATCACTATTTCTTTTTTTGAAAGTTATCCAAATATGGAAAGTATATCGAATTCAAGCATTGAAGAGATAACCCCTTACTTTACAAAAGTTAAAAATTATCCAACAAAAACAACTTGGATATTTGAATTAGCTAAACTTCTAAAAACGGATAATAATATACCGATAAATTTAACCGATTTAATTGCTTTAAAAGGTATTGGAAGGAAGTCTGCGAATGTAATATTAAGAGAAACCCATAAAAAAGCAGAAGGAATCATTGTTGATTTACATGTCATTAGAGTTGTGCCAAGGATTGGTCTTACAGCAGAATATGAAGATGGTAATAAAATTGAAAAGCTATTAATGCAACAGCTACCTTATGAAATTTGGAACGAAATAGGAATGGCTTTCTCGTTTTTAGGTAGAGAAATCTGCCGCCCAACCCATCCTAAATGCGAGAAATGCCCAATAAATAAGCATTGCAACTATTACAAAAACACTAAATATTTTCTTCACTAAATATAACAAACAAAAAAGCCTGTCTATAACTAGACAGGCTTTTCAAAAGAAAGGCGGCGACATACTCTCCCACATAACTGCAGTACCATCTGCGCAGTCGGGCTTAACTTCTCTGTTCGGAATGGGAAGAGGTGAGCCCCGACGCAAT
>NZ_DATGXL010000013.1:0-202814 GCF_035299005.1 Flavobacterium sp.
GTTTCTAAATTAACCGCTACAAATCAAGCGTTACTTGTGAAAACTACATTAACTAATGGTCAGACTATCACTAAGAAAGTAGCGTATTAATAATTTATTGAAAACGCTTAACAAAGAATCCCAGTTTATACTGGGATTCTTGTTTTTGCTAAATAAAGTAAAAACTATTATTTTTAGAAATAAAAAAGCCTTGCAATGCAAGGCTTTTTTTGTATGTTGCTAAATAAATTTATTAAGCTTCGAAAGGGATTACAGATACATAAGATTTGTTTTCTCCTTTTTTCTGGAATTTTACAACTCCATCAACTTTAGCATGTAAAGTATGATCTTTTCCCATGTAAACATTTTCACCTGGGTTGTGCTTAGAACCTCTTTGTCTAACAATGATGTTTCCAGCAATAGCAGCTTGACCACCATAAATCTTAACGCCTAAACGCTTCGATTCTGATTCTCTACCATTCTTCGAACTACCGACACCTTTTTTGTGAGCCATGATGTTTTGGTTTTATAAGTTAATACTAATTAAACAGCTTTACCACCGTTTAACTCATCTTGTAATTTTTTTAATTCATCCATTTTACCATCAGCAGCTAATTGTGCTTGTTGAGCCCAAGTAGTTGGATCTAAATGTTGTACTTTAGAAGCAGATGCATCTAAAATAGATTTTACTTCTTCAGCAGATGCAGCAGCTAATTTTGCGAAAGTATCAATTCCACCAGCAACTAATGCTTCAGCAGCTTTTGGACCAATACCTTCAATAATTACTAAATCATCTCCTTTTTTTGAAGCTTTTGCTTTTGGAGCTTTTTCTTCTACAGCTTCAACTAATTTTTCAGCTTTTGGCGCTACTTCTTTTTTAGGAGCGGCTGCTTTTTTTACTGAACCACTAGCCAAAATTCCCTCAATTAAAATTTGAGTGAATGATTGTCTGTGACCATTTTTCTTTTTGTAACCTTTTCTTCTTTTCTTTTTGAAAACAATTACTTTATCACCTTTTAAGTGTTGTAACACTTTGGCTTCTACTGAAGCTCCTTCTACAGCTGGGGCGCCTAAAGTTACGTTTCCGTTGTCATCTAACAAAAGAACTTTGTCGAAAGAAACTTTCGAACCTTCTTCTGAAGCTAAACGGTGAACATAAACCTTTTGGTCTTTGCTTACTTTGAATTGTTGCCCTGCTATCTCTACGATTGCGTACATAACAATGAGTTTAGTTAAAAATTTTAAGGTTGCAAATATACAATAATTTATAAATCAAACAACTAATGACTACAATAAAATACTAAAAAAAATATATCAATAGAATTTTATAGAAAAAAACAACATTTTTTGTAACATTATTTAAAAATTGCGTCTTATGATAATTATCAACAAATTAATAACGTATGAAAAAATCTTTAATGGCTTTAGGAACTGCACTAATGCTTGGCGGAACTGCTTCAGCTCAAAAAGTAACATTCGAAGAATTTGATTTAGACAACGGATTACACGTAGTACTTCATCAAGATAATTCGGCTCCAGTTGTAATTACTTCGGTTATGTATCATGTAGGAGCAAAAGACGAACAACCAAACCGCACAGGTTTTGCACACTTTTTTGAACATCTTTTATTTGAAGGAACAAAAAATATTGCTCGTGGAGAATGGTTTAAATTAGTTACAGCAAACGGAGGAAACAACAATGCTAACACTACAGACGACAGAACATATTACTATGAAGTTTTTCCATCAAACAACTTAGAATTAGCCATTTGGATGGAATCTGAACGATTAATGCACCCTGTAATTAATCAAATTGGCGTTGACACACAAAACGAAGTAGTTAAAGAAGAAAAAAGACTTCGCGTAGACAATCAACCTTATGGAAACTTAATCAAAGCGGTTAAACAAAACATGTTCAAAGTACATCCATATAAATGGACAACTATTGGAGAAATGGAACATTTAGACGCAGCTACTTTAGAAGAGTTTCAAGCATTTAACAAAAAATTCTATGTTCCAAATAATGCCGTTTTGGTAATTGCTGGACAGTTTGACAAAACACAAGCTAAAGAATGGGTTAAAAAATATTTCAGCGCTATCCCAAAAGGAGCTCCTGTTACACGTCAAAAAGTGGAAGAGGCACCAATTACACAAGAATTTAAAGCCTCTTGGGAAGATCCAAATATTCAAATCCCAATGTTAGTTGCTTCTTATAGAACACCTTCAATGAAATCTCGTGACGCAAGAGTTTTAGATATGATTTCAACTTATCTATCCGATGGTAAAAGTTCTAAATTATACAAAAAAATTGTAGACGATAAAAAAATGGCTTTACAAATTGGAGCATTCAACTACAGTCAAGAAGATTATGGAATGTATTTAATTTATGGTTTACCAATGGGTGAAAATACTACAGAATCTATCTTAAAAGAAATTGATGCAGAAATAGCAAAAATGCAAACAGAACTAATTTCTGAAAATGATTTCCAAAAACTTCAAAACAAGTTTGAAAGTAATTATGTAAGCAACAATGCTTCTGTTGAAGGAATTGCCGACAATTTAGCAACTTACTATATGTTGTATGGAGACATCAATTTAATCAATACAGAAATTGATATTTATCGTTCAATCACAAGAGAAGAAATTAGAGACATTGCAAAAAAATATCTAAACTCAAACCAAAGAATGATTTTAGACTATCTTCCTGCTAAAGATAAAGCTCAAAACTAAGATTTGAAGAATATGAAAAAATTTATATACATCGCAGCCAGTTTATTTTTAACAATAACTATGCAAGCACAAGACAGACCTCAACCAAAACCAGGACCAGCTCCATCAATAAACATTAATAAGCCACAAAGTTTTGTACTTAAAAATGGTTTAAAAGTTTTAGTTGTAGAAAACCACAAATTACCTCGCGTATCTTTTAATCTTACATTAGACAATCCGCCTTATGCAGAAGGGACTAAAAAAGGTGTATCGGATATTTTAAGTTCTATGATTGGAAATGGAACAGAAACCATGTCAAAAGACGCCTTTAACGAGGAAATTGATTTTTTAGGTGCAAATATCAATTTTTATGCTTCCGGAGCTTCAGCAAATGGACTATCTAGATATTCTAAAAGAATCCTAGAATTAATGGCTGACGGAACTTTAAATCCGCTATTTGTTCAAGAAGAATTCGAAAAAGAAAAAGCAAAATTAATTGAAGGTTTAAAATCAGACGAGAAAAGCGTTTCAGCAATTGCAAGAAGAGTTGAAAATGTATTAACTTATGGTAAAGATCACTATAAAGGAGAATTTACCAGCGAAGAAACGTTAAATAATGTAACTCTTAGTGATGTAGTTTTAAACTATAACACTTATTTTGTCCCAGCAAATGCTTATTTAGTTATCGTTGGAGATGTTAACTTTAAAGAAGTTAAAAAAGAAGTTGAAAAACTTTTTGGAAGCTGGAAAAAAGCTACAGCTCCTCAATTAACTTATTCTGACCCTAAAGATGTTCAATATAGTCAAATAAACTTTATTGACACACCGAATGCAGTTCAATCGGAAATTGCATTAGTAAATTTGTCTAACTTAAAAATGACTGACAAAGAATATTTTGCGGTTTTATTAGCTAATCAAGTTTTAGGTGGCGGTGGCGAAGGACGTTTATTCTTAAATCTACGTGAAAAACACGGATGGACATACGGAGCATATTCTTCAATTGGTTCAGGAAAATATATCAATAAATTTCGCTCAAGTTCTTCTGTTAGAAATGCGGTTACGGATAGTGCCGTAGTAGAAGTATTTAATGAGTTAAAAAGAATTAGAACAGAATTAGTTTCTGAAGAAGATTTAAAAAACGCAAAAGCAAAATATATTGGAAACTTTGTAATGCAAATTGAAAAACCTTCAACAATTGCAGGTTATGCATTAAATAAAGAAACACAAGGTTTGCCAGAAGATTTCTATGAAAACTACATCAAAAACATCAACGCTGTAACAGCTGAAGACATTAGAAATGCAGCTAATAAATATTTCTTAGCAGATAAAACAAGGGTAGTAATTGTAGGAAAAGCAGCTGATGTTTTACCTGGATTAGAAGCAATGAGTAAAGCAGAAAAATTACCAATCATGTATTTTGATAAATATGGTAATCCTACAGCTAAACCAGAAGTTAAAAAACCAGTTCCTGCTGGTGTAACTGCTCAATCTGTTTTAAACAACTACATCAATGCAATTGGCGGTGAAAAAGCGGTTAAAAATGTAAAAACATTAGCCATATTATCATCTGGAACAGTTCAAGGAACACCATTAGAATTAGTTGTAAAAACAGCTCCTAAAAAATTAGGTGTAGAAATGAAAGCAATGGGAATGGTAATGATGAAACAAGTAGTGAACGAAAAAGAAGCGTACATGGTTCAGCAAGGTAAAAGAAAAGACTTCACTGGAGATGATTTAAAAGACATGCAAGCTGATGCAGCAACTTTTAAAGAACTAGCTTTATTAACAGATAAAGAGGTAACATTAACTGGAATTGAAAATATTAATGGAGCAGATGCTTACGCTATCAAAAACGGAAAATCAACATTATATTATGATGTAAAAACAGGATTTAAAGTTGCTGAAGCTAAAGAAATGGAACAAGCAGGTCAAAAAATGACCCAAACAACTTACTACCAAGATTATAAGGATGTAAAAGGATTAAAATTCCCATACAAAACCATTATGAATGTTGGTATAGAAATCGAATTAACAACATCTGAAGTTAAAATTAACGAAGGTGTAACTGATGCAGATTTTAAATAACATCAGAATGTAAATTTTATAAAAAGCACTCAAGAAATTGGGTGCTTTTTTTATTTCTTACTCGAAAAATAAACGCCGACTAAAACTACAAAAGCACCTATTACCTGAACAATTGACAAGGTTTCATTCATAAATAAATAACCCAACATGATTGCAACAACAGGAATTATATAAGTAACAGAAGAAGCAAAAACTGGTGAAGAAAGTTGAATTAATTTAAAAAATAATATATTAGACAATCCCGTCCCAACGATCCCTAAAATTACAATAAAGCCAAGTGAAGTTTGTACTTTTTCCTGATGTACAATATCAAAGAAGTCTGTATAATAAAGCACCAATAACGCTGGAATAAACATTACAATAAAATTTCCTGTACTTATGGTCAAAGGTTTCAAATCAGACAAATATTTTTTAATCAAATTCACATTAATCCCATAAAAAATAGAGGCAATAATTATTAAAATTGCGTAATAATAATTCTCAGTTGTGTTTTCTCCATCTCCAAATAAAACCAATAAAACACAACCTACAAAACCTATAATTACCCCAAAAATTTGTCTTCTTTGGACATCTAATCCAAAAAAGAACAAACCAACTAGCAGCGTATTCAAAGGAGTTAATGAATTTAATATTGAACTTACTGAACCATCAATTTTTGACAAGGCTATTGCAAATAAAAAAGCAGGCACAAATGTCCCAAACAATGAAGTCAAGGCAATATACTTCCATTTATACAAAGGAATTTGAGCAATATGCTTGAATCCTACAACAATTAAAAACAAGGCAGCAAACAATATACGCAAACTCCCTAACTGAATTGAATTTACTCCTTGCAACCCTAATTGCATCAATATAAAAGAACTTCCCCAAACACAGCCTAAAAAAGCTAATAAATACCATTTTGTAGTGTTGTTTTCCATAGCATCATTTTAACTGGCAAAATTCAGGCTTTATTTTGAAAATCACACTATGAATTTTTGTAAATTTGCAAAGACATAAAAAAGAATCGATTTTTTAAATATTTATTTTATGAGAAATATAAAAAACATAGTTTTTGCAACACTAATAACGCTTTTTGTAGTAAGTTGTAAAAAACAAGCAACAACAGAAGTTAAAGAAGTTGCAACAACAAAAACAGAAATAGCTGCTGAGAATTTAGAAACAGCAAGTTTTACAATTGAAGGAATGACATGCGAAATTGGTTGTGCAAAAACCATAGAAGGAAAATTATCTGAAACTGAAGGCGTTGGTGAAGCAAAAGTTGATTTTGAAAGCAAAATTGCCACAGTAAAGTTTGACAAAACAAAGCAAACTTTAGAGTCTTTAACAAAAACAATAGAAAAAGTAGGCGGAGGAGATTTGTATAAAGTTACAAAATCAGAAAAAAGTATAGATAAAGCTTAATAAAAAAAGCGCTGAGAATATCAGCGCTTTTTTTATTTCCATTTAATAGTTTCCATTATTCTTCGCATATCTTCCTTCAAATAATCAGCTGCCGGTAAAATAGAATCAAAATTAGGCTTTGCATAAAAATAAACACTTCCAGTTATAAAATGTTTAATGCTGTCTGTAACATAAAATTGTGCGTTAGTAGCCGCATTACCTCCTACCTGATAAAACATTCCGTAAACTTTTTTATCATTATTTATATAAGGTTGCTCAACAATATCATCAGCTTTAATCACATGCTCATACGTTAGCTTTTGTGCATCTCTCAACAAATCATTGATATTATTTGAAACCGTTTTATGAGTTAAATAAATAGTTGCTTTCATTTTTGGATAATGAATTTCATACGAGCAATTTTTTTCTTTAACAGAAGTAAACTCATTGATTTCAAACGAAAAAGGGCAATTTGTTTTTAATATACTATATGTAGCATTTGGATATTCCAAACTAAGTTGACCCTTTGGCTTAGGCACTGATTCATCCCCACAAGAGATTAATCCGATTGTCATTGTAAGTAATATGATTTTTTTATACATAAACCAATTTATTTTAAATCCCTAAAATAATTTTAGCGATTGTGAAGTAGGTTAAAATTCCTAAGATATCGTTACTTGTTGTAATAAATGGACCTGTTGCTAATGCTGGGTCAACCCCATATTTGTTCAAAATAATAGGTATAAAAGTCCCTATTAATGATGCCATAATAATAACTGAAAGTAAAGCTATAGCAACTGTATAACCTACATGAATTTCATATCCTAATAGAAAGTAACTTCCTAAAAGAAGTATCGCCGATAGAATAACACCATTTAATAAACTTAGGGAAAGTTCTTTAAGTAATCGCTCAACAATAGGTCCTATAATAGTATTATTTGCTAAACCTTGAACTATAATAGCAGAGGATTGCACCCCTACATTACCAGCCATCGCAGCAATTAGTGGCGTAAAGAAAAACAACTCTGGATGTAATTTCATAATAGGCTCAAATATTCCTAATACATGAACAGATATAAATCCTCCAAATAGAGCTAAAACCAGCCAAGGTAAACGTGCTTTTGTCAATTCTAAAACACTATCATCCGCTTCAACGTCTTGTGAAATCCCTGCTGCCAACTGGTAATCTTTATCTGCTTCTTCTTTGATCACATCAATAATATCATCAATAGTAATTCTACCCACTAAACGTCCTAATTCATCAACAACTGGAATCGCTTCCAAATCATACTTCTGCATAATTCTTGCAACTTCAACATCTTTTGTATCTACCTTTACGTAATCTACTTTTTTAATATAAACTTCACTAATTGGTGTTTTGGTGGAAGTTGTTAATAAATCTTTTAATGACAAACGTCCTTTTAGACGTTCTTCATCATCAACTACATATATTGAATGGACTCTCGAAACATTTTCTGCTTGTAGACGCATTTCTTTGACACAAGTTAAAACATTCCAATTTTCATTAACTTTAACCAGCTCTTTACCCATTAACCCACCAGCAGTATCTTCGTCATAACGCAACAAATCAACAATATCTTTTGCGTGCTCAACGTCTTCTAATTCTGATATTACTTGTTCTTTTTTGTGTTGCGGTAGCTCGGCAATAATATCAGCTGCATCATCAGTGCTTAATTCATCAAGCTCTTCAGCGATTTCTTTTGGAGATAAATTATGTAAGATTTTTTCACGAACCTCATCATCTAATTCTAACAGTATTTCTGCAGTTTTTTCAGAATCTAAAGTGTTAAAAATATAAGCCGCTCCATAATCATCGAGTTCCTCCATGATTTCGGCAATATCAGCAAAGTGAATATCGTCAAGTAGCAAAAGTAATTCTTGCGACTTGTTTTCACTTATAAGTTGTTCTATTTCAGATAGAAACTCTCTGCTGATTTTAAACTCCATCGGCTGTTATTTTTTTGGTAATATCTATGAATTGTTCCACCGTAAGCTGTTCTGGGCGGAGGCCAAAGATACTATCTTCTTTTAAATTATCAGAAAAATTGAACGATTTTAAACTATTTCTAAGTGTTTTTCTTCTTTGTTGAAATGCTGTTTTTACAACTCTAAAAAATAGTTTTTCATCACAAGGCAATGAATAATCTTCTTTTCTTGTTAAGCGAAGCACTCCCGAATCTACTTTTGGAGGCGGATTGAAAACATCTGGTGGAACAGTAAACAAGTATTCAGCATCATAAAATGCTTGGGTTAATACCGATAATATCCCATATACTTTACTTCCTTTTTTCTCACAAATTCGTTGAGCAACTTCTTTTTGAAACATTCCAGCAAATTCAGGAATTTGATCACGCATTTCTAATGTTTTAAACACAATTTGTGTGGAAATATTATATGGAAAATTCCCAATAATTGCAAAAGGTTCATTATGTAATACTTCATTCAAATCATATTTTAAAAAATCTTTAGATATAATATGATTTTCTAATTTCGGATAGTGTACACCTAAATATTCTACAGACTCTTTGTCAATTTCAATAACATAAGTCTCAGTAGGTTTCTCCAATAGATATTTAGTTAAAACACCCATTCCTGGACCAATTTCTAAAATTTTAGAATAACCTTCTAGAGAAAGCGTATCGGCAATATCTTTTGCGATACTTTCATCTTTTAGAAAATGTTGTCCTAAGTGTTTTTTTGCAGTTACTTTTTCCATTTTAATTACTTTCGTGATAATGCTCGCTCATTACTTCTAATTCGGTTCGAAAGGCTAACATTTTATCGGCAAAAAGTTGCAATCCTTCTTGGCGTAATCTAGGTGCGTGATTTTTATAATAATCTTCAAGTTTAGCTCTAGAATCTGTAGAATATTGAATTGCGTATGTAGTTCCGCCCATTTCTTCTTCTACTAGTACTCTAACCATTTTTGCACTAGTAAATAAACCCGTTGCTAAAACATCATTAATATGTTTGTTTTGCATCCATTTTAACCAATCTTGGTGTATGCTTTCGTCTACGTTTATTGTTACGTTATATATAATCATTATTCTTGTTTAATCGTTTAACTGTGCAGTTGTTTAACTAAAATATTTTTTTTTCTTTTTTCTAAATCGTTGCATCACCTCTTAAGGCTCTATATTGTTTTCTGCTTTCGGTATAATATAAACTATCGGCATGTTCTAAAACCATTTTCTCATATAAAGGTTTTGCTTTTTCATTGTCTAAAAGATATTTACGATAAATTTCTGCAGAGAAAAACAGAGCTTCATCAATGTAAATTCCTTCTTTATGATTCTCTAAGATATTTTGATAATAGTTTAAAGCTGTGTTATATTCTTTTTTTTGTTCATAGATTTTAGCAATTTTCAACAACGTTTCATCTTCTATGGTTTCTCCTTTGTGCTTTTGCAAAATACTCAAAAAAGATTGAAGTGCTTCTTCATTTTTCTTTTGATAAAGTTGTAAATCAGCTTTAGCATAAGCTTGTAATGCTACGCGTAAAGTGTCTTCAACGGAGTTGTCTTGAATAAGTAAAAACAATTCTACAGCATCATTTGCAATTAACAAACTCGACGATTGCTTTAAATTTTTTACTTGTTGTAGTGTCCAATCAAAATCTTTTTTATAAAAATTGGCTTTCGCTAATTTCATACTTGCTTCATGAGCTAAAACATCATTCTTTAAATTTTCTTCTACTTGAGCATAAAATAAAATGGCTTGATTGAATTTTTCATCATATACCATAATATCAGCCAATTCCATCTTTATTTTAGATTGTTGTCTAATATTGAGGGGAAGATTTAAAGTGTTTTGTAAAAGCTGTTTTCCAAGTTCAGGTTGATTCAAATAAAATGCCTCAAAATGTGCTGTTAGAATTTGCAAATCTAGTGAGAATGGAGTAATGCCATACTTTTTAAGTAATTCCTGTAGTTTTTGATGAATTAATATGTAATCGGCTTGTGGTGCATTTTCAATTTCCATAGAAATTAAAAAGTGATGTGCTTGCATTTGTAAATCCAAATCTTGTGTGTTTTCTAAAACAAAAGTCAAAATTGTTTTTGCATCTTCGCTTTGCTTTTCATCAATAGCCATCTTAGCCAGAGTAACAATGTTTATAAATGATTCCGGATTTCTTTTGTAAACCGATTTTTCTTGAACAAATGCTTTTCCATATTCTTTTTGTTGTACAAAAAACCAACTTAAAAATTGGTTCCAATACACATCTTGTGATTTTTGTGTTTTTAACAGCAATGCCTTTCTAATATCTGCGGCAAATGTTCCTTCTGAATCATCCATCAAAAAACGACTCAATTGATTTTGAACTAATGCCGTATTTTCTTGATTTTTGTATCCATAATCAAGTAATTTTTCTAACATTAAATCTAAATTTCCTAATTGCCCTAGTAGTAAAGCAGTTTGATAATCAAAATTTAGATTTGTATTTGCTTTTTGTCCTCTTTCATAAGCTTTCAAAGCCCATTCAAGCAATACTTTTCGTTCAAAAATACTACCTAAATTGTATGCATAATTAGGATTTTTATCTATCTCGTTAAGCGCTTCCTCATATTTTTTATCAGCATCCAATTGTTTTTTTTGCAACTGATAAACATAACCTTCTTCTACTAAAAACGTAGGATTATTATATTTTACTTTTAATTCTCCAATAAGCTTTAATGCTTTATCATATTGTTTTAATTGCTGATAACAATACAATAGTTTGTCTGAATAGATTTGCTTGTTTTTTGAATAAAGTTCTTCTAAAATAGTGACTGCTTTTTCATATTCACCAGCATCAATGTAGTTAAATGCCAATTGTTCGTTCTGTGCCGAAACCCAAAACGAAGTTAAAAACATAACAAAAAAAGCTATTTTTTTCAGCATAAATAAAACAAATAATGTACTAAAGTAACACTTTTTAGTGTCAAATTAGTACATTATTTTATAAAGATTAACGTTTAGTTGATAATATCAAATCCTGTGTATTTTCTTAAAACTTCAGGAACTACTATTCCTTCTGGAGTTTGGTAGTTTTCTAAAATACCTGCCAATACTCTTGGTAAAGCCAATGAACTTCCGTTCAAAGTGTGAGCCAATTGGTTTTTACCATCTTTATCTTTGAAACGTAATTTTAATCGATTTGCTTGGAATGTTTCAAAATTAGAAACCGAACTAATTTCTAACCAACGCTCTTGAGCAGTTGAAAACACTTCAAAATCATAGGTTAAAGCAGATGCAAAACTCATGTCACCACCGCATAATCTTAAAATACGATAAGGCAATTTCAATTCTTGTAAAATTCCTTTTACGTGTTCTACCATTCCATCTAATGCTTGGTAAGAATTATCTGGATGCTCAATACGAACGATTTCTACTTTGTCAAATTGGTGTAAACGATTTAATCCACGAACGTGTGCACCATAAGAACCTGCTTCACGTCTAAAACAAGGTGTATACCCAGTACAAATAACTGGTAAATCATTTTCGTTTAATAGAACATCTCTAAAGATATTTGTTACAGGAACTTCGGCTGTTGGAATTAAATACAAATCATCAATACCAACATGATACATCTGTCCTTCTTTATCAGGTAATTGACCAGTTCCAAATCCAGATGCTTCATTTACCATGTGTGGAACTTGATATTCTAAGTAACCCGCATCGGTGTTTTTATCTAAAAAATAAGTAATCAATGCACGTTGTAATTTAGCACATTTTCCTTTGTAAACCGGAAAACCTGCACCCGTAATTTTAACTCCTAATTCAAAATCGATTAAATCATATTTTTTTGCTAATTCCCAGTGAGGCAAAGCACCTTCGTGTAATTTAGGAATCTCTCCTTCTTGAAAAACATTTAAATTTTCTTCAGGTGTCTTCCCTTCTGGAACGATGTCTGCTGGTAAATTTGGTAATTTGTATAATTCTTCTTGTAATTGAGCTGCAAAAGCATTTAATACTTCTGTCAACTCTTTATCTTTTTCACGAAGTTGAACTGATTTTTCCTTTAAGATTTCTGCTTTTGCTTTTTCACCACCCTTCATTAAATCTCCAATATCTTTGGATAGCTTATTTGACTCAGATTTAATAGTGTCTAATTCTGCTTGTGTTGCTCTTCTTTTTTCATCAAGTGCGATTACTCCATCAATTGCAGCCTTGGCATCTAAGTTCTTCTTAGCCAATTTTTTTACTACTTCTTCTTTGTTTTCTCTAATGTACGCTATCTGTAACATAATATATTGGATTTAAAGCCACAAATTTAAGAAATTGGTTTTAGATAAACGACAAAAAAAAGAAATGCTATAAGGTTTATGTATGTGTATGAATTTCAGTAACAAATCGTTTAAAAATTAAACATTTTATAGTATATTCGCTAAATTTTTATTTAAAATAAACTTTATTATAAATTACAACCACAATTAAATTACATAATTGTATGTTAAATGAGTGCCCAAATTATTAAACCTACATAAAAAATGAAAAAAACTACTTTTTGCTTATTCTATCTTTTATCAGTTTTTAGTTTTGCCCAAACAGAAAATACTGAATTTGAACGAATGATTGAATCAGAAATGAAATCTGCTTCTAATTTACAGACAATGGCTGTAAATCCAAATACTCAAAACTACAATGTAACATATCATGAGTTGCGATTTACCGTAGACCCTGCAAATTATTTTATTAGTGGGGTGGTAACAACAACTTTTACTGCATTGTCAAATATGACAACTGTAACCTTTGATCTAACAAACGAGTTAACAGTAAGTTCAGTAACTTTAGCAGGAAGCCCTCTGGTTTTCGCACAAAATGCAAATGAAGAATTAGTAATTACACTTCCAAGTGTTTTAAATACCGGAAATAACGCAACAGTTGTTATAACATATTCAGGAGCACCTGCATCTGGCGAAGCAGCTTTTACAGCAACAACACATTCTGGAACACCAGTAATATATACTCTATCAGAACCATTCGGAGCCAGAGATTGGTGGCCATGCAAGCAAGATTTAAACGACAAAGTTGAAAGTGTAGATATTTATATAACCGCTCCTTCTACCTATACTAGTGTAGCTAATGGTATTGAAGTTTCTCAAGTTGTTAATGGAGGAAACAAAACAACTCATTTTCATCATAATTATCCTATTCCTGCATATTTGATTGCTATAGCAGTAACCAATTATCAAGTTTTTACACAAACAGCTGGTACCATACCAAATGATTTTCCAATTGTAAATTATATTTATCCAGAGAATTACACCAGCGCAGTAACTAGTTTAGCTCAAACTTTACCAATAATGAATTTATATGAAAATTTATTTGAGGCTTATCCTTTTCATCAAGAAAAATATGGTCACGCACAATTTGGCTGGGGTGGTGGAATGGAGCATACAACCGTTTCGTTTATGGGAAGTTGGGGCAGAAATTTAATTGCTCATGAATTAGCCCATCAATGGTTTGGTGACAAAATCACTTGTGGTTCTTGGAAAGACATTTGGTTAAATGAAGGCTTTGCAGAATATTTATCAGGTTTAGTTGTTGAAAATTTAGATGGAGCTGCTAGTTTTGTTTCATGGAAAAATAGCAAAATATCAAATATTACTTCCGTTTCCAATGGCGCCGTTTTTTTAACAGATACAGAAGCAGAAAATGTAAATCGTATTTTTAGTTCAAGACTTACATACAATAAAGGCTCTATGGTGGTTCATATGTTAAGATGGAAAATGGGAGATACAGCTTTTTTTCAAGCTGTTAAAAATTATCTTGCAGATACTAATTTGGCATATGGTTATGCATTAACAAACAATTTAAAATCGCATTTAGAAGCAGTATACGGAAGCAGTTTAACTGAGTTTTTCAATGATTGGCTATATATGCAAGGATATCCAACTTATACTGTAACTGCTCAAAACTGGGGTCCTGGACAAGCAAAAATAACCGTTAGCCAAACACAATCTGATCCAAGTGTTTCTTTTTTTGAAATGCCCTTAGAAATAAGATTAACGAGTGCTGGTGGAGCAAATCATGATGTAGTAGTTAATCATACAACTAATGGACAAGAGTTTGTTGTTGCTGTACCTTTTGTAGTTGCTGGAGTCACTTTTGATCCCAACAAGCATATTATTTCAAAAAACAATGTAGTTACTTTAGGGAATGAAGCCTTTCAATTAGAAGAAACCGTTTCGATTTATCCAAATCCCACAAATGATGAATTACATATTATGATGCCAACTAATGTTCAGTTACAAAAAGTAGAAATTTACAATACATTAGGCCAATTAGTTGGCTTGCAAAGTACAGTTGATTTTAATGTAAATAATTTATCCTCGGGACTACATGTGATTAAAATCACTACTTCGGAAGGGATAATTCATAAAAATTTTATAAAAAAATAGGCCAACTATAAAAATATGATAAAAAGTAAGGTGAAAACCTTACTTTTGTCGTTTAAATAAAAGCATAAAAAATGATTCAAGTAGCGCAAATATTATTCATATTATCGGTTTTAGTAATTCTTCATGAATTTGGCCATTACATTACAGCAAAAATGTTTAAAGTACGAGTAGAAAAATTCTATTTGTTTATGGACGCTGGTTTTTCATTGATTAAAAAGAAAATAGGAGAAACTGAATGGGGAATCGGATGGTTGCCACTAGGCGGTTATGTAAAATTATCAGGAATGATAGATGAAAGTTTGGATACAGCTCAAATGAGTGAAGAACCTCAACCATGGGAATTTCGTTCAAAACCTGCTTGGCAACGATTAATTATAATGCTTGGCGGTATTATTGTAAATATAATTTTAGCTTGGTTAATCTTCACGATAATGTATGCAACCGTAGGCCAAAAATACATTGCAACTGAAAAAATTCAAGAAAATGGATTGGCTTTTGGAGAGGTAGGCCAGTTTGCAGGGTTTAAAAATGGCGACAAAATTTTAGCTGTAGATGGCAATTTTCAACCTAGTTTTAACAGAATGACATTAGATGTTTTACTTGGTGATAAGGTAGAGGTAGAACGTAATGGTAAGAAAATAGAGGTTGTTTTAACCAACGAAATTAAAGGTGAAATCATCAGCAAAGAAGGTAAAGAGTTTGTTGGTCCTCGTTTTTCAAATACAGTTGTTGATTCTGTTATTTCAAAATCGGCAGCAGATATAGCAGGTTTGAAGAAAGGAGACAAAATAAAAGCTATAAATGACAGTACTTTTACATATTATGATGAGTTTAAAGAACTAATTTCTAAACATAAAAATGATAGTGTCTCTTTATCTGTTTTGAGAGGAACTCAAATGGTTGAATTGAAAGCTAAAGTAGATAAAGAAGGGAAACTAGGTTTTGTTAACAAAGCTTTAGATAAATTAGATTATGAAGTAAATAATAAATTGTCAATTGGTCAAGCTATTCCAGCAGCTGTTAAAGAATCATGGGCATTATTAGTATACAATGTGAAACAATTCAAATTAATTTTAAAACCGTCAACTAAGGCATATACTAAAGTGCAAAGCCCAATCGGAATAGCACGTCGTTTACCAGATGAATGGAATTGGGAATTTATTTGGAATTTTACAGCGTTATTTTCAATAGGATTGGCGTTTATGAATTTATTACCTATTCCTGGACTAGATGGTGGCCATGCATTATTTACTATCGCAGAAATGATAACTGGAAGAAAATTATCAGATAAAGCAATGGGATATGTACAAACCGGAGGAATGATTATCTTGTTGAGTTTAATGGCTTTAACTTTTGGAAAAGATATTTACCAATTAATTGTAGATAAAGTTTTGTAATTTTTACAGAAAATAATTTGCGTTAATAAAAAATCAGTTTATATTTGCACTCGCTAAAAAGATAAATATTTTCCTCCTTAGCTCAGTTGGTTAGAGCATCTGACTGTTAATCAGAGGGTCCTTGGTTCGAGCCCAAGAGGGGGAGCAACTTTTTAGCAAAACATAAACCCATGAGGTTATTCCTCCTTAGCTCAGTTGGTTAGAGCATCTGACTGTTAATCAGAGGGTCCTTGGTTCGAGCCCAAGAGGGGGAGCATAAGTGGACAAGCCATTCTTCGGAGTGGCTTTTTCATTTTTAAAATCTCCGAACTTATTGATATTTAAGGTAAGAAGGGTTAATAAATCATTTTCACTTGCGGTTCGATATTTATTTTTGTGAAATATTATTTTTTCTGGAAATATCGAACCACAAATTTTTTGTTTAACATCTACATTACATTTTTTGTAGTATTCCTTTATATTATATAGAAAAGGAAAGCCGTAATTTATATATTTCTGAAATTCTGATTTATCTATACTTAGCTCTTGTTTTTTTAATTCCCATTCCTCTAACTCTTTCTGTATTCTGAGTTTTATTGAATTATATTCAGTTTTGTCAATTATATCATCTAATAGTTTATCTTGTAATGATTCTAGTTTTGATCTTAGCTGCCTTATTTTGTCATCAGCTTGTTTAATTTGTTTTTGTCTATCTTTTTCATTACTGTTGAAAATATCTTCAAGGATTATATTGTATAGATTTAAAATATCTTTTTTTATTTTGAAGCCATCTAGTAAATCTTCAAAAGAACTATGCGCTAAGTCAGCTCTAAATCTTGTCTTACAGCCTTTTTGACAGTGATAATAATAATGTTTGACCCCATTTCTGCTTGTGGACGGACTTCCAGTAAGATTACCGTGACAGGAATTACAGATTAAATGACCTCGAAGAGGGAAGTCTTCGTTTCTTGATATTTTAACTAAATTTGCTTTTTTTTTACCAGAAATAATTTTTTGTACTTTATCAAACAAGTCTTTCGTTATTAAGGGAGAATGCGTTCCTATAATTTCTTCTTCTGGCTCATCTTCCCATGATTTTATTTTAATTATCCCATAATAATATGGATTTTTAACAATATTTAAAAATGTTTGTTTGCAACATTTTCTTAATCCTTCTTTAATCAGTTTTCTTCTTACCTCTTCAATAGGATATATGTCTAGTGAAAGAATTTCAAAGCCTTTAATAATCAACGGAGCTGTTTCAGGGTCTTTTATGACAGTTTTGTTAATTATGTCATTAAGATACCCTGTAGGGGCTTTCCCAATTGTACGACCCTCTCTAGCTGCTTGACGCATCCCTCTTTTTGTGTTCTCGCCTCTAAGTATATTTTCGTATTGTGCAAGACCAGCACTAAAGTATTGTTGGAAAAAATTTTGTGCGTTTTTGAAATCGAAATATTGGTTTTCAGTAATACTATAAACTCTAATATTGTATTTTGCCAAAATATTAATCATGTCGTGAGTTTCAAATGCATTTCTTGAAAACCTATCAATTTTTGTTACGACAATTGTGTCAATTTTTAAGCGTTTACTTTTTATTTCATATATTAAGACTTTCCATTGTGGTCTCAAGAAATCTTTTGCAGAATGATCATCTTGAAAATGAGAGACTATTTTCCAATCTAATTTTTCGCAGTGTTGTTTTATTCTCTTCTCTTGTTCTTGGAGACTGTAACCGTTTTCTTTTTGTTCATCAGTCGATACTCTTGTGTACATCACTACTTGGTCCATGTTGTTCAATTTTAAAGTTATCGTTTTCTATCTCTGCAAGTTTATATAGTAGTTCTCGAATACGTTTAATTTCATCTTCGGTATATTTTTGAGTTGAGTGCTTTAAAACATCTTTGCACTTTTCAATGGTAACCATAGTTTTAAAGCGTTATGGTGGTTTTTGTACCGTCATTAAGAATGATTTCTGCTTTTACAAAGCCCCAAGATGAAATATATTTCATTATTTCTTTGTTTTCAACTAAGGTTCTCGGGTCTTCTATTAGCCTTACATCCCCAGTTTTTACATGTAGTTGAATTGACTTAAAATCTCCTGTTTTTAGAAAATATAAAAAGGTCATTTTTTCATTACTTTCATAAGGGTTTGAGATTTTAAAATCTACCGAAAGTGCATTTTGCGGGTATTCTAAAGAGATAAATTCTGTTAAATTGAAAAGTATGTGTGTGGGATATAATGCTCTTGATGCTCTTTTCCAATGTGTGTCATGTGAAATTACTTTAGCATAACCATCTTCAAGTATCATGAGTACTTGAGGTTCTCTGATTATTGTGTTAATAATGCTAAACTTTAATAATGAGAAATTTTTTATTGGAGATTGCGTTAAATCTTTTCGAGTTTGTTTTAAAGATTCTAATGGAAGCCCAAATTTTCTTGCTTCAACAACAATGTTTAGCCAAATACTTTCAAGTCTGTCAAATCTTCGTATTTTACCTTTATCTTCATCTTTAACAAAGATAACATCACTATTAATCCAGCTGTTTAGAACCCTAGCAGATTGCTCATTTTTTGTTCCAACTTTAACTTGATGCAAACAATGATTTATAATTTCACTATTTGTAAATTGTATAAAAGACTCGGGTAGTTCGTTGTAAATTTCCTTTAATGACTCTTGATTTAATTTGTCATTATATTCTTTTAGTTTTTCATAATTTAGTTCCATAGATATATTATTTTTTTACAAAGATATAAAAAAATATTACTCTAGCGTAACAAATGAAAATAAAATTAAGAAGTATATGTAATATTATGTTTCTATTTGTGCCTCATTTTCAACTCTGATGGCTTCGTAGATTTCCAAATTTGAGTTTAATACTTCGATTGAGACAACCAGTGAATATGGAACTTCTCCGTTTGTTTTGTCCCAGCCTTTATGACCTCTTACAGCAAAACTTATATCATCTGTTAGCTCATGAGATTTAATAATTGTCCAATCCTTTTGAACAGTACTGTTGTTTCTACTAATTCCATCGACAGTACCTCTTGTATCACTTTTTATTCTCCAATTCCAACCAGCCATTCCGTTTCTCGTGTCTCTGTCATAAACAGTTTCCCCTTCTTCAATTTCTTTAAGGACATAATCTTTAAAATCTTCAAATGATTCTCCAACCTTCGAGGTTGTCCAATCAAGCCAAGTCGATAAGTATGATTTTGTCTTTTGTCTCGTCCTTCTGACTTTTGTGGTATATGATAATGTGACTTCAATTAAAATGTCATGTTCTTCAACATGAGATCTCAAAAATTCTGGGATGTTTAATGAGTATATGTGACCTTCTTCTGCTTTTATTTCGCCTACACTATAGAATGTTGCCCTTTGATGAGTGTTTCTAGTTACTCGTTCTAAAGAGGGTATTCCGTAGCCAAAATGTTTTATGCATTTTGATGTTGGGTTTTCAAAAAAGGCATTTGGTAATCGGGCACCTTGAATAACTAATGCTCTCAATAAATTTACATCCTCATCTGGATATAATTTCAATAATTGAGCAACAATATATGAAACTTTAGGTGTAGCAAATGAAGTACCAACAATGTCCTTTCCAATTGCAGAACCACCGTTTAATGTTGAACGAATAAGTTCAGGCGAAATAGATTCTTTATTTGAAACAATGTTTCCAGTTTTAGAAATTGCTAAACCTCCACCATACTCAACTACATCAGGTTTAATCATTCCCCATATACCTGTTCCGATTCTTGAAAAAGCGGAAATTTCATTTTCAATACCTAGTGATACAAAATCATCATCTTCAAAATTTGCATGATTAACAGAGCCTACTGTTATTGCAAAACTACTTTGAGCTGGATTCGCAATTCTACAATATTTTTCATCTAAAAAATTTGGATAACTAATGCCACTATTAGTATAATGTCTTATGTCTTCTTTGCTTATATTTCCTGCAGAAATCAAAAAAATCACTTTTTTCTGATTTATTAGAGTGTCTATAGTTGCTGCCCATGAAGACATGTGTTTTATTCTTGAAGCTACATTTGAATTTATGGAAAGATTGAAAATTTTACAATCTTCATTATCTTCCACAATATTTTTCATAAGTTCAGCAGGTAATTTATGAGTAAGTTTGTTATCTCCATTCAAAACTCTTAAATTTCTAATAAAGCATGGTAATTGATAAGGTTGTTGTGTTGAAGTTATTCCATTTGGATATAAAATCGCACCTGCTACACGTGTACCATGTCCTCCATTTTTAGTATGGTCGGCTGTTGAATTATCTCCATCAATATAAGATTTTGAATTTCCATCAATAATTGAGGGAGAAATTAACTTATGCCCCTCCATTATCCCACTGTCAATTACACCAACTTCTGGAGAATTTAATTCTGGAGCAATAACTTCAATTTCTATACTTCCGACTTCTTCGGTTTCACTATTTAACCCAATAATATCATCAGTTTCAGAAACTTCAAATACAAATGGATAATTTAATACTAAATCTTTTAATCCTTTACCCGTAATTTCTATTTCACAACAAAAGCTATCATCAAGACTAATAATGCCGCTTGTTAAATTACCATAATGACTTATAAAAGCTTCAAATTCATCTTGACGTTCTAAAAAGCGATCATCTCTTTCTCTTTGATTTTCATTGTATCTTTGAAGATTTCTTTCATATAATCTGCTATTTGGATTTGGTGCATTTCCTAGAGGCTTGTCAAAAGCAATACCAACCTCTAGTTTATATGTCCTATCATCAACGATGTCACTCCAAATAGATTTTAAATAATCAGAAAGAATGTGTTCTGGCTTCCAATTATTTCCATCAATTATTTCCCAAAAATCTGCAATTTTTGCTCCACCATGCTGTTCATTTAAAAACTTACTTATTTTTTCATCAAGTGAAGTAAAGGCGTCTAAAGAAGCTCCAATAATATACCCCTCATCTTCTTCAGAAATTACTTCAATTCCAAATTGTTTTAAATCAAAATCATAGGTGATTAAATCAGGATTTATTTTTAAAAAAATTGGAATTACATCCTTATCCAAAGGAGCTAAGTTAAGTGCAGCTCTTCTGTTAATTTCGTCTTGCCAGCTTGTCTTTATTTGATTTGTTTGACCTGATAAATATCCAAAGTGTCCCTGTTTGTTGTTTTTATTTTCTTCTGAACGTGGATTTGGGTTTCCTCCACCATGTAAGCGAGGCTTTCCCGTAACCTTTTGAAGGAATTTTAAATGAGGAAATCTCTCCATGTTTTATTTGTTAAAAGCCAAATTTTCTTCTAATGCTTTATCCAAATCATCTGCAGAAATTTCTTTGTGGGAGTTTATAATAGATTTTTTTGCCGCATCGTTTGCAATCTTAACAACTAACGCATAAGAAAGACCCTGCATATTTTTCGCGTAATTCTTTAGGTCAATTTTTTTATTAAGGTTTAATGCAGAAAATGTTATTTTAAGTAAATCTACAATTTCATTTTCATTTGGTCTTGGAAGCTCAATAATTTCATCAAATCTTCTGAATAAAGCTTTGTCTAAACTGCCTTCCAAATTTGTAGTAGCAATCAATATTCCTTGCCCACTATATTCTTCTAGTAAACCTAAAACGATGTTTACGATTCGATGGATTTCGCCAACATCGTTTGATTTTACATCTCTTTGCTTACCAATTATATCAAATTCATCTAAAAGAAGCACGCAAGGATACTTTTCAAGGCTCTCAAACAACTTATTTAAGTTAGATGCCGATTCCCCAAGATATGATGAAATTATAGTATCAAAACGAACTTTATAAAAGGGCAATCCTAAATCCCATGCAATTCTTTCAGCAGTCATGCTTTTACCGCATCCCGAACTACCATAAAGAAGTATTTTTTGGCGTGGTCTTAAACCATGATGTGCCAATCTTTCTCTGGCAACATATTCTTTTTCAATTCTCAATATTTTTTCTTCTACAACTGGTGCAAGAACCATATCGTGTCTTAAAAAATCATTTTCTATATGAGTTGCTAAAGGTAGTTTGTATCTTCTATCAGCTGGAATTGAAAAAACATCATCTCTATTTCTTGTTAATTTTAAAGTTGGATTCTGTTGAGGTTCTAAAACTCGAGCCAAATTACCCTCTAAAATCGTATCAAGTTTATCTGCTAATTTAGTGTGTCCTTTTTTTCTTTCATCATCAATAATAGTATAGGCTATCCTTACCAAAGGCTCTTCTTTGTTACCTTCGATAGATTTAAATAATCTTGTTAATAGCGTTTGGTTCATTTTAAGAATGATTTATTTGTATAAAAATACAAAAATAATGATTTAGAATGGATAATACTATTCAAATATTGGGATTAATTTTTATGTTCTTTTTAAGAAAAGAAGCTTTTAACAAGCACTTCATATGTGTTAAATCAAGCTCTGGTAATGTTTTTAGAATAAACAAGTTTAAATTTTTTAATTTTTCTCTGTAGCGCTGAGTATTCCAAACATAAAAAAGCCGCTTATTTAGCGGCTTTTTTATTCTGTATAAATTTATTTTAGCGAATGTAATATCCAAGATTTGATAAGCGAAAAGACATTGCCTGTTCACTAACCTTAAATCGCTTAGCAAGATGTTTCACTGCTTCATCACCACCAAATTCGCACTCATCAATCTCGTTAGAGATTAATTCTCTAGGCATCAATAAGGCAGCGGCAAAAGCATTTGCTTCTCTTTCTTTGAATATTTCTCCTGTTGCAGATGCATTATTTCTATACATTACTTTAGAAGTTTTATTAACAAAAAAAGGTTGGTCTTTTGAATGTAAGGTAAGATGTCCAATTTCGTGAGCGATTGTAAATCGCTGACGCTTAACATCTTCCGTAGAATTGACAGAGATAACAGCTCTATTATTGTTAATGGCAAGTAAGCCTGAAATATCACTTTCAAAATCAAAACGCTTTTTAATCAGCTCAATTTTTAAATGCTTTACTAGCTTATCAATATCAAAACCAACTTTATAAAATCCATTATCTCTTAAAAGATTTTCTGAACTTTCTTCTATGTGTTTAAATATCATCCGTATCGTTATTAAGTAAATTGTCTATTTCTTTCTGAAAATTTTCGTCTAAACCATACTTTTCATAGTATTGTTTTAGTGGGTTCATGTTATTATCCGCATTGATAATTTCTTCAATTTCTCCATAAGTAGGTAAAACAGTATAGATGTCCATGTTCAACTCTTTACAAATTTTATAAATTATTGATAGAGGTGGCTTCTGTCTTCCGTTTTCTATATTAGTTATGGAAGTACGCCCAATACCTACCTTGTCACCTAAATCAATTTGGTTGATTTTGAGATATTCGCGGCGTCCTTTAATCCTGCTTCCTAATATTTTATAAAGGACTGAATTAAAATTTGGCATAATTAAGTGTTTTTATAATCTGAATTTCAGCACAAAGGTACTGAATAATAACAACATAAAATGTGTTTTCTTATACAAAGATAAGAAAATATGTTTATTACGCCAACGTTTTGTCGATAAAATAACATTGTTTGTCTAATAAACATAAAAAAAAGATGTTTTTATAGTAAACATATTGAAATAATTATTATATTTGTACCAATATGTTTTTCGAGTAAAAACAAAAAACCCAACTCTACCATTTGCACTGGTTAAATTGGGTAACTTATAGGGTTAATGTTTGTCGCATTTTTTTAAGATATTTTTATCTTAAATAATCCCTTTGTTCTGTACTACAAAAGTAATGATTCTTTTTGGATTATGCAAATTGTAATACACATTCTGCACAGTTAATTGTATTACTATCCCCTACAATTGGCTGCCTTAATCCGGGGAGACATACTTAAACAGATGGAACACATCGACAAATCAGGCTCTTTGAAGCCAACGTTAAAATTAATAGTCAACAAAAAAGACTATGAATGGACTCAGCAATACATTACTGGTGCTGAAATTAGAGAACTTGCTGGAATTTCTGAGGAAAACAAGCTCTATTTAAAAATTTCTGACCCTTGGGATGACGAACTAATATTCGAAGACACAAAGGTCAATTTGGCTCGTCAAGGTATTGAGCATTTTTATACTACAGAAAAACTAAGATTTACTGTTAATGGTAATATGCACGAATGGTCGGAGCAATTTATTACTGGTAATCAGATTCGTGAAGTGGCTAATATTGATGCCGATGACAAAATCTTCCTTGACAACAAGAAACCTTACATCGATAACTTGATTGATGATGATGAGCAAGTAGATTTAGCACGTCCTTCCGTTGAACGTTTCTATACTGTTCCAGTGAACTTTGAAATTGAAATTTTGGTAGGAGGAGACCCTTTTAAATGGACTAAGGCTCAAATCAGTTTTGAAGAAGTTATTATACTTGCTTACGGTTCGTATAATGATAATCCAAATGTTGCCTATACTGTAGCTTATGAGGACGGTCCTAAACAGAACCCTGAAGGCTCTATGATTAAAGGAACGGCTGTTTATGTTAAACATAAAATGATTTTTCATGCAACCGCAACTGATAAGTCATAATCCTGACATGCTACGGCTTTGGGAAGCCGGGTATGATATGGAATTTATAGGTGGACAGTATTTACTGGTCCACCAGATTCCATATGTAAACTCTAACTGCGAGGTTTGCTTTGGAACTATTGTTTGTGTATTAGCACTGCGCACACCACAAGTGATAGGTCCAATGGGAGATCATACGGTTCGTTTTATTGGAGAGACTCCTTGTCACGTCGATGGTCGCTCATATAACGAAATCATTATTAACAGTACGGCGCAACAATTAGCACCGGGAATAGTAGTAAATTTTCAATTCTCAAGTAAACCTAGAGGTACTGGTATTTATACTGATTATTACGAAAAAGTACGAACATATGCTGAGATACTCAGTGCGCCTGCAAAAGCAATTGCGCCAACAGTAACAAGCAGACCGAGAAAGGAGGTAACAAAATGATGGATGAAGTTTTTAAATACCCCGACACCAATTCGTCTAGAGCAGGAATCATGGCTTTGAACACCAAGTTTGAAGGGCATAAAATTGCGATAGTGGGAGTTGGCGGGACAGGTTCTTATATACTTGATTTGGTTGCTAAAACTCATGTTGCTGAGATTCATCTATATGATGGAGATGTTTTTGAGGTTCATAATGCTTTCCGAGCTCCTGGTGCTTGTCCGGCAGATAAGTTTGACTCCGATGGTAATCTTTCTAAAGTTGGCTACTTCACCGAAATTTATTCTCACTTACGCAATGGTGTAATTCCACATCATGCATACGTTAATGAATCAAATATTTCGGAATTAGCAGACTATGATTTTGTTTTTATCAGTGTTGACAGTAACAAAGTCAGAAGTTTTATTACAAAGGAACTTCTTAGGTTAAAAATACCATTTATTGATGTAGGCATGGGTTTGAAACAGGTCGGTGACCAACTCTTGGGAACGATTCGCGTTACAGCTGGAACACCTAATTATTTCGAACACCTCCCGCACCGTATTGGCTCTGAAGAGTTCGCAGACAATGAATATGCTACCAATATTCAGATTGCAGATTTAAATTGTCTTAACGCGGCATTTGCAGTCCTTCGCTGGAAGAAGATGGTTGGTTTTTACCAAGATTTAAAGAAAGAACACAATAACTTATATTTTACGAGTACTGGAAAATTGCTTAATGAAGACCTTGCTGACATTTAGTTTCGTAGAATTCATTCCTCGTGTATTAGAGGAAGGGATATTGTATATTACCGTGGAATATAAAACCGCAGTGCATCTTTGTGCCTGCGGTTGCGGTAATAAAGTCATTACTCCAATTACTCCAAATCATTGGAAATTGACTTATGACGGTAAAACAGTTTCTTTATCACCTTCTATAGGGAACTGGAGTTTTGAATGTAAATCGCATTATTGGATTAAACATAATGAAATTATTGTTGCTCCTTCTTGGTCAGAAATTCAGATTGATAAAAACAGGAAATCTGATTTTAAAGCCATAAAGAAGTATTTTAAAAGAAAGAAAAAAGATTAATTATTAAATTTTACAACATGGCTGAAAGAAAGACGTATCACGTCACAAAAACAGAGACCGGCTGGCAAGGAAAAGCCGAAGAAGGTCAAAGAGCATCTACTACAGGTAATACAAAAGCCGAAGTAATGCAAAGAACCATTGAAATCGCTAAGAATCATAATGGAAATTCAAATGTTATCATTCATAAACAGGATGGTAAGTTCCAAGAGGAGAGGACATACCCAAAAAGTAGTGACCCGTCTCAGACTCCCGGATAAAAAAAAACAGCCCTCTAGAGGGCTGTTTTATATTTTAGGAAAAAGTTAATGATTCTGCGATGGGTTCTCTGCGGTTAATTCTGGACTTTGTTGTGCTTGTTCAAGCGCGTCTTCATTATTTATTGTTCTTTCCATATCTGACTGTTCTTTAAGTTTAAAATTATCGTTTAAGTTTTCATTATTGTCGGTATCAGCTTTCACCTCATAATACGACATCTGCTTGTGATTGTAAGCAGGCTCAAAAGTTTTGTATCCATATACAATAGCCAAAATTAAATATGCCAGAAAAGCAAAGAACTCCACCTTTATTAGACTCAAGCCTTTTTCGTTAGCTCGAAATAAAAGACAAATATACGAAATATCTGATTATTATGCAAGTATTTATGAATAAAATACGAAATTTATTTATAAAATTAACTTATATATAGTTAAATCTATAATGTCCCCAAAAATATTCTTTCATCATCATCAGAACGCCCCGGTTGCCAATAGGCATCTCCTGTTATTTCTGCTGGAATTTTATAAACTAAATTTGTAGTTATTGATGTTAATGGATTTATTTGTTCAAGTAAAGCACCAAAGCCCTCAGCCATTACTGATTCAGATTTGTCAAATTCATAGTCTTTTCCATTATAGTTTATCCAAACTGAACCCTCGATTATCATTCGACTTTCACTGTCAGTATTTTTAAATGTTGAATTAATTATCAAATACTTATTTCCTTCTTCTGGTTTCAAGTCTGAAAACTCATTTCCGGTATTTACTCTGTCTGTTAAATCTACTTTATTTGCAGTTATATCGAAATAATCGGTTTTTAGAATTTCTCCGATTTTTACTCCAGTTTGTTTTTCTACAACCTGTTCTTTTGAATTTGATGATTTCTCTACTGTTTTTTCTTTTTTTTCTTTCCCAGCATTTGAGATTATGCCGATTACAATTAGTACTCCGAAACCAATTAGTATTTTTTTACCTAGGCTCATTTTCTTTTTTGGTGTTTGATTTGTTTCCATTTACTGTCTTTATTTGTTTAAGTTGTTTTTTGGCACTATTGCCGATTAAATTGATCTTACTTTTGATAAATGATATACTACAAATATATAAAAATGTAGTATTTTAAGGTTACAAATAATAATGTTTTTGCTTGCAACTTGCATAAATGCAAAGTCTAACAGAAATCGAAATAGCAAACTTGTCGAATACAGTTCCTAAACTAGTAGGGGAACAGGTTGTTGTGTTTAGAAAAAAGCTGAATCTAACTCAAACTGAATTAGCTGAATCGATAGGAAAAGATAGACAATACCTATATAAAATTGAAAAAGGTAAAGTTACTCCCAACATTGTTACTTTATCAATAATAGCCAAAGCATTAAAAATATCTCTTTCGGATTTATTGGGAAATGTTAAAGTTTAAATTATTTGCAAGATGTCTTCTTAGTAAAAATAAAACTTGACTTCCTGAAAACTCCATCCCCATACTTGTTTTAAACCCATTTTTATTTAGTTCAAAAGCAATTCTTCGATAACTTAAATTATCTTTCTTTAGAGATATGATTAGTGCAGTTGCTTTACGATTGTTTTCGTTGTTAAGGGCTTTTTGGATTGTAGCTTCAATTCCCTTTAATCTTGCTTCATTTGTCAAATTTTGTGGCGAACCTAGTTTTACTCCTTTTCTTTTTAATTCAGCTAAAGCATCTTTAGTTCGTTTGCTTATTCTTTCTCTTTCATCTTGAGCCAAAACAGCCATTATTCCAATTGTGACTGAATTTGCTTCAGGTATGTCAGTACAAACAAATTCAATATTAGAATCTCTTAAAGTGAAAATGAAAGAAGCATTTCTCGAAAGCCTATCTAGTTTAGCAATTAATAATATTGCTTTATCTTTTTTGCATTGTTCAATAGCTTTTAGTAATTCAGGACGGTTGTTGTTTTTTCCTGATTCAATTTCTTCGTATTCATTAATTAAAACATCTTCTTTTTTAAGGAAAGTATTAACCATGCTCTTTTGAGATTGTAATCCCAACCCTGAATTTCCCTGTTGTTGAGTGGAAACTCTATAATATGATACATATTTTTTCATAGTGTTATAAAGTATAAACGGACGTTTAGATTATTATACATTCTTTTTTAATTTTTTTATCTCTTAGGTAGATATTTTTGAAGTGTCTCAATTTTTTTGAATTTTTAAAAGTGTCTCATAAAATTTTAAACTGTTCTAATGTATTGGTATTACTGGTTTTATAGTTGCTTTTTTGTAAAAAGTGAAATTTTTGAAAGCCCTCCTTTTTATTTGCTTTTTTGTCTCATTAGACACTTTTTGCTAATTCTTTGGTACAGTCTTAAATAATGATATTCATATAATTTTTCATTGCTTTTCAACTGTCATAACTATTATGATATTAGGTTCTATATAAGTAAGGGATATTAAACATAGACAGATGTTGAGATTTCTTTCTTATTTATCAAACTATCTGTATTAGAGTCAATGTCTATGAAGCCTTTTAATTCGTAGATTTTCTTAAAACTTTCCACTAATTGGTTCGATAAATTAATATTTAGGGGAGCAAAAAAGTCTTACAGAAATGTAAGACTTTTTTATTTATTATCGATTCAACCAAAAAATACTTCCCGTTAAAATTGTTGCAAATCCTACCCAAATCAAGTAAGGAATTAGTAGATAAGCTGCTTTTTTGTCAATCTGTTTGAAAACAAAATAAGTTTCATAAATCATTAACCAAAGTAGAATAATTTCAACAATGGCTAATAAAAAATTATGCAATCCAAAGAAAATATATGACCAAAGTGCATTTAATGCCAATTGGATAATAAAGAAAAGCATCCCTTTTTTAACCAAAGGCATTTTTGTAGCCATTTGATTCCAAATTAAACCACCTGAAATTCCCATTAGCACAAAAAGCAAAGTCCATACGGGAGCAAAAACCCAATTCGGCGGATTGAAAAATGGCTTTTTTATCAATGGATACCATGATTCTATACTTGCTTGAGTAACCTTACTAGATAAATAACCTACCGCCAAACAAACAATTACTAAGTTTATAATTCGTAAATATTTTGTCATCATTTCAATTTTATAAGCAAATTAACGAAATATCAAGGGAACAAATCAATCAAAATCGGTATTTTTGTCAAAATTTTAAGCAATGCTTACTGAAAAAGATTTTATAACAACATCATATAATTCCATTGAATCGGCTAGTTTCGAATGGAGCGCACCTAGTAATATTGCCTTGGTGAAATATTGGGGTAAGAAAGAAAACCAAATTCCGGCTAATCCATCAATAAGTTTCACGTTAAACAATTGTAAAACGATTACAAAACTGGAAGTGGTTAAAAAATTGGAAAATAATTGTTTTTCATTCGATTTGCTTTTTGAAGGAAAACCAAAAGAAGATTTTAAGCCTAAAATTCAAAAATTCTTCGAAAGAATTGAGCTATATTGTCCTTTTTTAAAGGAATATCATTTCAAAATTGATACTCAAAACACCTTTCCTCATAGTTCAGGAATTGCTTCTTCGGCATCCGGAATGGCAGCTTTAGCTATGAATATAATGAGTTTAGAAAAAGTAATAAATCCATCAATTTCTAACGAATACTTTTATTCAAAAGCTTCTTTTTTGGCAAGATTAGGAAGTGGAAGCGCGTGCAGAAGTATCAAAGGCGAAGTGGTAGTTTGGGGTAATCATGCTGAAATTAATGGAAGTTCAGATTTGTTTGGGGTGGAATTTTCGGAAATTCATTCTAACTTTAAAAACTATCAAGATACGATTTTGTTAGTCGATAAAGGAGAAAAGCAAGTTTCAAGTACGGTTGGTCATGATTTAATGCACAATCATCCATATGCTGAAAGACGTTTTGCTCAAGCCCACGAAAATTTATCCAAAATCAAAACGATTTTAACATCTGGAAATATAGAAGAATTCATCAAAATCGTAGAAAGCGAAGCCTTGACTTTGCACGCCATGATGATGACTTCCATGCCTTATTTTATCTTGATGAAACCCAATACATTAGAAATTATCAATAAGATTTGGAAATTCAGAAATGAAACACAAATTCCAGTTTGCTTTACATTAGATGCTGGATCAAATGTGCACATTTTATATCCCGAAAACGTTAGCGTAAAAGTTTTACAATTTATTCAAGATGAATTAGTTGGACATTGTCAAAATGGTCAGTATATTTGTGATCAAATTGGGATTGGTGCAAAATCAAATTAATTTTGTACATTTACTCATTGTTTACTGAAAAAGAAAACTGAAATTTATGAAAGGACCACTTTTTTACTCAAAAATATTACTTTTCGGAGAATATGGAATTATCCAAGATTCGAAAGGACTTTCAATTCCATATAATTTCTACAATGGTGCTTTAAAGAAAGATGAAAATCCTTCAGAAAGTGCCATAAAATCAAACGAAAGTTTAAGAAAGTTCGTCACTTATTTAGAAAATTTACAAGCCGAACAACCTGAATTAGTAACTTTCAATTTAGAAGTTTTAAGACAAGATGTAAACAGCGGAATGTACTTTGATTCGAGCATTCCACAAGGATATGGTGTAGGTAGTAGTGGTGCTCTAGTAGCAGCTATTTATGATAAATATGCAAACAACAAAATCACGGTTTTAGAAAATTTAACGCGTGAAAAATTATTGCAATTGAAAACAATTTTTTCGCAAATGGAATCGTTTTTCCATGGAAAAAGTTCAGGTTTAGATCCTTTGAACAGTTATTTGAGTATTCCAATTTTAATCAATTCGAAAGATAATATTGAAGCAACTGGAATTCCAACACAAAGTACACAAGGAAAAGGTGCGGTTTTCTTAATTGATTCAGGAATTGTGGGCGAAACAGCTCCAATGGTTTCTATTTTTATGGAAAACTTAAAAGATAACGGATTCCGTACGATGTTAAAATCTCAATTTATTAAATATACAGATGCTTGTGTGGAAAATTTCTTGCACGGTGATGTAAAATCGTTATTTGAAAACACTAAACAACTATCTAAAGTAGTTTTAAACAACTTTAAACCAATGATTCCAGAACAATTCCACCAAGTTTGGCAAAAAGGAATTGACACAAACGATTACTATTTAAAATTGTGTGGTTCTGGTGGTGGTGGTTATATTCTAGGATTTACTCAAGATTTAGATAAAGCTAAAGAATCACTAAAAGACTATAAATTAGAAGTAGTTTATAATTTTTAAAATGGGCAAATAGGTAAAGGTCAAAAGGTATAAGGTTTTATTTATTACCTTTCATCTAATACTTTTTACCCAATACCAAGAAAAAAATGCTTACTCGTAAATCCAAATTAACACTCAAAAAAATCGCAAGCTTCTTCTCTGTAATCAGAGGATACAATATTTGGGTAATTGCTTTGGCTCAATATCTTTCTGCAATTTTCATCCTCGCTCCCGAAAAAAGAGCATTGGAGATTATTCTTGATTGGAGATTGTTTCTAATTGTTTTTGCTTCTACCCTAACCATAGCTTCTGGCTATATCATAAATAATTTTTACGATGCCAAGAAAGATTTAATCAACCGGCCAAAAAAAGCAATGATTGATCGATTAGTACGTCAAGAAACCAAACTTAAGGTGTATTTTACAATTAATTTTATTGTAGTTTTCCTAATGCTTTTTATTTCTTGGAGAGCAATGCTGTTTTTTTCGACCTATATTTTTTTAATTTGGTTTTATTCACACAAATTAAAAAAAATGTTCTTTGTTGGGAATATTACCGCGGCAATTCTGGCTATTTTACCTTTCTTTGGAATTTTAATGTATTATAAAAATTTTTATGCCGTTATTTTTGCACACGCTATTTTTTTACTCTTATTAATTTTAATTAGAGAAATAATTAAAGATTTAGAAAATATTGAAGGAGATTTAATAGCAGATTATAAAACTATTCCAGTTGCTTTTGGTGAAAAAACGGCTAAAATAGTAATTTCAATTTTAACCTTTTTAACTTTGGTTCCTGTGTATTTTTTAATTGAAATATACAACGTAGGTTACATGGATATCTATTTTTATTTGAGTTTAATTGCATTGCTGTTTTTTGGTATATTACTATGGAAAGCAACTAAAAAAACCGAATATTTAAAACTCCATTTCTTATTAAAGTTGATTATTGTTTCTGGTGTTTTTTGTATCATTTTAATAGAACCTTCCGTTTTAATTCACGGCAAAAAATTGATTTCAACATATTAGTTATATCTTTGCAAAAATTTGTTTACAATTATGTCACGTCATCAAGATAACGATAAAAGCCGTCCGGGTTCTGCAAGACAAGGAGGATACAAGAAAGCTAGTAATTCCAGAGGAAATGCACCTATAAGAAAAGCGCCTTCAAAATTTGCTACAAAACCTGAGGCTGCAAAAGAATCGCCAAAGACATCAAAATCTCCCAAAAAACCTTCAAATCCAGATGAAATTCGTTTAAATCGATACATTTCAAATTCAGGAATGTGTAGTCGTAGAGATGCTGATATTTACATTCAAAGTGGAAATGTAAAAGTAAATGGTGTAGTTGTTACAGAAATGGGATATAAAGTTAAATTAACAGATGCTGTTCAATTTGATGGAGTAAATATTACTCCAGAAAAAAAAGAATATATTTTACTAAACAAACCTAAAAATTTCTCAACAGCTGGAGATGATGCACCTGGTTCGGCAAATGTTTTGGATTTGGTACGAAATGCTACAAAAGCAAATTTGATGCCTGTAGGAAGAATGGACAAAACAACAACGGGTTTGTTATTGTTTACTAATGATACTGAAATTGTTCAGAAATTTACCGTTCCTAATCAACGTTCCTCTAAAGTATATCAAGTAACGTTGGATAAAAATCTAAAATTTGAAGATTTAGAGAAAATCCAAAAAGGATTAACTATTGATGATCACAGAGTTTACGTCGAGGAAATCACATATATTGAAGATCAACCAAAAAGTGAAATCGGTTTGAAAATGAAAACGTCAAATGTAAAAATCGTTCGTAAAATTTTTGAACACCTAAAATATGACGTTTTAAAAGTTGACCGAGTAACTTTTGCAGGTTTAACCAAGAAAAATTTGCCAAGAGGCGATTGGAGATTCTTAACCGAACAAGAAATCATCAACCTTAAAAATGCTTAAACGTATTTTTTGAAAGATATTGGCACATCGATTTTTTCTTTGTGCCTTTTTTTATTTACCAACCTTTTGTAACTTGTTTTAAATCTAAATTTTATGCCCAATCAACTACAACAAATTGCCATTCGATGGTTTGATGCTTTCAACACTAAAAACTTAGAAAAGCTATTAGCATTATACGATGACGAAGCGCAACATTTTAGTCCGAAATTAAAAATTCGTCAACCCGAAACTAATGGTTTAATCATTGGAAAAGAAGCGATGCGCGTTTGGTGGCAAGATGCTTTTGATAGATTACCAACATTACATTACAAAGTAACCTCATTAACCGCCAACACCGACCGAGTTTTCATGGAATACACACGTCAAGTAGCAGGAGAAGAAGATATGTTGGTAGCTGAAGTTCTAGAAATTAAAGAAGGAAAGATTGTTTTTTCTAGGGTGTATCATGGGTAGATAAATGTGATTTTTTTCTGCCTAATTGCTTATGATTAGGTACAGAATTATTTTATTAACTATTTTATGAATTTAGTTATATTTGGTTGTTGACATATTTAAAGTTTAATTTCATTCAAAATGACTGAAAAATCATCAAAAAATATATTTTCACGCGTTTTTTCTACCATAAAAATGGCATTAAATGGCGAGTCAAATTATGATTTTACATCTGGAAAAATAAATACTGCCGTTATTTTACTTGCCATTCCAATGGTTTTAGAAATGATGATGGAATCGGTTTTTGCATTAGTAGATCTGTATTTTGTTGGGCATTTAGAAAACAGCAGTTTTGCTGTACAAACCGTTGGATTAACAGAGTCGGTTCTCACAATAATATACTCGTTAGCTATTGGAATTAGTATGGCAGCCACGGCTGTTGTTGCCAGAAGAATTGGTGAAAAAGACCCAGTTGCTGCCGCTAAAGCAGGTATGCAAGCTATCGTTATAGCCGTTGTAATAAATATTGTAATTAGTGTTTTAGGAATTGTTTTTGCGACCGATATGCTCATGTGGATGGGTTCTTCCAGAGAATCTGCTATTTACGGAACTTCTTTTGTTCAAATTATGATGGGTGGAAGTACTTCTATAATGCTTTTATTCTTGATAAACGGAATTTTTAGAGGTGCCGGAAATGCTGCAATAGCCATGAAAAGTTTGTGGTTGGCAAACATTTGTAACATTATTTTATGTCCAATATTCATTAACGGTTTAGGACCAATTCCTGCCTTTGGATTAACAGGAGCTGCAATGGCAACAACAACTGGAAGAAGCATTGGTGTTTTATATCAATTATATAATTTGTTTAATGGCAAGGGTGTAATAAAAATGGTGCTTGCCTATATTACTCCCGATTTTGAACAGATAAAGGCAATAGTAAAAATTGCTGCCCCTGGCGTTTTACAATTTGTAATTGCATCCTGCAGTTGGATATTTTTAGCCAAATTGGTAGCAACAACAGGCGGTGATCAAGGTTCTGCTGGATATCAAACTGCATTGCGAATCATGATGTTTTTCATACTTCCTGCTTGGGGATTAAGTGGTGCAGCTGCAACTTTGGTAGGGCAAAATTTAGGCGCAAAACAAGTCGAACGCGCCGAAAAGTCGGTTTTTGTGACTGCAAAATACAATGTAATTTTTATGGCAATCATCACGGTTATTACATTAACTGGTGCAGAATATATGGTTTCGTTGTTTACAAACGATGCGGTAGTTTTAAAAATTGCCGTTGAAGCACTTCAAATAGTAAGTCTTGGTTATGTTTTTTACGGAATTGGTATGGTGCTCATTAATGTTTTTAACGGAGCTGGAGATACCTGGACGCCCACAAAAATTAATTTTTTTGGATTTTGGTTGTTTCAAATTCCGTTGGCTTATTTTTTGGCGAAGCATTTAAAAATGGGACCTACTGGTGTTTTTATGGCTATTCCAATTGCAGAAGCATGCATTACAATTGCAGGATATGTTTTGTATAAAAAAGGAAAATGGAAGAGAATTGAGGTATAGTTTTATCCCTCAAAAACATAATCCGTATACACCTGTTCAATCTCAGTAAACACATCTAACAATTGATTGATGCCATCTGTGGTAACCAATTTTTGTTTGTACTCTTTAAAACCGTGAATACCTTTGAAATAGTTGGTGTAATGACGACGCATTTCGTTTATTCCTAATCTTTCACCTTTCCATTCAATACTCCAAATTAAGTGGTTTCTTGCGGCTTCGATTCGGTCATTCATGCTTGGTGGAGCTAATTTTTCTCCAGTAGTGAAATAATGTTTAATTTCATTAAAAATCCACGGATAACCAATAGCAGCGCGACCAATCATCATGCCATCTAAACCGTATTTATTTTTGTATTCCAATGCTTTTTCAGGAGAATCAATATCGCCATTTCCGAAAATTGGCATCGTAATTCTAGGGTTTTCTTTAATTCTTTGAATATGACTCCAATCAGAATGACCTTTATACATTTGTGCTCGAGTCCTAGCATGTACCGTTAAGGCTTGTACACCTATATCTTGCAAACGTTCGGCAACTTCGTCAATATTGATTGAATTTTCATCCCAACCCAAACGTGTTTTCACGGTAACTGGTAAACTTGTTCCTTTGATAACTGCTTTAGTTAAGCGAATCATCAAATCTACATCTTTCAAAACACCAGCTCCAGCTCCTTTGCAAACAACTTTCTTAACAGGACAACCAAAATTAATATCAACCAAATCCGGTTGAACTGTATCTACAATTTTAGCACTCATTTCCATCGCTTCTTCATCACCACCAAAAATCTGAATTCCTACAGGGCGTTCGTAATCAAAAATATCTAACTTTTGCTTGCTTTTCATAGCATCACGAATCAATCCTTCTGAGGAAATAAATTCAGAATACATTAAATCAGCCCCATGTAATTTACATAAACGACGAAATGGCGGATCACTCACATCTTCCATTGGTGCTAATAATAGAGGAAAATCAGGTAGTGTAATGTTACCAATTTTAGGCATTGTACTTCAATTTTTTTGCAAAGATAGGAAATTTTTACAGCCATTAGGTTTTGAAAACTTGTCGGGTTTAAAATCCAAAACTTTAGTTTATATTTGCAGATTAATTGCATGAAAGAATTGCTATTGAAATTTGAACTTGATATTGAACTTGAAGAATGAAAAACATTAGAAATTTTTGCATTATTGCACACATTGACCACGGAAAAAGTACGCTTGCAGATAGACTTTTAGGAGCTACGCAAACTGTTACCGCTCGTGAAGAAAAAGCCCAATTGCTAGACAATATGGACTTAGAGCGCGAACGTGGTATAACCATAAAAAGTCACGCTATTCAAATGGAGTACACTTATAAAGGTGAACAATATATATTGAATTTGATTGACACACCTGGTCACGTGGATTTTTCATATGAAGTTTCGCGTTCAATTGCAGCATGTGAAGGTGCATTATTGATTGTAGATGCTGCACAAAGCATTCAAGCTCAAACAATTTCTAATTTATATTTAGCCTTAGAACATGATTTAGAAATTATTCCTGTTTTAAACAAAGTAGATTTACCAAGTGCTAATCCAGAAGAAGTTAGTGATGATATTATTGATTTATTAGGCTGTAAATTAGAAGATATTATTCATGCCTCTGGAAAAACTGGTTTTGGTGTTGAAAATATTTTAGCTGCTATTATTGATAAAGTTCCTGCTCCAAAAGGAGATAAAGAAGAACCGCTTCAAGCATTAATTTTTGATTCACATTATAATCCATTTCGCGGAATCGAAGTAATTTTCCGTGTAAAGAATGGTGAAATTAAAAAAGGACAAAAAATTAAATTCATGGCCACAGGCAGTGAATATTTTGCCGATGAAATTGGAACTTTGAAATTAAATCAAGTACCAAAAGATGTAATTTCAACGGGTGATGTAGGTTATTTAATTTCAGGAATTAAAGAAGCCAAAGAAGTAAAAGTTGGAGATACAATAACTGATGCAAAAACACCAACTACAAATGCAATTCATGGATTTGAAGATGTAAAACCAATGGTTTTTGCTGGAATTTATCCTGTAGACACAGAAGATTATGAAGATTTACGTGCTTCTATGGAAAAATTACAATTAAATGATGCTTCGTTAGTATTTACTGCAGAAAGTTCAGCTGCTTTAGGATTTGGTTTCCGTTGTGGATTCTTAGGAATGTTACACATGGAAATTATCCAAGAGCGCTTAGAACGTGAGTTCAATATGACTGTAATTACAACCGTTCCAAACGTTTCATACTTAGCCTATACTAAGAAAGAGCCTGAAGTTCCAATGATTGTGAACAACCCGTCTGATTTGCCTGAACCATCAAGATTAGATAGAGTTGAAGAGCCATATATCAAAGCTACAATTATTACAAAAGCAGATTTTGTTGGTAATGTGATGAGTTTGTGTATCGAGAAACGTGGTTTAATCACTAATCAAACCTATTTGACAACAGAAAGAGTAGAATTGAATTTCGATATGCCATTAGCGGAAATTGTATTCGATTTTTATGATAGATTAAAAACAGTTTCCAAAGGATATGCTTCATTTGACTACCATCCAATAGGAATGCGTACTTCAAAATTAGTAAAATTAGACGTACTTTTAAATGCGCAATCCGTTGATGCACTTTCGGCTTTAATTCATGAAGATAATGCGTATAATATTGGTAAAAAAATGTGCGAAAAACTACGTGAATTAATACCAAGACAACAATTTGATATTCCAATTCAAGCAGCTATTGGTGCAAAAATTATTGCTCGCGAAACCATCAAAGCTTTGAGAAAAGATGTAACGGCGAAATGTTATGGTGGAGATATTTCGCGTAAACGTAAATTATTAGAAAAACAGAAAAAAGGTAAAAAGCGTATGCGTCAAGTAGGGAATGTTGAAATTCCTCAAGAAGCATTTATGGCAGTATTAAAATTAAATGATTAACAAATAATTAATAAATTGTGAAAAAGTTTAAATAATTTTTAATGTTTAAACTTTTTCACAATTATAATCAATATCATTTTTATTTTTTCCCTATATTTATATCAATGATTTTAATCCCAAACAAAATCTTGAAAAAAATAACCTATATATTCGCCATTTTATTTTCAACATGTTTGTTCTCACAAACGATAACAGTTGACAATACAACTAATTCGCCTGCTCAATTAGTTGATTTATTACTTGGAAATTCTTGCGTAGAAGTTTCAAATATCTCAATTTCTTCACCACAATCGGTTGCTTATTTTAATAGAAATGCTTCATCATTTCCAATAAATGAAGGAATTATCATAAGAAATGGAACTGCAATAAATACTCAAGGACAATACCTAAACACCAACTTAAGTACACAAATTAATACAAATAGTGATGTTTATTTACAAAATTTAAGCAATTCAAGTGGTCAAACAGCAGTAATTACTGATGTAGCATTTTTAGAATTTGATTTTGTACCACTTTCAAACACATTTAATTTTAATTTTCTTTTTGCATCAAACGAATATGGTGAATATCAATGTGAATTTAGTGATGTTTTTGCATTTGTTTTAACTAATTTAAGCACTGGTGTATCTACTAATTTAGCTGTAATTCCTGGCACTAACACCCCAGTAACAGTAAAAGATATTAGAAATTCCATTTACAATTTTCCTGGTGAAACTTGTGCATCTTCCAATGCGTCATTTTTTGATGTGTATAATGTAATTAATCCTTCTGCATCTACCTTGAACATGCGTGGACATACAGTTGTAATGAATGCTGCTTCTGCAGTTATTCCAAATACTCCTTATAAAATCAGATTAGTTATTGGTGATTATAATGATTCAAGCTATGATTCAGCTGTTTTTTTAGCTGCAGGGAGTTTTACAACAACTTTAGATATGGGCCCTGATCAAATTATTTGTACAGGTGATGAATATTTATTAGACACAGGCTTAGATACAACTTACACTTATACTTGGTTTGAAAATGGAAATCCAATTCCAGGTGAAACCAATTCTTCTTACACAGTAACACATGCTGGAACATACACTGTTGAAGCAGTGAAAGGCTCTTGTTTAATAACTGACACAGTCGTATTTAATAACTTAACGGTAATAGCACCACAAAACTTACAAACTTGTAACACTGGCGCAGCTACATATTCATTTAATTTAACCACGAATAACGAAGTTTCTTTAGGGCTAAACCCTGCAATTTATGATGTTTTATATTTTGAAACACCAGCTGACATTGTCGCAAACAACCCAATACCAAATGCAAATTTAAACACTTATTCTAGCTCTGGTGGACAAACCATTTTGATAAAAATATTAAACACCTTAACTGGGAATTTTTGTGATGCTGTTTATCCATTTAATTTAATTGTAACTAATGCGGTAATAGCAACACAACCTAATAATATTCAACTGTGTGAAGGCATTGGTAGTACTAATTACGTATTTACAACATTTTTAGATGCGGAAGTATTGAACGGGCAATCGGCAGCTAATTATACCATTTCATATTACAATACTGTAGCTGAAGCTGCTACTGGAATAGGCGCAATAACCTCTATTTCCATACTTAATGGAACTACAACTGTAACTATAGGTATTAGAATGCAGGATAATTCAAATCCAAGTTGTTTTGATGTCACTTCTGTTACTTTAATTGTTAACCCTTTACCAATTGTAGATGATATTCCAGACCCAACAGAATGTCATGATTTTACCTTGCCAGTTATTACAAATGGAAATTATTTTACAGGTCCTGGTGGAACAGGAAGCCCATTAAATGCAGGAGATATACTTGACACAGGTGGAACATATTATATTTTTATTGGTCCTGATGCAAATGGATGCACTAATGAATCAACATTTAATTTAACATTAATTGATGAGTATGTTCCTCAATTAGATCATTGCGGGATATTTACTATTCCCACTCCACCTGAAAATATAGGCGATTTTTATACCGCTCCCGGGGGTCCTTTAGGAGCAGGCGTTCTTCTTCCAGAAGGAACACAGTTTACAAACACAACACAAGTAAGCACTTCAATGACCATATATTATTATGCGGAAGTAAATGGTGTTTTTTGTCGAGACGATCAGTTTATAATCAACATTCACCCAATACCCTTAGCAGATTCACCTTCTGATATTACAGTTTGTGATTCATATGTTTTACCTCCTTTAACAAATGGTTCATATTTTCTTTTTTCAGGAGGAATTGGCGCATTAAATCCTGGAGATGTAATTAGTGTTAATGGACCTAATTTCCCAGGAACTTATTATGTATTTTCGTCAAATGCAAATTGTTCAATAGAAAACACTTTTGACATAAACTTAGTTGACACCTCTCAATTCACCTCGGTTTCAGGTTGCGGAAGTTACACGTTACCGTCAATTGCCTTTGGAGGATATTATACTGCACCAATGGGTGGGGGAACCCATATCACAGATTTGACAATTACTTCGTCGCAAACTGTTTACTATTATGCAAACACATCTGCATTACCAAATTGTACTGACAATTTAAATTTTAACATAACTATTTATCCAAGACCAGCAGTCGATGTGATACCAAGCGGAACACATTGCGGAGAATTTATATTACCTACTCTGTCTAATGGGACTTATTATACACTATCTGGCGGACCTACAATTATTGGCCAACAGCAATTGCATGCTGGAGACATTATTGATTTATCAGGTGCTCATTTAGCACCAGGCACATATTATATTTATAATGGGCCAGATGCAAATGGTTGTGATAGCGAATCAAGTTTTACTATTTCATTAAATCCTTTTCCTCCTGTTGATGGTGTTTTAAGCGAGACTAAATGCCAGCCTTATTCAATACCTGCGCCAACATTTGGTACTATTTATACTGAATCTGGAGGTCCTGCTGGAACTGGAGTTGTTGTTTCTCCTACAGATGTGTTTAATTATACACATACATTTTATATTTACAATATTGACCCAACTACACTTTGTGTAAGAGATTTACCTTTCACAATGACCTATAATGGTATCAATTTACCGAATTATCAAAATATTAATGTTTGTGAGAATGACAACTTTCAATTGCCAGCATTAACACATATAGCTCCAACTCCATTTAATTACTCAATAGGTTATTTTTATGATCCAAATGGTGTTAATCCTGTACCAAATGGGACAATTTTTAATACTCCAAACACAACAACATCGATTTATGTTTATGCAGTAAATGGCGATAGAATTATTTGTACACAAGAAGATAGTTTTGACATTATAGTTTCAGAAACACCCAACTTGGCCGCATTAGGTTTAATTTTTGACAATGAAGAATGTGGAAACTATATCTTACCGACATTACCAACTGTGCCATATAACATCAATTATTACTCACAACCAGGAGGAAATGCGGCAGATTTAATTACCAATTTAAACATTTCAACAGCAGGAACTTATACATATTACATTTATGCTACTGCAATAGGGAATCCAAATTGTAATGATGAAATAGCATTTACTTTCACGGTACATCCTTTATTAGACATAACATTGCAAGGAGGAATTATCTGTGTAGATTCTGTAACAGGAACAGTATATAGAAATTTTACCGTGCATTCTGGATTAAATCCTGCATTTTTTACTGTGAATTGGTACTTGAATGGTACACTTATGGGAACAGGGCCAAATTATACAGCCTCACAAGCAGGGACATATGATGTTGAGTTTATAAAGCTTACTCCAGATGTAGGTGCGGCTTGTAATTACAACAATACAACTGTTACAATTACTCAATCAGGACCTGCTGTAGCTGATTTCGATGTGAGTTCTGCCTTTGAAAACAACACGTTTATTACGGTAAATATTACTGGAGGTTATGGTGATTACTTATATCAATTAGAGTATCCTAACGGAAATTTAAGTGCAATACAATCTAGCAATGTTTTTTCTGATTTAGAAACTGGTGAATATTTTGTTAATATAATTGATGTTTTAGGTAATTGTTCTCCTACCCGCATCGGACCAATTTATATTATTAATTATCCAAATTATTTCACACCAAATGGTGATGGAATTAATGACAATTGGAATATTTGGGATTTAAGTCAACAACCGAATGCTGTCATCTCAATTTTTGATCGATACGGGAAATTTTTAAAACAATTATCTCCTGCTAGTTTTGGTTGGGACGGAACTTATAATGGTGAAAAATTACCATCAACAGATTATTGGTTTACAGTAGAATACTTATCACAAACATCTCAAACTAAGCAGATATTTAAGGCACATTTTTCGTTAAAACGATAATTCAAAGTTATTAACATTAACAACTGTATTATTTACTTTTTGACAAAAGAAAAGTAATTTTACAAGATGTATGCATTAGTAGATTGTAATAATTTTTACGTTTCTTGTGAGCGTGTTTTTCAACCTCAATATAACGGTAAACCAGTCGTGGTTTTGTCTAATAATGACGGTTGTGTTATATCGCGAAGTAGTGAAGCTAAAGCGCTTGGAATTCCAATGGGGATACCTGAATTTAAAATTAAAGAATTCATCCAACAGCATGATATAAAAGTTTTTTCTTCTAATTATGTACTCTATGGCGATTTAAGTCAAAGAGTCATGAATATTTTAGAAAATTTCACACCAAATGTAGAAATGTACAGTATCGATGAAGCTTTTTTAAATTTTGATGGGCAACAAGTTTCTGATTATCATTCTCTTGGATTAAATATTCAACAACGAATTTTAAAATGGTTAAGTATTCCTACAGGAATAGGGTTTGCCCCAACTAAAGCTTTGGCTAAATTAGCAAATCGTATTGCTAAAAAATTCCCAGAGCGCACCAATGGAGTTTATGTTATCGATACTGAAGAAAAGCGCGTTAAGGCTTTAAAATGGACAAAAATTGCAGACGTATGGGGAATCGGTTATCAATTAACAAAAAAAATGCAACGTAAAAATATTTTAACTGCTTATGATTTCACTTTACCACACAACGAATCATTTATAAAAAAGGAAATGGGAGTTGTAGGTATTCGTTTAAAATATGAATTGGAAGGAAAATCAATTTTAGAAATAAACGAACCTAAAACAAAACGAACAATCGCTATTACTAGAAGCTTTGAGCACGATATAAACGATTATAATGAGTTAAAAGAACGAGTAGCCACATTTGCCTCTATTTGCTCTGAAAAGCTACGCAAACAAAATTCATGTTGCTATGGTGTGATCTTATATCTGCAAAAAAATAAATTTAGAACAACAGATTCTCGATATAGCTTTTATCGTCTAAAAACACTTCCTTTTCCAAGTAATACGGCTTTTTCAATAAGCAATATCGCAACAAAAATGTTAGAGGAAATTTATCAAGAAAAAGCCTCTTATAAAAAAGCTGGAGTTATAGTAACAGAGATTATTCCATCAAATCAAAAGCAATTTCATTTGTTTGATGATGAAAATCCAAAGTATCAGAAAATAATGCAAGTAATGGATGACTACCATAAAAAAATTGGAGAACGAAAAATTCGATTAGGAAATCAAGACTTACAACGTACATGGAAAATGAAGCAACACCATTTATCTAATAAATATACAACTAGTTTTAAAGAAATATTAGAAATAAAATGTCACTAATTTTTTTTATTCCCGATGATACTTTTTCTGAAGGACAACAATTTATAAGCAGTGGAATTAAAGCAGGTTTTCCTTCGCCAGCAGCAGATTTTGAGGAAAACAAAATAAGCTTAGACAAAACTTTGGTAAAAAATGCAGAGGCAACATTTTATGCAAAAGCATCAGGGAATTCAATGATAGGCGCTGGTATTGATGATGGTGATATTCTAGTTATAGATAGAAGTTTAGAACCAATGAACAACAAAATAGCGGTTTGTTTAATAGATGGTGAATTTACAGTTAAACGAATTAAGATAGAAGAAGACAATCTTTTTCTAATCGCCGAAAATTCAAACTACAAACCTATAAAAATCGGTTTGCACAACGACTTTACTGTATGGGGAATAGTAACCTATGTTATTAAAAAAGTATAAAAAAAGGGCTGATTAAATCAGCCCTTTTTTTATACTTTTTAACTTTTGTTAAAAATTTGCTCTATTGTCTTTTATATCTGCTTTGTCTTTAATAGCCGTGTAAGCTTTTGACATTGCATAAGATTGATTTTGAGTTCTATCTTGATTGATATAAGTAGTATAATTTGAAATTGCAGGAGCCTTAGTTACCTTTTTAGCTCTAATGATAAACATACCACTTGTTCCTTCAATAATATCTGAAGTTTTTCCAGAAGCTAAACCGAATGCTTTTCCAACAACTTTAGATTCCATACCTACATTTGGAATAATAGGGTTTTTAATAGAAACACCTGTAGCAGTTAAAACAGATGCTCCTGAAGATTTTGAAACAGCCTCTAATGAAGTTCCACTCATTTTTTTCTTAATAATTTCAGCTTTTTTCTGATTTTTTAAGATTGGCTCAACAGATTGTTTTGCAACATCAATAGGCAATAAACCAGTATCATTGATATCTTTTAATTTTGCAATTACAAATCCTTGAGGTGCTTCAAAACGTTTTACAGTTCCAACTTCTGTTTCTTCATTAAAACTCCAGCGTACTATTTCTCTTTGAGCCCCTAAACCTTGAATGTATTCATCATATGCTTTTATGTTTGTTGCTGGTGTAACAACTAAGCCTGCTTTTTTAGCAACAGCATCAAAATCTTTATTTTCAGTAGCACTTGATTCTAATTGACTAGCTTTTGTATATGCAGCATCCATAGTAGCATCAGAAGCTTGAATCTTTTGAGCAATAGTTCCTAGCAAAACAGCATCATTTTTACCTGATACTTTCATTACATGGAAACCAAATTCCGTTTCAACAACTCCCATAGTTCCTACAGGATTATTAAAAACAAAATCATTAAATTTTGGTGTCATTTGACCTGGAGTAATATTATCATATTCTCCTCCATTGCTTTTAGATCCAGGATCATCTGAATTAGCCATTGCTAACATTGCGAAATTAGTTGGGCTAGCCTTTACTTGTGCTAATAAATCATTTGCTAATTTTTGAGCTTCTTCTTTTGTTCTTGTAGCACTTGATCTTTCTGCTCCTTTGTATGCAATTAAGATATGACTAGCTTTTGCACTTGCATTTGGTTTTCTACCAATCATTCTTGAAACACATTGATGTCCATTATGAACGTAAGGTCCAAAAACAGCTCCAGTTGGCAAATTAAATAATTGCTCCTGAAATTCAATTGGTAAATCTTTTTTAGCTAAATAAGTAGAATCAAATTTAATATCAGAATTCGCATTTACAAATTCTCCAACATTTGATACAGCTCTAAAACCAGGTAAAGTGTCATTAGATTTAGTTTGCTCGTTATAAACAACTTTTCCATTCAAAACACTATTTATAGAAGTTAACATTGCTACCTCATCTTCTTTTGAAGGTTTGTTTTCAACTAAGATAAAATCGATACTTCTGGTGTTATCAGATTTGTATTTTTTAGCATTTTTTTTCATGTACTCTAAAATTTCATCATCTGAAACTTTAACTTGATCATCGCTTACAGTAGAATATGCGACAGTTACATAATCAAAATCAGCTTTATCTGCTTCCATTTGGTATGCAAATTTGCCTTCTGCTTTTGTTGTAACAACACCCGCTTTAATCATTGTATTGTACATTTGCTCTACAGCATATTTTTCGATGTTTTTTTCAAACTCTTTCCATTGCAACCATTGTTCTTGGTTTGGAGCATTTTTTAAAGACTTAATATATTCTTTAAATTTATTTTCGTCAAACTGACCTGCAGCATTTAAAAATTGTTGATTTTGAGCAAAATTTGGGTTTTGTTTGATAACATTAATTAATTGTTCGTCACCAATTTTAAGTCCTAATTTTTCAAACTCTTCACCAAGTAATATACTTCTTACGTTTTGTTCCCAAGCACTATTAATTGCTTGAGTGTTAGTCATACCTTGACCTTGTTTTTCAATCATTGCAACTTGTTGCATAAATTCTTGCCCAGAAATATCCGTTCCATTTACTGAACCAATATTATTTGCGCTATTTCCAAAAGTTCCACTTTGAATTACATCTGCTAATACAAATGAAAATAATGCTAATGCAATAATTACAATTAGGAAGAATGAACGTTGTCTAATTTTAGATAAAACTGCCATTTTTATTTGTGTTTAATTTTTTTCAGAGGGCGAAAATACAATTATCTATTTAATAATAAAATAGAAAAGGTATATTTTCATAGTTTTTTTTAAAGTTTTTGGACTTTTCTTTGGTTTTAGATTTTATTTGTATTTATCTAATCCTGAATAATTATTTTTTGTTTTGATATTTGTTGTAAAAATGTCTTCTAAAGAAAAACATCCCCAACGATACTGCTGCAATTAAAATACTTAGCACATAGCTTTCTCCACTATTATATTTAGCAAATGCATCATAAGCAAAAAACGCCGCAAAGGCTAAGTAAAAGTATTGTACAATTTTTAAATAATTCATTTTAATATTTTTTAAAAAGATTGTTTTTAAATAAAAAATTAATCAAGGGTATTAACTTCTCCATTACTTTTTTGCATGTTGAAAATTTTAAAATCCTTGCTAAAGTCAACTCCTGGCCCTTCTAGATATCCACCGGCTTCGTCTGTATATTTGAATAATTTTTCAGTAAAAAACCATTCATTTTTTTGATCAAAATAAAGCTGAGAAGTTTCCAGTTTTTTTCCATCATGCGAAGTAATAATTACATTCCCTTGTAAATCTATAATTTCAGTTTTTTTATAAGAAATTGCATAATCCGCAACTACAGTACTTTTATTGCCTTTTTCATCCATTAACGTGAGATGTATTCCTTTTGGAAACTCTGTAAATGCATTTTTAATATTGCTATAGTCGAGCATTTTAGGGCTTTTCAAGATAGATTTTATCTTACCAGAATCGGTATATTTCAAGTTTATAGAATCTGCTTCACCAGTAGGAATAAAAGAAGTTTCACTAAGCTTTTGAACTTTTTTTAAATCACTTTCACATGAAAAAAGTACAATTACGCAAAACAACATAATTGCACTTCTAAATATTTTAATAAAGCTAAACGAAAAAGTCATCTCCAGCTTGAATAAATTAGTTTTAGTCAATTTTTCTTTTCTTGAACCAAATATCATTTAAAGAAAGTCCAACACTTACATTAAAATAATTTTCTTCAATTAAATTATTAGCTGCAGTTCCTTTTTTCCCAAATTCAAATCCTAAGTTAATATTTGAAATACCTAACGGCAATCCAAAACCAAAATTAACACCATAATCCTTAATGCTTTCGTTATTTATTATCAAACCTGTGTTTTCGTGTCTAAAACCCGCTCTGTAAACCACTCTGTTCCAATAACCATTGAAAGAATCATATTTCGGTATATAATAACCTCCTATTGAGATTTTTGTAGAATTTTCAAATGTTGCACCAGTAATATCATCAAAACGATTACCTAAATTGCTTGTATTTTGGAATGTTATTTCTGACCCTACTAACCATTTTTTTGCTTGACCAATCCCTGCTCCAAAAGAAAATTTACTTGGAAGCTTTAATTTTGTATCTTGAACATTAATATCAATAGCATTTTCAGTATCTATAAATTCGGCTCCACTTGAAGTGAAAATAATATTTGCAATATTTCTGGTGTTTTTTGATGTTAAATTACTCTCAGGACTATACGTTACACTAGAAAACAACTCTAACTTTTGAGAAATTTTACAATTATACAATAACCCAAAATTTAATGAAAACCCAGATATTTTTGAATTATTAAGTTCTCTAGTGCCTAATTGTACCATTGGATCAGTTATAAATTCAATATCTTTACTATTAATATCTCCAAAATAATAACCAACATCAACTCCAGCACTAAGTTTTGGAGTGATTTTATAAGCAGTGCCAAAAAACACTTTATTTACATTACCATCACCTGTAAATTGCTTAGATCTTTCTAAACCATCAGGATCATCAGCAGCTTCAGTAATATTTTGAACCTTATAACCCACTGCACTGTAAGGCATTAATCCGAAAGACATTCCAAATTTACCCAATGGCAACCCAACAGCTAAATAATCTAAACTTGTTCTTTGCGCTTTTTCACTATCTGTAGAAGTATTGAAATTTGTAAACGTTGAAGTTCCTCCAATACTAAAAGTAGTAAGTTTTAAGCTAGAATAAGATGCTGGATTCGAAAGATTTAAATGAATACTGTCTCCAACAATACTTAATCCTCCCATAGCTTTTATGTCATGAGTTCCTTTGAATTTTACATCACCAAGTCCATAATATGAATAAGGTGAAGCTGTGTTTTCTTGAGCAAATAAGCTTGCTGATACAAGTAAACTAAAAAAGACTACAATTTTTTTAATCATTATTTTCTGTGTATATTGATAATAAGTTCAAACTTTCTAATAAGAAATTTGAATTGGCAAATATGGTGCTTTTTAATCTTTTAGCCAAAAAATCTGCGTCTCCTCCTGTTAAAATTACTGTTAAATCTTGATATTTAAGATAATATTGTGAAATAAAGCCATCGATTTCAAAACATAAACCATTTATTACCCCACTATGTATCGAATTATTTGTCGAATCTCCAATAAAATTATCCGGATTAGAAATTGTTAATAACGGTAATTTAGCTGTGTAATTATGTAGACTATTATAACGTAATTTTATACCTGGAGAAATTGCACCACCAAAATAGTAGTTGTTTTTATCAATAAAATCATATGTCACGCAAGTTCCGACATCAATAATTAACCTATTCTGATTTGGAAATTTCAATGTTGCTCCAGCTGACAAAACCATTCTATCTATACCTAATGTGTTTGGAGTACTATATTTATTGATAAAAGGAAATAGTGAATTATGATTAACAATCGTGGTTTTTACTTTATTTTGAACAAATTTTAATGCTTTACTATCTAATTTTCCAACCGAAGAGTATATAGCTTTGCTAATTTTGGGAAAAAAATTTAGTATTTCAGAAATTTTTTTTAAGGCCTCTTGAGGCTCAAAAACAAACAACTCAACAAGGTTATCTTCTTCAAATACAGCCACTTTAATTCTTGAATTCCCTACATCTATTGTTAAAAGCATATTGAGGTTTTTTGTTTTGCAAATATACAAATTGATTTTTTTTAATAATTGTTTTGGAAAATATAAAATAGGTTCTATATTTGCACCCGCAATCAACAAGCAGTAATGCATTGTTTGCCAAAGGTACCTTAGCTCAGATGGTAGAGCAATGGACTGAAAATCCATGTGTCCCTGGTTCGATCCCTGGAGGTACCACTTAAAGCCCTTGATTTTATAATTAAGGGCTTTTTTGTGTTTTTTAATTTTTAAAAACTGCAATTACAACGTTTTAGTTAATAATTACTTGTTGTATTGAATAACAAATTCGTATAAATGATATAAAAATCGGTTTTAATTTTTATTTTTGCCTTTCATTAAAACTTTAAGAAGTAAACACATGAGAACGATACAATTTAGAGAAGCAATCTGTGAAGCAATGAGTGAAGAAATGCGTCGCGATGAGTCAATATATTTAATGGGTGAAGAAGTAGCAGAATATAATGGTGCTTACAAAGCCTCAAAAGGTATGCTAGATGAATTTGGCCCTAAACGAGTAATTGATACTCCAATTGCCGAATTAGGATTTGCAGGAATTGCAGTAGGATCTGCAATGAATGGGAATCGACCAATTGTTGAATTCATGACGTTTAACTTTTCATTAGTTGGTATTGACCAAATTATTAATAATGCTGCTAAAATGCGTCAAATGTCAGCTGGACAATTTCCTATGCCAATGGTTTTTCGTGGACCAACCGCGTCGGCAGGTCAATTAGGCGCAACACACTCACAAGCTTTTGAAAACTGGTTTGCAAACACACCAGGATTAAAAGTAGTAGTTCCTTCAACAGTATATGACGCAAAAGGATTATTAAAAGCAGCTATTCGTGATAATGACCCAGTTATTTTCATGGAATCAGAGCAAATGTATGGAGATAAAGGCGAAGTACCAGAAGGTGAATACACAATTCCATTAGGAGTTGCAGATATTAAAAGAGAAGGAACAGATGTAACAATTGTTTCTTTTGGAAAAATTATAAAAGAAGCTCATATTGCCGCTGATGAATTGGCAAAAGAAGGTATTTCTTGTGAAATAATTGATTTAAGAACGGTTCGCCCAATGGACTATGAAACCATTTTAAATTCTGTAAAAAAAACTAATAGATTAGTGGTTTTAGAAGAAGCATGGCCTTTTGCAAGTGTAGCTTCTGAAATCACTTACATGGTTCAAGAAAAAGCATTTGATTATTTAGACGCACCTGTCCAAAGAATCACAACAGCTGATACTCCAGCGCCATATTCACCAACTTTATTAAAAGAATGGTTGCCTAATGCACAAGATGTAATCAAAGCTGTAAAAAAAGTTACCTATAAATAAAAAATAACTCGTTATATTTGGAACTTCATCAGTACTTAGCTGATGAAGTTTTTTGTTTTTAATTATGAGAAAGAAATTAGTACTATTTACTTTGTTTTTTGCAACAATCGCTTTAGGTCAAACTAAAGTTGGAGGAAAAGTTGTTGATAAAAAAGGTGAATCAATCCCCTTCGCTAGTGTATTCTTTAAAGATTCGAGAGAAGGTGTAATTACAGATGAAAACGGAATTTTCTATTTTGAATCTGAACAAAATTACACTGCTTTAGTTGTTTTGTTTGAAGGTTATGAAAAGAGAGAAATTCCCCTGAAGCCTGGCTTGAATCAAAATTTAAAAATTACCTTAAAAGAAAACGAACAATTGAAAGAAATTGTTATTCATACAGGAAAGACGTCTAAAAAAGACAATCCAGCACTTGATATATTGAGGAAAATATGGGAACGAAGAAGAAAAAACGGACTCAAAATGTTCAAACAGTATCAGTACGAAAAATATGAAAAAGTAGAATTTGATTTGAACACTATTGATTCTGCCTTTATGAAAAGCAAAGTTTTCAAAGGAATGGAATTTGTTTTTAATCAAATCGACACCTCAAAAATTTCAGGAAAAACGTTTTTACCTATTTTTATCAACGAAACCTTGAGTGAAGTTTATGGAGATAACGAAACTAAAAAAACAAAAGAAATTACAACAGCTAATAAAAATTCCGGACTTGGTTCTGGCGATGGTGTAAATACTTTTATTAAAGATTTGTATGCGGATTATGATATTTATGATAATTATTTGAAATTTTTTGATAAAGATTTTGTGAGTCCTTTATCAAGAACGGGAATCAATGTATATAACTATGTGTTATCAGATAGTATGTATATTGACAACAAATGGTGTTATAATATTGTCTATTATCCAAGACGTAAAAACGAATTAACATTCAAAGGAGATTTTTGGGTAAATGACACCACTTTTGCAATTAAAAAAATCAACCTTGAAGCTAGTAAAAGTGCTAACATTAACTGGGTAAAAGAAATTTATATCGAGCAAGAGTTTGAAGTAATGAATGATTCCGTTTTCTTGCTCACACGAGATTACATGATGTCAGATTTTAGTTTTTCTAAAAAAGAAGAATCAAAAGGAGTTTATGGAAAACGCACTTCGCTCTTTAAGAATCATCAATTTGATAAAAAGAAAGAAGATAAGTTTTTTAAAGAGGAAGTGAATTTTTATGACAATTCGGTTTTTAATAAATCGGATGAATTTTGGGAAGAAAATCGTTTCGAAAATCTTAACAAAAACGAAGCTGGAATATATAAAATGCTCGACACTTTAAAAGAAGTTCCTCGTTTTAAACGTATTTATAATTTGGCATCCATTTTAGGAAGTGGTTACATCGAAATTCCTAAATGGAAAATGGATTTTGGACCAATATTTTCAACCTTTGGATACAATGATGTTGAAGGTCAACGAATTCGTTTTGGTGGAAGAACCTATTTTGGTTCAAATGATACTTGGCGAATTCAAGGCTATACAGCATACGGATTTAAAGATAATAAATTCAAATATGGAATTTCAGGAAAATGGATGGTAAACAAAAAAAACAGAATCATTCTTTCTGCTGGAAATCGTAGAGATGTGGAACAAATTGGCGTAAGCTTAACCACTTCAAATGATGTTTTAGGACGAAGTTTTGCTTCATCTTCTTTCTTTTCAAGTGGTACAAATAATAAATTGACTTCGGTTAATTTGACCACCTTTGGATTTGAAATCGAACCAGTTAAAAACTTAACCTTTCAAACTAATTTATCTTATCGTACATTGCAGTCTGCATCCAATCAATTTAGTTTAGATTATTATACAGATGCTACACAAACCACTACCAAGAGTGAAGTAAAACAATCGGAAATTAATTTTGTTACTGAATTTACTCCAAAAAGAAGAACCGTTGGTTATGGTGTGGAAAGAATGGAAGTTGACAATAATTATGCACGTCTTTTCTTAAGTTACAGCCAAGGATTAAAAGGTGTTATGAATAGCGATTTCGATTATCAAAAACTTCAATTTTACTATCGTCAACCAGTACTAATTGGTGGTTTTGGAAGATTGTTTTCCACTTTGGAAGTAGGAAAAACTTTCGGTCAAGTCCCATTAGGACTAATGGGTGTAATTCCAGGAAATCAGTCGTATTTCATTATAGACAATACCTATAACTTATTAGATTATTATGATTTTGTGGCTGATGAGTATGCTTCTCTACATTTTGAACATCATTTTAACGGAAGATTATTTTCTAGAGTTCCGCTTTTAAGAAAATTAAATTGGAGAGAAATTGTTGGTATAAAAGGTGTTTATGGAACAGTTTCGGACGAAAACCGTTTCATCAATGCCTCTGGATTGGTTTACCGTGCTCCAGAAGATATATATTGGGAATACCACGCGGGTATTGGTAATATCTTTAAAGTATTGCGTATTGATTTTGCTTGGCGCGGAAGTTATTTAGATATACCAGATGCAAATAAATTTACTGTTAAAGCCTCATTTGGATTTTATTTCTAAATGGAAGAAGCAATTGCATATCTGCTTAAAAAAGAAGCTGTTTTTGAACAAATAATTCAGCAATATGGAATTCCTATTCAGCCAAAAAGAGCACAAGGTTTTGAAACATTAGTGCTTTTAATTTTAGAACAACAAGTTTCAATAGATTCTGCCAAAGCTACTTTTAATAAGTTGAAAAATGCAATTCCATTATTTTCAATTGAAAATGTATATCGTTTTTCAGATGAAGATTTTCGCTCTTGTGGTGTAAGTCGGCAAAAAACTAAATATATTAAAGCGCTTTCTGAAGCTATTTTAACAGAGCAAATAAACATTGAAAGTTTAGCATGTAAAATACCTGAATTAGTTAGAGAAGAATTAATAAAAATTAAAGGTATTGGTAACTGGACAATTGATATTTATTTAATGTTTTGCCTGAATTCATTAGATATAATTCCACTTGGAGATATTGCAGTTGTGAATACCATGAAAGAGCTTTTTGATACTCACTCCAAAGAAGAAATGGAAATCTATGCTCAAAAATGGAAACCTTATCGTTCAGTGGCGACTTATCTTCTTTGGCATTATTATCTTGAAAAAAGAGGAAGAAAAATTAGTTTTTAAAGAGTGTAAAAATATATACTTTTTTTGCAAAACTCTTTTGTTTCTACTGTTTTATAGTAGTACCTTTGCAACCCTTTATTAAAAATAATAGAAAAATGACAGCAGATAAAGTTACTACATTTGATGTATTAATCGAGATTCCAAGAGGAAGTAGAAACAAGTACGAGTACGATTTTGAATTAAAAAGAATGCGCTTTGATAGAATGCTATTTTCATCAATGATGTATCCAGCAGATTATGGATTTATCCCAGAAACTTTAGCTTTAGACGGAGACCCTTTAGATGTTTTAGTTTTAATTAACGAACCAACCTTTCCAGGATGTGTGATTGAGGTAAAACCAATAGGTGTTTTTCATATGGCAGACGATAAAGGTCCGGATGAAAAAGTAATTTGCGTACCTGTTTCTGACCCAATTTGGAATAAATTAAACGACTTAAGCGATGTAAATCCACACTTAATCAAAGAAATTGAACATTTTTTCCAAGTTTACAAAGATTTAGAAAACAAAAAGGTAGACGTAGAAGGTTGGGGAGATGTTAATGAAGCAAAAGAAATTTTGATGAAGTGTACACAACGTTTTAACGAAATTGAAAACAAACCAGAAGGATTATTTAGTATCAAATAAATTTCTGTATATCAACTAAAAAAGGCAATATTTTCTATGAATATTGCCTTTTTTGTTTATTTTTGTTAAAATTAGAATATAATTAACAAACAAAACCAAATAAACATTTTATGGAATCAATGATGATTTATGTGCCAATTGTGATGGCGTTAATTGGTCTTGCATTCATGGCGGCCAAAAGAGCATGGGTATTAAAACAAGACGCTGGCGATGGAAAGATGAAAGAGATTTCGGACTACATCTATGAAGGGGCATTAGCTTTCTTAAAAGCAGAATACAGATTATTAGCAATATTTGTTCTTTTAGCAAGTGTTGTATTAGCAGGAATTACCTTTATTCCGGGTGTGAAAACACATTTATTAATTGTAGTAGCTTTTGTTTTTGGGGCCATTTTTTCAGCTCTAGCTGGAAACATGGGAATGAAAATTGCTACAAAAACAAACGTTAGAACAACACAAGCAGCACGTACAAGCTTACCTCAAGCGTTAAAAGTGTCTTTTGGTGGAGGAACAGTTATGGGATTAGGAGTTGCTGGTTTAGCAGTTCTTGGATTAACAGGATTCTTTATACTTTTCTTTCACGCTTTTATGGGTGGCGTTTGGACAGACACTGAAGGAATGACAGTTGTTTTGGAAACATTAGCTGGTTTTTCATTAGGAGCTGAGTCTATCGCATTATTTGCTCGTGTAGGTGGTGGGATTTATACAAAAGCTGCAGACGTAGGTGCAGACTTAGTAGGAAAAGTAGAAGCGGGTATTCCAGAAGATGACCCACGTAATCCTGCTACAATTGCTGATAATGTAGGCGATAATGTAGGTGACGTTGCAGGTATGGGTGCTGACTTATTTGGTTCATATGTAGCAACCGTTTTAGCTGCAATGGTTTTAGGAAATTATGTAATTAAAGATATGGGTGGTAAAATAGAAGATGCTTTCGGTGGAATCGGACCAATTTTATTACCAATGGCAATCGCTGGTTTTGGAATTTTATTCTCTATCATTGGGACAATGTTAGTTAAAATTTCAAGTGATGATGCTAAAGAAGCACAAGTTCAAGGAGCATTAAACAAAGGAAACTGGGTTTCTATTGTTTTAACAGCGATATCTTGTTTCTTCTTAGTACAATTTATGTTACCAGAAGTTATGACGATGGAATTCTATGGTGAAGGATTAAAAGAAGTTTCTTCAATGCGTGTTTTCTTTGCCACAATAGTAGGATTAGTAGTCGGTGGTGTTATTTCATCTGTGACAGAATATTACACAGGATTGGGTACAAAACCAGTATTGGCAATTGTACAAAAATCATCAACTGGTGCTGGTACTAACGTAATTGCTGGTTTAGCAACAGGTATGATTTCAACCTTCCCAACAGTATTATTATTTGCTGGTGCAATTTGGGCTTCTTATGCTTTTGCTGGGTTTTATGGAGTTGCTTTAGCAGCTTCTGCAATGATGGCTACAACAGCTATGCAATTAGCAATCGACGCTTTTGGTCCAATTTCTGACAACGCTGGAGGTATCGCAGAAATGAGTGAATTACCAAAAGAAGTCCGTACTCGTACTGATATTTTAGACTCAGTTGGTAATACAACTGCTGCAACTGGAAAAGGTTTTGCAATCGCTTCAGCGGCATTAACTTCATTAGCTTTATTTGCTGCTTATGTAACTTTTACCGGAATTGATGGTATCAATATATTCAAAGCACCAGTTTTAGCCATGTTATTCGTTGGAGGTATGATTCCTGTAGTTTTCTCTGCTTTAGCAATGAACTCTGTAGGTAAAGCAGCAATGGACATGGTATATGAAGTACGCCGTCAGTTCAAAGAAATTCCAGGAATTATGGAAGGAACAGGAAAACCAGAATATGGTAAATGTGTTGAGATTTCGACAAAAGCAGCTTTACGCGAAATGATGTTGCCAGGAATTTTAACAATTGGTTTCCCAATCGCAATTGTATTATTAGGTAAATTAGTTTATGGCGATAACAACCAATTAATTGCTGAAATGCTAGGTGGTTATATGGCTGGAGTTACTGTTTCAGGTGTACTTTGGGCAGTGTTCCAAAATAACGCTGGTGGTGCATGGGATAATGCTAAAAAATCTTTTGAAGCTGGTGTTGAAATCAACGGAGAAATGACATATAAAGGTTCCGATGCGCACAAAGCTGCTGTAACTGGAGATACTGTTGGAGATCCATTTAAAGATACATCTGGACCATCTATGAATATCTTAATTAAATTAACTTGTTTGATTGGATTAGTAATTGCTCCAATTTTAGGTGGACATTCAGCAACTACTGAAAAGGGTGCTTGTTGCGTAAAAACTGAAATGACTTGTTCAGAAGGAAAATGTGATTTGTCAAAATGTGCTACAATGACAAAAGATGAATGTGCAAAAATGTGTGAATCTAAAGGATGTTCAAAAGAATGTATGGACAAATGTATGTCTCAATACGATGAAAACGGAAAATTTATTGGAGAAGCACATGTTCATGGTGCAAACTGCAATCATGAAAAAACAAACATCAAAGACATTAAAGTAAAAAAAGTAAAAGATGCTAATGGAAAAGTAAAAGCTACTGTTACTTTAACTACAATAGTTGATGGTAAAAAAATTACAGAAGAAAAAGTTTTTGAAGGAGACGATTTAGAAGTTGAAGCAAAAATTGCTGAACTAGGAAAATAATCTTTTTCTATACAAATAATGAAAACCGCACAGCAATGTGCGGTTTTTTTATTTAATTTTAGCGAAACAAACACAACTCCAATGAAATATAAAATACTGACTTTGTTGTTGCTCTTTTCTGTAATTTGCATTGCACAACAAACTCTTAACTTAATTCCGAAGCCACAAAACATTGAACATTATTCCGGTTCTTTTGTTTTGAACTCGAAAACGGTGATTCAAGCCGATAAAAATTCTTTCGAAGCTGAATATTTGCAACAAATCATAAAGCAACAATTAGGATTAAATTTAGAAATTACAACTTCGTCTAAAGCAAAGTCTAAAATTATTTTTGTAACTAAAATTATCGAAGAAAAAAAGACTTTCAAAGAATGGTATAATTTATCAATTTCAAACAATGAAATAGTTATAAAAGCAACTGAAAATCAAGGAATTTTCTACGGTATTCAAACATTAATTCAATTACTTCCATTAGAGAAATCATTCGAAATAAAAATACCTTGTTCGAATATAACAGATGAACCCAAATTCCAATGGCGCGGCATGCATTTAGACGTTTCTCGTCATTTCTTTCCAAAAGATTTTATCAAAAAATACATTGATTATTTAGCGATGTATAAAATGAATACTTTTCATTGGCATTTGACCGATGATCAAGGTTGGCGCATCGAAATCAAAAAATATCCAAAATTAACGGAAGTCGGCGCATGGCGTAACGGTTCCATGATTGGACATTACACCGATCAAACTTTTGACGACATTCGCTATGGTGGATTTTATACCCAAGAAGAAATCAAAGAAATTGTAGCTTACGCAAAAGAACGCCACATCACCATTGTTCCCGAAATCGAAATGCCAGGTCATGCTTTAGCAGCATTAGCTTCTTATCCCGAATTTTCTTGTATAGGTGGACCTTTTGAAGTGGGAAAAACTTGGGGTGTTTTAGAAGATGTTTTTTGTCCAAAAGACGAAACATTTACGTTTTTAGAAAATATTTTGACAGAAGTTATAGTGTTATTTCCATCCGAATATATTCACATTGGTGGTGATGAATCTCCAAAAGTCCGTTGGAAAAGTTGTCCGCATTGTCAAAAAAGAATCAAAGAGGAACATCTAAAAGACGAACACGAATTGCAAAGTTATTTCATCCAAAGAATCGAAAAATTTGTCAACAGTAAAGGTCGAAAAATAATCGGTTGGGATGAAATTTTAGAAGGCGGACTAGCACCAAACGCAGCCGTAATGAGTTGGCGCGGCACCGAAGGCGGAATTGCAGCAGCAAAGCAAAAACATTTCGTAGTGATGTCACCAGGTTCACATTGTTATTTTGATCATTATCAAGGTGAGCCCAAAAACGAACCGATTGCTTTTGGAGGTTATACAAATGTGGAAAAAGTGTATTCATTCAATCCAATTCCAAAAGAACTTTTAGCAGAAGAATCGAAATATATTCTTGGTGCTCAAGCCAATCTTTGGACAGAATATATCAATACGCCAGAACACGTTGAATATATGGTTTTTCCAAGAATAGCAGCACTTTCTGAAGTGCTATGGGGAACTTCTGATCCAAATAATTACAAAGAATTTGAAAAAAGATTAATTCAACATTTTGAAATGTATGAGAAAAAAGAAATCAATTACAGCAAAGCCATTTTTGAAGTAACTTCAAAAGTAAATCCAGCTGAAAACGGAATAGCATTCGAATTAAAATCTGTCAATCCAAACGGAATCAAATATACAACTGATGGTTCGGAACCGAATGTAAATTCTATTTCTTACGAAACACCAATTCTAGTTACAAAAAATAAAACCATTAAAGCAGCATATTTCGAAAATGGAAAAGCCAAAAGCGCCATTATCAAACAACCGTTTTTCATTACTAAATCAACTAGAAAAAAGATAGAATTGGTGCATCAACCTCACGAAAATTATGGAATTGGTGGCTCTTTTACTTTAGTAGATGGCATAAAAGGAAACACTTCTAAATTTGGAAGAGATTGGTTAGGTTTCTGGGGAAAAGATATGAACGCTACTATCGATTTAGGTAAAACAGAAATGATTTCAAAAATCAGTATTAATACCCTTTCATCAGAAGGAAGTTGGATTTATTATCCAAAAAGCATCGGAATTTCAGTTTCAAATGATGGAGAAAATTACATTCCAATTAGAATAGTTACATCTAAAGAAATTTATGAAAATAAAGGAAAAATTGTAGTTGAATTTGACAAACAAAGCGTTCAATTTATAAAAGTCATCGCAGAAAACAACGGAATCATAGCAGATGGAAAACCTGGCGCAGGTTCAAACAGTTGGTTATTTGTAGACGAAATAAGTGTAGAATAATGACAAACAGAAGAAATTTTTTAAAAACAACCGCTTTAGCAACTGCTGGTCTGGCGTTTCAGGCTTTCAATGGAAAATCTGATGAAGTTGAAATGGATATCAATTCGGAAAAAGTGAATAAACCAATTGTGCTTTCTACATGGAATTTTGGCTTGAAAGCCAATGAAGCTGCTTGGGAAGTGCTTAAAAATAAAGGTCGCGCTTTAGATGCAGTAGAAGCTGGTGTGAAAATTCCAGAAGGCGATCCAAATGAAAGAAGTGTAGGTTACGGCGGTCGTCCAGATAGAGATGGTCGCGTAACATTAGACGCTTGTATTATGGATGAATTTTCGAATATTGGTTCGGTAGCGTGTTTGGAGCACATAAAACATCCTATTTCTGTAGCAAGAATGGTGATGGAAAAAACGCCTCACGTCATGTTAGTTGGTGATGGCGCTTTACAATTTGCTTTATCGCAAGGGTTTCAAAAAGAAAATTTATTGTTAGAAGCTTCCGAAAAAGAATGGAAAGAATGGCTAAAAACCAGTGAATATTTGCCAAAAGCCAACATCGAAAACCACGACACCATAGGAATGATTGCTTTAGATGCGCAAGGCAATTTATCTGGAGCTTGTACAACTAGCGGAATGGCTTTCAAAATGCATGGAAGAGTTGGCGATTCCCCAATTATCGGTGCAGGTTTGTATGTGGATAATGAAATTGGAGCAGCAACAGCAACAGGTCACGGAGAAGAAGTAATCCGAATAACGGGTTGTCATTTAGTAGTAGAATTAATGCGTCAAGGGAAATCGCCACAAAATGCTTGTGAAGAAGCGGTGATGCGAATTGTAAAACTGACGCAAAATCGAGGAAAAAATCTAAAAAATATCCAAGTTGGTTTCATCGCTTTGAATAAAAAAGGTGAATATGGTTCGTATTGTGTGCAAGGCGGCTTCAATTATGCCGTTCACGATGCAACCGGAAATAAATTAATCGATGCAAATTACTTTTTGAAATAATTTTTCGCCACAGATTAAAGGATTTTAAGAATTATTTAATCCGTGAGAATTTGTGTAATCCGAGGCTAATATTCATGACTTATGTTCCAAAATAAAAAAATAGAAATCGCTTGTTTTAATCTTGAATCTGCTCTCATCGCACAAAAAGCTGGAGCTGATAGAGTCGAATTATGTGCAGACATATCGGTTGGTGGTACAACTCCAACAATAGAAATAATCCAACAAGCTCGCGAACATTTGACCATCGATTTCTATGTAATGATTCGCCCAAGAGGAGGAAATTTTGTTTACTCAGAAGTAGAATTTGAACAGATGAAATCAGAAATCGAAACCATCAAAAAGTTAGGTGTCAATGGATTTGTTTTTGGGATTTTAAATGAAGATAAAACAATTAATATCGAACAAAATAAAGTCTTAGTTGAATTAGCAAAACCATTTTCTAGCACGTTTCACAGAGCTTTTGATGAAGTTTCAGATTACAAAAAATCATTAGAAGATATTATTTCTTGTGGATTTTCAAACATTCTAACTTCTGGAACTTTTCCAAATGTGATGGAAGGAAAAGAAGTTTTGAAACAATTAGTCATTCAAGCCAATAATCGCATTGAAATCATGCCTGGTGGCGGATTGCGTTCAACCAATATTTCGGAATTAAATAAAATGGTTAATGCTAATTGGTACCATTCATCAGCAATTACCGATGGTAATGAAATTGCCAATCTAGAAGAAATCATTCAACTAAAGAAAAAGTTGTAATCTTAAATGAACTTGTATGCCTTATATGTTTAAAAAAATATTCTTGTTTTTGATTCTAATTTACTGTTCGGTTTCGGCACAGACTTCCTGTCGCAATTTGTCAACAGAAAACTGGACATTCAACAAGCAAAACGAATCTAAAAAACATAAAGCAACTATTCCCGGAACCGTTCACACCGATTTGTTTCAAAACCAATTAATTCCTGATCCGTTTTTTGGAAACAATGAAAAGCAATTACAGTGGATTGAAAATGAAAATTGGGAATACGAAACACATTTTACACTGTCAGAATCCGAACTAAAAAATCAAAATATCGATTTGGAGTTTGAAGGTTTGGATACTTATGCAACTGTTTTTTTAAACGGAAAAGCAGTTTTAGAAGCCAATAATATGTTCCGAAAATGGACAATTTCTGCCAAATTACATTTGAAAATTGGAACTAATCATCTAAAAGTGATTTTTCATTCTGCAGTTCAAAAAGGAAAAGAGGAAGCTTCAAAATTATCTTATACGTTACCCGAAAAAGAACGTGTTTTTGTTCGAAAAGCGCAGTATCAATTCGGTTGGGATTGGGGACCACGATTCGTTACGGCAGGAATTTGGAAGAAAGTACAATTGAAATTTTGGAATTCGGCTAAAATCGAAAACATAAAATTCAGTCAAGTTGAATTGAATGACAAAAAAGCGATTTTAGAATTCACAACCGAAATTTACGTTTCCAAAGTCAAAACGATTCAGTTGAAAATCAATGACAAATCTCAAACTTTCAATCTTAAAAAAGGAAAGAATAAAATCAAAATGCCATATGAAATCACTAATCCAAAATTGTGGTGGTGTAATGGATTAGGTGATGCAAATTTATATCCTTTTACTATCGAAATCCAACAGAAAAAGCAGTTTTTAGATGCTAAAAAGCTAAATATTGGCTTGCGAACTATCGAATTAATTCAGGAAAAAGACCAAGTTGGTAAAAGTTTTTATTTCAAATTAAATGGAAAATCGGTTTTCATGAAAGGAGCAAATGTCGTTCCACCAGATAGTTTTTTACCACGAGTTTCCGATTCCACTTATTTTTCTTTAGTTGAAAACGCAAAAAAAGCGAACATGAATATGCTTCGTGTTTGGGGTGGCGGCGTTTATTTTGATGATGCGTTTTATGAAGCTTGTGATGCCAACGGAATTTTAGTATGGCAAGATTTTATGTTTGCCTGTTCTATGCATCCAGGCGATGAAAAATTTGTGCAAAACGTAAAACAAGAAGTAATTGATAACGTGAATCGGTTACAAAATCATCCAAGTATTGCCATTTGGTGTGGAAATAATGAAAACGATGAAGGTTGGCAAAATTGGGGTTGGCAAAAACAATTTAACTATTCAAAAGCCGATTCGACTCAAATTTGGAACGATTACAAAAAAGTATTTCATGAAATGATTCCGCAGACATTAGATAGTTTACTTCCGAAAGAAAAAAATATTTATTGGTCTTCATCGCCATCCATTGGTTGGGGAAGAAAAGAAAGTTTGTTGCAAGGTGATTCGCACTATTGGGGCGTTTGGTGGGGAAAAGAACCGTTTGAAATATATGAGAAAAAAGTTGGACGTTTCATGAGCGAATACGGTTTTCAAGGCATGCCTAATTTAGAAACGTTGCAAAAAGTGATGAACAAAGAAGATTTGAATTTTACTTCTGAAGCTTTTAAAAATCATCAAAAACACCCAACAGGTTACCAAACCATAAACGAATATATGGAGCGCGATTATGTGGTGCCAAAAGATTTTGAAAATTATCTTTATGTTTCGCAACTCTTGCAAGCTCGTGGAATGAAAACCGCAATTGAAGCCCATCGAAGAGCTAAACCCTATTGTATGGGAACGTTATATTGGCAATTCAATGATTGTTGGCCAGTTACGTCTTGGAGTTCGTTGGATTATTACGGAAATTGGAAAGCGTTTCATTATCAAGCGAAGCGAAGCTTTGAGAACGTACTTTTGTCAGCCGAGGTAACGAATAGTGGAATTTATAAGTTTTTTGTTATCAATGATGGGATGCAAAATTACGCAGGAGAATTAAAAGCGGAAATTAGAAATTTTAAGGGTCAACTTTTATGTGAGAAAATGGCTTATTGTAAATCAGATGCTAATTCAATTGTGAAAGTTATATTATTGCCGTTTGCTCCTTTAGAGGAAATTAACAAACAAAATTCATATTTAAAATTAGAATTTACTTCAGAGGAAAATCATTTTGAAAGTGTTGTCTTTTTTGAAAAACCTAAAAATTTGAAATTATCAAAGCCAAACATTCAAATCAAAACGATTGATGAAGTAACCATTGAAATTTCTTCTGATGTTTTAGCTAAGGATGTTTTTCTGTCTTCGGAAAACGAGGTTTTTTTTGAAGACAATTATTTTGATTTATTACCAAATGAAAAACGAATCATCAAAGTTTCTAAAGCGGTAAATGGGATAAAAGTGAAATCATTATTTGATACAATGAAATAAAAAAAACGCCTTAGTTGAGGCGTTTTGTATACTTAAATAATTATTCTATTCATTTATCAATATATCACACATATTACTTTCTTAGTGATAGTCTGACCATTAGTTAATGTAGTTTTCACAAGTAACGCTTGATTTGTAGCAGTTAATTTAGAAACAATCATTTCTTTGTCATTTACTTTGTCGTTGTGATATAGTTTTCTGCCTAATACATCAAATATTGTAATTTCTTTGATGTTTTCAGTAGCAGTAATTGTAATACCGTTTGCTGTAGTGTAAACCGTAATATTGTTTTCATTTACAAAATCTTCATTTGCTAATGTGTTTTTGTACACCACCTCAAAACGGTCTGTAAATATTCCGTCTTGTGTTGAGAATGAATATGGAGTTTGTTTAACATCATGAATACTATTGTTGTACTTGTCTTTAATAAATACATCTTGTGTTTTAAATAATCCATCAACATTTTCAATAGCAATAGAATATGTTCCTGGTGTTAATATTTTTAATCCTAATGGAACAACATCATTATTTTCAAATTCTGATCTTCCTTCAATAACATATTCTTTATTATCGATTAATGTATACAACATTGTATTTTGAGTTTCAAAAGCTTTTCCATCAATACCTATATCAAATCCATTAGTTGCTTCTGGAATGTATCCAATTAAAATTTGATTATATGCTTTATTTGAATCTGTTAAATTTAATCTGAAAATATTCTTTTCTGTTGAATTTTCTGATTTGAAAAATTGAGTATTTTTCAAATCATATCTTAATGCATTATGAAACCAAGCAGTTGTGTTTTCGGAAGAATAAACATAAAATCCTTGGCCAGCTTTTATCGTTCCATCAGGTATTTGACCGCCTGCCGCAGCTGCAACCCCTCCTAATTTTGTAAAAGACGCATAATTATTTACGGGATAAATTCCACCAACAGCTTGAGCGGTATGTGTCCAAAAATAAACTGTTTCGACAGTTCTGTTTAAGCCAATAAAATGACTTGCTTGCAGCGTGGCTGGATATGGATTTCCCAATAAATTAAATCCGAGATTTATAGAAGGAAAATATTCATCATTATTTGGAATTCCAGAAAAGTTTCCTAAAAAAGAGCTGGCCACTATTGATGACCAATTGTTAGGCGCTCTTATCAAGTATCCTTTAGCCCCAATAAAACTATTTACCGCAGGATTAACCGAACTATATGCTGTTGCTGGTGTAGTACCAGAAGTAACGTATTCATAAAATCGATTAGTGAGTGTTTGAGGAGAAAAAGCTAAAAGGTTTTGATTGTTTACTGGAGTTGACCAAGCTGTGTAATCTAATCTTAAAATCTGCGCACTTTCTTTTAGCAATGTAACTATTCCAGAATTTGCAACATGATTAATTTGAATTAAATTGGCATTATTTTGAATTATAAAACTTGCTGTTGTAGCGACATTTACATCTCTAACAATTGTAAAAGTATGATTTGATTGTAATACAACTTGAGCTGTGCCAATTATTGTTAATGAACATGCTGTTAAATCTCCTATAGATGTATAATCCCCCGAAAATACAGCCTTTACATCTTTGTTTGGAATTCCATTACTCCATGATGTACCGTTCCAAGTTGTAGTAGTTGTACATGACAAAGTATTCCAAGTATCTGGAGCTTGTGGCCCTCCCCAAATTCTAGTTGCTAAATATGGGTTATCAATGAAAGGATTTCTATTCCCTTGAATAGATTGTAATGTGTTATTTCTGATTCTTTCGAAATCACTTACTGGATCCTCTTCATTCCATTCTAGAAAAATATCTGGCATGTCTGCATTGTAAGATGTTGTGCCTGAACCAACATTTGTTGCTAAGCATCTCGTATTATAGCGCACATACATATACATCATCATCCGTGCTATATCTCCCTTCCATTCATCACCCGGATACCAATAAATACCTACAGGACCCGCATCTCCTTCTCCATCAGCATAAAGTCTATTTCCTCTATCTGCGTTAAATGTAACATCAGCTGCTCTAATATGATGTGCATCAGTTCCTGGACCAGCTGATGATGTTACTAAAGCTGGTGTTCCTAATGAAAGTGCGTAACAATGCTCTCTATTCCATGCACCTGTTGGACATAAAGTGCTGCAAATATTTGTAACATCATCTAATCTGTCGTTTTTATAAATAGCATCAACATCATTATATCCATAAATTAATAATACTTGAGCTGAATTTAAAGGATTTTTATCACACGCTTGCAATGCGTCCCAGACGTCTGTGGTTGTAGCTGTATAGGGTAATTGTGTTGTATGAGTGGTTGTAATTAAACCTGCTAATTGTGTTTTTAAAGCATTACCCGTTTGAGTAAAATCTATTGAACTATAATATGCCGGTATTTGTGCATAACTATAAAATGATAAAAGCAAAAAAAGTAACTTTGTTTTCATGTTTTTTTTAAAATTTGGGGAAACCAAGGTAATAAAAAAACTCTGAAACAAAGAGGTACTATTCTTAAGATTTTCTTTTATTTACCGTTATAAGTGTTCATAGTATTGTTAAGCCCTGCTAAAGCAAATGATTTTACAATTTCTGCACTTAACTGTAATCGTTCTTTTAGTTTTTCTTTTTCTTCTCCATCCCATTCACCTAAAACATAATTGACTTGTTGTCCTTTTTTAAAGGCATCACTAATACCAAATCTAAAACGAGGATATTCAGTTGAGTTTAATAATAATTGAATATTTTTTAGTCCGTTATGACCACCATCACTACCTTTTGTTTTAATTCGGATGGTTCCAAAAGCTAAATTCAAATCATCTGTGATAACCAACATATTCTCTTTTTCGATATTTTCCTTTTCTAGCCAATATTTTACCGCTTTACCGCTCAGATTCATGTAGGTATTTGGTTTTAATAACAGTAAGGTTCTTCCTTTGATTTTTAACTCAGCTATTTCACCTAATTTTACCGTTTGAAATGAAATCCCTTCTTGGTTAGCTATATAATCTAAAACTTTAAAACCAATATTATGTCGTGTATTTGCATATTCTGAGCCTATATTTCCAAGCCCTACAATTAAGAATTTCTTCATTGGAATTGTGTCTTCTTGTTTGTTTTTCTTAAATAGAGTTAAAAACCATTTCATGGTGTAAAAGTAACATAAAGTTTATGAAAATTAAAACATAAAAAAAGCACCAGTATAACTGATGCTTCTTTATTATAGTTTGTAAAGAAATTATTTTTTCTTTTTTCCACCTTTTTCTGCTTTTGCAGCTTCTTGAGCAGCTTTCATTGCAGCACGAGAAATTCTTACTTGACAAACAACAGTGTTGTCTGGGTGCATTAATTTAAAATTGTTTGTTTCCAATTTAGTTACATACAATTTGTTACCCATTTGTAATTCAGAAATACTTGCTTCAACAAAGTCAGGTAAGTTTTTAGGTAAAGCTTTAACTTTTAAACGACGTTGGTTTAAACGTAAAACACCTCCTAATAATACACCTGGAGAAGTTCCTGTAATTTTAACTGGTACTTCCATGATGATTTCTTTGTCATCACTCAATTGGAAGAAGTCAATGTGTAAAATTTTGTCAGAAACTGGGTGAAACTGAATGTCTTGCATAATAACATTGTAAGACGTTCCGTTTAACTCAACTACAACTGTGTGTGCGTTTGGAGTGTAAACCAAATCTTTAAATGCTCTTTCGTCTGCAACAAAATGAACTGGTTGATTTCCTCCGTAGATAACGCAAGGAACCATTCCAGCATCACGTACGGCTTTAGTTGCCTTTTTACCTACGTTTTCTCTTTCTGATCCTTTAATCGTAATTGATTTCATTGTAAAATATATATAATTAATAAATACTTATTAAAGTGGTTACTCTTGATTACATCAAAAATTTACCACTGATTGAGTTGTTGTTTTGTACCATGTGCATTACTTCTGCAAATAATGGTGCACAACTTACCACTCTTATTTTCTTTGATTCTTTTCGTAACGGAATAGAATCGGTAACAATTAACTCTAATAATTGAGAGTTTTCAATTTTTTCGTATGCTTCACCTGATAAAATTGGGTGTGTACATATTGCTCTTACGCTTAATGCTCCTTTTTCCATCATAACATCAGCAGCTTTTGCTAATGTTCCTCCGGTGTCAATCATATCGTCAACTAAGATAACATTTCTGCCTTTTACATCTCCAATTAACTCCATAGTGTCAATTACATTTGCTTTTTTTCTTTGTTTGTAACAAACTACAACGTCAGATTCTAAAAATTTAGAATAAGCGTATGCTCTTTTTGAACCTCCCATGTCTGGAGATGCGATAGTTAAATTTTCTAAATTTAAACTTCTCACATAAGGCAAAAAGATAGTTGAAGCAAACAAATGATCTACTGGTTTTTCAAAGAAACCTTGAATTTGATCGGCATGTAAATCCATGGTCATAATTCGGGTTGCTCCAGCAGTCTCTAATAGTTTTGCAACTAATTTAGCTCCAATTGGCACTCTTGGCTTGTCTTTTCGGTCTTGTCTTGCCCAACCAAAATAAGGGATAACCGCGGTAATATGTCTGGCAGATGCTCTTTTTGCAGCATCTATCATCAATAATAATTCCATTAAATTGTCTGCACTTGGAAATGTAGAACAAACTAGGAATACGCGCAATCCTCTTATTGATTCTTCAAAAGAAGGCTGAAATTCGCCATCACTATATTTAGAGAACGTAATCTTACCTAGCGGAACACCATACTTTTCAGCAATTTGTTCGGCTAAATACACACTCTGAGAACATGCAAAAATTTTTGCTTCCGGTTCTTGATACAGCATGTTAATTTATTGTTTAGTAGTTAGTTAGTGTTGTGTCGTGTTAACGAGGTGCAAATTTAGAAATAAAATTGAACTCTGAAAGGATATTTTTAACTATTTTTTTATGATTTGCAGAAATATTTTTTACATTTGCACCCACTTAATGATACAAATATCATTTTCCATTGCCCGGATGGCGGAATTGGTAGACGCGCACGACTCAAACTCGTGTACTTAGGTGTGTGGGTTCGATTCCCACTCCGGGTACTAAAAAGCCTTTTAAACATTTTGTTTAAAAGGCTTTTTTAATAAAGTTATCTCATTTTATTTCAACTCTAAAATCAAGACTGATTTTCCATCTATTGAAATATCATTTCTTAAATCCATCTTTACGGTAGTCAATACATCTACACCTTCTTTAAAATTTTTAATGTTTTCAGAAAACCTATTGGTTTTAAATGTTTGCTTTTCAGGATTGTTATTTACAACCACCATTACAGTTTCTTTTTCATTATGTCTAAAATAAACATAAACATTGTTCTCAGGAACATAATGTGTGGTCTTTCCAGTATGAATTACAGTTTTATTTTTCCTCCAATTAAATAATTTACTGGTAAAAGCATGGAATTGTTCTTGTTCTGCAGTTCTTTCTGATTTTAAAAAAGCATTATTTTTATCACCTGCCCATCCTCCTGGAAAATCTCTGCGAATATCTCCATCACCAATACCTTTATCACCTGCCATTCCAATTTCTGAACCATAATATATTTGCGGAATTCCTCTTACGGTAGCAATTAAGGTTAATGCCATTTGATATTTTTTGAAATCATTTTTATAGATATGGTTAATTCTATTAGTGTCATGATTTTCAAAGAAAACTAGCAAATTATTGATGTTTGGATATAAAAAATCATTATTGAAATTTTCATACACTTTGACTATTCCATTACGCCATTCCTGCTTATCTTCATTAAAAGCCCCATTATGAATTGCTTCTTGTAAAGTAAAATCCATTACGCTCGGCAAATTCGAATTATAACTTTGAATAGCTCCTATTTTACTATCTTTTTGCCAATAAGCCATTTGCGCTTGATCATACATCCAAACTTCTCCAACAATATTAAAGTTAGGATATTCATCTGTAATAGATTTAGTCCATTTAGCGATAGCAGTTTTGTCGTTATAAGAATATGTATCTACTCTAAAACCATCTAAATCGGCATATTCAATCCACCAAATAGCGTTTTGAATTAAATAATTTAAAACTAATGGATTTGATTGATTCAAATCGGGCATTGATTTTACAAACCATCCATCCATGCACAGATTAAAGTCTTTTTTGGATGCATTTACATCAAACTGACTTGCCATTCTATAATTAGTTTGGGCATAACCTGGAAATTGATGAATCCATTCATAAGTAGGTAAATCTTTCATCATCCAGTGATTGTAACCCCAATGGTTAGTAACATAATCCATGATATTCTTCATCCCTCGCTTGTGTAATTCGGCACTTAAACGAAGATAATCTTCATTTGTCCCAAATCGAGAGTCAATTTTATAAACATCTGATTGTCCGTAAGTGTGATATGAGCCTCTTTCATCATTATCTTCACAAAGAGGTGTTGGCCAGATTGCAGTTGCACCTAATTCTTTTATATAATCTAAATTTTTAATAATTCCTTCTATATCACCACCATGACGACCATCCTTATTGCTTCTGTTTACTTTCTCGATAGTCTCCTTTGTACTATCGTTATTTGAATTTCCATTTGCAAAACGATCAGACATAATTAAATAGATCAAGTCTGAGGAATCAAAACTTTTACGGTTTTTTGAATTTTCCCTTCTTGCTTTAATCGAGTATTGTTTTGTAAACGACCTGTTCTTGTTTTTAAACGTGAAAACAAAATCTTGTGTTGGAATATTTTTTGTATCAATGGTTACGAAAACATAATTAGGATTTTCGGTTTTTTGAATTCCTTTGATTACAATTCCATTAGAAACAGAAATTTCATTTTGTGCAATATTTTTCCCATAAAACATAATTTGCACATCTGAATAATTCATATCACTCCACCAAAAGGGCGGCTCCATTCGGTCAACTTGTGCAAATGAATAAGTTGTTAGTAGTAAAAAAAATAAGATTTTTTTCATAAGATTAAATTAAAAAGCCCATATAGTTTAATTATATATGGGCTGAATTTTTATTAAACAGTTACCAATCCGTTTGGCTCCACTGTAACTTGTTTTCCATTTACATTTACTAAAATTTCTTTTTCTCCTTCTAATGAGAAATTAGTAGCACTTTGTTTTATTTCTACTTTTAAAATTTGATTTCTGAAATTAATTTTAAAGGAATAGCCATTCCATTCTTTTGGAATTCTTGGCTCAAAATGCAATTGGTTATTTTTAACACGCATTCCTCCAAAACCTTCTACAATACTCATCCAAGTTCCAGCCATTGAAGTAATATGTAAACCTTCTTCAACTTCTTTGTTATAATCATCTAAATCTAAACGCGAAGTTCTTAAATAGAATGTATAAGCTTGTTCCATTCTGCCTAAAACGGCAGCTTGAATTGAGTGAACACAAGGAGAAAGTGAACTTTCATGTACTGTAAATGGTTCATAAAAATCAAAATGTTTTTCCAATTGTTCTTTGGTAAAATGATCTTCAAAGAAATAAAACCCTTGTAAAGTATCAGCTTGTTTGATGTATGGCGAACGTAAAATTCTATCCCATGACCATTTTTGATTAATTGGTCGTTGCGATTTATCTAGATTAGCCACTGTAATCAGCTCTTTATCTAAGAAACCATCTTGCTGTAAATATACTCCATGCTCTTCAGAATAAGGAAAATACATATTGTCAGCTACATTTTTCATCTCAGAAATTTCTGATTGTGATAACTTCACCTTATTGAAAATTCTTGTGTAATCTAATGGGTATTCTGTCTCTATTTTTTGAATTTGCTCAATGGTATAATCAATACACCATTTTGCTATATAGTTCGTATAGAAATTATTGTTTACGTTGTTTTCATATTCATTTGGACCAGTTACACCTAAAATTACATATTGGTTTCTATTGGTAGAAAAAGTAGCTCTTTGATGCCAAAAACGAGCAATTCCAATTAACACTTCCAATCCTTTTTCTGGTATATATGAATAATCACCGGTGAATCTATAATAATTATAAATTGCAAAAGCGATAGCTCCGTTTCTATGAATTTCTTCAAACGTAATTTCCCATTCGTTATGACATTCTTCACCATTCATTGTTACCATTGGATATAAAGCAGCTCCATTTTTGAACCCTAACTTCTCAGCATTTTCAATCGCCTTATCTAATTGATTATAACGATATGCTAGTAAATTTCGTGCTACTTGCTGGTCTTTTGTGGCCATGTAAAAAGGTATACAATAAGCTTCTGTATCCCAATAGGTTGAGCCTCCATATTTTTCACCTGTAAACCCTTTTGGACCAATATTTAATCTTGAATCTTTTCCTAAATAAGTTTGATTCAATTGGAAAATATTGAAACGAATACCTTGTTGTGCTTTTACATCTCCATCAATGGTAATATCACTCATTTCCCATATTTTTGCCCAAGCCAATTTTTGGTCTTCAGTTAATTGATTTACACCAATTTCTAGAGCTTTTAAAATTACGTTTTCAGCTGCTTTAACTGTGTTTTCGTGATTCATTGAAACAGTGTAACCACCTATTTTTTGTAGGGTAGTAGTTTGACCTTTTGCAACAGCAATTTCGTAAGAAAATTGTATTTTTTCTGTTGTTGTTTGAACATTTATTGGTGTTACACTTAAGTTTGAACCATCTAATAAAACACTGTTGTGCATAAAGGTAGTAGCAGTAAAATGTGTCTTAAAAGTTCTTGCTGTAACAAAAGCTTCATTAGCAACATTTTTTACACTAATTGGCTCCCAAAACTTTTCTTCCCAATTAGCATCTTCGTTATGCACTCCAGCATCAACATATGGTTTAAATACAATTTTTGCATCTGAATTTAGTGTTGTGATTTCATAATTAATAACACCAACTTCATCTAAATCTAATGATAAGAAACGACGTACTTTAACCGCAATCTCAGTACCGTTTGCTAATGTAGCTTCAAAAGAACGATAATAAATACCTTCTTTCATATTCAATTCACGCTTAAAATTTGAAACAGATTTACATTTGGCTAAATCTAAATTTTCTCCATTAATTTCTATTTCAATTCCAATCCAGTTAGGTGCATTTAATACTTTGGCAAAATATTCAGGATAACCATTTTTCCACCATCCCACTTTTGTTTTGTCGGGATAATAAATTCCGGCGATATAACTTCCTTGAAAAGTTTTACCTGAATAATATTCTTCAAAATTAGCGCGTTGCCCCATAGCACCGTTTCCGATACTAAACAAACTTTCGGATGACTTAACCTTTTCTGCATCAAATCCTTCCTCAATAATCGACCAATTGTCTGGTTTAATATAATCTTGATTCATTTTATTTTTTCTTGTTTAAAAGTTTAAAAGTTTAAAAGTTAGGGTTGCTTTTTGAGCCCATAAATTTAAATTTCAAACAAAATATTAGTGTATTAATTTATCTAGAGTAGCCTCATCAATAAATGTAAAATCTTTAAAATTGTATTTAGCTTCGTGCAAAACGGATTGGTCTCCAATTCCAACACTAGTCATATTGGCAATATTAGCTGCTTGAATTCCTGCAACTGAATCTTCAAAAACAATTGCATTTTCATTAGAAACGCCAACTAATTGCGCTGCTCTTAAAAAAACTTCTGGATCTGGTTTTGCATTTGAAACATCATTACCATCAACAATTGCATCAAAAAAGCGCATAATATTTGTCTTTTCTAATATTGGTCTAGCATTTTTACTTGCTGAACCTAAAGCTATAAATTGATTTTTATCTTTCAAATATTGCAAAACACGAATTACATCAGGCAAAAGTTCTTTTTCATCCATTGTTACTAAATAAGACAAATACTCCTCGTTTTTTTGAATTAACCATTGGTTTTTATCTTCTTCAGTAGCTTGAATTTTTCCAAGTTCTAAAATTATTTCTAATGAACGAACTCGACTAACCCCTTTTAATCCCTCATTGTGTTCATGTGTAAATTCAATTCCTAGTTGATTGGCTAATTTTTGCCAAGCTAGAAAATGATATTTAGCAGTATCTACAATTACACCATCAAGGTCGAATATGAATGCTTTTTTTATCATTGTTTATTCTGTTTTCTCTTGAATCGATGTAACGGCCAATCCTGCAATAAGTAATGAAATTCCAGCAACAACAATCATTAAAACTGCATCACCTGAAAATAAACCTTTGTTTGCAGGTTCTATACATTTAACATTTGCTTCATTATAAAAGATAGCTCCTTTTTGCACACCTAAAATAATTCCACCAAAAGCACCAGCTACAATTTGAGGAATAGTTATGGTTCCATTAAACAAACCCATATAAACTCCCATTTTATTTGCTGGCAGTGCACTTGATAGCATTGCATATGGAATTGCCAAAATAGCAGCCCATGCTACTCCAACCCCAATCATTGAGAAAAATAAAATGTATTTATCATGAAAAAAGTACATTGAAATTAACCCTACCCCACCAAAAATAAGTGAATAGCTGTACGTTTTCTTTCTCCCAATAATTTTTGCGATGGAAGGAATTGATAATGCAAATAAAGCTGCAACAGCGCTATAAAACGCAAACAAAACACCAGTCCAATCACCCGCTTCGTTAAATGACAAAGAACGAGGATCAGCCGCTGCATCTCCCCATACTTGATTTGCAATTGCTCTAGTTGTATAGACCCACATTAAGAATAAAGCAAACCACGAAAAAAATTGAACTAAGCCCAATTGCCAAAATACTTTCGGCGCTGTTTTTAACAATTCTATTATGCTTGTTTTTTCTTTTACCTCTGTAGCGTTTAAATCAATATTATTAAATTCGGCATGTTCTTTTGGTGCATACTCTTTGGTTCTAAAAACTGTCCAAAGCACGCTTAACAAAAGAATTGTACCTCCAATATAGAAGGACCAAATTACAGAGTCTGCAACTTTTTCACCTGCATCAGGAACATTTGATACATTTAGTTTTGCTAAAATCCAAGGAAGCAAAGAGCCAAAAACTGCCCCAAAGTTGATTAATGCGCTCTGCAAAGAATACCCAAGATTTTTTTGCTCATCATTCACCATATCACCAACTAATGATCTAAAAGGCTGCATTGTAATATTGAAAGACGTATCCATTAACAATAACATTACACCTCCAAATACCAAAGCTGGTAATAGATTGGCAAAATTTCCAGAATTTGGCATAAAAAACATAGCCAAAGCCGAAATTATAGAACCAAGTAATATAAAAGGAATTCTTCTCCCTAAACGGGTCCAAGTTTTATCACTTGAAAGACCTATAATGGGTTGAACGACTAAACCTGCTAAGGGAGCAGCAAGCCAAAAATAATTAATCTTGTCAACATTAGCACCTAATGCTTCGAGAATTCTACTAGTGTTACCATTTTGCAACGAATAGCCTATTTGGACACCTAGAAATCCAAAACTAAGATTCCATATTTGCCAAAAACTTAAATTCGGTTTTTTCATTATCGTAATTTAAATTAAAATACGATAAGCACTTTGCTTATCAAAACTTATTATTTTTAGAAGTGAAGTTATAAGCTTTGATTTTGTAAATTTAAAAATATTTTTTTGAATAAAACAATACTTAATCAAAAAACGCAACGTTAGTTTTTGATTTTAATAATTATATACTATTGTTAATCAATCATTTAACACAAACTATTTCGTTGTAGTAGATTCTCTAACAATCAAATTAGTCTCAATGATTTCTGTTTTGTAATGCTCGTCTTCTTCATCTTCTAATTCCAATCTATCAATAAGCATTTGGGCGGCTTTTCTTCCCATTTTAATACCATTTTGACTAACTGTAGAAATACTAGGTGTAGAAAATTGAGAAATAATTCCATCTGTAAAACCAATTATCGAAATATCATCTGGAACCTTGAGATTATTCTTTGCAGCAATCTTAATAGCAGTTACAGCAAACAATTCATTCACAGCAAAAATAGCATCACAATTTTGCTCCTTAATTAGATTTTCAATTTTTACAGCGCAATTTTCTATATCTTCAATTTTTACTATTAATTCTTCATCAACTAAGATGTTATTGGATTTCAATGCTTTCTTGTAACCATCAGTTCTTAATTTACCAACACTTACATAATCAACAGTAGTTATTAAAGCGATTTTTTTAAATCCTTGCTCAATTAAAAAATGCACTGCATCAAATGCAGCTTGTTTGTCATCTATGATTACTTTGTCGCAAAAAACATCGTTAGTTACTCTATCAAAAAGCACTACAGGCATTCCCTGATTAATTACTTCTTGAATATGATGAAAATCTCTTTTTTGTTGTGTTTCTTTGGATAAAGACATAATGAAACCATCCGTACTTCCATTTGCTAACATTTCTAAGTTAATTACTTCTTTATCAAAAGATTCGTCTGACAAACAAACAATCACGTTATATCCATTTTCATTAGCAACTTGCTCAATTCCACTAATAACAGTTGCAAAAAAATGATGCACAATTTCAGGAATAATAATTCCAATTGTCTTTGTTTTTTTGTTTTTTAAACTTAATGCAATATTATTTGGCTTATAGTTATACAGTTTTGCAAAAGCTTGAACTTTTAGCCGAGTATCTTCGCTAATTTCGTGACTATCACGCAGTGATTTTGAAACAGTTGAAATAGAAACATCTAATTCCTTCGCAATTTGTTTTAAAGTAACTTTTTTCCTCATGATAAAAAGAGAGATTATAAATTTTTATTAAATGTATGTTTATTTTTTTATGTATCGTAATTTTTGCTAAAAAAACTGCTTAATTAATAAAGTTTTCAACACGAAAACGTTTTCGCGAGCTATAAAATTGATTCTCATTTTTTTATAACCAATTTTTACATAAATTTAACTTTAGAAGTAAAGTTATAAGCAATTAAAAAACAATTTTAACCTAAACAATTTGTATGAAAACACTGCAAAAAAAGTTATTACTTTTCTTACTTATCTTTCCGATAGGTATTTTTGCACAAAACACACTTAAAGGTGTCGTTTTAGATGGTAGTTCGCAACAGCCTTTGCCTAGCGCAACCATTGTAATAGAAGGTACTAACATAGTAACGTCAACTGATTTTGATGGTAATTTTTCGTTACCAAATCTAAAAAAAGGACAAAAATTAATTTTCTCTTATTTAGGATTTAAAGATCAAACATTGGTTTATGAAAATCAATCAACTGTAAAGATAACTTTACAAGAAGACACACAAGAATTAAAAGATGTTGTTGTAATTGGGTATGGATCTGTTAAAAAGAAAGATGCTACTGGATCTGTAACAACTATGACTTCTAAAAACTTCGTAAAAGGACCAGTAGTTGCTGCGGATCAAATGATTCAAGGTAAAGTTGCTGGGGTTCAAATTACTAACGGAGGTGGAGCACCTGGTGAAGGGGCAGAAATTAGAATCAGACAAGGTTCTTCTTTAAAGGCTAACAACTCTCCTTTATTTGTTATTGATGGAGTTCCAGTAGCTGCAGATAACACTGGTGGTAGAAATCCATTAGCAACAATTAACCAAAACGATATTGAATCTGTTACTGTTTTAAAAGATGCATCTGCAACAGCTATTTATGGATCTAGAGCTTCTAATGGGGTAATTATTATTACAACCAAAAAAGGTAAAACTGGAGACTTAAAAGTAAATTATAACGGAAATGTTTCTTTAAGTGAAATTTCTACTAAGGTAGATGTTTTAAGTGCTAATCAATTAAGAGATTATGTAAATACTTTTGGTAGTGCAAATCAACAAGCACTTCTAGGTACAGCAAATACAGATTGGCAAAACGAGGTTTACAGAAAAGCCTTAGGAACTGATCACAACGTATCTTTATCTGGAGGAATTGACAATATTACATATAGAGCATCTGTTGGTTTAACCGATATGAATGGTATCTTAAAAAGAGACAATATGAATAGAGCTACGACAGGTGTGGCTTTAGTGGGTAACTTTTTTGACAATCATTTGAAAGTGGAGTTAAACAATAAAACTTCTGTAATGAAAAACAATTACAGTAATAGAGGCGCTATTGGTTCAGCTGTTTCTTTTGATCCTACACAAAATGTAAAAAATCCAGACGGAACATATTTTGAATGGAATAACCAATTAGCAGGCAGAAATCCTGTTGCTTTATTGGAACAATTCAACAATTATGGTAACAACTTTAGAAGTTTAGGAAACGTTCAAACAGAATATAAACTACACTTCTTGCCAGAATTAAAATTAGTTGCCAATTTTGGATATGATTATACAACTGGTAGAAGTTATGGAAATTCTTCACCTGATTATGCTTATGATGTAACAGATAACTATGAAAACAAAAATTACAGTAGAAACCGCTTAATGGATTTGTTTTTCAACTACAAAAGAGACATCAATGCAATAAATGGTTCTGTTGAATTAACCGCTGGTTATAATTATCAAAACTTAGAATACTATGGAAGCGGACTATCTGTAAATAATGCTGTTATTTCAAATAGTGCTCCTTATTATAATGAATTAAACTTACAATCATTTTTTGGAAGAGCAATTGTTAATTTATACGACAAATATATTTTAACAGCAACCTACAGAAGAGATGGTTCGTCAAGATTTACTGAAAACTTTAGATGGGGTAACTTCCCTTCTGCAGCATTTGCATGGAAAATGGATGAAGAAAGTTTTATCAAAAACGTTTCTTCAATTTCAAATCTTAAATTAAGATTAGGATGGGGTATTACTGGCCAACAAGATATTGGAAGTTTCTACCCTTCTCAACCTACTTATTTATCATCTGATGCGCAAGCACAATACCAATTTGGCAATCAATTTTACACTACAGTTCGTCCAGAAAGATATAATCCTAACCTAAAATGGGAAGAAACTGAAACTAGAAATATTGGATTAGATTTTGGTTTCTTAAATGATAGAATTACTGGTTCTGTAGATGTTTACGAAAAAAGAACAAAAGATTTATTAGCATTTATTCCAAATCCACCATTCTTTGGTTTTTCAAACTACGACAACTACAATATTGGAAAAACAAAAAATCAAGGTATAGAAATTGCTGCTGAAGTAATTCCTGTGAAAAATGATAATTTCACACTAAGTATTGGTGGAAATATTACTTTCCAAAATTCAGAACTTACTGATTTAATTGATGGTGCACCAGGTTTTGGAATAGAAACTGGAGGAATTGCAGGAGGAATTGGTAATAACATTCAAATTCAAACTGTTGGATACACACCAAATTCATTCTTTGTTTACGAGCAAGCATATGATAATCAAGGAAAACCTATTGATGGTGTATTCATTGACCGAAACGGTGATGGTTCTATTACAACTGCTGACCGTTATATTTATAAAAAACCAAGTGCTGATATTTTTTACGGTTTTTATACAAACTTAACATACAAAAACTGGGATATGTCTATGTCTTGGAGAGGAAGTTGGGGTAATTATGTATACAATAACGTAGATTCTAATTTAGGATGGAGTAATCAAGTTTTAATTAGAGAAACAGACTTAGGAAATGCAGTTACTGAAATTTTAAACACTAATTTTAGCTCAACATCAGCCGAAAGATTCCAGTCTGATTATTATATACAAGATGCTAGTTTTGTACGTTTAGACAACCTTACTATTGGATACAATTTTGAGAAATTTATGTCTGAAAAAGTTAGCGCTAAACTATCATTGGGTGGGCAAAATTTATTATTAATCACTGATTACAAAGGTATTGATCCAGAAGTAAGTGGAGGTATTGATAATAATATTTACCCTAGACCAAGAATTTATACATTAGGATTAAATGTAAACTTTTAATAAAAAACTATGAAAAATTTAAAATTTAAACTTTTAAGCTTGGCTTCAGTTTTTGTTTTAGCACTAATTTCTACTTCATGTGTAGATGAGCTTAGCACAGAACCTGAAGGAACACAGCAAACCGCTGAAGAATTGTTTCAAGATCCAGCATCTTACAAACAATTTTTAGCTAAGTTATATGCTGGTTTAGCTACTACTGGACAACAAGGACCAGCAGGTAGTGGAGACGTAGCAGGAATCGACGAAGGATTTAGTCAATACATTAGAAATTATTGGAACTTTCAAGAATTAACAACTGATGAGGCAATTATCGCATGGAATGATGCAACAATTAAAGATTTTCATTGGCATACATGGACAGCTTCTGATGGTTTTGTTAAGGCTACATATTATAGATTAGCTTTTCAAGTAACTAATTGTAATGAATATTTAAGACAAACTACAGATGAAAAATTAGATGCTAGAGGAATTACGGGAGCAATTCGTAATGAAATTAAAATCTATCGTGCAGAAGCTCGTTTTTTAAGAGCTATGAGCTACTGGCACATAATTGATTTGTTTGGTGGTGCTTCTTTAGAAACTGAAAACTCATCAACTGAATTTCACTTGCCAGATTATGCAAATAGAGCAGAATTATTTGCTTTTGTAGAGCAAGAATTAACAGATATAGAGACCGATTTAATGGCTCCTAATTCAAATGAACAATTTAGAGTTGACAAAGCTGCTGCGTGGATGTTAAAAGCTAAATTATTAATGAATGCTCAAGTATATGTGGGAACTGATAGATATGCAGACGCATTAACATATATCAACAAAGTAATAACAGAAACAAGCTATTCTATTAATCCAAACTATAGAAATTTATTCTTAGCTGATAATGACACTAATGGAGCTCAAAATGAGTTTATCTTTGCTGTAGCTTTTGACGGATTACATACAAAAACATACGGAGGAACAACATATTTAACTCACGCTCCAGTTGGAGGAAGTATGACAGCTTCTAATTTCGGTATCAATGGTGGATGGGCTGGATTAAGAACTACATCTGCTTTTGTTAGTAAATTTAATGGAATGGACAATGACTTAAGAAAGCAATTTTACACATCTGGACAAACTTTAGAGATCGCTAATGTAGGAACATTTACTGATGGATATGCAATTTCGAAATGGAAAAATGTAGATATAAATGGTGTTCAAGGATCGGATGCTGCTGGAGATTTTGTTGATATTGATTTTCCAGTATTTCGTTTAGCTGATGCGTATTTAATGTATGTTGAATGTTTTGTAAGAGGTGCCGGGGGATCAGCTTCTACAGCTGTTGGATATATTAACGCGCTTAGAGAAAGAGCTTATGGCAACACTTCTGGAAACATTTCAAGCTTACCATCTGATGCTTTACAATTTGTGTTAGACGAAAGAGCAAGAGAATTACATTGGGAAGGACATAGAAGAACTGATTTAATTCGTTTTGGAAAATTTACTGGAAGCTCGTATATATGGCCATGGAAAGGTAACGTTCCTAATGGAGCACCGACCCCAAGCTACAGAAATGTTTTCCCAATTCCACAGGATGCTATAAATGTTAATCCTAAATTAATTCAAAACACAGGTTATTAATAATTAAAAAATAGAATATGAAAAATATAGTAAAATCAGTATTTATTTTATTTGGTGCTCTTGCAGTATCATGTAGTGTTGATGATGTTCAAGACAGACCAGTTATTGAAGGTGTAGACTCACCAGTATTATCAGCTCCAGAATCAGGAAGTTCATACGTTTTATCTCCTGCAACTATGGCTCAACAAGCAGAGCGTTTTGTTTGGTCAAAAGCAAATTATAATGGAGATGTAGCAATTAGTTATGCTTTAGAAATTGATGTTGAAGGTGGAGATTTCTCTGCTCCTCAAAGTTTAGGAGGAACAACAGGAGCTTTGCAGCTTTCTGTATCTCAAGAAACTTTAAATACTGCATGTTTGGCACTTGGTGCAACTCCTTACACAGCTGCTAGTTTTGATGTTAGAGTAGTATCTAGCGCTTCTGGTTTTGATTTAATGGGATCAAATAAAGTAACTATAACAGTAACACCATTCACTACAGATCTACCACAAATCGCAGTTCCAGGTAACCATCAAGGATGGTCACCAAGCACAGCTCCAAGATTAGCTGCATCAGGGTTTGGACAAACCGATTATGAAGGTTACGTTGCTTTAGATGGTGAATTTAAATTTGTTGGTCCTAATGGTTCTGGCGCTTATGAATGGGGTAATGATGATTGGGGTGATGATGGAACATTTTCAGGGATGTTAGCATTAACAGGTGAGTCTAATTGTACTGCAACTGCTGGTTATTATAAAATCAATGCAAATACTGCAACTCTAGCATACACTACAACACTAACAACTTGGGGAGTGTTAGGTTCTGCTACAGCTCCTGTTACAGGTGGTGACGGTTGGGGTACAGATGCAAATATGACGTATAACTCAACTACTAAAAAATGGTCAATAGTTATCAACTTAGTGGGAGGTCAAGAAATCAAATTTAGAGCCAATGATGCTTGGGGATTAAATTATGGCGATAATGGCGCTGATGCTTCTTTAGAAGAAGGTGGGTCTAATATTGCAGTTCCTTCTACTGGTGATTATTTAGTAGAATTAGACTTATCTAATCCAAGAGCTTACACATACACATTAACACCACAATAATAAAAACCTTAAAAGGCTGTCTTTTATGAGACAGCCTTTTTATTAAATCAAATAGCTATGAAAAAAACCCTACTATTTATTTTATTTTTTCTAACAAGTATTGTTTCTCAAGCGCAAGTAACCATTACACCTAGTAGTTTTAATGTAACTGACCAAATAACAATTACAGTTTCAACTGCAGCACAAACTTGTAACTTAGTAGGAACATCTCCAACAAAAGTGTATATGCACGCAGGAATTGGAGATGACTCTAATGCGTTCGGTTTTGGAGTTGTTGGAAACTGGGGACAAGACGACAGTATAGGATTAATGACAAACAATGGAAATGGAACTTGGAGCATAACATTAACACCAAGTACTTATTTTGGATTAAACACAACACAACAAGCTAATGCTACAAAACTTGGAATGGTATTCAGAAATGCAAATGGAAGCCAAACCTTAAAATTACCTCCTTCATGTGGTGACTTTATATTTAATGTTGGAACTTTTCAGGTTAACTTAACTTCACCTTCTAATAATAGTGCAACTATTATGTCTGCAGGTGGAAACTTAAATATTGCTGCTACGAACACAGGAGGAAATGCTAATTATAACTTAAAAGCCAATGGCACAAGCATAAATACAGCTACAACGGCATCATATTCATACAATCACACTAATATTACTTCAAATACAAGTTATGAACTTGAAGTCACTATAGGAGCTTCAACTATCACAAGAAGATTTTCAGTAATTGTAACACCTACAACCATCTCTGAGGCATTACCTGCAGGGCTAAAAAATGGCATAAATTATAATACATCAGACTTTTCAAAGGCTACTCTTGTATTAGATGCGCCTGGTAAAGATTTTGTTTATGTAGCAGGTAGCTTCAATAACTGGAATCCTAATAGTAGCTATGCAATGAAAAAAGACCCTACAACGGGTAAATTTTGGTTGGAACTTACGGGATTGACTTCTGGAGTAAATTATTCATATCAATATTGGGTTGTAGATCAAACGCCAATTGCAAATTCACCAGCATTAGTAAAAACAGCAGATCCTTGCTCTACAACAGTACTTTCTTCATACGACGATCCATGGATTCCAAGTACAACTTATCCAAGTTTACCTGCTTTTCCAACAGCATCAGGACAAGAAAGAGAAGTTACATTATTAAAAACAGGTCAAACACCATACAATTGGATCTCTACAAGTTTTACAAAACCAAATAAAGACAAATTAGTAGTTTATGAATTGTTAATTAGAGATTTTGATGCTGATAGAAATTTTCAAGATGTAATTGACAGAATTCAATATTTTAAAGATTTAGGTATAAATGCAATAGAGTTAATGCCTGTAATGGAATTTGAAGGAAATGAAAGCTGGGGATACAACACCGCTTTTCATATGGCTTTAGATAAATTTTATGGTACTCCAGAAAAATTTAAAGAATTAGTTGATTTATGTCATCAAAATGGTATTGCTGTGATTTTAGATATTGCTTTTAATCACGCATTTGGAAGAAATCCTTTAATTAGAATGTGGATGAACGACCCTGAAGGTGATGGATGGGGTGGTCCAGCAAGTGATAACCCATATTTTAATACAACTGCAAGACACAGTTATAGTGTTGGAGAAGACTTTAATCACTCATCAACGTACACAAAAAACTATGTAAAACAAACAATAAATCATTGGATAACAGAATTTAAAATCGACGGTTTTAGATGGGATTTGACAAAAGGTTTCACACAAGCTTGTTCTAGTGGTGATGACGCATGTACAAACGCATACCAACAGGACAGAGTTGATGTTCTAAAAGAGTATGCTGATTATTCTTGGACACTAGATAATGACTTTTATGTAATTTTCGAACATTTAGGAACAGACTCTGAGGAACAACAATGGGCTAATTACAGATTAGGTGAAGGCAAAGGAATTATGATGTGGGGTGAAATGTATACTCAGTATAGAGAATTAGCAATGGGATATGCTACGCAAAATATTTCTAGAATGTCACATACAAGTCGTGGTTTTACTGGAAAAAGATTAATGGGTTATCCAGAGAGTCATGATAAAGACAGAATGATGTATGAAGCAGTAACATATGGAAATGGCGCAGGAGCTTTTCCTGTAAACGGAAACTTAACAAATGCATTAAACCGTATGGGTTCAATTGGAGCTACAAGCATTTTAGTTCCTGGTCCAAAAATGATATGGCATTTTGCTGAATTAGGAAATAACCAATCAATTTATACCTGTGATAATGGTACAGTAAATGATGAAAGTGCAACTACTCCCGGAGATTGTAAACTATCTACAAAAGAACAAGTACAATGGACACAAAATTGGTTAGCTGACTCAAGAAGAACTTCTATATTAAGTGATTGGTCTAAAATGATCAAATTAAAAACATCCGAACCTGTATTTATGGGAGATCACGCGATTAGTCCTGATTCAAATAATGTTAAACAACGAATTTATATCTATAACAATTCATTTCCAACAACTCAACTGAGAAATGTAGTGGTTTTAGCTAATTTTTCTGTAGCTAATTTGACTATTAACCCAAGTTTCCCAACAGATGTATATACTTATCCAATGACATGGTATGACTTAATGGACAACAATACACCAGTAGTTATCAGTAGCCCAACTGCTCTAATAGCTGTAAATTCGGGAAGATTTAGAGTATTTGGCAATCAACCTTCAACACTTAGTTCTGATAATTTTGATACAATTTCAAATGAAATTTTTATATATCCAAATCCTACTAGAAATAGTTTTTCAGTTTCAAAAGAAGTAAAACAAGTAGAAATTTACACTTTAACAGGTCAGCTAGTAAAATTATTTAAGAATGTTAGTGCAGAATATCAACTGAACATAGAAAGTCTTCAAACAGGAATTTATATAATAAAAGTTACAGATAATAATGGTCTAAGCCAAACAAAGAAATTAATAAAGGAATAAATTTATAGTTAGTTAGAAAAAAAGCCGGTTTAGCCGGCTTTTTTATTTAATTAATTATGGAAAGGCTTGTTAAAATTTGTGTGAATAGTAAAAACAACATATTCTATATGAATCCAATTGATATATAATTAACCTTAATTTGAATTGTAAAAACAGCATCCGTAAACTCTTATTATTATGATTCCTGATATAAAACGTTTATATATCAAATGCATAAATCAAATTTGATTTATTGACTATAAATCATAAAAAAACACCCAAATGGGTGTTTTTTTATGATTTTAAAGCTCTATTCTAAAACTATTTTCTCAGTATAAGATAAACCATCATTACCTTGAAGTTTTAAAACATAAATTCCAGATTCTAATCCTTTAAGATTTATTGATTTCTCTATTGAAAAATTTTCAGCACTTGACAATACTTCTCTACCATTAATATCAAACAAATTAACCTTTAGTTCGCCTGAATAACTTGGAATTGAAATATTTATCATTCCTTTTGAAGGATTTGGATAAATCTTAACTTCATTATTAAGTGCAATGTCATCATTAGACAAGCTAACTGCTGTAAAACTACCAGAGAATACTCCTCTTCCATATGTAGCCGCAAATACCTTATTATCGTTTCTTAAATCCATATCTGGCACTTTTACATTGCTCATTCCATTATATGATTGGTTCCATGTAGGTGAAGAAGCAGTGAAATTATTTGTATACCAAACACCTAAATCAGTCCCAATAATAACCTCATTAGTATTTAAAGGATTTTGTAAGATACACTTAACTGGTAAATCAGGTAAATTCCCTTCTTTATTCAACCATGTTGGAGTTGCCGAAGTTCCATTTGAAGTATACCATATACTAGTAACACCATAATTATGTACAGTAACAAAAATTTCATCATTTGAAAGACCATACTCTACATCAGAGATACTACCTACAAAACCTGAACCTGTAATGTCTGTCCAGGTTCCAGTAGTATTATTAATTCCTGTTACTCTTAATAACTTCCCGTTTTTAGTACCAACTAAAAGTGTAGAAGAACCTGAAGTATATGGAGAAACTTTAAGTGCTGTTGGACTACCAGTTAATAGCGCGTTTGTTATACTTGTTCTACCAACTATTCCAGATTTTAAATTAGTATATCTTCTAACTATATATGAAGTTCCAGATGAATAGTCTGTATAAAGAATATCTAATCCAGAATCTAACGCCATTGCTGGATAAAATGCGCCATTAGCTGCAGAACCAGCATCATTACTAATTGCTCTTACGTTACCAGCTGTAGATCTATAATTAATATTTACATTATATACATAACTTGAAATGTAATATTTATCTGCCCCTTGATCAAACACTGTTGTTCCACCATCTCCCCCTTGAGATTCAACACTTGGGTTAATTCCAGGGCCAACGCTTGCGAAATAATTTGTTCCATTATCTTGTGCACCAGCCGAAAAATAATCATTTACTAGATTCCCTCCTGTGGCACCTGTCGGAGCAACAGCAACCGAATGAAATTGAGTAACATTAAATCCATTGTTTCTTGACGTTGCAGGTGTTCCTGTTGCAGATAAATTTCCTGAGTAGTAAACACCTCCATCATTACCAAAAATAGCAATATTTGAATTATTTGGTTTAAAAGCCATTGCATGTTGGTCAGCGTGAACATTAGAAGTCCAATCAGAAATTGTGACCCAAGAATTAGCACCATCAGTAGATCTATATAAATCAATACCACCAACATATAGGATTTGATCATTTGATGGATCAGACTCAATCATTAAATCATAAAAAGCCTGCTGTCCAGTAAAACCATATGTAATTTCCCTAGTTTCATTACCTGTTGGTAACGTTAAAACAGTTGGAGCAGTACTAAATCCATTATTAGTAACAAGCATAGTGATTTCAATTGTAGAAGGTGCAACTGCATCAATTTCAGATAAAACATACAATTTATTAGCAGTTGTATTAGAAACTTCAATCTCTGTTCTAGCTCCATTTGTAACTGTATATTTGTCAACAAAAGTATTTCCGCCATCAGTTGAAGAGAAAATTTTACCTCCTCCATCTCCAAAGGACCAACTATTAGTAGTTGAAACCCAAATTGTGCCATCTACTCCTATTTCTATATCATTAGGACAATGCTTATTTCCATTAACAGTTAATGGTAAATTTAATAATGTCCAATTTGAACCTCCATCAGTAGACTTATATACTCCATATGTTGTACTACCTTGATAAGTTGCATTTGCTGAAGAAGAATAAAATGTATCTCCTGCAGCAACATATATTTCAGAACTTCCCCCATTATTTTTAACAACTACGTCATTAATATGCTGAATACCCGGTACTATAAATCCTGAAGGAACCCCTGTAGCAGGTGTATTCAACGTGCCATTTACTGTATTTGAAGCTAATGCTGCCTCTAACATATCTCCCGTTTCTTTAGAAACAGCAAATGATGGTATTGTAATTGTTGGATCTGTACCTCCCATAGAGGCTGGACCTGCTCCTGCAACATTATTCATCACAATAACGGCAACTGCTCCAGCATCTTGAGCCGCTTTGACTTTTATAACAAATGTACATGAGCCTCTTCTTATTAAGGCAATTTTACCATTTAGTGCAGCTCCATTTAAAATTCCATCACAACCATCAGAAGTCGGAGGGGTATCATCTGAAATTAGCACTATATCATTTGTCAATGAACTTGATAAAGCGGTACCAAATGCAGTTGTTGGAACAACTGGATAAGAACCAGCAATACCCGAAGGAGCATTAATAGTTAAGCTTGAAGATGATTGAAAAAAGGTATTTCCTGTAATTCCGCCAAAAACCTTAGTCCAAGTAAGTCCCGCATCAGAAGATTTCCATAACCCATCACCGCTTACATCACCAAAAACATAAGATTCTCCTGTACCTGCATAAAAAATATTTGTATTGTTAGGATCATAAGTTATTGAAGAAACATTAAGATTTTCAGGTATGTTTATTCTAGTCCATGTAGAACTTGAACTTGAAATATTTGTATTTTTCCATAATCCACCACTAACGCCTCCAGCGATAACAGTATTATATGTAGGATCATTAGGATCAAAAATTATTGCTCTTGTTCTACCTCCAACATTATTTGGACCTCTTTCAACCCAACTATTATCACTTCCATCACCTGGAGTTCTACCCAACGCAATAGCTTGTGCTCTCTCTCTAGATAAATTATCTCTAATAACTCTTAAATTTTCAATATCTACTTTTCCTGTTTGTGGATTCATAGTTAATTCCCATTCTTGCTCGAGATATTTATTTGGTGGAATTCCAGCTGCTTTTCTCTCACTTTTAGACATTTGTAAAGTCTTTTTAAAAGGACTATTTGCCAAATGTTTTTCATGAAGTTTTCTAAGCTTTTTTGTTTTTTTATCTGGTTTTGAAGAAACATTAGAAACATTCTTAACGTTAGAATTTGTTTCTTCTTTTTCATTCATATTTACTGCATCAATTTGTGTTTTTTGTTGCTGGCTTGTTTCTTGAGAATAACCTGTAACAAATAAGAACAATGCACTTAACAATAGTAGTAATTGTTTTTTCATGGTTAATTAAGGGTTAGATTAAATATAATTACAACAAAATTAGCGTTTTATAGTAATTTTCAAAATTTTTATGTGTTTATTTTAGAGATTTAACTTTTGTTTGCCTGAATAGTTTTATATAATTCAACAGCTTTTCCATCAGTTAACAAGGATACAAAATGACAAATATGCAATAATCTGTCATATAGATTTTCTTTTTGAAACTGAAATCTTTCAGGAAGCAATTTTAACAGAAGTTCATCGTAATTTGAAGCCGTTCCAATTTCTTTTTTATTTGTTGCAGTGCAAAAACAATCTAACAATGTATTGATTACTTTGTAACCCATTACTTCTTTATGAATTACTTCCTTACTTTGATATACGTTTTTTATGCTAATTTGAATGATATCATTCATTTGTGCTTTGTATTGACTTTTATCCATCAATGCGTATGGAAATTCTCCTGCTAAAATAGCTTTTTCATTTTCCATAAAAACAGCAACGGCATCATTGATTAAGCTTCCAATAGCTAATGCGCGCAAATAACTGATTCTATCTTCTTTAGTAAGTAACTCGTTATATTTTTTGGTGTCAATTCCGTTTTTCACTAATTTAATTAAGTATTCTAGCGCATATTCTTCTGGAATTAAACCTAAATTAATTCCGTCTTCAAAATCGATAATCGTGTAACAAATATCATCAGCTGCTTCAACTAAATATGCTAGTGGATGGCGTTCAAAACCAATATCTGTTCCGGTTTTATTAGAAATCAAACCTAATTCATTGGCAACCTCAACAAAAAAGGTTTTGTCTTGTTGAAAAAAACCATATTTCTTATCACAAATTTTTTGTGTTGGTTTTTTAGGCAAACTTTCTTTTGGATATTTCATAAAAGCACCCAAAGTCGCATACGAAATACGCAAACCTCCTTCAATTCCTTCGCGAGATGATGCTAAGACAGAAAAACCATTTGCATTTCCTTCAAAATCTATTAAATCTTGCCATTGTTTTTCGGTTAATTGGTCTTTGTATTGCAATCCGTTTCCTGTTTTGAAATATTCACCAATAGCTTTTTCTCCTGAATGGCCAAAAGGTGGATTTCCAATATCGTGAGATAATGCAGCAGCAGCCACAATAGCACCAAAATCATTCGCTTGATAACCATGCACTTCTTGTAAATGCGGATAATTGGAAATAATTTGTTTGCCTACCAAACGCCCTAATGAACGACCAACTACCGAAACTTCCAAACTATGTGTCAATCGATTGTGCACGAAATCAGTTTTAGATAGTGGAATGACTTGTGTTTTATCTTGCAAACTTCTAAAAGCAGCAGAAAAAATAATTCTGTCATAATCTACTTCAAAGCCTAAACGCGTATCGTCTTGCTCTTTTCGTAAACGTTTACTGGTGTCGCCTTGTCTTTTTAAGGACAGCAATTGTTCCCAATGCATCATGGAATAATAATATTTAATTAAAGTGATTTTTTCATACAAACACTGCTTTCAACCCCTACATATTGACCATAACGTTCTGTTATTTCAAAACCAAATTTTTTATATAACAAAATAGCATTTTCTAATTTAAATGAAGTTTCCAAAATACAGCATGTAAAACCTTCTTCTTTTGCCCAGCGTTCTAATTCGGTCAAAATCTTAGATGCGATTCCTTTTCCTCTTGACTCTGAAACAACAAACATTCGTTTTAATTCTGCTACATTTGGCTCATATTCTTTAAATGCTCCACAACCCACAGCAGTATTATTTTCATAAAAAACAACCACATTTTTAATATAAATTTGATTGAATTGAGCAAAGAAATCTTTTTCGTCACCATCAATTTCTACTAGATATTCATCAAATAAATGCGTTAAATATCTAAAATCAGTGTTTTCGGAAGTAGTTCTTTTTATAACAAACATTCGTATTACTCTTTTTCGTTAGCCAAAAAGAAATTTCTCGATTTTTTTGGGTACTGATTATAACTCTTATCACTAGGATTTACAATAACCGATTTGATATTAACTTCGTCTCCTATTTTGAATTTTTTTTCGGTATATTGATAATCCAATAAATATTCGCCACAGAAATAGTTTCCGTCAGCGTCTTTTTCTATGATTCCAGTGTAAATACCTTTTTTATCTTTTGACATAATCTATTTTTTTTCAAATGTACGAATTGAAAAGCAATTTTTTATAACAAAAACAGCCATCGTGGTGATGGCTGTTTTTTTATGTAATTTAAAAGTTTTAAATTATTTATACTCGGCAATAATTTCTTTAATTACTTCTGAAGTTAATTCATAGCCTTCTAATTGCGGCCATCCTTCCCATCTCACTATGCCTTTTGGATCAATTAAAACGCAATGTGGAATACCTTTTACTCCAAAAATCTTATTTAATCTTTTGAAAGAATCAATAGCACTATAATATTCTATTTTTGGGTTCACTTGTTTTAACACTTTTTCTTTAGTTTCATCGCTAATTCCAATTACAACCAAATCATTTTGAAATTCTTTTTGAAAGGAATTCAATTCAGGAATTGCTTTTTTACATGGTCCACACCAAGTAGCCCAAAAGTCAACTAAAACAAATTTACCTTCCATTTCAGGGACTTCTGACAGCCATTCTTCAACCACAATGGTTGGTGCTTCTTTGTTGATGAAAGATTTTGCCCAAATTTTTTTTTCTTGTCCATTAACTATTACCGACAAAAACAAAACTAAAATTGCACTTATTTTTTTCATTTATATATTAATCAATTTAAGAACCACACATTTCACATTCGTCTGGTCCAGCATTTTTTGCCATCTCAATCATTGCTCTGTATTCTTCAGCAGTCATTTCAACTGGTTCGTTTAAAACTGCGATACTTTCTAATTTTTGAATTGGTTGTTCTTGCACTTCAATTGGTTCTGCTTTTTTATCATTATTTAAAGTAAACTTAATTGCATCTACTGCAGATTTTGTTCTTAAATAATACATCCCAGTTTTTAAACCTGATTTCCAAGCGTAGAAATGCATCGAAGTTAATTTTGCATAATTTGCATCTTGCATGAACAAGTTCAACGATTGCGATTGGTCAATAAAATATCCTCTTTGACGACTCATATCGATAATGTCTTTCATCGACATTTCCCAAACTGTCTTGTACAAATCTTTTAAATCTTGCGGAATTCTCTCGATATTTTGTACCGAACCATTGTGACGCATGATTTCTTGCTTCAATGTTTCGTTCCATAGACCTCTTCCTACCAAATCGTTTAATAAATGTTTATTTACAACAATAAATTCTCCAGATAATACACGACGAGTGTAAATATTTGAAGTATATGGTTCAAAAGCTTCGTTATTTCCTAAAATTTGAGAAGTAGAAGCGGTTGGCATTGGTGCAACTAATAATGAGTTTCTTACACCGTTTGCCATTACTTCTTTTCTTAAACTTGCCCAATCCCAACGACCAGAAAGTTCTTCGTCTTTTAATCCCCAAAGGTTGTGTTGGAATTCTCCATTAGCAATTGGCGAACCTTCAAAAGTTGAATATGGACCTTCTTCTTTAGCCATTTCCATAGAAGCGGTTACGGCTGCAAAATATAAGGTTTCGAAGATTTCTTGGTTTAATTTCTTAGCTTCATCACTTGTAAAAGGCATTCTCAACATGATGAAAGCATCTGCTAAACCTTGTACTCCTAATCCAACTGGACGATGGCGCATGTTTGAGTTTTCTGCTTCTTTAACAGGATAATAATTTCTATCGATTACCTTATTTAAATTGCGAGTAACGCGTTTTGTTACATCGTATAACAATTTGTGATTAAATGCTCCGTTTTCAACAAACATTGGTAACGAAATAGACGCCAAGTTACACACTGCAATTTCATCTGCTGAAGTGTATTCCATAATTTCGGTACATAAATTAGATGAGCGAATGGTTCCCAAATTCTTTTGGTTCGATTTTCTGTTCGCGGCATCTTTGTACAGCATATATGGAGTTCCAGTCTCAATTTGAGATTCTAATATTTTTTCCCAAAGTTCACGGGCTTTGATTGTTTTTCTGCCTTTTCCTTGTGCTTCGTATGAAGTGTATAAAGCTTCAAATTCATCTCCATAAACGTTGTCTAATCCAGGACATTCATTTGGACACATTAAAGTCCATGTCGAATCCTCTTCTACTCGTTTCATGAATAAATCAGAAGTCCACATGGCGAAAAATAAATCTCTTGCACGCATTTCTTCTTTCCCTGTATTCTTTTTCAAATCTAAGAATTCAAAAATATCGGCATGCCAAGTCTCTAAATAAATAGCAAAGCTTCCTTTACGTTTTCCTCCACCTTGATCTACATAACGAGCGGTATCATTAAAAACACGTAACATTGGAACAATCCCATTTGAAGTTCCGTTTGTCCCGCGAATATATGAACCTGTTGCTCTTACATTATGAATTGCTAAACCAATTCCTCCAGCTGATTGCGAAATTTTTGCGGTTTGTTTTAACGTATCATAAATTCCGTCAATACTATCATCTTTCATTGTTAACAAGAAACATGATGACATTTGAGGTTTTGGAGTTCCAGCATTAAATAAAGTTGGAGTAGCATGTGTAAAAAACTTTTTCGACATTAATTCGTATGTTTCTATAACTGCTTCCAAATCATTCAAGTGAATACCTACAGCCACACGCATTAACATTTGTTGTGGACGTTCAACAATTTTCCCGTTAATTCTTAGTAAATACGAACGTTCTAACGTTTTAAAACCGAAGTAATCATAGTTAAAATCACGGTTATATATGATATGAGAATTTAAAAATTCTGCATTTGCTTTTATTACTTCGTACACCTCATCTGAAATCAGAGGAGCCTCTTGGTTTGTTCTTGGATTTACATAGTGATACATTTCACTCATCGTTTCCGAGAATGATTTATTAGTATTTTTGTGTAGATTAGAAATTGCAATACGAGCCGCTAATTGAGCATAATCTGGGTGCGTAACCGTCATGGAAGCTGCGGTTTCTGCTGCTAAATTATCTAATTCAGAAGTGGTAACACCATCATATAATCCTTCAATTACACGCATTGCCACTTTAACAGCATCTACCATATCATTCAATCCATAACATAGTTTTTTGATTCTATCTGTGATTTTGTCAAACATTACTGGCTCCTTATGGCCATCTCTTTTTACTACATACATAAGCTTTTTAGTTTTTGAAAACAGACAATCCCTTCTCTGCTCTCGGGTTAATATTAAATAAATTGAAGCGCGAGTCTCCCGACATTTTATAGCGCTCAGAAAACTTTAAAAATCAGCGTCGAAGCTTATTTTACTTGATTCTGCATCAGAATTCATTACACCAGCTTTTTGATATTCGCCAACACGTTTTTCAAAGAAATTTGTTTTTCCTTGCAATGAAATCATATCCATAAAATCAAACGGGTTAGAAGAATTGTAAACTCTATCACAACCTAACTCTACTAACAATCTATCGGTTACAAATTCCAAATATTGTGTCATTAAAGTTGCATTCATTCCAATTAAACTTACTGGCAATGACTCTGTAATGAATTTTCTTTCGATATCTAAAGCGTTAGTTAGAATTTCTGTAATTCTTGCTTTTGGTACTTTATTTACAATATGGTGTGTGTGTAAATGCACCGCAAAATCACAATGCATACCTTCGTCACGCGAAATTAATTCGTTAGAAAAGGTTAATCCCGGCATCAATCCACGTTTTTTCAACCAGTAAATTGAACAAAATGATCCTGAGAAGAAAATCCCTTCCACAGCAGCAAAAGCAATTAAACGCTCTGCAAAACTTGGTGATTCAATCCATTTTAATGCCCATTCTGCTTTTTCTTTAATTGCAGGAAAAGTTTCAATAGCATGAAATAATGTGTGCTTTTCTGCTTCATCTTTTACATAAGTATCAATTAATAATGAATACGTTTCACTGTGAATGTTTTCCATCATTAATTGAAATCCATAAAAGAATTTGGCTTCTGGATACTGCACTTCACTTACAAAATTTTCAGCCAAGTTTTCATTTACAATTCCGTCTGAAGCTGCAAAAAAAGCCAAAATATGCTTAATGAAGTACTTTTCATCTTCATTTAATTTATTGTTCCAGTCATTCAAATCAGTATGCAAATCGATTTCTTCTGCTGTCCAAATACAAGCTTCTTGCTTTTTATACCACTCCCAAATATCTTGGTGTTTGATAGGGAAAATTACAAATCGATCTTTGTTTTCTTGCAAAATTGGTTCCACTACTGACATAGCTCTTTGATTTTTATATTGTTAATGATTGGATAAGTTGGCTCATTTGGGGTTTACAAAGTTTGTCATTTGAAATGAAAAAAGAAAGGCAAACTTATTCACAATTGAGGTAAGTTTTTAACAAAGATGATATTTGTCAGTAATTTAATATATGTTTTTTAAATTGCTGATTATCAATAATTTAAAAACACAATAAACAAGAGTTAAATTCTTGTGAGCAACTGAAAAATCAGCTCTTCACATCATTTTTTTGAGCTATAAAAAAGAGCTTATTTTTTCAAATCTTGAGCTACTTTTTCTAATTCGTCATACCACTGTTGTCCAAACTTTCTAACCAAAGCTTCTTTCACAAATTGATATACTGGAACTCCTAATTCTTCACCTAAAGCACAAGCATCTGAACAAATATGCCATTTGTGATAATTTACGGCTGAAAAATCAGAATATTCTTTTACGCGAATAGGATATAAATGACACGAGACCGGCTTTTTCCAATCTACAATTCCTTCATTATAAGCTTGTTCAATACCACAAAGTGCAGTTTTGCCATCAAAAATTACATAGGCACAATCTTTTCCGTCGATGAGTGGCGTTTCTAATTCTCCAAAATCTGAAGTTACGTGAGTACCTTGTTCTTCGATTGCTTTTACCCCTTCTGGACGAAGAAATGGTTTTACTTTTTCGAAAATTTCAGCTAAAATTTTTGTTTCTGCTTCATCTAAAGGTGCACCAGCATCTCCATCTACACAACAAGCTCCTTGGCAAGCAGATAGATTACAAACGAATTCTTTTTCTAAGATTTCTTCGGATACAATGGTTTTATTAAGCTGAAACATATACTCTATTGGATTAAAAGGCAAATATACAAATAATAATAAGTCATCCCAATGTATCGTTAAATTCAAATTAGCTTTATCACATTATGCTTATATTTGCAAAAAATTGTTACAAATGGATTTAGGAATTAATTGGAAAGATGTTTTTACAATAGGTATGATTCTTTTTGCAGTAATAGATATTGTAGGGAGTATTCCAATTATTGTAGATTTACGTAGTAAAATGGGGCACATTCAATCAGAAAAAGCAACTATTGTAGCAGCAGTAATTATGATTGCTTTTTTGTTTGTTGGAGAAGAAATTTTGAAATTAATTGGTATAGACGCCAATTCGTTTGCTGTTGCTGGTTCGTTTGTATTATTTTTTCTAGCTCTAGAAATGATCTTAGGCATCAGATTATACAAAGAAGACAACCCAAGCACTGCTTCAATTGTTCCTATTGCTTTCCCATTGATAGCAGGTGCAGGAACGATGACAACTATCTTGTCTTTGCGAGCAGTTTATGACAATATAAACATTATTATCGCTATTATTATTAATGTTATAGTGGTTTATGGCGTTTTAAAATCATCGGGTAAAATTGAACGATTATTAGGAAATAACGGATTAGGTGTAATTCGTAAAATATTTGGCGTAATTTTACTCGCAATTGCTGTAAAATTATTTGCAGCCAACGTTAAAGGATTATTTATTTAGAAAATATACAAATGAAAATTTTTACTTACATAGCTATTGCTATCGCTTTAGGATTAATTGTTTTTAACTTATTTCAAATTGATTATAGTAATCCATTTGAAGGAAATAGTACAATCGCAATAATTGGGGTCGTAGCGGGAGTTTGTGCTATTTTATTATTGCTTTTATTGCGTTTTTCAAAAATGATTGTTGAAAAAACTAAAGAATAATTATGCTTGATGTTTTAATTATTGGAGCTGGCGTTTCAGGTGTTTCTTGCGCATTAGTGCTAGGTTCTGCAAAAAACAAACCTTTTGCAGGTGATAAAAAAATAGGAATTATTGCACATCAAAAAGCATCTTCTTTGCAAAATGCTCTTTTTAACAATGCATACGGAATTGCAGCAGGGAAATTGGGTAGCGAATTGCTAGAAGAAAGCAAGGAACATTTATCAAAATCTTATCCTCATGTTTTGCAAATCGAAGGTGAAAAAGTACTTTCAATTTCTGGTGAAGCTGGAGATTTTACTATTTCAACAAACAAATCAAACTATCAAGCTAAAATTATAGTCGTTGCTGTTGGAGCTGGAAATCCTTTTACATTTGAAGGTTTAGAACAATATATTGAACCACATCAAAAAATACCTGCCTTTAAAAACAGAATCCAATTAAAAAACAATGATCATTTAGTAACTGAAGGGATTTATGTTGCCGGAGTGTTAGCTGGACATAGAAGTCAATTATCAATAGCGGCTGGAAGTGGAGCTGCTGTTGCAACCGACATTTTGACCTTGTGGAATGATGGAAATCATACGATGGTACATGATGCTGTAGAAAAGTAATTACCTACTCAAAACCTTATTTAGCATCACATCCTCTTTTAGTAGTAATTGATAATATTGTTTTTCATCAAACAATTGGTGTACAAATTCAGCATGAATATAATGCAAAGTTTTTTCTTTTTGATTATCTAAATTTAGCATCAAACCACTTGTTGCAATATGCTTTTTAAATGCATTAAAATAATTGTCGTTTTGGTACAATTCTTTTTTGATTTCATCAATGGACATTTTAGTAAACTTATTTCGGTTTTTATCAATCTGCTCAAAAACAAAATAATTCACAAAACCAGATTGCAACATTAAAGTAGTCATCTCTTCTCCGTGCTTTCCTTCAAAAGGCACAAAAATATCTGGAATAATTCCACCACCTCCATAAACAGTTCGTCCTTTTTTAGTCTTAAATTTTAAACTATCTGCTATTTTCGTTTTGTCTTTTTCATATAATTCGCCACTTTCAAAACGCTTTTCAAATTCGTTAAAATAGTTTTCAGCTTTGTCTTCATATGGCTTTTGAATCGAACGACCAGAAGGTGTGTAATATCTTGCAACAGTTAATCGAACCGCAGAACCATCTCCAAGCGGCATTTCGCGCTGCACTAATCCTTTTCCAAAAGAACGTCTTCCAACAATGGTTCCTCTATCGTTATCTTGAATGGCGCCAGCTAAAATTTCACTTGCCGAAGCGGTGTTTTCATTGATTAAAATGGTGACTTTTCCATTTTCAAAAATTCCTTTTTCGGTGGCTAATGTGGTATCTATTTTTCCCTTTTTATTTTTTGTTTTTACAATTAATTCATTGTCTTTCAAAAATTCATCTGCAATAGCAACCGCTGATTCAAGATATCCTCCGCCATTGTCCCTCAAATCGATAATAATTTCTTTTGCTCCTTGTTTTTTTAATTGCGACAACCCCTTAAAAAATTCATCATAAGTGGTTTCTGCAAAACGATTTACTTTAATATAACCTGCCGTTTTGGTAACCATAGTTGCAACGTCAACGCTTTTTATAGGAATGACATCGCGTTTTACATTTACTGCAAATTTTTTGTTCTCTGATTTTCTAAAAACAGTTAATTTAATTGTAGAACCTTGTTCCCCTTTAAGTATTGCAAAAAGACTATCCGTTGCAATTTTTTTGTTGTAAAGTTGCGATTTACCCGCAAAAAGAATTCGGTCACCTGCTTTAATACCTACTCTTTCTGAAGGCCCAGAAGCTATAGGTTTAATAACTGCTAAAGAATCATTATACATATAAAAATTCACACCAATTCCAACAAAATCACCACGCATACTTTGCGTAATTGCATCTAAATCACTTTTAGGAATATATACAGAATGTGGATCTAGTTTTTCAAGAATTCCGTTAACGGTTAAATCTACTATTGAATCGGTATTTAGACTATCAACATATTCTTTTTCAATAAAATCAATCAGTTTATTTAATTTATTTTTATTAGCATTTCGACTGAAAAGGTTGTTATCTGTAGAAGAATTAAGTTTACTTCCCAACAACAATCCTATTGCAATAGCTACTGCAATAACAATTGGAAAATATACTTTATTCATTTTCATTTTAATCTAAATCTTCAATTAATTCTACTTCAACGCCTGCTTTTCTTAAAAAATCAACTCCAGATGTATCTTTATATTCTTGATAATATACCACTCTTTTGATTCCCGATTGGTGAATTAATTTGCTACAATCTTTACAAGGTGAAAGTGTGATATATAATGTTGCATCTTCACATGATTGAGTAGAACGAGCCACTTTTAAAATAGCATTTGCCTCTGCATGAAGCACATACCATTTAGTAACATTATGATCATCTTCACAACAATTCTCAAATCCAGATGGCGTACCATTATATCCATCCGAAATAATCATTTTATTTTTTACAATAATTGCGCCAACTTTTTTGCGTTGACAATAGGATAAATTTCCCCATTCTTTAGCAATTCGTAAATAAGCTTTATCGTATTTTTCTTTTTTTTCTTTTTTCATTATCTGTTCCAAATTTCGCTTTCAATTAGCATTGGCAAAACTACACCAATTATAAATGCAGATAGTACTAAAGCCCAATCTCTTTTAGAAAATCTAAAAAATGTTTGCACGATGTAAGATATAATTAATACCACCAAAACCACAATTACTTGAGCGGCTTCAATGCCAACAGCGAATTCCAATAGTGGCAAAAGTTTGTCAGTAGCATTTCCTGGTAAAATAGTTTTGAAGTAATTAGAAAAACCAAGTCCGTGAATAATTCCGAAAAATAAAGTTACTATAGCCACAAAAGTAATACTTTCGTTTTTTGAAGATTTACCTGCAGTAAATAAATGAAAAACAGCTGTTATTAAAATGGTTATAGGAATTAAAAATTCTACCAAACTTGCTTGAATTTGAACTACTCCATACACAGAAATCAACAAAGCCAAAGTGTGTCCTAATGTAAATAAAGAAACTAAAATTAAAACTTTTGTCCAGTCTTTAAAGGCATAAGGCACCATTAAAGCAATCAAGAACAAAACGTGATCGTAGGCATTAATATCTAAAACATGCTTAAGACCAATATTAAAATACAACCAAAATTCTGACATAGCGATACTATTTATTGGGGAATTCAAACTTACAATTTATTTTTAGAAGTTGACAAAATCTTTCAGAAAAGCTTGTGAAATTGTTTCCAAAAAAAAGATTTTTTGTGTAATTTTGCACAATATAAAAAACAATCAACATGTCAATTTCAGATTTATTCGATAGTGGTTTTAGAAATAGAAATAAAGGTCACTTTTCAGCAATTGTAAGAGTTGCTTTGTCTGACGGAGCAATTTCTCAAGAGGAAAAACAATTTTTAGACAAATTAGCTATCAAATTAGAAATTTCTCAAGCAGAGTATGAAGAAATTTTAGAAAATCCTTTAAAATATCCAGTAAACCCACCATTAATGCATACGCACCGCTTAGAGCGTTTGTATGATTTAGCAAGAATGGTTTACACTGACGAGCATGTAATGGCTGAAAAAGAGCATAATTTATTAACTCGTTTTGCTTTGGCTTTAGGATTTACAGCTGGTAATGTAAATTATATTGTGGACAAAGCATTAAAATTAGTAGACATGAATGTAGATTTAGATACATTCACTTACGAAATGCAACACATGAACAGATAATTCAAACTGTTTTAAAATACAAAAGCACAAACTCATTAGAATTTGTGCTTTTTTGATTTTATCAATTTAAATAATTTATTTCGCCTTTGACATAAATTCTTCTGCCTTTTCAACCATTTCTTTGTTTCCACAGAAAAAAGGAACCCTTTGATGAAGTTCAGTTGGCTGAATCTCCATAATTCTTTTAAAACCATCCGATGCTTTTCCGCCTGCTTGCTCAGCTATAAATGCCATTGGATTACACTCGTATAACAAACGTAACTTTCCATTTGGTGTTTTTGAAGTAGTTGGATACAAATAAATCCCACCTTTAATCATGTTTCTATGAAAATCTGACACTAAACTTCCTATATAGCGAGAAGTATAAGGTCTGTCTCCTTCTTCTAACTGACAATATTTAATATAATCTTTTACGCCTTGTGGGAAATGAACATAATTTCCTTCATTGATAGAATAGATTTTTCCGTTTTCAGCATATTTCATATTTGGGTGCGACAAATAAAAAGTTCCTATAGCTGGATTCAATGTAAATCCGTTTACACCATGACCTGTTGTATAAACTAACATGGTTGACGTTCCATAAATCACATAACCAGCTGCCACTTGATTGATTCCTGGTTGCAAGAAATCTTCAATAGTTACTGGAGTTCCCACAGGTGTAATTCTTCTAAAAACCGAAAAAATTGTTCCAACAGAAACATTTACATCAATATTAGAAGATCCATCCAACGGATCCATCAAAACCACATATTTGTTATTATGTGAATTATCCGAACCAGCAACAGTAATGAAATCATCATTTTCTTCCGAACCAATCCCGCAAACAATTTCACGATTAATTAAGGTTTGAATAAAAACCTCATTCGCATAAACGTCTAATTTTTGTTGATCTTCTCCTTGAATATTTTGCTCTCCGGCTGCACCAACAATATCAACTAAACCTGCCTTATTAACTTTATAATTAACTACTTTTGCAGCCAAACGAATAGAGTTAATAATACGCGATAATTCTCCTGTTGAGTACTGAAACGAATTTTGATGTTCAATAATAAATTCGCCTAATGTTCTATTTCTTTCTTCCATTACGAAAACGTTGTAGTTGTGTTTGTGGCACAAATATCGTGAATTTTGTTAAAAGAGCATATTAATTTGAAAAGATGTTTAACTTAATTTTACTTTTGTAAAAAAATACAAAAATGATCATCCGAAAAGCCTTGAAAAAAGATATGCCATCTGTACTAGAATTGATACAAGAATTAGCTATTTTTGAAAAAGAACCTGATGCAGTTGTAGTAACTGTTGATGATCTGGTTCGTGATGGTTTTTCTGAAAATCCGCTTTTTCAATGTTTTGTTGCTGAAGTTGATAACGAAATAATCGGAATGGCTTTGTTTTATTATCGATATTCAACTTGGAAAGGCAAAACCATTCATTTAGAAGATTTAATTGTAAAAGAAAACAAACGCGGAACAGGTGCTGGCTTTTCGCTTTACAAAGAAATCATCAAACAAGGAAAAGCAGAAAATGTCCGTAGAATCGAATGGAATGTCTTAGATTGGAACACACCAGCTATTGATTTCTATGAAAAATCGGGTGCTAAAGTTTTAGGCGATTGGCGTGTGGTGCATATGGACGACAAAGGAATTGAACAATTTTTAAACACAACTATATAATACTTCAAAATGAAAATTTTTAAATTTGGAGGTGCATCGGTTAAAGATGCCGAAGGCGTAAAAAACGTATTACACGTTTTAAACATGGTAGGACACGAAGATGTTTTATTGGTAATTTCTGCAATGGGAAAAACCACAAATGCTCTAGAAGTGGTAATCAAAAACTATTTTGAAAAGTCAAAAGAATTAAATGCTTCCCTTCAAGAGGTTCGAAAGTACCACAACCAAATTTTATTAGATTTATTTGAGGACGAAGAACACGATGTGTTTTTTGATGTAACTGCTCATTTTGATGATTTGGAATATTTTATTCGCAGTAACAAATCACCAAATTATAGTTTTGTTTATGACCAAGTGGTAAGCGTAGGAGAATTAGTATCAACCACAATAGTAAGTCACTATTTCAATTACAAAGGATTGAAAAACAATTGGATTGATGTGCGTCCGTTGATTAAAACTGATAACAATTACCGTGATGGGCAAGTAGACTGGGAAACTACTCAAAAATTAATTCCAAAAGGAGTTAAAAAGAAAACATTAAACATCACTCAAGGATTTTTAGGTTCAGATGAAAATAATTTTACGACTACTTTAGGTCGTGAAGGTTCAGATTATACAGCTGCAATTTTTGCTTATTGTTTAGGTGCCGAAAGCGTTACCATTTGGAAAGACGTTCCTGGAGTTTTAAATGCTGATCCAAGATATTTTGAAAACGCGGTTTTATTAAACCAAATTTCGTACAGAGAAGCGATTGAGTTAGCGTTTTACGGAGCTTCGGTTATTCACCCAAAAACGTTACAACCTTTACAAAAAAAAGAAATCCCGTTGTTTGTAAAATCATTTATCAACCCAACATTACCGGGAACTAGCGTTTCAAAAGGTGCCGATTTAGAACCACACACACCTTGTTTCATTGTAAAGAAAAACCAGTTGTTATTATCGTTATCGTCTATTGATTTCGACTTTATAATGGAAAATCACATCAGTGAAATCTTTGCTTTATTTGCAAAATTCAAAGTGAAAGTGAATTTAATTCAAAACACTGCGATTAGTTTCTCGGTTTGTATCGAAGACAAATACAACAGCTTTGAAGAGTTACGAAAAGTATTAGCTAAAAAATTCAAAGTTTCTTATAACGAAAACGTATCACTTTACACTATAAGACATTTTGACGAAAACGCTGCAAAAGTCGTAGAAACTAATAAAACAATATTGTTGCGACAAATTTCGAGAGAAACGATGCAGGTTATAACGAAGGAATAAAATGAAAGAAATATTAAAACACCTGAATTGGAAGCATATTCTATTGCACTTTATTGCAACATGGTTTTTTATTCATTCGTTTTATATTCTATCTTATTTACATGACATTGAATTCACAGAATTCATCATAAAAAACAGAAACGAAATGCCCGTTTTTGAAGAAGTCCCATTTGATACAAAAAGAATGAGTGATTTTTTTATGATAACTGGAGTTTCAAAATTTATCGGTTTACTGGTCGCTTTTATAATTTCGTTTAGCATTTCTATTTACAGAAAATGGTTTTGGTTAAATTCTGTTTTGGCCTTGTTGATTGCTTTTCTATTATTTAAATTAGACTTATTACTTTGGGATTATTTGAGAATAGTTTTTAGATTCACAGGAGGATTTATGCCAAATGTAATTCTAGATTTTTTATTTGATGGTTTAGTAATGCTATTTTTGGGATTATTGCTTTTCTTCTATAAAAAATCGACTCAAATAATAAATTATAAAAAACATATAATTCCCACACAATCTTGTCATTCCGAAGCATGAAAAATCTCATAATGTGACGTTTCCCTACGTTAACATGACAAGATTGTGTTTTTTACTTTTCAAGAAAATAACTCTAAACTTTCCAACAATAAATACTACTTTTGAAGATTCGGAGTTATAGTATTTATGCAAAAAATTGTTTTTTTAGCGGGATTTCTGTTTTGTGTTTTGGGCGGTTTTGCTCAGGAAACGCTACAACCGTATCCAACTAAAAAAATTGCGTTTTCAAAAGATACAATTTCAATTGAAAAGTTCAGTTTAAATAATTCCTTTTTTGAAATTAAAGACAAAAGCGGAAAAGTCATTGATACGAGCTTCTACAAAGTAAATTTCCAAAAAGGAACCTTAGTTTTTACAAAAGAAATCACAACTTCCGATTCGTTAGTAGTTCGCTATTCAAAATTTCCAGAGTTTTTAACTAAAACGTATTCTATTTATGATGACGACAAAGTGGTTTCAAACGAAGCTGGAAAATTAATCGTTTTCAAAAAAGACAAAAACACAAAATTCAAACCTTTCGATGGATTAAATACTTCTGGAAGTATTACACGAGGCATAACCGTTGGCAACAATCAAAATACGGTGGTGAATTCAAATTTAGATTTGCAAATCACAGGGAAAATCTCGGAAAAAGTGAGTTTACGAGCTTCCATTCAAGATAGTAACATTCCGCTGCAAGAAGGTGGTTATTCGCAAAAACTAGATGAATTTGATCAAATCTTCATCGAATTATTTTCCGATAAATGGAATATTCGCGCTGGTGATTTATTTCTGGAAAATAGAAAATCAGCTTTCCTTAATTTCAACAAAAAAGTACAAGGCTTATCAACTCATTTTACCTTTGGAACACCTGATAAAAAAACAGAAGTAGTTGCTTCTGGAGCTTTGGTGCGTGGACAATATGCTCGCAGTGCTTTTGTAGGTCAAGAAGGAAATCAAGGACCATATAAATTACGAGGAAATAACAACGAATTGTATGTTTTAGTGATTTCAGGTTCAGAACGTGTTTACGTGAACGGGATTTTGAAAACGCGTGGAGAAAACAACGATTATATCATAGATTACAATGCCGGAGAAATCATTTTTACTTCTTTATTTCCGATTACTTCCGAAATGCGAATCAACGTAGAATATCAATATACCGATAGAAATTTTACCCGATTTATTACTTACGGAGGAATTTCGCACGAGCGAGAAAATTGGCAAATTGGTGGTTATGTGTATTCGGAAAGCGATGTGAAAAATCAGCCGTTGCAACAAAATTTATCTTCGGAACAAATTGATATTTTGCAAAACGCTGGCGATGATATTTCTCAAATGAACGGACCTTCAGCGTATTTAGACACCTATTCCGAGAATAAAATTCTGTACAAAAAAGTAATTATTGGTGCGGCTGAAGTTTTTGAATATTCGAATAATCCAACTGATGAATTGTACAATGTGCGATTTTCATTAGTGGGAAACAATCAAGGAAATTATGTTTTGGTCAACAATCAAGCCGTTGGAAAAATTTATGAATATGTTGCGCCAATTGGCGGAATTCCGCAAGGAAATTATGAACCGATTGTTCGTTTGATTGCGCCAACAAAAATTCAAATGGCAACGATTTTAGGAAAATACAATCCGAGTGAGAAAACGCTTTTAGATTTTGAAGTAGCATTAAGTAACAGCGATCAAAATTTATATTCGAATTTAGACGACAATAATAACAAAGGTTTTGCCGGAAAATTCAATGGTAAACAACGTCTTTTTAATGGTAAAACCAAAATTGATGCCTTTGCGAATTATCAGTTGGTGCAAGAAAACTTCAAAACCATTGAACGTTTGTACAACATCGAATTTAATAGAGATTGGAACATTACTTCTACTTTTTTTGGTAATCAAAGCTTTTTGACTTCGGGATTGGATTTTAATTTCAATAACAAAGGAAAAGCGCTTTATCAGTTTGAAAATTTAACTTTTGGCGATACTTTTTCAGGAAATAAACACACTTTATCCGGAAGATATGCTACGAAAAATTGGATGATTTGGAGTAATTCGAGCGTAATGAAAAGCGATTCCGAACTTTCAAATTCATCATTTTCTAGAAGTGAAAATCGTTCGTCGTATAAATTTGGTAAAAATTGGGTTGGTGCGACAGTAAATTTGGAAAATAATTCCGAAAAACTAAAAGCAACTAGTACATTTTCGGCCTTGAGCCAACGCTTTTTAGAATATGGTGCTTTTGTAGGAAGAGGCGATTCTACGAAGGTTTTTGTGGAATTGGGATTTTTACAACGCCAGAATGATAGTTTGCAAAACAACCGAATTGAGCGCGTAAATCATTCGAATTCGTATTACTTAAAATCGCAATTAATTAAAACCGAAAAAAGCAATTTGAGTATCTTTTTGAATTATAGAACATTGAAATATGAAGATTCCAATTTAAAAGACGAACCTTCGTTAAATTCACGAATTTTGTATTCCGATAGATTTTTTGGACAATTAATTCAGACTACAACTGCTTACGAAACCAGTTCAGGTACGATTGCTCAACAAGAATTTACCTATTTAGAAGTAGAACCAGGACAAGGCGTTTACATGTGGAATGATTATAATGGCAATGGAATTCAGGAATTGCAAGAGTTTGAAATTGCTCCATATTCTGATTTAGCGATTTACGTTCGAGTGTTTTTACCAAATCAAGTTTTTGTACGAACCCACCAAAATAAATTTTCGCAAGCTCTGAATTTCAATTTTAACCAATGGCAAAATGAAAAAGGTTTTAAGAAATTTGCTTCGCACTTTTACAATCAAACTTCGTTTTTAATTGATCGAAAAATAAAAAGAAATGGAGCAAATTTTGATTTGAATCCGTTTTCAAAAGAAGAAGATGAATTAATTGGTTTGAGCACGAATTTTAGAAATAGTTTATTTTTTAATCGAGGAAAACAAAATCATTCTACGACTTATTCGTTCTTGCTGAACGAAAGTCAAAATTTGCTTTCTGTGGGAAGCATTTCGTCTAAAAATCAATCGCATCAATTACAATATCAACATTTGGTAAAGAAAAGTTGGTTGTTTAATTTCTCTGGGAGCAAAACATCATCCCAATCTATTTCTGAAAATTATCCAAGCAGAAATTTTGAAATTAAAAGTTATAAAATTGAGCCAAAAATTGGGTATTTATTTTCTAAAAACGCAAGTTGGACTGTTTTTTACGAATACCAACAAAAAGAAAATCAAATTGGTGCATTTGAAACCTTAACCCAAACTAAATTAGGAACATCATTTATGTTTAATAGTGAAAAAGGATTTAGCATGAATGGCGAATTTTCGATGTATAACAATTCGTATGATGGAAATGCTTTATCAGCAGTAGGTTTTCAAATGTTAGAAGGCTTACAACCAGGCAAAAATAAAACGTGGCGATTGCTTTTGCAGAAAAATTTAACACAATATTTAGATATTAATATCAACTATCAAGGCAGAAATAGCGAAACTAGTAAGACCATCCATACAGGAAATATACAACTAAGAGCGTTTTTTTAGTTAATATTTAGATTAATTCTACATTTCTGCTTAATTTTACAAGCTATCCCGATAAAAAAGAACTATGTTAAAAAAAATATTATTTTTTCTGATTATAATTTCAAATGTATGTTACTCACAATTAAGTAATAAACATTGGCTACCTCCTTTGCACTCTAGAGTGAGCTCAGTTGTTCAAGAACACTATGTATATTTGTCGACTCCAGAACCAACGCCTTTTCAAGTAACAATAACTACTGGGAATGGTTCTCCTATTTCAGGCTCTCCATTTACAATATCTCAAGGAAATCCGGTTAGAGTTTATATTAACAATCAACAACCTTCTTTAATGTTCTTAGATGCAAACAATCTTAATATGGTTGTGAACAACAAAGGATTAATTTTAGAAGGCACCAAAGAATTTTACGCCAGTTTTAGGGTGAAATCTACAAATCATGCTGAAACCTTAATTTTAAAAGGGAGAGATGGCCTAGGTACAGAATTTAGATTGGGAAGTTTACCTCAAGCTTATTTAGGTGACGCTAGAAATTTTGTTGCAAGTTTTATGGCAACAGAAGACGATACCGAGATAGATGTGTCTGGATACAATACAGACGTTGTGTTTCATTCTGCTGGAAATGATATCCTTTCAAATACACAAAATTTTACATTAGATGCTGGACAAGTAGTTGTGCTTTCGGGATATTCTGATATAGCAGCAAATCTTGATGGTTTTGTCGGCGCATTAGTCACTTCAAGTAAACCAATTGTAGTTAATTCTGGAAATAGTTTGGCTGGAATGGGAACACCAGAAGATGGGCAAGATTTTACTTTAGATCAAATAGTACCTGTAGAAAAAGTAGGCACGGAATATGCGTTGGTAAGAGGAAATGGAAGTAACTTATCAGAATACCCATTAGTTATTGCAACTCAAGACAATACACAAATTTACGTAAACGGAAACACTACACCACTAATTACATTAAGCGCGGGACAATATTATTTAGTTCCTAATTCCCTTTATCAAGGAACGAATAACAAAAACATGTACATTACTAGTAATAACGCTATTTATATGTACCAAATTATTGCTGGAAGTATTAGTGATGCAACAAATGGATTGAATTTCATACCTCCATTAAGCTGTTTTTTTCAAAAATCTGTAGACTTAATACCTAGCATAGATCAAATAGGAACAGTCATTTACGATAGCGACGTTATTGCAATAACAACTAACACAGCCGTATTATCAATTAATGACACACCTGTAGCATCATTACCAGAACCTCTAATTGGAAATAATACATGGGTAACATATAAAATTGAAAACCAAACTGGAGACACTAAGATTACATCAACAGGCCCCTTAGCAGTGGGCGTTTTTGGATACAGTGGTGTTGCAGGATTTGGGGGATATTATTCTGGCTTTGGAAGCACACCTTTGGATACAGATGTGAAAATATGCTCTAATCAAACAATCAATCTTTTAGATGCAATTAATGGAAATCCTGAACCAGGTGGAACTTGGACTAGTCCGTCAGGTGGAAATCCAATTGTAAATAATACTTTTAATCCATCACAAAATATTGGAGGAGATTATTTTTACACCTTTAACAAAATATGTGATAGTTCATCTCTTGTAATTACAATTAAAGTTAATGTTACAATTGAAATAGCTCCTTTTGTTGGAACAAGTAATTCAATTTCTATTTGTGAAAATAATTCTTTAATCAATTTATTCGATTTATTAGGTCCAGGTGCAGTCTCAGGCGGGAATTGGTCTCCAAATTTAAGTTCTGGAAATGGCATATTTAACCCAAGCGTTGACTCATCTGGGATATATACTTACTCAATTCCTGGAACTGGAATTTGTGAATCATCTTTTGCTGAAATTAATGTAACCAAAAATTTAATCCCTCAAATTTTTCCTATTTCCAATTACGAATTATGTGATAATAATATAGATGGAAATGACACGAATGGATTTGTTACTTTTAATCTAACATCGAAAGATATAGAAGCAGTAGGTACTCAATCAGGAGTTGTTGCCACATACCATACAGATCCGAACGATGCTCTACTTGGCCAAAATGCTATTACGTCTATTTATACCAATGACAGAATTATCTATGTAAGATTAACTAATACAGCTACAAGTTGTTATAGTACTACTTCGTTCAATTTAATTGTAAAACCGTTACCATCGGTAAATTCAATTGTTACATTAAAACAATGTGACACTGATACTGACGCGGTTACTGATTTTAATTTAACTCAAGCAAATACAATCATTTCGACTGATTTAACAAATACTTTTACTTATCATAATAGCCAATCGGGAGCATTAAATAACAACGATTTAGTAACCAATGATATTTCACATTCAGCGGCTAATGGAAGTATTGTATGGGCAAGGATTACTAATACTTTAGGGTGTTTTAGAGTAGCTCAAGTTAATTTAATTGTTTCTGCAACTACTATTTCTCAAAATTACTCATATACTATTGAAGAATGTGATGATTATATAAGTTTAGCTGACACTGACGTTGATGGAATTGATTATTTTAATCTTACAGAAATTGAACCTTTGTTAACGGTCCTATTTCCTGTTGGTCAATCTTATACATACTCTTATTATTTAAATGAAGCTGATGCAATTAGTGAACAAAATGCGATTACTACTTTTCTAAATTTTAGAAATACCATTCCTAACAACCAAACTATTTGGGTAAGAATTGAAAGTAATTTATATGAATGTGCTGGTTTAGGGCCATTTTTAAGATTAATTGTAAACCCATTACCAGATGTTAATTTAGGTGAAAATTTTGCACTTTGCTTAGATCCAGTTACTGGAATTGGCTCTCAAATTGTTGATGCAACTCCTGCAACTTCAGGGAATTATTCTTATGTGTGGACACCCGTAAATCCATTAGGAAATTCACCTTTTTATAATATTACTGCTCCTGGAACTTATTCTGTTGTAGTAACTAATACCGTTACTAATTGTCAAAATTTTGATACAATTCTTGCTACTTTTTCATCTGAACCAGCAACATTTGATGCTAATTTAATTACTCCTGCATTTTCAAGTGGTTTGGCAACAATAGAAGCGATTGCTACTGGTGGATTTGGAGTTTATGAATATAGTTTAAATGCTATTGATTGGCAATCTAGCCCAATATTTTCTGAATTGGAAAACGGAAGTTACACTGTATATGTTAGAGACATACAAGGATGTGGGTTATTAGCTTCTGATGAAATTCAAACAATAACGTATCCAAATTATTTTACACCAAATGCAGATGGATTTAATGACACTTGGATTGTTAGCCTACCAACAGAGTATTATGGAATAATTTCTATTTATGACAGATATGGAAAATTAATTAAACAAATCAGTGCCAATGGAAATGGGTGGGATGGAACATATAATGGAAATCTACTTCCTTCTACAGACTATTGGTTCAAGGTAGAATATACAGAAAACAACAAACGTAAAGAATTTAAATCGCACTTTAGTTTAAAAAGATAATGATACTATCAGGTTCAATAAATACAGTTATACAAGACGCCGTTGCGATTATAACATTTTCGCATCCGGCAAGTAATTCTTTTCCTAGTGAATTACTACAAAAACTAACTGATGAATTTTATGAATTAGACAAAAACAAAGAAGTTGCTGTTATTGTTCTTCAAAGTGACGGCACTGGTGCTTTCTGTGCAGGAGCTTCATTTGATGAACTTCTTTTAATTTCAAATTTTGAAAATGGCAATAAGTTTTTTTCTGGTTTTGCGAATGTTATCAACTCCATGAGAAAATGTTCTAAACTTATTATTGGAAGAATCCAAGGTAAAGCTGTAGGAGGAGGAGTTGGACTAGCTGCCGCCTGTGATTATGTTTTTGCAACCGAAAAAAGCGATATCAAATTATCTGAAATAGCTATTGGAATAGGACCATTTGTAATTGAACCAGCTGTTAGTCGCAAAATAAGCAAAAGAGCTTTTTCAGAAATGACATTAACACCAACCGAATGGAAATCGGCTAAGTGGGCAAAAGATAACGGTTTGTTTTCAGAGGTTTTTAGCACATTAGAAGAATTAGATGAGAGATTAAATACATTTGTATTCGAATTATCTAACTATAATATAGAAGCATTAGAAGAAATAAAAAAAATATTCTGGGAAGGAACTGAAAGTTGGGATAACTTACTCTATGAAAGAGCAGCAATTTCAGGTAGATTAGTGCTCTCAGAATACACTAAAGAAGCATTACAAAAATTTAAAAAATGAGAAGTTTACTTATAGCTTTGCAGCAAGTTAATATTGAAGAAAAATTAAAAACAGCTCCTGATGAGAATTATCAAATCGGTGTTTTAATTGGCTCATTTGTGCCTTTCATAGTTTTGGTTGGTTTAGCCTATTTTTTATACTATCGAGCTAAAAAGAAAGAAAAAAATCTAAATAACTAACAATTATACTGATGTCAAAAATTAGAATCACCAAGCAATTTAGTTTTGAAACTGGTCATGCTTTATTTGGTTATGACGGGAAATGCAAAAATGTTCACGGACACAGCTACAAACTTTCTGTAACAGTGATTGGATCTCCAATAGCTGATACTACCAATGTAAAATATGGTATGGTTATAGATTTTGGTGATTTAAAAAAAATTGTTAAAGAACAAATTGTTGATATATTTGATCACGCTACCGTTTTTAATAAAAACACACCACATGTTGAATTAGCACACGAATTAAAAAAACGCGGTCACCATGTAATCTTAGTTGACTATCAACCCACAAGTGAGAATATGGTTATTGACTTTTCTAATAAAATTAAAAACTTATTACCTGAAAATATAAAATTACACTCATTAAGGCTACAAGAAACAGAAACTTCATTTGCGGAATGGTTTGCAAGTGATAATGACTAAAAAAAAGCCTCGCATTTGCGAGGCTTTTTATATTTATTCTTAAAACTATTTCTTTACAATTAAGAATTCACTTCTTCTATTTTGAGAATGCTCTTCTTCAGTACATTTATCACATGTAACTTTAGGCTCGCTTTCACCGAATCCTTGTCCAGAAATTCTATCCTTAGCAATTCCTTTAGAAACTAAATATTGAACTGTAGATTTTGCTCTTCTATCTGATAAGTTCAAATTATATTTATCACTACCTCTACTATCTGTATGAGATTTTGCAAAGATTACCATCGTTGGATGCTCGTTCATCACTTGAACTAACTTGTCAAGTTCAGCAGCTCCTTGCTGTGTAATATTACTTCTATTAAACTCAAAATAAATTGGCTGAAGTATAACTTCATTTTCAGTAATAATTGGCATGATTGGCTGTAATAAAGCTTCAACTACTACCTCACCACCATCAGTCTTAGCAACTTCAAACACACCACTCTCATATCCTTGTTTTGAAACTTGGAAATTGTATGGCATATTACAATTAACACCAAATGAAGTTTTTCCATCAGCACTAGTAGACTGATTACCAACAACTTTTTCTTTAGAATCAACTAATACAACTGAAGCATCACCAATTACATTGCCTGTTTTAGCATCTTTAACTAAAGCAATAGCTTGAACACCACAAACAGGATCTGCTTTATAAATATCATCGTTACCAGCTCTATTACTTGAGAAAAAACCAACTTTTTTACTTGTATTGTAAGTAAATGAAAAATCGTCTTTTTCAGTATTTACAGGTGCACCAACATTGACAGCATCAGCTCCTTTATTAAAATCAATTTTAAAAACATCTAATCCCCCAAATCCTTGTTTCCCATTTGAAGAAAAGAAAAGTATATTATCATCAGTTATAAAAGGAAAACTTTCATTTGCTTCAGTATTAACTTTTGCTCCTAAATTTTCAGGAGTCCCATATTCATCTCCATTAACAGAAACCTTCCAAATATCTTCTCCACCAAAACCACCTGGCATATTTGAAGAAAAATATAAAGTTTTACCATCTTTACTTATACTTGGGTTTCTTACGTCGTATGCCGCATTATTAAAAGGTAACGGTTTACCATTTGACCAAGAACCTCCAGCATTTGTAGCTTTATAAAGATAAATTTTGCCGAATTTTGCTTTCTTTTCTTTATCCTTTGTATACTCCTTTTCGTTGAAACTTTCACTACCATAATACATTGTATTCCCGTCTGAACTAATAGAAGCGGGACCATCATGCCATTTTGTATTCAAGTTATCAATAGCAACAGCTTCACTTATTGTACCATTTGCATTATAAGTAGCTTTGTATAAATCTAAATATGGTTCTTCATTCCAATTGCTATTTCTTCTTGAAGTATTTCTAGCACTTGAAAAATAAACGTTATTATCATTAGTCAATACAGTACCAAAATCAGTTTTATCACTACTAATGTCAGATTTTACAACATCGTATAATTTCGACTGATTTTTTAAAGTCGGTAAATAGTTAGGATTACTTGAAAAAGTCTTAGCTCTTTGATCGCTTGGAGCTAAACTTGCAAATTGTCTCATTTGCTTATCTGCTTCCGTGTAATTTCCCTCCGCCTTTAGCATTTGAGCATACTTATAATAAGTTTCTGCGTCTTGTTTTTGCTCAATTGCTTTCGCATACCACTTTACAGCTTCTTTTGTATTAAAAACGTTGTAATAACTATCTGCTAATTGTTTATATACGTAAGTATCTGCTTTACCACTTTCAGTAAGTTTTAAATACTCTTTAGCTGCATCTACATACTCGTATCTATCGAATAGTTTGTCTGCAACTTTGGTGTCTTTGTTTTGTGCACTAAGTAAACCACTTGCGATTACAAAACTCAATGTTAAATATATTTTTTTCATGTCGTTATCGCTTTTAGGTTAGAAAAATCTTGGTGAACTTGATACTTTTTTCGGGAAGTTCAAATCAAACAACAAGATAATCTCATGTGAGGATGGAGTTGTTACATTCAAATCCGATACTATATGATCATATGCATAACCTAATTTAACATTAGGGGTAATTGCATAGTTTACCATAGCTCCAAAACTATCATCTAAACGATATGTTACACCTGCTTCAAACTTTTGATTGAATAAAAAGTTTGTAGACAAATCTAAAGATGAAGGTGCATTAAATGCAGATTTTAACATGAAGAAAGGTTTGAATTTGATATTTTCAGAAACATCAAATACATAACCTCCAGTTAAAAAATAATGTGAGGTTTCAGAACCAAATTCTCTTCCATTAAAATCTAAATGCTTTGACTTAATCATATTTGGAACAGATAATGCTAAATAATACTTGTTTGTATAATAGAAAAATCCAGCTCCCATATTCAAGTAAGAATTATTTGTATCTTCTGAAAATGCTGGGTCATTTGGCTGAGGAAGTGTATTATAAATATCACTATACAAAGCAACATTGTGTAATGTTATACCTGTTTTTAAACCGAATGCTAATTTATGTTCACCTCCTAAATTTAAAGTATAAGAGAAATCAGCATAAATATTATTCTCTTCAACTGGTCCAATTTTATCAGAAATAACAGATAATCCTAAACCTACATTTTTACCTACTGGCGCATGACCTGATAATGTTGCAGTTGTTGGAGCGTCTTCAATTTCTACCCATTGTTTACGATACAACATACCGATTGATAAATTTTCTTTACTTCCAGCATAAGCTGGATTGATAACATTCATATTATACATGTATTGTGTATAATGTGGATCTTGTTGTGCGTGTAAATCCACTACGGTGGCAATTACTACTAAAGCTACTAAATATAGTTTCTTCATTATTTTTGATTTTTAAAGCTGGCTGCCTCAAATTTGAAGCAGCCTACTTTTTTAATTATTGCTCTCTATTAATATATACCCAACCTGTTTTTGCAGGTAAGTCGTTAAATTCTATAACATAATAGTAAGTTCCATCAGGAAGCTCATTTCCATTGTCTGATTGACCATACCATTCGTTTTCATATCCAGATTTGCTGTAAACGATTGTTCCATAACGATTGAATATTTCAACTTTTCTAATATCATATCCTGATAAATCCCAAGTATCATTTTTAGTATCATTATTTGGAGAAATTCCTTTAGGTATTTCACAATTAATAACAACAACATCTAAAGTAGTAGATGAAGCACATATTGATGCATCAGGAGTAAAAGTATAGGTAGTAGTACCTACAGCTGAGGTGTTAATAGCTGCTGGAGACCAAGTTCCTGCATAACCTTCAATTGAAGTTACTGGTAAAGTAACATCTAAAGAACCAATACATAAATCAAGAATAGGATTAAATGTTGGCGTTTCTCTATTAATTACAGTTACTACTAACGTTCCTACTGCAGCACATTGTCCCGCATCTGGAGTAAATGTATAAGTCGTATTCCCTACTAATGCACTATCAATAGTTGATGGCGACCACGTACCTGTATATCCTTCAACAGAAGTAGCAGGAAGTGCAGGTGATACTGAATTTTCACAAACATCACCAAGACTATTAAAAGTAGAACTATTTAGTGGTGAAATAACAATATTTGCTGTACTTGTACCAGCGTTGGTACAGTTAGCAGCATCAGCAGCAACTGAATAAGTAACCACATAAGAACCTACAGTACTATTTGATAAATCAATTTCACCCGTAACGCTATTTATTGCTAAACCAGTTGTAGATGAATATGTACCTCCATTAGCAAAACCAGCCGCTGAAGTATCAGGCAAAGGGTTTGTTGTACTAGAAATACATACTGGAGTAGTATATGAGAATGTAACTACAGGATTTGTATATACAACAGGGTTAATTGTAAATGTTAATGGTTGAGAAAAACATCCTGTCATTAAATCATGAGCTACTAAAGTGTGGGTTCCCGGTACAACACCTGTAAATGTAACATTAGATTGAGTTGTTGTTCCGTCTAAAATATATTCATAATTAGAAACATATAAACTATAGAAACCAACATCTCCATAAACTTCAGGATCTAAAGCTGTCCAATCAGCAGGATTCCATGTTGTAGATGGTAATGTTGCAGAATTAAGTCTTCTATAAACATATCCAACACCATTACTTGGAGTAAATGGAGTTCCATCAGAAGTTCCCCATACATCAAGTTCTACATCTGCAATAGTTGCAAGAGCAATTTTATCATTATTATTTACACCATTACATGTAGTATATGTTAAATCTGGAACAATACCTGTGATATTAGCACTATTACTTAATTTTACTACTACAACATCATTGTTTGCAATGGTTCCACTTAAAGTAATATTACAAGCAGCTGATGGAGTTGGATTACCATTAGTCATAATTTTCAACTTGTAATTAGCTAAATTTTTAGCACTTCCAGTACCATTGTAAATTTCCACATAAGTTAAAGATCCTGTTTGTGCATCGGTTACCTCAGAAATAAATAAATCCGAAGGAAAGTTTAATTGTAAATTAAGTGGTGAAATTACATCAAAAGTTGCTGTTTGATTAGAACATACTGGCTGAGCCGTAACATTAATAGTTGGGACAGCAATAGTCGTAACAACTACTGTTGAAGTCTGAGTAAGTGGCACTGTACAACTTGTACTTGCAACACTAGTTAAAGCAACAACTACATCAGCAGCTGGAGTTACTTGAGTAATTGTGTAAGTACCCGTAGCACTCAAAACAGCTGTTTGAGGAGATCCCCCATTAATTGTATATGTAACAGTTGCATTTGGAGTTCCTGTGATTGTAAATTCAGCATTTCCAATACCGATACAAATATTTCCATCTACTGCTGCAATAGAAGCTGTAGGTAACGGATTAACTACAACCGTATATGACGTTCCTAGTGTAGTAGTACAAGCGCCATTATTAATTTGACTTAATGCTAAAACAACATTTCCTACAGCTGGATTATTTACAGTAATTGTAGCTACACCTGTTCCATCTACATTTAACACTAATGGAAGACCAGCATTTATTGTATAATTAATTGTTGTATTTGGACTAGATATTATAGTAAATACAGCATTATTCCCAAAACAAACTGCTGGATTAAGTACACTTGTAATAGTTGGAATTGGATTAACAAGAACCGATAAAGTTCCTGAATTATTAACACATTGCCCTGCAGCAGGAACAAAGTTTAATGTATATGTACCCGCAACTGAAGAATCAAATGTTGTAACAGGATTACCTCCTAATGTCCAACTTCCAGGGAATCCTTCAATAGAAGTTGATGGTAAAGTAACTGTATCACCAACACAGAAAGGTCCAATTGGCGCGAACGTTGGAACATAAACAGGATCTACTAATGTTATTTGAGTAGCACTTGTAAATGTACATCCATTAACTACAAAGCTAAAGTTATTATAAACTCCTGCATTAAGACCAATTAAATTAATTTCTCCTGATACGTTAGCAGTATAATTTGCAGGTCCAACTACTACAGTATCATCTGAATAAGTTACACTGTAAGTAACATTAGGAGTAAATCCACTTATTGTGATTGTACCCTCAGTACCATTACATGTTGTTGGGTTAGTAGAAACTAATACTGGGTTAGACTGTATAGAGAAAGTAGCTGAATAATTTGCTCCTGCATTGTTAACAAATATAGTATCATCACATTGAGCAGGATTATCATTATCTCCAGTAACGTCAAAGAAAACTTCAATTCTATAATTTCCTGGAGCAAATGTTGTTAAATCAACTGGAGATTCTGAATCAGATAATATTTCTTGCCATTTTTGATCTCCTGGGTCACATGAACCTCCAGTAGGGAATGTTCCAGCACCACAGTTATCAAAGAAAGGTAGATTTATTACTGTGAACGCTCCTGGTGTAGCAGAAACTTCATAAACTCTATAATTTAAACGAGCACTACAAACATTTGAAGTTGCTGTTTTAAATGTTTTTAATTCAGCACCTCTAAAAATTAAATTTCCAGAATTTTGAACATAGTTCCCTAAGTCAGAACTTGGGAATACATTCGCAACAGGACCGATAATATCAGTACCTGAACCTGTAATATTAAAGAAATCACCATCTGTTGCTGAATTTGTACAATTTTCAATCCAAGCTGCAGTTGCAAAAGCATTAAAAGTACATGTCGCTAATACTTCAACATAAACTGAATTTGTAGTAGCACATTGTCCAGCATTTGGAGTGAACACATACGTTCCAGAAGCTGTATTACTAACTACTGCTGGTGACCATGTTCCTGTAATACCATTATTTGATGTTGTTGGCAATACTGGCGCTACATCTCCTGAACAAATTGGAGAAGGCGTAATAAAAGAAGGTATTGTTTGATCTAAAACGGTTACATCTAAACTAACAACTGTTCCACACTGACCTGCAGTCGGTGTAAACACATAAGTTGCAGAATTTAGATTATCAACAACCGCTGGTGACCATGTTCCTGTAACACCATTGTTAGATGTTGTCGGTAAAACTGGTGCAGTATCTCCAAAACATATTGGTGCAGGTTGTGTAAATGTTGGTGTCACTACATCTAAAACAGTAATTACTGTTGATTTAATAGTAGAACACAGTGCATTTGTATCTGTTGATTGAACTGTAACTGTGTATGTTCCAGGAGCTGGAGGTGTAAACACAACTGAAGTTCCTGTTAAAGCACTTAATCCAGTAGCTGGAGACCAGTTATATACTCCATTACCTCCACCAGCTGTAAGTGTTAATGTTTGGCCCATACACATAGTTGGAGTATCTGGTGTTAAAGTTACATCCGTAATTGCAGAACCCCCTGATGTTAATGTTACCGAATAGTCACAAACTGCTCCAGCAAAACCATCAATCATTAAGAAATAATTTTGTCCTGGAATAAGTCCTGTAAAAGTCAAAGCATTTAACCCCGGAGCCATATTACCAAAACAACCTAAACTTGTTACTGCTCCAGAACCACATGTTGGAGTAGTAAATATCATAAATTGAATTCCACTTCCATTAGTACAGTTTCCAACATTAACATTCATTGAAATTGAAGTGGAAGCTGCTTGGAATGTTAAGAATGAATTATTTTCTATTGATCCACAAAAAGCAGTATCTAATGCTCCCCATGAGTCATCTCCATATGTTGATGAAGTATTTCCACAATAACCATCTAAGTTACACACTGGTGCAGCTGTTGCACAAATATCTCCTGCTGGAGTTGAACCATTACAACCTGGAAATAATGTATTAAATGCTCTTGGTCCTGACCAAAAACTTACTCCATCTGTTGAACCACAATCAGATAGCACATAAAACTCATAAGAGGTATTCGGCGTTAAATTTGTAACAGTAAATGTACTCGTTGGAGCCATAATTATCGTTGAGGTACCTGTTGGATAACCTAAAGCCACTGGTTGAACCACAATTTGCCATCCACCAACTGGAGGAGTAATATTATTATCAATCCACGATAGAGTTGCACTATCAGAAGTTATATTTGTAACAGTAAGTCCTGAAGGTTGCACACAAGCTGGCGGAGGTCCACATGTTACATTGGCTGTCCAACCTGGATTTGTAACTGAAGTATCACTTCTAAACACAAATGTCAAACACCCTGAAGGATGAGTCGATGTAAATGGCCCTGGAACTGTTGTTCCCCACCAACCACCTGCCAAACCACCAGGTACGTTTCCTGCTCCATTGGTACTTGCAATCAATGGAGATGCAGTAGATGGACCATCGTACACATACAAAGCATCCCAAGTTGCCTCAGTGTTAAAAGATGTAAAAAATACTGTTACCATATCTCCTGCTGTTGTAGGACATATTGTTGTTGTAATATTTTCACTATTTGAATATGCTCCAGAAGCCCCTCCAGAATCTATAAAGTTACCTCCACAACCAGGTGGAAGAGCGGAAGTTTGAAAATTACCTACAGCTGACCATGCACTTGGATTATCTGCCGCACATAACGTTCTTACATAAAAACTATAATTTGTTAATGGGTTAAGAGGAGATATTACAAAGTTTGTATTAGTTGCTGCAGAAACTATTGTTCCTGTACCTTGAACAAAACCTGCTGGCCCATATTCAATTTCCCATGGCCCAGTATTTGGACTTGTCCAAGATAAAGATGCCGAAGTAGCCAATGGTGTTGCAGTTAATGCTGTATTAACTTGACAAATTGGATCTAGATTAATATTATCTACCAACCATCTATCTCCATTGTCATTTTCCATAACAAAAGCGATATAAACATTTTGACCCGCATAAGCACTTAGGTTTACAAATTTTTGTTCATAAACGTTATACGTTGTCACTAGATCAGCCTCTGTCCAAGTTTGAACAGTAGTAAAAGAAGCTGCTGTAGTTTGTGAAGTTGTAGAAACCCGAATAGTATAAATACTACCAAAGTTCCCATTTTGAGTTTTTCTTGTGTAAAAACGCAACTGCCCATTTGCAGGCACCGTAGTTACAGGCGACACTAACCAATCTAAAGCAGTTGTACCATCAGTAACATTTTCTCTATTCAAAAATGCTGCTTTAGCTCCCGCATAAACTAATGTGGCGTTTGTCGTCTCATTCCACTGTTGAGCTAATCCAATTCCATTGTCGAATCTTGCCCAACCAGCTGGCGGGAAAGATGCATTTTCAAAACCTTCAGGAAACTGTGCGTAACTGAAGATAGTGAAGAACGACATGAAAAAAAGTAAAAGTTTTTTCATTATGTTATTTTTTTGTTATGGTTTGATTAATTTCTCAAAATTAAATAAATCATATCAAAAACAAAACTCTATCGATTAAATGATGTCTTTTATCGACAAATTACACATAATGATGCTTAAATGTTACAAATAAAATATTAAAATCGATTATCACCATCTAACATTCTACCCAAACCACCTAACAGACTACCTTCTTCTCTACTACTTCCACCAGCTTTTGGAGCAGATGCTATGATTCTATCTGCTAAACGAGTAAATGGCAAAGATTGAATATAAACAACACCTGGACCACGTAATGTAGCAAAGAAAATTCCTTCTCCACCAAAGATTGTATTTTTAATACCTCCTACAAATTCAATATCATAATCTACGTCTTTGGTAAAACCAACTAAGCAACCTGTATCGACACGTAATAATTCTCCTGCTTGCAATTCTTTTTTGGCTAAAGTTCCACCAGAATGTACAAAAGCCATTCCATCTCCTTCAATCTTTTGCATAATAAAACCTTCCCCACCAAACAAACCTGTTCCTAATTTTTTAGAAAATTCAATTCCTACGGCAACACCTTTGGCAGCACATAAAAAAGAATCTTTTTGACATATAAACTTTCCTCCAAATTGTTGTAAATCGATTGGAACAATTTTACCAGGATATGGAGAAGCAAATGATACTTTTCTTTTTCCCATATCAATGTTTTGATAGGCAGTCATAAACAAACTCTCACCTGTTAAAACACGTTTTCCAGCAGACAAAAGTTTTCCAAAAATTCCTGATTGTTGATCTTGACTACCATCACCAAAAATAGTTTCCATCTTGATACCATTCTCCATCATCATGAAACTTCCTGCTTCAGCAACAACTACTTCTTGTGGATCTAATTCAATTTCAACATATTGCATCTCTTCACCATAAATATGGTAATCTATTTCGTGAGCTTTCATATTTTCTTTTCTAAAAGTTTCTAATATGTCGTTCACAAAAAACAAAAGTTACTAAAAAATTAAAATTATTTCAGCGTGTATTTTCTAATTAAGCTATTAAATAGTCGGTATCCTAATCCTCTTCTAAGAAATTTCATAAAATTTGCGTCAAAACCAATAGTATATCTTCTGAATTTTTTACTTGGATTTTCCGCTATTTCATATAATTTTTCAGTAATCAACGGGGTAAGATTAGTGTTTTTATTTGATTTTTTTTGAAGTAAATCAGTTACTTTTTTCATCAAATCATTATATGATTTTACTGAAGTTGAAGGGCATTTTGCAACATTTTTTTGGAAAGAAGTAGGTGCATTCCCAAATTGAACTGTACAAACTTTTATATTCAAATCATATAATTCATAAGCCATACATTCTGAAAAACTTTCAACTGCCTGTTTTGTAGAATGATAAAAACTTCCTAATGGCAGATTTACTAATCCAGCAATTGATGAAATATTGATAAAAAGACCTCCTTTTTGCGCTCTGAAAACCGGAATAAATGCTCTACAAACTTTTACAACGCCCAGCCAATTAATAGCAACAATAGCGTCAATTTTTTCATCTTCAGAAAGTTCTACAAAGCTTCTATAACCTACGCCAGCATTATTAATAATTACATCAATTTTTGAATTTTCTTGCATTATTTTCAGTCTAGCAAGTTCAATACTTTCTGAGCTTGTCACATCTAATTCATAGCATTTAATATTGGAATAATTATTAAAATCAATAGTTTCTTGTACGGATAACATTGTTGCTATTACATTCCAGCCTTTTTCTGCAAAAAAAAGTGCCGTATGCTTTCCAATTCCACTAGCAGCTCCAGTGATTAGTACTGTTTTTTTCAATAGACTCGTTTTAATAATCCAGTTTAATCATTGGAATATAGCGTGAAATTTTTGCTTTTCTTCGGTTGATATATGATGATGAATTTGATGCTTTGTATTTTCTTGGATTTGGCAAAATGGCTGCAATTCCGGCGGCTTCATATCGTGTTAAATTTGCAGCATCTTTTCTAAACCAATGCTTGGCAGCGGCTTCTGCACCATAAACCCCATCACCCATTTCTATACTATTGAGATAAACTTCCATGATACGTTTTTTACCCCAAACCAATTCAATTAAAACTGTATAATAGGCTTCAAGTGCTTTACGAACATAGCTCCTTCCTTGCCATAAAAAAACATTTTTTGCTGTTTGTTGCGAAATAGTGCTTCCTCCTTTTATTTTTTTCCCCTTTTGGTTGCTTTTATAAGCTTTTTGCATCGCTTCAAAATCGAAACCCCAATGTTCTAAAAAACGACCATCTTCACTAGCAATTACAGCTTTTTGAAGATTTAAAGAAATTTCTTCTATTGGAACCCATTCATGACTACATGTCATTTCTTTACCTTCTTTTTTGTGTTCCATTGCCCTAATTCCCATTAATGGAGTAAAGGGAACGGGTACAAATTTGAACAATAAAACCAATAAAAAACTAATGATATTGAACCAAAGAAAAGTCAACCAAAAGAAACGAAGTATTTTTTGTCCAGCAGTTCTTTTTACTGGTTTTTTTGCGGTTTTATTTTGCGTCGATTTTTTTACCATACTTTTAAACTAAATCTGCTAATTCTTGTCCTACTAAACCTCCTATGGCAACACCCATTCCACCCATTCTTACACCACAATAAACGTGACTTGAAAGTTGTTCAACTATAGGTTTTTTATGCATTCCAACTCCCATTGTTCCACTCCAACGATGCTCTACTTCAAATTTGATATTCGGCAAAATTACTGTTTTTAATAATTCTTCCAATTTATTTTGAATTAATTCGGTTGTATCATGAGAAGTTGTGGTTTCACCCTCAAAATCTAAATTTCTACCTCCACCAAAAAGGATTCTATCGTTAATATTTCTGAAATAATAAAAGCCCTTATCTAAATGAAAAGTCCCTTTTATATCTAAATTTGGAATGGGTTTGGTGATCAAAACTTGTGCTCGAGCAGGCTTTACTTGATTATTGGTCAATTGTGCAGCAAAACCATTTGTTGTATATAACAATTTTTTAGTTTTAAAAGAAATTCCATTGGTGACTACCTCAACATTATCGCTTAATTCTTGAAAACTTGTTACGGATTGACTATTTAAAATAAGAATATTATTATCATGAGCCTTTTTCAACAAGGCTTGCATCATATTTCCAGTATCAATTTGGGCCTCAAAAGGATTGAAAATTAAATACTCGAATGTATTATTAAAATTAAAACGATCAACTTCTTTTGAAAATACATCGGTTTTAAAAAGTGGTTTCAAGATATCATTTATAAATGGCATTTTTTGAACACACTCATTATAAAAAGATTCGTCTTCTTTTAGAAACAACTCATAGCCACCATAAGGTTTTAAATCCAAAACTGCATCACCTAAATTTCTTCGAAGTAATTGCAAACCAGCATATCGTTTTTGAACTAGTTGAATAACTTCTTCTTCCGTATGCGTTTTTAAATCATCAATAATTTCAGACAGACTCCCAAAACAGGCAAATCCAGCATTTTTTGTGCTGGCTCCTTGTGGTAAAATTCCTTTTTCAAGAATTAATATTTTAGCAGAAGGAAATCGTTCGCGCAACGCTAATGCAGTATGTAAACCAACAATTCCACTACCTATAATAGTGAAATCAACATTTGAAAACCAATTTTTTAATTCCCAATAACTAAGTTGCATTATTCTTCAAAATTTTAGGTTTTCCTTCTTGCTTTAATTGCTTTCATTATTAAAGGAAATGAAGTTACTGCAATTAAAATTAATATAATAGTTTCAATATGTTTTTTCAAATCTATACCAAATTCATCATTAAAAAAACCATATAGATAATGTCCTGCAAAAACCAATAAAAATGACCACAACAACGAACTCAATACATTGTAGAACATAAATTTACTTTTCGGCATGTGTACAATTCCAGCAATGATGGGTACAAAGGTGCGTACAATAGGTAAAAAACGCGCAAAAATAATAGCAACACCTCCATGCTTTTCAAAGAAAGCTTGAGATTCAAACAAATATTTCTTTTTAAAGAAAAAACTATCCTCTTTATTATATAAAAATTGTCCGCTTGTAGCCCCAAACCAATAACCAAAAATATTTCCTAATGTAGCCGCAGCTGCAATTAATAATGACAAAATAGTAACATTAGAAAAATCGCTTGGAATCATGAAGAAAGTTTCAACTAACTCTCTACTGTAAATTCCAGAAAGAAATAACAAACTATCACCTGGTAAAAAGAAACCCGCAAACAAGCCTGTTTCGGCAAAAACAATGAACAACACCATATAAATTCCAATAGGAATTCCTCCAACTTCCATTGTAATATAGAATTCAGGATTAAAAAGTTTGGTCCAATGAAAATCGTTCATTTTATTCTTCTATTTTAGTTTCCCATTTATCAATAGCAGCTGTTGAAAGTGCATTTCCTAACACATTTGTCATACTACGTGCCATATCACAAAAATGATCAATCGGTAATATTAATGCAATTCCTTCAGGTGGAATTCCAAACATAGCACAAGTAGCTACTACTACAATTAATGAAGCTCTTGGAACTCCAGCAACCCCTTTACTCGTCAACATTAACACCAACAACATAGTCAATTGTTCACCTAAAGACATGTCGATTCCATATACTTGAGCTATAAAAATACTTGCAAAAGTCATATACATCATGCTCCCATCAAGGTTAAAAGAATAACCTAATGGCAAAGTAAACGAAACAATTTTTGGTTGGCATCCAAAACGCTCTAATTCTTCTACCATTTTTGGAAAAACTGCCTCACTACTCGTGGTGGAAAAAGCAATTAATAATGGACTCTTAATACGTTCTAACAATACAAACAAACGTTTTCCTAATATCAAATAACCCACAGTAAGCAATATTATCCAAAGCGCTAAAATCCCTACAAAAAAAGCACCTAAATACTTAGCATATAATGTAAAAACTTCAAATCCATGTTTGGCAATTGCACTTGCTACAGCACCTAAAACCCCAAGTGGAGCAGTCCACATTATATAAGTTACCATTTTTAAAACTACATGTGACACTGTATCTAAAAGTTTTAAAACTGGTTTGGCTTCTTTCTTACTAAAAGCTGCCAAAGCCACCCCAAACAAGATTGAAAAAATTACAATTTGCAAAATTTCATTAGTAGCCAATGCTTCAAATAAACTTTTAGGAATTACGTGTTTGACAAACTCTTCTAATGAAAATCCTTTTGAATTTTCAACTAATTCAGAAGCGCTTGAAGTATCATCTAATTTAATTGTTGTTCCTTTTCCTGGTGCAAAAAAGTTTACTAAAACCATTCCAAGAAGTAATGAAATCAATGAAGCTGAAATAAACCAAGCCATTGCTTTTCCACCAACTCTTCCAACCATTTTCATATCGCCCATTTTTGCAATTCCAACTACTAATGTAGAAAAAACCAATGGTGCAATAATCATTTGCACTAATCGGATAAATATTGTTCCGAGTAATTTTATATTTTTTGAAAAAGACTCAATCGCATCAGGAAACTGATAATGTACAATTCCTCCTAAAGCAACGCCAATGATTAGCGAAACAATGATTAATATAAATAGTTTATTGTTCTTCACGGTACTCTATTTTTAGTTTGTGAAAATACTTATATTTTTTTAAAAAAGTACTACATTTAGCATCGTTTTAAATTTAATCAGTATGAAAAAATACATTTTTCTCATTTTCAGCATGATAACTATGAGTACATTAGCACAGCAAAACCTAACTCCAGAAATTTTATGGCAATTAGGAAGAGTAACTCCTTTGGGAATTTCAAAAGATGGAAAATTATTAGTTTTCAAAGTGGGAACACCTTCTATTGAAGAGAACAAAATCAATTCAAAATACTATACCATTCCAATTCAAGGTGGAAATGCAACTTTTGTAGAAGATTATAAATCATTGCTAGTCGATAAGAATGTTTCTCCAAACGGAAAGCATTTATTGTCTTCTCAAGAAGTAAAAATTGAAAAACTATTAGGTAAAGACATTTATCCTGAATTATCAAAAACTACAGCTCAAGTGTATACTGGTTTAGATTATCGTCATTGGGATACTTGGAATGACGGTACACACAATCATGTTTTTTACAGCACTATAGGTTCGGAAACAGAAAGAGTATTACCTCCAGTTGATATTATGCCAAATGAACCTTATGATGCTCCTCAAAAACCGTTTGGCGGTGATGAAGATTACATTTGGTCACCTGATGGATCAAAAATAATATACGTTTGTAAAAAGAAAGCTGGAACAGCTTATGCAACCAGCACCAACACAGATTTATACGAATACGATTTAGCAACAAAAACCACAAAAAATCTTACCATAAATAATTTAGGTTACGATACACACCCAACATTTTCTCCAAATGGTGATTTATCATGGTTACAAATGAAACGCGATGGTTTTGAAGCCGATAAAAATGATGTCATAGTTCGTCACAAAGGAATGGATATTAATTTAACTGCTGGTTGGGACGGAACAGTTGATAGTTTTACATGGAGTAAAGACGGCAAAAAAGTTTATTTTATTGCGCCTGTTGGAGGAACCAAGCAATTGTTTGAAGTTAATTTTCCTGGGTTAACAAAAATCGCAGTTCGTGTGAACCAATTAACAGATGGTGATTTTGATGTAAATACAATAATTGGTTTTTCAGGCACTTCTGTTTTAGTAGCAAAAACAACACACAATATGGCTACAGAAGTATTTTCGTATGATTTAAAAGTAAAGTCTTGGAAACAAATTACACACGTAAATGACGAAACGTATTCAAAAATTGCTAAATGTACTTCCGAAAAACGCTGGGTAACTACAACAGACGGCAAAAAAATGTTGGTTTGGGTTATTTTACCTCCAAATTTTGATAAAACTAAAAAATATCCGACCCTTTTGTACTGCCAAGGGGGACCACAAAGTGCGTTAACGCAATATTATTCATTCCGTTGGAATTTCCAATTGATGGCGTCACAAGGCTACATTATTGTTGCGCCAAACAGAAGAGGAATGCCAGGTCATGGTGTAAAATGGAATGAGCAAATTTCTGGCGATTGGGGCGGACAAGTTATGGAAGATTATTTAGCTGCTATTGATGATGTAGCTAAGGAATCTTATGTTGATAAAACACGTTTAGGTGCTGTTGGTGCAAGTTATGGTGGATATTCTGTGTTTCAATTGGCTGGAATTCACAAAAATCGTTTCAAAACATTCATTTCGCACTGTGGTATTTTTAATACAGAAAGCATGTATGGAACTACGGAAGAAGTTTTCTTTACTAATTGGGATTCAGGGGGCGCTTATTGGGAAAAAGACAATACTATAGCACAAAAAACATATAACGAATTCAACCCAATTAAATTAATCAACAATTGGAATAAACCGATTTTAATTATTCAAGGCGGAAAAGATTACCGTGTGCCTATCGGACAAGGACAAGAAGCCTTTCAAGCTGCACAATTAAAAGGAATTAAAAGTAAATTCTTGTTGTTCCCAGATGAAAACCATTGGGTATTAAAACCACAAAACGCGTTGGTTTGGCAAAAAGAATTTTTTGGTTGGTTGAAAGAAACACTTTAAAAGCATAAATACAAGGGCAAGCTCAAATTTTAGATTGCTCTTGTATTTGATTTTGACCATTAAAATGATGCCATTTGAAGACATAAAACTCACTATTAAAACCTTTCACAAGCACGGCTTAACGAAAGAAGCGGCATTGTGGTTATTAAAAATCTATCAAATTGAGCATTCAAATTTTGCAGGCTTTGAATTTAGAGAAGCCGCAAAACCAGATTTTATCTTAATGACAACTGAAGGCGAAATTGGTAATCCTCAAATTATTAGAATTCCTGAAAACACTTTTGAATTTCCATTAATTTTGATGCTTAATTTGCTAGCTCATGAGATGATACACGTGAAACAAAAATCGAAAGATATCGCACTTCAAGATAAAAACGAGCGCGAATGGCAGGCTTATTATGAAATGTTGTTTCACAAAGAATTTCCATTAGTCCCAATAGCTACTGTGTATCATCAAAAATTTTTTGCTGAAAAAGCAATGCTATATTACAATCGTTCTGAAAAAGAAGCTAATCCATTGCGATTAAAATATGAATTACAAAAAAAAGAAATCGAGGAGTTAATCAAATCACTTCCTTAATTTTTAACTTCATTGTATTCGTTATCGCTTTTTTATTTTTATAATCTATCCAAGCTTGTCCTTTTCGCTTTCTCATAAAATTATCAAAATGACGCATAAAAAAAACGTTATAAACTGCTTTTATTAAATTTTTAGGCTTTCTAGGAAAAGCTCTCAAACTCATAGAAAATCCTGGTGTTACATATTTCATATAGTGCCAATAACCTTCTGGCATGTACAGCATTTCACCGTGTTTTAAATTACAAACTAAGCCTTTTGCATACTTTAAAGCAGGAAATTTGTCAAAATCAGGTTTGTCAAAATCAATATCTTCTCTTGAAATTAATGAATATGGAACTTTATACAAATAAGGTGTTTGATTAGGTGCAAATAAAATACACTGCTTTGTACCATGGAAATGAAAGTGTAAAATATTAGAATAATCAATATCAAAATGCATAAACACTTTTGAATTTTCTCCACCAAAAAACAACATGGGCAGTTGTTTGACTAATCGCAATCCCATTTTAGGCCAAACAAAATCATTTTGAAGTTGCGGTACTTCTTTCATTAAATTATATAAAAAAATACGATAATTTGTGGGCTTTGATTGCAACAAATCAATATAATCGCTCATTTTCATTTCGGCATGTGCTTCGTTGAAGCCGTCATTATGTGAAACAGGTCTGTCGTCATACAAAGGAACTGTTTTTTCACCAGCTACTTCTTTTATGTAATTTAAATTCCATTTTGAAAATGCTGGCCAAGTTTCAGTGGCATTTTCAATAACAACTGGTATTTGTTTTTTTACATAATTATTGTAAAAATCTACTTTAGAAATATTTTTTACACGCTCAATTTCAGCTAAATGAATTCCACCCATAAATTAATATTTAAAGAACAAAATTATCAAACACTTATGAAAATAGCACTAATTTTATGATAACTTTAGAATTATATACACATCACAATACCATGTCTTCATAGCTTAAAATAGTTGAATATCCCTTTTCTAAAAAATAATCTTTTGGATTTTCTTTAGACAAAACCATTACAAAATCACCGCCCCAAGCCCCTAGACTTTTAACAACTCCTTTAAAATCAGGAAATAATTTTTCTTGGACCGTTTTAGTTTCTAAAACATCACTCATTATGACTTCATGCTGCTCCATTAGTTTAGCAAATTCTTTTCCTTCTTTGCAGTCAATAGCTTGATAAGTAATGGTGTTTATTTTTGAAATTATTTTCCCAGTTTTATGGCGTTGGGTTAAATAATTTGAAATAGCTGATTTACTACTTTGCTTCTGATTCAAATAGACAAAATGAATGTTTTCTTTAAATTGTGGATTAAAATGTATGGCCTTAAAATGAGGAACTTCGTTCTCTAATTGATAAATAATTGGCAAATTGCTTTTTGCACAAGCCACATCATAACCACTTCCACCAAAACTTTTGCTCAATAATTCAAAAGCATCTATTTGCAACCATTGACCAATGTTATTTATCAGCGTTGAAGAAGTGCCTAAACCCCAAATTCTTGGAAAAGTTAAATGTGTTTCAATTTCATAACCTTCTGCATTTAAAAAATTAGGTTGTTGCATGAAAGCTTGATACAAAATTTCAATTAAGGTGTTTTTTACTTTATTATTAGTATAACTAAGTGATTTGTTTTTTATTTCCTCAAAAGTAATTATATCTTGAAACCAAATTGTTTCATCTGCATCAAAACTTATCCATTTTATTAATTGGTTGTTTCCTTTTTTTACGATGAGATTTTGTCCAAAACGAGTAGGAACTGCTAATGCTTTGGCTCCGTCTAAAACTACATACTCACCTGTTAGCAGTAGTTTTCCGTTGCTGTAAAATGTTTGATTTTGCATTAACTTCTTATTTTTTCTAAATAATCGATTACTAAACTGTGAGAAACTGTTGTGTCTTTGAAATAATCTAATACTTTTTGTTTTTCTTCTTTTGTTGCTTGATGTTGGTTTAAAATGTTCATCAAGTGCATTTTCATGTGTCCTTGTTGAATTCCAGTTGTGGTTAGTGATCGTAACGCAGCAAAATTTTGCGCCAAACCTGCTGCAGCAACAATTTGCATTAATTCTTCAGCCGAGGGTTTTTGTAATAATTCCATTGAGAATTTTACTAATGGGTGCAAAGAAGTTAGTCCGCCAACGGTTCCAAGTGCTAAAGGAACGTCCATCCAAAAAGTAAAAATTTCGTTTTCAATTTTCACATGCGATAAACTTGCATATTGTCCCGATTTACTTGCATAGGCGTGAATTCCAGCTTCTACAGCTCTAAAATCATTTCCTGTGGCTAAAACTACAGCGTCAATTCCATTCATTATACCTTTATTGTGTGTTACGGCTCGATAAGGTTCTATTTCTGCTATTTTTACTGCAGTTGCAAATTTTTGGGCAAATTCATTTGAATCAATAGTTGCCGATTCTGAAAGTTGACTAACTGGACAAGAAACTTCGGCTCTAACTACACAATTTGGTACATAATTACTCAAAATACTCATAATAATTTGTATGTTTTTCTCCTCAGATGAAAATCCATCAAAATCATTTGCTAGTGTTTCTAGTGTTTTTGCAAATTGTTCTAAACAAGTGTTGATAAAATTTGCACCCATGCTATCTTTTGTATTAAAAGTTGCATGCAGTTGAAAATAATTTGCAATTTCATGAGTTTTATCGCGCAATTCAATATCTAAAATTCCGCCACCTCGTTTTTGCATATTTTTGGTAATTTCGGCAGTATCTGAAAAGAATTGTGCTTTAATATGATTGAAAAAAGTAGTTAACTTTTCGGTAGTTCCATTAAATAGGAAATGTACTTGACCTATTTTTTCGGTGTTAATAATAGTTGTTTTAAAACCACCACGTTCACCCCAAAATTTTGCCGCTTTTGAAGCTGCTGCAACTACCGAACTTTCTTCAATAGCCATTGGTATCGTATAACTTTTTCCGTTAATAATAAAATTTGGTGCTACACCATAGGGTAAATAAAAATTGGTTAACGTGTTTTCGATGAATTCATCATGTAATTTTTGCAGATTTTCGTCAGAATTCCAATATTTTGTAAGACTTTCTTTTGCTTCTAAAGGATTGATAAAATAATTGTTTGTAATCCAATTTATTTTTTCTTCTTTAGAAAGTTTTGAAAATCCTTTTACGTTTTGAGTCATAGCAGTTGTAATAATCAAATGAAAAGCAAAGATACTAATTGCATTAATTATGAATGCTGTTTATCCATTTAATTGTGGTTTCTTCAAATAAATTTTTATCTATTGGTTTTATTATAAAATCGTTCATACCAATATCAATACATTTCTCTTTTTCTCCGGTAATAATTCCTGCAGTTAAAGCTATAATAATACTGTTTGGATTATATTTTTTAATTTCAGTTGTGGCTTCATATCCATTCATAATTGGCATTTGTATATCCATAAAAATAATATCTGGAAGTTCTTTTTTGGCAATTTCAACCGCTTCTAAACCATTTGAAGCTTCAAATACAGTACAATTTGGCAGCTTGTTTAAAATGAGTGTCTTGGTTAATAGCATATTAATTTTATTATCATCAACAACTAAAAACTTCACATCGTTCAAATGGTTAACATCAATGTTTTCAGCTGTTTTTACCAATTGTTTTTCTTCTGTTATTTTACTAAAATAGTTTTGGAGAACACTAAATTTAACAGGCTTAATTATGCTTTGAACATTTTTATAATAATTAATATCTGGAAAATCCGATGTTGAATTTTGCATCACTAAGACCATAATATTTTTTATTTTTTCTAGCTTTTTAAGCAAACTCAGTACATTTTCTTTACCAATGTATTCTAAATCTAAAAGCAGAAGTTGGTGTTTGTTTTTTTCAGCAAATAACAAGCCATCGAGATCTTCAAGTAGTATATTTTTTGTTTTAATTTGATAAGCGCCCAACATTTTTTGAATTATGCTAGCCACCAATGGATTATCTTCAATTAAAAGTGCTTTCTTGATGTAATTATTTTCTAAAACCAAATGATTATTACAAAATTCAGCTTTTAAAATCAATTCGAAACTAAACACTGAACCAACATTTGGTTTACTAGAAATTTCAAGTTTACTGTTCATCAATTTTAAAAGGCTATTTGAAATTGTTAATCCTAATCCAGTACCTCCAAAATTTCGAGTTGTTGAGTTATCTTCTTGTGTAAAAGCTTCTAATATTTTTGTTTTGTTTTCTTTTTTTATTCCTATTCCAGTATCTTTTACTGCAAATTTAAATTTGGATTCTTTCTCATTAATCACTTTTGCAGTTACTTCTATTTCTATTTGACCTTTTGGTGTAAATTTTATAGCATTACTTAATAGATTTTGAAGAATTTGTTTTAATCTTATTTCATCTACCCAAACAGCACAATGTACATTTTCATGTATGTTTACAATTAATTCTAAGTTTTTTTGATGTGCCATAAATTTCATCATATCAACTGATTGATTAATTAGATTGTGCAAACTAGATTTTTCTTCATTTATTATAAGCTTTCCTGCTTCAATTTTTGAAATATCTAAAATGTCATTGACAACATCCAACAAAGTTTCAGCAGATTGATTTACCGTTGTTAAATATTGTTTTTGAATTTCAGATAATTCAGAATTTAAAAGCAACTTACTAAAACCTATAATCCCGTTAAGAGGTGTACGAATTTCGTGACTCATATTGGCAAGAAATTCTGATTTTGCTTTATTAGAAGATTCGGCAAATTCTTTTGCAACTACTGCTTCTTCGGCAGTTTTTCGTTCTGTAATATCAATTAATACGCCTTCAATAAATGCCAATTGATTATTAATTACAACACCTTCTCCATATTCTTCAATCCAGACAAAAGTTCCGTCCTTTTTTCGAAGTCGACAAGTGACTTGATATGGCTTTTTATTTTGAAGTGCAGATTCTATTTTTTCTCTTACAGCTTCTATTTCATCGGGATGATATAAATCTACCAATGAAATTCTATTATTCATAAAATCATCTCTGTGATAACCTGTTAATTTTTCTATTTCGTCGTTCAAATAAACTTTTGTCCGTGCTTTATCATATTTCACTAAAAATACTGAAGCAGGAATATTATTTGCTAATAATCTAAATTTTTCTTCACTCTCAGCAATTGCTTTTTCGCTATTAATTCTAATAATAGTAGATGAAATGTTATTTGCTAATGTTTGCAAAATGCTTATTTCTTCTTCTGTCCAAATTCTTTCATTTTTACAATCATCAAACCCAATAAATCCTAAAAATAAATCGTTATCAAAAAGCGGAATTACTAATATTGAAATAATTTTTTGGCTAGTTAATATGTTTTTAAAATCCCCTTCGGGAATATCTTTAGTGAGACTTTTATATGTTCTTTTACTCAAAATATTCTCCATAAAATCCGGGAAAGCTTCATGCGGAACACCTTGAAGATCTGGATTATCAATTTCTTGTAAATCAGTTTCAGAAACCCATTCAAAACGTTGACTTAATAAATTGGTTTTTTCATCATTTTCGAAATAATATAACCTGTCAACTTTTAACGTTTTTCCGATTAGCTCTATTGAGTTGTCAAAAATGCTGTTTTTGTCTTTATGAATCAGCAAATTGCTTGTTACTGTAGCAATTGCTGTTAAAATTTCATTTTTATATAAAATTTGTCTTTCAGCTGTTTTTCTTTTAGTTGTTTCTATCGCTAAGGCAACAATGTCTGCAATTGTTTTTGCGAAATTAATATCTTCATTTGACCAATATCTTATTTCATTAGTAGCTTCTAAACAGAAAATAGCTTCTAATTCTCCTGCGATATATATTGGAAAATCTAACAATGACTTAATATTAAATTTTGGAAAATAATCGACATAAAACTCATTTAAGGCAGAATTAGAAAATACATCAGAAGCAATAATTATTGGTTCTTGTTTAATTGCTTCAAAATAATTTTTAAAATCTTTTTTATATAATGTTAAGTCTGCATAATGTTTATCTTCATTATACACATAAATATTATGAAGTTCAATACTATCTAAATGATTTTTCCAAATACTAACACGGTCAATGTTTAACCCAATGGCAGTTTCTTTACAAATATGTTGTATGATAGATTCTAGATCTGGAAAGTTTAAAAAGTTCAACGTAGACAAACGATTAGAAACTGCATTTAAACGCGAAATTTCTTCCATTCGTTTTTGTTCTTCAATTTCTATTGATTTTGAAAAAGTAATATCTCTAATAATACATGAATATCCAATAATTTCATTGTTTTCGTCTCTCTTCACTGATACTTTTTGAGAAACCCAAAGTTCTTCTTTGTTTTTCTTTAAGATTGGAAATTCTAATAAATCATATTCATCTGTTTCTTGATTAATATTATTAATGTAATAATTCATAACAGATTCTCTATAGTCTGCACGAATAAAAAAGCTGTAATTTTTTCCAATGATTTCGTCAATTTTATACCCTGATAATTTTAGAGTAAATTTATTTACATAAGTAATAGTTCCATATTTATCACTTTCATAAATAATATCTTTAGCGTTTTGAATTAGATTTGCATATTTTCGTTCTAAATTTATTTTTGAAGTAACATCTTGACCTGTTGCAACATAAATGTTTTTAGTATGTTTAAAATCGGTCCACTGAATAAACTTATAATCGCCATTTTTACACTTTAATTTCCTAAAATAAACTGCATTAGGTTTAAATTTAAGATTATAATCTCCCGCTTCAAAATCTGCATCTTCAGTCAATGCCCAAAAAGCATCTCCTAGTACTTCTTCGGGGGAATATCCTAGTATTTTACTTATTGATTCGTTGCAATACAATACTTTTCCTAAGTTATCTGTTGCAATAATGATAGAATTTGTATTATCAATTATATCTTGAGTAAAAAGTAATTTTTCATTGTTCTTGACATTTCTTATAAATTGAGACAAATGAATTATTAATGTTATAAAAAGACAATTCAAAAGCACAATAATTACAAAAGTTTCTGTTGGTTTTTGATACAATAATGCTAACAATAAAAGAAAATTCACAAAAACAAAATAGATATAATATGTAAATCTTTTAAAAACAAAAAGCGCAAAGAATAAAATAAGGATATATTTAGAAAAAAGAATAAAATGAACAGATTTAATAAAAAAATTATAGCTTATAATTGCCCAAAGAATTAAAAAACAATAAGTAAAAAAGGCGCTCGAATATTTTGTGATTTTTTTAAAAGAGGTTAAAGCAAACAGCAAAATACAAATTGCCCCTATCGAATAACCTGAATAAAAATTGATATCAATATGTATTTCGAAAAAAGAATAAAAAATTTCAGTTATTGGAAAAATTAAAGCCAAATAAAGAAAGTAAAACTGATATTCTTGTGAAGATTGATTGGTAATTTTACTCTTAAAGGTTGTTAAATCAATTTTTGAAGTTCGTAATTGATGATGTAATAATGCTGTTAAAAAAATAATTAAAATAACGACATAAAAAACAATATAAAAATAAGAAGCACCAAAGTTTCCTGATAATAAACTAATATCTTTTTGTAGGGGTAATATCATTCAATACTATTAAAATATCGTTTATAAATATAATTAAAAAAAATTTAAAAAATCAAAAACTTGATTAAATGAAGTTAAAAATATGGTTATTTGATAAATTTTCACTAAAATTGGTGTTTTTTAGAACATAATTCTCATGAAAAAATATCTTATTACGCTACTATTTATTGTAGCATGCTCATTATCAGCTACTGCCCAACAAAAAATTACATTAGAAGAAATTTGGGGTGGCGCCTTCCGTACCAAAGGAATGGACGAATTGAATGCAATGAAAAACACCAACCAGTATACGGTGTTAAATTTTGACCGAGCTTCAAAAAGTTTTCAAATTGATTTGTATGATTTTGCTACTTTAGAAAAAGTAAGCACATTATTTGATACTAAAAATCATTCCGAGATAACTTCAATTGACAGTTACTCTTTTGACAAAAACGAAAAAAAGATATTGATAGCAACCAATTCAAATCCTATTTTTCGTCATTCTTTCACAGCTGACTATTTTGTTTATGATATTACAACACGAAAAATCAGCAAATTCACAAATAGACAAATTCAAGAGCCAACTTTTTCTGCAGATGGAACTAAAATCGCATACGGCTTTGAAAACAACTTATATGTCTATGATTATATTTCAGATGCAACAGTTACACTAACATTTGATGGCAAGAAAAACGCAATCATTAATGGAATTACTGACTGGGTATATGAAGAAGAGTTTGCATTTGTAAAGGCATACGATTGGAATATTTCCGGAAGCAAAATTGCATACATCAAATTTGACGAAACAGAAGTTCCAGAATTTTCAATGGATTTATACAATGAAGGTTTATATCCTACTCAAAGTGCTTTTAAATACCCGAAAGCAGGAGAAAAAAATGCTATTGTTTCTCTACACATATATGACTTAAAGACAAATACAACACAAAAAATCAATTTAGGGAATTATAATGACTTTTATATTCCTAGAATAAAATGGACAAATGAAACAAATACATTGAGTGTCCAAGTAATGAATCGTCACCAAAACAACTTAGACTTACACTTCGTAGATGCAACAACTGGCAGCACAAAAATTGTTTTAAATGAAAAAGACAAAGCTTATATTGACATCACTGACAATTTAACTTTCTTAAAAGACAACAGCTTTATTTGGACCTCCGAAAAAGACGGATTCAATCATATATACCACTATGACAAGACAGGTAAATTAAAAAAGCAAATCACCAAAGGAGCTTGGGAAGTAACAAATTACTATGGTTTTGATGAAAAATCAGGAATAATATACTACCAATCAGTAGAAAATGGTTCAATCAATAGAGATGTTTATGCCATTAAGATTGACGGAAAATCAAAAGTAAGATTATCTTCTAAAACTGGAACTAATAACGCAACATTTAGTCCTAATTTTCAATTTTTTATAAATGCTTATTCTAGCGCAACAGTTGCACCAACACACACATTAAACAACTCAAAAACTGGCGCGCTTGTAAAAACAATTATTTCTAATGAAGCAGTTGAACAAAAATTAGCCAAATATGATGTAGCACCAAAAGAGTTTTTTGTTTTAACAACAGAAAAAGGACATCAATTAAACGCTTGGATGATAAAACCAAAAAACTTTGATGCAACTAAGAAGTATCCTGTTTTCATGTATCAATATTCTGGCCCTGGATCACAACAAGTTAATAACGATTGGAATAGTACAGATGATTATTGGTTTATGATGTTAGCCCAGCAAGGTTACATTGTAGCTTGTGTGGACGGAAGAGGAACAGGTTTCAAAGGAGCTGCTTTCAAAAAATGCACGCAAAAAGAATTAGGAAAATACGAAGTAGAAGATCAAATCGATGCGGCTAAAATAATCGGAAAATACAACTATGTTGACGCTTCAAGAATTGGGATTTTTGGTTGGAGCTATGGTGGATTTATGTCGTCAAACTGTTTGTTCCAAGGGGCTGATGTGTTCAAAATGGCAATTGCAGTAGCTCCAGTAACTTCATGGAGATATTATGATAGTATTTACACAGAGCGTTACATGCAAACACCACAAGAAAATGCTAGTGGTTACGACAATAACTCACCTATCAATCATGTTAGCAAATTGAAAGGAAACTTTTTGTTAGTTCATGGAACAGCCGATGATAACGTTCATGTTCAAAATACAATGAAAATGGTAGAAGCATTAGTACAAGCCAACAAACAATTTGATTGGGCCATTTATCCAGATAAAAACCACGGCATTTATGGCGGAAAAACACGTTTACAATTGTATACTAAAATGACAAATTTTATTAAAGAAAAATTATAATAAACCAATAAACTAAAACAAATTATATGGAAAACAATGCTGTAAAAACTGGACATCCTAAAGGATTGTACTTTTTATTCTTCACAGAAATGTGGGAGCGATTCAGTTATTATGGAATGAGAGCTATCTTCATTCTTTTTATGACTAAAGTACTATTAATGAAAGATGCTGATGCTTCTGAAATTTATGGAAGTTATACAGGTTTAGTATACTTAACACCGCTTTTAGGAGGCTATTTATGTGACAAGTTTTTAGGAAACAGAAGAAGTATTGTTATTGGTGGTCTTTTGATGGCTATTGGGCAATTTTTTATGTTTTTCAGTGCTTCTGTTGGAGCAAATGGAGGAGTTTCGTTAATGTGGATGGGACTGACAGCAATCATTATTGGAAATGGTTTCTTTAAACCAAATATTTCTACAATGGTTGGACAATTATATCCAGCAAACGACAGAAGAATTGATAGTGCTTTCACTATTTTCTATATGGGAATTAATTTAGGCGCCTTCTTTTCACCGTTAGTTTGTGGTTCTATGGATTTTAAATGGGGATTTTTAGCTGCTGGTATTGGTATGTTAATTGGGTTAGTAGCATTCATCTTTGGTCAAAAAAAATATCTTATTTCTGAAGAAGGCAAACACATCGGACTTCCTGTTAAAAAATTGGATGCAAAAAGTATTGCAATGATTATTGGTTCAATAGGAATTATTTTCTTTATGTTGAACTTCAAGCAAATGTTTAAAAGCGATGTAGATATTATTAGTTATTTTATTTATGGCGCAATGATAGCAATGCCAATATTAATTTTCAGTGATAAAAGTTTATCAAAAATTGAAACACAAAGAATAACAGTAATTTTTCTTTTAGCTTTCTTTGTGATTTTCTTTTGGGGTGCTTTTGAACAAGCTGGAGCATCACTAACATTGTTTGCTGATAGACAAACTGAAAGAACCATTTTTGGATGGGAAATGCCTGCGTCCTATTTTCAATCTGTAAATCCTTTAGCTGTAATTTCTTTAGCTCCAATAATGACAATTGTTTGGGGATTTTTATATGCACGAAAATTGGAACCATCATCTCCAAAAAAAATGGCAATAGGACTCGGCTTGGTAGCATTAGGATATGTTGTAATAGCTATTGCAGTTAAAGGTTTAGGATTAGGAGAAAAAGTTTCAATGTGGTGGTTAATTGGTTTATATATAATCCACACTATTGGGGAATTGTGTTTGTCACCAATAGGATTATCAATGGTTTCTAAATTAGCTCCTTTACGTTTATCATCTTTAATGATGGGAACTTGGTTCTTAGCAAATGCTGCGGCTAATAAATTTGCGGGAACATTAAGTGCTTTAATTCCAGGTGGAGAAGATGGAACAGGTGGCGCAACTTCATTTTTAGGATTCCAAATTACTAATTTATATGAATTCTTTGTGTTGTTTATCATTATGTCTGGTGCTGCTGCTGCTATTCTTTTTATTTTAAGCTCTTGGCTGGAAAAAAGAATGCACAACGACCATATAGAAGGACAACCTGAATAGTTAATAATATTTAAAAATATTTTTTATATCTTTCAAACCTACAAGAAATCCTTGTAGGTTTGTTTTTTTAATACAATAAATTATGTGGAAAAGTCATCCTAAAGCATTGCCTTACTTGTTTTTATCTGAAATGTGGGAACGTTTCGGTTACTATTTAATGATTGGTATTTTTACCTTATATCTTAAAGATGTTGAAGCCGGATTTGCCATGACTGAAAAAGAAGCTTCCGATTTATATGGAACTTTCATTGCTTTGGTGTTTTTAACTCCTTTTATAGGTGGATTGATTGCCGATAGATATTGGGGTTATAAAAAATCCATCATAATAGGTGGTCTAATGATGGGAGCTGGTTATTTTATGATGGGAATTCATGATATTACAATGCTTTACATTGCTATGACTCTAGTGATTGTTGGAAATGGGTTCTTTAAGCCAAACATTTCAACACTATTAGGAAACTTCTATTCTGAAGACAAATACAAAGAAAAGAAAGATGAAGGCTACAATATATTCTACATGGGAATCAATGTTGGTGCTTTTATTTGTAATTTCTTTGGAGCGGCTTTACAAATTTTACTAGGCTGGCAATATGCTTTTATGGCAGCTGGAGTAGGAATGTTTATTGGAGTAATTGTTTTCTTATTAGGCACCAAACATTATGGAAATCAAACCGAAAAAAAAGGAGTACAACCTGGCGATATGCCTTTTTGGAAAATTGTAATGTTTATCTTAGTACCATCTGCTGTATTTGGAATAATAGGCTGGTTAATCAAAGGAGTACAATCTGATATAAACTTAAATAGCGCCATTTTTGGTTCTGATAGTACAGATGCTTTTATTTTTGCATGTATTCCAGTAATCTTCTTTTACGGAAGTTTGTATTTTAAAGCAAAATCTGAAGATAAAAGACCAATTGGTGCATTATTAACAATATTTGCCGTAGTAATTTTATTCTGGGCGGTATTCAAATTAAATGGCTCGGCATTAACAACTTGGGCAGACCGCTATACAGACAGAGAAATCACTGGAAATACACAAGCCGTTTTCAACGGACTGAAATTAGCCAAGGAAGTAGAATACAAAAAAGACACCGTTGAATTATATGATTCTAGCTTCCGTATTCAAAAAGTAGATGGAGAAGTTCAAAAAACAGTCGATTATCCAGTTTACTTTAGAAACGTAGCAAAAGATAAATTACCTGAAGAAGGCTCAAAAGTTTCGCTTTGGGCAACCAATTTGAGTCAGTCGATCAATCCAGGTTGGGTAATTATTTTAACACCATTAGTTGTGGCATTCTTTACATTTTTAAGAAGTAGAAAGAAAGAGCCATCTACACCAACCAAAATTGCATTCGGATTATTGATTTCAGCTTTATCCGTTTTAGTAATGATTGCGGCCGTAAATATGGGAGCAAATGGTTCTGAAAAAGTAAGCGTTTGGTGGTTAGTAGCCAATTACGGAGTAATTACTATTGGAGAATTATTCTTAAGCCCGATGGGATTGTCAGTAGTTTCTAAATTGAGTCCAACGAATATTACTTCTTTAATGATGGGTGGTTGGTTTTTATCAACTTCAATCGGAAATAAATTAAGTGGTGTTTTAGCTAGTCTTTGGGATACCTATGACAACAAGCAAGACTTCTTTTGGATTAACTTCGGATTATTAATGTTTGCGACCATGTTGATGTTTATTTTATTGAAACAACTAAACAAAGTAATGCAAGAAAAAGGAATTCACTAAGATGCAAACAATAGAACAAATACAAGACTTTAAAGGAAAATATCCAAAACAAATTTGGAGTTTATTTTTTAGCGAAATGTGGGAACGTTTCTGTTTCTATGGAATGAGAGGAATGTTAGTTTTTTTCATGATTTCGGAACTTAGTTTTCACAAAACAGAAGCTAATTTGCAATATGGAGCTACACAAGCATTCGTCTACGCATTCACTTTTATTGGTGGCCTTTTTGCAGATAAAATTCTAGGCTTTAGAAAATCACTTTTTTGGGGCGGAATATTAATGATTGTAGGAAGTGCTATTTTAGCAACAGACCCTCATCAATATTTCTTTTTAGGAATTTCATTTACTATTATTGGAACAGGTTTTTTTAAACCAAATATTTCAACAATGGTTGGGAAGTTATACAAGGCTGGAGATTCTAGAACTGATGCTGGTTTTTCATTATTTTACGCTGGTATAAATCTTGGTGCATTGCTAGGAGGCTATATTTGTATTGCTATTGGGAAAGGTGAAATGTTAGCAAATTCAATCCCTGAAGATAAAAGATGGAATATTGCTTTTGGTCTAGCTGCAATCGTTATGATTATTAGCTTAATCAACTTTATTTTTACACAGAAATCATTAGGAATAATTGGCTTACAGCCTGGCCATCCTTTGGCAGAAGTGAAATCAAAACCAATTTCTAAGTGGTTAGAATATTCTGTCTATGCGGGAACAATTTTATTAGTTCCTATTATACAAATAATGGTTTCAAAAACTGAATATACCGATTATTTTATGTGGACAATCGGACCTTTAACGCTACTCTATCTTTTCTATGAAATGACAAAAGTGACACCGTCAGAGAGAAAAAAATTGTGGGCGGCATTAGTCTTTATTTTATTTTCAATTATTTTCTGGGGAATTTATGAACAAAGTGGAGGTTCGTTAAGCATTTTTGCTGCAGAAAATTTAGATAAAAATCTTTTAGGCATGACTTTAGATCCAAATGGAGTTAACAATTCTGGTGGAGCTTTCTTCATTATTTTACTAGCACCATTATTAGGATTGTTATGGATATGGCTAAGCAAAAGAAAGTTTGAACCAAATACACTTATTAAGTTTGGATTAGGATTTATTTTCTTAGGATTAGGTTATTACGTTCTTTTTGCAACTAAATTTTTCGCAACTGTTTCTGGAATTACCTCATTAAATGTGTTCACACTAGCACTTTTAGTAATCACATTTGGAGAACTTTGTTTATCACCAATTGGATTATCAATTATGACCAAACTATCTACTAAAAACCTTCAAGGGATGATGATGGGAATGTGGTTTTTAGCTTCAGCATATGGTCAATATGTTGCGGGATATATTGGCGCATTTTTGTCTGAAGCAAAAGAAGGTGCTTCAAAATCAGAAATTCTTATAACCTATGCAGATGGATATAAACAGCTTGGCCTATACGCTTTAATAGCTGGTCTAATTCTAATTGCAATTTCACCTCTAATAAAAAAATTAATGCAAGAAGTAAAATAATTTGTACTTTTCGGCATTGTTTTTGAAAACTATATAAAAAAAATAAAAAAATGACTAAGAAAATATTTATCACTTTATTACTAGCTATTTCTTCCTTATCAATTCAAGCGCAAGAAGAGTTAACATGGCATACAGATATGTCTAAAGCAACTGATATTTCAATCAAAGAAAACAAACCAATGTTCTTGTTTTTTACAGGTTCTGATTGGTGTGGATGGTGTATTCGTTTGCAAAAAGAAGTTTTCAAAACTCCAGAATTTATTAAATGGGCAAAAGAAAGCGTAGTTTTAGTAGAATTAGATTTTCCTAGAAAAAACGAACAAACGGATGCAGTAAAAATGCAAAACGCCCAACTTCAACAACAATTACAAGTTAAAGGCTATCCAACAGTGTGGTTTGTAAACGCAACTAAAACAGCTGATGCTAAAATAAATTTAACAGCTTTAGGAAGTACAGGCTATGTAGCAGGCGGACCTGAAAAATGGCTTGAAGGCGCTAATCAAATTATCAAAAAGAAATAATTTATTTCAATCTATAAAATCCCTTTTCGGCTATGGCATGGAAAGGGATTTTTTCTTTTCTGCATGTTACACTCCACAATTTTAATAAGTTTCTATAATTAGTTTTATCAGCAATAATTAGTTTTGGTTTTACATCTTTAATTAAGCGAGATAAATTAATTTTTGGGCTTTGCATTAAAATAACAATTTCTGGTTTGATAGAAGTTTTATAAATTCCCAAACTATCGATAATTAAAATTCTCTTTTCGTCAAACGACAACACATTCTGCATAGGAAAAATGCGTAGTGAATCCGAAAAAGTTCCTCTACTATAATGATTCAATGTTGTAATGTGATTTTCAGGAGCATCAGTGTAAGCGATGATGGTATTTTTATTTTTTATCCCTATCAAACTACTCTTATCATTAAAAACAATTAACTCAGAGCCTCTATTCTCAGCAATTTTATTAAAAATAAAACTGATTTGAAAAATAAAAAGTGCAACTAAAACATATACAATGTGCTTTCTTTTTTTCTTGTAAATCCAAAACAAACAGCTTATAATGAAAACATAAAGCGTTAAAACCATAATAGCCGAAAACGATATATTGGTAATTATTCCACTTTTGAATTGTGCAATCCAATGAATATAATTATTCATCAATTGAATTAAAAAAGACAAAAGTTTTCCTAAAAAAACAGCTGCTTCAGAGAAAATAAAATTAAGTACTAAAATCAAAATTCCATAAATTAATACAAAACTAGAAAGTGGAATGATGACCAAATTTGCCAATAAAAATAGCATTGGCAATTGATTAAAATAATATAAACTCAATGGTAAAACTCCAATTTGAGCCGCAATAGAAACCAAAATAGTATCTATAAAATAAATTCCAATTTTGTTTTTTGTAAAATGAAATTTCTTATAAAATGGTTGAAATAAAATAATTGCCAAAACAGCAGCATAACTCAACTGAAATCCAATATCGAAAATAGCATTTGGAACAAATAGTAAAATTAAAAAAGCCGAAATAGCCATAGCATTGTAAATAGCTCTAGGTTGATTAAAGTAGTTTCCAATACTAATAAAACTAAATAAAGTAACCGCTCTTGTTACCGAGGCGGGCAATCCTGTTAACAAAGCAAAAAGCCAAAGAAAACAAAGTATGAGAACAAGTTGCATTTCATTACCAAACTTCAATCTTTTTAAAGGCTTTAAAAGAAATACCAAAACAAAATAAAGAATTGAAATATGTAACCCAGAAATGGCTAACACATGAATTACTCCAGCATTTGAATAATCAGCAACTGTTTGGGTATCCATTTCAACTCTTTGTCCCAATAATAAAGCATCTATTATAGCTTTGGTCTTAGTATCAAAATGATGAATATCAAAACTATGACTTAAAGAATTACGCAAATTTTCTAAAAAATAATCTAAATTATGATGTTGTTGGATTACCTTCAAATAATTTTCATTTGCATAAACCTGATGATAAACATTTTGTTTTTCTAAATAATTTGCATAATCAAATTGATATGGATTATATGCTTTCGGAATAGAATAAACTGGAGCGGTTAACCAAATTTCATCGCCAGAGTGCAATATTGTCTTGGCTGTTTTCGGAACATAAATCAATAATTTACCAGAAACATCAACTTGATTAAAAGTTTTTATAGTAACAAAGTATTTATTATATTTAATATTTGGTTTTAACGATGATTGAACAATTCCTCTTATAGAATTAGTTGTTTCAAAAGTTTGCTTGGAATAATGATTTTGTTTGTTGCTATCCGAATGAACAAAGAAAGTAATCATTCCTAAAACAAAGGAAAGTAAATAAGTTACTATTCCAAAAGCGCTTTTTTGAATGATTTGTTTATTGCTTTTCCAATACAAAACTCCAAATATAATAGCCCCAGACAAACAACTAAACAGTAAAGCATAAAAAGATATTTTCCAATAATATTGGGCAATAATTCCAACCGTAAAAGCGCTGGTTATCGTAATTAGGGGAAATTTAAGTGGCTTCAAAAATCTACTTTTTTAAAGAATCTACAATTAATTCGGCTGTTTTTTTACTTGCTCCTTCTCCACCAAGATTTTGTTTAAGTTCAATATAATTATTCAATAAATCCGATCTGTTTTCTGGATTTAAAATTTTTACTAATTCAAGTTTTAAATTTTTCGTATTCAATTCGTCCTGAATCAACTCTTTTACTACTTCTTTATCCATTATTAAATTCACTAAAGAAATGTATTTCAACGTGATAATTCGTTTAGCAATTTGATAGGATATCCAACTTCCTTTATAACACACTACTTCTGGCACATTAAACAAAGCTGTTTCTAATGTTGCCGTACCCGAAGTTACCAATGCAGCATGCGAATGACTCAATAAATCATAGGTTTTATTCGAAATAAATTTCACATTATCACTTGTCAAAAATGTTTTATAAAATGTATATTCCTGACTTGGAGCGCCAGCAATTACAAATTGATAATCAGGGAAATCATTTACCACCGAAAGCATAATTGAAAGCATTTTTGAAATTTCTTGTTTTCTGCTTCCGGGCAATAAAGCGATAATGGGTTTGTTAGATAAATTATTTTCCGTTCTAAAAACGTCGTCTGAAATTTCGGTTCTACTTGCTATTGCATCAATTAATGGATGACCTACAAAATGAACTGGAAAACGGTGTTTTTTCTCGTAAAAATCTTTCTCAAACGGAAGAATTACATACATGAAATCCACATCGCGTTTAATAGCTTTGATACGATTTTCTTTCCAAGCCCAAATTTGAGGCGAAATGTAATAATGTGTTGGAATATTTCGTTCTTTTGCCCATGTAGCAATGCGCATGTTAAAACCAGGGTAGTCTATAAAAATAATTGCATCAGGTTGAAACGCTTCAATGTCTTTTTTGCAAATTTTGATGTTATTCAAAATTGTTTTTAGGTTCATAATAACTTCTATAAAACCCATAAATGCTAATTCGCGATAATGTTTTACCAAAGTTCCGCCTACACTTTGCATCAAATCACCACCCCAAAAACGAATCTCTGCTGTTGGATCTTTTTCGTACAACGCTTTCATTAAGTTAGAACCATGTAAATCACCCGAAGCTTCTCCTGCTATGATATAGTATTTCATCTATTTTTCTTTATAATTCCCATGTATTCAATTGCTGAATGGCATGATGCGCTGTTAAATCAAACTGAACTGGAACAATTGAAATATAACCATTCTCTAATGCCCATTCATCCGTATCAGTTCCTTTATCTTGGTTGACAAATTTACCTGTTAACCAATAATATTCTTTTCCTTGCGGATTTGTTCGCTTGTCAAATTCTTCATGCCACATGGCTTTTGCCTGACGACAAATTTTGATGCCTTTAATTTCTTCTTTGACTAATTTAGGAAAATTAACATTCAAAACAACTCCATTTGGCAATCCTTTTTCTAAAACATTAAGCGCAATTTCTTTTACGTGACTCTTTATTGGTTCAAAATCGGCATCCCAACTATAATCTAACAACGAGAAACCAACGGCAGGAATTCCTTCAATACCAGCTTCCACAGCAGCACTCATGGTACCAGAATAAATTACATTAATAGATGAATTTGAACCATGATTAATCCCCGAAACACACAAATCGGGTTTTCTTTTTAAAATTTCATTAACCGCAATTTTTACACAATCTACAGGTGTTCCACTACAACTATATTCTTGTGTTATTTCTTTGTCCAAATGTACTTTTTCAAGTTTAAGTGTATTATTTATGGTAATTGCGTGTCCCATAGCACTTTGAGGACTGTCTGGGGCAACCACTACAACATCACCTATTTCTTTCATAACTTCAATCAAAGCTCTAATTCCTGGCGCTACTATACCGTCGTCGTTTGTAATAAGTATAAGTGGTTTTGACATTTTAATCATTTTTTGCTAAATTAATTAATTTATATCGAAACCTTTTTTCTGTAACAAAAAAAATACAGGTTTAACAAAAATTTATAGTAAATTGCGGACTTGTGGCATGATTTTTTGTGTAATTTAGTTGAAAATTTTTTAATGAAACGAATTGTGGAATTTATGAAAAGAAATTATAAGGTTATTTTGCTAATAACTGCTTTATCAGCAGTTTTGTGGAGTTTTATTCCTAAAGATAAAAAGGAAGACCCTGAAAAAGACAAATTATTACTAGAGTTATTAACTTTTGTATTAGAAAAAGGCCATTATAGTCCGGTAGCTTTAGATGATGCTTTTTCTAAAAAAGTGTATGCAAAATATTTGGATGGCATTGACCCAACCAAACGTTTCTTTTTACAAAGCGATATTGATGAGTTCAGTAAATATGAAACTCAAATTGATGACATGATAAAGGATAAAGATTTAACTTTCTTTAATCTAACAAATTCTCGTTTGTTACAAAGAATGGAAGAATCTAGAGATATTTACTCATCTATTTTAGACAACCCATTTGATTTTAATACAAATGAAAGCATCAACGTAGATTATGAAAAACTTCCATTTGCAAAAAATAAAAAAGAATTAGCAGATAGATGGAGAAAGCAATTAAAATTACAAGCATTATCATCCATAACAGATAAACAAAAATTAGAAGAAGATAAAAAAGCAAAAGATGCTTCTTACCAAATTAAATCGTTTGACGAAATTGAAAAAGAAGTTCGTGAAAACTCATTAAAATCGTTAAATGAATATTTTGATTTTATTCAAAAAGAATTAGACAGAAACGATTGGTTTTCTATATTTTTAAACTCAATTGTAGAGCGATTTGATCCGCATACATTTTATTTTTCTCCAGATGACAAAGAAAAATTTGATGTAAGCATGAGCGGAACTTTTGAAGGAATTGGAGCGCGTTTGCAAAAGAAAAATGATGCCGTTGAAGTTTCTGAATTAATTTCAGGAGGCCCAGCTTGGAAAGGAAAAGAATTAGAAGCTGGTGATTTAATTTTAAAAGTAGGACAAGGAAAAGAAGAACCTATCGATGTAGCGGGTATGCGATTAGACGACGTAGTTAAGAAAATCAAAGGTCCAAAAGGAACTGAAGTAAGATTAACCGTTAAAAAAGTAGATGGTTCCATTAAGGTTATTACTATCATTAGAGATGAAGTAGAAACTGAAGAAACATTCGCTAAATCATCTGTGGTAGAAAAAGATGGAAAGAGATTTGGAATAATCTATCTGCCAAAATTTTACATTAGTTTTGAAAACAAAGAAAATAGAGACGCTTATAAAGATGTCGCTACTGAAATTGAACGCTTAAAAGCTCAAAATATTGATGGTATTATCATGGACTTGCGTGATAACGGCGGAGGTTCTCTTGAAACCGTTGTAAAAATGGTAGGATTATTCATTCCAGAAGGACCAGTAGTACAAGTAAAAGCTCCTGGACGAAACCCTGAAATTTTACCAGATCCAGACAAAAAAGTACAATATGACGGACCGCTTGTTGTAATGATTAATAATTTTTCAGCTTCGGCTTCTGAAATTTTTGCGGCAGCTATTCAAGATTATAAGAGAGGAATTGTTGTAGGAAGCAAACATTCATACGGTAAAGGAACTGTTCAAAATGTAATTGACTTAAATCAATTTATCAGAGGTAATTCGTATGGCGATTTAGGTGCTTTGAAAACAACTATTCAAAAATTTTACCGAATTAATGGTGGGTCAACACAACGTGAAGGAGTACAAAGCGATATAGTTTTTCCTGACAGATTTTCTTATTTAGACATGGGAGAACGTGATGAAGAAAGTGCATTGCCTTGGGACAAAATTGAACCTGCAAAATATGAACCATTAAACATTAATTATGACAACATTATAGCAAATAGCAAAAGAAGAATTGCAGCTAATAGTTATTTTAATTTAATTGATGAAAATGCAAAATGGATTTTTGAGCGTAAAGATGAAAATGATTATAGTCTAAACTTAAACGAATTCAAAAAAGAAATGGCTATTTCAGATGCAAAAATTAAAAAATTTAAAGCTATTTCTGATTACAATAATAAATTACAATTCCAATCTTTGCCAAATGAAGTAGTACTATTTGAAAAAGATTCACTATTAAAACAAAAACGCGAACGCTGGCATGAAGATTTGCAAAAAGATGTATATATAGACGAGGCTTTAAATGTAATAATTGACATGAAAGCACTACCAAAACCAAAAGGAATTACAGCAAAATTTAGCATGAATTAATCCCTTTTACATAATAAAAAAAACACTCTAAATAGAGTGTTTTTTTTATTATGTAAATATACCAATTTATTATTTTAATAAATTTTTAGTCACAGTTCCTGATGCAATCCAAGATGAAATAATCCCTAGAATAATAATCGTTGCTACAACAATTGCAATATTACTCCATTCAAAAGAAACTGGATAAGGCATTGATGATGTTATCATGATGAAAGAAAATTGTTGTTGCAAAACAATTATTGCAATTGCCAATACTAATCCAATAAATAAACCAAAAAGGGTAATAATTATTCCTTGTGCAAAGAATATATTTCTGATAGAATTTTTAGTAACACCTATATTAAAAAGCGTTTTTAAATTCTCTTTTTTATCAATGATTATCATTACGATAGCACCTGCCAAACAAAACAATGTTAAAATCACTACTAATGTACTGAAAAGATAAATGAATAAATTTTCAGATTGCAACATTTTATACAACGAATCGTTTAATTGTGCTCTGTTTTTAATCTTAATTGTTGAGCCAAAAATTTTCTCAATTTCATTTCTAAATTCATCCTCATCACTTTCTGGAGAAGCTTTTATCTCAATATTTGTATACTGATTAGATTGTAAACCTAATAAATTCTGAGCCAATACAATATCACAAAAAACATATTTGCTATCTAAATCTTCGTTAATGGAATAAATTCCTGACGGAAAAAGCATTGCTTTGTTAAAAGCTTCATTTGGGTTTTCAATATTACCTTTTCCTGGTTTTGGCGCAAAAACTTCTAATGCATTGCTATAATCAAACAAACCTAAAGCCAACTTTCTACTTATCTCAGCGCCTACGACAACTTCCTCAGAATTCGATTCAAACCATTCACCAGCATATAAATGATTATTAAAATCATTTACCTTACTATAATTTTTATCAACCCCTTTAATATGGGCAACTATTTCTTTTTCGCTATATAAAAAATAAACGCGTTCTTCAACTATTTTGCTATAGGAAGCAATGTATTTACTTGCCTTTAATTGCTGTTCTTGTTTAGGTGAAATAGTAAAAAACTTCCCCTTTGAAGTTTCTAATCTAAAATCGGGATCAGCTACGCTAGCAAAATTTAGAGTAAATTCTTTTAATCCACTAAAAACAGATAAAAAGATAAACAACGCCATAGTACTCGCAATAATTCCAACAGAAGCAATCCCCGTAATAATATTAATCGCTTTGTTCTTGCTAAAACTAATAGCATAACGCTTGGCTATGTATAATGAAAGGTTCAAATTAAGATTTCTTTCTTTTTTCTAATAAATCTGGATTTTCAATTGGATTTTCTTCTCCAGTAAGTGCCTTATCAATTTGCTCGATATAATCTAAACTATCATCGATATAGAAAATTAAGTTAGGAACTTTACGCAATTGATTTTTAACACGCTGTGCTAAATCATGTTTAATTAAAGGAGCGTTACTTTTTACAGCCGCTAAAATCTCTCCCGCTTTTTCAGTTGGAAATACACTTAAATGCACTTTAGCAATTGACAAGTCAGTAGTTACATTAACCTTTGAAACCGAAATCACTAAATTATTAATATTATTTTTACGGATTTCTCCTTGCAAAATAGAGACCAAGTCATTTTGCAAAAGCGCTCCTATTTTTTTTTGTCTATTTGTTTCCATTTGGCAAAAATACGATTTTTTTTCAAGCTATAAATAATTGTGTTTTTCTATGAACATATGATACAAAAGCTTTTAAAATTACTAATTTTGTAATATAATATTTTGACATATAATAGCATGAGAAAAATTGAACATATCGGTATCGCAGTAAAAAGTTTAGAAACATCTAATTTACTCTTCGAAAAATTATTTGGACAACCTCCATACAAGGAAGAAGAAGTTGTTAGTGAAGGTGTAAAAACATCTTTTTTTATGAATGGTCCAAACAAAATCGAACTTTTGGAAGCCACAAATCCTGAAAGTCCAATTGCAAAATTTATAGATAAAAAAGGAGAAGGTATTCATCACATTGCTTTTGATGTTGAAAATATAAACGAAGAAATTACACGATTAAAAAACGAGGGATTTATTGTATTAAACGAAACTCCAAAAAAAGGAGCTGATAACAAACTAGTTGCATTTCTTCATCCAAAAGGAACTAACGGTGTTTTAATTGAACTTTGTCAAGAAATAAAATAAACTTTTAAAAAAGATTTGTTTGCAATAAAAATTAGTAGTAATATTGCAACCTCAAACTGGTCCTATAGCTCAGTTGGTTAGAGCACCTGACTCATAATCAGGTGGTCCCTGGTTCGAGCCCAGGTGGGACCACTTTAGTTTGAAATATGACAGAATAACACTACAAAAGCTAAATTTTAAGTTTTTTTTAAGTTTTTTTGTTAAAATAACTTGTAAAGTATAAAAATATTTATATTTTCGTATTACATAATGAGTTAAACAGATATCAATATTAACTTATTATTAAATATAACCTTTTCTAATTTGAAAAGTAAGTATTTTTAATACTTTTACGCCCAATAAACAAAACTATGAATAAAACCTTAACCCTAATAATGGTGATTTTCAGTGTTCAAGCAGCTATTGCTGCAGATCCAACGCCGCCGCCGCCAACGCCGCCACCGCCACCAGGCCTACCTATTGATGGCAGTATAGTTGTGCTGTTCTTTTTAGCATTAGCAACCGGTTATTATTTATCTAAAAAATATATATCAACAAAAAAAGGCTCTTTATAAAGAGCCTTTTTTTATTTTCTTAATTCATTTAAACGAGCTACATATTTTCCAATCACATCAAACTCTAAATTCACAAGACTTCCAATTTTAAAAGTATGAAAATTTGTATGTTCAAAAGTATATGGAATAATTGCAACGCTGAATGAATTTATTTGAGAATTCACAACCGTTAAACTTGTTCCATTAATTGTTATAGAACCTTTTTCTATAGTAATATTGTTCAAAGCTCTATTATACTCAAATGTAAAAACCCAACTACCATTTACTTCTTTAATATTTGTACAAACACCTATTTGATCGACGTGTCCTTGAACAATATGCCCATCTAATCTATCACCAAGTTTCATAGCGCGTTCAATATTTAAAACATCTCCCACTTTCCAAGTTCCAATCGACGTCTTATCTATCGTTTCTTTGATTGCAGTTACCGTATATTCGTCTTGATGAATTTTTACCACCGTCAAACATATTCCATTATGCGCAACACTTTGGTCAATTTTCAATTCATGAGTAATATCAGAAGTCACTGTTAAGTGAAGGTTTTCTTGCTCTTTTTGAATTTCTTTTACAATTCCAAGCGTTTCTATAATTCCGGTAAACATAACTGATTTAATTTTACTAAATTTGCACTTCAAAAGTAAGCAATAAATCACATTTGTTATGGTTAAAAAAGCAGAAAATATAATTGTAGGAATTTCGGTTGGAGATTTAAATGGCATTGGAAGTGAAGTCATATTAAAAACATTTGAAGACAATCGAATGCTAGAATTGTGTACTCCTGTAATTTTTGCTAATGTCAAAATCATCTCATTTTTAAAAAGAGAATTAAATTTAACTACTGCTATACATGGAATAGACAAACTTGAACAACTTGTCGTAGGTAAAATAAATGTATTGAATGTTTGGCGTGAAGGTGTTAATTTAGAGTTTGGCAAAAATGACGACACAGTTGGAAGTTATGCTATAAAATCTTTTGTTACAGCCACAAAAGCACTGAAAGATGGATTTGTTGATGTATTAGTCACTGCACCAATTAACAAATACAATATTCAATCTGAAGATTTTAAATTTCCTGGACATACAGACTATTTAAACACTGAATTAGAAGGTGATGCTTTAATGTTGATGATTCACGAAGATTTAAGGGTAGGATTACTTACTGACCATGTTCCTGTAAATGAAGTGGCTAAGAATTTAACCGAAAAATTAATTTCGAATAAAATTCAAACCATTATCAAAACATTAAAACAAGATTTTGAAATTGAAAAACCAAAAGTTGCCGTTTTAGGATTAAACCCACATTCAGGTGATAATGGAGTTATTGGCAATGAGGAAGAAACAATTATTAAACCCGCACTAAAAAAACTATTCGAATCAGGCAATATGGTTTTTGGACCTTTTTCCGCAGATGGTTTTTTTGGTTCAGGACAATACGAAAAATATGATGCAGTTATTGCAACATATCACGACCAAGGATTAATTCCTTTTAAAACGCTTTCATTTGGCAACGGAGTGAACTATACCGCAGGATTAAATAAAATTCGCACATCACCAGATCACGGAACTGCATATGAAATCGCAGGTAAAGGAATTGCAAATCATGAATCATTTAAGGAAGCGGTTTATTTAGCAATTGACATTTATAATAAAAGAAATAACTATCAAGAGCTTACCAAAAACCCTTTAAAAACAAAAGAAAAACAGTTATAAACAAAAAAATGTTTACAACTAGTTTGAATTTGTAATAATTTTATATCTTTGCACACCTTTTAAAAAGGTAAAACTGTTGTTATGAACAATTTAAAAGAATATTTGATTCCTTTTGTGGGATTAAAAATAGGGAAGCATCAGTTTGATTATCAAATAGATAACACGTTCTTTAAAAGCTTTGATTACGATGGATTTAACGATACATCAGTTAAAGTAAATATTGTTTTGGAGAAAAAAAGCACCATGCTAGAACTCGACTTTAAGCACAAAGGAACAGTAAATGTACCTTGTGATGTTTCTGGAGAAGAGTTTGATTTGCCAATTAAAGGAAAATTAAAACTTTTAGTAAAATTTGGAGACACCTTTAATGACGAAAATGAAGAGTTGCTCATATTACCTCATGGAGAATTTCAAGTTAATGTTGCACAATACATTTATGAATCAATCGTATTGTCAGTTCCATTAAGAAGGGTTCATCCTGGCGTTAAAGATGGTACTTTATCAGAAGTGGTTGAAAAATTAGAATCACTTGCTCCAAAAGAAAACAAAACAGAAGAACAAAAAGATGATATAGACCCTAGATGGGAAAATTTAAAAAAACTATTAACGGATAAATAAAATAGAAAAATGGCACATCCTAAGAGAAGACAGTCGTCAACAAGAAGAGATAAAAGAAGAACACATTACAAAGCGACAGTTGCACAAATTGCTACATGTCCAATAACTGGTGAAGCACACTTATACCACAGAGCTTACTGGCATGAAGGTAAAATGTACTACAGAGGTCAAGTTGTAATTGACAAAGCAGAAGCAGTAGCTTAATTGCATCAAAAAAATAGAGAAAACTCTCACATTGTGAGAGTTTTTTTGTTAAGTGCCAGTTTGTTATATATTTATAATAACGAATAGGATTGGTTTAAAATTTTTTTTGTAATTTCCACCACTTTTCGAATCAAAAAAATTCGAATAGAAAAAATAACCTTTATGAATAAAATAACAGCAGCAATTACCGCTATTGGTTCGTATGTTCCAGACTTTGTTTTATCAAATCAAGTATTGGAAACATTGGTAGACACCAATGACGAATGGATTACCACTCGTACAGGAATTAAAGAAAGAAGATTATTAAAAGAAGAAGGCAAAGGAACCTCTTACCTTGCTATTAAAGCAGCTCAAAACTTATTAGAGAAAGTCAATTTAGATCCTAAAGAAATTGATTTAGTGATTATGGCGACTGCAACTCCAGATATGCCAGTAGCATCAACAGGCGTTTATGTTGCAACAGAAATTGGAGCAACAAATGCATTTGCATTTGATTTGCAAGCGGCTTGTTCAAGCTTCCTTTATGGAATGTCAACAGCTTCAGCATATATCGCATCTGGAAAATATAAAAAAGTTTTATTAATTGGCGCAGACAAAATGTCGTCAATCATCGATTATACCGACAGAGCAACTTGTATCATATTTGGAGATGGTGCTGGAGCAGTTCTTTTTGAACCAAACTCAGAAGGATTAGGATTACAAGATGAAATCTTAAAAAGCGATGGAATTGGTAGAGAATTTTTAAAAATCGAAGCCGGTGGTTCTATTTTACCTGCAACAGAAGAAACAGTTAAAAACAAACAACATTTTGTATTCCAAGACGGAAAAACAGTTTTTAAATACGCTGTTTCTGGAATGGCAGATGTGAGCGAAAAAATTATGCAACGAAACAATCTTACTCATGACGATGTAAATTGGTTAGTAGCACATCAAGCAAACAGAAGAATTATAGATGCAACCTCAAACAGAATGGGATTAGACGATTCAAAAGTTTTAATCAACATTCAAAAATATGGAAATACAACATCTGCAACATTACCATTATTATTATCTGATTTTGAAAACCAATTAAAAAAAGGAGATAATATTATATTTGCTGCTTTTGGTGGAGGATTTACATGGGGAGCTATCTATTTAAAATGGGCTTATACTAAATAAAAACAAACTAAACTAAATCAAATATTATGGATATTAGAGAGATTCAAAACCTAATCAAATTTGTAGCAAAATCAGGCGCTACAGAAGTAAAATTAGAAATGGACGATTTTAAAATCACCATAAAAACTACTGCTGAAGGCACAGAAAGCACAACTACTTATGTTCAACAAATGCCTATGGCTGCTGCACCTCAAATGTTAGCGCCACAAGTAGTATCATCTCCAGCTGTATCAGACACTGTTTCTGCTCCTGCATCTGATGATAATTCAAAATATATTACTGTAAAATCCCCAATTATTGGTACTTTCTATAGAAAACCAGCTCCAGACAAACCTGTTTTTGTTGAAGTAGGATCGTCAATAGGAAAAGGTGATGTACTTTGTGTAATTGAAGCAATGAAATTATTCAACGAAATTGAATCTGAAGTATCTGGTAAAATTGTAAAAGTACTAGTTGATGATTCATCTCCAGTTGAGTTTGACCAACCATTATTCTTGGTAGACCCATCTTAATCAATTAAAAATTGCGAATGATAAATTAAAAATTCCAATTATGGTTTTCTTAATTCTTAATTTTTAATTCTTAATTTTTAATTTTAAAGGATATGTTTAAAAAAATATTAATTGCCAATAGAGGTGAAATTGCATTACGTGTAATTAGAACCTGTAGAGAAATGGGCATCAAGACAGTAGCTGTATATTCTACAGCTGACGCAGATAGTTTGCACGTAAAATTTGCAGACGAAGCAGTATGTATTGGCCCTCCTCCAAGTAATTTATCTTACTTAAAAATGTCTAACATTATAGCTGCCGCAGAAATTACAAATGCAGATGCTATTCACCCAGGATACGGATTCTTATCTGAAAATGCAAAATTTTCAAAAATTTGTCAAGAACACGGCATCAAATTTATTGGAGCCTCTCCAGAAATGATTGACCGTATGGGAGACAAAGCCTCGGCAAAATCAACAATGATTGAAGCTGGAGTTCCTTGTGTTCCTGGTTCTGAAGGTATTTTAGAAAATTTTGAGCAAGCAAAAAAAGTAGCTAAAGAAATTGGATATCCAGTAATGATGAAGGCTACAGCTGGTGGTGGTGGAAAAGGAATGAGAGCCATCTGGAAAGAAGACGAATTATTAAAAGCTTGGGAAAGTGCTCGTCAAGAAGCTGCCGCTGCATTCGGAAATGATGGGATGTACATGGAAAAACTTATCGAAGAACCTCGTCATATTGAAATTCAAGTTGTTGGAGATTCTTATGGTAAAGCTTGTCACCTTTCGGAAAGAGATTGTTCAGTACAACGTCGTCATCAAAAATTAACCGAAGAAACACCGTCTCCTTTTATGACGGATGAATTACGTGAAAAAATGGGAAGTGCAGCTGTAAAAGCAGCTGAATATATTAAATATGAAGGTGCTGGAACAGTAGAATTTTTAGTTGACAAACACAGAAATTTCTACTTCATGGAAATGAACACACGTATTCAAGTAGAACACCCAATCACTGAACAAGTTGTAGATTACGATTTAATTCGTGAACAAATTATGGTAGCTGCTGGAATTCCTATTTCAGGTAAAAACTACTTTCCTTTATTACATTCTATTGAGTGTCGTATTAATGCTGAAGATCCATATAACGATTTTAGACCTTCTCCAGGTAAAATTACCGTTTTACACGCTCCAGGAGGTCACGGGGTTCGATTAGACACTCACGTATATGCTGGATATACAATTCCGCCAAATTATGATTCAATGATTGCCAAATTGATTACCACTGCTCAAACAAGAGAAGAAGCAATTGCAAAAATGAAACGTGCATTAGACGAATTTGTAATCGAAGGAATCAAAACAACAATTCCTTTCCACAGACAATTAATGGATGAACCAGATTATGTGGCAGGAAATTACACTACAAAATTCATGGAATCTTTCGTAATGAAAGAACCAATTGAAGATTAAATATAAAAACGCTCAATTTAGTTGAGCGTTTTTTTATAATTTGTATTTTTGTACAATAATTACGAAAACGTTGTAATTATAAAAAAATATTATGCATGCATATAAAAATTAGAAATATATTTTCTATTTTTACCACAATAAATCTAAATAACTAAAGAATGAAAATATTAGTTTGCATCAGTCATGTACCTGATACTACTTCAAAAATTAATTTCACCAATGGTGATAGTGAGTTTGACACTAATGGTGTGCAATTTGTAATTAATCCAAACGACGAATTTGGCTTAACAAGAGCAATATGGTTTAAAGAACAACAAGGAGCAAATGTAACAGTTGTGAATGTTGGTGGTGCAGACGCAGAAGCAACATTAAGAAAAGCTTTAGCGATTGGTGCAGACGAAGCAATAAGAATCAACGCAAACCCTACTGATGGCATGTTTGTTGCAAAACAATTAACTGAAGTGATTAAAAACGGCTCATATGACTTGGTAATCGCAGGAAAAGAATCTTTAGATTACAATGGAGGAATGGTTCCTGGAATGGTTGCTGGATTATTAGGTTTCAATTTCGTAAACGCTTGTGTTGGTATCGATGTAAACGGAAACGAAGCTAAAGTAACTAGAGAAATTGACGGTGGAAAAGAAACAATTTCAGCAAGTTTACCATTAATTATTGGTGGTCAAAAAGGTTTAGTAGAAGAAAAAGATTTACGTATTCCAAACATGAGAGGAATCATGATGGCTAGAACAAAAGCACTAACTTTAGTAGAGCCAACCGGAGATGTATCTGCAACCAAAGCAGTTAAATTTGAAAAACCAGCTGCAAAATCTGCTGTTAAATTAGTAAGTGCTGATAATTTAGATGAGTTAATTAACTTATTACACAACGAAGCTAAAGTTATTTAATTACGAATTAATAATTACGAATTAAGAAATCTTTAAATCATCAAATTTTTCAATCTTTAAATTAAAAATCATGTCAATATTAATATATGCTGAATCAGCAGAAGGAAAAATAAAAAAAGTAGCATTTGAATTAGCTTCTTACGCAAAAAAAGTAGCTGCTTCAATGAATACAACTGTTACAGCTGTTACAATCAACAATGCAGACAATAGCACTTTAGCAACTTATGGCGTTGATAAAGTATTAAACGTTTCAAACGATAAATTAACCAACTTTAACGCAAAAGCATATGCTGATGTGATTGCTCAGGCAGCAAAAAAAGAAGGAACTCAAGTAGTTTTACTTTCTTCATCAACCGATAGCTTATACTTAGCACCACTTGTTGCTGTAAGTTTAGAAGCAGGTTATGCCTCAAATGTTGTGGCTTTACCAGAAAGCACATCTCCTTTCCAAGTAAAAAGAAACGCTTTTTCAAACAAAGCATTCAATATTACCGAAATTTCAACTCCAGTAAAAGTGTTAGGAATTGCTAAAAACTCTTTTGGTTTAGTTGAAAACCCATCTTCATTAACAGAAGAAATTTTCTCACCTTCATTAAACGATGCTGATTTCAGTATAAAGGTTGAAAACGTAGAAAAAGTAACTGGGAAAGTAACTATCGCCGATGCAGAAATCGTAGTTTCTGCTGGTCGTGGGATGAAAGGTCCTGAAAACTGGGGAATGATTGAAGAATTAGCTTCTGTTTTAGGAGCAGCAACAGCATGTTCAAAACCAGTTTCTGACATCGGCTGGAGACCTCACAGTGAGCACGTGGGACAAACAGGAAAGCCTGTAGCGTCAAACTTATACATTGCGGTTGGAATCTCAGGAGCAATTCAACATATTGCTGGTATTAACTCATCAAAAGTAAAAGTAGTAATCAATTCAGACCCGGAAGCTCCATTCTTTAAAGTGGCTGATTATGGCGTTGTAGGTGATGCTTTCACTGTAGTGCCTCAATTAATTGAAAAATTAAAAGCATTTAAAGCAAGCAACTCATAACAAAATAGTTGTTTTAAAATATATTAAAATTAAAATTAGAGTTATCTTTGTTTAGATAGCTCTTTTTTTTATTTTTGAAGCGGATGGTTCCTATCTATAAACAAAATATTTTTGGTTATAAAAAAATGAACAATCTGATTCTTAAAACCACAATTAACACAGTATAATGAGTCTCGTAAAATTAAATATAAAAGGTATTTCCTATAGCCAAACACAAAATGGAGCCTATGCCTTAATCTTAAACGAAGTGGATGGTGAGCGAAAATTACCAATAGTCATTGGAGCATTTGAAGCACAATCTATTGCTATCGCTTTAGAAAAAGAAATCAAGCCACCACGTCCTCTAACTCATGATTTATTCAAAAACTTTGCTGACCGATTTGATATTGTAGTCAAGCAAGTGATTATTCATAAATTAGTGGATGGTGTCTTCTACTCTAGCATTATTTGCGAAAGAGACAAAATCGAAGAAATTATTGATGCTAGAACATCTGATGCTATTGCACTGGCGCTTCGATTCAATGCGCCTATTTTTACCTACAAAAACATTTTAGATAAAGCAGGAATATACTTAAGCATTAATCCTTCAGAAAATGAAAAACAAAACGAAGAAAACGACGAAATTCTCACTACTCCAGAAACTTTTGGCATAGAAGAAGACGTAGTGGTTCCTTCTGATAATTATTCTGGTTATTCTTTAAAAGAACTATACGACAAACTAGAACAAGCGGTTCAAAACGAAGACTACGAAAAAGCCGCAAAAATTAGAGACGAAATCTCAAAAAAAGAATCTTAATACATAAAAAACAATAGTATGAATGTAAAATTCAGATTAACGATAATGAACTTTTTCCAGTTCTTCGTTTGGGGAGCTTGGTTAATCACAGTAGCTAATTATTGGTTTGGAACAAAAAATTGGGATGGCGCTCAGTTTGGTGCAATTTTTTCAACCATGGGAATTGCTTCTATATTTATGCCAACTCTATGTGGAATTATTGCCGATAGATGGATAAATGCAGAAAAACTATACGGAACACTACATATTTTAGGCGGACTAACACTTATGTACGTTCCTCAAGTTAGTAATCCAACTGATTTCTTCTGGGTAATTTTAGTCGCAATGATTTTTTACATGCCAACAATTGCACTTTCTAATTCTGTTGCTTACAACGCTTTGAAAAAAGGAGGCTTAGACGTAGTGAAAGATTTTCCTCCAATTCGAGTTTGGGGAACAATTGGTTTTATCGTAGCAATGTGGATTACAAACTTAACTGGGAACAAAGCTTCGGAAAATCAATTTTACATTGCTGCAATTGCTGCTATATTCTTAGGAATTTACTCGTTTACACTACCAAAATGTAAACCAGAAGGAAATACTACTGAAAATAAATCATTTGTAGAATTAATCGGTTTAAGCTCATTTAAATTATTTGCTGATTACAAATTAGCTTTATTCTTTGTCTTCAGTATGTTTCTTGGAGCTGCATTGCAATTAACTAATGCTTATGGTGATGTGTTTTTAGATGATTTTAAACACAATCCAATTTATGCAGATTCATTAGTGGTAAAATATTCGACTTTAATTATGTCGATTTCTCAAATTTCAGAAACCTTATTCATCTTAGCGATTCCGTTTTTCTTAAAACGTTTTGGTATCAAACAAGTAATGTTGTTTAGTATGATTGCTTGGGTTTTACGTTTCGGATTATTCGCTTACGGAAATCCTGGTGATGGTTTATGGATGATTATTTTATCATGTATCGTTTACGGAATGGCATTTGATTTCTTCAACATTTCAGGTTCATTATTCGTAGAAACCTCAACCGATTCTAAAATTCGTTCTTCTGCACAAGGTTTATTCATGATGATGACTAACGGATTTGGAGCTGTTTTAGGAAGTGTTGTGAGCGGACAAATCATCAGTATGTATTTTACCGATGCTGCAACTGGAGAAAAAGATTGGCACAACATCTGGTTAACTTTTGCTGCTTATGCTTTAGTAATTGCAATTGCGTTTGCTGTTTTATTCAAACACAAACACAATCCCAAAGACGTTGCTAATGTTTCGCATTAGTTAGGTAAAGAGCGTAAAAAACTTTTAACCTTCTAAACCATTAAACTTTTAAACTCAAAATGAAACAATATCACGATTTAGTAAAACACGTATTAGCAAACGGCAACCAAAAAGGCGACCGTACAGGAACTGGAACCTTAAGTGTTTTTGGTTACCAAATGCGTTTTGATTTAAGCGAAGGTTTCCCAATGGTAACCACAAAAAAATTACACTTAAAATCGATTATTTACGAATTGTTGTGGTTTTTAAATGGCGATACCAACATCAAATATTTACAAGAAAATGGCGTGAAAATTTGGAACGAATGGGCTGATGAAAATGGTGATTTGGGTCCGGTTTACGGACACCAATGGCGCAATTGGAACAGCGAAGAAATTGACCAAATTACCGAATTAATCGAAACATTAAAAACCAATCCAAACAGCAGAAGAATGTTAGTTTCAGCATGGAACCCTAGTGTTTTACCAGATACTTCCGTTTCGTTTGCAGAAAATGTAGCTAATGGAAAAGCAGCTTTGCCTCCATGTCATGCGTTTTTTCAGTTTTATGTGGCGGATGGAAAATTAAGTTGCCAGTTGTACCAACGCAGTGCTGATATTTTCTTAGGCGTTCCGTTTAATATAGCATCTTATGCTTTGTTTACGATGATGATTGCACAAGTTTGCAATTTACAAGTAGGCGAATTCATCCACACTTTTGGTGATGCGCATATTTACAACAACCATATCGAGCAACTACAATTGCAACTCTCACGCGAGTGCCGACCTTTACCAACGATGAAATTAAACCCTGAAATTAAAAATATTTTCGATTTCAAGTTTGAGGATTTTACGTTAGAAGGTTATGACCCGCATCCACATATTAAGGGTGTTGTGGCGGTTTAAAATTAAAAGTTATGAAAAAAATATTTACCTTTTGTTTTTTTATTATATACACATGTTCTTTTGCTCAAACAGAAATATTAAAAACAATTTATGAAGATAGTTTAGGTAAAACAGCCAATGAAGACAACTTTTATATAAAAAAAGAGTATTCTTTTTATGGTAAAGACTATATTTTTAAAATTTCAAATTTTAAAAAATCTACATTAGAAAAAGATGTTTTTACTGATGACACGTTAAATATCTACCTAAAAGCGAAAGTAGTAAACTATCATAAAAATGGTGTGATTGCTGAAATATCTTATTATGAAAAAAATTCAATAGTCGATGAAGTGAATACTTGGTATGATAATGGACAATCTAAAGAAATATTTAAATTTTTGGAAGACCAAAAAACAAAAAGTCAAATTAAATTAATTAGTCAATTTTGGGACAAAAACAACAATCATTTAGTTATCAATGGAAATGGTGAATACAAAAACATAGATCCAGAAAATAACATCTATGAAGTTGGAAAAGTTCAAAACTACCGCAAATCAGGAAATTGGGAACTAAAATCAAAACAATATTCAGTTCAAGAGAATTATGAAGAAGGTAAGCTTATTTTTGGAAAAGCCGTTTATACAAATGGAGAAACATACGAATACAGAGAAATTGAAATAAGACCAAAACCCAAAAAAGGATTTGAACATTTTTATCAATTTGTGGGTAAAAAACTAAAAGTGGATGGTGATTCGTATGGAAAAATGATGATTCAATTTGTTGTAGACAAAGATGGTGAATTAATAGATCTAAAAATAAAGAAAGGAATTTCTCCTAAATTAGATGCATCTGCAATAGAAATATTAAAAGAATACGGAAAATGGGTCCCAGGAAAATATAGAGGAAAAGCCGTAAAAGTTCAATATTTATTACCTATAACGATAAAACAAAGTTAAATCCATGCTCACCATAATTGCAGCCGCATCCGAAAACAATGCTTTAGGAAAAGACAACCAATTGGTTTGGCATTTGCCAGATGACTTTAAGCGTTTTAAAAATTTAACTTCAGGACATTACATTGTGATGGGAAGAAAAACTTTTGAAAGTTTCCCAAAACCATTACCAAATCGTACACATATTATCATTACTAGACAAAAAAACTACGAAGCTCCTGACGATTGTTTGGTAGCAAGTAGTTTACAAAAAGCAATTGATTTATGTCCAAAAAACGAAGAAGTTTTCATCATTGGCGGAGGCGAAATCTATAAACAATCTATAGAAATTGCAGATAAAATCGATTTAACACGTGTGCATACTACCATTGATGCAGATACTTTTTTTCCGGAAATTGATACCGATAAATGGGAATTAGTCTTTGAAGAATTCCATACTAAAGACGAAAAGCACGATTACGATTTTACTTTTTTAACTTATGTTAAAAGGTAAAATTTTTAAGTTCTTGATTATTAATCGTACTTTTGTTTTCCAAAATTAATAAAATGTCGAAAAATATAACGCCATACAAAGATTCAGATTTAGGCAAAAAGGAACAAGTTGCTCAAATGTTTGACACCATTTCTGGTAGTTATGATGGATTAAACAAAGTGATTTCTTTTGGTACCGATGCAAAATGGAAAAAGAAAATCTTGAAAATGGTGGCGGCAAAACAACCAAAATCCATTTTAGATATTGCAACGGGAACAGGTGATTTAGCCATTTTATTCGCAAACACATCGGCAACAGAAATCATCGGTTTGGATATTTCACAAGGCATGTTGGATATAGGAAAGAAAAAAATTGAAGCACAATATTTGGAGTCTAAAATTCAAATGGTATTGGGTAATGGTGAAAATATTCCATATCCAGATAATTATTTTGACGCAATTACGGTTGCTTATGGCGTACGTAATTTTGAAAATCTAGAAAAAGGTCTGTCAGAAATCTTAAGAACATTAAAACCAAACGGACAATTTATCATTTTAGAGACTTCGGTGCCAACACAATTTCCGTTTAAACAAGGGTATTATATCTATACCAATTTTATAATGCCAACCATTGGAAAATTATTTTCAAAAGATAAAAAAGCCTATCAATATTTATCGACTTCAGCACAAAATTTTCCTTTTGGAGAAGCTTTAAACAATATTTTAAGAAAAATTGGGTTTATAGATGTGCAACATATGCCTCAAACATTTGGAGTTGCTACTATTTATCATGCATCTAAAAAATAATATGAAGAAATTATTTGCTCTTATACTTTTTACACAAATTACGTTTGCTCAAGGCGGCATGTTTGGCAAAGACCCAATTATCAATAAAGAAAATTGGAACAAACAACGTGTACATTGGGGCTATTTTCTTGGATTTAATAGTTTAGACTTTAAATTTGACTACTTATCTGTAACAGATGATATTCAAGTAGGAACCACCACAGGATTTAATGTAGGATTAGTAGGAAATTTAAGACTTACCGAATATTTTGATTTACGTTTTGAGCCTGGATTATACATTACACAACGTAATTTAACCTACCCAAATATTGTAGATACTAGCGATCGATTAAGAGAAGTGAAATCTACATATATTTTCTTTCCGTTGTTGCTTAAATATTCTGCTTTACGAACTGGAAATGTTCGCCCATACTTGGTTGGAGGATTATCTACTGCATTAAACTTAGGAAGTAACGCCAAAGCTCCAGATGATAACTACAATGAACGTTTTAGAATGACCAAATGGACCAATTTTTACGAAGTTGGATTTGGAGTTGATATTTATCTCGAATATTTTGTCTTTTCGCCATCTATTCGCGGTGTTTTCAGTATTAACGACGAATTAATTAGAGACAACACGCCAGGAAGTCCATGGACTGGGAATGTACAAGAAATGAAAACACGTGGCTTTTTTGTGAATTTTACGTTTCACTAAAAAATTATCGTTTAAACTCACTCAAAATTATAGCAGTGGCAGTGGCTACATTTAAACTTTCTGTAGCTTGTAAATCTCCAAATCTAGGAATTGCTATGCGTTGCGAAACTAAATTTTCTACCGGTTTTGAAATACCATTGGCTTCATTGCCCATTACTATAATTCCTTCGTTGGGAAGTTTTTCTTTATAAATGTTTTTCCCATCCATAAAAGTGCCATAAACGGGTAATTTTGTTTCAGACAAAAATTTTTCTAGGTTACCATACACTACATTAACCCGACTGATAGAACCCATAGTTGCTTGTACAACTTTTGGATTATACACATCAACCGATTCTTCAGAACAAAACAAAGTTTTAATTCCAAACCAATCACACAAACGAATAATTGTTCCCAAATTACCTGGATCTCGAATATCATCCAAAGCTACAATTAATCCTTTTTCTACAAATGTAACTGCTGATGGTATCTTAAAAGTTGCCAAACAAGTATTTGGTGTTGTTAAAGCACTAATCTTTTTTAATTCGTCAGCTGTTATGGTATGAACTTTGCTTTTACTTACAGCAACAAAATCAGCTTTTGTAGTAAACAATTCATGCAATTCAAAGTTAGAATCCAACAATTCTTGAACGCCTTTTACACCTTCAACAAAAAAAAGTTGTTCTTGTTTTCTATATTTTTTTTGCTGTAAACTCGTTATTAGTTTAATTTGGTTTTTACTAACCATAAAAATTGTATTTTTGACTAACTTTTAAAAAGTGCTTTGAGAAATAATTTACCAAAAATAACATTATTATTTGTAATCGGAACAATAATTTATTCGTGTTCGTTAGTTAAGCGTGTACCCGAAGGCAAACAGCTATTATCTAAAAACGAAATTTTTGTAAACGAAAAACTAATAAAAGAAGAACGAATCAATAATTTGGTTTTACAACAACCTAATAATAAATTCTTAGCTTATCCTTTGCGCTTAAGTTTATATAATTTAGCCAAAAAAAATCCAGATTCTTCTTATCAAGTTTGGTTAAACAAAAAACCAAATCGAAGAGCTCGGTTAGTAAAATTGTTATCTGAAAAACAAATTCAACGCTTAGGAAACTCGTTTGTTGTTTCAGGATTTAATAATTTTTTAAAGAAAACTGGCGAACCACCAGTTATTATTGATACAAACAAAGCTGAAATCTCAAAAGAACGCCTGTCTGGTTTTTATTATAACAATGGTTTTTTAAAAAATAATGTCACACTAGCTATTGATTCTGTTGGCAATAAAAAAGGTAAAATTACTTACCGTGTTGAAACTGGCAAACCTTATCACATTGACACAATTTCAAGAGTTATCGAAACGCCTGCTATTGATAGTTTATTTGCATCTGAAGAAAACAAATCCTTCCTTAAAAAAGGCGCACAATATTCCTATCAAAGTTTTGATAATGAACGAAAAAGAATTACACAACAATTTAGAAATAATGGTGTATATCATTTTCAAGAAAATCACGTAAAATTTGATGCCATTATTGATGATTCTATTCAAAAAATGAATGTTGTGTTGAAAATTGAAGACAGAAATGTCAAAGAAGGCGATACCTTAATCAAAAAACCATTCACTATTTATAAAATTAGTCAAGTAAATATTTTTACCAATAATACTTCCAAAAAAGAGAAAAACAATGTAAAAGACAGTGCGGTTTACAACAATTATAACATTTACAGCTCAGGTCGATTGAATTATAAACCAAAAGCTTTAACTAACGCTGTTTTTATAGAAAAAGGTAAACTTTTTAGTGATAACGACAGAACATTAACGTCTAAAGCATTAAGTAATTTAAAAGTTTTTAATTATCCAAATATTGAATACACACAAGATCCTGCTGATTCAACCAACACTTCTTTGATTGCAAATATTTATTTAGTCAATAAGCCTAAATTCAAGTGGACGCCTTCAATAGATGTTTCAACTTCTGATGTACAAGAATTTGGTATTAGCGGAAACATGTCGTTTACTTGGCGAAATGTTTTCAAACGGGCAGAAATTCTAGAATTATCAACCAGAGGAAATATTGGTTCATCGCAAGATTTAGCTAATCCAAACAATGTTTTTTTTAATATTTCTGAATACGGTGCAGATGCCAAACTAAATTTTCCAAGGATATTTTTTCCAATCAGTGTAAAAAATATCATTAAGAAAGAGATGTTTCCTTCTACTCAAATTAGTACAGGTATCACTAACCAAAGGAACATTGGACTAGACAAACAAAGTCTTTCAAGTAGCATAAGTTATAGTTGGTCTACAAATAACAATAAAAACAATTTCAAATTTGAGTTATTAGGAATCAATTATGTACGAAATCTGAATGTGGGAAATTATTTTAACGTTTACCGAAATTCGTATAATCGAATTAATGAAATTGCTGCAATATACAATACAAATGGTAGTTATGAAGACGCAAATGGAGATTTAAGAGAAGATAGTGTTTTAGATTTCATTGTAGATGTGCTTTCTGAAACAACAGCTTTGACTCAGAATGACGCTGATTTCAAATCTGTTTTAAGTATTTCTGAACGCTATGTAAGATTAGCTGAAGACAATTTAATTGTTTCATCCAGTTTTGTTTATAACCGAACAACAAAAAACAACATAAATGACCGAAACTATTATAATTTCAAAGCTAAAATAGAATCTGCTGGAAATTTATTATCATTTTTAGGAAATAGTTTAAATTTATCTACAGAAGAAAGCACGGCAGGAAACACAAAATTATTTGGAATAGAATATGCTCAATACATAAAATCAGAAGTTGACTTTGTAAAGCATTGGGATTTTGGCAAGAAAAACACATTAGCAATGCGTTCCTTTGCGGGTATTGCAATTCCTTATGGTAATGCAAAATCAATTCCGTTTTCTCGTAGTTATTTTTCTGGAGGTTCAAACGACAATAGAGGTTGGCAGGCTTATAGTCTTGGACCAGGTAGAAGCGGTGGCGTATTAGATTTTAATGAAGCCAATTTAAAATTAGCCTTCAGTACAGAATATCGTTTTAGAGTGGGAGGGAATTTGTATAGTGCATTATTTGTAGATGTAGGAAACATTTGGAACGTATTAGACAACGTAGAAGACGAGCGCTATACATTCACAGGGTTAAAATCATTACAAGATTTAGCAGTAGGCTCAGGTATAGGTTTTAGATATGATTTTGACTTTTTTGTATTCCGATTTGATTTAGGCTATAAAACCTATGACCCAGCACGTGAAATTAAAGATCGATGGTTCAAAGGAATTAACTTTAGCAAAACAGTGCTAAATTTTGGTATTAATTATCCATTCTAATTTTATAAATTCTTATTTTTGCTTTCTTATTATAAAAACATACAACTATGAGTCACAATATTAAACCTGGTGTTGCTACCGGAGATCAAGTGCAAGAAATTTTTAACTACGCAAAACAAAAAGGATTTGCATTACCAGCTGTAAACGTTGTTGGGTCTAGCACTATCAATGGTGTTTTAGAAACTGCTGCAAAATTAAATGCTCCAGTTATCATTCAATTTTCTAATGGTGGCGCTCAATTTAATGCAGGTAAAGGATTGTCGAATGAAAATCAAAAATCAGCAATTTTGGGAGCTGTTGCTGGCGCAAAACACATACATACTTTAGCAGAAGCTTATGGGGCAACTGTTATTTTACATACTGACCATTGTGCAAAAAATTTATTACCTTGGATTGATGGTTTGTTAGATGCTTCTGAAAAGCATTTTGCAGAAACAGGAAAATCACTTTTTAGTTCTCACATGATTGACTTATCGGAAGAACCGATTGAAGAAAATCTTGAAATTTCTAAAAAATATTTAGAAAGAATGAGTAAAATGGGAATGACTCTAGAAATTGAATTAGGAATTACTGGTGGTGAAGAAGATGGGGTTGATAATTCTGATGTAGATAGTTCAAAATTATACACACAACCAGAAGAAGTAGCTTATGCTTATGAAGAATTAATGAAAGTGAGCCCAAGATTTACAATCGCAGCTTCTTTTGGAAATGTTCATGGGGTTTACAAGCCAGGAAATGTAAAATTAACACCAAAAATCCTTAAAAATTCACAAGAATACGTTCAAAATAAATTCAACACAGGAAACAATCCAGTTGATTTTGTTTTTCACGGAGGTTCAGGTTCGACTTTAGAAGAAATTAGAGAAGCAATTTCTTATGGAGTAATTAAAATGAATATTGATACGGATTTACAATTTGCTTTCACAGAAGGAATTCGTGACTACATGGTAAATAAAATAGATTATTTAAGATCACAAATTGGAAGCCCAGATGGAGCTGACAGTCCAAATAAAAAACATTACGATCCAAGAAAATGGGTTCGTGAAGGAGAAGTAACGTTCAACACAAGATTAGAACAAGCTTTTGCCGATTTAAATAACGTAAACACTTTGTAAAATTTGTTTCAAGTTTCATATTCATAACCTGAAACTTGAAACATTACAACCTTAAACTAATAAAGAATGGCTTGGTTTAAAAGAAAAGAAAAAGGAATCACCACTGCAACTGAGGACAAAAAAGATGTTCCAAAAGGTTTATGGTATAAATCACCAACAGGAAAAATCATTGACCAAGATGAATTGGCAAGAAATCTATGGGTAAGCCCAGAAGATGATTATCATGTAAGAATTGGTAGTAAAGAATATTTCGAAATTTTATTCGACAATAACGAATTTACAGAACTTGATGCCAAACTAACATCAAAAGACCCATTGAAATTTGAAGACACTAAAAAATATAGTGATCGTTTAAAAGATGTAATGGACAAAACCAAACTAAAAGATGCTATAAGATCCGCCGTTGGAAAATCGAAAGGTAAAGATTTAGTAGTTTCTTGTATGGATTTTGCTTTCATTGGTGGCTCTATGGGTGCTGTTGTGGGTGAAAAAATTGTCAGAGCAATTGATTATTCTATTAAGCATAAAGTTCCGTTTGTTTTGATTTCTAAATCTGGTGGAGCTCGTATGATGGAAGCTGCTTATTCATTAATGCAATTAGCAAAAACATCAGCAAAATTAGCACAACTAGCCGAAGCAAAAATTCCATACATTTCATTATGTACAGACCCTACGACTGGTGGAACAACAGCTTCTTATGCAATGCTTGGTGATATTAACATTGGTGAACCAGGAGCTTTGATTGGCTTTGCAGGACCTCGTGTTGTAAAAGACACAACTGGTAAAGACTTACCTGAAGGATTTCAAACTTCAGAATTTTTATTAGAGCACGGATTTTTAGATTTTATCACTCCAAGAAAAGAACTAAAAGACAAAATCAACTTATACATTGATTTAATTCAAAATCAAGAAATCAGATAATAAAAAATCCCGTTAGCAAACTAACGGGATTTTTATTTTTAACCTAGTTGAAATTAAAAATTATACTTCAATCCACCATAGATATTTCTACCAGGAGCATTAATCCCTGAAGCAAAAACACGGTATTGGGTATCTAAAATATTTTCAACTCCTGCAAAAAGAGTTGCTCCTTTATACACATTGAAACCGGCTTTAAAATTATAGGTTTCCCAAGCTGGCATTCCTCCTATAGGTGCATATTGTGCGTTATCTTCACCACTAGTTGAATAATCGCTAGCGTCTTTTTTACCATTATATAACATGTAAGCTTCAAAATTTGCCCAATTTTTTGAATACACAAAACCAATTTTTCCAAAATAAGGAGAAATATGGTCTAATGGCGACTGGTTTCCGTTTTCAACTACTCTACCTAATGTATAATTGAAATTCGCATTGAAAATTAAATCGTTCAGCAACACAGCGCTAAAATTTGTTGACAATCCTGTAATAAACGCTTTTCCTTTATTTTGGTTTGCAAAAACTTGACTCGTTGCTCCATCATAAACAATAGTACTTTGTCCGTTAAATAAAAACTCGTCTGTTACAATAGCATCATATAATCTAGTATAAAAATAAGTGTTCTCAAACTTAATTTTTTTAGAATCGGATTGAATTGCAAATCCAAAATCAGCAGTAATTGTTTTTTCTGGTTTTAAATCTTCGTTTGGAACAATTATCGTTCCTGCCGCTGATTCAAATATTTTTGCCAAATCATCAACATTAGGTGCTCTAAATCCAGAAGCTAAATTGGCTTTAATGGTGAAATTATTTGATGTTTGATGCACAATTCCTAATGTTCCACTATAAGTGAAATTACCTTGAGAAATACTTGAAAATGGCAATGGGAAAAATGCATCATCCGCAATTGTACTTTTCAAGGAAGTATAACCAATTCTAGCACCTGCATTCCAAATCGTTTTTTCAGACATTTTTTCGTTATAAGAAACATACAAATCATTTCGCATCATATTGTTGTCTCCATTTGGATATCTTGTATCTAAATCAGTTCTAACACCCGTGTTGATATTATTAGCATACGCAGAAGATTTTAAAGTTTCAAAATACGATTCAAAGCCGTAAAACAATTCGCCCTTTTTAAATTTTTTGTCTAAATCAATTCCTATAGAGTAAATGTTTACATTTTCTTCTCTGTTTTGCAAATTATAATTGCCGAATCTTCTATTATGACGACTTTCTTGCGCATTTTGAAAAGCTATATTTACTTTTAAATCACTTCCTAAAACGGCTTTTTCTTTACTCAACGAGTATATTCCTAAAATGCGCTGTTGCGGTCCATAATACCATTCTGCATGTCTTAGTCCGCTTCCTGCTGTTTCTGTCAATCTATCATAACGATTAATATCTGAAGAAGTTGAAAATTGTAAGTTTAATCCATGTTCAAAACCTGATGCGGTTTTATAAGCAAACTTTTGTAAAAAATTATATTGCTTATACGCCGAACCAACCTGTGTATATTTATCGTCGTTTACATTCAACTGGTCAACACCGTTTACTGTAGTAACATAATTAGGTCTTTCTCCAAAATAATCGCCATTATGATTTTTTTGTTTTCCCATTCTTAAATCGCCAAAATCATTAAACGATAAAATAGATAAGGAGGCGAAGTTTGTTGTAGCATAATTAAACGTAAATGCAACCGATTTTTCTTCATTAGCAGAGCTATATCTTGTATTGATTCCACCAGTAAATTTATTTTTGGCATCACCTAAAAATTTTGCTCGTTTAGTTGTCATTGCAACGGTTCCACCTAGAGCATCGCTTCCAAATAAAGTAGAAGTTGGACCATAAAAAATCCCTACATTTTCTAACATACTTTCATCAACTGTTATTACATTTTGAAGATGCCCTGCTCTAAATATTAGGTTATTCATTCTTACACCATCAACTAAAAGCAACACGCGACTTGCTTCAAAACCTCTAATTGCAGGACTTCCACCGCCTTGTTGCGATTTTTGAACAAAAAGCGAACCTGAATTTGAAAGCATTTCTGCAGTACTTTGAAAATTTTGAAAGTCAATTTGTTTAGCCGAAACGGTAACAACTTGATTGGGTAGTTTTGAATAATTGCTTGGTAATTTATTTGAAACCACTACCTCAATTAATTCATCTGTTGCTTTAATTGTGTCTTGTTTAGTTTGTGAAAATCCTAAAACAGGAAACAAAAGCAAAAAGTATTTTGTATAATTTTTCATTTTACTATTTTTTACCTCATGTGTATATGTATTAGATTGAGTAAACTGAATTTACCCAATGTAACATTCTAAAACTTTTATTTAATTTATTAACGTTTAAACGTTTTCTGGAGGTGGTAATGAAATGGTAAAAGGAATAGATTTATAATATATTTTTGGAGCTATATTTTTTATTGATGGAACCCAAACATGAAATGGTTCCCATGAAAACATGTCCTGAAAATATATTGATTTATAAAAATTTACAATTTGTTCTTTTTTATCTTTAGAAGGCGCATCTGATTGAAAAGCACTGACTAATAACTTTGACAATTGCTTGCTTAATTTTGTCTCTTCATGATCCCACCAGCACCAATATTGAATTGAGTCTTTTGTGGCTTTTCTCTCAACAATATCATACATTTCGCCATTGTATTCAAATTCTTTGGAATGCTTCCACTTCAACTTATCTTGGCTTTCTTTTATCGAAAATTTTAAAATAACTAATTCATCTTTATCAATTCCAGCAATCATTTTCCATTTTACTTCCTTTCGGACCATAGTTTTTCTGTGCTGCAACCAAGTATAGGTAACAACCGCTGGGGCTATCAATAAAAATAGCAAAAAAATACTGCTAATTTGTTTTTTCAAATTGGAAATAAATGGTTTCCAAAGATAATAAAAAACTACAAGTTACATGCCGCTACGAATCGCTTCAACTGGGTCGAGTTTTGAAGCGGTAATTGCTGGAATAATTCCAGAAACTAAACCAATAAAAGCTGCCAAACCAGAACCTAATAACATATTTGAAGTACTTAGTACAAATTCAAAATCAAAAACATTAGATAACACAATAGCAATTATCCAAACTAAAAACATTCCGATTAATCCGCCAATTAATGATAATATAACGGCTTCGAATAAAAACTGAAACAAAATGAACTTATTTTTAGCTCCTAATGCTTTTTGAATTCCAATTAAATTGGTTCGCTCTTTTACAGAAACAAACATAATGTTAGCAATTCCAAAACCACCCACTAAAAGAGAAAATGCACTAATAGCCCAACCAATCATATTCATTTGACCAACGATATTGTCAATAAAATCCGTAAAACCTGAAAGCACATTCATAAAGAAATTATCAATTTCGCCCGTTTTAACACCTCTATGAACTCTTAATTTTTGAGCCAATTCTGCCTTAAATTCTTCGATATCGATTCCTTTTTCGGGTTTTATTAAAATTGCAGGAGTTAACATGTCATTGTTATCGCCATACATTCTTCTTAGAAAGTTTACAGGAAAAAATACAGCCACATCATTACTATCTCCAAAAGTTCCTTGTCCTTGCTTTTTCAAAACACCAATTACAGTGAACTTTTGTCCATATAAACGCACCTTTTTCCCAATAGGGTCACTATTTTCAAACAAACCAATTGCTACTTCACTTCCAATTACAATTACTGGACTTCCTGAATTAGATTCTGAAGCATTAAACAATCTTCCTTTTTCAATTTTCAAAGGTTCAATGTCAAAAAAATCTTCAGTTGAAGGTTTAACACGAATAGAATTTACCGTCTTAGACTCGTATTTGATGTTTTCGTTTCGGGTAAATAAATTGAATGAGATTTTATCAATTCCGTTTACATTTCGTTTAATGTGTTCAAATTCTTCATACGTAACATCAGGAAATTGTTCGCGTTTCCATCGAGGCACTTCTGATGGCCCAAACGAAAATCGCATTAAATAAACGGTATTCATATCCATATCACTCAAATCTTCCTTGATTTTTTTATCCATAGAATCTACCGCAGCCAACACCGCAATAATGGAAAAAATACCAATGGTAACGCCTAACAACGACAAAAGGGTACGCAATTTATTGTTACGTAAAGCATTAATGGCAAAACTGAAACTTTCTGAAAGTAATCGTAAATATAAAAGCATAATACTGAGCTATAACTATAAGTAGAGCAACGATTGAAAATGTTACAGTTGGAGGGAATTTATTTATATTTGAGGAATGAATCTTCAATTATTGTTTAAGATACTTTAAAATAACCTATGAAAAAATATTTATTGTTCTTCACTTTTTTTATTATTCTATCAAATTGTGAAAAAGTTGATTGTGACAAACTTGAAAAATACTATAAAGAAGATAATTGTAACATAATTGTTTCGAAAATGCCTATACCTGACTCTAGACATAATTTTTACATTTTAGGTAAAAGTTCTATGACAAATTTAGACACAATATACGATGAAGAAAATAGATGGTTTTGTCAATTCTATAAATATTTAGAGAAGGGCGACACGATAATAAAAAACAAAGGAGAATTACTATTTAGTATTCATAAAAAAGACACTGTATTAAGTTTTAATTTTGAATGTGACGGTAAAATATACACACCCGCTAGCGCGAGCATCTTGCTCGTGCCCACAACGAAAAGCAACACAGAACGTTAAATATTTTATTTAATTTTATATTTTTGAATAGTATGAGCAGAAAATATAAATTTGGAGAAAAAGAGGGTGCTTATTTTATTTCTTTTGCAACAGTACATTGGATAGATGTTTTTACAAGAGTCAATTATTTTGACACCATAATAGAATCATTAGATTATTGCAGAAAAAACAAAGGAATGGAAATTTACGGTTATTGTATTATGCCAAGCCACATTCATTTAATTTTTCGCTCTTCCTTAGGCGATCCATCAGGATTAATGAAAGATTTTAAAGGTTTCACATCTAGAAAAATGTTGAAGTTAATTGCAGAAAATCCTCAAGAAAGCAGAAAAGATTGGTTACTTTGGATGTTTGAAAAAGCTGGAAAGAAAAATAGTAATGTTGAAAAAAGTCAATTTTGGCAACAAAATAACCAACCTATTGAAATTTGGTCTTTAAAAGTATTTGAGCAAAAATTAAATTACATTCATAATAATCCTGTAGAAACTGGTTTTGTTACTGACCCAATTGATTGGAAATACAGTAGTGCAAGAAATTATGGTAATAACGACCTAACTGTTTTAGAAATTGACTTGAATTAGATTGTGGGCACGAGCGTGACGCTCGCGCTAGCGAAAGGACCTAATTGGTAAAAGATAGAGATATGAATTTTATAAATGTTTTTTTTGGGTTTTTATATAGATATTTTTCTTTAGGAAAAGGAGAACACTATGGATTTTATTCAACAATTTTTTCATTAACAACGTTGATTAGTTTGAATATTTTGTTTGTAAAAAATTTGTTTTTGTTTCAAATAATGAACAGAAGGGATGTCTTGTTTAATTTTCCAAAAGAGGAAAAATTTATTGTACCGACACTAATTATATTAGCTTGTTACTATTACTTTAAACCTAGGTTTAAAGTAATAAGTAAACAATATAACTCCTATTCAATTCGGAAAAAACACACCATTCGCTTTTGGAGTTTATTATATATTGTTGTTACTGTAATATCTTCTATTGTTATATTGTACTCTGTACGAAACAATATTAAATGGTGGTAAAGGGGTAATGTTTCGGATTTAGTGATAAGCACTTGTTGCATATCTAACCTTAGCTAGCGCGAGCGTCACGCTCGTGCGCACAATCAAAAAAATATAAAACAATAAAGTTTGACTATTTTAAGAAGTATAACTACTTTTGCACCACGAAAACAACAACATATATCTGAGACTATTCAGATACAACAACACAACACCATGAACACAACAAAAAAAATTGCTTCGGCATTGATTTCTGTATTTGACAAAAACGGTTTAGAACCTATTGTTAAAGCCCTTCATCAAAACAATGTAACCATTTATTCTACCGGCGGAACCGAAACTTTCATTAAAGATTTAGGCATTCCTGTTGTTGCTGTAGAAGATATTACGGCTTTTCCTGAAATTTTAGGCGGAAGAGTAAAAACCTTACATCCAAAAATCTTTGGTGGTATTTTAAACCGTCAAGACCATACTGGCGATGTGGAACAAATGAAAGAATTCAATATTCCTCAAATCGATTTAGTGATTGTGGATTTGTATCCGTTTGAAAAAACCGTTGCTTCAGGTGCTAGCGAACAAGATATTATTGAAAAAATCGATATCGGTGGTATTTCATTAATTAGAGCCGCTGCTAAAAATTTCAAAGACACAGTAATTGTTCCTTCAGTTGATCAATATGAGCCATTTTTGAATTTCTATACTGAAAACAATGGCGCTACTACTTTAGAAAACAGAAAATTACTAGCTACCAGAGCTTTTAATGTTTCTTCACATTATGATTCGGCTATTTTCAACTACTTCAATCAAGTTTTTGAAGAACCAGTTTTAAAAATCAGCGAGCAAAACGGAAATGTATTGCGTTATGGCGAAAATCCACATCAAAAAGGATTTTTCTATGGCGATTTTGATAAAATGTTTACCAAAGTACACGGAAAAGAATTGTCATACAACAATTTATTAGATGTTGATGCAGCTGTGAATTTAATGAATGAATTCAAAAACGATAATCCAACTTTCGCGATTTTAAAACACAACAACGCTTGTGGTTTAGCAACCAGAAATACAATGAAAGATGCGTATTTAGATGCTTTAGCAGGTGACCCAACTTCTGCTTTTGGAGGTGTTTTAATTGCGAATGGGAAAATTGATGTTGCTACAGCAAACGAAATCAATCAATTGTTCTGCGAAGTAGTAATTGCACCTGCTTATGACGAAGAAGCAATCGATATTTTAGAAGAAAAGAAAAACAGAATCATCTTAATCCAAAACGAAGTAACATTACCACAAAAAAATGTGCGTACATGCTTAAACGGAGTTTTAGTACAAGACAAAGACAATGTTACTGATACTAAAGCTCATTTAAAAACCGTTACTACTGCAAAGCCAACCGAAGAAGAAATTGAAGATTTGTTATTTGCTTCAAAAATATGCAAACACACCAAATCAAACACGATTGTTTTTGCAAAGAACAAACAATTATGTGCTTCAGGAACTGGACAAACTTCAAGAGTAGATGCTTTACGCCATGCGATTGAAAAAGCCACATCATTTGAATTTGACTTAACTGGAGCTGTTATGGCAAGTGATGCATTTTTTCCTTTTCCAGACTGTGTAGAAATTGCAAATAAAGCTGGAATTACAGCTGTGATTCAGCCAGGAGGTTCTATCAAAGACGAATTAAGCATTAAGTATTGTGATGAAAACAATATGGCAATGGTGTTCACTGGAATACGTCATTTTAAGCATTAATTTACAGTACAAATAACATAATTTGAAAACGCATTAAAATATTATATATTAATGCGTTTTTATTTGAAATTATTCCAGATAATTTTCATAGTTTTGCTAGTTGAATACAGTTAAACAAAAAACGCTAAACCCTTTATAGAACTATGGGATTTTTTGATTTCATGACCGAGGATATCGCAATCGACCTTGGTACCGCAAACACACTAATCATTCACAACGACAAAGTTGTTATTGATAGTCCATCTATTGTTGCTCGCGACCGCATTACTGGTAAAATTATTGCTGTGGGTAAAGAAGCCAACATGATGCAAGGTAAAACCCATGAAAACATTAAAACCATTCGTCCATTAAAAGACGGGGTTATTGCAGACTTTGATGCTTCTGAGCAAATGATTAAAATGTTTATCAAAAGTATTCCAGCGTTAAAAAAGAAATTATTTACACCAGCACTTCGTATGGTTATTTGTATTCCTTCTGGAATTACTGAAGTAGAAATGCGTGCGGTAAAAGAATCCGCTGAACGTGTAAATGGAAAAGAGGTCTATTTGATTCATGAACCTATGGCTGCTGCAATCGGTATTGGCGTAGATATTATGCAACCAAAAGGAAACATGATTGTTGACATAGGTGGAGGAACAACAGAAATTGCTGTTATTGCTCTTGGAGGAATTGTTTGCGATAAATCGGTTAAAATTGCTGGAGACGTATTTACAAACGACATCATTTACTACATGAGAACGCAACACAACTTATTTGTAGGAGAAACAACTGCTGAAAAAATCAAAATTCAAATTGGAGCTGCCATGGAAGAATTAGACAATGCTCCTGAAGATATGTCTGTTCAAGGTAGAGATTTGCTTACTGGTAAACCAAAACAAGTTGATGTTTCATATAGAGAAATAGCCAAAGCATTAGATAAATCTATTCAACGTGTGGAAGATGCTGTAATGGAAACATTATCTCAAACACCACCAGAGTTAGCAGCCGACATTTATAATACAGGTATTTATCTTGCTGGTGGTGGTTCGATGCTAAGAGGTTTAGACAAGAGAATTTCATTAAAAACAGATTTACCAGTATATATCGCAGAAGACCCTTTAAGAGCTGTAGTAAGAGGAACAGGAATGGCTCTAAAAAACATAAACAAATACAAAGGAATACTGATTAAATAAAAAATAATCCATGCAGCAAATAATTAATTTTATCATAAAAAACAGCTATCGATTGCTGTTTTTGCTGCTTTTGGGCATATCACTTACACTTACCATAAAATCACACTCTTATCACAGAAGCGAATATGTAAATTCTGCTAATAATATAACTGGTGCTGTGTATAAAAAAGTAAATGAAGTAAACGAATATTTGAGTCTTAAAGAAAAAAATAAAGATTTAGCCTCAGAAAATGCCTTACTTAAAGAATTACTATTTAATAAAAAAGACACTTTAATCACTTCAAAAACGCTTTTTAGAAACGACCTTAACAATTATAAAGTTATGGTAGGTAAAGTTGTAAAAAATTCCTTTAACGTTAGAGAAAACTATATCACCATAAATGCTGGAAGTGATAAAGGCTTAAAAACTGATATGGGTGTAATTAACGACAAAGGTATCGTTGGAATCGTAGAAAAAACATCTGCTAATTATGCAACTATACAAAGCGTTTTAAACATCAAATCAAAAATCAATGCCAAATTAAAGAATTCAAATCATTTTGGTTCATTAGTATGGGATGGAAGAAATGTTGGATATGTACAATTAATTGACGTACCACGTTTGGCTTCATTAAGAAAAGGGGATTCAATTGTGACTGGTGGAAATTCAGATATTTTCCCAGAAAATATTCCTGTAGGAAAAATAGATAAAATTTTCATAGATCGTAAAACAAATTACTATACGATTAATATTAGATTATTTAATGATATGACATCTTTAGGCTATGTATATATCATAGAAAACAAAAAGAAAAAAGAAAAACAACAATTAGAAGCAATAACAACAGCACCAAAAAAATAAGTGAATAACAGCATATTAAATAGCATCCGATTTTTAGTTTTTTTATCATTACAGGTATTGATATTTAACAACATCAACTTGTTTGGATACTTAAATCCATATCCGTATGTTTTATTTATTCTTTTGTATCCTGTAAATAGTAACAAAAGTGTTTTATTACTTGGAAGTTTCGCTCTTGGTATTTTATTAGATATGTTTTGCAATTCAGGAGGAATTCATACTACAGCATCTTTAATTTTGGCCTTCATAAGACCAACCCTTTTTAAATTTTCATTTGGTTTAAGTTATGAATACCAAACTGTTAAAATAGCAGATAAAATTTCACCCGAAAGAATTACGCTTTTATTATTAGCAATATTTATTCATCACTTTATATTATTTTATTTAGAATATTTCAGAATAGGATTAATTTTTACAATTCTTTCTCGAACATTATTAAGCACACTTTTCACTTTTACCATTTGCTTACTCATAATCTATTTAATTAAGCCAAATAAACGATGAGAAAAATTGTATTACCATCTGTAATTATTATAAGTTCAATTATTTTAATTGCGCGTATATTTTATTTACAGGTAATTGATGAATCGTTAAAACTAAAATCTGAAAATAATGCTATTAAAAAGATTTTTGATTTTCCAGAGAGAGGCTATATCTATGACAGAAACGGTAAACTTTTAGTAGCTAATCAGCCTTCATATGACATTATGGTGGTTCCAAGAGAGGTAAAAAAAATTGACACTCTAGAATTTTGTAAGCTACTTCATATTTCAAAAGCTGATTTTATCAAAAAAATAGAAAAAGCAAAAGTGTATAGCCCAATGCTCCCTTCTGTTTTTTTAGCACAATTAAATAAAGCAGAATATGCAGCTTTTCAAGAAAAAGAGCGAAAATTTGAAGGGTTCTATGCTCAAAAAAGAGCACTACGCGATTATCAAGTAAAAGATTGTGCCAATATTTTTGGATTCATTACTCAAGTTAATGATGCCATCTTAGAGAAAAACCCATATTACAACAGCGGTGATTTAATTGGGAAACAGGGTGTTGAACAAGAATATGAAGAAATTCTTAGAGGAATTAAAGGAGTAAAATATTTATTAAGAGATAAGCATAACAAGATTATTGGTCCATACAAAAACGGACAATTTGATACAATTGCTCAACAAGGAAAAGACTTAACTCTTACCATTGACCACGAAATTCAAAAATATGGCACTGAATTGATGGTAAATAAAAGAGGTGGAATTGTAGCAATTGAACCTAAAACAGGAGAAATTTTAGCTTTAGTTTCTGCTCCAACCTACGATCCTGCTATGCTAGTAGGCCGTCAACGTTCAAAAAACTATACTGCATTATATCAAGATTCTATAGCAAAACCACTTTATGACAGAGGTTTGCAAGCTACCTACCCACCTGGTTCACCATTTAAAATTGTTACAGGTTTAATAGGGTTACAAGAACAAGTAATAGATGAGCAAACTGTAGTTTACTGTAACCATGGTGGCTATTTTGGACGATTTATTAAATGCCATTGTGGCCAACATACGCTTGTCTTAAACAATGGAATATACAAATCATGCAACACCTACTTTGAAACCGCTTTTAAACGTTCAATTGATAAATACAAAATACCCTCTCAAAGTATTGATGTGTGGTCAAAACATGTTAAAAGTTTTGGGCTAGGACAATTTTTAGGAACAGACATGCCAATTGGAGCTAAAGGATTGGTTCCAACTTCAAAAACATACAAAAGAGCATATCCAAATGGTGGATGGAGAAGCAATACCATTATTTCAAATTCTATTGGTCAAGGAGAAATATTAACCTCACCTATTCAACTTGCTAATATGATGGCTGTAGTGGCAAATAGAGGTTATTATTATACTCCACATATCGTAAAAAAAATAAAAGGACAGCCGTTAGATAAAAAATTTACAACTAGACATTACTCAACAATTGATAAAAAATATTTCCCACCCGTAATTCAAGGATTAGCGGATGTTTATAATGTAGGTACAGCCTACAATTTAAAAGTTGAGGGTTTAGAAATATGTGGAAAAACTGGTACTGCTGAAAACAAAATTAGAGTAGCTGGAAAAACATATCAACTAAAAGACCATTCCATTTTTGTGGCATTTGCGCCTAGAGAAAATCCTACCATTGCAATTGCAGTTTTTGTAGAAAATGGATATTGGGGAAACAGATGGGCCGGACCTATTGCAACACTAATGATTGAGAAATATGTAAATGGGAAAATTTCGAGAACAGATTTAGAAAACACAATGCTAAATGGAAGTTTACTACCTGAATACAACAAAATAGAAAACATAATATACCAACGATTTCCAGAGAGAACATCCGAGAAATCTAAAGATTCTATTGCAAAAAGAGAAATACAAATAGGAGAAGCAAAAAAAGAAGAAGAAACAAACTAAAATGAGAAATCAAAGCATCGGATCAAGCATTGACTGGATTACCTTATTACTTTATATCGCTTTAGTAATAATGGGATGGATGACTATTTATTCTGCTTCACTACCATTAGAAGAAACATCCATTTTTGACTTATCTCAAATTTATGGAAGACAAATGCTTTTTATTGGGCTAACAATTCCTATTATTTTTATCATTTTATTTACTGAGGCTAAGCTTTTTGAAAGATTTTCATTTGTGTTTTATGGAGTTGGAATCGTACTTCTACTAGGATTATTTGTTTTTGGGAAAACCATCAAAGGACAAACCAATTGGTATCAATTTGGCGGATTTGGTTTTCAACCTTCAGAATTTGTAAAGACAGCTACTGCACTACTTTTAGCAAAATATTTAAGCTATTCACAAATCAATTTAAAAAACACAAAAGACCAACTAATAGGTCTTGCAATCATTGGCATACCCGTTTTTTTAATTCTCCTACAGCCAGATGCTGGTAGTGCAATGATTTTTATTTCATTAATTTTTGTTCTAAACAGAGAGGGTTTGCCTAGTTGGTATTTTATATCTGGAATTGTTGCTATTGCTTTATTCTTCTTATCCCTTTTAATTCAGCCTCTATATATTATTATTTCAATTTTAATAATAATGATAATTCATTATATTTTCAATCGAAAAATATCAAGAAATCCGATTGTATATGGCTTAATTTATTTGGTAATTGTTGCCTTTTCATTTTCAGTGAATTATGTATACAATAACGTTTTAGAATCGCATCAAAAAGACCGAATAAATGTACTTATTGGAGATGATGTCGATATGAAAAAGGAAGGTTACAACTTAAATCAATCAATGATTGCTATTGGTTCTGGAGGCTTGCTTGGAAAAGGATATCTTGAAGGAACTCAAACCAAAGGAGGATTTGTTCCAGAACAACACACAGATTACATTTTTACTACTGTAGGAGAGGAATGGGGCTTTATAGGTTCAACATTAGTTATTCTAATGTTTGTTGCTCTTTTCTTACGCATCATTTATCTAGCAGAAAATCAAAAAACAAAATTCAGTAGAGTTTATGGTTATTGCGTTGCGACCTACTTATTTACGCACTTTTTTGTAAATATTGCAATGCTTATTAAATTATTTCCTACAATTGGAGTACCCTTACCATTCTTTTCGTATGGTGGCTCTAGTTTATGGGCATTTACAATTTTATTGTTCATATTTATTAAGCTTGACGCTAATAAAGTAAATGAATGGTAATAAAAAATCCCGAAAAGTCGGGATTTTAATGTATTAATCAAGTTTATCTAATTTATGTTGTGCTTTTTCAAGATCTAATTGAAGTTCTAAAAATTTATTTTCTTGTTTAAGAAGCTTTTCTCTCCATTTCAATTCGTCTTCTGCTGACAATTTTTCTTTACGTTTTAACTTCTCAAATTTTTCTTTATCTTTTTCTAGATCTTTTTTAGCGTCTTTAATTCTCTCTTTTGCTTTTTCAACACGTGCAACTGCTTTTTCTCTCTGTGCTTTTTCCTTCTCAATTTTTTTCAACTCTTTTTCAGCTTTTTTCTTTTCTCTTTCAGCAATCTTTTTATCTTTTTCAGCTTTATCTAATTCTTTCTGACGCTCTTTTTCTTGCTTCTGTTCAGTCTTAAGAATTTCTTCTTTTTCTCTCAATTTATTTTGTTCAATGAATACTTTGTCAGTAGCAGTAGCTAATGTGTCTTTCACTTTCTCTTGTCCAAAACTAAATTGCATTACAAACAAAACAATTATAGGGATTATTTTTGTCTTCATCTTTTCAAATTAATAAATTACTTTTACAAAGATAACAAAAACTAAGCCAAGATAGATTATGAGAAAACTCGTTATTATAAATATTGTTCTAATGTTATTTTCATGCATAGAAAACAAACCTGAAAAAAATTATCAAGAAAAAAAAGACAAGAATGCATTAACATCAAACTTTGATTATTTACCAACCTCAACCACAAATACAATATACAAACATAACGGTTACACATTCTCCTATTCAGAAGAGCATGAACAAAGTGAATGGGTTGCTTATAGCTTAAACAAAGACGACATAACCAATTCAAAATTTGAAAGACCTTTTTTTGAACAAGATCCTATTGTGGAAACTGCATCAGCAGATTGGAGAAACTACAAAAAATCGGGTTACAATAAAGGACACTTATGCCCTGCAGGAGACAGAAAAAGTTCATATTCTGCATATAAAGAAACATTTTATACTTCAAATATATCTCCTCAATTATTTGAATTTAATGCCGGAATATGGAATAGATTAGAGGAGAAAACAAGGTATTGGGCAGAAAAAAATGATGGTATTTATGTAATAACTGGTGGTGTACTAAGTAATGATTTAGAAACTATTGGAAAAGAAGAAGTATCTGTTCCAAAATACTTTTATAAAATTTTAATCACTCAAGATGGTTCAAAAATGATTGGTTTTTTAGTTCCACATGAAGTATCTGAAAAACCATTGTATGAATTTGTTGTAAGTGTTGATGAAATTGAGAAAAGAACTGGAATTGATTTTTTTCCAAAACTTAATGACGACTTAGAAACAAAATTAGAATCATCATCAGAATATAAAAAATGGAGTTTTTAAAAAAATAAAAAGTCCCGATAAATCGGGACTTTTCAATTAAATAATTACAAAATTATTCAACTACTATTTTTTTAGTTACTTCGCTAGAACCATCTTGAATTGTTACAAGATAAATTCCTGCTTGCACACCACTTAATTGTAAATTCTCATTGAACAATCCGTTATTTGTATATGATTTTGTGAAAATTTCTCTTCCTCTCATATCATGTACACCAACTTTAATTTCATTACCTGAATTTGAAGTAAATTGAATATTAAAGTTTCCGTTATTTGGGTTTGGGTAGATTGCTAAATCACTGATTGAGAAATTTTCATTTGTTAATGGAGTCTGAGCCATACACAAATTAATTGACCAGTTCCCTATAGATCCAGTATCTCCATTATACCAATCTGTAGCTCTTAAGGTCCATGTCCCACTTGCTGTTTTTCCATTTAAAGCAGAAAGCGGTGAGTCTGGTGAAAAAGTCCCTGTGGAAACTGTACATCCAGATGTTGGAACTGCAGGATTACCATCTGAAAAAGTAATGCTAACATTATCAAACTCTTCATCACAATTTCTATTCCATAAAGAGACAATTGTTCCGTCTGGATGTACCAACTCAATAACAAGATCTTCAATATATGTGTGTGTAAAAGCTAAACCAACATTTACTTCATTTATATTTCCTGTAACTGCTCCTGGAACAACAATTGTTTTCGTGGCAGTTGTTCCTGCCGTATTAGCTCCAGCACCGTCACCAACAGCTAATGTAGTGTTATTAGAATAATTATATGTACAATTAGATTCACCAGTAGTAAACTTATAAGAAGTACTAAATGTTCCTGAACATCCTGTATTTTTTGGTTTAACTCTCCAAAAATAATCTGTTACTTCACTTAATCCAGAAACAGTTGTAGATGTCCCTGTTACAGTTCCCGATGCAATAATATTTGTGAAAGCAGCATCTGTTGCAACCTCAACATCATAAGAAGTAGCTGCTGCATTTGCTGGCCAAGATAAAACAGTAGAAGTTGCTTGACCAGTAGCTAAATTGGCTGGAGAAGTTAAATTTTGAGTACCAAAACTTCCATTAACAACAGTTAAATACAAATTAACTGTTCTTGTTGTAGCACCAGATGTTCCAGTAACAACAATTGTATAAGTACCAGTTGCAACTGCGGCAGTTGAAGTAATATTTACGGCAACAGCACTACTTGCAGTTGTTGAAGCAGGAGAAAAACTTACAGAAGTATTAGCAGGATTTCCAGTAGCACTAAAAGTAGTTGTTCCAGAGAAACCCGCTAATGGTGTATATTGCAAACTATATGAAGCTGAATTTCCTTGACAAATTGTCGCAGTTTGTGCACCTATAGCTCCAGCATAAGACAATGAAAAAGATGGAGTTGGAGCCGCAATTGTAAAGTTAACATTTGAAATATCATAAAAAATATGATTATTCCCTTTTACCATAATTCTATTTGTTGTTCCAATATTATTTGGAACTGTAATACTTTCCGAGCCATCGTTTGGAACTCCAGAAGCCAAAGTTATAGGATACGTGTAACCTCCATCTGTAGATAAAAATATATCAACATTTGCACAATTTACTCCATTAGTTGTAGTTCCTGACACATTCCATGTTACATTTTGATTAGTTCCAACTTGCCATGAAATTGCAGTATTTGGTGCTGTTACTGCAAAAGGTCCAGCGGTACCATTTACAGTGACAACCATTGCATCAGTATTAGTTAAACCTCCATTTGCAACATTATCTCTGACTGTAAGTGCAAAATTTAATGTTCTTGCGACTGAACTTAGTGCTTCAACCACAATTACATCATTACCAGTGCCGTTGGTCGTTGTGGAATTTGCTATAACTCTATCAATTGGCGGAAAATATCTTGAAGTTGAACTAACTGGGTCATATGATCTCCAATTTGGTCCCGAAGCTTTTGTTGCAGAAGCTGCAGAAGCAGCATTTGTTTGTGTTGAACCAGCATTGTCAATTTGTTCCCAGCAATATGTTAATGGATTTCCATTCGGATCTGTAGCACTACCTGTCAAAATAAAAGGTGTACTTTTGGGAATTGTATAATTTAATCCTGCATTAACAATTGGTGCCCCATTAGCAATAGACGTTCTCACAGGACAAGTTTTGCCTTCCATATTAGTTTCTACTTGAAAAATTGAAGCAAAGTGAAAATAATCATCTGAATGAGGTTGAACATCTCTTGATGTTATACCTGCATAACCCATTATAGTTGAACCAGAACCAACTTCCATATTTACCCCTGTTCCTTCATTATTATGTGAAAAAGTATGATTCGCTCCAAATTGGTGACCCATTTCATGAGCAACATAATCAATATCAAAATTATCACCAGAAGGTATTCCATCAGCTGGAGATGTAAAACCGCTCCCTTTTGACCCGTCCTCACAAACACAACCAATACAACCAGCATTACCACCACCACCTGAAGCTCCAAATAAATGTCCAACATCATAATTAGCCTCAGTGATTACACTTGTCAATGTGTTTTGTAATTCAGCATTCCAAGCTCCTCCTGAACCAGCAGCAGCTGCAGAATACGGATCAGTTCCTGCATTGTAATAAATTACATTTGTAGTTGAAGCAATAATATTCATGTGAATTGTAAAGTCTTTTTCAAAGACACCATTAACTCTTGTCATTGTTGCATTAAATGCAGCTAAAACATTTGCTACTTGAGCGGCGCTAGTTGCTCCAAAATAATTTGAATATTCAGCAGTACAAGATAAAGCCAATCTAAAAGTTAATAGTTCAGAAGTGCTTGAACGCAGAAAATTTGAATCATCTTTAGAAACTTTATCACTAAATTTATTTGTTAAATTTTGTTCTTGTGTTGAACAAGTAAACGGTAATTTCCCTTTAACTCTTTCTGAAGAATATACTGCATAAATTTTTCCATCTTCCGAATATGGCTCCATGAATTCATTTCGTTTATCTGTTCTAAAAACCATTGTTTGAATCCCTCTAGGATCAATACTCATTCTTAATTGAGCATATTTATCATCTATACCTATTCCTACATAAGAACGAATTTCAGGAAATTGAGCTTGCAATTCCTTGTCAAAATTTGAAGATTCAAATATTGAAAAACGTTCCAACTTCCCGTTAGCATTAGGAATTGAAATAATTATGTTAGATTTATTACTAACAAACCTATTTGGAGCTCCAAGTAAGGCTTGTTTAATTGTTACTAAATCAAGCTGCATCAATTTAAAATCTTGGGGAAAAGATTCTCTTTGTGCTGACTTAGAAACTTTAATTACTTGACCACTATAGGTTGACCAAGCTTTTTCTGTTTGTGAAAAACCAAAAAAGGTCATCAATAACGAAAAGGATAAAATCAGTAAAGTTTTTTTCATTTTGGGTTAAGATTATGATTAATAGACAAATATAATATTTTTATTGAGTATGCAATTTTTTAAAGCCAAAAAAAAGAGGTAGCTCTCACTACCTCTTTTTTACTCTATTTATAACTAATTATTCAATAACAATTTTTTTAGTCACTTCGCTAGAACCATCTTGAATTGTTACAAGATAAATACCTGCTTGTACACCACTTAATTGTAAATTCTCATTAAACAATCCGTTATTTGTATATGATTTTGTGAAAATTTCTCTTCCTCTCATATCATGTACACCAACTTTAATTTCATTACCTGAATTTGAAGTAAATTGAATATTAAAGTTTCCATTACTTGGGTTTGGGTAGATTGCTAAATCATTAATTGAAAAACTTTCCTCAGCTAAAGCAATTTGTTGATAACAAAGCTCGATTGACCATGTACTAATACTACCTGTATCACCATTATAATAATCTGCCGCAAGCAATGTCCATGTCCCATTAGTTACTTTACCATTGTAAGTTGATAAAGAAGTATTAGGTGCAAACGTACCTGTTGTTGCAGTACATCCAGTTGTTGGAACTGTTGGATTCCCATCAGAAAAAACATATGTTAATGATCCTGGTGCATTATCACAATTTCTATTCCATAATACAACTTGAGTATTATCCGGGTGATTCATAGCAATAACTAAATCTTCAATATAAGTGTGAGTAAAGCCTAATGTCACATTAACATCTGAAATTGTTTGAGTTGGAGTTGGCACAGCAATCGTTTTAGAAACTACTGCCCCTGGTGTATTTGCACCTGTACCATCTGGAACAGTCAATGCAGTATTATTTGTGTAAGTATTACAAGTATTTGTAACTACATAACCAATTGCAAAACTTTTAGTATTAACATTGAAGAAAATATTTGCGCTTGCCTTTACCATAAATCTACAAAATGGAGCTGGAGTAGAAGGCAATGTAACTGCCTGAGAACCATCATTTGGCGTACCTGCTATAAGTGTTGTCCATGTAGCACCACCATCAGTCGATAATAAGATGTCAACATTTGCGCCACCAGCAATACCGCTATTACCAGCACTTGTCCATGTAACCGTTTGAGTAGACCCTGTTGGATAAGAAATTCCATCCGTATTTTGAGATGTAACATTTAATGCTGCAATATTTGCTACAGTAACTACCATATCATCAAAATTAGTTTGACCTTGTCCTGCTACATTATCACGAGCAGTAAGTCTAAAGTTCAACGTTCTTGCAACGGAACTTAGTGCTTCCATAGTTACTCCAACACCTTGAGTTGTTGTGCTACCATTTAAAACAGAAGTCATATTTGGCAAATATCTAGTTGGACTAGAAGATGCTGGATAACAAGCAAAGTTTGGCCCTGTTGTTTTTGTTGCACTAGCAACACTTGCCGCATCTATGTTAGTTCCACCATCATCATTTTGTTCCCAAGCATATGTTAATGTACTGGTTCCACCTGCATCTGTCGCTGAACCAGTCAACATAAATGGTGTACTTAACGGAACTGTATAATCTGCTCCTGCATTAACAACAGGTGCGCTGTGTGTAATTGCTGTTGTTGTAGGACAAGTTTTAGTCGACATATTAGCCTGAACTTGTGCAATACTTGCAGCATGGAAAATATCAATAGAATTCATATGCGTATTATATGATGTAATACCCGCATAACCCATAATGGTTACTCCTCCACCTACTTCTTTATTTACACCGTAACCTTCATTTGCATTTGAAAAGGTGTGGTTTGCACCAAATTGATGACCTAATTCATGAGCTACATAATCAATATCAAATGTATCTCCTTGAGGAACACCATCAGCAGGTGAAGTAATCCCTCTACCTTTTGTAGAACCTGTCCCTGCAGCTATTCCATTAACACAAACACAGCCTATACAACCAGCATTTCCTCCTCCACCAGTAGATCCAAACATATGACCTACATCATATGCAGCATTATTCGCCGCTAATGTTGTTGCAGTACCTGTTAATGTTGTGTTTAATGCTTGCTGCAATTGTGTATTCCAATTTGCCATAGTTGTATATGGATCAGTTGTAGGATTGTAATAAATTACATTCGTAGTTTGAGCAACAATATTCATATGTATTGCAAAATCTTTCTCAAAAACACCATTAACTCTAGTCATTGTTGCATTAAATGCAGCTAAAACATTTGCCACTTGAGCGGCACTAGTTGCTCCAAAATAATTAGAGTATTCTCCATTACAAGATAATGCTAATCTAAACGTTAGCAATGACCCAGTACTTGATCGAGATGTAACATCGCTTGTAGATAAGTCACTAATCAATTCTTGATCAGATGTTGAACAAGTAAAAGGTAATTTGCCATTTCTTCTAGAACTAGACTGATAAACAGCATAAACTTTATTGTCCTCTGAATAAGGCTCCATAAACTCTGTCCCTTTATCAGCTCTAAAAATCATAGTTTGTATACCTCTTGGGTCAACACTAAGTCTTAATATTGCTTTTTTATCGTCTATACCTTGTCCAACAAATGAACGAATTTCAGGATATTGTGCTTGTAATTCAGCATCAAAGTTAGAAGCTTCAAACATTTCAAAACGCTCTAAAACCCCTTCGCTATTTGGAATTGAGATAATAGAATTTGATTTACTGCTTTCAAATCTGTTTGGAGCTACTAGCAGAACTTGTTTCATAGTTGCTAAATCTAATTGCATTAATTTAAAATCTTGGGGAAAAGATTCTCTTTGTGCTGATTTAGAAACTTTAATCTCTTGGCCCTTGTAGTTTGACCATGCTTTTTCCGTTTGTGAAAAACCTAATGAGGCTGTCAAAAGCGAAAAAATAAAAATTAGTAAAGTTTTTTTCATTTTTGGTTATAATTACGATTAATACACAAAAATATCAAAAAAAACGAAAACTTAACAATAAAATCATTTTTTTTTAATTTACTTTCTTTTCTTTACTTGAAGAAATTATCTTTGTCACAATTTAAATGCTTTGAAAACATTCCATTCAATTTTTGAGTTTAGCTCTACAAAAAAAAACATCATAACCTTAGGAACTTTTGACGGAGTTCATTTAGGTCATCAATCAATATTACATAAGCTGAAAAATTCAACTATAAAGGGCACTTATGATAGTTTAGTTCTTACTTTTTATCCACACCCAAGAATGGTTTTGCAACAAGATTCTTCAATTCAACTTTTAAACACTATCGAAGAAAAAATAGAATTATTACAAAAGTTTGGCGTTGATAATCTAATTATACATCCTTTTGACGAAAATTTTTCAGAATTATCTGCAGAAAACTTTGTACAATCTATCTTAGTTGAGAAATTAAATATTCATAAAATTATTATTGGTCACGATCATCGTTTTGGAAAAAACAGAACTGCAAATATTGATGATTTAATCTTATTTGGAGAAAAATATAATTTTGAAGTAGAACAAATTAATGCTGAAGAAATTGATGAAATTTCTGTAAGTTCAACCAAAATCAGAAACGCACTTACAAATGGTGATATCATTCTTGCAAACACTTATTTAGGATACAATTATTTTTTTTCTGGAAAAGTAACACCGGGAAAAAAATTAGGCAGAACTATAGGATTTCCCACAGCAAACATATCTTTATCAGCAAGTTACAAATTAATTCCAAAAAACGGCGTTTATATTGTTTCAAGTAAAATCAACAATTCTATTATTTATGGAATGATGAATATAGGTTACAACCCAACCCTAGGGGAAAATGAAAAAACAATTGAGGTTCATTTTTTTGATTTCAATCAAGATCTATATAACAAAATGCTTACCATAACACTATTACAACATATAAGAGAAGAGCAAAAATTTGAATCAATTGATGCGCTAAAAGAACAATTATATAGAGATCGCGAATTTTCATTAGCATTTTTGAAAAATCATGAAAACATTTCTTTTTAAACAAATCGATAACGCCCCTTTAATAGTATTCCGAATATTTTTTGGCTTTCTTATCACTTGTGAAAGTTTTGGTGCAATTGCTACTGGATGGGTAAAAACAAATTTAATTGATTTAAAATATACTTTTCCTTTTATTGGATTTGAATGGATCAAGCCACTCCCTGAAAACGGAATGTTTTACTATTTTATACTAATGGGAATTTTAGGAATTTTCATTATGCTTGGTTATTATTATCGTTTGGCAATGATTTTTTACACCATATTGTGGGCAGGCGTTTATTTTATGCAAAAAACCACTTATAACAATCATTATTATTTATTATTAATTATAAGCTTTTTCATGATTTTTCTTCCTGCTAATCATTTTGCCTCAGTAGATGTAAAACAAGGACGAATTAGCAAAAAATTTTCAATGCCTCACTGGATTAGTTTAGTATTTATCATTCAAATTGCTATTTTGTATTTTTATGCATCAATCGCAAAACTATATCCAGATTGGTTAGATGGCACGTTTACGAAAAACTTACTTTCATCATCTAATCTATTCCCACATTTTAAAAACATTTTCTCTAAACCTTGGTTTTATTTGTTCATTGCATACGCAGGTATTTTTTTTGACTTCCTTATTGTTCCTTTTTTATTATTTAAAAAAACTAGAACACTTGCTCTTTTATCCTCACTAATTTTTCATTTATTCAATGCAACGTTTTTACAAATTGGTATTTTTCCTTTTTTTGCTTTGAGTTTTAGCTTGTTCTTTTATGACCCTGAAAATATTAGAAGTATATTCTTAAAAAGAAAACCTAAAATTGAATGGTCATCAAATACTGAAAACAATTTCTATGGTAAAAATATAGTCCTTCATATATTTTTACCCTTTCTTATTATTCAATCATTACTCCCTTTAAGACATTATTTAATCAAAGGGGATGTGTTATGGACCGAGGAAGGCCATCGATTGAGTTGGCGCATGATGCTTAGAGAACGTTCAGGCTATATAAATATTAAAATAAAAGACAACAACACTAACGAAGTTTTTATTTATAATTATAATAAAGATTTAACACCCTATCAAGCAAAAAATCTAGCGACAAAACCAGATTTTATTTGGCAATATTGTCAGCGTATAAAAAAAGAGTATGCCTACAAAAATATTAGCATTTATATAGATTGCAAAAACAGTATTAACAGAGGTGAATACAAAACCTTAATCGACCCAAAACAAGATTTCACAAAAGCAAAATGGGATTATTTCTTTCATAACGAATGGATAATTTTACAACCTCTCTAAATTACTAATTGTTGTTTTTATTTCCAAAGTAATTATTTACTTTTGAGGCTTAATAAAATGACCCCATGAGTATTACTAAACATAACTGGACAAAAGAAGAAATAATTGCCATTTACAATAAACCATTAATGGATTTAATGTTTGAGGCTGCAACTATTCACAGAGAACATCACGACCCTAATGTTGTTCAAGTATCAACTTTATTATCCATCAAAACTGGAGGATGTCCAGAAGATTGTGGCTATTGTCCACAAGCTGCTCGTTATCACACAGATATAGAAGGAAATGATTTAATGTCTGTACAACAAGTAAAAGCACAAGCATTAAGAGCAAAATCTTCAGGTTCATCAAGAGTTTGTATGGGTGCAGCATGGAGAAACGTAAAAGATGGCCCTGAATTTGACCAAGTATTAGAAATGGTTCGCACAATTAACAAGCTAGATATGGAGGTTTGTTGTACACTTGGAATGCTTACAGAAAATCAAGCCGCTCGATTGGCAGAAGCTGGTTTATATGCCTATAATCATAATTTAGACACTTCCGAAGATTACTACAAAGAAGTAATTTCAACACGAGGTTTTGAAGACCGTTTAAAAACAATTGACAACGTTCGTAAAACCAATGTCACCGTTTGTAGTGGTGGAATTATAGGAATGGGTGAAAGTATTGAAGATAGAGCAGGAATGCTAGTTGCTTTATCCACCTTAAATCCTCAACCTGAATCGGTACCCATTAACGCTTTAGTAGCAGTAGAAGGAACACCAATGGAAAACGAAAAACCAGTTGAGATTTGGGAAATGATCCGAATGGTTGCCACTACAAGAATTATTATGCCCGAAACACAAGTTCGATTATCGGCAGGAAGAACCGAAATGAGTAGAGAAGGCCAAGCAATGTGTTTCTTTGTAGGTGCTAATTCTATTTTTGCAGGTGATAAATTATTAACTACTCCAAATCCTGATGTAAACGAAGATATGAAAATGTTTGAAACACTTGGATTGCAACCGCAAAAACCATTTATTAAAATAATGCAACCAAAAACTGTTGAAGCTGCCGATTCAAAATATGAGTCGTTAGGGGAAAAGCCAAAATGGTCTAGACCAGGACATGAAATTGAAAGAAATTTAGAAGCTTCAAGCAAAAAATAATCATAAAAAAAGGTTGTCAGTTAATTTTGACAACCTTTTTTACTATTTGTTCATTTCTACAAAATATTTATAGAATAATGGAATCGTTTCAATTCCTTTTAAATAATTGAAAACTCCAAAGTGTTCATTTGGCGAGTGAATTGCATCGCTATCTAAACCAAATCCCATTAATATTGTTTTGGATTTTAATTCTTTTTCAAACAAAGCTACGATAGGAATGCTCCCTCCTGAACGAACTGGAATTGCTGGCACTCCAAATGTTTCTGTATAAGCTTTATTTGCAGCCCTATAGCCCACGCTATCGATTGGGGTTACATATCCTTGACCTCCATGGTGAGGCGTAACTTTTACTTTTACTGCTTTTGGCGCAATATTTTCAAAATGCTTTTTAAACAATTCTGTAATTTCTTCCCAATCTTGATTTGGCACTAAACGCATTGAAATTTTTGCATAAGCTTTACTTGCAATAACTGTTTTTGCACCCTCTCCAGTATAACCTCCCCAAATTCCATTTACATCTAATGTTGGACGAATAGAATTTCTTTCATTAGTTACATAACCAGTTTCACCATAAATATCCTCTATATCTAAAGCTTTTTTATAGTTTTCTAACGAAAATGGTGCTTTTGCCATTTCAGCTCTTTCTTCTGTCGAAAGTTCTTCAACTTTATCATAAAAACCAGGTATCGTAATGTGATTATTTTCATCGTGAAGCGAAGCAATCATTTTAGTCAACACATTAATTGGATTAGCAACAGCACCTCCATATAATCCTGAATGTAAATCTCTATTTGGACCAGTTACCTCAACTTCTACATAGCTTAACCCTCGAAGACCAGTTGTGATTGAAGGCTGTTGATTTGAAATCATTCCTGTATCGGAAATCAAAATTACGTCGTTTGCAAGTTTTTCTTGATTGCGTTCTACAAACCAACCTAAACTTTTTGAACCCACTTCTTCTTCTCCTTCAATCATGAATTTAACGTTACATGGCAAGCAATTGTTCTGAATCATGTATTCAAAAGCTTTTACATGCATATACATTTGCCCTTTATCATCGCATGCTCCACGCGCAAAAATTGCTCCTTCAGGATGAATTTCTGTAGTTTTAATTACCGGTTCAAAAGGTGGTGAGGTCCATAATTCCATTGGGTCTGGTGGTTGCACATCATAATGACCATAAACTAGTACAGTTGGTAAATTTTTATCAATTATTTTTTCACCATAAACAATTGGATAGCCTGGTGTTTCGCACAACTCTACGAAATCGCAACCGGCTTTTTCCAAACTAGCTTTTACTGCTTCAGCCGTTGAAACTACGTCATGCGCGTAAGCACTATCTGCACTAACTGATGGTATTTTTAATAAATCGATTAACTCATTAATAAAACGTTCTTTATTAGCTTGAACGTATTGCTTTATATTTTCCATTGTGTTTATTGAATAATTTCAAAAATACAAAAAATGTTTAGATTTCATCAAATAAAAAAGCCCAATCATAATTTGACTGGGCTTTTGGTAAAAAAATTTTTTCTTAAAAAATTATCTTTTTGGTTACTTGTTTTCCGTTTTCCAATGTTAATTTCACAATTAACGATTGGTTTTGAATAGCAAGATTTTGAACTTTAAATTCATTATTATTGATATCTGCTTTTGCAAAAATTTCTTTTCCAAGAACATCATAAATTGCAACTGAACTTATTTTTTCAACAGAAGAATTTAAATTTACAACACCACTATTAGCATAAACTAAAATTGTGTTCTCTATAATTATTTCTTCTTGATTAGATGGTTTTTTATACACCAACTCAAATCTATCATTGAATGTTCCTGCTTGAGACAAAAAGTAATAAGCACCTTCTTTCAAATCATGAATAGCATTCGTATAATTATCTCTTAAATAAATCGCTTGATTTGCAAATAATCCGTCAAATTGCTCAATACTGATTTCAAAGCTGCTCGGTGTAACAACTTTTAAACCTATTTTTATTGTGTCATTTTCTGAGAAATTCCCTTTTCCTTGAATAACATATTCTTGGTTTCCATCAATTAAACTGTATAATGTTGTCTTTGAAGTATCTAATGTTTTTCCGTCAATTAATCTATCAAAACCATTAGTTCCATTTGGTAAATATCCAACTAAAATTTGATTATATTTTTCAGAATTATCATTAAGATTTAACCATATTCTATGTTTTTCAGAAGCTTCAAATACTGCTTCATTGCTTCTAAAAAATTGAGTTGTTGTACTGGCATCTTCGCGTAATTCATTTTCAAAAGTAACTGTGTGTGCTGTATTTGCTTGTATGAAAAATCCTTGCCCAATTTGAATTTTATCATTTGGAATTGCACCTCCTGCCGCAGAAGCCGTTCCACCCAAAGTAGTATATGAAGCATAGTTGTTTTGAGGATATGTTCCGCCGCTTGCAGGAACTGTGTGCGTCCAATAATACAATGTTTCTACTTTTGGATTTTGAATTAAAAATCTATAAGCACTAATAGGAGACGCGTATGGGTTTCCTAATAAATTATAACCTAGTCCAACTGAATAAGTCAAACTTCCATTATTAGGAACTCCGATAAATTGTCCGTTAAAAACCGTAGGCGTTACACTTGACCATGTATTATCAACTCTAATCATGTATCCTTTAGCTGTAGTAAAACTATTTGTAGAAGGCGCTACGGATTGATAAGCCGTTGGTGTTGTTGTTCCTGTATACAAATATTCATAAAAACGAGTTGCAATAGTATTTGGCGAAAAAGCCAATAAATTTTGACCTGCAACAGGTGAAGACCATGCCGTATAATCTTGACGAATCATTGGTGCTGAATTTCGTTTTACAACTATATTTCCAGAATTAACAGCATGTTTTGTATGCTGAATTAAAGCTGCGCCGTTGTTAAATGTTAAAGTACCAGTACCAATTACAGTAACATTTTCACCTACTCTTAACGTATGCCCAGAATTAAATACAACATTTACTCCTGTATTAACTGTAACTGAACAAGCATCTAAATTGGTGGTTGAAGAATAGTTTCCTGCAAAAGTAACCGCAACCTTACTTGTTGGTACCCCATTGCTCCACGCAGAACCATTCCATGTAGTTGTAGTTGTTCCGCATTGCCAAAATTGACCTGTCCAAATTCCTCTACCATATGTTCCAGCAACAATTGTATTATCAAGAGCTCTATATTCAAAATTAAGAACTTTAACATCTTTCATTCCGTCATTTGAACGTCTCCAATTTGGTGAAGCTGCACTAAAGTTCATTGTATACCAAACACCTAATTCTGTTCCAATAATTACTTCATCAGTAGCATTAGGGTTTTGTAAGATACATTTAACCGGTAGATTTGGAAGATCTCCTTCTTTATTTTGCCAAGAAGTTCCTCCATTTGAAGAATACCAAATACTCGGTACGCCATAATTATGAAATGTGACAAAAATATCGTTTTCAGTATTTCCAAAACGAATATCTGAAATAGCTCCTGTCCAAGAAGGGTCTGCAATATTTGACCATGTTATTGCATTAATTGTAGCTGTAGTAGTTGCAAGTGCAGCATTGTTTAAACGTAACAATCTTCCATTTGCAAGACCAACTAAAACAGATGTTGTTGTGGTTGGCATTGGTTTGAAAAAAGTTGGAATATCGTTTAAAAGCGCATTTGTAAGTATTCTTCTTGTTGCGCTACTTGCACCTAAATCGTATTTATAGATTTGGTAGGTAGGTGTTGCTGTTGTGCCATTAGCATATAGTCTATCATTTGCACTATCTAAACCACATTCATTAACAAAATCGCCGTCATTTTGATTAGATGCAATATCATAAGACCATCCACCATTAATATTATATCTAGAATAATAATTATATACATAAGAAGCAATTACATATGCATCAGTATCTTCAATAAATTCCCAACAACCATCACCACCAAACAAATCAGTTGTAGCATTTGTTCCTGCCCCAGCATTTGAAACATACTGTGACCCATTATCTTGTAATCCACCTATGAACCTGTTTACAGATGTTGATGCGGTATTAATATCTGCTTTATATACTTGTGTTACATTATAATTGTTGTTTCTAACACCTATCGTAGTTCCTGAATCATTTGAATAATAAACTCCTCCATCACACCCAAAAACAACCCTAGATGTTTGCGTTGGGCAGAACGTCATTACATGATGATCTGAATGAACTCCATCTAACGAACCGTTATTTCCTGTCCAATCTGTTAGCTGAGTCCACATTGAAGCTGCCGTGGCAGTAAAAGCTGTTGTTGTTCTAAAAATTTCAATACCCCCAACATATACTTCATTATCATTTGTTGGATTCATACCAATCATTAAATCATAAAAAGCTTGTCCTCGAGTAAAATCTGAGGCTGCTGGTGGTTGATTACCTGTGCTTATTGGCAAAGCTATTGTTGTATTTACGGTTGCAAAACCATCTGTTGACCTTCTTATAAAAGGCAATCCTGTTCCGTTATTTTCACATAATGCAAACATTCTGTTTGCAGTAGTCTTAGATGCCACTAGTTGTACTCTACCTCCGTCTGTCGCTGTTGTGGAAAAATTACGAACTAAAGTCCAATCAGATCCTGTTGTACATTTATAAATTCTTCCTCCTCCTTCACCTGTTGCATAACTATACTTCGAACCCATGAATAAATTTCCAGCAAAATCAATAGTAAAACTATTTGGAGCCACAAACTTTGTTCCTGCTGTACTATACAAAGAAGCATTCGTTTGTCTGACAAAATTAACCCCATCTGTACTTTTGTAAAGCCCAACTGTGTTTGATCCTAAATAAGAATAACCAGCTCCTCCTGAAGCTGACGTAATTTCTTCAGTATATGCCATAGCATCAGCTCCAAAATAAATTTCCGTTAACCCTGTGGTTGGATTTCTCCACGCTATTATATCTTGAATATAAGCAATCATATCACCAACAACAGTTGATGAACCCGTAAAGATAAGTTTCCATGTAAGACCACCATCAATAGATTTGTATACTCCATTACCATTGACAGCACCCCAAGTATATACTTCTCCAGTTCCAATATACATAATATTAGAATTTTGCGGATCTACAGTCATACAAGTTACGGCCATATTGCTTGGTACTCCTGAAACTTGAGACCAACTTCCGGCAGCGCTGGTTATGTCATTATTAACCCATAATCCACCACTAACAGCTCCTGCAAAAACTTTTGTAGTACTCCCAGGGGCAAACATAACTACTCTAGTTCTCCCTCCAACGTTATTAGGACCTCGTTCAACCCATTGATTATCCATGCCGTCTCCTGGAACACGTCCTGATTCTAGCTGTTGATTTAATTCTTTTTGTAAATTTAATGTAACTTCTGGTGTTGGGCGCCCTAAATTTGGGTCTGCCGTATATAACCATTCTTGTTCATTATATGCATTTGGAGGTAACCCTAAAGCTTTACGTTCTGCTTTTGGCAAACGCATTTTTTTTCTATACGGATGATAATTAACTAATTGATGGTATTTCTCTCTTAGTTTTTCAATAGAATCTAACTCCTTTTCAGAATATGTTTGAGAAGTTTGATTTACAATATTTTTCTCTAATGAAACAACATTGTGCTCTTTTTTAATAGAGTGAACAACTAAACTTTTGGATTTACTTTTTAATTCAGGGCTTTCAGTTTGTTTTTCTTGAGTGTCAAAAGAAATAACATTATTATTAATAATTTCTTTTTCTTCAAACTTTGTAGCTAAAAAATAACCTGTAGCCATAGTAGCTAAGAGGAAAAGGCTTACTCTAAGTAATTTTTTTTTCATAATGTAGTAATTTGGGGAAAACAAATATATCAAAAAGTCTTAATTAATTTTACTTTATTTCATAAAAACAAAGAATCCCAGTATAAACTGGGATTCTTTGTTAAGCGTTTTCAATAAATTATTAATACGCTACTTTCTTAGTGATAGTCTGACCATTAGTTAATGTAGTTTTCACAAGTAACGCTTGATTTGTAGCGGTTAATTTAGAAAC
>NZ_DATGXL010000014.1:0-596363 GCF_035299005.1 Flavobacterium sp.
TGTCCTGCAGCATCTAATGTTATTGTTTGATTTGCTCCACCATCAACTGTATACGTCACAACTGCATTTGGTGTTCCTGTAAAAGTAACAGTTCCTGTATTGCCTGAACAAATTGTATTTGCTGTTACTGAAGCAGTGGGACCTGTAAAAACAGTTACTACTGCGCTACCCGAAAGAGTAACAACACACCCACTATTTACACTTACTAAATTATATGTAGAATTAGCTGTTAATGCTGGAGTAGTTATACTTGCATTTCCAGATGCATCTAATGTTATCGTCTGATTTGGTCCACCGTCTACATTATATGTCACAACTGCATTTGGTGTTCCAGTAAAAGTTATTACTGTAGTTGTTCCAGACGGGATTGTAGCTGTACCAGAAATAGTTGCTGTTGGTAGTGCAGAATTTACAATAACATCAAACTGAGTAAAAGCAGGGCAAGGAATTGCAAAATTTTCTACTCGAACATAAATAGTTGTAACAATTTGAGTTGCAGTAAAGTTTGCAGAGATCTGATTTATATTATCAATTGCATCTTGAGCTGTTAGATAAAACAATACATCATAATCCGAAGGACTTAATGATCCTAGCACAGACAAATTATTATCTGCCAAATTAAAGTTATAAGTACAACTATATAAATCTGGTGGATTTTGATTTATAGTAATACCTGGTAAATATTCAACAACAATACAATCGCTTTGTGTACATGAAGCTCCAGAAATATTACTTGCTTGCAAACAATATGTACCAGGTTGAGACACTAACAATGTCGACCCTGTAGCTCCAACAATAACATTTGTATCTAATGTCCATATAAAATTATAATCCGCTGGGTCTAAATTAGAATCTAATAATCTTGTATCACCAGGACACATTGCCAAACCATTAGCCTCAGTCATATCATCAGTTTCAACTCCAATACCTACTGGATAAGATAAATCAGCTACCCCAACATTGAAACTTCCGGCCTCAATAAAAACCGCAGAGTTGTAAGCACTATCATTTCTATCTGCAATAACTAATTTTATATGATATGGGTTATTAGGTGTAACCGTTGAAGCGGCTGTCATTAAAACAGTTTGTCCATTAAAATTAATCGCAGCTCCAGCTGCATTAGCCCCTCCATTAAATTCTCCAAAATAAGCAATATTCTCTGAAGAACAACCTGCATTATTTGCATTATCTCTAACAGTAATTACAGAAACTGGAGTTGAAGTCCCCGGCACTAAGGCCAAATTAGTTACTGTTCCAGTTGTAACATCTGTTAAAAAAAAAGCAAAAGCATCAGAATAATTACATTGAAAAGTACCATATTCTTCTGATGCAAATAAGAAATTAAATGACATTTGGTCTGTCAACGGCATAAAATCAAACTCAATAATAGTAGCGTCATTATAATCTGTCAACCCTGGATCAATTCCTAAAGCCTGAATATAATTGAACAATTGATTATCTCCTGGCCAAGAACCATCACTTAACGTTGTAGTATTAGGACCTGGTACATTTGTTAAAGCACCAGTATTCATAACAACCCCTGCGCTTATAGGAAAATTGGGATTTGTATTGGTAAAATATCCAATCCCTGTTCTTGTTCCTAATGTTGCTCCAGAACTCCATGATATGTTGCTCACTAACGCACAAGGAGAGTCAATCAATACATCCTCAACCAATTGCGGTACAGTGTGAGTTGTTGTGTTAACAACAATCGGCTGAGAGAAACCGATGGCAGTTATAAACAAAAAGAATGAGTAAAGTTTTTTCATTGTATAGTTGTTTGTCGTTTTTTTAACCTAAAGTTAATTTTATTTTAAAAAAACAAATATAAACATTTGATAGAATTTTGTTCTTATCTTTGCAAAAACATAGTCAAAATGCGCGTAATATCGATAAAAATAACAAATAACCCTTCAATTGTTAAATTTGAATTAGATGAGTTCATTATCAGAACTGAAAATTTTGAATTTAAAAATATTGATGAAACTCAACAATCACCATTAGCCAAGCAATTATTTTTCTTGCCTTTTGTAAAAACGGTTTATATTTCAGCTAATTTTATTGCCATTGAAAAATTTTCAATTGTAGAATGGGAAGACGTTCAAGATGATTTGGCAAACCAAATTAATGGATTCATTGAAAATGGTGGAGAAATATTAAAAATTAATGAAAACAAGAATAAAAAAATTCCTGTTACTATTTATGCTGAAACTACGCCTAATCCTTCTGTTTTAAAATTTGCTTCTAACAAATTAATGACCAAGACTGCGGTTGAATTTAAAAACATAGACGAAACAGCAGCATCTCCACTTGCTAAAGAATTATTCAAATTTCCTTTTGTAAAAGAAATTTTTATTGATGAAAATTATATTTCCGTAACCAAATTTGCAGTAACAGAATGGGATGAAATAACTTTGGAATTAAGAACTTTCATTAAAGAATATATTGAGAATGGAGGAACTGTGATTGATGAAAACGCTATTATAAAAACCGACAATCATCAAAAACAACAAGAAAGTTATTTTGAAAACTTAGACGTTACTTCACAACAAATTATCAATATCATCGAAGAATACGTTAAACCTGCTGTTCAAAGTGACGGCGGAAACATCATGTTCGAATCCTTTGACCCCACCGAAAAAAGAGTAAAAGTTGTATTACAAGGAGCTTGCAGCGGTTGTCCTTCATCAACCTTCACTTTAAAAAATGGTATCGAGAACATGTTAAAAGATATGTTAAAAGATCAAGATATAAAAGTTGAAGCAATTAATGGATAAACTCCAAACCTATTTAAAAATATTTTACCTTTAAGCGTTCTAACAATGAACGCTTTTTTTATGAATGAACTACATCTAGAATCAAGTCCTTACTTATTACAGCATGCTCAAAATCCAATTTTTTGGAAAGCATGGAACAATAGCACATTGGCAACAGCAAAAAATGAGAACAAACTAATCATTATAAGTATTGGCTATGCTGCTTGTCATTGGTGTCATGTTATGGAACATGAAAGTTTTGAAAATAATGAGGTAGCAGCAGTCATGAATAACAATTATATAGCTATTAAAGTTGACAAAGAAGAGCGACCAGATGTGGATGCCATTTATATGAAAGCTTTACAAATAATGACAGGACAAGGAGGTTGGCCATTGAATGTTGTTTGTTTACCCGATGGAAGACCCGTTTGGGGAGCAACATACGTAAAAAAAGAAAATTGGATTGATACTTTAGAACAACTTGCTGATATGTATCAAAATCACAGTAAAAAAGTTATCGAATATGCCGAAAAATTACACGAAGGCTTGAATATTCTAGGAATAGTTGAACAAAATAAACACACCGATGAATTTCCGTTTGAAAATATTCATTTTTTAGTTGAAAAATGGCAAAAAAGTTTTGATTTAGAATATGGCGGATACGCAAGAGCTCCAAAATTTATGATGCCAAACAATCTTGAGTTCCTTCAATATTATGGCTATGTTTTTCAAAATGATTTCGTTTTAAATCATGTTGATTTAACTCTAACTAAAATGGCCTATGGAGGACTATTTGACACCGTTGACGGTGGTTTCTCACGTTATTCGGTTGACATAAAATGGCATGTTCCTCATTTTGAAAAAATGCTGTATGATAATGGTCAATTAATTTCAGTTTATGCTGATGCCTATAAACGCTCACAAAACCCATTATACAAGTCTATTATTGAAAAAACTTTGCAATTTATTTCAAATGAATTAACGGATAAATCTGGAGGATTTTATGCCTCGCTTGATGCTGATAGCTTAACCGAAAATCAAGAATTAGAAGAAGGCGCATTTTATGTATGGAAAAAAAACGAATTAGAATTTATCCTTAAGGAAGATTATTATTTGTTTGCTGAAGTATTTAACCTCAATTCTTTTGGTCATTGGGAACACGAAAATTATGTCTTAATACAAAAAGAAAGTTTGACAGAAATTGCCACTAAAAATAACCTTTCCCTAGAAGAATTGATAGCAAAAAAACAAGGTTGGGAAAATCTACTTTATCAAGTCCGAAACAAGAGACAAAAACCAAGATTAGATGACAAATGCCTAACTTCATGGAATGCTATGATGCTCAAAGGTTACACGGATGCTTACAGCGCCTTAGGAAATATAGATTATTTAGCTATAGCTGAAAAAAATGCACTTTTTATCACCCAAAAACTTTGGACACCAGAAGGCAATTTACTTCATTCTTACAAAAATGAAACTGCAAAAATTGAAGGCTTTTTAGAAGATTATGCTTTTACTATTGATGCTTTCATCCGATTATATCAAGTAACGTTTAATGAAGAATATCTTCAAAATGCAAAACAATTAACCGATTATTGTTTGGAACAATTTTATGATGAAAACCAACATTTTTTTGCTTTTAACTCAAGGAATGATTCCCAATTAATCGCTCCACATTTTGAAGTAGAAGATAATGTTATCCCTGCTGCAAATTCTGTTATGGCAAACAATTTGTATGTTTTAAGCATATTGTACCATAACTCCTACTACGAAAAATTAGTCAACCAAATGCTACATCATATAACTGTAAAAATTGATTATGCATCAGCTTATTCTAACTGGATGAAATTATGGTTAACAAAAAATAGAGGAAAAGAATTGGCTATTTGTGGCGAAAAAGCTCAACAAGAATTACAAAAAGTAAACAAAGAATATCTTCCAAACATAATTATTGCCGGAAACAGTAGAAATAGTTCAATACCATTTTTAGCACATCGATTTGTAGTAAATGAAACCTTGTTTTACCTTTGTGAAAAGAAAAGTTGTTTACAACCCGAAACTTCTTTTGAAGTAATTCAATCAAAAATCAAATCATGACAGCAATAGAAATTCAAAATTATTTTGAAACCGTTAAAAAATTAGTTCTAGAATATTCTCCAAAATTTGTCGTGGCGGTTATTATTCTTTTAGTTGGACTATGGGCTACAAGTTTTATTACTAGAACCGCTAAAAAATTAATGATAAAGCGAAATGTAGAATTAACACTTTCTAATTTTATTGGAAATCTAATTTTTTGGACACTTCGCATTCTTTTATTTGTTACTGTCATATCAAAACTTGGGATAGAAACCTCTTCATTTGTTGCTATTTTAGGAGCAGCTGGATTAGCAGTAGGTTTATCATTACAAGGTTCATTGTCAAATTTTGCTGGAGGAATTTTAATCATATTATTCAAGCCTTTCAAACTTGGGGATACGATTGAAGCGCATGGCGAAACAGGAAAAGTAGCAGAAATTCTGATATTTTCAACTAAATTAATCACTGCAACCAATCAAGTGATTTATATTCCAAATGGGATTTTATCGAATGGAAAAATTAAAAACTATTCACAATTAGGAATTAGAAGAGCTGATTTGATATTAAAAACAAGTTACCAGTCTAATTTTTCAGAAATTAAATCAAATATCTTAAATTTTGCATCTACTCATGAACTCATTTTACAAGAACCAAAACCTGAAGTGTTAGTGAATGAATTATCAGAAACTACAATTGTTTTTGTTGTAAAAGTTTGGACAAATAATACTGATTTCTCAAAAGTAAGTTCAGATATTTTAGAGTTCAGCAAAGCTATTGTAAAACTTTAATTATTTAATTAAAACAAAATCTTTTAGATAAAAAGGTTCAAAATAAGCTACATCAACAAATTCCTTTTTTTGAAATTTTTCAAAGGATAAAGCACTCATTTCGTTAGCCGAAGGAAATACTTTTGAACTATGAAATACAAATTTTTCATCGATTAATGTATTTTTAAACTTTTCGATTCCGTCACCTACTAAATGAATTGTTTCTGTAATCTCTCGATATGAGGTTTCGTCAATTATTTCAGCCTGTGTAGCTCTAATTTGTTTGTGATTTTTATCAAAAAAAGCGGAAAAAACCTCCATTCTTCTAGCATCAATCATTGGAAGAATAATGCCGTTTTCTATTTCAACTTGTTTAGCTAAAAGTTGTAAAGTATCTATTGCTATTAATGGGACATTCAAAGCATAACAAAATCCTTTTGCCGAAGATATTCCAATTCGCAAACCAGTATAAGAACCAGGACCTTGGCTTACAGCAACAGCGTTTAAATCAGAAAACTTGATGTTGTATTCATTTAAAATTTCTGCAATAAAAACGTGCAACTTTTCGGCATGAGAAAAATTTTGAGCCGCAATTTCTTTACAAGCAATGGTTTTTCCGTTTTTTGCTAAAGCTACTGAACAATTTTTTGTAGCGGTTTCTAAATTTAAAATAAGCGACATAATTGATTTTTGAATTACAAAGTTACTAAGGAATCCGCTCTAAAAAAAATAAGACGCTATTTCTAGCGCCTTATCTAACTCAAATATAATCAAAATTTTATTCTTTTGCTTCAGTTTTGTCTTTTTTATCCTTATCAGACTCAACTCTTACTTTATCATTTGACACTAAATCTTTAGAAACCGTTGTATAAGGCCCGATGATAATTTCCTCACCAGGTTTTAAACCAGATATAATTTCTATATTACTATCATCTTGAATACCTGTTTTTACTACACGTAATTTTGCTTTGTCACCCACTTTTACAAATACACATTCATATTTTTTATCGCTTTTTGGTGCAGTCCCTTTTTTCTCTTGCTCTTCTTTCTCTAGTTCTGCAACAATATCTTTTTTTACTGAAGTGGTATCATCTTTAATTACAACAGCACTAATTGGCACGGCTACAATATTTTCTTTACGTTTTGTAATAATATCTACTGTAGCAGTCATTCCAGGTCTAAATGGGGAATAGTTTTCTGGTTTACCTGCTAGCAAATCCTGATAAGATTCTTTTAATATTCTAACTTTTACTTTAAAATTAGTTACCTGGTCTGCGGTTAAAGCTGTACTCGCCGAATTTGAAATACTTGTAACGATTCCTTTAAATTCTCTTTTCAAATAAGCGTCAACTTCTATATTTGCAGAATCTCCAATGTTTATTTTCACAATATCATTTTCATTCACATCTACTTCAACTTCCATATTGTTTAAGTTGGCGATTCTAAGAATTTCTGTTCCTGTCATTTGTTGAGTTCCTAAAACTCGTTCACCTAATTCTATATTTAACAACGAAATAGTTCCGTCTGCTGGCGCATAAATAGTAGTTCTACCTAAGTTATCTTTAGCTTCAGTTACAGTTGCAGATGCACTTTGCACTTGATAATATGCAGATTGCTTATTAGCAACGGCTACCTCATAAGAAGAAACCACTTTATCCCATTCAGATTTTGAAATAATTCCTTTTTCAAATAATCTTTTGTTTCTATCATAGTTTGCTTTGGCTTCTTTTACCTGAGCATCTGCCTGACTTAAACCTGCTTTCGTAGTAGACATAGAAGCTACTGAACGATTAACACCAGATTCATATAAATCAGGATTGATGCGAACTAATAAATCTCCTTTTTTAACTTGTTGCCCTTCTTTTACAGGTAATGCAATTACTTCACCTGAAACTTCCGATGAAATTTTTACCTCAATTTCAGGTTGAATTTTTCCAGTAGCCGAAACCGTTTCAACTATAGTAGTTTGTGCAACTTTTGACAATTCGACAATTTTTGAATCATCATTATTATCAATAATGCCTCCTTTTTTAAGTCCAACTAATAACAGGATTAATCCAATAGCACTTCCTAATAAAATGAATATGGTTTTCTTTGACATGACTATTTATTTAATTTTTTATTATTGCTTTTTTATTAATGGAATTCCAAAATAGAATTCTAATATTTTAGTTCTAAAAATGTAATCATATTTTGTTCTTAGAACTTCAGATTGTGCATTTTCTAATGCAATTGTTGCTTGAGAAAAATCGAACGCATTAAGTAAACCTACTTCATATCTTTCTTTAGAAAAATCAAAAGCTAATTTTCTTGCATCTAATGATTTTTGGGCCGATTCAAAAGATTTTCTTGCATTGATTACATCATTATAAGCTTGATATACATTACGCTCTAAATCTAATTCCGCTTGTTTTAATTGAAATTCGGCTCTTTCTTGGCTAATTTTTGCTCGTTGAACTCTTCCTCTTGTAGCTAATCCGTTTAAAATAGGAACATTCAATTGCAATCCAATAGCAGTTCCATCAAATAAAGACAATTGATCAACAAAATTAAATGGAGTGCTTTCTGACCAACGCGTGTTGTATCCTACGAAACCAGTTAAAGTAGGTAAATAAGAAGAACGAGAAATAGCCAAATCTTTTTTAGCCAAATCAACATTTGACATAGCTATTTTCACATCTTTAACCGATTCTTTTGCTTTTGCCAAAATAGCTTCTTGTGTTTCATTACTCACATTTGAAAGTGGCAAATCAATGGCTTCATCAGAAATATCAAATGTTGCATACTCTTCAATTAACAATGTTTGACACAAAGCAATTTTTGAAATCAACAAAGCATTTTCAGTACTAATAATTTGTTGTTGTTGTGAAGCATCGGTTGCTTGCAGTTCATATATATCACCAGCTGGAACAGAACCTGCTTCAATTAGATCTTGTGTTCTTTTGATATTCTCTTTTGTAATCAGATTTTGATTTTTTTGTACCTTCAATTGTTCTTTATTGAACAAAATTTGTAAATATGAATTAGCAACCGAAAGCGCAATATCATCTTTCATTTTATCCAAACGATATGAATTTGCTATTTTATTTAACTTGGTTCGCTGTAATGTTTTCCAGTTAGCCAAACCATTAAACAAAGTGATATTTGAATTGGCTCCAGCAGAAAAAGATTTAAAAGTTTCGTTTTGGAACTGATTTGTAACAGGATTAATACTTGCTCCAGTATTTACACTATAATTTGCATTAGCACTCAAAGTAGGTAAAAATCCTCCAATGGCTTCCATTTTTTCAACGTCAGATGTTTTCAAATCTAACTCAGATTGTTTGATGGAAATATTGTTTTTTATGGCATAATCTACACATTCTTCCAACGTCCATTTTTTATCTTGGGCAGCCAATTGAAAGCCTACAAAAAGTAGTAATAGCACTATTTTTTTTGATATCATTTTACGCACTTTAATTCTCATTTCTTATAAGACCTCATTTTTATAATTTTGTTACAGATATCAATTAAAATTTTACATTTACATCGAAAAAATTGAATTTATACCATCAGTAATGAAAATATTTGTTGCCTTAACGCTAATTTGCACTACCTTTTTAGTATTAATCTCTTGTGGAACTACTAAAAAAATTGAAGCTTTAAAACCAGCTCCTTCAAACGATACTCCCGTTGTTTACAAAAATAAAACTTCGTTTGTAGCTATGCCCGTAGAGATAACGTTAAATGAAATTGAGCACCAGTTGAATAAAAATTTAAACGGATTAATCTACAATGATTCCATTTTGAATGATGACAAAACCGAAATGAAAATATGGAAAACAGCACCTATCAAATTAACTGAAAAAGACGGAAATATTGTTTCGGTAATTCCATTAAAAATTTGGGCAAAATTCAAGTACGGAACTGATTTTTTAGGACTAAATGATACTCGAGAAATTAATTTAAACGGAACCATTACTTTAAACAGCAAAACACACTTAACCAATTGGAAATTAACCACTAATTCCAAATTAGAGGATTTCGAATGGAGTGAAAGCCCAAGCATATTGTTAGCCGGAAAAAATGTTCCAATCACCTATATAATCAATCCAACTTTAAGCATTTTTAAAACTAAAATTGCTAAAAAAATTGACAAAGCTATTGATGAAAGTTGTGATTTTAAACCGCATGTTTTATCAGTTTTAGAAAAACTAAGCACACCTTTTTTAACCAGTGAACAATATGAAACTTGGTTCAAAATGGTGCCTATGGAATTATATGTAACCGAAGCCAAACTTGCAAAATCAAAAATCACAATGAACATGGGATTGAAGTGCAATATGCAAACCATGGTAGGACAACAACCCAAAAACGGATTTGATGCTTCTAAAATTGTATTAAAACCAGTTGCTTCAATTCCTGATAACACAACAGCTTCTGTTGTTGCGGTATCAACCTATGAAAGTGCTAGTAAAATTGTAACCAAAAATTTTCAAGGTCAAGAATTTGCTTCAGGAAGTAGAAAAATAGTAGTTCAAAAAGTAGATTTATGGCAAAAAGATGGTAAAATGATTATTGCTTTAGATGTTTTAGGAAGTATTAATGGCACTATTTATTTAGTAGGAATTCCAAATTATAATCCAATTACAAAAGAAATATATTTTGACCAAATGGATTATGTTTTGAATACCAAAAGTATTTTAATGAAATCGGCAAACTGGCTAATGCAAGGCACAATATTGAAGAAAATACAAGAAAACTGTCGCTATTCTATCAAAGGAAATCTTGAAGAAGGAAAGCAAAACATGAAACCTTATTTGAATAATTATTCGCCAATGAAAGGTGTTTTTGTAAATGGCACCCTAAACGATTTTGAATTTGAAAAAGTGGAATTAACAGATAAAGCCATTATCGCATTTATAACTACTTCTGGAAAAATGAATATTAAAATTGATGGTATGGAGTAGATTAAGTTAGAAATAACAAATTCACTATTGATAAATTGAAGATAGAGATGAGTTTAACAAATTTAGCTAAAAAAACTCCTTACTTCTTCTTACCATATCGCATTTTGTAAATTGCATAGCCTAAAACGCCTACTAAAATGTAAGGTATTGCCATTAAATAAACTATACCATCATTAACTGCTTCAGCTTTTACACCGCCATCTTCGCTTTCAAGAGCGGCACGACACATGGCACATTGTGCTTTTGAGGCAATAGGCAATAGGCAATAGGCAATAGTAAAAACAACTATCTGTAAAACTTTTCGCTTTTCCCTTTTCGCTTTTCCCTTATTAACTTTAACTTGCATAATAAGGTGATATCATTAAATAAACTATTACACCCGTAACTGCAACATATAACCATATTGGAAAGGTGATTTTTGCAATTTTTTTATGTTTATCAAATTGTTGCGACCATGCTTTTACATAAGTAGTTAAAACCAACGGAATAATAATAACTGACAACACAATGTGAGTGATTAAAATAAAATAATATATGTATTTAATTACACCTTCTCCACCAAATTTTGTAGAATCTGATGTCATGTGATAGGCAACATACATTGCTAAAAACGCTACCGAACAAGCAATAGCAAACTTCATTAAGTTTTCATGTAAACTTCTTTTTCCGTTTTTTATAGCTATAACTGCTGCAACTAAAATTACTGCAGTTAAACCATTAATTGTTGCATAAATAGGCGGCAAAAAAGACAATGGTTCTACATCAAAGCCCATTCTTTTTAAATTAACCCCAAAAAGTAGCGCAACTACCGCTGGAATAGCTATTGATAAAACTACTATTAGTTTATTGTATTTTGTTTCTATATTATTTTCCATTTTGTTACTTTGAAATTCGTGTTATTTACTTCGTACTTTGTTTTATTCTTCTAATAATTTTTTAATATCTTCTTTAATAGCTTCAACACCTTTGACATCTAACCCATCATAATATAAAATTGGATTTCCTTGAGTGTCTTTTCTACATCTGATATTACCTCCTTTATCAACTAATGCAAATAAACCTGAATGCTCAAATCCTCCTGCTGCTTTGTTGTTTTCGCCAGCATATAAATTGAATCCTTTATTTGCTAATCCATAAATATATTTTTTATCACCTGTTAAGAAATGCCAATTATAATGCTTCACTCCTAATTGATTTGCATGTTCTTTTAAAACAGCCGCAGTATCATGTTCTGGGTCAATAGTAATGGATGCTAAGCCAAAATTTGGATTGCCATAAAATTCTTCTTGCAATTGTAACATGCTTTGATTCATCTTTGGGCAAATAGTTGGACAAGTAGCAAAAAAGAATTCGACCACATACACTTTCCCTAAATAATCTTTATTGGAAATTTTTTTATTGTTTTGATCTGTTAATTCAAATGCTGGAACAGGTCCAATTTCAACTAAATCAGATTTTTGAAATTTAGCAATAATTTTAGGTACAGCCCAAATTCCAAAAATTAAAACAATAAATGAAATTCCAATATATGACTTGTTTTTCATCTTCAATTCTTATTTATTTCTTTCAATATTTTGTTTGATATTATCTCTGAACGCGTCTTTTCTCTCGTTTTTATTCTTCTTTAGTGCTAGTCTATACTCGCGAAGAATAATTTTAATATCATCAGTCATTTCATTATGCAAATCAGCTGCAGAAATGGTATTGTAACTTTCTTTATATTCTTCAACGCCTTTTTTATTTTTCCCTTTTCTTCCTCTATGATTTAATTCTTTGTCTACTATAATCACAGCTGGGGTACCAAAATTTGCATCTAATTTTCCAACCAATTTATAACTATCATAAAACGATTGAATTTCTTCTGGAGTAGCAAATACAAATTTCCATCCTGTCATTTCTCCAGTAATTGGTGCTAACTCATCTATTATCTGTTTCGCTTTAGCTTCATTACCAATTGGCGCAACCATTATCATTTGAAAATCTTTAAATCCTTTGTATTTATTATAAATTTTCTGATTTAAATTGAAAAAATTCCCTCTATTTTCGATTACATTATTTCCTACAAAACCTAAAACCGTTATCTTATCCTTCATACTAATATTTTCATGATTCAATCCTTTCCAATTATGAGGAATATCAGCATTAGCTTTAGAAATAGTTGGCAAAAAAAGTGAATTATGTGTTGCCGTTGAAAATATTAAATAAATTGCAATAGGCAATACAAAAAGTAATATTAGGACTAATTTGTTTTTCATAAAAACGCAGTAAATTTAGTAAACACAAAAGTAAAAAAAATCCCGATGTAAATCGGGATTAAATTATAGAAACAAGTGTTAAAAATTCCACTTGATATGTCCAGTTTTGTAAACATCAAAAACGTAAGCTCCTTCAATTAAAACTATGAAACATAGATATAATATTAAGAATACTACTGTCCAAACGATTGATCTTCTAAACCATTTTTTTTCGCCTTCCATGTGCATGAAAGCCCAAGTAATATAATATGCTTTAACGATTGTTAAGATAATGAACAACCAATTAAGTAAATTCATTCCTGCAAAATTATTAAAGTATAATGATTTAGGTTTAAAAATACCAAACAATACTTCAACAATAGTAATAATAGATAGAATTACAAATACTTTCCAAATTCTTCCTGTATGTGATTCGTGTGCGTGTGCCATGATATGCTTTTATTAAATAAATTATACTAAGTAGAAGAAAGTAAATACAAACACCCATACTAAATCGACAAAGTGCCAATACAATCCAACTTTTTCAACCATTTCGTAACTTTTTCTTTTTTCGTAAGTTCCTAATAATATATTAAAGAAAATAATGATATTAATTAAAACTCCTGTAAAAACGTGAAATCCGTGAAAACCAGTGATAAAGAAAAAGAAGTTAGCAAACAATTTACTTCCATATTCATTTCTAACTAAGTTAGCTCCTTCAACTACATATTTAGTATCCGCTAATCTTTTGATAGACTCTTCTCTAGTTAGAACTGTTTTTTCTTTTTCAGCATTAATGGTTTCTGTACGAACTAATATTGATTCATCAGCTTTGAAACCTTGTACAACTTCATTTACTGAATGAGAAGGAATTGAAGCTTCATCCATGAACCAAAAACCATTGTTTCTGTTTAATTGTTCGCGTTCTTCTGGCAATGTTAAAGCAAAATCACCTAGAGCTACTCTTTCATATTCACCATTAGCTCCTTTTTTTACGAATTGTAAGATAGAACCTCCTTTAGTTTCAACAGCTCCAAATTCACCTTTGATAAAGTTTTTCCATTCCCAAGCTTGGGAACCTAAGAATATTAACCCCCCAACAATTGTAAGTGCCATATAAACAGCTACTTTGGTTTTTTTCAATTGGTGCCCTGCATCTACAGCTAATACCATAGTTACAGAAGAAAAGATTAAGATAAAAGTCATTAACGCTACATAATACATTGGAGCATCAACACCATGTGCAAATGGAAAGTGATTAAAAACCTCATCAGCAATAGGCCAAGTTTCAATAAACTTAAATCTTGAAAAACCATACGCTGCTAAGAATCCTGAAAAAGTTAATGCATCAGATAAGATGAAAAACCACATCATCATTTTACCATAGGTTGCTCCTAATGGTCCTGGACCTCCGTCTAAAGCGTGTTCATTTGAAATAACTGTCGCTCCCATAAATTTTTTAATTGTTAAAAAGTTCCCAAATTTATTATTTTTTTTCTATTTGAAAAAATAGAAAAACAAAAACAAATAAACCCAAATAAAATCCATAAAGTGCCAATACATTGCACTTAGCTCTATACCAAGGGTTTGAGCCGAATTGTATTTTTGTTTATAATGATTATAAATTACTACTAAAAGTGAAATTATTCCACCTAACAGGTGTGCAATATGTACTAAAACAGCAATATACAAAAAAGAAGTCGTAACATTACTTTCACTTCCAGTAAAAAAATAGCCATTATCTATTACTTGTCCAAATCCTTTAAATTGTAACAAAATAAATGCTATACCCAACCCTAAGGTTGAAAGTAACAAAATAGTCGTTTGGCTTCTATTTCCTTTTTTAATCGACTGTAAAGCCAAATAAAATGTAAAACTACTCACTAACATAGCAATTGTACTAATCAAAAATGCCGTCGGCAATTGAAAATCTTTTAACCAATCAGGTCTAGATTTACTTACAACATAAGCACTTGTTAATCCCGCAAAAATCATTGCAATACTTATCATTCCAAACCAAAGTAACAACTTATATGTTCTTCCTTTACGTTCTTGTTCCTCTTCAAAAGTCATTTTATTTTCCATAACTATCGTAAAAATTTATCTAAAACATATACTATTTGCAATAATGAAATGTATGACACACTTACTAACATTAATTTTCTAGCAGCTTTTGCGTCCATCTCTTTATGTAGTTTAAAAGCGTAATATAGCATCCAAACACCTAACAAAACTACAACCACAACAGCTGGTTTAGACAAAAACAATTTACCTGTAAATCCAAATGCAGGAATTACTGAGGCTAAAATAGTCCAAAAAGTATATAAAATTGTTTGCAATGCAGTCTTTTTATCTTTATTTCCCGTTGGAAGCATAAAAAAACCTGCTTTTTTATAATCGTCATACAAAAACCAACCTATTGCCCAAAAATGTGGAAACTGCCAAAAAAACTGAATAATAAATAAAGTTCCTGTTTCAATACCAAAATGCCCCGTAGCTGCTACCCAACCAAGCATATATGGAATTGCACCAGGGAATGCACCTACAAATACAGATAATGGTGTAACTGTTTTTAACGGTGTGTATAAACTCACATACATAAAAATCGAAATTGCACTAAACATAGCAGTTTTCGGATTTACATTGTATAAGATAATTAAGCCTAGTATGGTTAAAATACTTCCTAAAATGAAAGCTGTCTGTTTGGTCATTCTACCTGATGGAAGCGGACGATTTTGGGTTCTATCCATTAAGGCATCTAAATCTTTCTCAATAATTTGATTGAAAACATTTGAAGCTCCAACCATACAATATCCACCAACTGCTAATAATAATAGTACGAACCAATTTTGTGAAGACCAAGAATCAACACCCAACAAATAACCTGCAATTGTTGAAAAAACAACACTAATTGCTAATCGAGCCTTCGTAACTTCTACAAAGTCTTTATATAAAGATTTTTTAATTTGAGGTTGTGTGTTTATATCCACTTTTTTGTTTTTGCTTTGAAATTGCGTGCAAATATACGATTTGGAATTTAGAATTTAGAATTTGAATTTAGAAAATCTAAAAAACCATTAATAATCAAAATACCAGTTAAACAAATCGCTTCTTAGCCCAATTGAAAACCAAGTAGTATTTGATTGTACTGTGGTAGCAGTTTCAGCTGTTGGATCAAAATTTCTAACTAAGACATTTCCAAAAACCTTTAAGTTTGAAGCTGGATTAACCAAATAACCTACTTGTAAATCAGCTATCAAAACTGTGGTTTTATTCCCTTGCGCTATAGAAACACCTGTATCGTATGGTCGATTTTCATCGTAATCCAAATAAATGTTTCCGCCATAATTATAATTATCTACTCCATTATTGAAATCAAAACCTCGTTGTCCGTAGATTAATTTTGCGTCAGCAAAGTATCTTCCTTTATAATATTTTGCAATAGCTACTAATTCTCTGAAATTTGCACCCCAATTATGCCCCATGCTTTGGTTATTATGCCCATAATTTGTCAAAGGGTTGCTATGCGAATACACATAAGGTCTCACTTGATTATATTCTAATTGAAGCATCAAATTTTTAATCTTAAATGCATCATAATATTTTACCCCTAGTTGATATCCAAATTTATTTCTCCAACTTTGATTACTTTCTTGCACATCGCTTATGGCAAATTCATCAATTAAAAATTGTCCATAAAAATTAATTTGATTGTTCCATTTGTATTTTGAAGAAAGTCCTAAAACAGCATTTCCTGTTTTTGAAGACGAACCAAACTCTACTGCTCTATAAAATATCAATGGATTTACAAAGTTAAAATCAAAACCTCTATCGTTTGTATTGGTCCAAACTACGTTTTCAAAGAAACCTAAATTAAATCGTTTTGTAACATTCCAACTCAAATAGTGGCTTGCCATATATTTTGTTGCATAAGTTCCGTCAATTGTTGCTAAATCTCTTACATCTTTTAACCACATGTAAGTATTTGTATATTTAATTTTCCAAAAAGTTGTATTGATTTTAAAAAAAGGATAAGGACTGGCTCCATCACTTTGTAATAATGAACGGTATCCATCGCCAAGAAAATTTCTTCCGTACCCTAATTGCAAATTAATGAATTGGCTTGGTGTGTATTTTATATTTGCTTCCGCCATTGGAAAATCATAAGCATCTTCTTTAAAACGCTTTGCTATTCCTATTCCAGGAATAATAGCTGGATTTCCACCAGAAGGCTTAATACTTTCTGAATAAGCATTATAATAATCGGCAAATCGCCCTTGACTTTCATAAATAGAAGTTGTAAAAGTTAATTGCTTCCCTAAAGCTCCATCAACTTTTAATCCACGAGTATTCACAAATGTATTTGAAGCTTCGCTTTCAATATCTTTTCCAATTCTTAAATCTAAAATTGGGTTCAATGTAAACCAATATTCTTGACCTTGTATAGCAACTAAATTTTCATTCCAAAATTTTCTTCCCCACCAAGATGTTTTTTGTTTTAAAGCAGTTTGATTAACTGCTTCAAAATCATAATATTTAGCCACTTCATCATACGAATAAGGCTTTGAAGCTGTATGATTATTGCTTCCAACTTGGTTTAACAAGGCGTCAAATACCGCATAATTTTGATGTGTAAACGGTATATTTCCATTGCTTTTAAATTGTGGATTTTCAAATGGTTTATACACAATTGAATCATATTCAGACAATTCTTTCGTATTGTCAATAAGTGCGCTATTTGTCTTATCCTGTAATACTTGATTTCTATCTTCAAAAGGTTTTGGTTGTTCTAATGGAATAGAAAGTTTTAATGTAAATTTAGAATAAGTAGGTTTCCCCGAATATTTAGCAGGAATTACTTTCGGTAAAGTTTGAAAAACTCTTTTTGCTTCTATTTTTAACGACTCATGTGCAGCATCAATATATAAAACTTTAAATACACCAGTAGTATCCACCTCAAAAAGCACCATTACATTTCCTTTATAATTGCCAGTTTGCAATTCTTGCGGAACCTTATAATTAGTGTAAAAAAAGTTTTGAATAGTAGTATAAAAACATCCTTCTTGTTGATTGCTCATAGCGTTTACACAATCTGGAAAAACAGGAAATTGTTCATTAGTATTAGTTTGAGCGAAAGCTGAAAAACCAATAATTGCAATCAGAAAACACAGGGATTTTTTCATAATTTATTAATATTCGCTTTTAGAAATTTCTCCATTTGCAATTGCTTTTGCGGCAGAAGTTCCAATTCTTTTTACGCCTAACTGAATCATTTCAACGGCTTCTTCATAAGTCCTAACTCCACCAGCTGCTTTAACTGGCAAAGGAAACGAGTTTTCCAACATTAATTTAATTGTTGGAACTGTAGCACCATTTGGCATTCCTTCTGGTGTTTTATAAAATCCTGTTGATGATTTTACAAATACTTTTTCATAGTCTTTTTCACTACAATTAGCTATTACTACATTTTTTATCAATGCCGATAACTGCACTATTTGATGATTATCTAAAGCAGCAACTTCGATAATCCATTTTACAATTTTGTTGTGTTTTAATCCAAATTTTGTGCACTCAATTACTTGCTTTTTTACTTCGTCAATCGCACCATTTTTGAATGCTTTGTAATCAACTACAAAGTCTAAATCATCAACACCATTTCTTACGGCTTGAGCAGCTTCTTCAAGTTTAGATTCAAGAGCACCATCTCCTTCTGGAAAATCAATTACAGTTCCAATAGTTACTTTAGAATTAGATTTTTGAATCATTTCTTTTGCCAAAACCACTTTATCAGGTCGAATCATAATCAATTTAAAGTTATTATCAATCGCCTCTTGAATGCAATTTTTAACCACTTCAGTATTCTTCTCTTCTGATAAATTTGCTTGTTCCGCTGTTTTTAAATAAGTAGAATCTAAATATTGCTTGATGTCCATTTTGTAGTATTTGTAATATGTGGTAAAAATAAAAAAATCCCATCGAAATGGGATATTTTTATAGTAATTATTTGAAGTTTTTATACTTAGAATAATTTATGTGAGTTGTTTTTTTGTTTAAAAACATACAAACTATGAAAATTCCAAAAAGCGCTCCAAATGTATTGGCTAATATATCATAAAAATCAGCTTGCCGATTTTCTGTTAATAGCGATTGCATAATCTCCATAGCAATTCCATACAAAACCGTTGCAAAAACTAAAACAAGGTTGAAATTTTTATTCTTTACTTTGCTTTTTAATGCTAAATACCAAAACAGCACAAACACAAAATAAAATATAAAATGAGCGGTTTTGTCTTTTCCAGGAATACTTAATTTAGGTGTGTTATTTAAACTTACTAAACTTCCAATGGTAATTCCAATTGTCCAAAGAATAGCAAGTATAAAAAAATTACGCTCCGATAAGTGCTTTGTAATCTTCACTTGATAAAAGTGTTTCAACTTCTGAAGCATCTGAAATTTTTACTTTTACCATCCATCCATCTCCGTAAGGATCTGTATTTACTTTTTCTGGGGCAGACTCTAAAGAATCGTTAAATTCTATAATCTCACCTGAAAGAGGCAAGAATAAATCAGAAACTGTTTTTACAGCTTCAACTGTTCCAAAAACTTCATCTTTATCTAACGTTTGATCTAATGTTTCTACTTCAACATATACAATATCACCCAATTCTTTTTGAGCAAAATCTGTAATTCCTACTGTTGCAACATCTCCATCAACTAAAACCCACTCGTGGTCTTTTGTGTATTTTAAATTAGTTGGTATATTCATTTTAATATGATTTTTTGTTGTACAAATGTAATTGTATTTATTGAATTGCAAAATATGTTTTTTGTTATTTTTTTACAACCCTGTAGAAACAAAAAAACCTGTAAATAAGTACAGGTTTTTTTGTTTTTTAGTTTCCAAAATTATATCGAAGCGTGAATCCTGCTCTAATATTAGTAATTGGGAATGATGTTGAAATTACTGCTTGAGAAAACTGATGATCATAGAATAAAATTGCAGTTAGGTTTTTACTAAACGAATAATCTGCAGTAAATTTTACCGACCATAAATTTTGACCTCCTCCTAATTGATTGTTGTCATAATCCAGATAACGAACAATTGTGTTGCTTTTTCGCAAAGAAAAATCTGCTTTTATATTAACATCACTTTTTATAACTCCTGAAACATTATCTGCCAAAGAAGAATTTATAGTAACATCTTTAATTCTATATCCTAGTCCTATGATATATTCATTGCCACTTACTTCTGTTAGTAAATTATTATCAAAACTCATGTTTAACGTTCTGTCTTTTTTAATTTCAGCTAAAATTTTAAGAGAGTTTTTCAAAGTCATGTCCACTTTTATTAATGGATTGAACTGCTCTGCTAAATTTACATTTGAAATTAACTTATTAGCATAGAAATTTCCATTAGCATCTGTTGGAGTTGTATTCAAATTAGAACGGAATGAATTGATATTATAACTAGCTCTATAACCGTGTTGAATTGAAAATGTTTTAAATTTATCTTTAAACCAAGTATAACGCATTAAACCTGTATATTTTACATTCCAGTTAGGCAATGGCACATTTCTAAATACTCCTGTTGATACTTTTCCAGCATCTGTTCCAGAATACGCTGCAATAAAAGCTGGTAATAATACTTGTTGACTATTTTTACCATATCCAATTGGATAACCTTCTGCATCTCTTGGTATAGTAACATTTCCGTAATAAGATTCTGCTAAACGATTAGCAACTTTTATACGGTTATCTCTAAAATCTTCAAATGCCGCTGAAAAATTAATATCACTTTGCGAAAATGCAGTTTTTATTAAAATTGTTGAAATGTTGAAATTACCAAAATCATACGGTGAACGCGAATTATACTGACCCGCAGTAACATCATACTGTTCAGAATAATTAAAAGAGTACATTCTTTCTCCAGTCAAATCAATTTTTAAATCTGGGAACGGTTCTAATTGAGCCGTAAAATTTAATTGCTTGTTTTCAACTTGTGTAAAATTTTGATTGAATTCTGGGAATGAAGTAAGCCAACCATTTTTAGCTGCTTCATATCGAACATCTGATTGACTTCCAAAAACGAATCCAAGTGTAGGTTTAGAAGAACCAAAGAATCCTAATCCTGGCAAATATCCTGGCAGTACAGTCCCGCTATTTTCAGTATAATTTACTTGGATATTTTTTACACTAGTAACTAATCCGATTAAACCACTCACAAAAATATTTCGCTCAGAGTTAATGTTTTTGTTTGCCGCCACTAGTTTTTGTCCTGGTTTTGGAGCCGCTCCTTTATCTTTAGTATCTTTAGATTTGTTTTTTGATTTATTTGATTTGTTTTTTGTTAAACCAATATATTTATAAAAGGTGTCCATATTAAACGTAGTGTTTAATTTGTGTGAACTTGCATTTTGAATTGTATTTCCAAGCGCATAAATAGTACCATCCTCTGCCTCAACAGTTGAATAAGCATCTGATGAACGTTGCCAATTGTAATCACCAGTATAAATGTAAGTTGATTTAATAAAGGCTAAAGCTGGAATTTTATTAATTGGTAAGTCATAATTTACTACAATTTGCTGATTGTGTTGATTAGATTGACCAATATTCCAATAATCATCCCAAATATCTAATCCATCGATTGGCAAATTATTTTCATCCAAATAATTTCGCACAATATTATTAGAAGAAGCCGTATAATTCACACGAAGTGCTTTTGTAATATTATAATTAAAACCATACTGATAATTAAAGAAATAATTTCTTCGGTACAAATCACCAAGCCCAATTCCCTGAACATCAACTAGTCTGAAACGTTGTTTATTGAATTGTCTTATAATATTTGAACTAAAGTTGATATTAGTTGGCAAGAAATTAAAGTTAAAATCCGACAACATTTTATAATAACCACTTTTCTTTAATGCTTTTGAGTTTTTGAATGGCTCAATAGTTTTTGGTTTAAATGTATAGGCGTAATCAACTGAAGAACGATTTTGTTTATCTACTAAACTTTCGATTTCATAATCATGATGTTCTGTTTCATTCAACGAATAAGAAAGTGTTAAGTTTTCAACATCATAAAAATGACTTTTCTTTTCTGGATTCTTTTCTTTTTTAACTCCAATAAAGTTTATACTTGTACGTTTTGTATAATCTATAGCTCTATTTTCAATATTTGCTCTTTCAGTTGCATCACTTGTAATATCTAATAATTGATTTAACTCAATATCTTGATAAAATGGATCATATTTTGGTGTAATAGTTTCTTCTCCAACAGCATAATTAAACGGCAAATTAACTCCCCATTTTTTAGGTAATAATTTTCCTAAATTAACATTGGTTACAACATCATATTGAAAAACATCTTCTCTACTTCTTTCATTTGGTCCTTGCTCCAATGATCCAAAACCAATGGTACTAACTCTTGTTGTTGCAGAAACATTTGCGAAATCAGCAAGATTTGTGTCTAAATTAGCTACAGCTGCATATCCTCCTTTATTATCCATATCAGAAATACGCAACTCGTTAAACCAAACTTCTCCTCTTAATGGATCTCCTGAGTTTTTATTTTTAACCCCAACCATTAACGTTCTTACAAGACCAAAATTTGGGTTTCCTTTAATCCCTAACGTTAATTTATTATCCTCTGAACCGATTGCTTCTTCTTCAACAAATCCAATTCCATTTGCATCATATATAATAGCTGGATCATTGCCTAATGCTAAAATTTTAAGCTTTGTTAATAATGATAACGGTAAGGCAATTTCGTTATCTGCTGGCCAAATTTCATCAGCGGATGTAGCGCCGTGATCTGTTACTTTTAATGGCATTTCAACCTGATAGAAGTTATCAGTAAAATCATTTCCAAATCTTATAAAAGCAACCATTTCATCATCTTCCAAACGATCAGGATTTGTATTTCCTTCAATTGCTTCAGCATGTAAAAACATTCTAAGTTTTTTAAACTGACGCATATCAACATTTACATTTTTGAAAACAGCTCTAGAATCTTGTGTTTCTAATCCTCCCAAACCAGACAAAGCTGGGTCTTTCTTGTATACTCTCAATGAAAGTGATTGTTCATTTTGATTAATTACTGTGTTATTGTTATATAATTGTTCACGAACAACACCTGGTGGAGTTACGTAATTAATTGGACTTCTACTACCATTTTCTTGAACATTCAAAGCGACAACATCAAATCCTGTATTGTCATCATCTACATCGATATCATTTACATCTAACGAACTTGTATATCTTCTCCATTCGCCTCTTACTAAATCTAAAGCTCCGAAACGCAACGTTACTTCATCTTTAAATCCTGCCATATACATACGCATAAAACGTATGGAACGGAAATCAGAAATTGGCCCAACTTTATTATCGTCAGTAAATTCTAATATTGGAATTTTATATAAAATCCATCTTGCCTTACCTGTTTCCCCATTTGGTAAATCAACATTATCATCTTCTCTATAATCTGCAATATAATTTTGTCCTACTGGAACTGCTCCTGGTGGATAATATTGAATTGGCACTTCAAATTTAAAATACGCATTAATGGTATTCATAGTATTATCTCGATTCACATCTTCAACATCAGGGTAAGTTGTGCTTCCTCTATTAGTATCCGTAACGGTTACTGGGGAATTCCCTTGATTACCATTATAATTTCTATATCTATTGATTACATCTCCAGATGCACTTAAATAAAACTGATAGTTGTCTGCAGCTGGGTCAGGTTGAGCTGCAAAATTTGTATATTTTGCTGCTTCATCAACATCTGTCAACCCGTCATAACCTGCATCTTGGACTGCTCTATTTGCTTCAGATGTATCAAAAGCGTATATTAAAGATTGAGAAGCAGGAACTTTACCCCAAGTAGTTTCAACCGTTGGTTGAGTTGAACCAGCTTCAGGCAAACCATTTTCAAATAATTTTCTTCCGTCTCTTAATACATCTTCAGAAATTTCACCTAGATTAAATACTATTTTACCTGAATTTGTTGGATCAGTAACATCTCCTGGATTCCCGTAATATGGATCCATTACCCAAAATTGAATATATTCTACATTTGATTGCTCAAAATTTGTAGAATTGATAGGTCGCATAATTCCTGCCCAGTTATTTGGAGCATCAGCATCAGTGAACACATTCGTTGCTGCTAATGAAGAATTAAAATTATAAGGCCCTCTATCTTTTGGAAAATACGTTAAATCTAAAGTGCTAATAACCGTTGATTGCCCTTGAGCAATGTCTGTAACTGGGTATAATTCTCTACTAAAAATACGTCTCGTTTTGTTAAACGACAAGTCATCATCGTTGATTCCAGAAGGAGGTTGTGTATAAAACAATGGATCTATTGAATACCATGACATTTTTGCTCGTTTATCTCCAATACTTAATACGTCAACAGGAGGTTCATTTGAAGTTGGGTCTCCATCATAGTCCCCTTCTAATGGAACACTAGCTAAACTCCATGATAAAGCTGAACGCATATCAATTGTTGATTGTGAGCCTTCAAAATCATCAATATAGGTTGTAGCTTCGCCATTAAATTGATCTGTTTTTGAACTACCAGGTTTTAGATAAGCTATTTCTCCTCTAAATGATAAATTAGACGGTACGTCCGTATCAATATTTGGCAATTTATTTACTAATCTAGTCAAGAATGGAACTTCTGTTGAAAAATTAGTATTCAATCCAAAAATAGTATTGTTAACCGATTCCTGACCATAATTAGATTTTGTCGTAAATGGTCTTTCGGTCATATTTAAAAGGGTTGCACCTATTAAAAATTTATCATTGAATTTGTGTTCTACATTGAAACCCCAAAATCTTCTGGTTTGTTGACCAAAAATAGAGTTATTCTCAACTGAAACTTCGATTGGTGTATTTGATGCTTGTAGAGAAGGGTCTAAAATTTGAACTTTTCCTAATTGATAATTTACAGTATAGTCAACACCTTCAACAAGTGTTCTACCACCTGCAGTCACTACCACCGAGCCTTGAGGTACGTTGAATGCACCAATAGAAATTCCATCACCTCCAGTAGATTTATAACGTCCTTTTAATTGGAATTTATTTTTAGCACTCTCTTGTAAAGCAGCAGCTTGTGTTGATTTATATAAATTTCTAAAAACGTATTTTGTTTGGTTTGTATTATATATTCCTCCATCATAATCTTCAGCACCATTTAAACGCAATTTTTCAAATAAATGCTTACCAAATGGCTCTACTGTGGTGAAAATAACTCTTCCTTTTTGGGCGTCTATAGTTAATCCTTGAATAAAATCAAAAAAACCATCTCCTCCATCTTGAGGATCATTGGTATAATTTAGTCTATCAGCATTAAAGACTTTTAACAATGGTGTTTCTTCAACACCAACAGGAAGTGGATCAATCCCTGCTTGTGTTATATAGTTTAATGGCGAAGGATCGGTATATAAAATATTAAGCTTAAAATCTTCTTGCTGTAATTGATAACCACCAGGTATTTGATAAATATTTTTCATCATCAAATCCCAAACTGGTTCTTCAACAACTACTAAATTTCCTTTTAACATTTTTAAAACCAAAGCTTGAGATGAGGGAACACCAGCTGTATCAACATTAGTTGCATCTACTCCGTCTGTTCCAAATTCTCCAACTTGATATACCTGATCACCAATTGTATATTGATAAGCAACCGCTAAAACTTCATCATTTGCTAATTTTTGATTTAACGAAATGTAACCTAATTGTGGGTGAAAAGTATATTCAGTAGCTGTAAGTTTTCTTGCGTTTTCTAATTTAGCAAAATCTATTCCTTCAGCTACCGCAGGAATATTAAAACCATTTGAAGCCGTTGCAACATCTCTAATGGAACTATTCAAAAAATTACTTCCTATATTATTAGGATCAAATTTATTGTTTGCATTATTTGTTGGTGTATCAGGGGAAACATTAAAAAATCCAGCATCTGAAACCCCAACAACCTCACTATCTGCTATTCCAAAAAGTTGTGCTTCTCCTAAATCTTGAAGAGCAACAATATTTCTTAAATTATTTTCAGTAGTACTTACTCTATTTTGTTTATTGGTAATCCAAACTTCTATCCTTGTAATTTGTACACGAGAATTAATATAGGGATAGTTTTCCAATGCTTTATCATATTTATTTCTAAAATATTGTGACAGAAAATAATGCCTATCCGAATCATAATCTAAAGCAAACATTTCAAAATCTTGCAATGTTCCTCCTCCTTGAGATGTAACAGATTTTGTTTGCGATTTTTGTTCCGAAAAAACACCCGTAAAAGTTGTTTTTCCAAATTGTAACTGTGCTTTAACTCCAAATAAACTTTGAGCACCACGAACTAAAGAATTTGAAAGCGGGAAACTCACATTACCCACTTCTATTTTTTGAATTATATCATCCTCAGTTGGTGCGTACTCTAATTTAATTAAGTTTTGAAAAGCAAAAGTTGATTGTGTATCATAATTTACGTTTACGCTTAATCTTGTACCAACTTTTCCTTGCAATCCGACACTAATTCTTTGATCAAAATCAAAACTTGTTGTTTTTCTGTTTCTAGGTGAAAAAGATGGATTGTCTTGTTTTGTGAATCGTACACCCAAATCTAACTCTACAGAACCTGTTGGTTTCACATCAATAGTATTGCTACCAAAAATAGCTTCAAAGAACTTAGAATTCACATAATATCTTGGCAACAAATTTTTCTTTGCAGCATCAGAACCCGCTTTTTTCCCATCAATAGCTGCTGATTTTTCTTGATAGTATTTACGCATTTGTTCACGTAATACCAGTTCATCATACTGTTTAGGCGTTAAAATTAAAGGATAATTAATATTAAACCCATCAACTGAATTAGTATAAATATATCTATCAGATGCGGCATCATAGGTATATGATTCTAATATACTTTTAGGATTAGGCATTTCTATTTTACCTAAATCTACGCCTGTTTTTAAGGTATCTTGATCCTGTTCATCTACTTGAGCTTGTAGTGAAGAAGAAAATAACATTACTACGAATGCGATACTATATTTTAACTTACCTATTGCTTTTATTGCTGTTTTTTCCAAGTTTTATAAATTTTTTAAAGCTTGTTTTATTAAGTTTTCAACAGAGGCATTTGGGGTTTCTCTAATGATTTTATCTATTACTTTTTCAGCTGCTTTTCTAGCAAAACCTAAAACTTCTAAAGCAGATAACGCTTCATCTTTATTTGTATTGCTTTCAATTACTGAAACTTCATCTAAACTATATACTTTTAACACTTTCTCTTTCAAATCAAGAATAATACGTTGTGCGGTTTTTGCTCCAATACCTTTCATTGACTGCATTGTTCCAACATCATTTGAAGCGATTGCTTGAATAATTTGGTTAGGAGCTAAAGAAGAAAGCATGGTTCTAGCAGTACTTGCTCCAACTCCAGAAACCGAAAGTAATAGTTTAAATAATTCGCGTTCTTGCTTTTCTACAAATCCATATAATATATGTGCATCTTCTTTAATTTGCAAAAAAGTAAATAATTTCAAACTTTCAGAATCAGGTAATAATGAAAATGTGTGCAATGAAATATTAATATGATATCCTACCCCATTACAGTCGATTATAACTTCTGTTGGTGTTTTTTCTACTAATCTACCTTGAATGTGAGCTATCATATAAAAATCAATTATTGTTTTTTCTTTCCTTTTTCTTGTGCATCAACTACAGCTACAGCTGCCATATTTACCATTTCCTCAACACTTGCTCCTAATTGAAACACGTGAACAGGCTTATCTAAACCAAGAATTATTGGTCCAATTGATTCCGCTTTATTTAATTCTTTCAATAATTTATAAGTAATATTAGCTGCATCTAAATTTGGAAAAATAAGTGTGTTCACTTTTTTATTTACTAATTTAGAAAACGGGAATTTACTTTTCAACATTTCTGAATTTAAAGCAAAATCTGTTTGGATTTCTCCATCTACAATTAAGTCTGGGAAATTTTCATGTAAATAATCTACCGCTTGTCTTATTTTATTTGGACCTTCATTTTGAGAAGAACCAAAATTTGAATAAGATATCATTGCAATTACTGGCTCCATACCGAACATTCTCACTGTTTTTGCAGTCATTAATGCTATTCTTGCTAAATCGTCAGCAGATGGATTTGGATTAATCGCTGTATCCGACAAGAAAATTGGACCTCTAGCCGTCATCATCATATTAGTAGTCGCAATTTTTGAAACTCCTGGTGCTTTATCAATCAATTGCATAACTGGTTTAATAGTTGAAGGATAACTTCTGGAATGACCAGTTACCATTGCATCTGCTTCACCAGTATTGACCATCATTAAACCAAAATAGTTACGTTCACGCATCCATTTTTCAGCTTCATATAAAGTTACACCTTTTCTTCTTCTGGACTCCCAAAAATGTTGTGCATATGAATGTCTTTTTGCTTCAGATTCTTTTGTTTTTGGGTCAAAAATTGGCACTTCGGTATCAAAACCAATTTCTTCTTTTAGTTCTTTAATAATTTCTTTATTTCCTAATAAAATTGGGAAACCAATACCTTCTTCATGAACAATTTGTGCTGCTTTTAAAACATCAATTTGATCGGCTTCAGCAAAAATAATTCGTTTAGGATTTGTTCGAGCTCTATTGGTTAGCAAACGTATCATTTTATTATCAGAACCCATTCGTTCTAATAAGTCATCTCTATATTTTTCCCAATCTGTAATTGGCGCTAATGCTACACCAGAATCCATTGCAGCTTTTGCAACTGCTGGTGGAACTTCTGCAATTAATCTTGGGTCAAAAGGCTTTGGAATAATATAATCGCGACCAAATGTTAATTTAGTTTCTCCGTAAGCGATATTAACTTGTTCTGGCACTGAAGCCTTTGCTAAATTAGCCAAAGCAACAACAGCTGCTTTTTTCATTTCCTCATTAATTTTAGTAGCTCTAACATCTAAAGCACCTCTAAAAATAAATGGAAAACCTAATACATTATTTACCTGGTTTGGATGGTCTGAACGACCAGTTGCCATGATAATATCTTTTCTTGTTGCAATAGCCAAATCGTAGTTAATCTCAGGTGTTGGATTTGCCATGGCAAACACAATTGGGTTATCAGCCATTGATAATAACATTTCTTGTGTCACGATATCTCCTGTTGATAATCCCACAAAAACATCTACACCTTTCATAGCATGAGCTAAATCATCATAGTGTTTATCAGTAGCATATACACGTTGCATGTCAGATATTTTTGGATCATCTTTTCGCAATGCACCTTTACTATTAAACATTACTACATTTTCTGGTTTTACGCCAAAAGAAACATACAAATTAGCACATGCAATGGCTGCAGAACCTGCTCCAGAAATTACCATAGTAACTTCTTCCATTTTTTTGCCTGCCAATTCAACAGCATTTAATAAGGCAGCTGATGAAATAATAGCGGTTCCGTGCTGATCATCATGCATTACAGGAATATTTAACTCCTCCACTAAACGTCTTTCAATTTCGAAAGATTCTGGCGCTTTGATGTCTTCTAAGTTAATTCCACCAAAAGTTGGAGCAATATTTTTAACTGTAGCGATAAATTCTTCAATATCTTTTGTCCCTACTTCAATATCAAAAACATCGATATCTGCAAATATTTTGAATAACAATCCTTTACCTTCCATTACTGGTTTTGAAGCTTCAGGGCCAATATCACCTAAACCTAAAACAGCTGTTCCATTTGATATTACAGCTACTAAATTTCCTTTTGCGGTATATTTATAAACGTTGTTAACGTCTTTCTCAATTTCTAAACAAGGTTCTGCAACACCTGGAGAATAAGCTAGAGCTAAATCCCTTTGAGTAGCATATTTTTTTGTGGGAACTACCTGAATTTTACCAGGAGTTGGTTTTGCGTGATATAATAAGGCTTCTCTACGTTTACTATCTTTATGCATGGTTTTATATTTTACTAACTTACAAATATAATGGTATGCGCATAAAATGAGAAATTTTTAACCATAATCTTTAAAAAAAACATTCATAAAAAAAGTTGCAATTTTAAAACTGCAACTTTTTTTACATAACTTAAAATGAACTAGACTTGATATTTAACCTTGCAAAATTTGGTTAAGATTAATGTTGTCTGGTAATCTCCCTACATTTTGTAGTTTTATTGCGGCTAATTTTTGAGCAATTGACATACTCTCTTCAATTGCTTTATTTTGAATTTGTGCATATAAAAATCCGGTCCAAAATGCATCTCCTGCTCCAGTAGTATCTTTAATTTCGTGAATTTCTAGTGCTTTTTGAAAAAATAATCCGTGATTTAAATCTGAAACCACAACTCCTTTTTTCCCTTTTGTTAAACAAATTGTGGTAACACCTAGACCATGAAAATAATCAAAAATATATTCCTCAGACTTTGCTTCTGCAAATAATCGGTAACAATCATCTTCACTTAGTTTTACTAATGGATCATTGGCTAAATATTCTTTTAAAATTAATTTAGCTTCTTCTCTATCAGTCCAAATTTTTTCAGAAAAATTAATATCAATACTTAATTTCAAACCTAATTCTTTGGCTTTCTTGGCTCTATTTAAAATAGTTTGTCGAGCTGGATTTTTACTTAATGCAAAACAGGTGGTGTGAAATATTTTAGCATTTGCAATCACTTCTTCTGGCAGTTGATTTTCATATACTTCGCAATCGGCTTGTCTGAACGGAATAAAATCAGGTGTGTCTGTAGATTTTGAAACAAAAATTACCGACGTTGGTGTTACATCAGATCTTTGTATATGGTCTGTATTTACATTATTTGATTTTAATTTTCTAACTATGTAATCCCCTAATCCATCTTGACCACAAGAGGCTACAAGAACTGTATTTAAACCCAACCTAGAGGCGTTAACCGCAACATTGGTCGGAGAGCCTCCCAAAAAACGATGGTAATCTTTAGTTCTATTAATAGACGTGTTGACTTCATGGCCTATGAAATCAATTAATACTTCTCCTATGCTTATAATATCTATAGTTTTCAAACTAAAATAAAAATTTAAAATTATTATGTAATGATTGATGTACTAAAATGCTTGCTGCTGCACTCCAAGCGCAATAAGCAACTCCATTTGGTTCCTGTGTATTTGTATTGAAATTCTCATAAAATGAAAAATCTGCTGCTGCATTGGCTTTATTTATATTGCCTAAAATAAAAGATGTCTTCTCGATTTCATTCTTTGATAGTAAAGCTAATCCAAAAAAACCATTGACCATTGACCAACTTCCGCCATTATGAAATTCATAAGGAAAATTTCTAAATTCGTATTTACAATTGTTCTTAAGTAAATTCCAATGTTCGTCTTCTGGAAATACAGGTGGCCAAAATGCTGGTAGCAATCCTAATTTATTTGCAGTAGCTAATTGAAATGAATACTGAACAATTTTGTTTTGAAATTCTGAAGATCCGATGTTTAACAACAATGCCAAAGAATTAGCAAAAGCATCAAACTGAGATTTATAACCTGATGGTGAAAACGAACAAGGCATAAAATCTTGATATATTAGCCCATCATAAGCTCTTTGATGAAACTTTTCCCCGGTAGATTTGGGAGTAAAATTGATTTCAATTTGAGTTGTTATTGCGCTTATTTTTGCGCTAATTTCATCACTTTTGATAAAATGATTATAGCTATTTAAAGCCCAAATTCGTAATAATTGATCATATAAAACATAACCATCTGTAATATATTCATCGGCCCAATTTCCTGAAAGTGGCACATATAAAAGATGCTTATTATTAAATTCCCACGATTCTAATAAAGCAATACATTTTTCAATTTTTGAAGAATGTTTTTGTACAAAATCAAAATCGTTTATATAAAATCCATACTGACAAACTCCTATAATAAACCAAGTTACTGCATCTACTCTACCAGCTAAACCACCATAACTAACCTCTATTTCATCTTCTGTAATTAAAACATTCGAAGGAATTGTTCCTGTCTTATGCTGATATTTAGCTAACGTTTCAAGTGTGTTTTCAAATGTTTCAATCAATTTTTCATTCCCAGAAGCTAATGCTGCTAATCCACAAATCACACCGTCTCTAGCCCAAACTCTTTGATAATTTGAGGTGCTTTCCGCACTTGCTAAAAAACCATTCGGCGTAGCTACTTTATGCAATAATTCTATCGATTTATTATAAAAAATATCGCTCATAATTTAAACTGTAACTTGTTTTTTTGATTTAATAAACAGGGTAAATACACCTCCAATCAGCAAAAATACACCTGCAAAAGTGATTGCATTTCTTGGATCATTATCTAGAAAATGTTTTAAAATATAACCAAACGTAAGATTCTGAAAAATCATAGGAATTACAATCATCATATTTATAATCCCCATATATACCCCATAACGTTCTTTTGGAATATTAGACACAATCATTAGATATGGGATACCCATCATACTTGCCCATCCTATTCCAAAACCAGTAATGGCAAAAAATAATACGTTTTTGTTTTCGATATGCGGAAATGCTAAAAACCCAATTGCCGCGATAAACAAACACGCTGCATGTACATATTTAGCACCATACTTTTTTGCATAACCAACTAACAAGAAAGCAACTAAAAAAGTTACAATATTATACCATCCATTTACTAATCCGGTCCAACTAACTGCCTTTTCATATGCTTCTGGATTAGATTTTGGGGTAGCACTCCAAACAGACAGAGCAATACTTTTGGATGAATTTTGCCAATAACAAAACAAAGCATACCATTGAAATAAATAAACTAAAGCCAATTGCCACATCACTTTTGGCATTTCAATAATTGCTAAAAAAATTTCCACTAATGGATGCCACAACCCTCCTTTTCTGGTTTTCATTTGAGCAATTTCTGCCTCTGATGGTGGAATTTCAGATGTAGTTCGCATACTCCACCAAATAGAGCCAATTGAACAAATGGCCCCTAAAAAGAATGAAGCGTATACCCAAGTAGGTAATGAACCTGTTTTTCCAATAAAAATCAATGGAAAAATAAATAATGAAAGGTTAGCTAAAGTTTGTCCAAAACCTGTAAAAAAGCTTTGCATCTGAAAACCAAGTGGCTGCTGATCGTCATTCAATTTATCTGCTACAAATGCCCTATATGGTTCCATTGCAGTATTGTTCCCTGCATCTAAAATCCAAAGCAATCCAGCTGCCATCCATAATGAACTACTATAAGGGAAAGCCAACAAACATAAGCTACACAATAAAGCTCCAATAAAAAAGTAAGGCTTACGACGGCCAAATTTTGGATGCCACGTTTTATCACTTAATGCTCCGATAATAGGTTGTACTAGCAATCCTGTTACTGGACCAGCAAGGTTTAACAAAGGAATCTCATCTGGTGTAGCTCCTAAAAAATCATATATAGGGTTTACAGCACTTTGTTGTAATCCAAAACTATATTGAATGCCAAAAAAACCAACATTCATATTCCAGATTTGCCAAAAGCTTAATTTTATTTTATTCATTTATTCTAATTTTTTTAGAAATTCTTGAAAATCACCATTATTAGTATATAGTACTCCATATTTATCAACTACTGGTATTCCAAGATTTGAAGTACTAATATTTGCATTCTTTAATTTTATAAGCACTTCTTTTAAAGCTTCAGGGTTTTTATCAATGTCATAAAAAACAAAATCCATTTTTTTTTCTTTCAAAAAAGCTTTGGTTTCTATACAATGATGACATTCATCACTTCCATAAATAATAATTGTTTTCTGTTCTGTAGCTATTTTTTGAGTTTCTTGGGCAATTAACTCATTTTGGGCAATTCCAAAAAAGAAAATAATTAGGAAAAATAACTTTTTCATCTGTAATTTTTTTTAGTAATCCATATTGTAAAAATACATTAGTTTTAAAAATAATTCCCATACCAATGCTACATTCTACATTGGTACAGGAATTATAAACTAAGCATGAAATAATTTAATTAGAACTTATATGATAAAGTCATTGAAATTGATCTTCCTGGCAAAGGTCTTGCTCTAACAATGTTTGTAGTGTTTTCTGTTATACTACCTTCTTCTGATTCAGTAATAGCTAACGTGTCAAGTAAATTATTACCCGCTACATTCAATGATAATCCTTTAGTTAATCCAAACTCAACAAATCCGTTAACAATTACAAAACCATTCATAACTAATTCATTATTATCTTGTGCATATGCTTTTGTTTGACCAATAAAGCTTAATCCTAATGTGTTATTGCTTTGTGAAAATTTATAAGTTGGAATAAAGTTATACATTAATTTTGGTTGTCTTCTTGGTTGATTTCCATCGTTTGCTCCAGAAGTTATTTCAGCTTTTGTATATGTAAATCCACCTCTAAAATTTAAATCTTCATTTACATCATATGATGATTCTAATTCTAATCCATACGATTTATAGTCATTATCAATTATACTATTTGAGGATGCTTCAAATCCGCCTTCTTCTGTTGTTGCAGAGCTAAATAAAGTAGCATATAAATATCCTTTTGAGAATTTTCTTTTATATCCAAATTCAGCTTGTGCTAAATAATCTAATGAATTGATTTTGTCTCCATCTAAATAATTTAATCCAGAAAATAAAATTCTATCTGCTTTTGCAGAAGCACCTTTACTATATCTCACAAAGAAAGATTGTTGCTCATTTAATAAATAGTTTGCTCCTAAAGTATAAGAAACGTATCCATAGTCATAATCTACAGCCGTAGCATTTGCTGTATCAACAGCAGAAACACTTGATTCTGGAGTAGAGATATCACCATCATTATTAATATCATAAACTGTTTGAACAGCACCTGAAAACGATCCGTCAACTTGCCCTTTATCATAACGTATACCTCCTTCTAAAGATAATTTATCAGTAGCATCCAAAGTTACGTTTGCATAAGGAGCAGAAACATTATATTGAGTATCATAATTTCTTGTACAACAATTTCCCCAATATGGAACACCATAAGCATACAATCCATTTTGAGATAATAAATTTCCACTAGCGTCAGTAACATTAATTAAACGAGGATTATTATCCGAAACTTCTTGAAGATATGAATTCCATAACCAAGACATTGAAATATTTTGAATAGATTTAAAATAACCAGCAGTTATTCCTACTTTATCATATTTCTTAGTGATACGGAAATCATTCATAAAGTTGTTAAAATTGTTTAACTGAACATCAAACATATGTATTCTTGCCACTAGACCATTTGCTGTATTAAATGGAGCCCCATCATTTGCATAACTTAATGTAGAACCTGCTCCGAAAGAATTTGCAATTGAAGCAGCAGATGCAACTTCAGCAGGGAATGGCGCAATAAATTGCCCGTTATTAAAAGAGAATCGCCCATTATTTGATAATTTCCAACCGTTTAGTAAATCAAAATTTATCGATGCTCCAATTGTTTTAGATACAGGATGCATTCCGTCTGCTACTTTTCCTCTTCTTAATTCACCATCTGGTCCTAATCCAACATTTTGACTTAAATATACTGATTGTAATGCTCCAGTTGTTGCATCATATCCACTTACACTATCCCAATTTGGATTTGAGTTTGTACCTGTAACTTTGATAGGCATTGGCATATATGCAGCCGCTCTATCGTTTAAGAATTTAGTATAAATTGTTACAGAACCGTTTTCAAATTCTTTAGTAACATTAAATTTGAACTGACCTCCATTATTTGCAGTAAAACCAGGACTTCTCACCCCTTCACCTGCTCTGTAAAACCCACCAACATGAAAATATAGTCCTTCTCCAATTCTAGAACCATATTCTACATCTGTTCTAAAATCATTATAATCTAAACCAAAGCTTGTTGCCATGCTTCCTCCATCAGTTTTTCCAGTTTTGCTAATGAAATTGATAATTCCACCTGGTGAATTTGAAGATAATGTAGAAGCAGACCCGCCACGAATAGCTTCTATTTTAGCTACATTTCTATCAAATCTTGTAAAAATATCTGCTGTACCAAAAGAAATATCACCATATAAAAGTACCGGCAATCCATCTTCTTGAATTTGTAAATATTTTGATCCTCCAGAAGAAATTGGCACCCCTCGAACAGAAATATTTGAATTTCCTTCCCCTCCTGAAGATTCCGAACGAATACCAGGAATAGTTCTAAAAATTTCTGCTGTCGATCTTGGTGCTGACTGTTCAATTTGCTTCGCGTTAACAGTGGTTATCGAAACACTTGATTTTAACTTAGTTTTTGGATTAACTACACCTGTAACCACCACTTCATTTAAGTCTGAAGTTTCTTCTTGTAATACAAAATCAACAGTAGTATTTCCTTCAACAATCGCTTCTTTGACACTAGTTTGAAATCCAATGTAAGAAGTGGAAATTGTAATTGAACCATTACTAACAGAAGAAAAAGTATAAATACCGTTGCTATCCGTCATTGTGGAATTTGATCCCGCAACAACATTTGCACCAATAACAGCTTCCCCTTTGCTGTCTGTAACTTTACCTGATAAAACACCACTTTGAGCAAATGCTTGATTGAATAGCAATATTGCCATCAAAAAAAACATGTTCTTCAAAAAATTAGTAATTTTTTTCATTTTAAAATTTTTGTTTGATTAATAAAATTGGTTTGTTTAATATTTCGAAATTATATTTTTAAGATATAAAAAATGCGAAATATTTATCGAAAACGTTTTCGAAATAACCGAAAACGTTTTCGATTTTAATATTGATTTTTTTTTATCATATTTGTTAAATGAAAGATATTACACTTAAACAAATTGCAGATACATTAGGAATATCTATAACAACAGTATCAAAAGCATTAAAAAATTATCCTGATGTTAGTCCCAAAACGAAGAATGCCGTTTTAGAACTAGCAAAAAATTTACAATATACACCAAATAGTTTCGCAGTAAATCTCAGAACTAAAGAATCGAAGACCATTGGTTTAATAATCCCTGAAGTAGTCCACCATTTTTTTTCCAATGTAATTAATGGTATTATTGAAGAAGCAGAAAAAAGCGGGTACTTAGTAATAATACTTCAATCTAATGAGTCTTTGGAATTAGAAAAAAAGCAAGTTGAATTATTAATAAACAAAAGAGTTGATGGAATAATAATGTCTCTTTCAAATGAATCAAACGACGATGAGCATATTAAAGAAATTATTAAGCGAGAAATACCATTTGTACTATTTGATAAGATCTCAAAGTTTATAAATTGTTCAAAAGTAATCATAGATGACCAAAAAGCCGCCTATAATGCTGTAGAACACTTAATTAGTAAAGGCTGTAAAAAAATAGCTCATATTCGAGGTCCTGTAAATCCTCAAAATGCCATAGATAGGTTTTTAGGTTATAAAAAAGCCTTAGAAAAACACAACATCCCTTTTGATTATAAATTAGTATATACTTGCAAAAATGTTACGTTTGAAGAAGGCAAAGAGTTTGCCAAGCAAATTGTAAATAATCATCCAGATATTGATGGTATTTTTGTAATTACTGACTTAGTCGCAGTAGGTGTTCTGGCTTTTTTTAATGAGCAAAATATTATTGTACCGAATCAAATTAAAGTAATTGGCTTTAGTAATTGGTTTATGTCACAAGTTATTAGTCCTAAACTAAGTACGGTAGACCAACCAAGTTATGAAATGGGAGTACAATCATTTAATTTATTATTAGAAGAAATAAATCAAAAAAAAGAATCTTTAGATTTTATCCCGAAAACCATAGAATTAGGCACTAGTATCATAGAACGAGAATCTACTTCAGAAAAGTAATATTTCTCAAAAGTCCTTCATATTTTGTCCTCTTAATGGCAGAGTTTTTAAATACTTTTTGAAAAACATCAACAGTTATTTCTTCCCATTCTTTTTTGGAAAATTTTAATATAGATTCATTTGATTTCAATAAAGACTCATCGTGTGGTTTTGCAAACCGATTCCATGGGCAAACGTCTTGACAAACATCACAACCAAACATCCAATTATCAAATTTCCCTTTCATTTCTTGTGGTAAATTATCTCTCAATTCAATAGTGAAATAAGAAATACATTTACTCCCATCAACAACATAAGGTTCAACAATAGCTTCAGTAGGACAAGCATCAATACAAGCTGTGCAAGTACCACAATGATCTGTAGTTGTTTTATCGTATTCCAAATCCAAATCAACGATTAATTCGGCTATAAAATAAAACGAACCAACTTTTTGCGTGATCAGATTGCTATTTTTTCCAACCCAACCCAAACCGCTTTTTGCGGCCCAAGCTTTATCTAAAACTGGCGCCGAATCTACAAAAGCCCTACCAGAAACTTCACCAATTTCAGTTTGAATGAAATATAATAATTCCTTTAACTTCTCTTTTATGACATGATGATAATCTTGTCCGTAAGCATATTTTGAGATTTTATAGGAATCTTGATTTTGAAGTTCAGAAGGATAATAATTCAATAATAACGAAATCACACTTTTAGCATCACCTACCAATAAAGTTGGATTCAAACGTTTGTCAAAATGATTTTCCATGTAATTCATTTGACCATTCATTTGATTCTTCAACCAATTTTCTAATCTTGGAGCTTCATCTTCTAGAAACCCAGCTTTGGAAATACCACAAGAGAGAAAGCCGAGTCTTATTGATTCGGCTTTTATAAGTTGAGCGTATTTTTCTTTATTTTCAATCAAACTAAAAAAGACCTCCTTGAATATTATTTTTAATTTTTCCTAAATGCTTGTAGGCTTTTTCGGTTACTTCTCTTCCTCTTGGCGTTCTCATGATGAAACCTTCTTGAATTAAGAAAGGTTCGTATACCTCTTCAATGGTTTCTCCACTTTCTGAAACAGCGGTTGCCAAGGTTGATAATCCAACTGGTCCTCCTTTGAATTTTTCGATAATGGTTAATAAAATTTTATTATCCATTTCATCTAAACCGTGTGCATCTACATTAAGTGCTTTTAGTGCAAATTTTGCAATTTCGATATCGATTTTTCCGTTTCCTTTAATCTGGGCAAAATCTCTAACACGACGCAATAGAGCATTAGCAATACGAGGAGTTCCTCTACTTCTACCTGCGATTTCAATTGCCGCTTCCATTGTAATTGGCATTTTTAAAATGGATGAACTACGTTGTACAATTGTGGTTAGTAATTCGGTGTTATAATATTGTAATCTGCTTTGAATTCCAAAACGAGCACGCATTGGTGCAGTTAATAATCCAGAACGAGTGGTGGCCCCAACTAAAGTAAACGGATTCAAGTTGATTTGAACTGTTCTTGCATTTGGACCAGATTCAATCATGATATCAATCTTGAAATCTTCCATTGCAGAATATAAATATTCTTCTACAATTGGACTTAAACGATGAATTTCATCAATAAATAAAACATCCCTTTCTTCCAAATTTGTCAATAGACCAGCTAAATCGCCGGGTTTATCCAAAACAGGTCCAGAAGTAATTTTAATTCCAACTCCTAACTCGTTTGCCAAGATGTTTGCCAACGTTGTTTTTCCTAAACCAGGAGGCCCATGAAACAAAGTATGGTCTAAAGCTTCTTTTCGCAAATTAGCAGCTTGAACGAAAACGACTAGGTTTTCCAGAACTTGTTCTTGACCAGAAAAATCATCAAAACTTAAAGGACGCAAAGCTTTTTCGATATCAATATCTTGCGGAGAATACGATTCTTTATTAGGATTTAAATTATCATTCATAAGAGCAAAGATAAGTAAAGTTATAAAACAAAAACCTCTCCAATAGGAGAGGTTTGTATATTGTAGAAAAAATCTTAATGGTGTAAAACTTCTTCTCCTTCTTTCATTGGAACCACTTGAGGCACAAAGTCATCATCGTGACCTGGTTTACTATAATCATATGGCCATCTATGTACTTCTGGTATTTCACCAGGCCAGTTTCCGTGTAAATGTTCAACTGGGGTAGTCCATTCTAAAGTATTAGATTTCCATGGGTTTTGAGTCGCTTTCTTACCATAGAAAATACTATAGAAAAAGTTCCAGAAAAATACAATTTGGAAAGCAGCACCAACAATAGCAAAAATTGTAATTAAAACATTCACATCAGCTAATTCATCAAATAATGGGAATGCAGAGTTAGTATAGTAACGTCTTGGTAAACCAGCCATTCCAATAAAGTGCATTGGGAAGAAAACTCCGTAAGCACAAACTGCAGTTACCCAGAAGTGAACATAACCTAAGTTTTTGTTCATCATTCTACCAAACATTTTAGGGAACCAATGGTAAACACCAGCAAAGAATCCGTAAAGTGCAGATATACCCATTACTAAGTGGAAGTGAGCTACTACGAAATAAGTATCGTGAACGTTAATATCTAAAGTTGAATCTCCAAGAATAATACCTGTTAAACCTCCTGTGATAAATGTAGATACTAATCCAATAGAGAATAACATTGCAGGATTTAATTGTAAATTACCTTTCCATAGAGTTGTAATGTAGTTGAATGCTTTTACAGCAGATGGAATTGCAATTAATAATGTTGTAAAGGTAAATACAGAACCTAAGAAAGGATTCATACCTGATACGAACATGTGGTGACCCCAAACAATAGTTGATAAAAATGCAATTGCTAAAATAGAAGCAATCATAGCACGGTAACCAAAAATAGGTTTTCTAGAGTTTGTAGCAATAATTTCAGAAGTAATACCTAAAGCAGGTAATAATACGATGTAAACTTCAGGGTGACCTAAGAACCAAAATAAGTGCTCGAATAATACAGGAGAACCACCTTGATAATGTAAAACTTCACCTTGAATGAAAATATCTGATAAGAAGAATGATGTCCCAAAACTTCTATCGAAAATTAATAACAAAGCTGCAGAAAATAATACTGGGAAAGAAACGATACCAATAATTGCAGTTACGAAGAAAGCCCATACTGTTAAAGGCAATCTTGTCATTGTCATTCCTTTTGTTCTTAAATTGATAACTGTTACAACATAGTTCAAAGATCCCATTAAAGAAGATGCAATAAAAATTGCCATTGAAGCCAACCATAAAGTCATACCTAATCCAGAACCAGGAATAGCTTGAGGTAAAGCACTTAAAGGAGGATAAATTGTCCACCCTGCAGATGCTGGTCCTGATTCAATAAACAGAGAAGAAATCATTATGATACAAGAAACGAAGAACATCCAGAAAGATAGCATGTTCATGAATCCAGAAGCCATATCTCTAGCTCCAATTTGTAATGGAATTAATAAGTTACTAAATGTACCACTCAAACCTGCAGTTAGTACAAAAAATACCATAATTGTTCCGTGGATAGTTACCAAAGCAAGGTAAATATCATTACGCATTACACCATCTGGTGCAAAATTATCTCCTAAGAAAACTTTGAAAATTTCAAACGATTCTTCTGGCCATGCGATTTGCATACGGAAGAATAAAGATAAAACAACCCCAACAATACCCATTAATAAACCTGAAATTAGGTACTGTTTTGCTATCATTTTATGGTCAATACTAAAAATGTATTTAGTAATGAATGTTTCTTTATGATGACCGTGTTCGTGTGACATATTAATTCTATTATATGTGATATAAAAATTCTTATTTAATAACTTGAGCTACAACTTTTGTAGAATCGACTGCTGGAGCAACTGCTGTTTCAACAGGTTTAGGTGCATTAGCCTCTTTCCATTGTTGAGCCAAAGTTGGTTTATCAGACAACCATGTTTTAAATTCTTCAGGTGTATCGACAACAATTTTCATTTGCATGTTGTAGTGAGAAGAACCACATATTTTGTTACATAATAACAAGTAATCAAATGTGTAAGGATCTAAAGCTGCTCCACCCTCAGCAACAATTTTAGCGCTATTTTTAGTTCTAATCTTATTAATTTTATCAACTTTTGCAACTATTGCAGCATCAGTTCTCATATCAGCGGTAGTAACCGTTGGAGTAAATGAAAATTGAGTAATCATACCTGGCACACAGTTCATTTGAGCTCTAAAATGAGGCATATAAGCTGAATGTAAAACATCTTGAGAACGCATTTTAAAAATTACTTTTTTACCAACAGGCAAATGCAATTCAGTAACCACTTTATCATCTTGAGCCGCTGGATCAGCTAAATCAACACCTAAAGTATTAATACCTTCAATTAATCTAACATTAGCTTTACCTAAAGTTTTGTCATCACCAGCATAACGAGCTTCCCAACCAAATTGTTTGGCGTATAACTCAATTACAATAGCGTCTTGTTTGTCTTCTTCATCGACAAACATTATATTATTCCAAGTATATAGACCATACATGATTAAACCTGCTAATACAATTACTGGAATGATAGTCCAAATAGCCTCTAATTTATTATTATCAGCAAAATATAATGCTTTTTGTCCTTCTTTTCCTCTGTATTTGAAAGCAAAGTAGTGTAATAAAAACTGAGTAAATGTTTGAACAAAGAAAATCAATGTCATAGAAATAGCCATCAAGCTATCAACATCTTTTCCATGTTCAGAAGCTGGAGTTCCTAAAACTAAATCACTCCAAGCATATAATGAATAAATTGTGAATACATAAATGAATCCAACAAAAGCAAACATTAAGTAACCATTAACACTATTATCTTTATCGTTAGCAATTTCTGAATCAGCAGAAGTGCTTCCAATTTGTGTCAAATCAAAAATTTTAGTCAATTGCCATACTGCAATTCCGATTAAAACTAAAACTGTAAATACCAAGAAACTTGTCATTTTTATTTCTTTTTAACTATTAATAATGAAAATGTTTACTTTCCTCAATGAATGGATTTCCTTTAGCTACTAATGGAGCTTTAGTTAATGTAGTAAATACCACAAATATAAATAATCCCAAGAAAAACAATAAGGCTCCAATTTCTGGTAAACCTATAAACCATTGATCACCAACTGTTGCAGGCATAATCATATTGAAGAAATCAATATAATGTCCGAATAAAATTACTGTACCAGCCATTACAACAATCCATGTTAAACGTTTAAAATCAGTATTGATTAATATTAACAATGGAAATATAAAGTTTAAAGCTAGCATACCAAAGAAAGGCAATCTATAATGCTCTATACGAGTTACAAAATAAGTAACCTCTTCTGGAATATTTGAATACCAAATTAACATAAATTGAGAAAACCATAAATATGTCCAGAAAATACTGATTCCAAACATGAATTTAGCTAAATCATGAATATGACTTGTATTAACTTGTTCTAAATATCCTTTAGATTTTAAATACAAAGTAGTCATAGCAATTACAGTAATTCCACTTACGAAGAAACTTGCAAACACATACCAACCAAACAATGTACTATACCAATGAGGATCTACAGACATAATCCAATCCCAAGACATCATAGATTCAGAAACAATAAAGAATACTAAGAATCCAGCAGCTAATTTGAAATTTTTCTTATAGTTAGAATTATCAGAAGCAGCATCTTGAGCTAATGAATTCTTTCTTGAAAAATATCTATATAAATTCCAAACAATCAAGAAAACAGCAGCTCTTCCTAAAAAGAAAGGAACATTTAGATATCCAGATTTTAAATCTATCAATTTATCATAATCTGCATGTTTTGGATTAATCACATCAGGATTCATCCATACAAAGATATGATTATGCCCCCAGTGCATACTTGCTGCTACTAACAAAATAAAGAAAATGATAGATCCAGGTAATAAATATCCTGTTATACTTTCCATTACTCTAAATAAAATTGGAGACCAACCTGCTTGTGCAGCATATTGGATAGCGTAAAAAGCAAGAACTCCAACAGAAATTAACATAAAGAAAATACAAGCAACATACAAAGCAGACCATGGTTTGTTTTGTAATTGATGAAGTACGTGTTCTAAATGTTTTTGGTGTTCTTCATCACTATGCGCAACTTCATCTTTTTTATGAGAATCGTGATTATCAGAATGGGTTTCAGCAACAGCAACTGCTGCAACAGCAGAACTATCTACAGCTTCAACTACTGCATGAGTAGAATCAACAGCTTCAACTTTAACAGAGTCAACAACTTTAGCCTCAGCGTGAGTTGCTTCTACAGCGTGAGCTGCATGTGCATCATGTGAAACTTTTTCTGAATGAGATGCCTCTTTATGATGACTATCTGCTAACAATTTTTCAACATCCTCAATAGTTTTAGGAGCATTCAAAAATCCTGCAACTATCCCGACAACTCCAAGAGCCATCAAGATGAATGAAAAAGTTTTTAATTTACTTGAAAACGTGTACATATCTATTATTTTCAAAAAGTATTAGTATTATAATTCTGATTTAAGTTTTAAAACATAATCTGTTACTTGCCATCTTTCTTCTTGCGATAATTGATTAGCATGAGAACCCATTGAGTTCAAACCGTAAGTGATTACGTGAAAAACACTTCCTTCTGTAATTTCTCTATCTTTATAGTTAGGAACTCCTAAGAATTTTTCTTTAACTACTAAGTTTCCTTTCCCATCACCTTTTTCACCGTGACAAATTGCACAATAAATATTGAATAATTCCTTTCCTTTTTCAGCATTTAAACTTAAAGAATCAAGTGGTGATTTTAAAGTAGCTTTTGCTAAAGCATAACCTTCAGGAGTATTCGGAATTTCATAAGGCACAAAACCTCTTTTAATTGTTCCTTTCACTGGGGTTTGTGCTTCTACTCCACCTTTAAAAACTCCATGCTCTGAATAAGTCTCATAAGAAACTGCTTCATACATATTTGGGAAAAATTGATAGTTAGGTTTAGATTTATCGAAACAAGAAGTTGCCATAAAAGACAAACCTACCACTGCTACTATTTTATATAATCTTTTCATAACTACTTCTTAATGCTTTTCAATTACTTTAACTTCAACTGCTCCTGTACTTGTAAAAAAAGAAACTAATTCTTCTTCATTTCCGTGAACACCTACTTCCATTAAAAAATGGTCATCTGTAGTTCTTACATCTGGATTTTCAGCTTTTTTAAATGGCCATAATTTACTTCTCATATAAAAAGTAATTACCATTAAGTGAGCTGCAAAAAAAACAGTTCCTTCAAACATAATAGGCACAAATGCTGGCATATTATCAATGTAACTAAAACTTGGTTTACCTCCAATATCTTGAGGCCAATCATTAATCATAATGAAATTCATCAAAGCTGTGTATATTGAAAGTCCAGTTATTCCGTATAGAAATGCGGCTATAGCAATTCTTGTTGGAGCTAACCCCATTGCTTTATCCAATCCGTGAACTGGAAATGGAGTATATATTTCTTCAATATGATGATGAGCTGCTCTAGTTTGTTTTACAGCATCCATTAAAACATCATCATCATTATATATAGCGTGTATTACTTTATTACTCATAATATTAATGATTATCTGAATGATTGTGACCGTGATCTTCTCTTTCTTTTTTATAATTATCTCCAGAAGATTTTAAAATTGTTTTAACTTCCGCTTGAGCAATTACTGGGAAACTTCTAGAATATAATAAGAATAACACAAAGAAGAATCCAATTGTTCCAATATATATACCCGCATCAACAAAAGTTGGTTGAAACATAGTCCATGAAGATGGTAAATAATCTCTATGTAAAGAGGTAACGATAATTACAAAACGCTCGAACCACATTCCTACGTTTACCACAATTGAAATGATAAATGAAGCCATAATATTAGTTCTAATTTTCTTAGACCACATTACTTGCGGAGAAATTACATTACAAGTCATCATTAACCAATATGACCACCAGTAAGGACCAGTTGCTCTATTTAAGAATGCATATTGTTCATACTCTACTCCAGAATACCAAGCTACGAATAACTCTGTAATATAGGCACAACCTACGATAGAACCTGTAATCATAATTACGATGTTCATTAATTCTATATGTTGTACTGTGATATAATCTTCTAAGTTAGATACTTTTCTCATAATAATAAGTAAAGTATTTACCATTGCAAATCCTGAGAAAATAGCTCCTGCAACGAAGTATGGAGGTAAGATTGTGGTGTGCCATCCTGGAATTACAGAAGTAGCAAAGTCAAAGGATACAATAGTGTGTACAGAAAGTACAAGAGGAGTTGCTAAACCAGCTAACACAAGAGAAACCTCTTCAAAACGTTGCCAATCTTTAGCTCTACCCGACCATCCAAAAGATAATATAGAATATACTCTTTTAGTAAATGGAGTAACTGCTCTATCACGTAACATCGCAAAATCAGGTAATAAACCAGTCCACCAGAAAACTAATGACACCGATAAATAAGTTGAAATTGCAAATACGTCCCACAATAATGGTGAGTTAAAGTTAACCCATAGTGATCCGAATTGATTTGGAATTGGTAATACCCAGTATCCTAACCATGGACGTCCCATGTGAATAATAGGGAATAAACCTGCTTGAACTACTGAGAAAATAGTCATTGCTTCTGCAGAACGGTTAATCGCCATTCTCCATTTTTGACGGAATAATAATAATACGGCTGAGATAAGAGTTCCGGCGTGACCGATACCTACCCACCAAACGAAATTGGTAATATCCCATGCCCAACCTACTGTTTTATTTAATCCCCATGTTCCAATACCAGTAGTTATAGTATAAATCATACAACCTAATCCCCAAAGGAACGCAGCTAATGCGATTGAAAATACTATCCACCATTGTTTGTTCGCTCTACCCTCTACAGGTCTTGCTACATCTACCGTTACATCGTGGTAAGATTTACTTCCTACTACTAAAGGTTTTCTAATGGGTGCTTCGTAATGAGACGACATAATCCTTTATATTGTTTCTGTTAATTAATACTTATTTATCGTTTCTAACTTTTACGTGATAGAACACGTTTGGTTTAGTTCCTATATGCTCTAATAAATGATACATTCTTTCATCTTCTAGCAATTTAGCCACATCAGAAGTTTCATCATTTACATCACCAAACTTCATAGCTCCACTAGTACATGCAGCAGAACATGCTGTTTGGAATTCATCTTTTCCAACTAATCTACCCTCGCGTTTCGCTTTTAACTTAACCGCTTGAGTCATTTGGATACACATAGAACATTTTTCCATTACCCCACGAGAACGTACGTTAACGTCTGGATTAAGAACCATACGACCTAAATCATCATTCATATGATAATCAAACTCGCTATTTTTGTTATATAAGAACCAGTTGAAACGTCTAACTTTATATGGACAGTTGTTTGCACAATAACGTGTACCAACACATCTATTATATGCCATATGGTTTTGACCTTCTCTTCCGTGAGATGTTGCAGCAACAGGACAAACTGTTTCACATGGTGCGTGGTTACAGTGTTGACACATAACTGGTTGGAAAGCAACTTGAGGGTTTTCAGAAGGATCTTCCATTCCTGAGAAAGTATCAATCGAATTCATTAAACCTGAAGTACCTTCTTTTAGCTCAACATCACCTGCAAAAGTATTTTCAGAAGAATAATATCTATCAATACGCAACCAATGCATATCTCTACTTCTTCTTACTTCAGATTTACCTACTACCGGTACATTGTTCTCTGCGTGACATGCAATAACACATGCACCACATCCTGTACAAGCGTTCAAATCAATAGACAGATTGAAATGATGACCAGTTGATCTGTCAAAAGAATCCCATAAATCAACTTCAGTAGTTGCAGTAGGCTTATGATCTAAAGATACCATTGGAATTGGATTCCATTCCTTAGCATCTTTCGTGTTAAATACTTCTAGAGTAGTTTCTTTTACAATATCACCTCTACCCATCAATGTTTTTTGTAACTGAACACAAGCAAATTCATGCTCACCGTCAGCAACAGTAATAGTAGCTGATTGATTCGAATTTAAGTTAGTGTATAAAGCATAAGCATTAACACCTACTTGCATTTCTTCTTTTAAAGCTGCTTTTTTACCATAACCAAAGGCTAAACCTAAAGTCCCCTTAGCTTGACCTGGTTGAATAATTACTGGTACATTTTCTAAAGTAGCATTTCCTACTTTAATTGTTGCATAACTTCCGTTTAAACCTCCATTAGCCACATTCCAGTTTTTAAACCCTCCTTTTTCAGCATCTACTTTTGAAATAGTTACGTAGTTATCCCAAGATACTCTTGTAATAGGGTCTGGAAATTCTTGTAACCATGGATTGTTAGCTTGTTGACCATCTCCCATTCCAACTTTAGAATATAAAACTAAATCAAAATTAGAAGATTTTGCTTGTGATAAAGCAGAAGCAGCTGCATTAAAATCAGCAGAAGAAGCTGATAATGGACTAGCTACAGAAGCAACAAATCCATCGTGAACTGCTTGATTCCATGACTTGCCAACTAAAAATGAAGCTGAATAAGATTTTAAGAAATCGTAATAAGCAATAGTATTATCGGTCCAAGCTAATAAAGCTTCTTGGAATTGTTTAGTATTAAATATAGGACGAATGGTTGGCTGCATGATACTATAATTACTTCTAGTAATTGCAACATCACCCCAAGATTCTAGATAATGTGGAGCCGCAGCAGCAATTGTAGTTAAAGTTGAAGTTTCATCTTCTTTCATTGAGAAAGCAACAGACAATTTAACCGATTTTAATGCCGCAACAAACTCTTTAGAATTAGCCAAAGTGTACACTGGATTGACACCATTCATAATTAATGTGTGAACTTTTCCAGCTTTCATATCAGCAACTAATTGAGAAACTGCTTTAGCATCTCCTTTTCTTGTAAGGATTGCATCTGAAGGATTAAAAGCTGCAGATTGCAATGCATTATTAATAGCTAAAGCTAATAATTGAGCATTTACATCATCTAAACCAGTTACAAAAACACCTTTAGAACCAGCTGCTTTTAATTGACTAGCTGCTTTTAAAACAGCTTCTTCATATTTATCAATTTTTGATGTACTTACAGCACCGCCAGTAACGATATTATAAATTTTAACCAACGCTTGTTTTTGAGCTGCTACATTCAATGGAATTCTGACATCTGCATTAGCACCTGCTAAAGACATATTAGCTTCAATTTGAATATGTTTAGACATCATTCCATTTTTAGGAATGCGACCTTGAGCATATCCTGCGTCAAAACCTCCTCCTTGCCAATCTCCTAAGAAATCTGCACCAACAGAAACAATTGTATTAGCTTTTGAAAAATCATAATTAGCTAAACCTCTAACACCATAAACTGCTTGAAAAGCGTCTAGTGCGTTTGATTCAGAAACTGCATCATAAACAACGTGTTTAGTTGTTGGATATTTTGCAACTAAAGAAGCAATTAAAGCATCTGTTGAAGGGCTTGCCATTGTATTTGTTAACACAACCACATTTCCACCTTTCGTTTTAGCATCTTCTAAACTAGCTTTAACTTTAGCATTTACGTCTGCCCATGTTGCATCCTTTCCAGCAATTTTAGGGTTTTTTAGACGTAAACTATCATATAATGAAAGAACAGAAGCATGAACTCTAGCATTTGCACCAGTTTTTGCTCCTTCTAAATTATTATTTTCAACTTTAATAGGACGACCCTCACGAGTTTTGATTAAAATATTAGCAAAATCAAAACCATCAGCCATTGTTGTTGCATAATAATCAGCAACACCAGGAATAATTTCTTCTGGTTGAACTACGTAAGGAATTGACTTTACAACAGGACCTTCACAAGCTGCTAATGAAGCTGCAGCTGTGCTAAATCCAACATATTTTAAAAAGTCACGACGAGTAGTTGACGAAGAAGATAAAGATTCTTTATCACCTAAAAATTCATCAACAGGAATTGGTTCCACAAACTCGTTGTTTCTTAGCGTCTCAACAATAGAACTATTTTCGTTTAGTTCTTCAACACTTTTCCAGTATTTTTTGTTTGATGCCATTGTATAGTATATTAGCTTCTTAAATTATTTTATTAATAGTGACATTTACCACATTCTAAACCTCCCATTTGAGCCGCAGTTAACTGAGACACTCCGTATTTTTTAGAAAGTTCTTCGTGGATTTTTTTGTAGTAAGCATTATCTTCTACCTTCACATTTGTTTCTCTGTGACAATTAATACACCATCCCATTGTTAATGGAGCATGTTGTTTCATGATTTCCATTTCTTGAACTGGACCGTGACATGTTTGACACTCAACTCCCGCAACAGTTACGTGTTGTGAGTGATTGAAATAAACGTGATCAGGCAAATTATGAACTCTAACCCATTTAACTGGTTTAGTTTTACCTGTATATTTTTGCAAAGACTTATCCCAACCTACTGCTTCGTACAATGCAGCAATTTGCTTATCATAGAACGCTTTAGAATGTTCTTCTGTAGCAGTTGTTTCAGCAACTTCACTAATATTTTTATGACAGTTCATACAAACATTTAAAGATGGAATCCCTGAATTTTTACTAACTCTTGCAGAAGAGTGACAATATTTACAATCAATTCCATTATCACCAGCGTGAATTCTGTGAGAATAATGTATCGGTTGTACAGGCTCATATCCTTGATCTACACCTATCTGCATTAAATAACCATAAGCAAAATAAGCACTAACCAACAAGAATAAAATTGCAGACACTAATACTAAAAATTGATTTTTAGCATAAGCATTAAACAACCCCATTAATGAGCGATTCTTTTTAACAATTTCTAATCCTTTAGCATCTGCAATTTTAGTTAACATGTTATACACCAAGAACAACATTACAATTAACATTGCCATTACTAATGTAAGTACACCTAAAATTACATTGTTAGAAACACCACTTTCAGTTGCACTTTCTTTTCCAGCAACTGGAGCACCCGCAACTGGAGCAGCTGCAGCCGGAGCAGGTTCTGAAGTGTAAGCTAAAATATTGTCAATATCTTCATTTGACAATTGCGGAAATGCAGTCATTGGAACTTTGTTGTTCTCTTCAAACACTTTTACTGCTTGCGCATCTCCTGACTTGATTAAATCTCCACTGTTCTTAACCCATTTGTAGATCCATTCTTTATCATACTTATCAGCAACACCACGAAGTGCAGGACCCGTAGCTTTTGCGTCTAATTTATGACATGCAGCACAATTGGTATTAAAAATTTCTTTACCCTTTGCTGCATCCTGAGAAAATGCAGTTAAAGAAAAAGTTAGCACAAAAGCTAAACTGAAGAAAATCTTTGAAAACGATTTATGGTTACCCACCTTTTTCATATTTAAAATGATTATCAACTAATTTTGGTATAATTTTAGATATCCCTACCTATAAATCAACTCTAATTTTTAAAAAACTCCGACAAAAATACAATATTAGAACTATTATTAAAACCTTAATTTTATCTTAAAATGTAATTTATATTTGTTCTAAATAATATTAAAGCATCTCCATATAAATTGAAATTGTATTTTTGTATTAAATTATAATCATTATGAAAAATTTGCAAAAACATAACTTATTGTTCTTCTTAATACTATCAACCATTTTCTTTGTAAAAACAAATGCTCAGGAAATTAAAACTTCGATTAATCAAGATCCAAAATTTGAACAAATGTTAAAAGAAAAAAGAAAAATAAATGTTGGATTAGCCTCAAATGAAGCCTATAAAATTCAAATTTTTTACGGAAATAGCGATGATTCAAAAAAGAAATTACAAGAATTTAAGAAAGAATTTAAAGATATAGACGGCACAATTGTTTACACAAATCCAAACTATAAAGTATGGGTTGGTAATTTTGAAACAAGAATTGAAGTTGAGAAAGCAATGCTTGAAATTAAGAAAAAATACCCAACTGCTTTAATTATTAAACCGTCAAAATAAACTCATTAAAATAAAAAAGCCTTGCAATGCAAGGCTTTTTTTATGTACTAAAACTATTTCAATTTTTTCTTTACTTCCACTTCTTGGAAAGCTTCTATTAAGTCATACTCCTTAATATCGTTATAGTTTTTAATCTGCATACCACAATCATAACCTTTAGCAACTTCTTTCACATCGTCTTTAAAACGTTTCAATGTAGCTAATTCTCCTGTATAGATTACAACACCTTCTCTAATGAGACGTATTTTAGAATTTCTAAAAATCTTACCATCTGTTACCATACATCCAGCAATAGAACCAACTTTAGTTACTTTAAAGATTTCTCTAATTTCTGCAGTACCCGTAATCTCCTCTTTCATTTCTGGAGACAACATTCCCTCCATTGCATCTTTTAAATCATCAATAGCATCGTAAATAATTGAATAATTACGGATATCGATTTCTTCTTTATCTGCTAATTGTTTTGCATTTCCTTGAGGACGAACGTTAAATCCTATAATAATAGCATCAGATGCAGAAGCTAACAAGACATCCGATTCTGTAATAGCTCCAACTCCTTTATGAATGATATTGATTTGAATTTCTTCAGTAGACAATTTAGAGAACGAATCAGATAATGCTTCAACAGAACCATCTACATCACCTTTAAGAATAATATTTAATTCTTTAAATTGACCTAAAGCAATACGACGCCCAATTTCGGCAAGTGTAATATGCTTTTGTGTACGAACAGATTGCTCACGTTGCAATTGCGTACGTTTTGCAGCGATTTGTTTTGCTTCTCTTTCGTCCTCGTACACATTAAATTTATCCCCTGCTGTTGGTGCGCCATCTAATCCTAATACAGAAACTGGAGTTGATGGTCCAGCAACTTTTACTTGATTTCCTCTCTCGTCAAACATGGCTCTAATTTTACCATGATTTTTTCCAGCCAAAACATAATCTCCAATACGAAGCGTTCCTGCTTGTACTAAAATAGTTGACACATAACCTCTACCTTTATCCAATTGTGCTTCCACAACTGTTCCAAGTGCAGATTTATTTGGGTTAGCAGTAAGTTCTAAAACTTCTGCTTCCAACAATACTTTTTCTAAAAGCTCTGGTACACCTTGACCAAATTTAGCTGAAATATCGTGTGATTGATATTTTCCACCCCAATCTTCGACTAAAAGATTCATTCCTGCTAATTGTTCCTTAATTTTTTCAGGATTCGCATTTGGTTTATCCACTTTATTAATTGCAAAAATCATTGGAACACCAGCTGCTTGTGCGTGACTGATTGCTTCTTTTGTTTGCGGCATGATATCATCATCGGCAGCTACTACAATAATTGCAATATCTGTAACTTGGGCTCCACGTGCACGCATAGCAGTAAATGCCTCGTGACCTGGTGTATCTAAGAAAGTGATTTTTTCTCCACCTTCTAAAATAACCCCATAAGCTCCAATATGTTGTGTAATTCCTCCTGACTCTCCAGCAATTACATTTGCTTTACGAATGTAATCTAACAAAGATGTTTTACCGTGGTCAACGTGACCCATTACTGTAACAATTGGTGCTCTATGAACTAAATCTTCTGGATTATCAGCAACAACTTCAGCTGCTTCTTCAATATCAGTTGTAATAAACTCAACTTCAAAACCGAACTCATCTGCTACGATAGATAATGTTTCAGCATCTAATCGTTGATTCATTGTTACCATGATTCCAAGCGACATACACGTTCCGATTACTTTTGTAATTGGCACATCCATCATTGTAGCAACCTCTCCTACAGTTACAAATTCTGTAACTTTTAAAGTTTTACTACCTTCTTCAAGAGCTTGAAGTTCATCATCAACACGTTGACGGTGTGAATCTCTTTTATCTCTACGGTATTTTGCTGATTTAGACTTATTACCTTTACCTTGTAATCTTTCTAAAGTTTCTTTAATTTGGTTTTTTACATCTTCTTCAGAAGGCTCAACCTTTTGAATAATTGGTTTTTTTCCTTTATTGAAACCACCAGCGCCACCACCTTTAACAAACTCTTTTTTAGGACCACCTGCTTGATTATTTGTTCCAGGAGCCCCAGGAGTTCCAGGCTTGATGATTCTTTTACGCTTATTTTTATTGTTGTTATTTGCATTTGCTCCGCCTGCATTTGGTGCTTGAGGAGTTCCTGGTTTTTTGATATCTTTTTTAAAGTCTTCTTTTTTCTTTTTTGGTTTTTCAAATTGAGTCAAATCAATTTTTTGACCTGTAAAAGTAGCTCCCGACAATTTTTGATATTGTGTTTCTATTTTTACTTCACCTGCTTCATCTGTAGATTCTGCAGCTGGTTTATCTTCTTTAGAAGGCTTTTCAATTTCTACTTTTTTAACAATAGGTTTTTCAACTTCCACTTTAGTTTCTTCTACAACTTTTACCTCAGAAGTAGTTTTTACTTCAGGAGTTTCAACTTTTTGTTCAGCAACAGGAGTTTCAGATGTAACAACTGGTTTTTTAGGGTCTAATTCTATTTTTCCTACTGCTTTTGGCGCAGTTACAATAGCTTTAGCTTTAATAACTTCTTGTCTTTGGCGTTCTTCTTCCTGCAAACGTTTTGCTTCTTGTTCTTTTTCAAGCTCGCGTTTTAATGCCTCTTTCTCTTTTCTCTTTTCTTCACTTACTTCAAGAGAGGCAACCTTATTCCCTTTGTCAGCAGAAAATTGACCACATAAGACTCCATACTCCTCTTGAGATATTTTAGCATTTGGACTAGACTCGATTTCGTGACCTTTGTCTTTTAAAAAATCCACAGCTCTATCAAGAGAAATATTTAACTCCCTTAAAACTTTGTTTATTCTTATTACTCTTTCTTCAGACATATAATCTTTTTAAAAAATTCTTCTTTGTTGTTGTGTTGTTTATTTCAGTAAAAATTATCCTTCTAATTCTTCTTTTAGGACATTCATAACATCTATAATTGTTTCCTCTTCAAGATCAGTTCTTCTTACTAAATCAGCAACATCTTGTTTTAAAACGCTTCTTGCTGTATCTAATCCTATTTTTTCAAATTCTTCGATTACCCAAGCTTCGATTTCATCAGAGAACTCTCTTAATTCAACATCATCTTCTTCTTCTGCAACACCTTCACGGATTACATCTATTTCATAACCAGTTAATAAACTTGCTAATTTAATATTATTTCCGCCTCTACCAATTGCTTTAGAAACTTCTTCAATCTTCAAGAACACTTCAGCTGTTTTCGCTTCTTCATTAATTTTAACCGAAGATACTTTTGCTGGACTTAAAGCTCTTGTTATATACAATTGTGGGTTTGTTGTATAATTGATAACATCTATGTTCTCGTTACCTAATTCACGAACAATTCCATGAATACGCGATCCTTTCATTCCTACACAAGCTCCAACCGGGTCTATTCTATCGTCATAAGAATCCACAGCTACTTTTGCTTTTTCACCAGGAATTCTGACTACTTTTTTAATAGTGATTAAACCGTCAAACACTTCAGGAATTTCTTGTTCAAATAATTTTTCAAGAAAATCTGGAGCTGTTCTTGACATGATGATTTGTGGTTTATTCCCTTTCAATTCAACATTTTCAATTACACCTCTAACATTATCTCCTTTTTTGAAATAGTCATTTGGAATTTGCTTTTCTTTTGGTAAAACAATTTCGTTTCCTTCATCATCCATCAAAATTACAGCTTTTGGACGAACATGATGCACTTCTGCGGTATAAATATCACCTATAATATCTTTAAATTGTTTATAAAGATTTGTATTATCGTGTTCATGGATTTTAGAAATAAGATTTTGACGTAAAGCCAAGATTGCTCTTCTTCCCAATTGAAACAATTTCACTTCTTCAGAAACATCTTCTCCCACTTCAAAATCTGGCTCAATTTTTCTTGCTTCAGATAATGAAATTTCAGAATTTTCATCCTCAACTTCTCCATCTTCAACTACCACACGATTTCTCCAAATTTCCATATCCCCTTTGTCAGGATTGATGATAATATCAAAGTTATCGTCTGAACCATATTTCTTTTTTAAAGCATTTCTAAATACTTCCTCTAAAATTGCCATTAGTGTAACTCTATCTATGAGTTTATCGTCTTTAAATTCTGAAAACGATTCAATTAATGCAATATTTTCCATGTCAACTCTTTATTTTAAAATGATACTATAACAATTGCTTCTTTTATATTTTCGTAAGGAATTTCAGCTTTTTTATCAACTGTTTCTTTTCCTTTTCCTATTTTTTTTGGTTCTCTAGCTTGCCACTCTAGAGTAATCTTTTCTTCATCTGCCATAACAAGTTTCGCTTCAATTTCTTCTGACAAATTTGTTTTTACCTTTAAATTTCTTCCAATATTTTTCTTATATTGTCTGATAAATTTTAATGGACTTGAAATACCCGCAGATGCCACTTCTAAAGAAAAATCTTGTTCTTCTCTATCTAAACCGTTCTCGATTGCTCTACTAATATCTATACAATCTTGAAGATTAACTCCCTTATCACCATCTAAATTAATACTAATTTTATTAGCCTCATTTATAGATAAATCAACCAAAAATAATTCAGGTCGCTCCGCTAGCGCAACATCTAACAACTCTTGAACTTTATTTTTAAACGTCATATTTTTTATAAAAAGAGGCACGCCATGCGTGCCTCATTATTCATTTATTTCCAAATAACTGGGCAAATGTACAAATTTAATTTGAATTAAAAAAAATATTGTGTATTCAGATATTTTTTGTACCTTTATGATGTGATATATTCACACCTGATTCAATAACCTAAAACAAACTTATGAAACGAATTTTAGTACCAACCGATTTTTCTAAACACGCAGAATACGCCTTAAAAGTTGCCGCACAAATCGCAAAAAAGAATGACGGTGAAATTTTCTTAGTACACATGCTAGAATTGCCTACTTCTGGAAATGACGCATTATCAACAGCTCATGAAATACCAGAATTAATGCTATTTAAAAACGCAGCCGTTAATAAATTAGACACAATTATGGATGCTGATTACCTTGACGGTGTTAAAGTTTCAAAAATCATTCAATTCGAAATGGCTTTTGACGGCATCGTTAAAAATGGGAAAGCGCATAATGCAGATTTAATCGTAATGGGCTCTCATGGTGCAAATGGATTTCAAGAAATGTTCATCGGTTCAAATACTGAAAAAGTGGTTAGAAACTCTGAAATTCCTGTCTTAGTAATTAAGCGTGACGAAGAAACATTTAGCGCAAGTAAATTTGTTTTTGCTTCAGATTTTTCTGATGAAGCTAAAAAGCCTTTTGAAAAAGCATTTGAATTTGCAAAATCATTTGGTGCTCATTTACATTTAGTAAATATCAACACCCCAAACAATTTTAAATCTACAAAAGTAGCTCAACAAACAATGACCGATTTCCTTACCGGAACTGATATGTCAAATATAACCACACACATATATAATGATGTTAATGTAGAAAAAGGAATCTTACATTTTGCAAAAAGCATTGATGCTGATTTAATTGGAATGAGTACTCATGGAAGAAAAGGTCTATCTCACTTCTTTAACGGAAGTATTAGTGAAGATTTGGTAAATCACGCAAAACGACCAGTAATTACTTTTAAAATCTAATTATATTAGATTCTTATAAAAAAAGACCACTAAATTTAGTGGTCTTTTTTTATGCTTAAATTTCTTAAAATCAAGCATATGTATAAATGAAAAAACTCCGCCTTTTACAAGCGGAGTTTTGTTGGCCCACAAGGACTCGAACCTTGAATGACGGTACCAAAAACCGGAGTGTTACCATTACACCATGGGCCAATTACCATACAACCTTTTCGATTGCGAGTGCAAATGTAGTACATATTTTTTATTCTACAAATTTTTCCAAAAAAAATATTAAAAAATTAATTTAACATTCTATATAAACAAAAAAATAGTTTCTTTGTAGTTGAAATTAAGAAACCAAATTATTGTATGACTTCGTTCAATTTTAAAAAATGGAATACCATTCTAGGATGGTTCGCTTTTGCTATAGCATTACTAACCTATTCATTAACTGTTGAGCCAACACTTAGTTTTTGGGATTGCGGTGAGTACATCGCAACTTCAGCAAACTTAGAAGTAGGACATCCACCTGGAGCTCCATTATTTCAAATGTTAGGTGCTTTTTTCGCAATGTTTGCCTTTAGTCCAGATAAAATTGCATTAATGGTTAACTATCTTTCAGTTTTTTCTAGTGCTTTTACTGTTTTATTTATGTTTTGGTCGTTGACCATGTTACTTAAAAAAATTACTGGAACCACTAAAGAAATTTCAACTAATCAAAACATAATGATTTTAGGAAGTGCTTTTATAGCTTCATTATCATTTACTTTTTCTGATAGTTTCTGGTATAATGCAGTTGAGGCAGAAGTATATGCAATGGCTTCATTTCTTATTGCATTGTTGTTTTGGCTAGGACTACGTTGGGAGCAAGAATTAGAAACACCTCGTGGCAATAAATGGTTATTAATAATTTCATTAGTGATTGGGTTATCTTTTGGAGTTCACTTTATGGCATTACTAACATTTCCTGCAATTGGATTCTTATATTTCTTTAAAAAATACAAAAAAGTAACCATAAAAAGTTTCTTACTAGCCAATGTAATCATTGTTGCAATTTTACTTTTTATATTCAAATTACTATTACCATTTACACTTGCTTTCTTTGGAAAAACAGAAATATTCATGGTAAACGAATTGGGACTACCTTTCAATTCTGGAACTATATTTGCTTTTTTATTAATTGTTGCTGCGTTTTACTTTGCTTTAAACTATACCAAGAAAAAAGGACACGTTTTTTATAACACCTTGATTTTATCAACGCTTTTCATATTAATCGGTTTTTCAACATGGATAATGTTGCCTATTCGCGCCAATGCTGATACCCCTATTAATGAAAATAAACCTTCTGATGCTGCCGAAGTATTAGCTTATTATAATCGTGAACAATATGGTGAGCAAAAATTATTTTATGGCCCTCAATTTTCAGATACTTATTCCGGATTAGATCCTGTAACACCTTATTTGGATGAAAAACCAAATTATGAGCGTGATTACAAAACTGGGAAATATATTATTACCAATAATTTTAAAAATGCAAAGCAAAACACAGACGACGCCCATAAAGCATTTTTACCTAGAATGTGGAGCAATGAACACAATGTAAATTACATGACTTTTGGAGAGCCACTAGAATTTCAGATTAACCCTGAATATTCTCACGAAGACGAATTAGTTCAAATTGTAACCGATTTTAGAAACGCCTACGCAAAAGGAGATGTTGATTTAAAAGGATATGATAAATTTTTAAAAACCTATGGCGAATATTTAATCGTTGAAAAACCATCTTTTTCAACCAACATGAAATTTATGGTTCAGTATCAATTTGGATACATGTATATGCGCTATTTGATGTGGAATTTCGTTGGAAGACAAAATGACAATCAAGGAAAATACAATGATTTAGACGGAAATTGGATAACAGGAATTCCTCTTTTAGATGAAGTATTTATTGGTTCACAAAAAAATCTTACATCAGATATGCAAAACAATAAAGGAAGAAATATTTATTTTGGACTTCCTTTCATTCTAGCAGTAATCGGAATTTTATATCATGCCAAAAAAGATGTAAAGAGCTTCTATGTATTACTAGCTTTATTTTTATTTACTGGATTAGCATTAAAAATTTACTTAAACGAAAGACCGTTTGAACCAAGAGAAAGAGATTATGCCTTAGTAGGTTCATTCTATGTCTTTGCTATGTGGATTGCCTTCGGTGTGTATGCAATTTTTGATTGGATTAAAAAATTTGTAACACCTAAAGTAGCCATTCCGTTAGTACTAATTATTAGTTTCTTAGCTTCACCAATGCTTATGGCAAAAGAAAACTGGGACGACCATAACCGATCTGACAAATATACCGCATTAGCAATGGCTAAAGCCTATTTAGATTCTTGTGACAAAAATGCTATTTTATTTACCATTGGTGACAATGATACTTTCCCATTATGGTATATGCAAGAAATTGAAGGCTATAGAACTGATATTCGAATTGTAAATACGAGCTTATTCATGACAGACTGGTACATCGACCAAATGAAACGAAAAGTACACGATTCTGAAGCAATTCCGAGCTCATTCAACAGAGACCAATATGTTGGAAACAAAAGAGATTATAGTTTATTTGTTGAAAGAACTAAAGAACCTCTTTTACTTGACGACATGTTAAAATTCATCGCTTTGGATGACGAAAGAGCCAAAATAGAATTAAAAAACGGAAATAAAGTTAATTATTATCCTTCAAGTAAAGTTATAATTCCAATAGACAAAAATGTTATTATCAAAAACAAAGTTGTTTCACCAAAACAATACGACTCAATTGTTCCTGCAATTGCATTTGATATTAAAGGCGATGCTATTTATAAAAACAGATTAATGATGCTTGACATCGTAAATCAAAACAATTGGAAACGACCTATATATTTTACTGGAGGAAGTTTTGGCGAAGATGACTACATTTGGATGAAAGACTATCTACAACTAGACGGAATGTGCTTCAAACTAGTTCCTATTAAAACTCCTGTTGAAGAGCCAAATCCAATGAAAATGGGTTGTATAGATTCAGAAAAAATGTACAATATTGTAATGAAATGGGATTGGGGAAATAGTGGAAATCCAAAAATATACCATGATCCAGAAACAAGAAAAAATAGTATTACTTATCGTACTAATTTAGCTCGATTAATGGAAACATTAATTAATGAAGGTAAAAACGATAAAGCAGAAAAAATAATTGATTTAGCAATGACAAAAATGCCTGTTGAATATTTTGAATATTACTCAATGGTAGATCCTTTTGCAATGGGTTATTACGAAGTAGGTAAGAAAGAAAAAGCAAGATTAATTTTGTCACAATTAGTTAAAAAATACCAAGAAAATCTTACTTTTTATAGTGGCTATACACTAACTGAACAATATTTTTATGCTTCAGACATTGTAACTGACATCGAACAATATAGAGGCTTGCTTGAAATCGCAAAAAATGCAAACGACTCAGGATTTTACAACAAAGAGAAAGTAAAATTCAACAATTACAATAAAATGTTCAATGTTTTTAACAGAAAAATGGAATAAGTAATTTCAAAATATAGAATGTTCCAAGTGAAAGAAATTTCGCTTGGAACATTTTTTTATGCTAATTTTACAGAATGAACTTCAATTGGGTAAAAACAAATAGTTTGATAAAAAAGGTTTTCGCTAATCTGGTTTGGGATATACCAAACTTGGACAAGAAAATCTATTTAACATTTGATGACGGACCAATTCCAGAAGTAACTGAATGGGTTTTAGAACTCTTAAAATCAGAAGACATTAAAGCTACATTCTTTTGTATTGGCGACAACATCAAAAAACATCCAGAAATTTATAAAAGAATACTTGCTGAAGGACATCAAACCGGAAATCACACTTTCAATCATTTAAACGGCTGGAAAACCAACACAAATTATTACATCGATAATTTCAAGTTGTGCGAAACTGAGCACTTAAAACTGAACACTGAACACTCATTTTTATTTCGTCCTCCTTACGGAAAAATCAAACCAAGTCAATCAAAAGCAATTCGACAATTAGGCTACAAAATAATTATGTGGGATGTGTTGAGTTATGATTTTGATTCAACCATTTCAGCAGAAAAATGCTTAGAAAACGTAATTTTAAATACGGAACAAGGAAGCATTATCGTATTTCACGATAGCATTAAAGCAGAAAAAAATCTGAAATATGCACTGCCAAAAGCAATACAAATTTTAAAAAATAAGGGATTCGTTTTTGATGTAATTTCTTAGGCTTGTTCTTGTACCAAAGAAATTAATGTGTTTGCATCAAGTTCACCGCTTTGCCTCCATACCATTTGACCTTCTTTATAAATCATTAAAGTAGGTAAACCTTTAATACGAAGTGCTTCGGCTAATTCCTGATTTTTATCCACATCAATTTTAATTACACGCGCTTTGTCTCCTAAAGCAGCTGCTACATGACGAATTACTTCATTCATAGCCACAGAAGGTTCATTCCACTCTGTAAAAAAATCGATAAGTACAGGTACTTGAGCATCGATAAGTTCTCCAAATTTTGACATAAATTGAATTTATTAGTATCAAAAAAATTATTTTTCACTTGAAAATAATATACAAATGTAGCATTTTTACTGAATTACGCTACTTTTTCTCCTTTTTTTAGTTCAATAACCGTTATTTCGGGCATAATTCCTACTCTACCAGGATAAGCATGGAAGCCAAAACCACGATTTACATAAATGTATCTTCCTGTATTTTCATACAATCCTGCCCATTGTTTATACACATATTGTACTGGGCTCCATTTTATCCAACCCGGAATTTCAATCCCAAATTGAAACCCATGCGTATGACCCGAAAGCGTTAAATGATAATGATTATCATCGTGCTGAATTTTCTCATCCCAATGACTTGGGTCGTGACTCATTACAATTTTGAAATCTTCTTTCATTAAACCTTTTGATGCTAAATTCAAATCGCCACGTTCTCCAAATTTTCTTCCCCAGTTTTCAACACCTACGATTACTAATTCTTGATTGTCTTTTTTAATTTTAATGTGTTCATTTAACAACAATTTAAAATCAATTTTATCATGAATCGCTTTTATAGCTTCAAAATTAGCTTGTTTTTCGGTTTGTGATTTCCAATCTACATATTCGCCATAATCATGATTTCCTAAGATGGAAAACTTTCCAAATTTTGGATTATGAATCCCCTTAAATGTATCAATCCAAGGATCCATTTCGGTTGCATGCGTATTTACAATATCACCTGTAAACAAAACCATATCTGAATTTTGCTCATTAATCAAATCAATTGCATACTGAATTTTCTCAGCATCATCAAAACTTCCACTGTGAACATCAGAAATATGAGTAATTGTCGTTCCATCAAAAGCATCAGGCAAATCTGGAAAAAACAAAGTTTGTTTGATTACTTTAAAATTATACTTCCCAACAGTAATCCCATACAAAAAAGAAGCAAACGGAATTGCTGCTACTCCCAATGCAACTTGGCTTACAAAACGCCTTCTTTCTGGTAAAAAACCTTCTGAATCACTATTAACTAAAGAAAATAATCCCACAAAAAAACGCACAATATCTTCTCCAAATAATATAATGGTCAATAATAATTTTGGGACATATAGTAATAACAACAAACCCATAGTCATCATGGTTTTTGAAGTTTGTCCTACACTTCTATCAAAATGATACAATTGATAAACAATATAGGCTAACGCAATTGCAGACGTTACATAATAGAAAACAAAAAACCACTTTGATTTTATCAAAGTCTTAAATGCCTGAAAAGCATAGATTTCCAGAATAGCAACAAATATTAAAAAAACAATCCAACGAATCATTAGCTCTTTTTTTTGCAAAGTAAGTAACAAGTTAGACAAATTGATGCTGCATTAAATGAATTTTAACAAAGTTTTTTTAAGCAAAGAATTGTACTTTTACATTTTTAATGAAATTTCAGAACAATGTCACAAAAACGTCTTTTCCTTCTTGATGCTTACGCGCTTATCTTTCGTGGGTATTATGCCTTTATAAAAAATCCTCGTATCAATTCGAAAGGAATGGATACTTCTGCAATTATGGGATTCATGAATTCTTTAATGGATGTCATTAAACGCGAAAAACCTGACCATTTAGCCGTGGCTTTTGATAAAGGTGGAAGCGATTATCGTTTTGAAATGTATCAAGAATACAAAGCACATCGAGACGAAACACCAGAAGCGATTAAAATTGCGGTTCCATATATTCAAGAATTATTGCGTGCTATGCACATTCCCATTATCGAAAAAGCGGGTTTTGAAGCCGATGATTTAATTGGAACTTTAGCAAAACAAGCCGAAAAAGAAGGTTTTCAAGTGTTCATGGTAACGCCAGATAAGGATTTTGCCCAATTGGTTTCAGAAAACATTTTCATGTACAAACCAGCTCGAATGGGGAACGATATTGAGATTTGGGGAATCCCAGAAGTCTTAGCAAAATTTGAAATCGAACGCCCTGATCAAGTAATTGATTTTTTAGGAATGATGGGCGATTCTGCCGATAACATTCCAGGATTACCAGGTGTTGGCGAAAAAACAGCTAAAAAATTCTTAGCGGAATATGGCACTTTAGAAAATTTATTAGCGAATACACACCAATTGAAAGGTGCGATGAAAGATAAAATCGAGGCGAATAAAGAATTGGGACTTTTATCAAAAAAGTTAGCTACTATCCTACTCGATTGTCCTGTAACTTTTGATGCTGACGATTACGAATTATCAAAACCAGATGTAGAAAAAACTGATGCTTTGTTTCAGGAATTAGAATTCCGTCAAATGAAAGCGCAGTTTGATAAATTATTTGGTTCTGGGAAAGAATATGACGAAATTGATAGTAATGGAAATACTTCTGAAATTCCGCAACCCATTAAAAAAGCTCCAGCAAAAAAATCAAATGAAGACCAATTTGATTTGTTCGGTTTTAGTGATGAATCGGATGAACCAACAGCGAATCATTCGTATTATGCAACGTTAGAAAACACGACGCATTTTTACCAAACTATTCAAGGTGATTTGCCTGTGAAATTATTGTTACAAAATTTATTAAATCAAACTTCGGTTTGTTTTGATACTGAAACTACTGGAATTGATGCTTTAAACGCAGAATTAGTAGGAATGTCATTTTCTTTCGAAAAAGGAAAAGGATTTTATGTTCCGTTTCCCGAAAATCAGGAAGAAGCACAAACGTTAATTGAAAAATTCCGACCATTCTTCGAAAATGAAAACATCGAAAAAATCGGTCAGAACATGAAATACGACTTGAAAATTCTTTCTAATTATAACATTCAAGTCAAAGGTAAATTATTCGATACCATGATTGCGCATTATCTGATTAATCCTGATATGCGTCATAATATGGATGTTTTGAGTGAAACGTATTTGAAATATGCCCCAAAATCGATTGAAACTTTAATTGGTAAAAAAGGAAAAAATCAATTGTCGATGCGCGATGTTCCTTTGGAAGACATTAAAGAATATGCAACTGAAGATGCTGATATTACGTTCCAACTAAAAGAACATTTTCAACCGATTTTAGAAAAAGTAGGCACAAAAAAATTGTTCGACGAAATCGAAATTCCGCTAGTTCCGGTTTTAGCAGATATGGAAAAAGAAGGAATTCGTTTGGATGTGGAATTTCTAAAAAGTATGTCGGTTGACATGCAAAAAGAAATCGATGCGTTTGAACAACAAATCTATGAAACTGCGGGTGAGAAATTCAATTTGGCTTCTCCAAAACAGTTGGGCGATATTTTATTCGATAAACTAAAAATTGGTGGTGCAAAACAAAAGAAAACCAAAACCGGTCAATATGCTACTGGTGAAGAAGTGTTGAGTTATTTGGCAAACGAACATCAAATTGTGCGCGATATTTTAGAATGGCGACAAATGGTGAAATTGCAAAGCACGTATATTGATGCTTTACCAAATCAAGTTGATAAAAAAACTGGAAGAGTGCATACCGATTATATGCAAACGGTTGCGGCTACAGGTCGTTTGAGTTCGAATAATCCAAACTTACAAAACATTCCAATTCGTACCGAAAGAGGAAGACAAATTAGAAAAGCCTTCATTGCACGCGATGAAAACTATACCTTACTTTCTGCCGATTATTCTCAAATTGAATTGCGTATTATTGCGGCTTTATGTGGCGAAGAAAACATGATAAAAGCCTTTCAAAATCACGAAGACATTCACAAAAGTACGGCTGCAAAAGTGTTCAATGTGCCTTTAGATGAAGTAACAAAAGAACAAAGAAGTCATGCTAAAACTGTAAACTTCGGAATTATTTATGGGGTTTCGGCTTTTGGATTGAGCAACCAAACCAACTTGTCTCGCAAAGAAAGTGCAGAATTAATAGAAGCCTACTATCAAACGTATCCGAAATTAAAATCGTTTATGACTTCGCAAGTTGATTTTGCAAGAGAAAATGGTTATGTGGAAACCATTTCAGGAAGAAGACGTTATTTGAAAGACATCAACTCAGCCAACGCCATTGTTCGTGGTGGCGCGGAACGAAACGCTGTTAATGCGCCAATTCAAGGTTCGGCAGCAGATATTATCAAAATTGCGATGATTAACATTCATAAGAAACTTACGGCTGAAAATTGGAAGTCAAAAATGCTATTGCAAGTGCATGACGAATTAGTATTTGACGTACACAACTCCGAATTAGAAAAAATTCAACCAATGATCAAACACGAAATGGAAAACGCGTTCAAAATGGCAGTTCCGTTAGATGTGGAAATTGGATTAGGTAAAAATTGGTTGGAAGCGCATTAGTAAAGTGGTCAGTGGACAGTAGCAGTTGGCAGATGGATTAGTTTTGTTATTTCGACGGAGGAGAAATCTCATAATGTGATATTTTATGGATAATATACTAGAAAAAGAAATTATTGATTTCATTGAAACAGAATATTGGAAATCCAATCTTCATTCAGACTCTGATATTTTTGAAACAGTAAGAATTAGCGGTGATGATTGTTATGAATTGATAGAAAAATTCTCCAAAAAATACGATGTTGATATTTCAAACTTCTTATGGTATTTTCATCACGAAGAAGAAGGAAGTTGGAATAGTATTGGAGGAGTTTTTTATAAATCACCTGACAAACTGGTTAAAAGAATTCCAATTACACCAAAAATGCTTGCTAAGTTTGCTGAAACAAAAAAATGGGAAATCAATTATCCTTATCACCAACTTCCTGAAAAAAGAAAAGACATTCTATTCAATAAAATAGTATTAATTATTACCGTAATTCTCGCAATTATTGGATTCATAATTAATGTTCTGTAATTATTATTTTAATTTTTTTGCAATTTCAAATAATATTTAGATATTTGTCTAAATATATAAATTAATATGAACGCAATTTTCAAAGCCTTAAACGACGAAACCAGAAGAGATATTCTGGAATTGCTGCGCAAACAGGAAATGACGGCTGGCGATATTGCGGACCAATTTCATATTTCAAAACCTAGTATTTCGCATCATTTGGATATTTTAAAGCGTGCCGATTTAGTCACGAGCGAGAAAAAAGGACAATTTGTAGTCTATTCTTTAAACACTACAATTGTTGACGATATTTTACAATGGATTATTACCTTAAAAAAATAAATTATGAAGAAATTTAAAAAAGAAATTCCGTTTATTGCTGTGGCTTTGTTGCCTTTTACTTACTTAGCATACATTTGGAATCGTTTGCCAGAAAAGGTACCAATGCATTGGAATGGCGCCGGTGAAATTGATCGTTATGGCGATAAAAAAGAATTGGTTGCCATGCTATGCATGTTGGTTGGAATAACCTATTTTGTATTTCTAATTATTCCTTATGTAGACCCAAAGCAAAAATTACAAAACATGGGCAACAAACTAAATAACCTGCGAATGATTCTAACCTTATTCATGTCGGGTTTAGCGGTTTTTATTTTGTATAGTGTGCAACAAAAAAGCAGTAATCCTGGATTTGTGTTTGCAATTATTGGCTTGCTTTTTGCTTTCTTAGGTAATTATTTCAAAACGATAAAACCGAATTATTTCATTGGCATCAAAACCCCTTGGACATTAGAAAACGAAGAAGTTTGGAAAAAAACGCATTTAATGGGCGGAAAATTATGGTTCGTAGGCGGACTTTTAATGGCGTTGACATTTTTACTACCAAACGAAATGCAATTGTATACTTTTTTAGGAATTACTGCCGTTATTACAGTTGTTCCGATTGTTTATTCCTATTTAGAATTTAAAAAAATCAAAAATCAGTAACAATAATATTTTTATTACCACTAATAGCATAAATCGATAATCATGAAAAAAATACTTTTTCTTTTTGTATTGACATTTTCTTTAGCATCAATTGCTCAAGAGCGTTTTGAAAAAATTGATAGCTTGCTAACTTATTTGAATCAAAACAATAAATTCATGGGTTCGCTTTGTATTCGTGAAGGCGAAAATGTAGTCTTTAACAAAGCTTATGGTTATGCAGATGGCGAAAAAAACATTCTAGCCAATAGAGAAACCAAATATAAAATTGGATCGGTTACTAAAACCTTTACCGCAGTGATGATTATGCAATTGATTGAAGAGAAAAAATTGACCCTTCAAACCAAATTGAATCGTTTTTATCCAAAAATTCCAAATGCAGAAAAAATTTCGATTTATGATTTATTACATCACAGAACTGGAATTGTAGATTATATAAATGGCGATACTATTACAGCTAAAAATATTTATCGATTTCATTCAAAAGAAGAAATGATTCAAAAAATAACGGATTACAAACCATTATTTGAACCTGGAACAAAACACCAATACAGTAACTCAAACTATAATTTATTAGGCTACATTATTGAAACACTTACTAAAAAATCGTACGCCGAAAATATTCAAACAAGAATTGTTAAAAAAGCCAACCTAGCAAACACTTATTTTCCAGAAGGAAAAATCAACACATCTGTTGGAGAAAGTTATTCATATTCATTCAATGGAACCGAATGGGAAAAAGTGGAAGAATGGGAAAACTCTATTGCTTATTCAGCTGGGGCCATGATTTCAACACCAGCCGATTTAACACGTTTCATGCATGCTCTTTTTGAAGGAAAATTAGTCAAACCAGCCTCATTAGAACAAATGAAAGAAATTAAAGACGGCTATGGAAAAGCATTAGTACAATTTCCATTTGGTGAACGTCGTTTTTATGGTCACACGGGTGGAATTGAAAATTTTAGAGCAGTTGTAGGGTATTATCCTACTGAAAAATTAGGTGTTTCATTAATTGTAAACGGGGATAACTTCAACAGAAATGATATTATGATTGGCGTGTTGAGTATTTATTACAAAATGCCATTCCCTTTTCCAATATTTACTAAAATTGATGCTGCAGAATTAGCAAAATTTACAGGAACTTATGCATCAAAAGAGTTGCCTTTAAAAATTACGATTTCTGAAAAAAATGGAGAATTATTAGCGCAAGCAACTGGACAAAGTGCGTTCCCTTTGACATTTAAAGCAGAAAAAACATTTATCTTTGCATCCGCAGGAATAGAAATAGTATTCGGCGAAAACACTTTTGTTTTAAAACAAAGTGGCATGAGTTTTAACTTCACCAAAGAATAAATGACAATAAACATATTATCGGGAAATCAAATCGCATTAATAAAGAAAATCACTAACGGAAGAAATCTTGATTTAATAGGATTATTTATTGTTATCTCTGGTTCTATTTTTTTAGATTATCACAAAACCAGATATTACTTTTCTTTGGATGATGTTTCCTATTATTTTCCATTAGGTTTCTTCTCCATAATAAATGTTGGATTTTCAATGATTGCAACTAGATTAGTAACAAAGAAAAATAATCTAGGCAATTTAATTCACACCTTTAATACCACATTAAGTGGAACAATTGATTATTTATTAGGAAACGTTGGAGCTATCTTAACCTACCCTATTTCAATAGTTGCCAATTACTTATCATATAACCACTGGAAAAAAGACAACCGATTAAACGATATTGATTTTGCATTCTATCGCAATTTATTCGTGGGGATGATAACTTCTTTAGTTTTAAATTTTATTGCTTTTTACTTTTTATCAACTAAAGAAATAGATTGGTTCCTTTTCATATCAATTGCATTCCCAGCTGGATTAACTTTTGGAGGAACATTTAACAATATCAAGCGCTATCCAGACAATTGGTTTCTTTGGCAAGTGTATAATTTATCTAAAATTATCCAAAGTCTTTTTATTTTAAATATTGCTAATACTATTAAATATTCATTCTATATGATTAATGCTATTTTAGGTTATATCACTTGGAATGATGATAAAATCAAACAATTATAGTTTTCTAGTAGATTCTCTCTGACGCAACTCTGTCTTTATCACAACCGTTTGATGTTGATAGAATTCATCTTTCGTATTTAACTTATTGATGAGCAACTCTGCCGCTTTAGCTCCAATTTCAGGTGCGTGTTGACTCACGGTAGATAAACTTGGTGTCAATCTTTTAGACCAAACACCATCAGCAAAACCAATAATATTTAATTGCTCAGGAATTTTAATTCCTTTTTTAATTGCTAACTTCATTGCCATAGTAGAGGCATGCTCGTCTAACGCAAAAACCGCATCAACTTTTTCTTTTTGAAACAAGGTTTCTAATTTTTTATCAAACAACTCAACATCATTTTCAATAATGAGTAGTTTATCGTTTAATTTAATATTATTTTCTTCCAATGCTTTTTGGTAACCATGAAATCGTAATTGACCAACACTTAAATTACCAATGGTTGACAACAATGCGATTTTTTTACTTCCTAACTTTAATAAATGTTGTGTAGCATCATAAGAAGATTCAAAATCATCAACAATCACTTTATCACAAACAATAGTTTCAGCAACTCTATCAAACATAACGATAGGGGTTCCACTATTAATAATATCTTTAAAATGCTGATAATGCTTTACAGATTGTGTTTCTTCGGCAACAGAAACAATAAAACCATCAATAGTTCCATTGTTAAGCATATCCATAACTTGCATTTCTTTTTCATAAGATTCATTAGAAATACCTGTAATAACATTATATCCTTTAGCTAATGCTGCTTTTTCAATACCGCTAAATACTTTCGCAAAAAATGGATTTAAAATATTAGGAATAATTACACCTATAGTATTAGTACGTTGGTTTTTTAAATTTTTAGCAATACTATTTGGTTTATAGTTTTGTAATTTAGCATACTCTTGAATTTTTATCTTAGTAGCTTCACTAATTTCAGGACTATCACTTAACGCTTTAGAAACAGTAGAAATGGACACTTCAAACTCCTTGGCAATTTGTTTTAAGGTTGCTTTTGCTTTCATGCTTAAAATTTAAAAAGTAAAAATACACTATTTTTTGTAATTATACTGCTAAAAAAAATCAATAATAACAGATGGTTAGCTACATGAAAACAATATTTTGCATTCCCTATTTGCAAATCTAATAATTAATTGTACTTTTGCACTCCCTTTATTGGGAATGGAATGTTTAATTTAAATAAATTATTGTGAACACATTAAGCTACAAAACAGTATCAGCAAACAAAACAACTGCAGACAAGCAGTGGATTGTTGTGGACGCTGAAGGGCATAACTTAGGTCGTTTATCTACAAAAGTAGCAATGCTTTTAAGAGGTAAATACAAACCAAGTTATACACCGCACGTTGATTGTGGAGATAACGTAATCGTTATCAACGCAGAAAAAATCAACCTTACTGGTAACAAGTTAGATGACAAAACGTACATCAGACACACAGGTTATCCAGGAGGTCAAAGAACTTTAACTGCTAAAGTAATGCAACAAAAAAATCCTGCATTATTAGTAGAAAAAGCTGTAAAAGGAATGTTACCTAAAAACAAATTAGGAGCACAACTTTTCAGAAATTTAAATGTAAATGTTGGTTCTGAGCACAAACATGCAGCTCAACAACCAAAAACAGTTAACCTAAACGATCTTAAGTAATGGGAGTTATTCACAAAATCGGTAGAAGAAAATGCGCTGTTGCACGTGTTTATGTTTCAGAAGGAACAGGAAAAATCACTGTAAACAAAAGAGAATTTAGTAACTACTTCCCAACTGCTACTTTACAGTACAAAGTAATGCAACCTCTTTCTATGACAGAGAACGCATCAAACTTTGACGTTAAAGTAAACGTTTATGGTGGTGGTTCAACAGGACAAGCAGAAGCTGTAAGAATGGCTATTGCTAGAGCAATGTGTGAAGTTGAGGCTGAAAACAGAGCTATCCTTAAACCAGAAGGATTACTAACAAGAGATCCAAGAATGGTAGAACGTAAAAAATTCGGTCAGAAAAAAGCACGTAAGAGATTCCAATTCTCAAAACGTTAATATTCGATATTTATCAGAATATATTTTCAGATTTATTTTTACAATTAAAATTGAATTAAAAACAAAGTTGTCGATATTCCTTGTAAAAAGGGAATTAGTTTAGCATCTAAATTTTCAAGACTAACGCAAGTGACTACTTGAAAATTGCTAATCACGGAACGTAAACTATTACACAATGGCAAACAAAATTGACGTTAAAGAGTTATTAGAAGCAGGTGTACATTTCGGACACATGACTCGTAAATGGGATCCAAACATGGCTCCTTACATTTATATGGAGCGTAATGGTATTCATATCATTAACTTATATAAAACTGCAGCTAAAATTGAAGAAGCTAACGAAGCTTTGAAAAAAATTGCTGCATCTGGTAGAAAAGTATTATTCGTTGCTACCAAAAAACAAGCGAAAGATATCGTTGCTGAAAAAGCAGCAGCTTGTAACATGCCTTACATCACTGAAAGATGGCCTGGTGGTATGTTAACAAACTTCGTTACTATCCGTAAAGCTGTTAAAAAAATGGCTTCTATTGATAGAATGAAAAAAGACGGTACTTTCTTAACTTTATCTAAAAAAGAAAGATTGCAAGTAGATCGTTTACGTGCAAAATTAGAGAAAAACTTAGGTTCTATTGCTGACATGTCTAGACTTCCAGCAGCTCTATTTGTAGTTGACGTTAAAGCTGAGCATATCGCGATCAAAGAAGCTCAAAAATTAAACATTCCAGTTTTCGCAATGGTTGATACGAACTCGGACCCACGTCCAATTGATTTCGTTATTCCTGCAAATGACGATGCTTCTAAATCAATCGATAAAATTTTATCTCTAGTATCTGCTGCATTAGTAGAAGGTCTTTCTGATAGAAAAGTTGAAAAAGATGAATTACCAGCGAAAGAAGTAGAAGCTACTGAAGCTCCTGCAACTGAAACTGAAGCATAAATAAATTAAATTCCAAGAATTAAATTCCAAATTCCAAACTTGTTCTAACTTTTAGTTAGCAATTTAGTAAAATTGGAATTTGGGATTTAGTAATTGGAATTTTTTACTTTTATAAACAACAAATAAAAAACATACAAAATGGCAAATATTACTGCTGCAGACGTAAATAAATTAAGAACTATCACTGGTGCTGGAATGATGGATTGCAAAAAAGCATTAGTGGAAGCAGAAGGAGATTTCGATTTAGCAATTGAAAACTTAAGAAAAAAAGGTCAAAAAGTTGCTGCTAACCGTTCAGACAGAGAATCTACTGAAGGAGCTGCAGTTGCTGTGGTTAACGCAGACAAAACAGCTGCTGTTGCAATCACATTAAACTGTGAAACTGACTTCGTAGGTAAAAATGAAGCTTTCGTAAAATTAGCTACTGATTTAGCTAATCAAGCTTTAAACTACACTACTAAAGACGAATTATTAGCTTCAGATTTTAACGGAATTACAGTTGCTGAAAAATTAATTGAGCAAACTGGAGTTATCGGTGAAAAAATTGAAATCGGTGCTTTTGAGCGTTTAGAAGGTGCTTTTATTGGATCATATATTCATGCTGGTAAAATTGCTACTTTAGTTGCTTTATCTGCAAACGTTGCTGGAGCAGACGAAGCTGCTAAAAACGTTGCTATGCAAGCTGCTGCAATGAATCCAATTGCTTTAAACGAAGCAGGTGTTGATGCAGCAATCATTGAAAAAGAAATCGAAATCGCTAAAGAACAATTAAGAGCTGAAGGAAAACCAGAAGCAATGTTAGACAACATTTCTAAAGGAAAAATCCAACGTTTTTACAAAGATAATACTTTAGTAAACCAAGATTATATCAAAGATGGTTCTATGAGCGTTGCTGCTTATATCAAATCTGTTGATGCTAACTTAACAGTTACAGGTTTTAAAAGAGTTGCTTTAGGATAATCTCTTCCTAAACAAAAGATACAAACCTTAATTCTTTAATAAGAATTAAGGTTTTTTTATTTGCAAAAAAATGTATATTTGAAAAAACTAAACAAATAAATTTACTTTGAAAAAAATTGCTCTTCTTTTTGTTCTTATTAGTTCATCACTTTTTGCTCAAGAAAAAAAATACCAAAGTTTGCTATGGGAAATTAGCGGTAATGGCTTACAAAAAAAATCATACGTATACGGCTCAATGCATGTAAGCGATAAAGTCTCTTATCACTTATCCGATGCCTTTTTTACCCATTTACAAAATGCAGATATTATTGCCAATGAAAGCGAACCTAGAACTTGGACTGAACTATTTGATTTATTTAGTTTCTATAGTAATTATGCAAATAGAGGCTCTTTTTATACAAATTTCTATATAAACCCTCTAGAAAAAGACGATTTATACTCATTGTTTAGAAGCACTAACTACAACTTAGAAAGCTTACTTACTAGAACTAATGAAGTCAATAAAGAATATCAAGAAGAAACCTATCTTGACATGTTTATTTATCGTACAGGAAGGAAATACAACAAAAAAACAGTTGGATTAGAAGATGTAAAAACATCTACCCTTAACATCATGAAAGCTCAAGCCAACATGGATCAAACAGAAGTAGATAAAAACCGTCAAGCTATTTTAAAACTATTAAAAAATAAATCTTACGACGAAGCTCTAACTGATTTTTATAGAGAAAAAGATTTGGACATGATTGATTCGTTATCCAATTTAAGTTCTCCACAAGCTTATTTAAAAGCTATGCTATTTGACCGCAATATAGTGATGGTAAAAAGCATGGATTCAATTATGAAAACAGGAAGTTTATTTAGTGCTATTGGCGCCGCTCATCTTCCTGGACAAAATGGAGTAATTGAGTTACTTAGAAAAAAAGGATATACTGTAACACCAATATTTGATGCATATACAGATAAAGGGAAAAACAGCAAAAAACAAATTGAAGAATATTTTACTAAACCCGAATTAAAAACTAGAACTACAGCAGATAAAACGATTTCAATGCCGCTTTTTGAAGTTGTTCTTGAAAGTGGTGAAGATTTAGAATCTCCAGATTTAGTAAATGGTGGTTTTATTAATGTAAAAAGAAATGTATTAAAAGATTTCTTGAACAAAAACAACAAAGCATTCAATCCAAAAACTTTAGACAGCTTATTTTATGAAAATATTCCAGGCGATATTTTAGAGAAAAAAGCATATAAAGAAAAAAATTATTGGGTTTACGATATTAAAAATAAAACAAAAACCGGTAATGCTCAACATTATCGTTACTATATCACACCACTAGAGATAATTGCAGTAATTATGGGTGGCGAAGGTGATTATGTAAGAAAATATGAAGAAGAAGTTTATTCAAAAATAGTCATTAAGTCTGGCGGAGAAAATTGGGAAACAATTACACCAAGAAAAGGTAATTTTGAAGTACAATTTCCAAGCTATTTTTCATACAGTGGCAACAAAGAAAATCTAAAAGACAATACCGATATGTCTATCTTTGGATATCAAGAAAAAGACAACTCTCATTATTTTTTACTTGAAAAAACACTTCAAGAAAACGATAATCTGGAAGATTCTGAATTTGAATTAAAACGAATTCATTATGAATTTTACACCCAACACGAAATAGATTCAACTGAAACAAAATTCAATAAAGAAAGTTTTATATTTACATCTAAATCAAAATTAGGCGATAAAAAAATTGCATTGCAATCATTACTTAAAGGAAACAAATATTACCTCCTTGGAACTGTAAATGCGTCAGATGCAAATACTACAAAATTTTTCAATTCGTTTCAATTAAAACCTTCAATAGCAACTGAAGAATACAGAACTTACAGCGATTCTGTAGCGCATTTTTCAATTGAAATACCAAAAAAACAAAACGAACATTTAGATTTCTTAATTGAACGCGATTATAACATTGGTGCAAAGAAAAAGAACCATTTTGTTTCAAAAAACAAAAATTATCAATTTTTAGGTGCCAATGGATCAATCGTTGAATTGTCATTTTATCAATACCACAAATACGAAACAGAGAAAAGTATAGATTCTATATGGAAAGGTTATAAAAAACAAATCACAAAAGATTACGACAACAAAGATTTTAATACAAGTATCGATGTTGCTGCGCCTGTAGTAGATGCCGATGTTTTATTGGATAATGAAAACGATGTTTTAGATTATGCAATATCTGATTGGGATGAAGCTTTATTTGGAAAGCAAGATGAAAAATTAACCATTTTATCTGAAAAAAAATCTGAAGACAAAAACAAAAAAACATACACTTTTGAAGCATTAGTTTCTAAAAAAGATTCCAAACAAGCCATCAAACACAAAGCTATTTTTAAAGATGGTACATTCTATACTTTTAAAACATTAGTAGATAAAAACTATAACAACGACGATGCTTTTATAGAAAAGACATTCAGTTCGCTTGCACTTAAAGACACAATATTTACAGAAAGTGTATTTGACAATAAATTAGATTTGTTCCTTACCGATGTGAGAAGCAAACATGATAGTATTCGCTACTCTGCTTTAAAATCGATTCATTATCTGTCTATTGAAAAAGAAGATTTACCAAAGTTCAAAACTTTTTTATCAACATTCAAATTTAAAGATGATGAAACAGAAATTTTAGGCGAGTTGTATGAGAAAATTGGTCGCATAAAATCTCCAGAAATCATCCCATATTTAGAAAGCATTTACAAAAAAGAAAATGTAAATACCGTAATACAATTTGCTGTTTTAAGAGCGTTAACGTTCCAAGAAAGCAAAGAAGCCTACAAAAAAATTCAGGAATTATTAGAATATGATTTACCTATTTCAGATGACGAATACGAAATCACAAGTCTATTCCGCTATTTTGAAGATGATTTAGAAAACAGTCAAGTGTTATTCCCAGATATTTTTCAATTTTATAGTATCAAAGAATATCATACTCCAATTGTAGATTTCACAGATAATCTTTTAAAAGAAAATCTTGGGAATTCTAAAAAGCTAAAATCATTCAAAAAAATGATTTTAACCAATGCAAAACTAGAATATAAGCGTTTAGCAAGTTGGAAAAACAAACAAGATATAAAAGATGAAGACGAGGAAGACTATTATGAAGATATGTATGCTCCATCTAGTGATTTTATAAGTTACATTCAAATTTTGTATCCCTTCAAAAATGAAAAAGACATTGCGCAACTTTTTGAAAAAGCTAGAAAATTAGACATTGAAGAAGTAAATATAGCTTTCGCAAAAGTTCAATTAGAAAAAACTCATAATTTAGATGAAGTAACAGCAAATAGCATGATAGGCAATGAAAAAACAAAATTTGCCGCTTTTCAGATGTTATATCATACAAAACAGAATAGTTATTTGGAAAAATTTGACAATAATGCAATTGCTGAAGCTGCAATAATTTATTTCGAAAATATTGATGTGAAAAAAGATTCTATCTCATTTTATCAAACAAAGGATGTGGTTTATAACGGTAAAAAAATAACCTATTATTTCTTCAAAAAATTAAAAATTGATGAAGATGATTACAATACCAAACAAGAGAAAATTACTGGAATCGCATTTATAAATGATGGAAGCAAATTAAATCTAAAAGGTTTTTACAAACTTACACCAAAAACATTTTTAGAAGAAAAAGATATTAATCCAATAATAAATGCCGCTATTGATGAAAGTTTAAACAGCAATCATTCAAGAGCTTTTCATGGAAAAATAAAAGACGCATTCCAGATGTATGATGAAGAAATGTACATGGAAGAAGGTGATTATTAAAAACAAATGTTTCAAAGAAAAAAAGACATCATTTACGTTGTATTAGCTGGTATATTTATCACCAATGCATTAGTTGCGGAATTGATTGGCGGAAAATTAATTCATATAGGTAACACCGTTATGAGCTTAGGCATTTTACCTTGGCCAATTGTTTTCATTACAACTGATTTAATCAATGAATATTTTGGTGAAAAAGGAGTAAAAAAGCTGTCATTTATAACCGCTGGGCTAATTGCATATACTTTTTTTCTGTTATTAATTGGTCTTCAAATTCCAGCTGTAAAAGGCGATGGATTAATTTCTGACGAACAGTTTAATGCAGTTTTTGGACAAAGTATGTGGATTATAGTTGGAAGTATAACAGCTTTTTTAGTTTCACAATTAATTGATGTCACTATTTTTCATTTTGTAAAAAATAGAACCGGAAAAAAAATGCTGTGGTTGAGAAGTACAGGCTCAACTGTAATTTCTCAATTATTTGATAGTTTCATTGTATTAGGAATTGCCTTTTGGTTACCAGGCAAAATAAACGGAGAAACGTATGTCGCCTCTGCTTTTACGGGATATTCTGTTAAATTGGGAATTGCCATTTGTTTGACACCCTTTATTTACCTCGGACATTATTTAATTGACAACTATTTAGCTAAAGAAAAACATGGCAACTAAACATAGATGCGCTTGGTGCGAAAAAGACGATTTATACCGCGATTATCACGATAACGAATGGGGGAAACCCATTTATGATGATGAAACTATTTTTGAATTTTTGATTTTAGAAACATTCCAAGCTGGATTGAGTTGGTACACCGTTTTAGCTAAGAGAGAAAATTTTAGAAAGGCATTTGATAATTTCGACTTACTTAAAGTGGCTAACTATTCGGAAGAAAAAATGGCAACATTAGCTGAAGACACAGGTATTATCAGAAATAAATTAAAGATTAAAGCAACTGTTACCAATGCACAAGCTTTTATAAAAGTACAGGAAGAATTTGGGACTTTCTCAAAATATATCTGGGGTTTTGTTGATGGAAAACCTGTCGATAATAAACCAAAAACCTTAAGCGAAATAAAAGCAACTACTCCTATTTCAGACGCATTAAGCAAAGATTTAAAAAAACGCGGTTTTAAATTTGTTGGTTCGACAGTTATGTATGCACACATGCAAGCCACTGGAATGGTTAATGACCACGTGATGGATTGCTTTACAAGAAAATAAAAAATGAGCAACGACCCACTACACGGAAAACCTTTAAAGGAAATTGTAGAACAATTGGTGAATTTCTATGGCTTTGACACTTTAGGCGAATTAATCAACATCAATTGTTTTAGAGAAAACCCATCTATAAATTCAAGTTTAAAATTCTTGAGAAAAACGGATTGGGCAAGAAAAAAAGTAGAGGAATTGTATATTAGAACGTTGCCTAAATTTTAAGATTTCAACACCATCAAAAAATCATCTCGGTCAATTTCTACACAACCTAAACTAGCTAAATGATCATTATATACTTGGCAATCTAACAATTTGTAATTTGCTAATTCTAATTGTTTTGCTAAAGCAATGAAGGCAATTTTACTAGCATTTGACACTTTTGAAAACATACTTTCACCACAAAAAACATGACCTAAATCAACGCCATACAAACCGCCTACTAATTCGTCATTTTGCCAAACCTCAACACTTTTTGCGATGCCTAATTCATGTAACTTGCAATAGGCTTCTACCATATTATCAGTAATCCAAGTGCCGGGTTGGTCTTTTCTAGAAATCTTTTTACAGTTTAGAATTACGTCTCTAAAAGCTGTGTTAAAAGTAACCTTGAATTTTTTTTGATTAATTATATTTCGCATGCTTTTCGAAATCTTTAAATCTTCAAAAAACAAGACCATTCGTTCAGGCGGACTCCACCACAAAACTGGCTCATCATCTTCAAACCAAGGAAATATTCCCGAATTATAAGCTAATACGAGTCGTTCTGGAGATAAATCGCCTCCAACCGCTACAATCCCTTCGGGTGAAGCTGTTTCTACAGACGGAAAATATAATTCTTTGGTTAAAAAATACATCGTTTTAAATTTAGAATTCAGAAATTAGAATTTAGAAAAAGAAAAAGTCAGAAATTATAAAACTTCTGACTTCTAATTTCTAATTTCTAAATTTTAGAAAGGTAAATCGTCGTGTTCTTCTTCTTTAAAGTTAGTTGCTGGCTCAAAAGCTTCTGTAGCAGGCATTGGTGGCATTTGTGGTGCACTTGGTGCTTCTGCTTGCACTTTCTCGATTCTCCAACCTTGGATAGAATTGAAAAACTTTGTTTCTCCTTGTGGATTTACCCATTCTCTTCCTCTTAAATTGATAGAAACTTTTACCTGTTCACCAACATTATAATTGTTTAACAAATCTGTTTTGTCTTGTGCAAACTCAATCAAAATATGTTGAGGATATTGCTCTTCTGTAGTTACTACAAGTTCTCTTTTTTTGAAAGAAGCACTAACTTGTTGTACAGGATTAATTAATTTTACTCTTCCTAAAACTTCCATAATACTTAAATTTATTTTTTTGCTAATAACAATTTCCAAGCATCAATAGCTCTTCCATTATCTACATACTCTTTTGCTTTTTGAAATTTTGTATCCATATCATCGGCACTTAAAACCGCTTTTACTTCAAAATTTTCTTTTACAAATATAGCAATTTCTTCTTCGGTTGGAATATTTTCTATGTTTCCTAATTTTCCTAAATCATTACCCGTAAAATAGCCACTTTCTTTGATGAAATCAGGAATCATGTCAACACCAATTCCTAAAGTGGTCAATGGTTTTTCAACCTCAAACATCCCTACATTAGAACGGCTATACCAATTACCTCCCATTCGGGCAACCAAATCAATTTTGTGTTGGTCAATCATTCCTATTGCATCCAAAACGGCTTCATTAATATGAATTTTCACCACTTCACAAATTACTAAATTTCCTGCTCCGCCTTGGTCACCTAAAGCAATCACTTCATTGATTTTACATTCAAATTGTACAGGACTTTCAGCCACTCGAAATGGCTTTACTCTGTCTGATTTTAGCATCGTAAATCCTGCTTTTTCAAACTCATTAACTCCATCTGGATATTCGGTACTTGATAACGACATTTGTTGTACGATATCATAATTCACAACATTAATTACAACTTCTTTAGTGTTTTGAACGTTGATTAAGGTGTGCTTAGTAGTATTATCGCGTACACGTCTTGCTGGCGAAAAAATCAAAATCGGTGGATTAGAACTAAACACATTAAAGAAACTAAAAGGCGACAAATTTGGATTTCCATTACTATCCATAGTACTTGCAAAAGCGATAGGTCTTGGCGCTACTGCACTTTGTAAATATCCTTGTAGTTTTGCTGGCGCTATTTCTTTTGGATCGATGCTTAACATACTGAAACTATTTTTTACAAAGATAACAAACAATTACAAGTTCAATTACAAGAACAAGTGTCAAATTTAAAATGGTTTTTAGTATTTTTACATCAAATCTTGATACATGCAGTTTTCAGAAAGGCGAAATATTACCCGTTGGTTTATCATTATTGCTTCCTTTTTCATTGTAATCTTAATACTTTGGAATACCTATAACTTTTTCCAGATTTTCAAAACCGAAGAACGAGCAAAAATGGAATTTTGGGCCACAGCTCAAAAAACACTAGCCAATGCTAACGAGAATACAGATATTGAGTTACCATTTCAAATAATCAGCAACAATACCTCAATACCGATGATTGTTACAGATAGCAATGAAAAAATCATTAGTCATAATAACATTGCAGAAGCAATCACAAAAGATAGTATTGCTTTAAAAAACTATTTTAATTCAATAAAAAACGACAATCAGCCTATAAAAATGGAGCTTTCTGATAGAAATTATCAATTGGTTTATTATGGAAATTCACCCTTATTAAACAAGTTAAAATATTATCCTGTTGCGTTATTATTAATTATTATTTTATTTGGCGCTGTAGTTTATAACTTTTATAAAGCCACGAAAATGGCTACACAAAACAAACTTTGGGCTGGAATGGCAAAAGAAACAGCACATCAAATTGGAACACCTTTATCCTCATTAATTGGTTGGTTGGAAATTTTAAAATTAGAAAATATTGAAGAAAGTACTGTTACCGAAATCGAAAAGGACATCAACAGATTACAAACTATAACCGATCGTTTTTCAAAAATTGGAAGCGAACCAGCATTAGAAAATCGAAACATTATTGAAGACACAAAACATACGGTTGATTACTTGCAATCGAGAGTTTCAAAGCAAGTTGTTTTTAGTTTTTCGGCGCCTGACCATCCTATTTTTGCAGCAATAAATCCTGCTTTACATAGCTGGACGATTGAAAACTTAGTCAAAAATGCTATTGATGCCATGAAAGGTAAAGGGCATTTAGATATCAATATTGTGGAATTAGAAAATGTGGTTAAAATTAAAATTACAGATACCGGTAAAGGAATTCCGAAGAATCAATTTAGTAAAGTTTTTGAACCAGGATTTACAACAAAAAAACGAGGTTGGGGATTAGGGTTATCGTTAACAAAACGAATTGTTCAAGAATATCATAAAGGAAGAATAAAAGTAGCTCATTCTGAAATTGGAAAAGGAACTACAATGCAAATGAGTTTTAAGAAAATCCCTCTTATTTAACTGGAATTCCAAACCAAGTAACGGTTCTGAACATTTTTTTTCTCTCTTTTTTACTTTTTGAAATGTATTCTTTTACGAACTCATATTGCTCTTGCGCTTGTTTTACAGTATCAGAAATTGATGCTCTTAATGAATTATAACTTGATGTATTTTCTTTCCCTATACTTCCTAAAGCAAAAAATTCTTTTTGAACATTTTCTAATCTTTCTTTTGGTATTTGAATCATCTCTAAAAGAATTGTATCAGAATATGATGGTGTAAATTCTTTATTTCTGTAAATAATAAAGTCATTTAATAACACAATTACTATATTATATTCTTCTACAATCTCATTAAATTTTTCAACATTTTTATTCATTCTTGAAACATTAAAAACACTTTTCATGTAATTGTATTGTTCCAAAATTAAATCGTTCAAAATTTCATTTCTTTGGATTCTTTCAGAACTTTCAAATGCTTTATCAACTTCAGATAATTTTAAATATTTTTCAATTTCAATCTGATACTCAAAATTCATTTTAGGTCTTCCTTCATATGGTTTCCCATTATAAAATTCGCGATTAGTTATTGGCTCTTTTGTAAATTGCCATAAATAATCAAAAGGCATGTGGGATAAAATTGCTACTGAAGGCAACATTTTAAAATATTTAGAAACTAAATTGCGAACAAATTTTTCGTTTTTTACATAACCCGAATCCCAAGTTGGATCAAAAACGTACCAATTTCCGTTTTTCATATGAATAGCACACCAAGCATGTGATAATTTACCAATCTGATTATTTTGCTTTGTATAACCTGTCACAATTTGACATTGATAACCTAATTTATCTATTATTGCTTTAAAAAATTTAGCATAATGAATACAAACGCCTTTCTTAGTTGAAATTGTTTTTGTAACAAAATCTTCATCGCTACTAAATAATTCTGTAGAAAAACTATAGGTAACATCATAAGAAACTGTTGAAATCACATAAAAATAAGCTGCTTTTATTTGCAGTTCTTCGTCTTTAAAATTTGTTTGAATATAGCTTGCAATTTCCTGAGCTGACTTTGTTTGCTGCTCAGGAATCAGACGCATTTGTTTTTCAACGGGAGCGTAAATGCTTTTAACTTGTGAAAAAAGAATTGTTTGAAAAAATAAAAGATAAATTATATATTTCATAGCTATTTTTAATCAAAAAAAAACACCAAAAAAGGTGCTTTTTATTCTAAATTAGAAGCGATTTGCTTCGCTAATTCTTGAAACTCTTCTGGTAATAAACTTGTTTTTCGTTGAAAACGCATATCTTCCATATCTTGAAGCGGAATCAAATGTACATGAACATGTGGTACTTCTAACCCAACAACAGCAACACCTATTCGCTTGCATTCAACCGATTTCTCAACTGCTTTTGCAATTTTTCTTGAAAACTTCATCAATCCTAAATAATGCTCTTCTTCCATATCAAAGATTTTATTAATCTCTTGTTTTGGAATACAAAGTGTGTGCCCTTTTGCGTTTGGATTAACATCTAAAAAAGCTAAATAATTATCATCTTCAGCTATTTTATAACATGGAATTTCTCCATTCACTATTTTAGTAAAAATACTAGACATAATTTAGTCTCTTGTGATTTCTAATACTTCAAATTTTAACACTCCATTTGGCACATTAATTTCGGCAATTTCTCCAACAGATTTTCCAAGTAATCCTTTTCCAATAGGAGAAGTTACTGAAATTTTTCCTGATTTTAAATCTGCTTCACTTTCTGCAACTAATGTGTAGGTCATTTCCATGCCATTATTTTGATTTTTTATTTTTACTTTAGACAAAACCAAAGCTTTAGACAAATCTAATTGTGATTCATCTATTAAACGTGCATTAGAAACAATTTCCTCCATCTTAGAAATTCTCATCTCTAATAATCCTTGTGCTTCTTTTGCTGCATCATATTCTGCATTTTCAGACAAATCACCTTTATCTCTTGCTTCTGCAATGGCTTGCGATGCTTTTGGTCTTTCTATACTTTTAAGTTGATCTAATTCTTCTCTTAATTTTTTTAATCCTTCTGCGGTGTAATAAGATACTGTACTCATAACTTCATCATTTATATAAATAGAAAAAATCCCACCTGATGGGATTCCTTTTCACAAAGATAGTAATTTATTTTTAATATTAATTTATGACATTGTATAATGTATGTCAAAAGTAATTAATTAAATTTGTTTTACAATTTATATCTAATAATTCTATGAAAAAATATATTCTACTGGTTTTAGTCGCCGTTTTTATTAGTTGTGATAAGGAAAATTTCAACAACACAAATCCTTATTTGCCAAACTATGCTTTTACGTATAATATCAACATGAACCTACCACAATATAATAGTTTAAAATTTCCAAGTAATGCTGTTTATATTAATGCTGGAAACACAGGTGTGAGAGGTGTTTTTGTTTTTAATACGGGCAGTGGTTATGTAGCTTTTGATGCAGCTTGTCCTAATCAGGCATTAAGCAGTTGTTCTACCATGACTTTAAATGGAATTAATGCTGTTTGTCCTTGTGATGATGTTTCTTATAGTTTGTTTTCTGGTCAAGCTCCAGAAATGGAATATCCTATGAAACAATATAGAGTGGAACAACTAGACGATTTTAATTTACGTGTTTACAATTAAAAAAAGCCTGAAAGTATATACTTTCAGGCTTTTTTTATCACTTATATTACTAAAAATTAAGAGTTGCACCTAAAAGAAAATTAATTCCCGCTTGTGGATAATATCCCGTGCCTTCTATAGTTGTTGGTGTTGGTCCAGACCATGTATCATCATATGTATAGAAATAACCATTTGATTCATACTCTAAATCGAAAATATTATTCACCAATCCTGAAAAAACAATTGATTTGATTGTTTTATTAAGTTTCCACTCATAATTTATATTCAAATCATTAACAAAATAGGCATCTAATTTTGATTTATCTGAATCGATATTTCCCATATACTGCTCGCTTACAAATTTGGATAAAAACGAAATTTGAAAATCCTTAATTGGTAAGAAGGCAAGGCGATTACCTACAATTAAATTTGGTGAAAAAGCAATATTTGTATTTCCTAAATTTTGCAAAACTCCATCTCGTTGAAAGTAGAAATCCTGATTTTTATTTTGGCTGACCGTTACATTTGGATTCAAAATTAATTTCCTTGTAATAGCAATTGAGGATTCTACTTCTAATCCTACTCTATAACTCTTCCCACTATTGGTAAAAACTGGCGAACCTACATCATTCAAAGCTCCTGTCAAAACCAATTGATCTTTATAATTCATATAAAATGCATTGGCACTAATTTTTACTTTTTGAGTATTGTATTTCCAGCCTAATTCATAATCAAATAAACGTTCTGGTTTTACGCTTCCGTTTTCATAATCATCACGTCTAGGTTCTTTATTTGCAATTCCAAAATAACCATAAAATGAGTTTCTATCATTCAATTGATAGCTCAAACCCGCTTTTGGATTAAAGAATCGAAACGTATCATTTACATCCGAAAATTTAACACTTGTTGCTTCATAAAACACCATTCGATATTGTAAATCGGCAAATAAATTCAGCTTACTGGTAATATTATATGATGCTTTGGTATAGAAATTTATATCATCTTTGTTTCCAAAATCATCATAATATGTATTTGCGCTTGGTACATAATATTGTGTCCAAATTACTTCTCCAAAATGTTTTCCTAAATAACGATTTGCTGCTCCACCAAATAAAACATCTGTTTTTGGAGTTTTATAATTTAATGAAAAAGTAGTACCGAAGAAATCATTGTCTAACCAACGTTTTCTAACTAAATCTGAAATTGAATTTCCGCCAAAATCGGGTAAATTATAATCAGCTAATGTTTCATCTTCTTTATATTGTTCAAAATATCCTTTACCAATAGTGTAATGCAAAGCAGTATTTGAAACCCACTTTTGAGACCACTTTTGAGACCAATGTAACTGAAAATGATTTTGCCAATAATTATCAGTTTCATTATCATAAAATTGTATATTCCCAAATTCGTCTGTATACATTCCTGCCGGATTGAATGTACGGTCATTTTCTAATTTATCAACATCTTCAATACCATACCATGCTTGATAGGTTTTTTCTTTTCCTCCAAAAGCTAAAAATTTTATTTGTGATTTCTCGGTAATATAATTTACATTTAAAAAATAGCCAAACATATTAGATGAAGCTCTATCTATAAATCCGTCAGATGCAATATTTGAAACACGTGCATTCATTTCAAAATGATCATGCAAACCTGTTCCAAATGCAAAAGTGTGCTTTCGAGTTCCAAAACTCCCCGCAGAGTTAGCAATTGTTGCATATGCATTTTCATGAAATGATTTGGTCTGCATATTCAAACTCGCACCAAAAGCGCCAGCTCCATTGGTAGACATTCCAACACCACGTTGCAATTGAGCACTCTCTATGGAAGATGCAAAATCGGGCAAGTTAACAAAGAATGTTCCTTGACTTTCACTATCATTAAAAGGAACTCCATTTAGAGTAACATTGATTCGAGAACCATCTGAACCACGAACCCTCATATAGGTATACCCTACTCCGTTTCCTGCATCTGTTGTTGTAACTACTGAAGGCAAATATTGCAACAAAACAGGAATATCTTGACCTAGATTTCTTGGAGCAATTTCTTTTGCAGAAACATTAGAATATGTGATTGGGTTTTGGCCTTTTGCTCTAACAGAAGAAACCATTACTTCCTTCAATTCGGTTGTTTTTGTAGTGTCTTTTTGAATTTCTTGAGAAAAAGAAAATAAAAAATAAAAAATAAACGATAGACTTAAATAAGCCTTTGTACTTCGTACCTTGTACCTTGTACTTTTTTGAGATAAAGTTTTCATTCGTAAAATAGTTACGAATAAAAGGGGCAATTACTCTTGGTTAAAAATTAAATTTGATACTCTTTGACACTAATAAACGTGCACTTTTATTACTGTCAATTCCCTAAACAGCATTACCTGTTCTAGGTTCTATGGGTATGATCTCAGCTCGATATTTTGAGCACCCCTTTGAGACATCGCAAAGATATAACTCTTTAGATTAAAGTTCCAAGTTAAAAGTCAGGTTTCTTTCTGTTTTCTTTTATAGAAGCCGTCGATTTTTTTTCTTGTAAACGCTTTTCTTTAACTGCTTTTGGAATTTTAGTTTCTTTACGCTCTTTAGGAATTTTTAAACCATTTTGAATGACTTTCAAAAATTTTTTGACAACAATTTCTTTATTCTTCAATTGGCTTCTATCTTCTTCACTTGTAAGAATAAGAATATTTTCCTGAGTTAATTTAGTAGCTATTTTAGCTTGTAAAAGTTCTTTTTCTTCATTTGTTAAACCCGAAGAATTAGCTAAATCAAAATTCAAAACCACTTTTGAAGACACTTTGTTTACGTTTTGACCACCAGCTCCACTACTCCTAACGGCTTTAAATTTTAATTCAGAAAGTAGAATTTCTTTATCCATTATTTTCGGGTTGATGTGCTGGTTTCAATAAATCATTTACGGTTTTAACTGGATTAAAAGTAACCAATGGAACTTCTACAAAAAGTGTTAGCCAATTTGCCATTGCACCATTCCATAATCCGGGTAATTCGTATGCTTTATAAGGTTTTCCGTTTTTATTTTTTGAAACTATAAAGCCTGTATTTTCATCTACAAACTGCGTTAAATCAAACTTCTCTCCTTTGTAATTCTTAACTCCACAAACTAAGTCAACTGGATTAAAATGTGTTGCTTCATTTACAATTTGCACTTGTTTTTCGTTGGTTAAATCAATCTGTGAAGTCTCAATAATTTGCAAGGAAATCTTCCCATTTTCCTCTTTTATCCAAAAAGGTCCACCGCCTGGCTCTCCTTCATTTTTAACCATTCCGCACACGCGAATAGGTCGATTTAATTCGTTAAACAAATATTGAATTTGAAACGATTTTTTATACATTTCAAAATCATTTGGAAAAATAATATGCAACTGCTTTTGCGCAAACAATTTAATTTCGCTAACTTTTTCAATTGAAACAGATTCACTTTCTAACTCCTGCAAAAATGAAAAAATTTGTTGTTGCAATTTAAATAATATTCCGCCTAAGAGTTTTTTATATTTTACAATATCAACCATGTGGTTCTGCGACACATTATCAATATTTTTTATAAAAATTATATCTGATGCAAGTTGGTTTAAATTTTCAATCAAAGCACCGTGACCACCAGGACGAAAAACCAATTCACCTCTATCATTTCTAAAAGGGGTGTTGTCATTATTAACCGCTAATGTATCTGTTGTTTCTTGCTGAAATGAAAATGTTATGGCTACATTTTCGTGTTGTTTCGTAATTTTTTCAAACGAAGATTGATGTTCTGGTGAAACCGTAAAATGAATTTTTGATTTTTTATTTGGCACTTCATAAAAAATCGATTCTTTTATATGTTCTTCAATTGGTGAAACAATTTTATCTTCTTTTTGATGAAAAGGCAAGATTCCTTTTGGCTTATTTGCAAAATCAAAATGCTCTTTTGAAAGCAATGTTTTTATTAAAAGATAGTTTCGTACTTCGCGTTCTTTCTCAAAATAATTAGGGTAAACTTCTATCGTTTTTTGTTTTAACTCTGGATAAAATGGAAAACTTTTTAATCCTACTAAAAAAACCGATAATTCAGTACATTTTTTATGATTTATATATGAATTTATAGTGTCGTTTTCAACATCAAATTCATTAATAAATTCTGATAAGAACTTAAACATTCGGCTCGCTGCTCCCGAAGCAGGAACAAATTTTTGAATGTCTAAATTTTGTTTATTTTCATCGAAAAATTGAATATAGCTTTTGATTTCTTGTTCATTATATACAGAAATTCCGTCGTTTTTTACAGCAGATCGTACTAAATTTACCTTAGATATTCCATCTTTAAAAAACTGCAATTGCTTTTGAATGGAAGTAACAGATATTTTCTTTTTGTACATTGCCACATAATCCGATGAGGTAAAACCTAATTGCTTAGCAAGAACCAATTCATCAATTATTTTTACAGCTTTTTCATATCTTGACGTAACATCTCCTTTAAGTTTTATGTACGGATTTCCGTTAGCAATTATTGCCTTTTTAAATGTTTCAAAAGTAATTTCTCTATCATCTGGACTATCACGCAAATCATCTGCTTCCCATGGGACATCAATATTAGTAAGAAAAATTAAATCATACTCATGTTCTCGTGCTGCTTGCTCTAAATTTGCATCACATCTATTGTAATAAATATCTGAAAAAACTTTGGTAACCAATAAATTCGTGTCGCAAAATAAGAATTTCTTCGCTTTTAAAACAGCTTCATTTTCTAATTTTACTTGGCCTATTGCAATAGGAATTAAATCTTCTTCTGTACAAATTTCTTTGTTTTTATCCCATTTTTCTTGCAAAAAGTCGCGAGCAAATTCAGGAATCCACTCGTCGTTGTAATGTGCGGCCAATTGTTTTGAAAGCGTAGTTTTTCCAGTGCTTTCAGGGCCATACATTGCTATTTTTATGATGCTTGTTGGTAACTGTTTAAAATCTTTTTCCATTGTAAATAAGCCATAACGGCTAAAATTGTAAAAATCAAATATTGTAACGACAACATTCCTAAACCTCTATGAGCAAATAACGGAACAGCGATACAATCTCCTATAATCCATAATGTCCAACTCTCTAATTTTTTCAAAGCCATATACCACATGGCTGTAAAAAATATTCCAGATGTAAAAATATCAATATAATTAGGAATTTCAAGTTTGTAATCAAAAAAAACATAGACTAAATACGTGACAACCATTGTAAATACAAACAATCCAAAACCTATTACCTTTTCTTTGGGTGTTGTTCTTGTAATTAATAAATCGGTGTCTGTTGCTTTTGTTGACCATTTGTACCAGCCATAAATACTCATAATTGAATAATAAAAATTCATGGTCATATCACCAAAATATTTTGCTTGATACAATAAATAAACCGTAATAACTGTTGAAATCAAACCTGTTGGATACACCCAAATGTTTTCTTTTTTAGCAAAATAAACACTCAAAATTCCGAACACAAAAGCCACAAACTCTAGTGAAATTTGTAAATTTGAAGCTTCTTTATATTGATTGATTAAAAAATCGAGCATATTTATAAATTAAAAAAATTGTTGTCTTTTTCAAAAGCAGTTCCTATTACAACTAAATCAGCTCCAGCTGTATATACTTCCTGAATTGTTTTCATCGAACGAATTCCTCCACCTACAATCAAAGGGATTTCTATATTTTGAGCTACGTAGCGAATCATTTCTAACGAAACGTGTTGATTAGCGCCACTTCCAGCTTCTAAATATATCAATTTTTTACCTAAAAACTCACCAGCTTTTGCGGTTTTGTATGCCAAATCAACATTATCTTGCTCAATAGGTAAGGTTTGACTTACGCGCTGTACAGCAGTTTCTTTTCCTCCGTCAATTAACAAATAACCTGTTGGAATGATTTCTAAATTAGATTTTGCCAATATATCTACCGAATTGATATGATGCTCAATCAAGTATTCAGGATTTCTGCCAGAAAGTAAACTCAAAAATAAAATCCCATCTGCTTCATTGGAAATTTGAGATGGATGACCTGGGAAAACTAAAACAGGTAATTGAGTGGTTGCTTTAATAATTGTAATCAGTTCATCTAAATGTGTTCCATTAAAAGTACTTCCACCTATTAAGACATGTGTGGCTGGCGATTTTATTATTTTTTTTGACAAATCAAAACTTTCTTCAACTGTTACTTTTTCAGGATCAATTAAAATAGCCAATAATTTTTTATTCTCTTGTTTGGCTTGAACTATATCTTGATAAATTGCCATTTTTTTAATTAGGGATTGCACAGACAAAGATATAATCTTCTATAGAATAAAAATGAATATTAAACTTTTCTATTTGCTTATTAAATTTTAACTCAGCAACACATGTAGCGTCAGATAAGTCAAACTCATCTTCAAAAATATGATTTGGAAAACTTATTCCTTTTTCATTTTTTATTTTAAAAATAGCTTCTTTTATTCCCCAAACTACTGTTGCTTTTTGTAATTGTTGCTCTTTAGAAAGATTGACCAAATGCTTAACATCCATAAATCTAGGTGCTATTTTCAAAGTTTTTTCTTTGAGTTTTTCCAAATCAATTCCCATCAATTCATCACTAATGCAAATACATGAAAATTCATGCGAATGCGAAATAGAGATGTTTTTTCCATCACTCAAGTTTGGTTTTCCTGCTTCATCATATGTTAAATCATAATCGGTGTAACCCAAATGTTGTAGTAACATTCGAACGGCTAAAAACCCTCTTTGATGTTCTTCTGATTTCATCCCTTCTAAACGAAAAAGTGATGTATCTTTTAACGAAACGGCTCTAAATAACGACGTTACGTCTTCGGTGATATGCCAAAAGTACGCAGTGGTTGTTTCGTTAATATGAATAATTCTATGTAAAGGCATTTATATTTTGTTGTTTTTCAAACCATTAGAAAGCTAAACAATTCACAAATTAATAGAATTCTTTGAAAAAATAAAAAGTTATTTTGTAATTTTGCGCTCTAATTTTAGAATATACAAATATACAAATATACATAATAGATGAGTACACAAACATTACCTTATGTAGCTTATAAAGTGAAAGATATTTCACTTGCAGCTTGGGGAAGAAAAGAGATTGAATTAGCTGAAGCTGAAATGCCAGGATTAATGGCACTAAGAGAAGAATACGGAACTAGCCAACCTTTAAAAGGAGCTAGAATTGCTGGATGTCTTCACATGACAATTCAAACTGCTGTTTTAATCGAAACTTTAATAGCTTTGGGTGCAGAAGTTACCTGGTCATCATGTAATATTTTTTCAACACAAGATCAAGCTGCAGCTGCTATTGCCGCGGCGGGAATTCAAGTATATGCTTGGAAAGGTTTAAATGAAGAAGAGTTTGATTGGTGTATTGAGCAAACTTTATTCTTTGGTGAGGACAGAAAACCATTGAACATGATTTTAGATGACGGTGGAGATTTAACAAATATGGTTATTGACCGTTACCCAGAATTAGTTGCTGGAATCAAAGGTTTATCAGAAGAAACTACAACAGGAGTTCACCGTTTATATGAAAGAGTAAAAGCTGGAACATTACCAATGCCTGCAATTAACGTAAATGATTCGGTTACTAAATCTAAATTTGACAACAAATATGGATGTAAAGAATCGGCTGTTGATGCTATTCGTCGTGCAACTGATGTTATGTTAGCAGGAAAAAGAGTTGTTGTTTGTGGATATGGTGACGTTGGAAAAGGAACTGCTGCTTCTTTCCGTGGCGCTGGTTCAATTGTAACAGTTACTGAAATTGATCCAATTTGTGCTTTACAAGCGGCTATGGACGGTTTTGAAGTGAAAAAATTAGATACAGTTATCAAAACTGCTGATATCATCATTACTACAACGGGAAATAAAGACATCGTTTTAGGTTCTCACTTTGAGCAAATGAAAGACAAAACTATCGTTTGTAACATCGGACACTTCGATAACGAAATCGATATGGCTTGGTTAAACAAAAACTTTGGTCACACTAAAAACGAAGTTAAACCTCAAGTTGATATTTACAACGTAAACGGGAAAGATATTATCATATTAGCTGAAGGTCGATTAGTGAACTTAGGTTGTGCTACAGGTCACCCAAGTTTTGTAATGAGTAATTCATTTACAAACCAAACTTTAGCTCAAATTGAATTATGGAATAACAGTGCAGCTTATAACAATGACGTTTATATGTTACCAAAACATTTAGATGAAAAAGTAGCAATGTTACACCTTGCTAAATTAGGAGTTGAATTAGAAACTTTACGTCCAGACCAAGCAGAATATATTGGTGTAGAAGTACAAGGCCCATTCAAACCAGAATATTATAGATACTAATTTTTAGTAAATAGTAAAAAGTGATTAGTAATTAGTCGCTTAATTATAATAGAACCCTCGCATTCCGACAATTCGGAAATGTGAGGGTTTTTTGTTAAAATTTAATTCTACACTTGTAGAATTAATTTTTTATTCTACATTTGTAGAGCGTCGAAATGTTTTCTCATGAAATTCATAAAAATATATCTCATATTAATTTTTATTTGCCTTATGAGTTGTAAGACAAATAAAAAAATTAATGCCATAAAATGTGGAAAATGGATTACTTATGATACAATCAGTATTGACATATATAAATATATCGAATATTATAAAAATGGTAATGAAGTAAAAACATGGAAAACATATAAGAATAATAAGATATATAAAAAGGAGAAAAATTTAACCAATATTTGTTTGATTACTTACTACCATAAAAATGGAAAAATCGCAATAATTGGTCAGTCCAAAATAATAGAAGTCGAAAATAGCATTCACTGGTTTTATTATGGTGATTGGAATTTTTACAATGAAACTGGCAAGCTAATCGGAATAAAAAAGTACGAAAACGGAGAACTAATATCAGATATCGAAATCGAATAATTATGATGCAATTATCAAACACAGAAGAGCAATTAATGGAACATTTATGGAAGTTAAAAAAAGCTTTCATGAAAGATTTATTAGAAGCTTATTCAGAACCAAAACCTGCACCAACAACTATAGCTACACTTTTAAAAAGAATGACAGATAAAAAATTTGTAGCTTATAACGAAATTGGCAATACGAGAGAATATTTTCCGTTAGTTAAAAAAACAGATTATTTTTCAAAACACGTTAACGGATTAATTAAAAACTTCTTTAATGATTCGGCTTCTCAATTTGCATCATTCTTTACAACTTCAACAAATTTGACAGAAAAAGAATTACAAGAATTAAGAAAAATCATTGATGTTGAACTCCAAAAAAAGAAAAAATGATCGATTTTTTAATCAAATACACTATCTGTTTAACGGTTTTTCTTAGCTTCTATCATTTAGTATTAGAACGTGAAAAAATGCATCGGTTTAATCGATTTTATCTTTTGGGTTCGATTGTTATTTCATTGGTAATTCCATTTATAACATTTGAAATAATTGAAATTATCCCAGCTGTTCAAAATACTGAATCGCTAATTATCGATACATTTTCATCCTCAAATAAAATAGTAATTCAAGAAAAAAAAGATTACATTCCTATCATTTTATGGAGTTTATATAGCTTAATAAGCTCAATATTAATCATTCGCTTTGTTAGAAATATCTGGAAATTAATCTCAAAAGCAATCTCAAAACCGAAAGTAAAATACAAAAATGTCTATCTGGTTTTAATTGATGAAAAAAATATTCCTTACACTTTTTTAAACTTTATCTATATCAATTTCGAAGATTATAACAATCAAAATATTGAAGACGAATTGTACACACATGAATTAGTTCATGTTAATCAAAAACACACTTTAGACATCTTATTCATTGAATTTTTGAAAGTGATTTTTTGGTTCAATCCACTTTTTATTTTCTATAAAAAAGCAATACAACTCAATCATGAATTTCTTGCAGATGAAGAAATTGTGAAAACCTATAATAACGTTCCATTTTATCAAAATTTACTTTTGCAAAAGGGCATTGGAACCCAAACGATTTACTTGGCCAGTAATTTGAATTATTTAGTAACCAAAAAACGATTAATTATGATGACTAAAAGCACATCGCGAAAAATTGCCGTTTTAAAAAAAATAGCAATAGTTCCAATTCTTATTGGATTAGTATATTTTTTCTGTATTGAAATTGTAGCGCAAGAAAAGAATACTAATCAAATTATCAAACCTATATCAACTGATAAAATAGAAAAAATATCAGATAAAGACAAAATTAGAGATCGTTATTACAGCGGTGTTTATGTAAATCTTATTGATGAGAAAAACAACAGAAAAGAAGTGACAATGTATGAAAACCTTTCATTAGAAGACCGAAGAAAATATCTTGATTTTGTTCCAGAAATAATGATTGAAAAAGAAATTCCAGAACCATTATTTGAAAAAATGAAAACTAAGAATATGGCGGTTTGGATTAATGGAAAAGTAAAAACAAAAGAAGAAATCAAGAAATATAAACGAACCGATTTTAGTTATTACACTTATAGTTTTGTTCATGAAAATGCACGTTCAAAACGTTTTCCTCACGAATACCAATATTCGCTTTATACAAAAAAATATTTTGACGAAAATTTAAAAAATAGTCATACTCATTTCTCGGGAGATACAATTAAAATAAGTTTGGTTTCATATAAAACCGCAATGAAAAATGTTATAGCAAAAAACATAAAGGCTGACACATTAGTTTGGTTCACACAAAGAAAAGATGGTTATAATTTGTATATAAATGATTCTGCTAAAAAAAAGAAAAAAACTAAAAAACCTGAACCAAGTTATTGCCCAGATGTAGAACCTAAAAAAAATGAGAAAGTAAATGAAATAATTACATCTGATATAAAAAACTTAACAGAAGTAACAGAAAAACCAACTTATATTGGTGGAATGCAAGCTTTTTACAAATATGTTGCTAAAAACTTTATAGTACCAACTGAGGCAAAAATTGATGGAAATATAATTGTTAGTTTTGTCGTTGAAAAAGATGGATCATTAAATGAAATAAACGTTTTAAAAGATATTGGTTATGGAACAGGAGAAGAAGCGATTCGGGTATTAACAGGTTCTCCAAAATGGAATCCAGGAACAAAAGAAGGTAAACCAGTTCGTGTTCTGTACACACTTCCAATATCTATCAAAGTAAAATAACAAGATTAGTCAAAAATCCGCTCTAAACCAGCGGATTTTTCTTTTTCAAACTATTTTTCAACAAATTAACACTAAGCTGAAACTTTTGGCGTTAAATTTGTACTAATCATCATCAATCAAAATCAATCATCATGTTAAAACGTTTTTTTATGTTATGTTCGGGTGTAGATTCCGACATAATTAATGGCTGTTCCAATGGCGAGCAAAACAAATATGCAGGAATTGGAGCTACCGTTTTCTTCACCTCCGTTATGGCTTTTATTGCTAGTGCTTATGCGCTTTTCACCGTTTTTGACAATGCATTTATTGCAGTTGCATTCGGTTTGGTTTGGGGTTTGCTTATTTTTAATTTGGATAGATTTATTGTTTCTACCATTAAAAAAAGAGATAGCTTTTTAGACGAATTTATTCAGGCAACTCCGCGAATTGCATTGGCGATTATTATTGCTATCGTAATTTCAAAACCTTTGGAAATTAAAATTTTCGAAAAAGAAATCAATACGGTTTTACTGAAAGAAAAAAATGAAATGATGTTGGCTAACAAAAAACAAGTAGCCAATTATTTTCAATCGGATTTAGATAAAAATAAAGCCCAGATTGATAGTTTAAAATCGGACATTCTTAAAAAAGAGAAAGAAGTTAACGATTTATATTCGGTTTATATCACTGAAGCAGAAGGAACTGCTGGAACCAAAAAGTTAGGCAAAGGTCCTGTTTATAAAGAAAAACGTGAAAAACACGATGTAGCTTTACAAGATTTAGCAACTTTAAAAACTACAAATCAAGCCAAAATAACCGATTTAGAAACCAAAAACAAAAATATTGAAGCAGATTTAGATAAAAAAGTCACCGAAACCCAACCTATTATTGAAGGTTTCGACGGTTTAATGGCTCGAATTAACGCCTTGAACAAATTGCCTTTCTTACCTTCATTTTTTATTATGTTATTGTTTTTAGCGATTGAAACTTCGCCAATTATTGCTAAATTATTATCGCCAAAAAGCGAATACGATTTCAAACAAGAAGACAACGAAATGGGCATCAAAAATATGTTGGCTCAAAACCGATACCAAAGCGAATTACAAAAGAAAACTGATGCAGAAATTTATGATAAAGTATATGCCGACATCAAAGAAGATAGAGAACTTTATAACTACAAAAAGAAAAGCGCATTGGAATTATTAAAACTCCAAGCCGATGGATTTGTAGAAAAACAAAAGAAATCAATATAAATAAAAAACCCGATAAGTACTTATCGGGTTTTTTATTAAATTATGGTAAATAAGAATACCCATTTTTAGTTTTCCAAAGAAAATATTTTTCTAAAATTACTTTATTAATATCATAAATCACATTTGGAATCATTACTGCAAAATTTCTTGGTTTAAATAAATGGTCAGAAAAAATAATTACTTCTTTTTTACCACAGTCCATAATACACAATCCCATTATTTTTCCCCAAGCTTTTTCTTTTAATTTGGATTTTCCTTCTGTTACTCTAATAATATTTTCTGCTACAATTTTACCTGTTTCATCACTTGGATAACCTGTTTTTGGAGAGGCAAAAGGAACTTTACTTGGTGTAAATGGTAGCGGAACATTTACTGCAATTCCGGCAGCCCATACATTTGGGTAATCAACATGTTGGTAACTATCTTTAACTGGAATATAGCCAGTTGGTGTTGCGTGCAAATCTGATGAATTTGTTACAAAATCAACCCCAATAAAAGGTGGCATCAACATAGAAAATTTGAATGGCAACTCTTCATCACTTGTTAAAATGATTTTGTCTTCAGTTACTTCTTTAACACCCACTTGCGTTCTATAATGAATATTAAACATTTTCATAAAAGATTTTAGCATACTTTCTCCCATTGGCATTCCATCAATACCAAAATGTCCTAAATAATCTTCTGGAGTTATCCAATATAAATCTACTTTTTTACGAATATTTTGTTCTCGAAGCCATTTTTCAACATTGAATAAAAATTCATAAGCAGCGCCCATACAACCTGCATTTTGAGTGGCTCCAATTACAATTGGTCCAGGGTTTTTCTTAAACTCTTCTAATGCTGTTCTAGCTTTCATTGCTCCATTTGGAGTTCCAATATAATGTGTGTGTTCAGCAACACCAGGAGCAATATCATATTTTACTTTTGGACCAGTAGCCACAACAAGATGATCATATTTATAATCACCCTTATCTGTAGTTACAACTTGATTTTTTACATCAACATTTAGTGCCTCAGCATTAACAAAATCTACTCCTTTCTTAGCTAAAATAGTATCTTTTCTAAAAGAAATATCTTTAATATCTCTTCTTCTAAAAGGCACCCAAATTAATGACGGAATAAATAAAAATAACGGTGATTTATCTATCAAGATTACTTTATGTTTGTCTTTACCTTTTCTTTTAATTTCAAGGGCTGCAGTCATCCCTGCAAAACTCCCTCCTATAACTACTGTTGTTGTCATAATTTTTTAATATTTACATAGTAAAGTTACTACATTGATTTAAAAACATCTGTTACAAAAGTTACATATAAAAATATTTAAACTATTGAATGTCAATTATTTATTTTTGATTTAACATTTAAAGTATATGATATGCCAATCATAATTAAATCTGTTTTCATTTCATATGAAACTTCACTTCCTGGAATTGCCCCATAAGGGTTTGAACTTGAAACAAACATTGGGTTTAATAATTGACCAGATATTTTGCCATTACTCATTCCGTGGTGATAAACTGCATCAAAAACTAAATCATTAGTGGCTTTATAGCTAAATCCAAACTGAAAAGCATTCTCAATAATAGCAGTTGCTGGGATATTAAACATCGTTACTTTGCTATCAATTGGATTAGAACTATATGTGTACCCAAATCTTAAAGGCAATTTTTCAAATCCTTTATATTGAATTCCAGCAGACACAATTGAAACATTTTTCCAACCGAATCCAGCAACAGATGCTGTAGGTGTCCATCCAGTTTTAGAAAATCCATCTGTGTTTTCATAATCAACAATTCTGTAATCTAATGCCAAATCAAATTTATTTTTTGAGTATCCCAATCCAAAAGAAATAATTGCTGGATAATTCATTTTAAATTCATTTGTCCCTGTTGAATTGTCCAAGTAAGTATTTTCAAAATTAAATGCACTGAAGAATTGTTGCGTTTTGTATGATGCACCAGCTTTCAAACCTTTTCCTGAATCATAAAACAATCCAAATTGACCTCCAAATCCAGTCGCAGATGCTTTATTTGTTGATGGATAACCAGCCATAGTTGGATTCGCAGTAGGATTTGGCATTAATTCTAAACTTGCATAATTAAATGTAGGTGCTACCCCAATTGAAAATTTATCAGAAAATTCATAGGCCCATGTAAAACCAAATTGCAATAACATATAATCTGATTCTATTCTACCAAATCCACCCATGCTTTGTGGCATATTAATGGGATTTGTCGAGCTTTCTGGAAATGTAACCCCAAATCCGCTTATACCAAATACTGAAGCCCCAAAAGTGTGTTTACAATTTTCTTTACCCCAAACCATTGCTAAAGCTGGCATTGGAGAAACACCTCTGTCATCTTTAGTATTTCCGCTATAAAAATTCCCCGTTGGATTTCCAGATGAATCAAATTCAGGTACCGTTGAATATAATTCTGGAGAAGAATAAAAAAGTCCTAAATCAAACTTAATTATTTTACTATCAAATACTGCTATTGCAGCTGGATTCCATTGTAACGCCCCAGATATTTCTAATGGCTGAGCTGTTGCTGCTCCTCCCATGGACATATTTGTTGCCCCAATTCCTTGCATGATGTGTCCTGTTTGAGCATAAAAAAAACTTGATGTAAACAACAAACCTAAAGTAAAAAAAACATTTTTCATGATATAGATTTTTAAAAATTCTAATCAAAATTAAATTCATCAAAAAATAATATTTATGACATTAATCATTGTTGATTTTACCTCTAACACCAAAATTATGTATTCTTTTCACGAAAGTGTTAATTATAAACACTTTATGAAGATTATTATTAAAATTATTCCTTGTAATTATTTTGTAATTATTTGAATATGTGTAACATAGGTTACAAAAAAAGCCCAACTTTTAATAAAGTTGGGCTGTGATTTTTAAGAGTTATTCTTACAAAAACTTTAATATCTCTGCTTTCAAGCGGTCGTATTCTCCTTGCAAAATTAATCCATTATCCAAAAGTTTTTTATAATTCTGAAGTTTGGCAAACAATTCGTCTTGTGATAAATGCGCCAACCCTTTTTCTTCTGAAATAGGTGCTTCTACTTCTGTGTCGCGAATAATGTCGTTTGGTGTTGGCATCAATTCTGCAAAATGAGTCACTTCTTCTGCTTGAATTTCCTCAACAACTTCCTCTTGAACTGGAGTTTCAATTGGAGCTTCTGCCTTAACTTCTTCTACAACTGGAGTAGCTACTTTTGGATTTTTCAATAAATCCAATTGCTCTTTTGCGTAGGTATATAATTTTCGCGCTTGATTTTTTGGCAAATAATCAACAGTATGTGTTAAATCTGAATTAGTTGTAAACGTAAAATCAGCACCTAAAATACCTTCTTTTACAAACGAACCTGCTATATCATCCCAATCATAATCAATGAATTCCATTGATAAACCTAAATTTTTAGGCTTACATAAAATAATACGCTTGTTAGTTACCACAATGCTATCTGGAAAAATAGTTACCGCTGGTTTTTTCTGAACCGCAATATATCCTACTTCTTCATTCGACATTAAAAGATTCTCCAATTTAGCTGTGATCTTTTCGATTGCTTTTGGATCTTGATCTTCGTTTAATATTTTTTTTAAGTTGTCTATCATGATAGTTACTTTGAAATTTTCATTTATTAGCACAAAAGTAATGCCTAATTTTCTATTTCTTGGATTTCTTGCTGCACTTTTTTCGTTAAACTTTTGAAAACAAGTTCATAAGAATGATTAATCAATTCACACATCATTTTATCGGAAACATCACAATGAAAATGAATCGTGTTCCAATGCACTTTACTCATATGATAACCAGACTCTATGGCTTCATATTCCGCTCGAAGTTCCAAAGCGCGTTCTGGATCACATTTTAAATTTAACGACGGTGTTCCTTTTTCCCATTCGGATAACGAAGTTAGGCAAAACATTTTTCCGCCTACTTTAAAAACCAACGTATCTTCATCAAATGGAAAATGTTCGGTGACACCTTTTTTAGATTGACAGAATTCGTAAAGTTGCTGAATGTTCATTTTTATTGTAATTAAACAAATTGACCAAAAGTTAAAAGCGTTCCATTCGGATCAATAATAGAAAATTCTATTTGATTCCATGGTTTCTTTTCTAGTTTACCATTTGGATGAATTGAAATACCGCTTTCAATTAATTTATTATATAGCTTTTCGATTTCAACATTAACTCTTAAATAAATCATGAAATCAGATTGCTTTGGATTTAGATTGCTATGAGAAAAAAAATGAAGCTCTGCTTGTTCTAAACTAAAAATTAGATACTGACCATAATCGGCATCTAATTGAAATCCAATGGTGTTATAGAAATTAATTGTTTCATCCTTATTAATAAAAGGTAATTTTGAAATTACTGCTGAAATCATTTTTACTCAATTTTATATAATATTGGCTTACTTGGACTTGCATCATTTTCAAACGAAGCAAATTGTAAGTTTAAAATATAACTTCCATCTTTTATATCTTCATTTACATAAATCATTTCCGTAATCGTACAATCAAATCGTGCATCTTCGCTGACATCATTGACATCTTTTACATTCCAAAATGCTTTGTGCGCTAACAATTTTCCTTCATCGTGCTCTCTATCCACACTAGGCAAATCGATTAATAAATGCTGAATACCTTTTTCTCTAATAAAAATCGCAGCCGCTTCTTCTAAATAAGGTGGATTCGTATTGGAATAATTCAGATGTTTTTTAGTTTCAGGATTAGGTAATGTTCTGATGATGATGGATTCTTGGAAATTTTCTCCCAATGCAATCTCAATCTGTTCTTTCGTAATGACTAAATCTTCGCCAACCGCTTTTGGTTCCACCGAAATTAATTCAGCTGTAAAGAAAAATTGCTTTAAACATTGATTTATCGAGTAAAAATCACGTGTAATATGTCCTAAACATTCGGTGTGCGTTCCATGCGCATGTGGATTGAAGAAAATATTATTAAAATTGGTTGATGATTTCCCCTCCGAAACTTTCCCAATCCAATCGCCCATTGTTACTGGTGCAATTTCAGGGGTGTTTTGATACCACGCAATCGGGTTTTGCTCGTTATTGGTTAATGGAATGGAAATATCTAATGGTTTAGATAAGTCGGTTTTATATTCATTGTTGATGATTGCTATCATAATAGAATGCGATTTAACAGATATTCTAAAGCAGATTTACTGAGTTACTTTTACTCCAAATTTAATAAAAACAAATCACTCGCAATCCCATCACTCAAAAACTTTCCTTTTTTTGTAGCTCGTAAAATATTATCATCTACAAACAACAAATGATCTTCTATAAATTTTGCTGCTTGTTGGTTCAGATAGTCCAAATAGGTTTTTCCAAATTCTTGTTCGATTCTTTCTAATGAAATACCCCAAATGGTTCTCAAGCCAGTCATAACATATTCGTTGTATCGGTCGGTTTTGGTTAATGTTTCGATTTCAATTGGTAATTTATTTTCTTGTATTGATTTGATATAAAGTGAATTATTTGATACATTCCAGCCTCTATTTTTTCCATCATAACTGTGTGCTGACGGACCAATTCCGATGTATTTTTTTCCCAACCAATAACTCGAATTGTTTTTAGAAAAATAATTTTCTTTACCAAAATTCGATAATTCGTAATGAATGAAACCGTTTTCAGATAGTTTGTCTACCAAAATATGAAAATGTTCTTGAGCTACTTCATCATCAGGTTGTGGAATAATTCCTTTTTGTATAAACGAATGCAAAGCCGTTTTAGCTTCAACTGTTAAAGCATAACTCGAAATATGCGGCACACCAAAAGACAAAGCGGTTTCAATGTTTTGTAACCATTTTTCATTACTCATTTGCTTCGCCTGTTCGCCATTTTGGCTCGAGTCAGGAATTCCGTAAATCAAATCGATAGAAATATTATCGAAATATTGTGTGGCAATTTCCAAACATTTCTTGGCTTCTTCCACATTGTGCGCGCGATTCATCATCTTTAAATCGTCTTCAAAAAACGATTGAATTCCGATAGATAATCGGTTAACTTTATTTTTTGAGAGTTCAATTATTCGATTCTCCGTTAAATCATCTGGATTGGCTTCTACCGTAATTTCTGGATTTTCAACCACTTTGAAATTTCGATATACTGCATCAATCAAAAATTTTAAATCAGACATTTCTAAAATGCTTGGAGTACCACCACCAAAATAAATCGTTTCAACAATCTCCTCTTGAAACTCACTTTTACGCATTTCAATTTCTTTAGCCAATGCCAAAACCATCTCATCCTTCTTCTTCAACGAAGTAGAAAAATGAAAATCGCAATAGTGACACGCCTGCTTGCAGAATGGTATGTGGATGTAGATGCCTGACATTTTATTAGTATTCAGTCGCAGTCGCAGTTTGCAGTACTGAGACTGCAAACTGCGACTGAAAACTATTTTTTTATTCTATCTTCATTCTGTTTTACAAAAGCATCCCATCCAGTATAATTTTTTCCCACTTCAACTCTTCCCGAATTGAAAAAATGACAAACAGCTGCTGCTAAACCATCGGTGGAATCTAGATTTTTAGGAAGCTCCTTTAATCCTAATAATTGTTGAAGCATTTTGGCTACTTGTTCCTTACTGGCATTTCCATTTCCAGTAATAGCCATTTTTATTTTTTTTGGTTCATATTCTGTAATCGGAATATCTCTTGAAAGTCCGGCTGCCATAGCAACTCCTTGTGCTCTTCCTAGTTTTAGCATTGATTGTACATTTTTTCCAAAGAAAGGCGCTTCAATGGCAATTTCATCTGGATTGTGCGTGTCGATTAGTTCGATAGTTCGCTCAAAAATGACTCTTAATTTTTGATAATGGTTGTCGTATTTGGACAAAATAAGTTCGTTCAACTGCAGAAATTCCATTTTCTTGTTGACTACTTTAATTAATCCAAAACCCATAATCGTCGTTCCTGGGTCAATTCCTAATATGATGCGTTCGTTTGCCAAAATTTTGTTTCAAGTTTCAAGTTTCAAGTTCAAAGTTTTCGTTTCTTTGTACCAATGATTACAATTCCTCACAAAGCTAAGCAATTCCTTGTTTTTACCATCAAACTTTTGATTGTAATTGGTGCGTTTTATTTTATTTATGACCAAATTGCTGGAAATTCAAAATTAGAATGGAGTAAATTCCAAACTTTAGTTTTAGAAAAAACTTCAGTTTTGACCATCATTTTTATTTTATTGTTTAGTGTTGCCAATCGGTATTTCGAAATTTTAAAATGGCAGAATTTAGTAGATTTTATCAAACCGATTTCTGTTGGTGAAGCAAGTAAACAAGTTTTAGGTGCTTTAACATTAGGTGTATTTACTCCAGTTGGAATTGGAGAGTACGCTGGAAAAGCTTTATATTTTCCAAAAAAACAAACTAAAAAAATTATTTTTTTAAATTTAGTTTGCAATGGAATTCAAAGTTTTTCAACTGTTATCTTTGGAATAATTGGCTTAATCTATCTGAAATATTATTTTTTGGCATCAGGATCTATTTTATTGGTAGTAATTTTAACATTATTTCTATATTTCTCAAGAGAGATAAAAATCAAGAACTATACTTTTCAGGATTTAATACATCGTCTTAATGAAATTCCAAAATATATTCATCGTAAGAATTTTGTTTTGGCTTTTTGTAGATATGTAATTTTTTCTCATCAATATTATGTTTTATTTTTAGTATTTGATGTTGACCTACCCTATTTAACTTTAATATCAACAATTTCTATCGTTTATTTTTTATCATCAGTCGTACCGAGTTTCCAATTTTTGGATTTTGCTGTAAAAGGAAGTATGGCGATGTTTTTCTTTGTAAAATTAGACGTTAACGAATGGATTGTGATATTTATTAGTACCTTGATGTGGTTTTTAAACGTAGTTTTACCAGTAGTGATTGGGAGTTATTACGTGATGCGATTTAAGTTGAATACTTCAAAATAGATAGTTCGTATGTTGGAATTAATTCTTGGGACCGTTTTTCTTATTTACCTCCTATTCATCGGGCAACTGATTTATGGATTTAATCGAATGAGACGTTTTTCGAAAACAGAATTCACTCCAAAAACCTCTTTTTCAATTGTAATTCCGTTTCGAAATGAAAAAGAAAACCTTCCGAATTTATTGCATTCGATTTCATTGTTGCATTATCCGAAGGAATTAGTTGAAGTGATTTTAGTGGATGATAATTCTGTGGACGAATTTAGAATTCAGAATTTAGAATTTAGAATTCAAACTGTAAAAAATATTCGTAAATCAAATTCACCAAAGAAAGATGCAATAGAAACTGCAATTCAAATAGCAAAAAAAAATTGGATTATTACTACCGACGCCGATTGTTTGGTACAGAAAGATTGGTTGACAATTTATGACCAATACATTCAGGAAAATGAAGTTAAAATGGTAGCTTCAGGTGTTTGTTATATTCAAAAAAATGGTTTCTTATCCGCTTTTCAGAATTTAGATTTTTTGAGTTTACTAGGCGCTACTATTGGCAGTTTTGGCATTGGGAAACCTTTTATGTGCAATGGTGCTAATTTTGCCTATTCTAAACATTTTTTCAAGGAATTAAACGGTTTTCAAGGGAATGAAACTATTGCCAGTGGTGACGATGTTTTTCTGCTTCAAAAAGCCGTTTCATTTGCTCCTAAGAAAGTTGGATTTTTATTGGCTAAAGAAAGTATTGTAGCAACAAAACCTGTTGCAACATGGTCTGAATTGTTTCAGCAACGGGTTCGCTGGGCTTCAAAAAGTACCGGTTATTCATCGATTTATGGAAAGCTGTTAGCGCTTGTAGTTTTTGGTGGAAATTTGGCTTGGATAGTAAGCTTTTTACTTTGGTTAATTGGATTTTTAGACCAAAACATTTTTATGCTTTTTGTGGCATTGAAATTCCTAGTCGATTTTATTTTGATTTACAAAACGGCAAGTTTTTTCGAGTCGAAATTACAATATGTATTGGCGAGTAGTTTGTTGTATCCGTTTTTTAGTGTTTCGGTGGCGGTGTATTCGTTGTTTGGGAAATATGATTGGAAAGGAAGAAGTTTTAGAAAATAAACTACTTTTCAACTTTAATAATTACGGGAAGCACAAATTGAGTTTTTACTTTAATTCCTCTTTTAATTGCGGGCTCTACTTTTGGAAAATCAGACAAACGAGCGGTTAAAATACTATCAATTTTTATTTTATCATACGCCACACTATCTTTTGGTAATTGCGGTTCAAATTGTAAGCTTGCATCAGGATTAATAGTTACTTTTACTTCAATAGTATCCATTTCAGGATATAACATTTGTAAAGTATCAATTCCTATTCGTTCTTGAATGGTTTGCGCTAAATAATCAAAAAAACATTGTTTTTTTATTTCGGAATCTTTTATCGTATCACACTGTAAAACAGACGGAAACTCATCCACTTCATTCCAATTGATTTTTTTTAATTCTTGTTGTAACAACACATTTTCATCTGGTACTTTTTTATCAAAATACTGACAAGATTGAATTGTTAAAAATAAAAAAAGGAGTTGAATTGTTTTTTTCATATTATTCTTCCATCTGAAACATTATGGGTATAGCAAACGAAATATTAATTGGCTTTCCATCACAATTTGCAGGGATAGCTGTTGGCAATGATTTAATAATCCGAATAGCTTCTTCTTCTAATATTAGTCCATATTCTGGACCTATAACTTCTTTAACTTGTGGATTTCCTTCTTTGTCAATTAGAAAATAAACTGTTACCCTACCTTGCAAATCATGTTCCTCAGCAAATTCTGGATATCTAAATTTATTAATAATATGTTTCTTTATATAATCTGTAAATGCTATTTCTTCTTCAAGACCAGTTGTTATGTTTTTTATCTTGTAATAAGGTAATTCTTGATTGGTACATTTATCAAAACCATCAACATCTCTTTTAACATTATCCGTTAGTTTTGATTTCTCAATAGAATCTGCGGCTTTTTTCTGTTTTTTTGCTAACTTATCTGCTTCAACACGAACTAAATAAGCATCCCATTCTTTCTTTTTTTGTTCTTCTAATTCTTTTTTAATTCTAGCTAATTCTTTCAATTTTTCCTGCGTTGACATTCTCTTCTCTTGAGCAATTGAAGGCACTGAAAATAGAATTGAAATAAAAAACAAAAAAGCAAATCTCATAGTTATAATTAATTAATTTTAAATTGTATGAAAACAAAGTTATAAATTTGTTAGACAATAACTAAAATCTTATGGAATACTTTTTACTGATTCTAGGTTTGCTTTTTATGATTATCGGAATTATTGGCAGCGTACTTCCTGCTTTACCGGGACCGCCTATTAGTTGGGTTGGGATTTTGATGCTATATTTATGCAAAGAAATTCCAACAAATTACTGGATCTTAGGAATTACCTTACTGATTGCTGTTGTAATTGGTATTTTAGATTATGTGATTCCTGCAAAAGGAACTAAGTATTTCGGTGGAAGCAAGTATGGTATTTGGGGAACAAATATAGGTTTAGTTGTTGGGATTTTTACTCCAATTCCGTTCGGATTTTTAATTGGACCCTTTATTGGTGCACTTGTGGGAGAACTTATTTATAACTCTCAAGAAAAAGGAAGGGCATTCAAAGCAGCTACCGGTTCATTTATTGGGTTTTTAGCAGGAACCTTTATGAAAGTATTGGTGAGTTTACTTTTTTTTGGATTGTTTTTAGTTTTAGTATGGCAAAATAGAGCCGTTTGGTTTTAATGTTAAATAAATAAATCAAAAAAGCTCTGCATAAATGCAAAGCTTTCCATTGGTCTAACTACTAAACCTTTTGGTACTTTCGTACCTAAACAACACAACTATTTTAAATATTTTAAGAGGGCAAAAAAGCCTTTCTTTTACGAAAGGCTTCCTCTTTACTGGCGGTCTGGACGGGACTCGAACCCGCGACCCCATGCGTGACAGGCATGTATTCTAACCAACTGAACTACCAAACCAGTGCTTGATTGCGAGTGCAAATATACTACGCTTTTTCATTCCTGCAAATATTTTTTTAAAAAAAATTAAACTTTTTTTAAAGCATTTAGCCAAACTTTTGTTTTTCAACCAAATACGTAGTCATAATTTTTTCAAATTTTTCATCTACAGAAACCGGAACATACTTAATTTGGTACTGCATACAAGTTGTTTCAACAGATTTAAAATATTCCTGAACCTTTTCTTGGTACATTTCTTGAGTATTTTCAGCAAATAAATTGACTTCTTCACCGGTTTCAACGTCGATAAATTTTCGTGGTGTGTTGTCAAAACTAAAATTTAATTCTGTTTTTTTATCATACACATGAAAAACCACTACTTTATGTTTGTTATGTTTTAAATGCTGAAGCGCTTTGAAGATTTTCTCACTGTCTTCGTTCTGAAACATATCTGTAAACAAAATTACCATAGAACGACGATGAATGTTTTCCGCAATTTGATGTAAGAACGTTACTGTATCTGTTTTTTTTGTTTGATTATTATTCTCCAAAACACCTTCTAGCTTATTTAAAATCATACGATGATGACGATCACTTCCTTTTTCTGGTGAATAATATTCGTAAGTATCTGAGTAAACACTCAATCCAACAGCATCGCGTTGCTTTTTAAGTAAATTCATTAAAACCGCAGAAGCCAATACCGAAAATCCTATTTTATTTTCATAAAAGAGCTGATTATCTTTCAATTTGGGATAATGCATCGAAGACGAATTATCGATAATCAAATGGCAACGCAAATTGGTTTCTTCTTCGTAGCGTTTAGTATATAATCTATCCGTTTTTGCAAATAACTTCCAATCGATATGTTTAGTGCTTTCGCCTGGATTATAGATTTTATGCTCGGCAAATTCTGCTGAAAATCCATGAAAAGGCGATTTGTGCATGCCGGAAATAAAACCTTCCACAATTTGGTTGGCCAATAGTTCCAGATGCTCAAAACTGGAAATTTTTTGTATTTGAGATTCTAAATTCATATTCTCAAAGATAGGAAAAGATTTTTTATTTTAGGTAAAAGCTTTTGGGCAAAGAATGTGTGGTTGTGAATAAAAAAAGGCTCAACTTGCGTTGAACCTTTCTCATCATATTTCTTTTCTAATTAATTATAGTAATGCGTCAATTGCATCAGTATAAGTTTTCTTAGGAGCAACACCAACTTGTCTTCCTACTACTTCTCCGTTTTGGAAAATTAATACTGTTGGAATATTTCTAACACCGTATTTTGCAGCAAATTCTTGATTTGCATCTACATCCACTTTTCCTACTACTGCTTTTCCTTCATACTCACTGTGAATTTCATCGATAACAGGTCCAACCATTCTACATGGTCCACACCAAGCTGCCCAAAAATCTACTACTACTGGTTTGTCTGATTTTAACACTACCTCATCAAAAGTAGCATCTGTTATTGCTAATGCCATATTTTTCTATTTAGTTTTATACTTATTATGAATGCAAATTTAGGAATTAATTATAAACGAAAGTATATTTTAAAATTAGTTTTGATTATACCTACATTACAATAGCTTATACTTTAATTCAATTTAAAATTTACTTGCATGCGCTCAAGTTCTTGAAGTAATTCAGACGAAATTTTTACTTTTAATTTTCGGCTGGGCATAGAAAGTTTAGTTTTTACTATGATTTCTTCTTTTTCTGTCGGAACTTCTATTTCCATTTCTGCTACTTCACCCGACTCATTCACAATTTCATCTTCTATATCAATCAGAGCAGCAGTAGGAATCTCTTCTATAACTTTTTTAATTCGCTCCAATTCCATTACTTCAAACGTAACTGAATTATCCCCTTTATTTTGTAAAAATATTCGATTTAATTCTGTTATCACATGTTCTTTAACATCGTTAATTGGAAACATTAAAATCAATTTCTTTGCGAAAGTTGGCAACACATCAGCTAACATTTTGGCGTCTAAAAACTGAATTCTTGGATCTGATTTTTTGCCTGTCTCGCGATTTACCCAACCTTCTTTTACGTTGATTTTAAAGAACACAAACTGATTTTGTAACAAGAAATGACGGTATTTCAGATACTCTTCATCAAAAATTCGGAATTCATAACTCTCTTCATAACCTTCTAATACAAAGGTTGCCCAACCTTTTCCGTTTTTGGCAGTTCTATGTTGTACATTGGTTACAATTCCACCAAAAGAAAGATTTTTACCTAAATGTTGTTCTAAATTTTTAAGCGATTCTAATTTAGCCGTACAAAAATATTTCATTTCAAACTTGTAATCATCTAACGGATGACCCGAAATATAAATTCCAACAACTTCTTTTTCTTTAGCTAATTTTTCCATAGTGCTCCATTCTTCACATGGTGGCACTTGTGGTTCTGCAATTTGAACTTCCGAAGCATCACCAAACAAACTTACTTGTGATGAATTTTCATTTTCTTGGAATTTTGATCCATAACGAATTGCTTTTTCTAAAAATGTAATTCCATCGCCATCATGATGAAAATATTGGGCTCGATGTGTTTCTATAAAACCATCAAAACCACCTGCTAATGCTAAATTTTCGAATGCTTTTTTATTCGCAGCACGTAAATCAATTCGTTTGGCTAAATCAAAAATAGATTTGTAATTTCCGTCTTTTCTATTTTCAACAATAGTTTGTACTGCTCCTGCTCCAACACCTTTAATCGCTCCCATTCCAAAACGAACAGCGTAATTTTCGTTTACTGTAAATTTATAGTACGATTCATTCACATCTGGACCCAAAACAGCCAATCCCATGCGTTTACATTCTTCCATAAAGAACGAAACTTGCTTGATATCGTTCATATTATTAGAAAGTACCGCAGCCATGTATTCTGCAGGATAATGTGCTTTTAAATAAGCGGTTTGATACGCAATCCAAGCATAACAAGTAGAATGTGATTTATTGAACGCATAACTTGCAAACGCTTCCCAGTCTTTCCAAATTTTCTCTAAAATAATGGGGTCATGCCCTTTTTCTGCAGCTTGATTGATAAATTGAGGTTTCATTTTGTTCAAAACGTCAATTTGCTTTTTACCCATCGCTTTACGCAAAACGTCGGCATCACCTTTTGAAAATCCAGCTAATTTTTGTGACAAAAGCATTACCTGCTCTTGATAAACTGTAATTCCGTAGGTTTCTGCTAAATATTCTTCACACGCTTCTAAATCGTATTTGATTTCTTCTTCGCCGTTTTTTCTACGAACGAAAGAAGGAATATATTCCAATGGCCCTGGACGATATAATGCATTCATGGCAATTAAATCGGCAAAAACAGTTGGCTTTAAATCCTTCATGTATTTCTGCATTCCAGGTGATTCGTATTGGAAAACCCCAACCGTTTCACCTCTTTGGAATAACTCATATGTTTTTTGGTCATCAATTGGAAAATTATCAGGATCTAAGTCGATTCCTAAACGATATTTTACCAATTTAACCGTGTCTTTAATTAAGGTTAGGGTTTTTAATCCCAAAAAGTCCATCTTCAACAAACCGGCGCTTTCAGCCACTGAGTTATCAAATTGCGTTACATATAAATCAGAATCTTTCGCTGTTGTTACAGGTACGAAATTAGTAATATCATCAGGTGTAATGATTACCCCACAAGCATGAATTCCGGTATTTCGCATGGAGCCTTCTAGCACTTTTGCTTGCTGAATGGTTTCTCCTGCTAAATCTTCAGAGTTGGCAATCCCAATTAATTCTTTGACTTTATCAAATTCTTCCGAACGCAATGCTTTTTTGACTTCGCTTTCGTCTTCGGCTAGAAATCGGGCTAAATTCCATTTGGAAGGCATCATACCTGGAATTAATTTTGCAATTCTATCCGCTTCAAAAAGTGGTAAATCTAGTACACGAGCCGTATCTCGAATTGCAGACTTCGTAGCCATTTTACCATAGGTAATAATTTGCGCCACTTGATTAGAACCATATTTATTAATTACATAATCCATTACACGACCACGACCTTCATCATCAAAGTCGATATCAATATCGGGCATGGAAACACGGTCGGGATTTAGGAAACGCTCAAAAAGCAAATCGTACTTAATGGGGTCGATATTTGTAATTCCTAAACAATATGCCACAGCAGAACCCGCTGCTGAACCACGACCTGGACCAACGGAAACATCCATTTTTCGGGCTTCCGCAATGAAATCTTGTACAATTAAGAAATAACCCGGATAACCTGAATTTGAAATCGTGAGCAATTCAAAATCCAAGCGTTCTTTGATGTCATCGGTTAATTCTGGATAGCGTTTTTCGGCTCCTTTGTAAGTTAAATGTCTTAAATAATTATTCTCACCTCGCACACCTCCGTCTTCGGCATCTTCAGGGACTTCAAATTCATCAGGAATTTTAAATTTTGGAAGTAATACATCACGATATAATGAATACGCTTCGACTTTATCTATAATTTCCTGAATATTGATAATCGCTTCGGGTAAATCCGCAAAAAGTTGCTTCATTTCGTCACTCGATTTGAAATAATATTCCTGATTTGGCATCCCATAACGATAACCACGTCCGCGACCAATTGGAGTAGCTTGTTTTTCACCATCTTTCACACACAATAAAATATCGTGGGCGTTGGCATCTTCTTTATTAACGTAATAGGTATTATTGGTAGCAACCAACTTCACATTGTGCTTTCTCGAAAAAGCAATTAATGTCTGATTGACACGATTTTCATCTTCTTGCTTGTGACGCATTAATTCCAAGTAGAAATCAGCACCAAATTGTTCTTTCCACCAAATCAAAGCTTCTTCTGCTTGACTCTCACCGACATTTAGAATTTTACTTGGAATTTCACCGTATAAATTTCCAGATAAAACAATAATATCTTCTTTATATTGCTCTACTACTTTCCTATCGATACGAGGAACGTAATAGAAACCATCGGTGTAAGCAATAGAAGACATTTTAGCTAAATTGTGATAGCCTTTTTTATTTTTTGCCAATAAAACAACTTGATAACCATTGTCTTTTTTGGTCTTATCTTTATGATCATCACAGATATTAAATTCACAACCAACAATAGGTTTGATTTCGATTTCTGTGGGTTCCTCTCCTGCTTCAATTGCAGCTTCAATTTTTGTTTTAGCAGCTTTGTTGTGATTCATTACAGCACTTACAAAATGGAAAGCTCCCATCATGTTCCCTGTATCGGTCATAGCAACCGCTGCCATTTTGAATTTTGCCGAGGCTCTTACTAAATCATTAATAGCAATAGTAGATTGCAAAACCGAAAACTGTGTGTGATTGTGCAAATGTGCAAAAGCAGCGTCTTTTAAATCAGATTTTACTTCTTCTGAAATTGTCGTTTGAACTTCCTCTTGTTCGATTTTTTTCAAACGCGCTCTAATTTCATCAGAGGCTTGTTTTAGATTGATATGTTTTAATCCGATTAATTGAATTTCGCCCAGATTTTTTTCTCGAAAACTTCTAAAATATTCAGGCGTTACATCTAATTCTTCTTTAGTAAAAACTTCTCTTTTGATTAATTCTAAAAAACAACGAGTTGTTGCTTCCACGTCGGCAGTCGCATTGTGGGCTTCTGCAAATGGCTGATTAAAAAGAAACTGATGAAGTTCTGTTAATGTTGGCAATTTAAATTTACCACCTCGACCACCAGGTAATTTCAATAAGTTGGCTGTGATTTCGGTACAGGTATCTAAAACCGGCATTTTCGTCATATCAGAACCAATATTCATACGATGAAATTCACATCCCATAATATTGACATCGAATCCTACATTTTGTCCAACGATAAATTTCGTTTTAGAAAGCGCGATATTGAATTTCTCTAAAACTTCAGACAGCAGAATTCCTTGCTCCATTGCCAATTCAGTAGAAATACCATGAATCCGCTCTGCATCATACGGAATATTAAAACCTTCGGGCTTTACCAGATAATCTTGGTGCTCGATAAGATTTCCCATTTCGTCATGCAACTGCCATGCAATTTGTATACAACGAGGCCAGTTATCTGTATCGGTAATGGGCGCCGACCAACTGCGAGGTAATCCTGTGGTTTCTGTATCGAAAATTAAGTACATCTATCTGATAATTAAGCTAAAAATAAAAAGCTAAAGAAAATTTAGAATAATAACAAAAATACATTTTATGTTATTGAATGCCAATTTAAGTTATCAACAAAAAAACCACCTGAATTACTTCAGATGGTTTTGATTATAATTTATTTGTTTACAATTATTGTAAAGGAACTTTGTAAAAATGCCCTTCAGAAAAAGTAACCACTTCTCCTTCACTATTAACAGCGTTAAGTTTGAATGTTCCAGTAAATAATCCATTTGAAACTTCTTCAATTGTAACCTCTCCATTACTTTGCTGTACGTTTTCAATTCTTACAGTTGCATTATTATTACCTCCTACAATTGTAACAACATCTCCTGCAACATAACCCTCACCTCTAGCCACAACAGTTAACTTAGTAATCGTTCCAGAAACAGTTGTTAAAGCGACCTTTAAACCTGTACCAGAACCACCTGTAGTTTGTGCACCTGGCAAATTAGTATAACCAGTACCAGCAGTTAACATTCCTGAAAGTTTGTATGCTGGACCTTCAACAACACTTGTATCATAAAAATCAGCAAAATCATTTGCATCAAAAGAATATGAAGCGTGATTTCCTAAATAATCTTGTGTTCCTAATAAATAAGTTCCAACATTCATAGCGTTAGTTTTCAATACAACTGTTTCATATGCCGTGTAAGCGGTAATCGTCATTCCTCCATCTCCATCAACAGAAACTCTTGCTTCATTTGCTCTCCATTGAACATCATTTAGTTTTGCTTGAAATGCTGGTGTATTGGTTTGAATATCTTGTTGACATGAATTAAATAATGCCACAATAGCTAACAAAGAAAATATTTTTTTCATTTTTAAAAGTTCTAATTATATGTAGGAAACAAAAATAACTTTTTTATCTAAATAAACGCAAATTCAAGATAAAAATATTTTTTCTATACTTAATATGTTTGTATTACAAAGTTTTATATATTTGCACCCTTAAATAACCGAGGTCGAGAACCTCAAATTAATCACAAGATTATGTCAGTAAAAATTAGATTACAAAGACACGGAAAAAAAGGGAAACCTTTTTATTGGGTTGTTGCAGCAGATGCAAGATCAAAGAGAGATGGTAAATTCTTAGAAAAAATTGGAACTTACAATCCAAACACAAATCCAGCAACTATTGATTTAAACTTGGACAGCGCTGTTCAATGGTTACACAATGGAGCTCAACCAACTGATACCGCTAGAGCAATTCTTTCATACAAAGGTGCTTTATTAAAACATCATTTAGATGGAGGTGTTAGAAAAGGTGCTTTAACTCAAGAGCAAGCAGATGCTAAATTAGCAACTTGGTTAGATGAGAAAGCAGGAAAAGTTGATGCTAAAAAAGCTGGTTTATCTAAAGCTGAAGCAGATGCTAAAGCAAAAGCTTTAAAAGCTGAAAAAGAAGCAAACGAAAAACGTATTGCTGCTCAAGCTGAAGCTGCAAAAGCTGAAGAGGCTGCAGTAGAGGCATCTGAAGAAGTAGTTGAAGCTGCTACTGAAGAAACTCCAGCTGTTGAAGAAAACAACGAAGAAACAGAAGCTTAATCATAGAGCGATTTTATGCGTAAACAAGATTGTTTCTATTTAGGTAAAATCGCGAAAAAATTTAGTTTCAAAGGGGAAGTATTGGCGTATTTAGACACCGACGAACCCGAATTGTATCAAAATTTGGAATCAGTTTTTGTTGAAATCAACAAAAGTCTGGTTCCATTTTTTATTGAAAGTAGTTCCCTTCACAAAGAAAAATTCTTACGTATCCGTTTTGAAGACATTCAAACTGAAGAAGAAGCAGACGAAATCATGGGAAGTGAAATCTATCTTCCGCTTTCTATGTTACCAAAATTAGAAGGAACCCAATTTTACTATCATGAAGTTATCGGGTTTGATGTATTGGATACTCGTATAGGAAACATTGGAAAAATTACTGCTATTAATGATAGTGGTGCACAACCTCTTTTTGAAATCGATAAAAATGGAACTGAAATTTTGATTCCGCTTATTGATGATTTCATTATTGCTCTCGACAGAGAAAATAAAATCATTACTTTAGAAACTCCTGAAGGTTTGGTTGACCTTTATCTTGGATAATTCCAATGACTTTTACATTCAAACAATTTTCGGTTAATCAAGATCGTTGTGCAATGAAAATTGGCACTGATGGTGTGCTACTTGGCGCTTGGACACCATTAACTAATAATCCATACAATGTTTTAGATATTGGCACAGGAACTGGAATCTTATCCTTAATGTTAGCTCAAAGAAGTAACACCGAACAAATCGATGCGATTGAAATTGACGAAGATGCTTACGAACAATGTGTGGAGAATTTTGAAGCTTCGCCTTGGGGTGATAAATTATTCTGTTTTCATGCTGGTTTGGATGAATTTGTGGACGAACCAGAAGAGGAATATGATTTAATTATTTCCAATCCTCCTTTTTACACTGATGATTACAAATCGGATAATACTTCGAGAGATTTAGCGCGTTTTGAAGATGCTTTGCCTTTTGAAGAATTAATTGAAGCTGCTGCATTATTACTTTCGGATAATGGGATTTTCTCAGTGATTATTCCTTACAAAGAAGAAGAACGTTTTGTTTCTTTATGTAAAGAATTGGATTTATTTCCATTAAAAATTACTCGAGTAAAAGGCACACCAACATCTGAAATTAAAAGAAGTTTATTAGCTTTTTGCCGAATGGAACAAATTCCTTTAATTGATGAGTTAGTCATTGAAATTTCAAGACATATTTATACTTCGGAATACATTGAATTAACGAAAGAGTTCTATTTGAAGATGTGATTTAAAAATTATAACATTTGTTCGTTGATTTGTTAAAAATCTTTACTTACTTTTGTGACTTTCAAATCAAAAACTATGAGACCAGACTTATTTCAATCTCCAGATTATTATTTATTAGACGAATTATTATCTGACGAACATAAAATGGTGCGTGATGCTGCACGTGCTTGGGTAAAAAAAGAAGTTTCTCCGATTATTGAAGACTTCGCACAAAGAGCAGAATTTCCAAAACAAATCGTAAAAGGTTTAGGGGAAATTGGTGGATTTGGTCCGTATATTCCTGTGGAATATGGTGGTGCTGGATTAGATCAAATTTCTTATGGATTAATCATGCAAGAAATTGAAAGAGGAGATTCGGGTGTACGTTCGACTTCTTCTGTTCAGTCTTCATTGGTTATGTATCCAATTTGGAAATACGGAAACGAAGAGCAAAGAATGAAATATTTACCAAAATTAGCCACAGGAGAAATGATTGGTTGTTTTGGTTTAACAGAGCCAGATTATGGTTCTAATCCAGGTGGAATGGTAACGAATTTTAAAGATATGGGCGACCATTATCTTTTAAATGGCGCTAAAATGTGGATTTCCAATGCCCCATTTGCTGACATTGCAGTGGTTTGGGCTAAAAACGAAGAAGGAAGAATTCACGGATTAATCGTGGAAAGAGGAATGGAAGGTTTTTCAACTCCTGAAACACATAATAAATGGTCGTTAAGAGCTTCAGCTACTGGAGAGCTTATTTTTGACAACGTAAAAGTTCCAAAAGAAAACTTATTACCAAACAAATCTGGATTAGGAGCACCACTTGGATGTTTAGATTCGGCACGTTATGGAATTGCTTGGGGAGCGATTGGAGCAGCAATGGATTGTTATGATACGGCTTTGAGATATTCAAAAGAACGTATTCAGTTTGATAAACCAATTGGAGCAACTCAATTACAACAAAAGAAATTAGCCGAAATGATTACTGAAATCACAAAAGCGCAATTATTAACTTGGAGATTGGGTGTTTTAAGAAACGAAGGAAAAGCTACAACAGCTCAAATTTCGATGGCAAAAAGAAACAATGTTGACATGGCGTTAACAATTGCACGTGATGCACGTCAAATGCTTGGCGGAATGGGAATTACAGGTGAATATTCTATCATGAGACACATGATGAATTTAGAATCTGTAGTAACTTATGAAGGAACACATGATATTCACTTGTTAATTACAGGTATGGATGTAACTGGTTTCCCTGCATTTAAGTAATTAAACAATAGATAAAATTGATACAAAATGCTTCTCTTTCTAGGGAAGCATTTTTACATTTGTACTATTATAGTAGAAACCAAAAAGGTTACTAATTCGTACATAAAATAAAAAACATGATGAATATTCCAAGCATTAATCAAGCTATACAAAACCAGAAAGAACAATTATTAAACCATTCGTTATACAATAAAGTTAAAACGATTGAAGATTTACATTGTTTTTTAGAAAATCATATTTATGCGGTATGGGATTTTATGTCATTATTAAAAGCCTTGCAAAATAAGTTGACTTGTACCACTACTCCATGGTTACCAATTGGAAATCCAGAAATTCGCTATTTAATTAATGAAATTGTTGTAGCTGAAGAAACCGATTTAACTATTGATGGAACACGTCAAAGTCATTTTGAAATGTACATAGATGCGATGACGCAATGTGGTGCTTCGACAACTCAAATCAATGCTTTTTTGAAAAATGTAGAAGAAACGAAAAACATTTTTGTATCGATAAAGCAAAGTGATTTACACCCGAATGTGAAAGCGTTTTTAGATTTTACTTTCCGTGTGATTGAACAAGGAAAACCACATGAAATTGCGGCTGCTTTTACTTTTGGAAGAGAAGATTTGATTCCGAATATGTTTACCGAAATCTTGAAAAACTTTCAGCAAAATTTCCCAGAAACTGATTTATCAAAACTAATTTATTATTTCGAAAGACATATTGAATTAGATGGCGATGAACATGGACCAATGGCGATGCAAATGATAACTGAACTTTGTGGTGATTCTGAACAAAAATGGAATGAAGTTCAAGAAATTTCAGCTTTAGCTTTAGAAAAAAGAATTGGACTTTGGAATGCTATTGAAGAGCAAGTGGAACATAAACATGAATTGGTTTAAAAACAAAAAAAGCGAGAATCTCTTCTCGCTTTTTATTTTTACTGTTCAGGTGCTATTTCAATTTCCAAACCTTCTAAATCTTCTGTGATTGGAATTTGGCAACCTAATCTTGAATTATCCTTTACGTGATAGGCTTCCCAAAGCATTGCTTCTTCATCGGGGTTTCGTTCCAATGAGATTACATCGTTTAACACATAACACTGACAAGAAGCACACATAGCCATTCCGCCACAAACACCAACGGTTCCTTCTTCGGCTAATTCATAAGAACGAATTAACTCCATGATGTTCATGTTCATGTCGGTTGGGGCTAACACTTCGTGTCGAACTCCGTTTCTGTCGGTTATAAAAATGGTTACGTCTTGTGGCATATTAATCAATTGATTTTACAACTGCTTTTTCAGCTTCTTTTCTACTTCCATCAAAACCATCAACTCCTGAAACTGTAGTATATTTCAAAACATAACGTTTTCCTGGGTTAATTCTATTGTAAACACTTTGGCACATTAAAGTAGCTTCGTGGAAACCACATAAAATCAACTTTAATTTTCCTGGATAAATATTAACGTCACCAATAGCATAAATTCCATCGATATTAGTTTGATAATCTAATGCGTTATTTACTTTGATAGCGTTCTTTTCGATTTCTAATCCCCAGTTAGCAATTGGTCCTAACTTTGGTGTTAATCCGAAAAGTGGAATAAAATAATCGCATTCAACTTTCAGTCTGGCACCGTTAACTTCAATATCAACAGCGGTTATTCTCTCACTACCATTAAATCCAACAACTTCTGCAGGCGTAACCAATTTTATTTTACCAGCATTCTTTAACTCTTGTACTTTTTCTACTGAATCTAAAGCGCCTCGAAATTCGTTTCTTCTATGTACCAATGTCACTGAATTCGCAACATTAGACAAGAAAATACTCCAATCTAAAGCAGAGTCACCTCCACCAGCAATTACAATATTTTTTCCACGATATTTTTCTGGGTCTTTTACGAAGTAATCCACTCCACGATCTTCTTTTTCGTAAAATTCGATGTCTTTTAAAATAGGCTTTCTTGGTTCAAAAGTTCCCAAACCTCCAGCTATTGCAATCGCTTTTGCCTGATGCTTTGTACCTTCATTAGTGGTTACAATAAACGTACCATCATCTAATTTTTCAATGGTTTCAGCCGTTTCTCCCAAAGTAAATCCAGGTTGAAATTGTTTGATTTGTTCCATCAAATTAGTTACCAAATCTCCTGCTAATACTGAAGGATATCCTGGAATATCAAAAATAGGCTTCTTTGGATATAATTCGGCTAACTGCCCTCCTGGTTGCGGAAGAGCGTCAATAATATGACATTTTAATTGTAATAATCCGGCTTCAAAAACAGCAAAAAGTCCCGTAGGACCTGCGCCAATAATTAATATATCAGTTTGAATCATGCTTTAAAATCATTTAGAAATGTAAAGTTACAAATACATACATTTGCTATACGTTACATAAGTTACAAAGTGGCAAAATTGAATAATTCAAATATAATATAACATGATAATAATCAGTTATGCTATATTTTCTACTGTTTCAATTTGTGGCGCATACTTTTTTATAGTAGTTTCCACACCCGCTTTCATTGTACTAATACTAAAATTACAACTTGTACAAGCTCCCTCTAACCTTACTTTGACGTGTTTATCATCAATAATTTCTATTAATGATATATTTCCTCCATCAGAATTTAAGAAAGGACGAATTTCTTCTAATGCTTTTTCAACGTTTTCTTTAATTTCTATTGTTGTCATAATTTTATTTTCCTTTAACAGCAGAACATCCTGCCATAGTAGTTATTTTGATTGCTTCAGTCGGCGGCAAGCTTTCATTACGATTAACTGTCTCTTGTACAACATTTCTAGTGATTGTTTCAAAAACACTCTCTAAAACAGATGCAGTTTGCAATGCAGCTGGACGTCCATAATCTCCGGCCTCACGAATACTTTGTACAAGTGGAACTTCACCTAAAAGAGGCACTTGTAAATCTGCTGCCAAATTTTTTGCTCCTTCTTTTCCAAAGATATAATATTTATTTTCTGGTAATTCTTCTGGAGTAAAATAAGCCATATTTTCTATGATTCCTAAAACTGGAACACTTACAGCATCAGACATAAACATTGCAACACCCTTTTTAGCGTCTGCTAAAGCTACAGCTTGAGGTGTGCTTACTACAACAGCTCCTGTAATAGGTAACGATTGCATGATTGACAAATGAATATCACCAGTCCCAGGAGGCAAATCGATTAGCATAAAATCTAATTCTCCCCAGTTAGCATCAAAAATCATTTGATTTAGTGCTTTTGCTGCCATTGGACCTCTCCAAATAACAGCCTGATCTGGCTTTGTAAAAAAGCCAATTGAAAGAATTTCAACTCCATAACTTTGAACTGGTTGCATTTTTGATTTTCCCTCCACTTCAACTGAAATAGGTTTGGCATTTTCAACATCAAACATAATTGGCATTGATGGTCCATAAATATCCGCATCTAAAACACCAACTTTGAATCCCATTTTAGCTAATGAAACAGCAAGGTTAGCAGTAATTGTAGATTTACCAACACCTCCTTTACCAGATGCGACTGCTATAATATTTGAAATTCCTGGAATAGCTTTTCCTTTTATTAAGTTAGGATTTTCGGCCTTTTCTGGTGCTTCAACTTTTATATTTACTTTTACTTTTGCTTTTTCATATACTCTTTCGTGAATAACTTTGATAATATCCACTTCAGTACGTTTTTTTATATGTAAAGCTGGTGTAGCCAAAAGCACATCAACAACGACCTCATCTCCAAAAGTGATTACATTTTGAACTGCACCACTTTCTACCATATTTTTACCTTCTCCTGCCACAGAAATAGTTTCTAAAGCCGCAAGTATCTCTTTTCTATCTAGTTTCATTTTTATTCAGACTGATTTTAGATTGCAAAGATAGGAAGAAGTTTATGAGTTTAAAAGTTTAGAAGTTTAAAGTTTTTATAATTGAATAAGTATAATCTATACAACCATAATCCATTAAAATAAAAAAGCAATCTCTATAAATAAAGATTGCTTTCCTAAACTAAACATGAAAAAGATTTATTAATATTGTAAAAAGAGATTAAAATGAATATCAACATTGTCGTTTACAATAACCATCCCTAATAATTTTTTAGGTGCTTTCAAGTTAAAGTCTTTAATATTGATTTTTAATTGTCCTTTTACATTATTATTTTTTGAATCATAAGTAACTGGAATTGTATACTCTTTAGAAACTCCTGCAATTTCAACTTTTAATTTTGCCGAAATATGCTCTTTTAAAGTGGTGATTTCTTTTACTTCTAATTTTATATTTGAATACTCGTTGGCCTTTAGGATGGTTTTGAAATCTTTGGTTATCATTTTATGAGCACAATCAAAGCCGGTACTCTTTATTGCTATTTTTGCACCATCTAATACAATTTTAGCATTTTGTTTAGATAACGAAACTTGAATTTCGTCTTCAATAAATGCTGAGTTGTATTTACATTCAAAAGAATTTACATTTGATTTTCCTTTAATAACAACTTCACTTTGGTTAGTTATTTTCACTTTGGTTTTGTTTGAAACAAAACCTAGATTCATCAAAATAAAACACCCTATAAACAAACTAATTGTTCTCATGATTCTTGAAAAGAGAAAAGCTTTCACTTTTCTCTTTTTTTAATTATTTATTTTTTAGAAAGTGATAACTGCTTCAAACATTAATCCACTGAATTTACCACCATATAAGTCATTTAAGCTATTTCCACTAAATTGAGAATAATCTTTATAGCTTTGAGTTGTGTAAGCTACTTTTGCTAAAATATTTTTAGTCATAAACCAACCCATACTAGATTCAAATCTGTTTACACTTACTTTGTCAGCATCAGCATTAGCTAATTTTCCAGATACTACATTGTATCTTGCACCTACATAAAATTTTTCATTTGCTCCGAATCTGTATACAACGTCACCTGCATATTGGTTTACTTTACGAGCTTCATCAACACCTTTTTTATCGCCACCTTGAGCTAACTCTATTGTTCCGAAAAATTCCAATCCTTTGTATTTAACAAATGGGTTAAACATTACAGTTGTAAACCAGTTTCCAAAATTTGGATTAAATCTACCAGTTGTAGCGTTTGCCGCTAAATCAGTTGTAGCATTATTAGTAACTGCTGTTGTTCCATAAGTATAGGCTGCATGAGACATTACGTAGTAATAACGGCTACCAGCTCTGTCTGAACTCCATGGATTACCACTCATGTTTGCATTATGTGCTAATGAACCTGTAAATCTTACTCTTAAATCAGTATTAATTTGTTTGTCATAACCTAATTTTGCTAAAATTGTTGGGCTAATTGTTGTATTTGGATCTGGCGCTGCAGTAGTTGCTGCTGCAGGAACGAATTCAGTTACATTTTGGTTTAATTTACCATTTGTCATACCAAACATAGAAACAAATCCGTTTCTGTTGTAGTAAATTTCAGCTCCCATTTCGGTTGTAAAAGAATCCATAATATTACTTTCTATAAATGGATTTACCAAAGCGCTACCATTATCTGATCTTCTAAAGTGAGCATCACCATAGTTGTTTTCCATTTGACCAATCTTGATTGTAGCATATTTCATGAAACCAGCTAAGAAATCTTTTTTAATAAAATCTAACTTGTCAATTTGTAAATATCCACCTTTAACCCATGTTTCATTGTGGTGTCTTGCTGCTAGATACAAATCTAAATTAACTCTAACTCCATCATACAATTGAGCTCCAATAGTCATATTTGCAGTAGGTAAATTGAATTGATTTTCAAGATTGTTCAATCTGTAGTTTGTAATTGCAGTTCCGTTTGAAGCGGTATATGTGCCTTGTGTTTGATCGTTAAACGAATTAATTGCCTGAAATTGTAAAGCAAAAGCTCCTCCTAAATCAATACTTAACCCTTTAAACTCAACGCTATCTTTTTTAACATCAAATTGATTAATTGCTCTTTGATCTCTTGGTATTAGATTTTGCATATTACCAAATGTAGTTGTCTGCGCCTTAATGCCAGTAGATAAACCTAAGGCTAGTATTGCTAACGAAAATTTAATAAATGTTCTCATGATATGAATTTTTATATTTATATTTAGTTATAAGTTACTTTAAAATCTACAACAACTTCTTTTCCTGTTTTAATAGTTCCCATTAAAGCTGTTGGAGGCTCGACACCATATAATGTCATGTCTAATTTTTGTTTCCCAGAGAAAACCATTTTTTTACCTATAAGTTTAACTGAAAAAGTTTGGTTGATTCTTTTAGTCACGCCAGCAATTGTTAAATCACCTTGCGTTTCTATAGTATAATTATCGTTGGAAACTGTTGTTATTTTTATCACTTTTACTAATTTGAAAGTGATAGTTTTGTGGGTTTTGCTTTTTAGAGCTTTGAAAGTATTTTTATCCATTCCGCTTTTACCGCTCTTTAACTGTTCGGCTTCAACAGAAAAATCTAAACTTTTTATTGCTTTCAAATCACCAGCATCTAAAGTTACTGCTGCTTTTCCGCTCATTGCTTTGGCTTCTATTGTCCAATCGTGTAAATTTGAAGTTCCATCTACTACTAATTTACTTTCGGCTAAAACTACTTTTGCCTCTTGTGCCTTACCGATAAAGCCTGTGGCTAAAAAAAGTACTAAAAACCATTTTTTGAAGTGTATTTTTAAAGTGTCCATTTGTATTGATGTTTAAATTACAATACAAATTTCCATCTATAAAACAAGGGATTATATGACTTTTGTCACATTTGTTACAGAAAAAAAATGATACATTATAGAATGTATTAACTCAAACGTTTTAGTTTTAAAAAAAGTGGTGAATGAGTTAAAAAAATAAAAAATATTTCTGAAATTTTATTTGAAAGGCTCCCAAAAGTGTTTTTCAAAATCAATAATTTGATTTTCTACTACTTTTATTCCTTCATTTTCTAGAAGTTGTTGCATTAAATTGGTTCCATCAAAATGATGTTTACCAGAAAGTAATCCTTTTCTGTTGACCACTCGATGCGCTGGAACATCTTCTAAATTGTGAGAAGCATTCATTGCCCAACCTACCATTCTAGCAGAACGAGCAGTTCCTAGTGCCTTTGCAATAGCACCATATGAAGTAACTTTCCCTTCTGGAATTTGGCGAACAATTGCATAAACACGTTCGAAAAAATTTTCATTATTTGAGTTTTGCTTTTTCAAACCTTAAAAATACATTTTATAAAGCGAGGAAATAGCCACGATACCAGTTAAAGCAGCAATTAAAAAATTGATATTTTTTACAATAAAAGTTAGTCGGTGTTCAATTAACTTAAAAAACTTAGCATATAAGTAAAACACAAAATAGGTCCCAATAGCTGCAGATAACGAAAACAAGAGTATAGAAACCATATCATACTGGAACAAGTCTTTAGAAGACATCATTAAACTTGTTATAGCATACCACGGAATGGCAAACATGTTAAACGACGACAATGCCATACCATAAAAAAAACGATTTCTTTTTGCTTCTATTTTTACTTCAATATCTTTCTTTTTTTTGGCATTGAAACCCATTACAGTGAAAGCAACGGTTAAAGCTATAAAAATAAATGTTCCTATCTTTTTTAATCCTTCACTAAAAACAGGATTTGCATCTAAAAACTTTGCAAAATAGGTTCCAAAAAAACATTGAAAAAAAACTACAACAACTGCTCCAAAAGCAAAATTTAGAGCTTGGGTTTGATTTTCTTTAATGCTCAATTTTGCAATTGTCATATTTAACATTCCTGGAATAATTATTCCTACAATAGAAATTATTAATCCTAAAAAAACAGCTAATACAAAAGTCATAGAAAGATTTTTATCAAAAATAGGAAAGATTAACTAGTCTAAAGCAACTTATATTACTTAATTCTAAATTGTATATATGTAATTGGCTTGTTCACCTCTAAATATTGGCTTTCGTAAAATGTTTGAATACCTGTTACTTCAGCTGGGGCTCCTTCATTTTTATAAATATTGTGATTTGCATAAATTACTTCGTGACCTTCACCATGTAGCAATCCTAATGTATAACCATGCATAAACTCTGAATCGGTTTTTAAATGCATTAACCCATTGGTCTTTAAAACCTTTTTATATCGATTTAAAAACTCTGAATTTGTCATTCTATGCTTCGTTCTTTTGTATTTAATTTGTGGATCTGGAAAAGTAATCCAGATTTCTGAAACTTCGTTTTCGGCAAAACAATGTTCAATTAATTCAATCTGTGTACGCAAAAAAGCCACATTTTTCATGCCTGATTCAACTGCTGTTTTTGCACCACGCCAAAACCTTGCTCCTTTAATATCAATCCCAACAAAGTTTTTATTTGGACTTCTTTCAGCTAATCCAACAGAATATTCTCCTTTTCCACAACCCAATTCTAATACAATAGGATTGTCATTCTTAAAAAAATCGCTATTCCATTTTCCTTTTAATGGGAAACTATCCGATACAACTTCTTCTCTTGTTGGTTGAAAAACATTTACAAACGTTTCGTTTTCTTTGAATCTCTTTAATTTATTTTTACTTCCCACGATTTTATTTAATTTTTTGGTAAAATTAAGGAAATATAAAAGAACTCAAATTTTTTTTACTTTATATCTTGAAAAAGTATAACTTTTAATGACGATTTTGTTCAATATGCAAATCAATAATTACATAATGCTTTTATTTTATACCTTTGGGTCAGAATTTTATTTCTCATCGCCCCTAAGATCAAGACATAAATGAATACCCCGAAGAAAATACTAATCACTCCATTAAATTGGGGATTAGGACACGCTACAAGATGTATACCGATTATCAAAGCATTGGAACAGAATAATTTTGAACCTATAATTGCTTCTGATGGTGTTGCATTAGCATTATTAAAAAAAGAATTTCCGCACTTAACTTGCATAGAACTTCCTGCATATAATATTGAGTATGCAACTAATGGAAGAAATTTTAAATGGAAACTTTTAACTCAAATGCCTAAAATGTTTAGTGCAATTAGTAAGGAAAAAAAAGCCATTCAAAAAATCATTGAAAATTACAAAATTGAAGGGTTAATATCTGACAATAGACTTGGTTCTTTTTCTGATGTAATTCCTTCTGTTTTTATTACACATCAACTCAATGTGCTTTCTGGAAAAACGTCTTGGTTAACCACAAAAGTGCATTTAAATTATATTAAAAAATATACTGCTTGTTGGGTTCCAGATGTGGATAAATTTCCGAATTTATCTGGAAAATTGGGGCATTTAGACAAGCCTTTAGACAATATCACATACATTGGACCATTAAGCAGAATTACTAAAAAAGATTTACCCAAAAAGTATGATTTAATGGTAATTCTTTCAGGACCCGAACCTCAGCGAACCCTTTTAGAAGAAAAACTAATTGAGGAATTGCAAGAGTATCCAAAAGAAATTCTATTTGTAAAAGGAATTATTCAAGACCAACAAAAAAATTGGAATGAAAATCAAATTACTTATTATAATTTTATGAATTCAGAACAATTAGAAACTGCTTTTAACGAAAGTGAAATTGTCCTATGTCGTTCAGGTTACACAACAGTTATGGATTTAGCTAAATTAGGGAAAAAAGCTTTTTTTATTCCAACTCCTGGTCAATATGAACAAGAATATTTGGCAAAAAAATACAAAATGGAAGGCATCGCACCAAGTTGTAAACAAGATAAATTTAGAATAGAAAAACTATCAAAAATTGATGTATATAAAGGATTACAAAATTTTTCAAGTGAAGAAATAGATTGGGAAAATCTATTTAGCCTTTTCCAAAGTAAATGAGAATTCTGACCCTTTCCCGAATTTACTTTCAACATTGATTTTTTCATTGTGACGCTCAATGATATGTTTCACTATTGCTAAACCTAAACCCGAACCACCTTCACTTCTTGCTCCACTTTTATCAACTCTATAAAAACGCTCAAATAGTCTTGGGATATGCTGCTTTTCAACACCTTCCCCATTATCACTAACCTTGACAATAACTTTATTATTTACAAAATCTTCAATGCTTACTTCAGTTGTACCATTTTCTTTTCCATATTTAATAGAGTTCTCAACCAAATTTGTAATAACTTGCTGTATTTTTTCTAAATCAGCAACTACCTTTATTGGCCTAACATATTTCATATCAAAAGTTAAGAGAATATTTTTCTTGGAAGCTCTCATTTCAAGTAAATCCAATACGTTTTGAATCACATCAACAATATTAAACTCAGAAATTTCCAAACCAAGTGTATCCATTTCTAACTTGGTAATCATATCTAAATCATTCACAATGTAAATTAAACGTTCTACACCTTTTTCTGCTCTTTGCAAATATTTTTTTCGAATGTGCTTATCGTCCATAGCGCCATCTAAAAGCGTTAACAAATATCCTTGAACGGTAAAAAGAGGTGTTTTTAATTCATGAGAAACGTTTCCTAAAAATTCTCTTCTGTATTCTTCACGAATCTTTAGTGATTCTATTTCTAGCTTTTTATCACGAGCAAATTTTTGAACTTCACTTGTAAGCGTTGCCATATCAGTAGTGATTGGCTGATTTCTGAAATTGGCATTTTCTAGTAAAGAAACATCATCATATATTTTCTTTACTCTTTTGTAGATAAAATATTCTACTCTATACTGTAATACAAAGAATGAAAATATAGAAAGTGCTATAACAAATAGCAACAGATAATAAAAGGGAAGTTTAGCAAAATAATAATTGGCTATTGCTAAAAATCCAAAAGAAAACAAAGCAATATAAAAAGATGATTTTATTGCGAATTTATATGATTTTTTAAATTTTATGGCCATTAAAATTCAATTTTGTAACCAACTCCTTTAATGGTTTTAAAGAAATCATCACCTATTTTTTCTCTTAATTTTCTGATATGCACATCTATTGTTCTTCCACCAACTACAACTTCATTTCCCCAAACTTTGTCTAAGATTTCTTCTCTAGTAAATACTTTTCCAGGTTTTGTTGCTAAAAGATAAAACAATTCAAACTCTTTTCTTGGTAAAATAATTTCTTTTCCGCTACTAATAATTTTATATTCTTCACGATTGATTTCAATATTACCAACTGTTAATGTACTGGTTGCTTGACTATCCTCTTTTAATCTTCTTAATAATGCCTTAACCTTACTTACAAGCACTTTTGGTTTAATTGGCTTAGCAATGTAATCATCTGCACCAGCATCAAAGCCTGCTACTTGAGAATAATCTTCTGAACGAGCTGTCAAAAATGTAATAATTGTATCTTGAAGTTCTGGGATTTTTCTAATATTTTCACAAGCTTCAATACCATCCATTTCTGGCATCATCACATCCAAAATGATAAGGTGTGGTAATTCTTTTTTAGCTTTAGCAATGGCTTCTTTACCATTATTAGCAGTAGAAATTTGATATCCTTCTTGAGATAAATTATAACCTACAATTTCTAGAATATCCTTCTCATCATCAACCAACAAGATTTTAATATCTTTTTTTTTCATAACACTATTAAGTTGCATTTCTGATTGTAAAGATAAAGATAAAACAAAACGATTTAATGGCTTAACAATTATTTAATCTGTTAACCTTTTAATAACAGATAAGAAACTTATTGATAATGACCAAGTAACAATTGAGTAACGCTGTCACACTTTCTTTGCACCAAATTAATAATCAGATAACATGAAAATTAAATTTCTATTTTTAACATTACTTTTTACTGCATTATCATTTGCTCAAAATGCAACTATTAGCGGTGAAATATTAGACAAGGAAATGAACAACGAACCTCTTCCTTTTGCTACTATTGTAATTAAAGAAACCAAACAAAATACTACTACAGACGAAAATGGAAAATACTCAATTTCAATACAACCTGGTAGTTATACATTAGTAATTAACTATTTAGGCTACGAAAATAAAGAAATTCCTTTTACAGTAATCGCAGGAGAAACAAAAGTAATCAATCATACATTGGCTTCAACAGGCGGAGAAGAATTAAAAGACGTTGTAATTGAAGCACAAGTAAGCCGAGAAAAAGAAACTGCTTTATTGCTTGAACAACAGAAAGCAGTTGAGATTAAGCAAAGTATTGGTGCACAAGAATTATCTCGTAAAGGGATTAGTGATGTCGAAGAAGGTTTAACAAAAATTACTGGTATTTCTAAAGTAGAATCAAAAGGATTATTTATCAGAGGTTTAGAAGATCGATATAATAACTTATTAATAAACAATCTTGCCGTTCCTTCTAATAGTCCATTCAAAAAGATTATCCCTTTAGATCAATTTCCTACTGATGTTGTAGGTTATATAGATGTTTTTAAAACATTTAATCCAAATATATATGGTGATTTTGCAGGAGCAACTATTGATGTAAAAACTAGTCAACCTACAAAGGAACAAACTAAAATTAGTTATGGTGTTGGTTATACCACAAATAATAACATGAGTGATTTTTTACTTTCTGAGGATGCAGATAACACAAAAAGTTTTTTTGGCTTTGGTGGACAAGAAAGAGAATTACCTGGTGGTTATGGTGAAATTCCTGCTGGAAGAATCAACAATGATTACAAATCAAGCTGGAATGTAAATAAAATTAAATCTCCTTTAAATACTAGTCTTGGAATAAGTCATTCAGGAAAGTTTGATATCGGTAAAAACAATAATAAATTATTTTATGTTTTTGCAACTAATTTTGACAACAAATACCAAGTTAGAGAAGGAGTAGATAGAACATTTTCACAAGGTCAAGGAATTTATGACAATAATTTAACAAAAAAACAATTCAAATTTCAAACACAAGCCTCGGCTTTGTTAGGGTTGCAGTATAAAGCTGATAGAATTAAATTATTCTACAATAGTTTATATTTAAAATCTACCGAGAACTTAATTCAAGATCAAATAGGCTATACTAGAACGGCTGTACAAAATCCAAACGAGTTTATTCGTTTAAATCAATATGAACAATCTGATTATTTTGCGAATCAATTTTTTGGGAACTACAAACTAACAAAAGATGACAAACATTCTTTGAGCGGTGGTTTATCATACACAAGAACAAAATATAGCCAACCAGACAGAAAATTTATTACAGGGACAAAAATTAGTGATACTGAAATCAACACGCAGTATGGAAGTAATAACTTATTACGTCAGTTTTTCAATATTGACAACAACTTCCACTTGTCAGGCAATTTAGAATACAACTTAAAATTTGGCAAAAACGAAGACAATTTAAACAAATTATCTTTTGGATATAGTGGTTTTGCAGAATATATGGTTTCAAAATTTAGATTCACCTTTGGAAATCCAAACTCTGGATCTGCTCCATACGATGCGCCAGTAAACGACATTGACGAATATATTCAAAATGATATTGCTAATAACTTTCTTTCGTTTACTGAACAATCAACTGCAGAATGGAAAACAAAAGTATTCCAAAGAGCCGATGGTGCATACACCAATTTACTTTTAAATGTAAATGAAAAATTTGAGTTCAATGTTGGACTTCGAGCAGAAAACACAATAAGAGAATATAAATACAAATCTATTGTTGACCCAATTTCAAATCCATACAGAAAAAAAACTAGCGAAAACTTATATATTCTACCTTCTTTAAACATTAAATATGCAATAAAAGAAGATCGTAATTTACGTTTAGCTGTTTCAAAAACGTATACAAAACCGGTTCTTTTTGAGAGTTTAGATATTAACTTAATCAATGCTGATGGAACAACCGAGAGAGGAAATTCGGATATTGAGAACAGTGAAAACTATAATGCAGATTTAAAATTTGAAGTATTCCCAACTAATAAAGAAATGTTTGCAGCAACATTATTTGCAAAATATATTGACAAACCAATTGAAAGAACTGTTCAAGCAAGTGCAACTGGAAGCGGGCAAACTATTACATATTACAACAATAAAAACGCTACATTATTTGGAGCAGAATTTGAGTTTTTACTACAATTAAGTAGAATAAACGAAAATTTAGAAGGATTGTCTTTTGGATTAAACACTTCATTAATGATTACGGAAGCAACAGTTAACAAAAATAGACCTGGATATTTTGACACATTTGAAAAAAGAGATTTACAAGGTGCTTCAAATTGGTTATTAAATTCTGACTTAAAATACGAATTTAATTTAGGTGAAAATTGCAAAAACACTGCCTCATTAGTATACAATGTTTATGGAGAACGCATTTATGCTGTTGGAATAGCAGGAAATGACCATATATATGAAAAACCATTCCATAAATTAGACTTTGTTTGGGGAAGTAATATTAGCAAAGCTTGGGACATAAAATTCTCAGTAGATAACATTTTAAATCCTTTATACAAAAGAGAATTGGGAGAAGATAGTAAAATTTCAATTGATGAATCATCATTATTATTGCAGAGCTATAAAAAAGGTGTTGGTTTTTCAACAAGTGTTTCTTACACATTCTAAATATTTAAAGAGCAGCTAATTACTGCTCTTTTTTGTTTACATAAAAGCAACATTGGTTTTACGATTTTATGATTTTTCAATAACCTTTTTATAATGGTAAAAAAACATTCTAAACACATGCGCAATATAAATTTGCTATAACAATTAAAAAACACAATTAACATGAAAAATTTATTTTTAAGTCTAACTATTTTAGCTACATTATTCACTGGATGTTCAACAGACGATGACGAAGGAACAATACAACCAGTTGAAGGAGAACTTACAGGTTCTATAACAACAAATAGAACAATTGCATATGGAAACTATACTCTAAATGGTATTGTTACTATTGAGCCAGGTGTAACAGTTACTTTTGATGCAGGTTCAACAATTACTGCAAGTACAACAAATGGTGTTGATGCAATCGTAGTTAAAAATGGTGGAAAACTAATTATGAATGGAACTGCATCCCAACCAATTGTTTTAACTGAATCTTCTGCAACACCAGGTTCTTGGGGAGGAATTATCATGTATGGGGATGCTCCAATAAATGGTGCAGGTGGAGTTACTACAAAAACTTCTGAAGATGGATTAAACTTAACATATGGCGGAACAAACCCAACTCATAATGGTGGAACATTACGCTATGTGAGAGTAGAATATGCAGGTAAAAAAATTACAGATGGAACAAGTGAAATGAATGGTTTTTCATTCTATTCAGTAGGTTCAGGTACTATATTAGAAAACTTAGTTTCATACAAAGGAGCAGATGATGGATACGAATTTTATGGTGGAACTGTAAGTGCTTCAAATTTAATTTCTTATGGGAACTATGATGATTCATTTGACTGGCAAGATGGCTGGAAAGGACAAAACAATTCTAATTGGTATGCCTATCAAACAACAACAGGTAACTTTGGAATGGAAATCGAAGCTTCAAACAACAATAATGCTTTTTGGCCAGTAATTGCAAATATTACTTTAAAAAGAGCTGCTGGTACAGTTACAGAAGGAGGTTCATCTGCAGCAGAATACGATGCAATTCAATTCAAAAAACAAGGTAATGGTGACTTCTCTAATATTGTAATTTCGGGTTATACAACTGCGGGAGCTACAGCTGTAAGAATTCAAGATGCTGGTACAAATACAGATCAAGTCAACGCAAGTAAAATAAAATTAACTTCTGTTAAAATTAACGACGGAACATCTGAATATGCAGGAGCTGGTACATTAACGGTTGCATTCCCTTCAGGACAATTTACCACAAGTACTTCAGCAACTGGAGCTAACTTAACAAATGGTGTTTGGTCAACAGTTGGAGGTGTAAGCTTAATTCAGTAATCTAACTAAAGATAGTTAAAAATCCCTCGATTTGAGGGATTTTTTATTTGGCATTGTATTTGTATAGTATTTTTAATATCTTTACACTATATTTTTAGTTGCGAATGAAAAAAAATTACACTTATATCATTTTACTGTTAGTTGCTTTATTTTCTTTTAGTGCTCAAGCACAAGAAGGCAAAGCAAGCGTTACAACTAAAACTCAAGAACCTACAATTGAGGGACTTACTATTTATCCTAACCCTGTAAACTCTGGAAAAATTTTTATTACAACTAAATCATCTTTAGACAAAAAGGTAGAAATTTTTAATGTGCTTGGTAAAAAGGTACTAGAAACAGTGATTACTTCAAAAGAAGTAAATGTGAGTAATTTAGCTGCAGGTGTCTATATCATCAAAATAAAAGAAGGTGATGCTTCTGCTACTAGAAAGCTAATTATCAATTAGTTCTTTACACTATTATTCCTAAAATTAATTTTAAGTTAACAGCTAAATATTAGTTAGAAACTTAAAAACTATTTATCTTTGTACCATAATTTAATTTTATAAAAATGAAAAAACTTTACACTTTATTATTATTAATTTTTGTGGCTTTTTCTGCAAAATCACAAATTGTTATCAGTCAAGTTTATGGAGGTGGTGGGAATTCTGGAGCGCCTTATACGCATGACTTCGTTGAACTTTTCAATAGAGGAACAGTTTCGGTTGATATTTCTTCATGGTCAGTTCAATATGCAAGTACAGCAGGTACTACATGGAGTGTCACAGCAATACCAGCTGCTACAAGTATAGCACCTGGCAAATATTACTTAATCAAGCTTGCTGGAGGAGCAACAGGTGTAGCTTTACCAACTCCTGATTTAGACATCACTGCATCGCCTGCAAATTTATCTGGTACAAACGGGAAAGTAGCTTTAGTAAACAATACAACAGCTTTATCTGGAGCAACTTTAACTGCAGGCACTTATGTTGATTTAGTTGGATATGGTACTGCTAGTGCATACGAAGGATCTGCTGCTGTAGCAGCTTTATCAAACACAACATCTGGAATTAGATTAAATGGAGGATGTACAGATAACAATTCAAACAATACTGATTTCTCAACAGGAGCACCTTCTCCAAGAAATTCAAGTACTGCTGCTAATGTTTGTTCTACAAATCCAAGTTTAGCTATTTCTTCACCTACGAATGGAGCTATTTTCTCACCTACAACTACAAACGTTAATGTAGCTTTATCTGTTAGCAATTTTAATGTAGCTAGTGGAACTGGAGATGGACATATTCATTATACAGTGAATGGCGGTGGAGTTGTTATGAAATACGACACTACACCTATCGCTCTTTCAAGTTTAACACCTGGAACATACATAGTTTATGTTGAATTAGTTGACAATGCTCATAATCCAATCTCTCCAGCTGTAAATGCTACCGTAACATTTACTATTGCTTCATATAATGTAGTTGCTGACATTGCAGCTTTAAGAGCTGATGTAATTGCTAATGGAACAGGAAGATATTACCAAATTACAAGTAACCCTGTAATAACATTTAAAAGAGCAACAAGAAATCAAAAATATATCCAAGATGCTTCAGCAGCAGTAGTAATTGATGATGCCGCTGGAATAATCACAACAACTATGAATGCTGGAGATGCTATAGCTTCTTTAAAAGGTCAGTCATTATTATTTAATGGCTTATTGGAATTAGTCCCAACTGAAGACGCTTCTGTTGCATCAACCGGGAATACTGTTACACCACAGGTTGTTACAATAAGTGATGTCGTTTCTAACATAGAAAATTACGAAAGTGAATTAGTTAGAATTAATGGAATCACATTTGACGCTACTGCTACAAATTTTGCAGTTAACACTAACACTCCTATAACAGCTCCAACAGCATCAGTTTTCAGAACAGTATTTACTGCTACTGAAGTTGACTACATTGGCCAACCGATCCCGACTGCTTCAACAAGTATTATTGCATTCCCTGGAGAAAACACAGTAGCTGTGACATCACCTTCAATTTATTTTGTTGCGAGATCATTAGCTGAAATCAATTTATCCTCTGCTTCATTTGACAACATTGATGGTTTAACAATGTATCCAAATCCTTTGTCTGGGAACACTTTATTCTTAACTTCTACTGCCAATGCTGATATGTCAGTTCAAATTTTTGATATATTAGGTAAAGAAGTAGTAAAAGCAAATGTAATTAACAACTCTGTAAACGTAGCTAAATTAACAGCTGGTGTTTATGTAGTTAAAATTACTGAAGAAGGTAAAACTGCTACCAGAAAATTAGTTATCAAATAATTAATTTCAAATTATATTAAAAGCATCAACGAAAGTTGGTGCTTTTTTATTTAAGACAAATTTGTTTGCTATTTTTGCACCATGATTTCACAAGAAGATATTTTCCAAATTGGCTCTAAAAAAGAATTTGAAAAAATTGCTTTAAAAATATTTCGTCATCAGTACGATAACAATTTGGTATACCAACAATTTTGTAGCTTCTTAGCAAAAGACAAAACTAACGTGAAATCGTTAACCGAAATCCCTTTTTTACCCATTCAATTTTTTAAAAGTCATAACGTTTTGAGCGCGAATGGAATCATTCAGCAAACATTCACCAGCAGTGGAACCACTGGAATACATACTAGTAAACATCTAGTTGCCGACGTAAGTTGGTATGAAAAAAGTTATCGGTTAGGTTTTTCAGAATTTTATGGAAATATTGAAGACTATTGTGTTTTGGCATTGCTTCCTTCTTATTTAGAACGCGAAGGTTCATCCTTAATTTACATGGTGGAAGATTTAATCAAAAGTAGTAATCACAAAGACTCTGGATTTTATTTACATAATTATGAAGAATTAATTTCTAAACTAATTGAGTTAGATAATTCGGGACAAAATGTAATTTTAATTGGTGTTACTTATGCCTTATTAGATTTGATTGAGAAACAAAAATTTCAATTAAAAAACACTATTATCATGGAAACCGGTGGCATGAAAGGTAAGCGAAAAGAAATGATTCGCGAAGAATTACATGCGATTTTATGTGATGGGTTTGGAGTTTCTAAAATTCATTCAGAATATGGAATGACAGAGCTTCTTTCGCAAGCGTATTCTCTTGGTGACGGTGTTTTTGAATGCGTCCCTTGGATGCACATTCTAATTCGCGATACCGAAGATGCACTCACTTATGTTTTAGAAGGAAAAACAGGCGGAATTAACGTAATAGACTTGGCCAACATAAATTCATGTTCATTTATTGCTACGCAAGATTTGGGTAAAAAATATCCCAACCATTCTTTCGAAGTGTTGGGACGTTTTGACAATTCTGATATTCGTGGTTGTAATCTTATGGTACTTTAACTGTTAAAATGTCTATTTTTTAAATCGATTCTACAGCCTAACAATTTGACATTTAAACAATTTTTATCACGTAATAATTTTTCTTACCTTTTTGTAATAATAAGAATTGATTGTTGATTAAATCTTCTTTAGTGATGATTTTATCTTCTCCTACTTTCTCTTTATTCAAAGAAATCGAATTTTGCTTCAACTCTCTACGAGCATCACTATTAGAAGCTAAGAAATTAGTTTTTGCTGCTAATGCCGCAATCATATCTAAACCAGCATTCAAATCTTCCATCGAAATTTCAGCTTGAGGAACTCCGTCAAACACTTCTAAAAACGTTTTCTCATCTAACTTTTTTAATTCATCCATAGACGGACTAAAGAACGCATTTGAAGCCGCAATAGCATTTTCTAAATCTGCTGCAGAATGTACCATAACAGTAATTTCTTCTGCCAAACGTTTTTGTAATACTCTTAAATGAGGGGCTTCGTTATGTTCTGCAATTAATTTTTCAATCGTTTCTTTATCTAAGAATGTAAAAATTTTAATGTATTTTTCAGCATCAACATCCGATGTATTCAACCAAAATTGATAAAATTTATAAACCGAAGTTTTATCAGCATCTAACCATACATTTCCACCTTCAGATTTTCCAAATTTAGAACCATCTGCTTTTGTTATTAATGGCGTTGTTAAAGCATATGCTTTTGATTTTTCTTCATTACCAACATTCATTCTTCTTACAAGCTCTGTACCTGTGGTGATGTTTCCCCATTGGTCACTTCCTCCCATTTGAAGCAAACAATTGTAATGTTTATTCAAATGATAAAAATCGTAACCTTGAATTAATTGATATGTAAATTCGGTAAAACTCATTCCTTCTGTTCCTTCTTCTCCACTCAAACGCTTTTTTACAGAATCTTTAGACATCATATAGTTAACCGTAATACGTTTTCCAATATCACGAGCAAAATCAATGAATGAAAAATCTTTCATCCAATCATAATTATTAACTAAAATTGGAGCATTTTCATCTTTAGCATTAAAATCTAGAAAACGAGATAATACTTTCTTTATTCCTTCTACATTATGATTTAAAGTAGCTTCATCTAATAAATTTCTTTCATTTGATTTTCCTGATGGATCACCAATCATTCCTGTTGCACCTCCTACTAATGCTATTGCTTTATGTCCAGATTTTCTCAAGTGCATTAATAGAATAATTTGCACTAAACTTCCAATATGTAAAGAGTCTGCAGTTGGATCAAAACCGATATAAGCCGTAGTTGCTTCTTTTAGTAATTGTTCTTCTGTTCCAGGCATCATATCATGAAACAAACCTCTCCAACGTAATTCTTCTACTAAATTTTTCATCTTTTGTAATAATTTGGGCAAAGATAGTTTTTAGTCTTAAAGTGGCAAAGTCTAAAAGTCAAAAGTGATAAAGTTTTGAAATTCTAAATCTAAAATCATTAATCTTAAATCTAAAATCAAAAGATTTGCTATTTTTACCACATGATTTTAGTTACAGGAGCAACAGGATTAGTAGGTTCACATTTGTTAATACCACTTCTTCAAGAAAATGAAGAAGTAAAGGCGTTATTTCGTTCAAATAAACAAATTGAGAAAACGAAAAAGATATTTGAAAATAACAAACAAATCGATTTGTTTGAAAAAATTAACTGGGTAAAAGGTGATATTACTGATATACCTTCTCTTGAAAAAGCTTTTGAAAATGTAACCCATGTATACCATTGTGCCGCTTTAGTATCATTTGAACCTAAAGATGAAGAAAAGCTTAGGAAAATAAATATTGAAGGCACTGCAAATATTGTAAATTGTTGTATTGATTTCAAAATAAAGAAATTGTGTCATGTAAGTTCAATTGCAGCACTTGGCGATACCAAAGAAGCTGAGCATTTAATTACAGAAGAAACCGAATGGAATTCTGAAAAACAACATAGTGATTATGCTATTACAAAATATGGCGCAGAAATGGAAGTATGGCGGGGCTTTCAAGAAGGATTAGATGTTGTAATTGTAAATCCAGGTGTAATTTTTGGATATGGTTTTTCTAATCTTGGAAGTGATCTTTTTATTCAATGGGTAAAAAATAAAATCCCTTTTTACACCAATGGTATTATTGGAATTATTGCCGTACAAGATGTTACAAAATGTATGATTACTTTAATGAAAAGCAAAATTTCAGGCGAACGTTATACTTTAGTTGGTGAAAATTGTACTTACAAAGATTTGTTTTTCTATATAGCTACTTTATTAAACACCAAAAAACCTTTTATTTGCGCTTCAAAAACATTAACTTCTGTTGGTTGGCGACTTGATTGGTTGCGAGCAACTTTAACAAATAGTAAAAGAAAACTAACAAAATCAACCGCTGCTTCTTCACACGCTATTGACCAATATGACACTCAAAAAATCGAAAATGCGATATCAATTTCTTTTCAAAAGAAAGAAACTTTTCTAAAAACTGTTATTTGAGTCTTTCTTTTCCCTCAGGCAAAATAGAATCATTTTCAATTTTTGCTTTATCTAAACGATCTAAAACTTCCTGATACATTTTTTTATACTTGCGTGCATCAGCTGCATAATAACGCTGATTTTGATAGTAAGTTGTACTATCTATTTCATATTTTTTAAAAATATATGTATTTATTTTTATGTTTTTTTCAGATAATCTAAAAGGCATGGAACCATCGGCTGCTTGCAAAACAGCAATGTCAAATAAAATATCAGTCATTACTTCATCATCTAATAAATTATCCGGTTTTGGTACAGGGTTTTTTGAACATGAAACACTGATAATTCCAAAAAATAATACTACTAACTTTTTCATTTATATTGCTCTTTCAAATAATAAACGTTGACCTACTTTTGTTTCTTTAACTTTACCATTTGCATATACTAACTTCCCGTTTACAAAAGTATGTGTTACTCTCGATTTAAAATTATAGCCTTCAAAAGGTGACCAACCACATTTGTATAAAATATTTTCTTTCTTTACATTCCAAGGTAAATACGCGTTCACAATAGCAATATCAGCAAAATATCCTTCTCTAATGAATCCGCGCTTTTCGATTTTGAAAATTTTTGCCGGATTGTGACACATTTTTTCTACAATTTTTTCTACCGAAATTTTTCCTTGATGATGTGCTTCAAACATGGCAACAACAGCATGCTGTACTAATGGCCCACCAGATGGACAGGTTGTATAAGAATTTATTTTTTCTTCTAATGTATGCGGCGCGTGATCGGTAGCAATAACATCAATTCTATCATCCAATAATGCTTTCCATAGTGCGTCTTTATCTTCTTGAGTTTTAACCGCTGGATTCCATTTTATTAAAGATCCTTTTGCATCATAATCAGCATCAGTAAACCACAAATGATGCACACAAACTTCAGCTGTAATTTGTTTTTCTTCTAATGGAATTTTATTTGTAAATAAATCCATTTCTTTTGCGGTTGACAAATGAAAGACATGCAATCTAGCACCTGTTTTTTTTGCCAATTCGATAGCTTTTGAAGATGATAAATAACAAGCTTCTGCACTACGTATTAGATGATGATATTTTACTGGAATATCTTCACCATATTCTTCTTTATATTTTTCTAAATTGGCTTTAATTGTTGCTTCATCTTCGCAATGAACGGCTATCAGCATTTTAGTAGATGAAAAAATATTCTCTAAAACTTCTTGATTATCCACCAACATATTTCCGGTTGAAGAACCTAAAAACAATTTAATTCCTGCAACATTGCGAGGATTAGTTTTTAAAACTTCTTCCAAATTATCATTTGTTCCACCCATCATAAACGAATAATTTGCATATGATGTTTGAGAAGCAATTTTATATTTATCTTCTAAAAGCTCTTGTGTAACTGCATTTGGAACTGTATTAGGTTGTTCTATAAATGAAGTGATTCCACCAGCTATAGCTGCTTTACTTTCGGTTTCAATGGTTCCTTTATGAGTTAAACCTGGTTCTCTAAAATGCACTTGATCGTCAATAGCTCCTGGCATCACATAGCTTCCTTCTGCATCAATAATCACACAGTTTGACGATTTTGGACTTATTTTCTCGGCAATCTCCTTAATGAATTCATCTTCAATTAATATATCACCCTCAAAAACAGCACCTTCGTTTACAATTTTGGCATTTCTAATTAAATATGTATTCATTATAATCTATTAAATATTTTTCGTAACCTTAACATAATTACTCCAACTACAGCTTCACGAATAATTCCACCACTCATTTTTGACTGCCCTTTTGTTCTATCAGTAAATATGATTGGCACTTCAACAATATTGAATTTATTGACAAAAGCACGGTATTTCATTTCTATTTGAAAAGCATAACCAACAAATTTTATTTTATCAAGATTTACTTTTTCTAAAACAACTCTTCTGTAACATTTAAATCCAGCTGTTGCATCAGCAATTTTCATTCCAGTAATAATTCGAACATAAACCGAGGCAAAATAAGACAGCAATACACGGATTAAAGGCCAATTGACCACATTGACGCCATTTGAATACCTTGATCCAATAGCTACATCTGCACCATTTTCACAAGCCACTAATAATTTTTCTAAATCGTTAGGGTTATGAGAAAAATCGGCATCCATTTCAAAAATATAATCATAACCTTGTGAAAGCGCCCATTTAAAACCATGTACATAAGCCGTTCCAAGTCCAGCTTTTTTAGTTCTAACTTCTAAAAACAATTGCTTATCAAATTGTTTTTGAAGTTCTTTAACTTTTATAGCAGTTCCATCAGGAGAATTATCGTCCACAATTAAAACATGAAAAGTGGTAGGTAAAGCAAAAACTGCATTTATTATTGCTTCAATATTTTCAATTTCGTTATAAGTAGGGATTATGACAATGCTTTTAGCCATAGAATGAATTATATTTTGATGCAAAAATAAACTATTTCTAGTGGATAATTCTTAATAATTTTATAATAATCATATTAAGTGTATTTTTTGTAATTTTGCAATCAATATGCTAGCAATACAATTACATGACCGAATAATCGAAAGCAAAGATTGGGCAACCCTTTTGTTTGTTTTTTGCATTGGTATTATTGCCGTGAACAAAACAGTTTCATCTATTCGTTTTTCCGAATTTGTACGTTTAGCTTATTCTGACAAATACACAAAAATATATAGAGATAGTAGCAATTTGATGAATGGTTTTACAGTATCAATGTTTGTTTTACAATTGCTCTCATTCTCATTTTTTACTTTGTTAGTCTTAAATCAATTTGATAAAGCTGAAAAAAACAACATTATCATTTATATTCAGATTTTTACTTTTTTAACTGTATTTATACTTTCAAAATATCTCATCGAAAAAATTATAGCTACAGCATTTAAAATAGAAGAATTTAATGAACAATTTAATTTATTAAAAGTAAACTACCGTGCTTACTTTGGATTTATACTTTTACCTGTTAATATTATTCTTTTTTACAACCCAATAGATTCAGATTTGTTTTTTTGGGCATTACTTTTTGCATTATTTGCAATAAACATTGTTACATACTTGGTTGCATTGAAATTATATCAAAATTTACTGATACGTAAAATATTTTATTTTATTTTATATCTTTGCACCCTTGAAATAGCGCCTTACTATTTCATTTATAATTGGTTTACAAAAAATTAGAGAGAAATATGTCAAATTTGAAAGTGAAAACAATTTTAGTTTCACAACCAGAGCCTAAAGTAGAAAATTCTCCTTATTTTGAGCTACAAAATAAACTTAAAGTAAAAGTTGATTTTAGACCCTTCATACATGTTGAAGGTGTTCCTGCTAAAGAAGTAAGAGCTCAGAAAATCGATTTAAACAACTTCACTGCTATTATATTAACTAGCAGAAATTCAGTTGACCACTTTTTTAGAGTGGCTGAAGAAATGCGTTATAAAGTACCTGAAGATTTAAAATATTTTTGTCAGTCAGAAGCTGTGGCTTTCTATTTACAACGCTATGTGGTGTACCGAAAAAGAAAAATTTATGTTGGTCAAAAAGACTTTGTAGATTTATCTCCTTTGATTAAAAAATATAAAGACGAAAAATTCTTACTACCTTCTTCTGATCAATTAAATGCAGACGTACCTCCTACGCTTGATGCCTTAAAAGTAGATTGGACTAAAGGTACTTTTTACAGAACAGTAATGAGTGATTTATCAGATTTAAAAGATGTTTATTACGATATTTTAGCGTTTTTTAGCCCAACAGGAATTAAATCTTTGTTCAAAAATTTTCCAGATTTTAAACAAAACAACACTAGAATTGCTGTATTTGGAAGCACCACACAAAAAGAAGCTTTAGAACACGGATTACGTGTAGATATTATGGCTCCAAGCCCTGGAACACCATCAATGACAGGTGCTTTAGAAAAATATGTAGCTGAAGTAAATAAAGGAAAATAATATTTATTTCTAGATATAAAATCCCAAATTCAAATTGAATTTGGGATTTTTTTTACAGCAGCTTTATTACACAAAAAAAGTCCCGATAAAAATCGAGACTTTTCAACTGAATTAATAAAATCTTTATCCTAATTGTGGTCCAGCAGTAACAAGGTTTTTACCTTCCTCATTATCTGTGTATTGCACGAAATTTTTAATAAATCTAGAAGCTAAATCAGCGGCTTTAACATTCCATTCAGAGGCATCAGCATAAGTATCTCTCGGATCTAAAATCGCTGGATTTACATCATGTAAAGCAGTAGGAACTTCAAAATTAAATACTGGAATTACTTTTGTATCGGCCTTTTCTATTGAACCATCCAAAATAGCATCTATAATAGCACGTGTATCTTTAATAGAAATGCGCTTTCCTGTACCATTCCATCCAGTGTTTACCATGTAAGCAGTAGCATTGTGCTGCTCCATTTTCTTCACTAACTCTTCACCATATTTGGTTGGATGTAAAGACAAGAATGCTTTTCCAAAACAAGCAGAGAATGTTGGTTCTGGTTGTGTTACTCCTCTTTCTGTACCAGCTAATTTAGCCGTAAATCCAGATAAGAAATAATATTTTGTTTGCTCTGGTGTTAATTTAGAAACGGGTGGCATTACTCCAAAAGCATCTGCAGTTAAGAAAATAACTTTAGTAGCATGACCCGCTTTAGAAACCGGTCTTACAATATTTTCAATATGATAAATTGGATAAGAAACACGAGTGTTTTGAGTAACCGAACCATCTTTAAAATCAATTTTTCCGTTAGCATCAACTGTAACGTTTTCTAACAGTGCGTCTTTTTTGATAGCCCCATAAATATCTGGTTCGTTTGCCGCACTTAAATCAATGGTTTTTGCATAACAGCCTCCTTCAAAATTGAAAACACCATCGTTATCCCATCCATGTTCGTCGTCCCCAATTAACTCACGTTTTGGATCAGTTGATAAAGTAGTCTTTCCTGTTCCCGATAACCCGAAGAAAACAGCAACATCACCATCTTTTCCTTTGTTAGCAGAACAGTGCATTGAAGCCATTCCTTTTAATGGTAAATAATAATTCATCATCGAGAATAAACCTTTTTTCATTTCCCCACCATACCAAGTACCGCCAATTAATTGAATTTTTTCAGTCAAATTAAAAGCTACATATACTTCAGAATTTAATCCGTGAGCTGCGTAATCTTTAAAACTTGTTTTTGAACCATTCATTACAATAAAATCTGGTTCACCAAAATTTTCCAATTCTGCTTCGGTTGGACGAATAAACATATTTTTTACAAAATGTGCTTGCCAAGCCACCTCCATAATAAAACGAACTTTCAATCTTGTATCTTCATTAGCACCACAAAAAGCATCTACTACAAACAATCTTTTTCCTGATAGTTGTTTTACAGTAGTTTCTTTTAAAGCATTCCATGTCGTTTGAGAAATTGGCTTATTGTCATTTGCCGCTTTATCAGAGTTCCACCAAACGGTGTTTTCTGTAACACTGTCTTTTACTATATATTTATCTTTAGGAGAACGACCAGTGAATTCACCTGTCATTACATTTACGGCTCCAAGTTCAGATAATTGACCTCTTTCGAAACCTTCTAAAGCTGGATTTAATTCTTCATTATATAAAAACTCATAAGAAGGATTGTAGATTATTTCTGATACATTAACGATTCCGTATTTTTCCAACGAAATCGATTTCGTAATTTGGGCATTCGTATCCATAAATTGTTTGTTATGTTGTGTATTTAATAAAGTGCAAAATTATAAATTTAATTTCAGATAGCGTTTTAATTTATTATTTTTTACTTAAAACCGTGTAAAATAAATAGCTCCATGCAGAGATTAAGAACATTCCTCCTATTGGCGTAATAGGTCCTAAAAATTTAGTTTTTAAATTTGTAATCCCATTTGTTGACAATAAATAGATAGATCCTGAAAAAAAAGATACCCCTATTATTGTTAACCAAAAAATAACCAAACGTTCTTTTTCGCTTAAAAAAGTGAATACACCAATAAACAATAAAAACAAAGCATGGTACATTTGATAACGCACTCCTACCTCAAAAGATTGTAATTGTTCTACAGAAAGCACTTTTTTTAACGCATGAGCCCCAAAAGCACCTAAAATTATTGCCGAAAGCCCTAAGAAAGCTGCCGCTAAAAGAATTTTCTTGTCCATTATTTCAAATTTTAGACCAAAGATAGGAAAAGTTTTAATGTTAAATTATAACATAAATAAGGAAATTGTTTTTATAAATATAACATTTTATTATCTTCGTGTGATATTTTCACAACACGTACAAAATGAGACATGTCTTAGTCATTGGAGCAGGTCGTTCGGCTTCATCGCTTATAAAATATTTGTTAGATCATTCAGAAGAAGAAAATCTCCATGTTACAATTGGCGATTTATCAGAAGATTTAGCGAAACAAAAAACCAACAATCACAAAAATGCAACCGCAATTGCATTTGACATCTTTAATGAAATCCAACGTAAAGCCGAGATTCAAAAAGCAGATATAGTTGTTTCAATGTTACCCGCTCATTTACATTTAGAAGTTGCTAAAGATTGTATTGTTTATAAAAAACATATGGTAACAGCTTCTTACATCAGCAATGCAATGCAAGAATTAGATATTGTAGCCAAAGAAAACAATTTAGTTTTTATGAACGAAATTGGGCTAGACCCAGGTATCGATCACATGAGTGCCATGAAAGTATTGGATGAAATTCGTGATAAAGGAGGAAATATAATCTTATTTGAATCGTTTTGTGGCGGATTAGTAGCACCTGAGAGCGATACTAATTTGTGGAATTATAAATTTACTTGGAATCCAAGAAATGTTGTGTTGGCAGGACAAGGTGGAGCTGCAAAATTTATTCAAGAAGGAACTTACAAGTACATCCCATACTCAAAATTATTTAGAAGAACCGAGTTTCTAGAAGTTGAAGGATATGGAAGATTTGAAGCTTATGCCAACAGAGATTCTTTAAAATACAGAAGCGTTTATGGCTTAGACAAAGCTTTAACTTGCTATCGTGGAACGATTAGACGTGTGGGATATTCTAGAGCATGGGACATTTTAGTACAACTTGGAATGACAGATGATTCTTATGTTATTGATAATTCGGAAGAGATGACTTATCGAGAATTTACAAATTCATTCTTACCTTATCACCCAACTGATACTGTGGAAATCAAATTACGTCATGCACAAAAAATTGATCAAGACGATATTATTTGGGACAAATTAGTTGAATTAGATTTGTTTAATGCAGATAAAAAAGTAGGATTAGTTAAAGCAACTCCAGCACAAATATTAGAAAAAATATTAGCTGAAAAATGGGCTTTGCAACCAAACGATAAAGACATGATTGTCATGTATCATAAATTTGGTTATGAATTAAATGGCGAAAAGAAACAAATTGATTCTACAATGGTTTGTATTGGGGACGATCAAACTTATACCGCTATGGCAAAAACGGTTGGGCTACCTGTCGCCATAGCAACCTTAAAAATTTTAAACAAAGAAATCAAAACTCCAGGTGTTCAATTGCCAATCACAAAAGAAGTTTATACTCCAATTCTAAAAGAATTAGAAACCTATGGTGTTATCTTCAAGGAAACCGAAGCCCCTTATTTAGGTTATAATCCTTTGAATGTGAAGAATTAATTGTTTTAATTATAATTTAAAATCCGATTTCAATTGATCTCGGATTTTTTTGTTTCAATTATAACTAATTTAGTACTTTTACTTTCAAATAAATTAAAATGAAGATAAATCAGTTACAAATTGAAATTGACGGAATTGACAAAGAGATTCTTCGAGATTTAATGGAAGACGCTCGTAAACCAATTTTGCAAATTGCAAATAAAATTGGGATTTCTGGAGCAGCAATCCATCAACGGTTACGAAAACTTGAGCAAGCAGGCGTTATTGCAGGTTCTAAATTTGTGGTTGACACCAAAGTTTTGGGCTACAGTACAGCCGCATTCATAGGTATTTATTTAGAAAAAGCTTCAAGTAATCCAGAAGTCGTTAAAGAATTAAAAAAAATTCCTGAAGTACTCGAATGCCATTATACAACTGGAAATTGGAGCATTTTAATCAAAATCATTTGTAAAGATAATGAACATTTAATGCAATTACTAAATAAAAAAATACAACCTATTGAAGGTGTTTCTAGAACAGAAACTTTTATTTCATTAGATCAACAAATTGAAAGACAAATTCAATTGTAATTCCCCAATACCTTGAAAACAAAAATTGCCATAACTGGTTTTGCGTCTATTTCTACATTAGGTTTAGAAAATGATATGATATGGAAAAAATACAACCAAAGAAAGAGTTGTATCCAAAAGAAAAGTATAAACCATCAAGATGTTTTAGTAGCATCTATTCCTATTGAAGTAGAAGATGAAATCACACGACTAAGAAATTCCGACAATAAATATAAAAGCATAGATAATTCCGTTTTATTTGCAATATTGGTTTCAAGAAAAGTGGTTGCAACTGCAAAATGGACAAAAAAAGATGTATTTGGAATCAATATTGGTTCCTCAAGAGGAGCTACTGAATTGTTTGAAAAACATCATGAAGAGTTCATTAAATCTAATAAAGTAAACACATTAGCTTCACCAACCACAACGCTTGGCAACCTCTCAAGTTGGGTTTCTCACGATTTACAAGCAAATGGTCCCGAAGTTTCTCATTCAATCACTTGTTCAACTTCACTACACGCGCTTTTAAATGGCATTGCTTGGCTACAAGCAGGAATGGTAGATAAATTCTTAGTTGGTGGTACAGAAGCTCCACTGACACCTTTTACAATTGCACAAATGCAAGCATTAGGAATTTATTCAAAAAACGAAAGTGAATTCCCTTGTCAAGCCTTAAACTTATCTAAAAAACAAAATACTCTAGTAATTGGAGAAGGAGCAGCAGTTATCTGTATAGAAAATGGAGCAAAAGAAAATGCTCTTGCATATATCGAAGGGATTGGATATGCAACTGAAATATTAGAACACAATGTTTCTATTTCTACTGAAGCAGAATGCTTTCAAAAATCTATGTTAATGGCAATTGACGGAATCGATATAAATGAAATTGATGTAATTGTAATGCATGCTCCTGGAACTATTAAAGGCGATCTATCAGAATTTAAAGCTATTGAAAAAGTTTTTGGAAACAACATTCCATCATTAACTACTAATAAATGGAAAATCGGACATACTTTTGGCTCTTCAGGTATGTTAAGTCTTGAATTGGCAATTTTAATGCTACAAAACAACACAATAATCGAAAGTCCGTTTTATCCAAACAAAAAACCCACAACACCTCTAAAAAAGATTTTAGTAAATGCTGTAGGCTTTGGTGGAAACGCAGTTAGCGTTGTAGTATCTGTATAAAAGTTATATTAAATGTAAAATTGTATCTGGAAATAATCCTAATACAATTAATAATACTGTTGCAACTATTCCAACTATGTAAAATTCACTACCGTGTTCTACTTCTTGTTTTACAGAATCTTTAGTGTACATAGCAAGGATAACTCTAAAATAGTAGTAAACACTAATCATAGAATTTACTATTGCAACAATTGCCAACACCAAGAAACCAGCAGAAATAACTTGATTCAACAAGAACAATTTAGCAAAAAACCCGCTTAAAATAGGAATTCCAGCCATTGATAATAATGCTAAAGACATAATAACTGCCATCAAAGGATTTCTTTTGGCTAAACCATTGAAATTGTCAATTTTATCATCGTCTTCATTTTTACATACATAAATTAAAACTGAAAATGCTGCAACACCTGCTAAAGCATAAGACGCTGAATAATACAATAGGTTATTAGCCGCTGCGCCAATATTTAATAGTGTCATTAATAAAAATCCTGCGTGAGAAATTCCTGAAAAAGCTAATATACGTTTAACACTATTTTGACGCAATGCCATAATGTTACCAATAGTCATAGAAAGTATAGAAATAACCAATATCACAATTTCATAACTATATGCCATGTAACTGTTTAAAATGGTTATTAATTTAAAGAAAGATGCCATTGCAACAACTTTTGCAAATGTGCTCATAAATGCAGTAACAATTAATGGTGCACCTTCATAAACATCTGGAGCCCAAAAGTGGAAAGGCACAGCTGCAATTTTGAACAACATACCTATTGTAATTAAAATAACTCCAATATAAAACCAATACTCTGTATTTGCAGAGATTGAAGCATCATATAATGTTGGCACGTCAAAAGTTCCAGTTGCACCATACAACATAGCAATTCCAAAAAGTAAAATTCCAGAAGCAAAAGAACCCATTAAAAAGTATTTCATACCTGCTTCATTACTTCTAATATCAAGTCTATGACTTCCTGCTAAAACATACAGCGCGATAGAAAGCACTTCTATACCAAGAAAAAACATGGCCATATTATTAAAGCTTACCATAGCAATTGCACCTGAAAGCATAAATATTTTGATAGAAATAAAATCTGATATTTTAGAACTATTCTTGTAAACATTATTACTTAAAACCAACAATAATGCTGTAAGTAAAATAAATAAAGAAGAAAATGTCTTAGAAAAGCTAGTTTCTTCAATCATATTGCTATAATCCCCAGCAACTTGAGGTAAATTGTCTGTAATGGTTAAACCAAATAAAGCAAGTAAAGCAATAACACTTACTGGAATGATGGCCTTTCTAAAGTTAAAAATCTCTGCTACTAAGCAAAAAACTCCTAAACCTACTATAGCTATTAATGTATTCATTCTTAATTGACTTTCTTAATTAATTTGATTTAAAATATTTTGTAAACTTGGTGTGATTAACTCAATAATTGGTTTTGGGTATAATCCAAAGAAAAACACTAATCCAACTATAATTAACAATACCAAACCTTCTGTAATGGTAACATCTGCAAAAACTTTTGTATTTGTTTCACCTAACATTGATTGCTGATACATTCTTAACATATAAAATGCTCCTAAAATAATAGTTGTTCCAGCTACAATAGCAAAACAAATATTTACATTATACAAACTGTACAATATAGTAAACTCACCAACAAAATTAAAAGTAGTAGGCATCGCAACAGAAGCTAAAACTAAAATCATAAAAAATGAAGCAAATCTTGTAGCTTGAGAACGAATTCCACCCATTTCTGAAATAGTATAAGTATTCCATCTGTTGAAAATAATTTCTGCTACAAAAAACAATCCAACAATTACCAACCCATGAGAAAGCATTTGCAAAACAGCCCCTTGAAATCCTTCAATAGTTAATGAATATAAACCAGCTGCAATTAATCCAACGTGAGAAAGTGAAGAATATGCTAATAATTTCTTAAGATTTTTTTGTTTCAAAGTCAAAACCGCACCGTAAATAACTCCAGCAATTGAAATTCCTAATATATAAGGCATAAATTCTTTTGCAGCACTATCAGTTATTGGCAATTGCCATCTCAACACACTGTATAATCCCATTTTTAGCATAATCCCTGATAAAAGCATTGTTCCAATTGCTGGAGCTTTACTATAAGTATTAGCCTGCCATGTGTGAAAAGGAATCAAAGGAATTTTAATTGCATATGCTAAGAAAAACGCTAAGAAAAGCCATGTTTTTTCAGTTCCAGTTAATGCTAAAGCATATAAACTTTCGATCTCTAAACTTCCTGCTTTTTGATACAAATAAATAAAAGCAACAAGCATAAATAAAGAACCTCCAAAAGTGTAAATAAAGAATTTTAAAATTGCATTTTTACGTTCTTCTAAAGAACCATTGCCCCACAATAGAGCAATAAAATAAATTGGAATAAGTGCTAATTCCCAGAAAACATAATATAGCAAGCCGTCAGCTGCTAAAAAAGTTCCTGCCATAGCAAATGCCATGAATAATACTAAACTGTAAATTGCTTTTTCATTTTCAAATTTTGTAATCCATCCCGACAAAACAATTAATGGTAATAATCCAGTTGTTAGTAGCAACATAGCCAATGACAAACCATCAACAGCTAATGAAAAATAAATTTTAGGATTTTGAATCCAAATAGATTTGCAACTTAAATCAGCTCCATTAAGATACAAATTAAGTGCATATAATGTGAATACAAAAGAAGCAACGCTGACTAACAAGGCAATTTTTGATGCAAATTTATTTCCTGCAAAAAAAGTGAAAGCTGCTCCAGCTAATAATAAAATTAATACGATACTTATGTTCATAATATCAAATTATCGGATAAGAAATAAATAAATTAAAAACGCGCTAATGCTAAATACAAATGCAAAAAGATAAAAACCAACATTTCCGTTTTGTACTTTTTTACCTTGTATTGATAAAACTGAAACTACATTTCCTAAACCAAAAACAGATTTAGAAATATACTTCTCAATGAAATTTTTAGAAAAACTTGCTAAACCATAAATTGGTGTAACAATGATTGCCATGTATATTTCATCTATATAATATTTGTTTGAAAGTACTTTGTGTAATCCTTGAACTTCATCAGATGTTGGCACTTCTTTTTTCTTCATGTAAATATTATAAGCTATTCCTATCCCAATTAACGCTCCAATAACTGCAAAAGCCATTAAGCCATATTCAGTAGCACCCAAATGATGCTCAGCATGATCTTTGTGAGCAAAAATTGGTGTTAAATAATGATTCAACCAACTGTTACCAAAAGGCAAACTAATCAATCCACCTAACGCTGATAATATTGCTAAAACTATTAATGGAAAAGTAATTAAACTTGGGCTTTCGTGTAAATGTTTTTTCTGTTCTTCAGTACCTCTAAATTCATTAAAGAATGTAAGGTATAATAATCTAAACATATAAAAAGCAGTCATGATAGAAGCAATTGTTGCTAAAACCCATAACACTTTGTTTTCATGAAAAGCTGTTAATAAAATTTCGTCTTTAGACCAAAATCCTGCAAACGGTGGCAATCCTGCTATCGCTAGTGTTGCAATTAAAAAGGTAATATAGGTAATTTTCATACTTCCTCTTAAACCACCCATTTTTCTCATATCTTGCTCACCATGTAAAGCATGAATTACCGAACCTGAACCTAAGAATAAACAAGCTTTAAAGAAAGCGTGTGTGATAACGTGAAAAACTGCGACTTGATATGCTCCTAATCCTAAAGCTAAAAACATTAAACCAAGTTGTGAAACTGTTGAATAAGCCAATACTTTTTTAATATCATTTTGAACTAATCCAATAGATGCTGCAATTAAAGCTGTAGCAACCCCAACCACTGCAATAATATTTTGAACTACTGGAGCAATATCAAACAAGAAATTCATACGAGTAATCATAAAAATACCTGCTGTTACCATTGTAGCCGCGTGAATTAATGCAGAAACTGGTGTAGGTCCAGCCATTGCATCTGGCAACCAAGTATAAAGTGGTAATTGTGCTGATTTTCCACAAGCACCTATAAACAAACAAAATGCCGCAATTGAGTACCATCCAGATGTTGAAACAACTCCATTCACATCAATTGCCTGTTGAATTCCTGCAAATTCAAGTGTATTTGTTGCAAAACCTAAAATAAAAATTCCGATTAAGAATCCTAAATCTCCAATTCTGTTCATAATGAATGCTTTTTTGGCTGCATCATTATACTCTTGATTTTTATACCAGAATCCGATTAATAAATAAGAGCACAATCCTACTCCTTCCCATCCGATGAACATAATTAAAAGATTGCTTCCCGCAACTAAAGTAATCATGAAGAAAATAAACAAATTTAGATAAGCAAAAAACTTATACATATTTTCATCATCATGCATGTAACTAATCGAGTAAACATGAATTAATGTTCCTATTCCAGTTACAAACAGCAACCATAAGATAGATAGTTGATCAAAAACAAAATCAAAATTTACTGCTAATTTCCCTATTGAAAACCACTCTGATAAATGAAGTGTTACGGGTTGTTTTACACTGAAAAAAAGCAGCAATGTAATCACAAACGAAAGTAAAACTGACGCTGTTCCTACAACACCAGAAAGGTTTTTACTCATTTTTTTTACAAAAAACACATTGATTAAAAAACCAATTAGCGGAGCAAAAAGTAATACTATTAAACTAGTTGTATTCATAAGGAATTATCCTTTTAAATTTTTTAAATTATCGATATCAATATTTCCAATGTTTCTGTAAATAGAAACTAAAATTGCTAAACCTACAGCTACTTCTGCAGCGGCAACTGCCATTGTAAAAAATACAAACACTTGTCCAGAAGCATCGTGGTGGTATGTTGAAAATGCAACTAATAATAAATTAACTGCATTTAGCATTATTTCTATAGACATAAACATAATAATGGCATTTCTTCTATATAAAATTCCAAAAGCACCAATACAAAATAGTAATGCTGATAAAATAATGTAATTTCCAATACCTACTTGTTCTAAAATACTTTGCATAACTTATATTTTTTCTTCTTTTTTAGAAATTAAAACCGCTCCAATCATTGATACTAAAAGCAAAACAGAAGCAAATTCAAACGGAACCATATACTCGTTAAGCAACACTTTTCCTAATACTTTTATAGATTGATAATCCTCGTTAGAAGAAACATATTCAATCATTTCTGGCTGAGCAGTTTTTAGAGCTGAAATTAAAACTAATGCTAAGATTCCAGCAGAGAAAACAGCAGCAAATTTGATATAAATCGGCTTAGACACTTCGTCTTCTTTGTTTAAATTCATAAGCATCAAAGTAAAAAGCAATAAAACCATAATAGCTCCAGCATAAACGATGATATGCACCATTGCTAAAAATTGAGCATTAAATAATAAATAGTGACCTGCTATTGAAAAAAAGCTGACTACTAAATAAATTGCACTGTGGATTGGATTTTTGCTATAAACAGTCAAAAAAGCGGTTCCAAGTGTAATTGCAGATAATATATAAAAAACTATTTCTAACATAATTAATTTACGGTATTAGATTTTGTGTTATTAATTGCCATTTCTAAAGGCATCACTAATTTATCTTTACCAAAAATAAAATCTTCTCTACTATAATCGGCATTTGCTATTTTTTTAGATTTAGTTAAAAAGATAGCTTCTTTAGGGCAAGCTTCTTCACACAATCCACAAAAAATACAACGAAGCATATTTATTTCATAAATAGAAGCGTATTTTTCCTCACGGTATAAATGCTTTTCATCGGGTTTACGCTCTTCCGCTTTCATAGTAATTGCTTCTGCTGGGCATGATAAAGCACACAATCCACAAGCAGTGCATCGTTCTCTACCTTCGTCATCACGCATAAGCATATGCTGCCCACGATAAACCGGGCTCATTTCTCTTACTTCTTCAGGATATTTGATAGTTACTTTTCTTCTAAAAAGGTGTTTTAATGTAATAAACAACCCTTTCAAAATGGTAAGCAAATATATTTTTTCGATAAAAGTCATTTCTTTATTAGAAACCACTTTTTTTCTTCCAGATAATGATATTTGTTCTACTGACATTTTTTCCTAATTAAATAAAACCATTACAATTCCTGTTAAAATAATATTTAAAACAGCCAACGGAATTAATATTTTCCAACCTAAGTTCATTAATTGATCGTATCTGAAACGAGGTATTGTCCATCTAATCCACATATAGAAAAAGATGAAGAAACAAATTTTGGTAAATAAAACTGCAATTGCGATTATGTTAGCAATATTTACACCCCAATTTTGCTCTGCCCATCCCATTCCAGGATAGTTATAACCTCCTAAAAATACAACAGATAATATTGTTGCTGAAATAAACATATTTGCATATTCTGCAAATAAATAAAATCCCATTTTCATTGAAGAATATTCTGTATGATATCCTCCAATTAATTCTGATTCACATTCTGCTAAATCAAAAGGTGTACGATTTGTTTCAGCAAATGAACAAACTAAAAAGATTACAAAAGCTAATGGCTGATAGAAAATATTCCATTTCATTTCAGCTTGCTGCACCGTAATCTCTTTTAAACTCAATGAACCTGTCATCATCAAAATTGAAATGATGGCTAATCCCATGGCAACTTCATAAGAAATCATTTGTGAAGAAGCTCGAACGGCACTCATTAAAGAATATTTATTATTTGAAGCCCAAGCTCCAATCATGATTCCATAAACACCTATTGACAGTACTCCAAAAATGTATAAAATTGAGACATCTAAATCTGTAGCTTGAAGTACGACATCTTTTCCAAATATGTGAAATTTATCTCCCCAAGGAATTACAGCACTAGTTATTAATGCAGTACTCATTGCAATTCCAGGACCTAGGATAAATAAAAATTTATTAGGTGTATTTGGAAAAAACTCTTCTTTAGTAAATAATTTTAATCCATCTGCCAATGGTTGTAATAAACCACCCCAACCAGCGCGATTAGGTCCAACACGGTCTTGTAAAAACGCGGCTACTTTACGTTCTGCCCATGTTGAATACATTGCCATTAACATTGTTATAGCAAAAACTACGACAATAATGGTTCCTTTTTCTATTATAAATGTAGTCGTATCCATTGTTTATTTAGAGTCATTGTTTTTTAATGGAATAGCAGCCATACTGATTTTCTTACGGTCTTCTTCTCTACCTTGTAAAATATTTTCTTCAGTATTGATAACTACTTTTTCAGTTTTTCTTGTGTAATTATTTTGATTGATTACAGAATCTTTGTCAAACTTTTTAGGTCCTTCAATCGTCCAATCTGTAACTTCTTTTTTGTCAAAACGACAAGTATTACAAATAAAATCTTCAACTTCTCCGTATTGATCTTTTCTACCTGTTACACGTTGAATTTCGTTTCCAAACATCCAAAGTGTGGTTTTACCACAACATCCAGGCGTGGTACATTCTCTGTGTGCGTTGAATGGTTTGTTGAACCAAACTCTTGATTTAAATCGGAATGTTTTATCAGTCAATGCTCCTACTGGACAAACATCAATCATATTTCCAGAGAACTCATTGTCGATTGCTGCAGAAACACATGTTGAAATTTGTGCATGATCGCCACGATTTAAAACCCCATGCACTCTGTCATCAGTTAATTGTTCTGCCACTTGTACACAACGTTGACATAAAATACAACGATTCATATGCAATTGGATTTTATCTCCAATATTTTCTGGTTCAAATGTTCTTTTTTCTTCTATAAAACGAGTTTCTGGTTTTCCATGTTCAAAACTCAAATCTTGTAAATTACATTCTCCTGCTTGGTCACACACTGGACAATCTAATGGGTGATTAATCAATAAAAACTCTGTTACAGCTTTTCTAGCTTCAGTAACTCTATCAGAATTTTTACTATTTACTTCCATTCCATCCATACAACCTGTTACACAAGATGCCATCAATTTAGGCATTGGTCTTGGATCTGCCTCACTTCCTTTGCTTACTTCTACTAAGCAACAACGACATTTACCTCCAGTACCTTTTAATTTCGAATAATAACACATGGCTGGTGGCACACTTTCGCCTCCAATCATACGTGCAGCTTGCAGGATGGTTGTTCCTGGTTCTACTTCTACGCTTTGTCCGTCTATGGTTACTTTCATTTTATTTTTGTTTAAAAGTTAAAGTGTAATACACCTTTAAACTTCATCCTTATAATTTATACTGTTTGATTACTTATCAAGTGACGAACTTTTTCAAATGGTTCATGCACAAAGTGATCTCTGTTTTTAATTTTCTCAGGGAATCTAATATGATATTCAAATTCTTCTCTAAAATGACGGATAGCTGCAGCTACTGGCCAAGAAGCGGCATCACCTAGTGGACAAATTGTATTTCCTTCGATTTTGCTTTGAATGCTTAATAACAATTCGATATCTTCTTCGCGACCGTGTCCATTCTCAATACGATGCAATACTTTTTCTAACCAACCCGTTCCTTCACGACAAGGTGTACATTGTCCACAACTTTCATGGTGATAGAATCTGGAGAAATTCCAAGTATTTCTGACAATACATGTTGTGTCGTTATACACAATAAAACCTCCAGAACCTAACATTGAACCCGTAGCAAATCCACCATCAGATAATGATTCATAAGTCATCAAACGATCGTTTCCTGCAGCCGTTTTATAAATTAAGTGCGCTGGTAAAATAGGCACCGATGAACCTCCAGGAACTAAAGCCTTTAAAGGTCTATCATCTATCATACCACCACAATACTCATCAGAATTAATGAATTCTTCAACAGAAACACCTAATTCAATTTCATAAACACCTGGATTTTTAATGTGCCCTGATGCAGAAATTAATTTAGTCCCTGTAGAACGTTCAATTCCAATTTTTGCATATTCTGTACCTGAATTTAATACAATCCATGGCACTGAAGAAATAGATTCCACATTATTAACTACTGTAGGATTTTGCCACAATCCTTTAACTGCTGGAAAAGGTGGTTTCAAACGTGGATTTCCTCGTTTACCTTCTAATGATTCGATTAAGGCTGTTTCTTCACCACATATATATGCACCCGCACCGCAGTGAACATGCAAATCTAAATCATATCCTGAACCTTGTATGTTTTTACCTAACCATCCTGCAGCATAAGCTTCTTTGATAGCTCTTTCTAAAGTCTTATATACCCACATATATTCACCTCTAATGTAAATGTATGATAAGTTAGCTCCTAAAGCATAACTTGAAGTAATCATACCTTCAATTAAAAGATGCGGAATATATTCCATTAAATAACGGTCTTTGAATGTTCCTGGTTCAGACTCATCTGCATTACAAACTAAGTGGCGAGGGTTTCCTGATTTTTTATCAATAAAACTCCATTTCATTCCAACAGGGAAACCTGCACCTCCACGACCTCTAAGTCCAGAAGTTTTTACTTCTTCTGTAACTTCATCTGGAGTCATTTTAAATGCTTTTTCCACTGAAGTATAACCACCATTTTGACGGTAAACTTCATAGGTTTTGATACCCGGAATATTAATTTTTTCTAATAATATTTTTCTTCCCATGGTATTATTTATCGTGTAAGGTTATTTTACCAGCTTTACATTCATCAATTAATTGGTCGAATTTTTCTTTAGATAATTTCTCATGATAAAAATCGCCTAATTGTAACATCGGTGCATATCCGCAAGCGCCTAAACATTCAACGCCTACAAATTGAAATAATCCATCAGAAGTAATTTCGCCTTCTTTTACACCTAATTTTTCAGAGGCATAATCCATTAAATCTTCCACTCCACGAGTAGCACAACAAGAAGTTCTACAAAATTCAAACATAAATTTTGCTACAGGTTTTGTGTTGAACATGGTATAAAAAGTGACTACTTCATATACTTCAATAGGCTTTATTTCTAGGATTTCAGCTACTTTATTTTGTAATTCTATGCTTAACCAATTTTCATGAGTATCTTGTACTTCATGTAAAACAGGTATTAAAGCAGACTTCTTTTTATCAGCAGGATAATGACTTATTAACTCATTAATACGAGTCATTAATTCTTCTGTTATATTTATTTGCTGTGTATAATTATTTTTTTCCATACTATTATGCGTCTAATTCTCCCGCAATCACATTTAAACTAGATAATATTACAATGGCATCAGAAAGCATTGAACCCTTTATCATTTCTGGATAAGCCTGATAATAAATAAAACAAGGTCTTCTAAAATGTAGTCTATATGGCGTTCTACTTCCATCTGTAATTAAATAAAAACCTAATTCTCCATTACCTCCTTCTACAGGATGATACACTTCTGCAACTGGAACTGGCACCTCTCCCATAACAATCTTGAAATGATAAATCAAAGCTTCCATATCTTGATAAACATCTTCTTTTGGAGGTAAGTGGTATGCTGGCACATCTGCAGTAAATTCATTACCCGCAGGCATTTTTTCTAATGCTTGACGAATGATTTTTAGAGATTCCCACACTTCTGCATTTCTAACACAGAATCTATCATATGTATCACCAGATTTTCCAACAGGAACATCAAATTCAAAATCTTCATATGAACTGTATGGTTGTGCAACACGCACATCATAATCTACACCAGCAGCTCTTAAATTAGGACCTGTAAAACCATAAGCCATTGCTTTTTCAGCTGTAATTGCGCCTACATTAACTGTTCTATCAATAAAAATTCTATTTCTGGTGAAAAGATTTTCAAATTCTTGCCAAACAGCTGGAAACTCTTCAAGGAAAGCATCGAGTTTTTCAAATGCTTTTGGACTCCAATCTCTTTCAAATCCACCTATTCTTCCCATATTTGTAGTTAAACGAGCACCACAAATTTCTTCATAGATTTCATATATTTTTTCTCTATATTGAAAAACATATAAAAATCCAGTGTAAGCACCTGTGTCAACACCAAGTATAGAGTTACAAATAATATGATCAGAAATTCTAGCTAATTCCATTACAATAACTCTTAAATATTGAGCACGTTTTGGTACCTCGATATTTAATAATTTTTCTAATGTCATCCACCAAGCCATATTATTAATAGGAGAAGAACAATAGTTCATTCTGTCAGTAAGCGGTGTGATTTGATAAAAAGGTCTGTTTTCAGCTATTTTTTCAAAAGCTCTGTGGATGTATCCAATAGTTGGCTCTGCTTCCACAATTCGTTCACCATCCATTAATAAGATGTTTTGAAAAATTCCGTGTGTAGCAGGGTGAGTTGGTCCTAAATTCAGGATCGCCAATTCACTTCCGTCTTCATTTTGACGCTCTTGAATTATTTTATTGTAGCGATGTTCTGCTGGTAATACTATATTAGACATAGTTTACTGTTTTTTCTTTTTTAACAATTGTTAATAGTTCTTCCAAAGAATCTATCGTCTTTATCAGTTCTTCCTGAATCCTCCATTGGAAATTCTTTTCTTAACGGAAAAGATACCATTTCATCCATATTTAAGATTCTAACTAAATTAGGATGACCTTTGAAGATAATCCCATAAAAATCATAAGTTTCTCTTTCCATCCAGTTAGCACATTCAAAAAGAGAAGTTATTGATGGTAATTCTGGTTGTGTTCCGCTGATGAATGTTTTAACTCTAATTCTGGTATTAGTAAACCAATTGTGTAAATGATAGACTACACAAAATTGTTCATTAACATCATTTTCAGGGTAGTGAACACCACATAAATCGGTTAAGAAATGAAAGTTAAGTGTTTTATCTTCTTTCATAAATTGAAGAATCTCTACAATTGAATTAGCTTCTACTTCTACCACAAAAACACCATATTCTGTCCTGAAATGGTTTACTTTTTGCCCAAAAGCTTCTTGCAATTTATTTTGTATTTCTAAGGTATCTAGAGCCATAGTTATTCTATATTATAAGAAGCTAAAAGTTCTTTATATTCGTCTGAATTTCTTCTTCTAGAAGATTCGTTTTTTACTAGTTCTTGTAAATGCATTACACCATCAACAATTTGTTCTGGTCTTGGAGGACATCCAGGCACATAAACATCAACTGGAATCACTTTGTCTATTCCTTGTAAAACAGAATAAGTATCAAAAATTCCACCCGAAGAAGCACAAGCTCCAACAGCAATCACCCATCTTGGTTCAGACATTTGTTCATACACTTGACGTAATATAGGTGCCATTTTTTTTGAAATAGTTCCCATAACTAAAAGCATATCCGCTTGTCTTGGAGAAAAACTCACGCGTTCAGAACCAAATCGCGCCAAATCGTAATGTGAAGCCATAGTTGCCATAAATTCAATCCCACAACATGATGTAGCAAATGGTAATGGCCACAATGAATTTGCTCTAGCCAATCCAATTACACTATCAAATCTTGTAGCAAAGAATCCTTCTCCAGCAATTCCTTCTGGCGCTTCCACCATTTTAGTTTTAGATACGTTTTCCATTTGATATCAATTTATTCCCAAACTAATGCTTTCTTCTTAATAACATAAAAGAAGCCGATTAATAATAAAATCATAAAAACGCCCATTTTAAGCAAACCGTCAACGCCCATTTCTTTGAAATTAACCGCCCATGGATACATAAAAATCACCTCAACATCAAATAAAACAAAAAGAATAGCTACTAAAAAGTATTTTACAGAAAAAGGAATACGAGCATTTCCTACGGACTCAATTCCACACTCAAAACTTTTATCTTTATTTGCCGAAGATCGTTTTGGTCCTAATAAATTTGAAATTAAAATTGTTCCTCCTACAAAACCAACTGCTAATAAAACTTGCATTATTATTGGTATCAAATCTTGTTGTGAAGCCTGCATTTTTTTTGGATTTAAAAATAGCTACAAATATAAAGTTGCTATTACTAAATAGCAAAATTTAAACAACAAATTAGCATTATGTTTTGTAGAAATAATTTTATTTATACTTATTCTAAATAATAAATTTGAAATAAATAAAAATAAGCACAAAAAAAACGCTCAAATATTATTTTGAGCGTTTTTTAAAAAAGGGATAACTTATTAGCTATTCACAACAACATTAGTTGCTACAATTCCTTTTCTACCTTCTTCTTCTTCGTAACTTACGCTATCACCTTCGTTTAAAGATTCAACTTTCATTCCGCTTGCGTGTACGAAAATGTCTTTTCCAGTTTCATCATCTGTAATAAAACCGTAACCTTTTGATTCATTGAAGAACTTAACTTTACCTGTTCTCATTTTGTATTGTAAAAAATTAATAATACTTCAAAGATATACTTATTTAAGAAATAAAAAAGAAAAAGCTAAAAAATATTTAAAATTTATTGATTTTCAGATGGTTTGATTATTTTAAATCAACTTTAATATGCAATTCGTTCAACTGAGAATCATCAATCATTGAAGGCGCATCAATCATCACATCTCTTCCTGAATTATTTTTAGGGAAAGCGATAAAATCACGAATTGTTTCTTGTCCTCCTAAAATAGAAACCAATCTATCTAATCCAAATGCTAATCCTCCATGTGGTGGTGCTCCAAACTGGAATGCATTCATAAGAAATCCAAACTGTGCTTCTGCTTGCTCTGGTGTAAATCCTAGCAAAGAGAACATTCTGCTTTGTAAATCTCTATCATGAATACGAATAGAACCGCCACCGATTTCGTTTCCGTTTAACACCATATCATAAGCGTTAGCACGAACTTTTCCTGGTTCGGTTTCAATTAACGCCATATCTTCTGGTTTTGGAGAGGTAAACGGATGGTGCATTGCATGGTATCTTTCACTTTCCTCATCCCATTCTAATAATGGAAAATCTATCACCCATAATGGTGCAAATTCGTCTGATTTTCTCAAACCTAAACGCGTAGCAACTTCCATTCTTAAAGCCGATAATTGTGTTCTGACTTTATTTGCATTACCTGATAAGATTAAAATTAAATCACCTGATTTTGCATTGGTAATCTCAGCCCATTTTTTTAAATCTTCTTGATCGTAGAATTTATCTACTGATGATTTGAACGAGCCATCTTCTTCACATTTTACGTATACCATTCCCGATGCTCCAATTTGTGGACGTTTTACCCAATCAATTAAAGCATCAATTTCTTTTCTTGTATAATTTGCACAACCTGGAGCCGCAATTCCAACTACTAATTCCGCAGAATTAAATACTGGAAAATCTTTATGTTGTGCTACAGCGTTTAACTCACCAAATTTCATTTCAAAACGAATATCTGGCTTGTCGTTACCATAGGTTTTCATTGCGTAATCGTAGGTAATTCTTGGGAATTTGTCTACTTCAATTCCTTTGATTTCTTTTAGCAAATGACGGGTTAAACCTTCGAACATATCCAAAATATCTTCTTGCTCCACGAATGCCATTTCGCAGTCAATTTGTGTAAACTCTGGTTGACGGTCAGCACGTAAATCTTCATCACGGAAACATTTCACAATTTGGAAATATTTATCCATTCCTCCTACCATCAATAATTGTTTGAATGTTTGTGGCGATTGTGGAAGTGCATAAAACTGCCCTTCATTCATTCTACTTGGCACTACGAAATCACGCGCGCCTTCTGGAGTAGATTTAATTAAATAAGGCGTTTCAACATCACAAAAACCTTGGTCAGAAAGATATTTTCTAACTTCCATCGATACTTTATGACGGAATAACAAGTTGTTTTTAACCGGATTTCTTCTAATATCTAAGTAACGATATTTCATACGAATATCTTCTCCACCATCCGTTTCATCTTCAATGGTAAATGGAGGCAATTGTGCTTCGTTTAAAATAGTTAATTCTGAAACTAAAATTTCAACGTCTCCAGTAGCCATATTTGAGTTTTTAGACTCACGCTCAATAACCGTTCCTTTTACTTGAATTACAAATTCTCTACCAAGCGATTTTGCTTTCTCAAAAACTATTTTATCAGTTCTTTGTTCATCAAAAATTAATTGGGTAATTCCGTATCTATCACGCAAATCAACCCAAATCATAAAACCTTTATCTCTTGATTTTTGAACCCAACCTGCAAGGGTAACTTCTGTATTGATATGTGAAGCATTTAATTCTCCACAGTTATGACTTCTGTACATTTCTAAAAAATTTTATGCAAAAGTAATAACAAAAAAGAAAATTTTTAGTCTAATGAGATAATTATAATTACAATTTTAAACGGTTTCTTTAGTTTTATAAAATATTACCTTATTTTTACACAAACCTTATTTACATTTTTTATGAAAAAAATCACCTATTTACTATTATTATTTGTTTGTTTTTCTTTTGCTCAAAACACAGGAAAAGTTAAGTTTTTTGCCAAAATTGAAAACAGAAACTCAGACACATTAACCATTTATGGTCCTAAAAAATTTAAACACAAAATTCCTGTAAACAAGAAAGGCGTTTTTGAATCTAGTTTTGATATAACTGAAGGATTACACCAATTTAATGATGGTGTTGAATCTTCAATGTTGTACTTGAAAGATGGTGATGATTTAAAATTGAATATGGACGCTAAAGAATTTGACGAAACCATTGTCTACAAAGGCAAAGGTGAAAAAGAAAATAATTATTTAGCACAAAAAGCACTTTCTGACGAAGCTTTTGAAATGGAATTAGAAAATTTATTAGAAAAAGAAGAAGCTGTTTTTAAGGCTGCTCTAGACAAAAAGAAAACTGATGACTTAGCTAAATTAGAAGGCAATGGATTAAATGAAAAATTTGTTGGTATATACAAACCAATGATAACACAAGAATCTGTTATGCTTTTACAATACTACAATCAAAAAGCTGAAGCTAAAAAAACAGAGGGAACTCAATCTACTTCTTTTGAATATGAAAATCATAAAGGAGGAAAAACTAAGTTAGAAGACTTGAGAGGGAAATATGTTTATATCGATGTTTGGGCAACATGGTGTGGTCCGTGTAGAGCTGAAATTCCTCATTTGAAAAAAGTGGAAGAAAAATATCATGGAAAAAACATCGAATTTGTGAGTATTTCTGTAGATGTTGACAAAGATCATGAAAAATGGCAAAAATTTGTTACAGATAAAGAATTAGGAGGTATTCAATTATTTGCAGACAAAAACTGGAATTCAGATTTTATAAAAGCATTTGGAATTAATTCTATACCAAGATTTATATTAATTGACCCAAGTGGAAAAGTTGTAAAATCTGATGCCCCAAGACCTTCATCTGTACAATTAATTGAATTATTAGACGAATTATTGCAAAAATAACTAATAAATATCACACAAAACTGAAAGCCAATGTATAACACATTGGCTTTTTCAATGTTAAGTTTTTATCTAATGTTACCAAATTGTTAACTAAAAGTTTTTTTATTGTAAAAAATAATATATATTTGTTATGTAATTATTAATCCAATAAATAAATGTATATGAAAAATTTAGTGATTTCTGGGATGTTATTGGTTTCTGGAGTGTTTTTTGCTCAAGATGTAAAACCAAAATTTGTTGCTACTGACGACAACACAATACAAGCAACATATTATTATGACAATGGTCAAGTTAAACAAGAAGGTTCATATGTAGATGGAAAACTTGATGGAAAATGGGTTTCTTATAATGAAGATGGTTCTAAACAAGCTTCAGGAGAATATAAAAACGGAGAAAAAGTTGGTACTTGGACTTTTTGGAACTCAGGTTCGTTAAATGAAGTTGAATTTGCTAATAGCAGAATTGCATCTGTAAAAAAATTAAACAATGATTATTTAGTAACTAAATAATTTTTTTGAGCTAATAAAAAAAGTCCCGATTTTCATCGGGACTTTTTTTATGTGAATTACTATTATAAAGTGTGTTTCGGATTAAAACCATCTTCACTTAATTCTGCATGAACATAATCAGCAACCATTTCAGCTTCATAATCTGTTTTTTCTCCTTTAGAGAATTTAGCGATTATTTTCTCCATGATTTCATAAATTACAGGAACCACAATTAAGGTCAAGAATAATGATGAAATTAATCCCCCAATAATTACCCAAGCCAAACCATTTTTCCATTCTGCTCCAGCTCCAGAAGCTAATGCAATTGGGAACATACCAAATACCATCGCGATCGTGGTCATTAAAATTGGACGCAACCTTGCATGATTTGCTTGAATTAATGCTGTTCTAATACTTTCTCCTGCCTTACGTCTTTGGTTAGTATAATCTACCAACATAATAGCATTTTTACACACAAGACCAATCAACATGATGATACCTAAAATGGTGAAAATATTAAGCGAATTATTTGTTAAAGCTAATGCTAACATAGCTCCGATAAATGAAAGCGGAATTGCAAACAATACTACAAATGGATGCACAAAACTGTCATACAACGAAACCATTACAAGATAGACCAAAATAATGGCAGCCAATAAGGCAATTCCAAGTGTTCCAAAACCTTCAGATTGGTTTTCCATATCACCACCCCAAATATAATCTACACCTGTTGGTTTTTCTAACTTATCTAATTTCTCTTGCCATTGTGCTACAATTGTTCCTGAAGGAACACCCACATTTTGACCTTTTACAGTTACCGATGCTGATTTATCTCTTCGTTCTAATTCACTTGGGCCTGAGCTTTCGGTTACTGTTGCAAATTGTGTCAATTTAATTTGTTCACCTCTATCATTGATAAAAATTAAGTTACTTACATCTGCTATACTTTTTCTGTCGAATGCATTATATTTGATATTGATATCATATTCATATTCCCCAGCTCTAAATCTTCCATCAGTATTTCCACTAAAAGCCGTTTGCATAGTCATACCTACAGTTTGTAAACTTAAGCCAAGCGCTGCCATTTTATCTCTATCCACCTGAACATTTACTTCCGGATTTCCGTCTTCTACTGATAATTCAATTTCTGTAGCTCCCGGAATCGTGCGTAATTCTTTTTCAGCAGCTTTTGCAAATGCCATAGCTGTTTCTACATTTGGACCCGTAACGATTAAACCTAAAGTTGCATCTTCAGCAGTTCCTAAAATACCTACTGGAACCGTTTTAACTTTTGCTCCTACCAATATTTTTTCTAACTTACGTTTTGTTTTAGCTGCATAAACGTTTGCAGGTTCATCACGTTTATCTAAACCAACCATTTTAACATTAATCTCAGATTTATAGGCTGTTGCTTGAGAAGCTCCTAAACCCTCACTAGTTTGACCAATAGTTGTAATTTGACTATGTACATATGGTTCTTTTTTCAAGAAAGCTTCAGCTTTTTGCGTCATAAAATTAGTTTGCTCTAACGAAGCGTCTTTTGGCATTTCGATTTGAACTAAAAACTCACCGCTATCAGATGCTGCGAAGAATTCTCCTCCAATAAATCCGCCACCCATTAATCCGATGGTAGAACCAAAAAACAATACTAAAACAACAACAAAAGTTTTAATATAATGATCTAAACACCAAGTTAATAATCCTGAAACCCAATCTGTAAAACGAGTTAAATAGCTTTCAAATTTAAGGATAATTCTTCCGAAAAGTGTTTTACCTGTAATGTGTTCTAATTTTCCATATCTTGATGATAACCAAGGAATAATGGTAAACGAAGCAATTAAAGACAATAAAGTTGAAATAATAACAGTTACACAGAATTGCGTAATAATATTAGAAACCAATCCTGTACTCATTGCAATAGGTAAAAATACTACCACAATTACTAATGTAATGGATACAACGGTTCCTCCAATTTCGGCTGTTCCATCATAAGCAGCACGAACTTTGTTTTTACCCATTTCCATGTGACGATATATGTTTTCTAATACCACAATAGCATCATCTACTAGAATACCAACTACCAATGATAATCCTAATAAACTCATTAAGTTTAAGGTATATCCCATTAAGTAAATTCCAATGAAAGTAGCAATTAACGAAGCAGGAATCGAAACCATTACAATTAATGAATTTCTGATACTATGTAAGAAAAACAACATTACAAATGCAACCAATAAGACCGCTATAAGTAAATCATGAACTACTGCATCTGCTGCTTCAAGAGTAAAAATAGTACTATCTTTTGCGATTTCAAGTTGCAATTCTTTTGATTTATAATCGTTTTCTAATTTGTTGATAGTTTTTACTAATTCCTCACTTACAGCTACAGCATTTGCATCTGATTGTTTTACAATTTGTAATAAAATAGCGCTTTTTTGATCTACACGAGCAACTTTATCAGCGATTTTTTGTGTGTCTTGAACATCAGCAATATCACCTAAACGAACTTGAATTCCATTTTTAGAAGATACAATTAAATTTCTAAGCTCTTCAACATTTTTATATTTTCCAGCTAAACGAATTAATATTTTTTGCTCACGCGTTTGAATGTTTCCTGTAGGGAAATCCAAATTAGACGATAAAATATTTTGTTGTACTTGTGGAATCGAAAGTCCGTAGCCTTGCATTTTTACAGCATCAAGATTTACTTGAATTTCTCTCTCTTGTCCACCAATAATGTTTACTTGTGCAACACCTTGAACTCGAGATAAAATCGGAGCTAATTTTTTATCAATTAAATCGTAAAAAGCAACTTCGTCCATTTTTCCATTGGCACCAATAGTCATAATTGGTAAATCACTCAAGGAAAATTTGGTTAATGAAGGTGTTTCGGCATCATCTGGTAAATCACTGATGATGGCGTTTATTTTACGTTGCGCATCGTTCATCGAAATATTAACATCAGCATTTGAAGTTAATGTGATGGAAACGGTTGATAAACTTTCGTATGATTTTGAATCAATTTTTTTTATATTCTCCAAAGAGGCTACTGCATCTTCAATTTTTTTGGTTACCGTATTTTCAATTTCGCTTGGCGATGCACCTGGATAAATTGTTGCAATTGTAATTACGTTAGTTTCAAATTTAGGAATCAATTCGTAGCCTAAATTGCTATAACTGAACAGTCCACCAAGTGTTAGAATTGTAAACAATACAATTACTAACGACGGACGTTTTATCGATATTTCTGCTAATTTCATATATTTTGATTATTTAATAACTTCAACAGCGTTTCCGTCTTGTAAGTTGATTTGTCCTGTTACAATAACAATTTCTCCGTTAGATAATCCGTCTAAGATTTCTACTTTGTCACCTAAAATTCTACCTGCTGTTACTTTTTTAAGTTTCGCAGTTCCGTTTTCAATCACAAAAATTTCGTTGCTACTAACACTACCAACAAATGCATTTCTTGGGACAATTTTCAAGGTTTGTTTTTGTTGGTTTGAAGCAAATTTTGCTGTTCCATACATTCCTGCTTTTAAGTCGTTTGATGTGTTGTTTGTAATTTCAATTTCAACAGGAAAATTTAAACTTGCATCTGCTTTTGGAGCAATAAATGTTATTTTTCCTGAAAATTCTTTATCTGGAAAAACATTTGAAGTCACTTTTATTTGGTTTCCTAATTTTAAGCCCGCCACTTGATTCTCGTTAACCGCTACTTTTAACTTTAACTTAGACACATTAACAATTTCAAATAAATCAGTTGCTGGCATCCCTGTTAAAATAGAACCTGGTTCAATAAATTTTTTATTGATAAATCCACTAATTGGTGCTTTAATTCTAGTATCTGCAACATTAATATTTGCTTGTGTTAAATTAGCTTTAGCATTAACCATGGCTAATCTTGCTTGATCTAACTGTTGTTTTGTTACTCCACCTGTTTTAAATGCGTTTTCAAATCTTGTGTAGTCTGCAACTGCATTTTGATATACTGCATTAGCATTTTGTGCATTTACATTTATAACATCGCCTCTCACGATAGCAAGTGTTTGACCTACAGCAACATAATCTCCTTCTTTAACTAAAACTTTTACTACTTTTCCTGATTTTTCAGCCGCAAAAGTTAATTCTTGAATAGGTTCAAAATTTCCGTTTGATACGAAATCTAATGAAACTTGTTCTGTTTTTACAGTATCAACTTTTACAGAAACTGAAGCATTTTTTTCAGCAACAATGGCTGTTTTAGCTTCATTTTCTTTTTTATTATTTGTTAAAATAACAGCAATTATAGCTAATGCTCCTAAAATTACTAATATGGTTATAATACTCTTTTTCATCTTGATTATTTATTGGTTAGTGTTTTAAGTTCTCCTTTTGATTTTATGAATTGAATTTCAGCTAATTTGTATTCTAAAATAGCATTGGTATAATTATTTTGTGCTTCAACCATTGCATTTTCTGCATCTAATAAATCGGTTAAAGAAGCTAGACCTTGTGTGTAATTATTATTGGTATTATTAAAAACTTCTTGAGCAAGTTGTGCGTTTTCTTTTTGATTGTTGATGGTTATCAAACTGTTTTCAAGTTGCTTTTTTGCATTATCAAAAGCTAAATCCAATGCCAATTTTGTATCATCAAGGTCAACTTTTAAAGAATTTAAAGCATTATTTGCTTGTCTTACTTTTGCTCTTGTTCCAAATCCAGCAAAAAGTGGCACTCTTAAATTTAAACCAATTGAGGCATAATCAGACCAATAAACACCGTCTGATGGCTTTGCAAATAATGGTATTTCTGGTCCTTGACCGATATAGTTATAACTTCCGCTTAATGAAAGTGTTGGATAATATGCCGCCTGAACTGCCTTTTTTTGGTACGTTAATAATTGTTCTTGTTTTTTTAGTAACAAATATTCAGTTCTTCCAGTTACATCGGTCGATGAAGTTAAATCTTGTGGAGTTACTTCAAATGCTGTTTTAGGAATGATTATTTTATTTTCCATCGGCATTCCTATGTAAAATTTTAAAGCATTTTCTTGAAGCAAAATCGCATTTAAAATTTGTTGGCGTTGCGAATTGATATTATTTACTCGAACTGTGATTCTGTCTAAATCAATTTTTTTAGCTAAACCATTATCAAATTGACCTTTGATGATATCTTTTACTTTGTTTGTATTTTTCAAGTTATTATCAACTACGATAAGTTTTTGTTGTTGTACATATACTTGATAATACGCATTTGCAACACGTTCGATAACTTGTTCTTCTGTTAATTGCGCGTTTATTTGGTAAAATTCTCTGGTAGATTTAGCCGCTTTTAAACCAGTAAAAACAGATTGGTCAAACAAAGCTTGGTTTAAAGAAACACCAGCTCCAGAATTCCATTTTTGTCCAAAGGCAGCTTGAATAGTTGTTCCTGGAGCGCCAAAATTATCTCCATCTATTACCGTTGTTTGTAAAATAGGATTATAATTCAAACTTCCATTAGCCGAAATTTGCGGTAAAGCTCTAGAGCGAACTTCTTGAATTTTATATTCACTATTCTCGACTTCTAATTTTGCTTTTTTAGCTTCTGCTTTGTTTTCAAGCGCAAAAGTGATAGCGTCTTTTAATGTTAGTGGTGCCGCTTCTTGCGCACTTACTGACAGTGTAAAAGTTAATAATGTTATGAGGATCGTTTTCTTCATTGTTTATATAATTGGGTTTTTAAGATGTTTTTCTAATTCAATAATTCCAGCTAATGTAGCCATGGCTCTAATGTGATATTCTAATGCTTTGACTTCTAATTCATGAGCATCGTTTTCTAGCATAGTGTTTTCGTTAATATTGAAAATTAAGGTGTAATAAAATTTTACATAATTATCAATGTCTAAATTTTCTCTATATAAACCCTCATTAATACCTTTGATGATGTTTTGCCTAAAACAATCTTCACAAATGCTTACTTGCTGGGTTAATACTTTTTCATAAATTTCTGGATAGTGTTTTTTTAATTGATAAATTGGGGAAGATTCTGCAGCTTTGAACATTTCTCTAAACATTCTCTTGATTTCAAAATTTTCTTCAATAGCATTAAAATTTTTAGATACAATTTTATCTATCGTTTCATGAACTTCTTTGTGAACCAATTCAACACTTTCTTCAATCAGTACATCTTTGTTGCTGAAATACTTGTAAATCGTTTTTTTTGAAATACACATTTCACAAGCAATATCATCCATAGTTATGCTTTTGAAACCAAGTCTCAAAAACATTTCTTTAGCCTTATTTATAATTTTATCTTTCATTTTTACAGTAAAATCTCTTTTTTGGATTTTATTTTCGGGTACAAATGTATAACGGAAACTTTTAACACCAAAATAGTTTCCTGTGTTTTTACATAAATTTAACATTTGATTAATTCGTGTCGTTTCATAATATTGGAGTATTTTAGCAAAAAATTCAAATAATGCATTCTATATCATACTATCAAGAAAAAATGAGCAATCATTTTTCGAAAATTGTTGCCAACAAAGAGCCCAAAAATTTATACGAACCTATCGAGTATATTTTATCGCTTGGTGGAAAAAGAATGCGTCCGGTTTTAACCTTAATGGCAAGTGAAGTTTTTAATGTGGATTGTGAAAAAGCGATTCCAGCAGCAACTGCGGTTGAGGTGTTTCATAATTTTTCATTGATTCACGATGATATTATGGATGATGCTCCTTTGCGAAGAGGCAATCAAACCGTTCATGAAAAGTGGGATTTGAATACTGGAATTTTATCGGGTGATGCGATGCTGATTTTAGCGTATCAATTTTTTGAAAATTATGAACCAGCAACTTTTCAAAAATTAGCCAAATTATTCAGTAAAACAGCTTTAGAAGTTTGCGAAGGACAACAATATGATGTCGATTTCGAAATGCGCGATGATGTTACCGTTCCTGAATATTTAAAAATGATTGAATATAAAACAGCGGTTTTAGTTGGTGCTGCTATGAAAATGGGAGCAATTGTTGCCAAAACTTCAGAAGAAAATGCAGATTTAATTTATGATTTCGGACTGAATTTAGGAATTGCATTTCAATTACAAGACGATTATTTAGATGCGTTTGGAAATCCAGAAACCTTTGGAAAACAAGTTGGTGGCGATATCATCGAAAACAAAAAAACCTATTTATACTTAAAAGCAATTGAGTTTTCAAAAGTCGAAGAAAAACAACAATTGTTGCATTTGTTTTCTATTCAACCTTCAGAAAACACAGACAAAATAGAATCGGTAAAAGCCATTTTTAATTCTTCTGGAGCAAGTGATGCAACTAAAAAAGCAATTCAAGACTATACTTTCAAAGCATTTGAAACCTTAGGGAAAATGGATATCGAAGCTGAAAAGAAAGCTATTTTAAAAGCTTTTGGTGAAAATTTAATGGGAAGAAATGTATAATCCACCTGCAAATATTGAGGCGCTAATTTCGCAAGCCGAAGAAGAGCATCTGTACTTCAAATTGATTGAGCAGGTAAATAAAGATTTTGCTTTGGCGAATGAAAGTTTAGACGTTCCAATGGGTATATTTCCTTTTGAATTTAAAAATTTGGTACAAGAAAAAATCTACAGACTCATTCAATACAAATTTGCAGAATATCTCAATTTACTTTACATCATTGATGTTCCAGAAGAGCAAATTAAAAAACTAGATGGCTCTGATTTGGTAGAATTATCGGAACAAGTTGCTTTCTTAGTGTTAAAACGTGAGTGGCAGAAAGTTTGGTTTCGAAACAAATATTAAAAATAAACCCTCACAAAAGGCATAAAAGGCTCTGTATAGATATTATCTCTATCTTTATGCAAAATATTATAACGAATTCCAATAGTTATATTTTCATTACGATAACCAGCACCTAAAAACAAAGCGGTATTCCAAAAATCTTGTTTATCACTTCCATAAGAATCCTCAAAAGTTCTATTCACTCTTAATTGCTCTAATTCAGTTGATAATTGTAACTCTTCAATAGGATGAAAAAGCGCAATTAAACTACCACCATACAAATTTGCTTTGTAGAAATCTTTTTGCTTTACATAGCTATATTGTGCTCCTATACCAGCTGATACATAATGATTAAAGTTATAAACTGCACTAGGAGCTACCATAATATCTGCATAACCATTCCCAACACCTAAACCGAAACCTCCACCAAATTGCATATGATTCCAGAAATCACTTTTTGTTTTCATTTCAGTGTTTTCTTGTGCAGAAATTTCAGAATTGAAACCAAATAAAAACACAATAGTTAACAAAAATGTTAAATTCATTACAGAATTCTTTTTCATAATTCGATTTTCAAAAAATTAATGTTATAAAAGTATAAAAATCCTTGAAAGATTATCATAAAATGTTTTACTTTTGCGTAAAATTTTTAATTAAAAGGTCTTTCAGACAACACAATATGGATAGGTTTTCCTTTTTAAACGCTGCACACACTGCTTTTTTTGCAGATTTATACGAACAATATTTACAAAATCCAGATAGCGTAGAGCCAAGCTGGAGAAGTTTTTTTCAAGGATTTGATTTTGCTCAAGCCAATTATGGTTCAGAAGAAGTTGCTCAGCAAATTGCATATGTAGCTTCAGGTGATTCTGGTGAAATTTCTGAAAAAATGCAAAAAGAGTTCAATGTTCTGAAATTAATTGAAGGATATAGAACACGCGGGCATTTATTCACAAAAACAAACCCAGTAAGAGACAGAAGACTTCATGGACCATCATTAGCACTTGAAAATTTTGGCTTATCACAAGCTGATTTGAATACGGTTTTTGATGCTGCTAAAATGGTAAATATGAAGCCTTGTACTTTGGCTGATATTATCAAGCATTTAGAAAATGTGTATTGTCAATCTATCGGTGTGGAATACATGTATATCCGCGAACCACACAAATTAGAATGGATAAAAAATCGTTTAGATATTAACGACAATTTACCAAACTTTACAGCTGACAAGAAAAAACACATTCTTAAAAAATTAAACGAAGCTGTTTCTTTCGAAAACTTCTTACATACCAAATATGTAGGTCAAAAACGTTTTTCATTGGAAGGTTGTGAAGCAGTAATTCCTGCTTTAGATGCATTAGTTGAAGCTGCTGCTGATAAAGGCGTAGAGCAATTTGTAATGGGGATGGCGCACAGAGGACGTTTGAATGTATTGGCCAATATCTTTGGAAAAAATACACAAAATATCTTCTCTGAATTCGACGGAAAAGACTATGACGAAGACGCAAATTTTGATGGTGACGTAAAATATCACTTAGGACTAACTTCAGATAGATTAACAGATTCAGGTAAAAAAATCAACTTAAATTTAGCTCCAAATCCTTCACACTTAGAAACAGTAGGTGCAGTTATTGAAGGAATCACAAGAGCAAAACAAGATAGAAATTATCCAAATGATTTTTCAAAAGTATTACCAATTGCCGTTCACGGTGATGCCGCTGTAGCTGGTCAAGGTATTGTGTATGAAATTATTCAAATGGCTAAATTGGATGGTTATAAAACAGGTGGGACAATTCACTTAGTAATCAATAACCAAGTTGGATTTACAACTAACTATTTAGATGCTCGTTCTTCTACTTATTGTACAGACGTAGCCAAAGTAACATTATCGCCAGTTTTACATGTAAATGCTGACGATGCAGAAGCGGTAGTTCATGCAATGTTATTTGCTTTAGATTACCGTATGGAATTTGGAACAGACGTTTTCATCGATTTATTAGGATACAGAAAATACGGTCACAACGAAGGTGATGAGCCTCGTTTTACGCAACCTATTTTATACAAAGCCATTGCAAAACATAAAAATCCAAGAGATATTTATGCTGAGAAATTAACTCAAGAAAACGTTATTTCTACTGGCTATGTTAAAGAATTAGAAGAGGCTTACAAAGCAAAATTAGATGAACATTTAGAAGCTTCTCGTAAAAAAGACTTAACCGTAATTACACCGTTCATGGAAAATGAGTGGGAAGGTTATAAACAAGTTTCTGACGATGTAATGCTTCAAAAATTTGATACAAAATTTGACAAAAAACAATTAGCTGAGATTGCTAATACGATTACCCAACTTCCATCTGACAAGAAATTTATCAGTAAGATTACTAAGTTAATTGGGGATAGAAAGAATATGGTGGAAACCAATAAATTAGACTGGGCTATGGGCGAATTATTAGCTTACGGTTCCTTACTAAAAGAAGGTTTTGACGTACGTATTTCTGGGCAAGATGTGGAACGTGGAACATTTTCACACCGTCATGCTGTTGTTAAAGTAGAAGATTCGGAAGAAGAAGTAATTCTTTTAGATAGCATAAAAGATAAAAAAGGAAACTTTTATATCTATAACTCACACCTTTCAGAATATGGAGTTTTAGGTTTTGAATATGGATACGCATTAGCATCTCCAAAAACCTTAACAATTTGGGAAGCACAGTTTGGAGATTTCTCTAATGGAGCTCAAATTATGATTGATCAATACATTTCGGCAGGTGAAGATAAGTGGAACAACCAAAACGGATTGGTAATGTTATTGCCTCACGGATATGAAAACCAAGGAGCAGAACACTCGTCAGCACGTATGGAGCGTTACTTACAATTATGTGCAAAACACAACATGTACATTGCCGATGTAACTACGCCAGCTAACTTCTTCCACTTAATGAGAAGACAATTAAAAACAGAATTCCGTAAGCCATTAGTAGTATTTTCTCCAAAGAGTTTATTGCGTCATCCAGATGTAGTATCTTCGATGGATGATTTAGCAAACGGACAATTCCAAGAAATATTAGATGATCCAAACGTAACAGATAAAAAAGCTATTAAAACATTGGTTTTCTGTACCGGTAAATTCTATTATGACATCATTGCAAAACGTGCTGAATTAGGCAGAAACGATGTGGCTGTGGTTCGTTTAGAACAATTATTCCCATTAGCGGTTGACCAAATCAAAGCAATCATTGACAGTTATCCAAATGTGGATGATTATGTTTGGGCACAAGAAGAACCTAAAAACATGGGAGCTTATGGTTATATGTTGATGAATTTTGATTTAGTAAAATTAAGATTAGCATCACCAAAAGCATATAGTGCTCCAGCTGCAGGTAGTTACGAACGTTCTAAAAAACGCCATGCTAACGCTATCGCAATGGTTTTTGATAAAAAATTATTTCAATAAAAAAAACAACTCAATTATCACCCTGAGCTTGTCGAGGGGTAAACTTTTTAAATAAAAAGATATGATTTTAGAAATGAAAGTCCCTTCTCCTGGGGAATCGATTAAAGAGGTAGAAATTGCTACTTGGTTAGTAAAAGATGGTGATTATGTAGAAAAAGACCAAGCGATTGCTGAGGTTGATTCAGATAAAGCAACATTAGAATTACCAGCTGAAGCAAGTGGAATCATTACATTAAAAGCAGAAGAAGGTGATGCAGTAGCTGTAGGTGCTGTAGTTTGTTTAATCGATACAGGTGCAGCAAAACCAGAAGGTGGTGCAGCTCCAGCAAAAGAAGAAGCAAAAGTAGTTGAAGCACCTAAAGCTGAGGCTCCAAAAGCAGCTCCAGTAGCTGAGAAAACATATGCAACTCAAGCGCCATCTCCAGCAGCTAGAAAAATATTAGAAGAAAAAAACATCGAGCCTTCTGCAATTGTAGGAACAGGTAAAGGTGGAAGAATTACTAAAGATGACGCTGTAAATGCAGTACCATCAATGGGAACTCCAACAGGAGGAAATCGTGGAACAGAAAGAACAAAACTTTCTATGTTACGTAGAAAAGTTGCTGAGCGTTTAGTTTCTGCTAAAAACGAAACGGCGATGTTAACTACTTTCAACGAAGTAGATATGTCAGCAATTTATGCTATTCGTGATCAATATAAAGAAGAGTTCAAAGCAAAACATGGTTTAGGATTAGGCTTTATGTCGTTCTTTACTAAGGCGGTAACTCGTGCTTTACAATTGTATCCAGATGTAAATTCTATGATCGATGGTCAAGAGAAAATTTCTTATGACTTCTGTGATATTTCGGTAGCAGTTTCTGGCCCAAAAGGATTAATGGTTCCAGTTATGAGAAATGCAGAAACATTATCGTTCAGAGGTGTTGAAGCAGAAATCAAAAGATTGGCTATTAGAGCTCGTGACGGACAAATTACTGTAGATGAAATGACAGGTGGAACATTCACAATTTCTAATGGTGGTGTTTTCGGTAGTATGCTATCTACACCAATTATTAATCCTCCACAATCAGGTATTTTAGGAATGCACAATGTGGTAGAAAGAGCTATCGTTAAAAACGGTCAAATAGTAATTGCGCCCGTTATGTACGTTGCATTATCATACGACCACAGAATCATTGACGGACGCGAGTCAGTTGGATTCTTAGTTGCGGTTAAAGAAGCTTTAGAAAACCCAGCAGAATTATTAATGGGTGGTAATGTGAAAAAAGCATTAGAATTATAATTACTTCGTCAAACTGAATTTATTTCAGATTATAAATAAAAAAATCCCAAACTCAATATGAATTTGGGATTTTTTCTTTAACTACTTTTTTATGGTAAACCGTTTATTGCAGCAATCAATTGTGCTTCAGAGCCAACTACAGTTTCAGAAAGTGTAAAACTATAAATTGCATTAGCCGTTATCGTAACACTTTTAATAGCATAGCGCCATTGCCAATTATCTTCAGTAATAAAAATAATATGGCATGCTAAACCAATTGGAACTTGCCCATAATGTTCAGAGAATAAGTCGGTAACATCATCATATGTATCTAATTGAGCAAGTCCATTTCCTAATCCGTCATAATGTAAATAAACCGCCGAATTTTGATTATCATATCCAGTAGGAGCCGATACCAAAATGGTTGTTTTTGGATTTGGATCACTATAAAATCTATCAACATTTGTCCATCCAAAATTATTTAATAATGCATAATATGTAGCATTAGGGCCTTGACCTTCTACAAAAACACCTCCAGCCCCTCCAGCTGCGTCTTCCTGTTCTTCCCAAACAATTCCAAGTGTGTCATTTTCAATTCCATTCCACAAAGTCATTTCAGAATCACCTCCAGCGTCAGTTAACGAAGTTGGAATGTTTAACGTAATAGGGCATGTAATTGCTAATTGTTGTCCGTTTTTTGTTGCATTAATAAAAAATTCACCTCCAGAAACCAGCATAGCTTTGTCTCCACCAGGCGTAATTCCCATTGTTGTAAAATTTGTTGCAAGCATAGTTCCGCCATCAAAAATCTCAACAAATTCTATATCAACAGTACCAGTAACTGGATTTCCATTTAAAGTAAGGCAATTACCATCTATAGAAATAGACACACCTTTAGTTGAAGTAAAATTAGCCACACCTGATTCTGCAATAAATTGAAAATTTTGTGTAATAGAGCTTAAAGCATCATCTCTAAGAGATTGAAGTTCTGCTGCACTTGGCAAGTTATTGTCGTCGTCATTGTTACAACTAGTAACAAATAAACTCAATAGTAGAAAAGCAACTATTGAATAAACGAATTTAAATTTTAATACTTTTTTCATAATATTTGTTTTTGTTTATATAATAGATTGAACAAATGTTAAAAAGTTGCGTCAATATAAATAAATCTGTTAAAAAGAATTAAAAAACAGTTTAAATGCTCTATTTTTTATCACATAAGTAGTATCATATAAAAATCCTAATAAACCAAGTGGGATTTTTATTTAAAAAATAAATGCCAATAATAAAAAAACTATTCTTAGATATAATTCAAAAAACTGTAGTTTATTATTTAATTTAGCGCATCAAAAAAGCTTTAGTTTAATTTTTCAGTTTTTTCAAAATGCATAAATTTATTTATTCTATAATAATGCTATTATTTTTTTTCTTGACGTTTGCTCAAGAATTAAATGAATCAGAAATTAAAAAAACTCGAAGTATCCAAGAACAACTTATTTCAAATCCAGAAGAAGCCTATACCGAAGCTTTAAAAATTAGTAAATCTAAAAAAGAATTGTTTAGCTTTTATGGCAAATATTACGTAGCCAATTATTTTTACAATAAATCAGAGTTTACTTACTCAAAGAAACTTCTTATCATACTTATAGATAGCATCGAAAAAAGTAAGATGGATAAATCAAGCAAAGTGTATCAAGATTTGCTTGGAATGTGTGTTAACAAACTTTTTTATATCCATAAAAATTTAGGAGAATACGACACGGCATTGTTTTATCTTGATAAATATAAAGCGAGTGTACCAAACAATCATTTTAACGAACAATACGGCTCAATAAAAGTAGCTATGGGTGATTACGTTAATGGGATTGCATTACTAAAAAAAGAATTGAAGACCACACCTCATCTAAAATTAGGAGTGGGCGAAAAAAAAATAATGAATAAAAAATTATTCGCAGATAAATATAATATGATAGGAGAAGCTTATCAAAAGTATTATATCCAATCAAAAAAAACTCTTCTTTTGGATTCAGCAAACTATTACTTTAATGTAGCTGCAAAAATGATGCTACAAGATAATTTTTACCCTGAATATACAAAAGCATTATTAAGCATGCGGGAAGCAAAAAGTGCAGCCTTGGAAGGAAATTATGTTAAATCATTATCCTTGTATAGAAAGAGAAAAAAGTATCCAATAATTCATGAAAATATAAGAACAGAACAATTATTTGATTTAGGAATGGCCGATTGTTTTCATCATTTAAAGCAAGTTGATTCAGCTCTTTTTTATTGTGAAAAATATGTAAAAAACTACCAAATAACTAAAGTTTCAAAAGAAAATCTTTTAATGGCTTATAACATTATGACTCAATGTTATAGTAAAAAAAATGACAATAGAAATGCATATATCTATGCTCAAAAAAGCTTAGAGCTAATTCAATCAATAGGAGGAATAAAAAATAAATCCTTAAATTTTCTTCACAATTACGATCTTAATATTATAAAAAAAGAATCCAATGAAATCATTGCGTCTAAGAATTATTTCAAGATTTCTCTTTTTAGTATTTTGGCAATTTTAGCATTAGTCATTTTTAGTTTTTATTATTATCACAAACTTCTGAAAGAAAAGCATCATCGTTTTTTAAAAATTATTCAAAACCTCAGAGAATCTAAAGTCTCAGAAATTAACAATACACAAATCATCAAAACCGAAACACAACCAAAACAAATAATTGATAATGAGCTTATTGAAAAATTAGCGTTTGGTTTAAAAAAACTAGAACAAAAAGAGGCTTTTTTAGATCCTAATTTCAAGTTGGCTTTTGTTGCCAAAAAATTAAATACAAATACAGCTTATTTATCACAATACTTCAATCAGGTAATCCAAAAAACTTTTTCAGAGTACACACAAGAATTGAGAATACAATATGTACTCCAAAAACTTGTTGACGCACCTTATTTTCGTAAATACACATTGCAAGCTATTGCTGAAGAAGTTGGTTATAAAGATGCAAATACTTTTGTTCGCGTTTTTAAAAAGCAAACAGGGCTCACTCCAAATTATTATATTGAAAAACTAGAAAATACAGATTAAGTGTTTGTTAATCAGTTAAATAAACATTATTAAATCTTCTGATTATTTATAAATAGTCCAATATATAAATTGGTCTAGTACTTCTTATCTCATAGTTTTGATGGAAATTTATTCAAATTAAGCTTCAAAATCATCAAAAACTGAAAATGAAAAAAAGAATTACTTTATTCTGCCTATTGGCATTTTTGTATTTAATTCCTAATGCTGTTGCGCAATGTACTACTGCAACCAATGGATTATTTCCAGCTAATACCTATACCCCAAACTGTAGTGGAAACTATGAGACAATAACCAGCCAAAGTTGGACAGGTGAATACAGCAATGTGAATGTAATTGCAAACAAACAATATTCGTTCTCGAGCTCAGTAGCAACTGATTATATTACAATTACTAATGGAAATGGAACTATTGTTTATGCAAGCGGAACACAACCAGTAATATGGGATTCTGGTAGCACCACAGGCGTTATCCGCTATTACCTGCATTCAAATACTAATTGTAGTAGTGAACAAGTGAACAGATCTCGCTATATTCGATGTGCAGATGCATCAAATTGCGTACCACCTTCAAATTTGGCTGTGTCAAATATAACATCCAATTCTTGTAAAATCACTTGGACGGCTGCATCACCGGTACCTTCTTCTAATTATGATATTTATATCGTTACAACAAATAGCGCTCCTACTGCAAATTCTACTCCTACATTATTTAGTACAACTAACTTAACTACCACTATGTATTTAAACGTTGCGGCAGGTACTACCTATTACTACTGGATTCGCTCTAACTGTGGAGCTACAACTGGTGTGTGGGTTTCTGGTGGTAATTTTACTACACCACCTGCATTAACTTGTAACGGTGCAATTTATGGATTATATCCTGATGCAACTTTTACACCTGCTTGTACAGGAAATACAGAACAAATCGTTGCAGATGCTTATGCGGGAGAATATTCAAATGTAAATGTATTGTCAAATAAACAATATACTTTTACTAGTTCAATTTCTACAGATTTTATTACAATAACTAATGCTACTGGAACAACGGTTTTAGCCAGTGGTTTAACTCCTTTAACTTGGTTATCTGGTTCAACCTCTGGAGTAGTTAGATACCATTTGAATGCCAATTCTAGTTGTGGAACTCAAAACACAAACAGAGTAAGATCTATTACATGTGCTACAATTTCAGTTTGTAATGCTCCAACGCAACTATTTTATGATGGTTTAACTTCGTCTTCAAATAATATTGCATGGACGGCACCAAATCCTGCGCCAAGCAATGGCTATGTTTATTGTTATAGTACTGTCAATGATCCATTTTCTGCTAATGCAATCACAGGAACGACGACAGATACCTTTGCGGTTTTAAATAATTTATTGCCAAATACTACCTATTATTTTTGGGTAAAATCAAATTGTGGACAAACACAAACCAATTGGGTTTCGGGAGGTTCGTTTACCACATATCCAGCATCTGGATGTAACGCACCAACGCAACTATTTTACGATGGTTTAACATCAACTTCTAATAATATTGCATGGGTAGCCCCAACGCCCGCGCCAAGCAACGGATATGTATATTGTTACAGTACTATCAACGATCCATTTTCTGCTAATGCAATCACAGGAACTACTACAGATACCTTTGCGGTTTTAAACAACTTATCGCCAAACACTACCTATTATTTTTGGGTAAAATCAAATTGTGGTAACACACAAACCAATTGGGTTTCGGGAGGTTCGTTTACCACATATCCAGCATCTGGATGTAACGAACCAACGCAACTATTTTACGATGGTTTAACATCAACTTCTAATAATATTGCATGGGTAGCCCCAACGCCTGCGCCAAGCAACGGATATGTATATTGTTACAGTACTGTCAATGATCCATTTTCTGCTAATGCAATCACAGGAACGACGACAGATACCTTTGCGGTTTTAAACAACTTATCACCAAACACTACTTATTACTTTTGGGTAAAATCTAATTGCGGGCAAACACAAACCAATTGGGTTTCCGGAGGTTCGTTTACCACATATCCAGCATCTGGATGTAACGAACCAACACAATTATTTTATGATGGTTTAACTTCAACTTCAAATAACATTGCATGGGTAGAAGCTACACCTACACCAAGCAATGGCTATGTATATTGTTACAGTACTATCAACGATCCATTTTCTGCTAATGCAATCACAGGAACGACGACAGATACCTTTGCTGTTTTAAACAACTTATCACCAAACACTACTTATTACTTTTGGGTAAAATCTAATTGTGGACAAACACAAACCAATTGGGTTTCCGGAGGTTCGTTTACAACCCAAATGCTTACTACGGAATCATTCTCAATGAAAAATTTGAAGCTTTATCCAATTCCAGTAAAAGATATTTTAAACCTTTCATTTGATAAAGAAATTACTACTGTTTCTATATACAATTTATTAGGCCAAGAAGTTTTATCAAAGCTTGTAAACAACAATGAAACTTCAATAGATTTTACAGATGTATCTGCTGGGACTTATTTTGCAAAAGTAACTTCTAATAATGAAGTGAAAACAGCAAAAATCATTAAACAATAAAACGAAATGTTTCATTTATTGATTGAAAGCATTTCTTAAAAAATCAAACTTATTTTATTAACCAATTTAAACAAACAAATTTATGAGAGTATTATCTTTAATTTTTATGATTTTAGCCTTTTTAGTAGGAGGTTTTTGTGCAGGAGTTTTATTTAAAAACATTGAAAACAGAATGGGAACTGATGGTGATTCAGAAAAGCTGGAAGAAGTGTATCGTTTAGTAGAAAACGAACAAAAACAAATAGATCAATTAAAAAAAGACGGAATTGACGTTACTAAAATTGAAGACCCACAAATAAAAGAAAGTTTAGAAATTATCGAAAGTACACCTGCAAAATGGAAAGTTTTGTATGCGGGTAAATTAGGCATTGTATTAGCTGTTCTTGCTTTTGTAATGGTTGTAGTAGCATTTATGAAAAAAGAATTTGTTTCTAAATTAAGTATTCTTGTTGCTGTATTGTCAATAGTTCTATGGGCTATTACACCATACATGGAAGAGGGAACATTCTCAGGCGCAAATCCTAAATCTCTTGCTTTAATTGCATGTATTGGTCTTATAGTATGCTCAGGATGTGCTTTTATGAGCTACAAATTATACTTGAAAAAATCTCAAGCAACAGCTTAATTAAGGATTCAAATTAATTTCATTTCACAATTACAATCTATGAAAATCAATCGCTTACTATTATTAGTTTCATTACTTTCTTTTACTTTTTCTCAAGCTCAATTATCAGCATTTATTAATGGGAAAGAAGTAAAGTCTGGTGCTACGATTTCTAAAAAGGACTTAGCAACATTACAAGTTAGTTTCAAAAAAGCCAAAAGCGTAACCGTTTATTCTGGTTATACAAATCTGTATGTAGAGTTTTCAGATAATTCTAATACCTACATAAATAGTTGGAGTCTTCAAAAAGAAGGCTATACTGCCATGTTAGATTTTATGAAGAATACACCTATAACAAAAAAATTTAGTGTTTTTGAAGGCAAAGATTTTATAAATAGAGGGAATACACTTGAATGGATTTTAAATGGCGCAAATGGAGTAGAAAAACAAAAAACGATAAAAGTTGAAATAGGATTTTGGGTTAGAGAAGAAACCGGATATAAAGAATATGGACCAAAAGTTCAATTATTAGAACCAATTTACTTTAATGTGCCTATTTGGGAACCAAAAAATCTATACCTTCCTTATCTTGATCTAACTGTAGATAAAACGAATATAAAAGAAGATATCAATACCAGCCAGACAGGAAGTACAGACAGGAGTGATACAGAAGTTGGCTACCAAATACACAAAAATCAAGAAACTTATAAAATTTATGCATTCGAAAAATCTGCACATCCAGGTTTGACGGTTGATGAATTAGCTAAAGATTTCATTCATAGAGTTACTTATCATTCAAATAATGATAAAGTAAAAAAAATCCATGAATATGATTTCGAAAAATATAATTTACCTTGGTATCATATCTGCGTACTTTTCCGAGATGAACAAATACAAAATGTGGATTATTTTATAAACAAAGATGTGAAATCAAAAGATTTAATGAGTTTATATGAAAAAGTAGAATTTGGAAATATGAAAGGATACACATTTCAATCTGGTTTGTACAATACAGGAAGACAAGATGGAAAAACTTATAAAGATGTAGGACAATTCAGAATCTATATTCTTAACCATCCTACAAACCCAGATATAGTATTAATGATATGCAATGAAATTGGAAGAGGCACAGAAACAGCACAATCTATAGATACTTATATGCAAACTTTTTTAAAGAGTATAAAGCAATAATTTTTAAAACAGATTCTAATCCCAAACTTCATAGTTTATGTTGTTTGGGATTAATTTTAAAACAAAAACAAAATGGAAAATTTATCGATTATAGGAATGATAATGATGGCGTTAGGATTTATCAATGCCGCTTGGGTTGGAATTCTTTACATCATATCATTAAGCGCTGTTGCTGGAACCAAATTATCAAAAAAAGTTGGAACAGCAAATGAAAAAACCGACGAATATCTTGAACAAGGAAAATCAATGTCTAGCGGTTTATTGAAGAAGTTGATTTGGAGGTTAGCAATTGGATGTATGGGTTGGCTAATGTTTTATATAGCAACGGGTCATTTTTAAAAATTTGTATTTAAATATGAAAAGTATTCTAATAAAGTTAATCATTTTAATTTTATTATCTACTTATAATGTACAAAGTCAAGAGGTAAAAGTTGTATACGATAGAACCGATATAGACACAAGTGACGTTATTAATCATACGATAAAGTTAAGGATTGATAATTTCCCGAATAACACAAACAGATGTGAACTTATTGACGCTTATGCAACTGATGAAACACATCATAAAATTAAACCTGAATATTTTTTAACTCAAGCAAACAGTGAATTTTGGATAACTTTTACAAAAAGTAAAAAATCTAAAAAAATAATGTCACTCAATGGTAAAGCACGCTTTTTTAGTGTTTCAGAAGAAGCAGAAACAACAATAAAAATTGACAGTCTCTTAGAAAAAGTGAATAAAACTATCTACTCAAAAAATGAGACTAAAATTATTGTTGTCGACATTGAAGCTTTAAAAAATATAAAAGGTAAAAACCTTTTTGAGTATAAAAAAGAAGTTGCAAGAATTGTAAAGGAAAACAAATTAAATCAAGAAAGGTTTGAAAATACATTGAAAAAGACCTTTGAAAATTATATTGATCTTTTTAATATGATGATTTATTGTGAAGATTCAAAAAATAGTATTGAAGACATTGATTCGCTATTTACAGAGTATAATAAATATCCTGAAGGAATTAAAAATGATTGCATTAAAACTTTTCTTTTTTCTAGAAGTGATGCCACTAATTTAGCTAGAATTAGCATCAGAGATTCCTTGACATATAAAGAAATAGACTTCAACGTAGTTATAAGTGATGATTAACTATTGTGAATTTTACTTAAAAATTGAACTTTAAAATCTAAAATTCCAAAAGAGTTTGGAATTTTAGATTTTCTTTATGGTTAATTCACTTCATATACAAACAATGATTACTATAATCAATAATTGCTTTTCCTTTTAGCAAAACATCAGCACCAATAATACCATCAACCGGTTTAGTTTTATATTGTATTAAAGCTTCATTTACATGACTCATATCAAAAACAATTAAATGGAAATTGTCACTCTTCCAGCTTCCTAATTGAATATGATTATTTTTAGCTAATTGAGTTTCCATACCAACAGCTCCTGCCCCAGCTGCTTTAGTTTCAGAAAATTGTGCATTTAAAAAAAAGCGTTCAACAGATTCAAACCCTACACAACTATTACTGGCACCTGTATCTAAAATAAAATTACCCTTAATGCAATTTACCTTTGCAGTAATTAATAAATGTTGGGTTTTTAAAACCTTAAATTTTACTTTTTTATATTCTTTCTCTTTTAAAAAATATTGCAAATCTTCCATAATTCAAAAATATAAAAATTTCAGTCTTAATTCTTAATTCTTTAATCTTAATACTTTTATTCTAACTTTGTACTTTGTAATCCAACCAACAAATGATACTTACCGACACGCACACCCATTTATATTCAGAAGAATTTGATCAAGACAGGAATGAAATGATGCAAAGAGCCATCAATGCAGGAATTTCACGAATGTTTGTCCCTTCAATTGATTCAAATTATACCCAAAAAATGTATAAATTAGAAAAACAATATCCCGAAAATGTATTTCTAATGATTGGCTTGCATCCTACGTATGTGAAAGAAAACTATTTAGATGAGTTGGCACACGTGGAACGAGAGTTGGCTTCAAGAAAATTTTACGCTGTGGGCGAAATTGGAATCGACTTATACTGGGACAAAACTTTCTTAAAAGAACAACAACACGCTTTCAAACACCAAATTCAATTAGCGAAAAAGTATAAATTAGGGATTAATATTCACTGCCGAGATGCTTTTGATGAAGTTTTTGAAGTCCTAGAAAGTGAAAAATCAACAGATTTATTCGGGATTTTTCATTGTTTTACAGGCGATTTGAATCAAGCCCAAAGAGCAATTTCTCTAGGAATGAAATTAGGAATTGGTGGAGTAGCCACTTTCAAAAACGGAAAAATTGATCAATTTTTGAATGAAATTGATTTAAAACACATTGTTTTAGAAACCGATTCGCCATATTTAGCACCCGTTCCTTATCGTGGAAAGCGCAACGAGAGTAGTTATACATTGCTAGTTGCACAAAAATTGGCTGAAATTTATCAATTACCGATATCCGAAATTGCAAAAATTACGACAGAAAATTCACAACAAATTTTCGGAATTTAATTCAAAATTAAAGGACAAGTCATAAAATTTTTGTTCATTTGTGCATTGTTTTCAAAATTAACATGACAAAATTCGATTCTATTCGTCCGTATTATGATTCAGAAGTAAACGAAGCTTTAAAATCTTCGTTAAATCATCCTATGATGAAGGCTATGATGGATTTTACCTTTCCAGAAATGGAAGAATCTGTTTGGAAAGAACAATTGAGTAGAACTCATTCTATTCGTGATTTCCAGATTAATTTTGTGTACCAATCTATTCAACGCGTTTTAGAAAGAAGTTCAGAAGGTTTATCTACTTCTGGTTTTGAAAAATTGGAACCTAACACTTCCTATTTATTCATTTCAAATCACCGTGATATCATTTTAGATACTTCTCTATTAAATGTATCGCTGTTTGATCATGGATTAGTCATGACAGCCTCGGCCATTGGAGATAATTTAGTACAAAAAGATTTTCTTTTAAAATTGTCAAAACTAAATCGTAACTTTTTAGTTCAAAGGGGATTATCACCAAGAGAATTATTACAAAGTTCTAAGCTGATGTCAGAATACATGTATCATTTATTGTCAAAAGAAAATCGTTCGGTTTGGATTGCTCAACGAGAAGGAAGAACAAAAGACGGAAATGATGCTACCCATCAAGGTGTATTAAAGATGCTAGCAATGGCAAATGACGAGGAAAAAGTAATGGATTTCTTTAAGAAATTAAAAATTGTTCCTGTTTCTATTTCCTATGAATATGACCCAACAGATGCTTTGAAAATGCCACAACTATTAGCACTTTCAAAAGACGAAGTATATATCAAAGAAAAAAACGAAGATTTCATAACGCTTTTAAGTGGCATTATTGGTCAAAAGAAACGTATACACATACATGTCGGTGATGTTTTAGAAAACGAATATGAAAAAATTAAAGCCGAAACCGACAATAACAACAAGCAAATTCAAGCATTAGCACAAGTAATAGACGATTCTATTTTACAATCGTACAAGCTGTGGCCAACCAATTTTATTGCTTACGATATCTTGTACAAAACCTCAAAATTTACGCATTTATATGATGAAAAAGAGCGTCAATTATTTGAACGAAGATTAGAAATGCGCATTGATGCTGAAAATGAAACTATGAAAGAAGGATTTTTAGCTATGTATGCCAATCCTGTGGTGAACAAACTAAAATACACCCATGACATCGCATAAAGCAAAAATATTGCTAATTTATACCGGTGGAACCATTGGTATGGTGAAGGATTTTGAAACTGGTGCCTTAAAAGCATTTGATTTTAAAGAATTACTGAATCGAATTCCAGAATTACAACTTTTAGACTGTTTAATAGAAACCATCTCCTTTGAAACTCCTATTGATTCTTCTAATATGGATATTTTGAGTTGGCAAAAAATAGCTAAAATTATTGAAGAAAATTATCCAAATTTTGATGGCTTTGTAGTGCTTCATGGTTCTGACACCATGTCTTATAGTGCTTCCGCATTGAGTTTTATGTTAGAAAATTTAGCTAAACCTGTTATTTTTACAGGTTCACAATTGCCAATAGGTGATTTACGAACTGACGCTAAAGAAAATTTAATCACTGCTATTCAAGTAGCCTCATTGCAAAACAATAAAAAACCTGTAATTCAAGAAGTGTGTTTGTATTTTGAGTACAAATTATACCGTGGAAATAGAACAACTAAAATAAGTGCTGAACATTTTAATGCATTCACTTCTCCAAATTTTCCTGAATTAGCCGAATCAGGTGTACATTTAAGAGTAAACTCTGATTTGATTTTAACCAACAAATCAAATAAAAAACTTAAAGTACACACCGTTTTTGATGATAATGTAGCTATTTTGAAACTTTTCCCAGGTATGAATGAAAAAGTATTGACTTCCTTTTTTACCATTCCAAATTTGAAAGGAATTGTTTTAGAAACTTATGGCTCAGGCAATGCACCTACTGAAAAATGGTTTGTTGATGCTTTAGCACAAGCCATCAAAAACAATATCCACATCATTAACGTAACACAGTGCAGTGGTGGAAGTGTAGCCATGGGAAATTATGAAACTAGCACGCAATTGAAGACCATTGGCGTTATCTCTGGAAAAGACATTACCACTGAAGCCGCAATTACGAAACTGATGTATTTACTTGGTCAAAATGTAGCCAATTCTGTTTTCAAAACAATCTTTGAAACCTCTATTCGAGGAGAAATGCAGTAATAAATGAGCTAAAATTTTTATTCCATTATTTTTTTGCATTATTTTACATAGATTTTAGAGAGGTGTCCGAGTGGTTGAAGGAGCAAGCCTGGAAAGTTTGTATATGGGTAACTGTATCGAGGGTTCGAATCCCTTCCTCTCTGCTGATTTTCATTTTAAGGTAAAGACATGAAGAAATTTCACTACATCGTACTTTTTTTATACACTGCAATTGGTTTTGCGCAAACCGATGTAAAAGTGGCGGATTCATTGTTTAGAGAAGATCAAATTTACTTTTCTGTTTCCTATAATTTTTTGCAAAATAAACCCGATAATTTTAGTCAATATTCTTTTTCGGCTGGACTAACTGCTGGTGTTTTTAGGGATTTTCCAATTACAAAAAACCGTCATTGGTCTATTGCGCCAGGATTAGGCTACTCTTATAACGATTTAAAACAAAATATAGAAATTCAGACGGTTTCACCTTATTCGCCTACTCCAGAAACTGGTATTGTAAGAAGTCGTATGATTTTACATTATCTTGAAATGCCTTTAGAAATTAGATGGCGTAATGCTTCCCCTGATAGTCATAAGTTTTGGCGTATTCACACGGGTTTCAAAGCAAGTTATTTACTAGGTGGAAAATTTAATTATGAATCTACAACACTTGGAAATGGAAGTGAAAACATTAAAGATGTATTAAATAAATTTCAATATGGCGTTTATGTCTCTTTTGGATTCAATACTTGGAATCCGTATATTTATTATGGGTTAAACCCAATATTTGACAAAAACAAAACAGCTGTAGAAAATAATGTTACTGCCTTAAATATTGGTTTGAAGTTTTATATTTTATAACCAATACTTAAAAAGTAACACTTGTGGAAGTAATCCGATAGCAATTCCTGCGATTAATTCAATTGGAGTATGCGCTTTCATATATAATCTTGAAGAAGCTACTAATCCCATACAAACAATGCAAAAGGCAATTAAATTCACAAAAGGTAGTTGATAATATACACTCAATCCATAAACAAAAGCTGTTAACGCACTAACACCTATCATGTGTAAACTGGCCTTGAATTTTAACATAACTGATGCTAAAACCAACACAGCACTAAATAATCCACCTAAAAAGAAAAAATAGAGTTCTGTAAATATTTCTTTTGAAACACTATACTTTATTAACACAAATAACAAAATGGCTTGAACCGCAATTGGCATGCGTCGTTCTGTTAAACTGGCTTCTGTGAATGAACTTACAACACCAAGTAATCGAAATAAAAAATACATCGACAAAGGCAATAACAAAGTTAAAATAGTGACTTGTAGTAAAGTAATGTAAATTTGAGAATCATAATAAAAGTTACTCGTGATTAAAAAGAAAAACAAAGTACCATATATTGAAACAAATATAGGATGAAAAATATAAGAGAATACCGGTAAAAGCTTTTTTAAGTCCATAATGGTCTATATCTTCTTTCTCAATCGCGCTACTGGAATATCCAATTGTTCTCTATACTTTGCAATGGTTCTACGAGCAATTGGATAACCTCTTTCTTTTAAAATTTCAGCCAGTTGATCGTCTGGCAAAGGTTTTCTTTTGTCTTCTTCCGAAATTACTTGCTGTAAGATATTTTTAATTTCTATAGTAGAAACTTCTTCTCCTTGGTCATTCGTCATTGATTCACTAAAAAATTCTTTAATTAGCTTCGTACCATAAGGCGTATCCACATATTTGCTGTTGGCAACACGCGAAACTGTTGAAATATCTAATCCAACCATATCGGCAATATCTTTTAGAATCATCGGACGAAGTTTAGTTTCTTCTCCATCTAAAAAATATTCTTGCTGATAAAACATAATTGCATTCATGGTCACATATAATGTTTCCTGACGCTGTTTAATTGCATCAATAAACCATTTGGCTGAATCTAATTTTTGTTTGATAAATTGAACGGCATCTTTTTGTGCGCTCGACTTATCAGAAGTGTCTTTATAACTCTGCAGCATTTCTTGATAATCTTTAGAAACGTGCAATTCTGGAGCATTTCTTCCGTTTAACAACAGTTCTAATTCACCATCCACTATTCGAATCGTAAAATCGGGAACAATATGTTCTACCATTTTTTGATTGCCATCAAAACTTCCTCCAGGCTTTGGATTTAATTTTTCGATTTCGTCAATTGCTTTTCTTAATTGTTGTTGTGAAACATCAAACTTTTGCAATAACTTATCGTAATGTTTCTTACTAAATGCATCAAACTGTTGCTCAATTACATGAATAGCCAATGTTATAGAATCTGATGGTGTTTTATGTTTAAGTTGTAATAGTAAACATTCTTGCAAATCACGTGCTCCTACTCCAACGGGTTCTAATTCTTGCACCAGATGCAATATTCGCTCCACAGTTGTTTCATCAGTATAAATACCTTGGGTAAAGGCCATATCGTCTACAATGTCTTGTGTAGTTCGTCTGATATAACCCATATCGTCTATACTTCCAACTAGGAATTCGGCAATATCGCGCTCATCATCCGTTAAAATAAAAGTATTTAACTGATTAATTAAATCTTGATGAAAGCTCACTGGTGCAGCAAATGGTGATGATTTATCTTCATCATCATCACTGTAGTTATTGGTTTGGTATTTATAATCAGGTGTTTCGTCGTTACTTAAATACTCATCTATGTTGATGTCTTGCGCATCGATATGTTCGTTGTCATAATCGTCGTAATCATCATTTGAATTTACCTCATAATCATCTAAATCATAATTATCATCCTTACTGCTTTCTTCCAAAGCTGGATTCTCAACCAATTCTTCCTGAAGACGTTGCTCAAATGCTTGTGTAGGCAATTGAATTAACTTCATCAACTGAATTTGTTGAGGCGATAATTTTTGAGATAATTTGAATTGTAAACTGTGTTTTAACATTAATTTTTATTTGTTTAACTGATTAATCGTTTAACTGTTGAGTTGTTTATCAAATTTACGATTTAACAAATCAACAGTTAAACAATTTAACAAGATTCTAAAATTCTGCGTTTTGCGGTGTTCTTGGGAAAGGAATTACGTCTCTAATGTTTGTCATTCCGGTTACAAAAAGCACTAATCTTTCAAAACCTAATCCAAAACCTGAGTGAACTGCCGAACCGAATCTTCTCGTATCTAAATACCACCAAAGTTCTTCTTCGTCGATTCCTAAGGCTTTCATTTTTTCTACTAAAACATCATAACGCTCTTCTCTTTGTGAACCTCCAACGATTTCTCCAATTCCAGGGAATAAGATATCCATTGCTCTAACAGTTTCTTTTCCTGGCTCAGTATTGTCGTTCAAACGCATGTAAAATGCTTTGATTTTCGCTGGATAATCAAATAAAATTACTGGACATTTAAAGTGTTTTTCCACTAAGAAACGTTCGTGCTCACTTTGTAAATCAGCACCCCATTCGTTAATGATATATTGGAATTTTTTCTTTTTATTTGGTGTAGAATCTTTTAAAATATCAATAGCTTCAGTATAAGAAACACGTTTAAAGTTGTTGTCTAATACGAAGTTTAGTTTTTCTAAAAGAGACATTTCGCTTCTCTCTGCTTGTGGTTTTGCTTTTTCTTCTTCTAACAATCTACTTTCTAAGAATTTCAAATCATCTCCACATTTATCAACTGTATATTTGATAACGTATTTAATGAAATCTTCCGCCAAATCCATATTGTCAGCTAAATCATTGAAAGCAACTTCTGGTTCAATCATCCAAAACTCTGCTAAGTGACGAGACGTATTAGAATTCTCCGCACGAAATGTTGGTCCGAATGTATAAATTTGACCTAAAGCCATAGCGAAAGTTTCACCTTCTAATTGACCAGAAACAGTTAAATTTGTTTGTTTTCCAAAGAAATCTTCTTTATAGTTGATGCTTCCGTCATCGTTTCTTGGAGCAGAACCATCAACTGGTAATGAAGTTACTTGGAACATTTCTCCAGCACCTTCAGCATCAGAACCTGTAATAATAGGTGTATTTACATAGAAAAAACCTTTCTCTTGAAAATATTGGTGCACTGCAAAAGCTAGTGTTGAACGCACACGCATAACTGCTCCAAAAGTATTGGTACGCACACGTAAATGAGCGTTTTCACGTAGAAATTCTAACGAGTGTTTTTTAGGTTGCATTGGGAATTTTTCCGCATCACTATCACCTAAAATTTCTAATTTAGTTACTTGAATTTCTACTTTTTGGCCTGCTCCACGACTTTCTGCTAAGGTTCCTGTAACACAAATAGCCGCACCAGTAGTAATTCTTTTTAAGATTTCTTCAGGTGTATTTTCAAAATCTACAACACACTGAATATTATGAATGGTTGAACCATCGTTCAAAGCTATAAACTGATTGTTTCTAAAAGTTCTAACCCAACCTTTTGCCGTTACTTCATGTAATGTTTTCGTGCTGTTTAAAAGGTCTATGATTTTTGAATGTTTCATTTCTTTTATGTATTATATAATGCAAATATACTATTTCTCGTTTGAATTTTCTTCTTCAAAATCTTCTTCATCAAATTCGTTAAATTCAATTTTTTCTACTTCTCCAACTTCTTCATCACTTAAGATATTAATGGTTGGTTCTACAAATTCTTGCTGATTAGCTAATGTTTTATTCAATGTTAAAACCAGCGATGGTAAGAGTACTAAATTAGACAACATTCCAAACAATAATGTTATGGAAACCAACCCTCCTAAAGCAATTGTTCCACCAAAACTAGATAACATAAACACCGAAAAACCAGAAAACAAAACGACTGAAGTATAAAACATACTCAACCCAGATTCGTTAATGGTAGCAAAAACAGATTTTTTAATTTTCCAATTGTTTCTTGTTAATGCTTGTCGATATTCTGCTAAAAAGCGAATAGTATCATCTACCGAAAGACCAAATGCAATTCCAAATACTAAAATAGTGGATGGCTTCAATGGAATATTAAAATAACCCATAATTCCTGCAGTCATTAATAATGGTAATAAATTGGGCACTAAAGCAACAACTATCATTTTAATCGAACGAAACATAAAAGCAATCAACAAAGCCGTTATGAAAACCGATAACAATAAAGATTGAAGTAAATTATCTAATAAATATTTTGTCCCTTTTTGAAATACTACTGCTTTTCCAGTTATTGAAACTTCATACCTTTCTTTTGGGAAAATTTCATCAATTTTTGCTTGTAATTTAGATTCTATTGCGTCTAAATTATTGATTCCTTCGTCTTTTATAAATGTGGTAATTCGGGTATATTGACCTGTTTCGTCTACATAACTTTTCATTATGTTATCCTTACTGTTTTTTACCGAATTTTTTGCAAATGACAAAATGAAAGCTTGTTCTTGCGAAGTTGGCAATTCATAATATTCAGGATTGTTATTGTAGTAAGCTTGCTTAGAATATTTTACTAAATTAACAATAGATATAGGTTTTGACAATTCAGGAATAGAGTCTATAATTTCCTGAAGTTCATCCATTCTTTTCAAAGTAGTTAATTTCATGACACCTTTTTTCTTTTTGGTATCAATCATAATTTCAATGGGCATTACGCCATCAAATTCTTTTTCAAAAAACACAATATCATCATAAAAAGCAGCTTTTTTAGGCATATCTTCTATCAAACTTCCAGAAATTCTCATTTTGAAAATCCCAAGAATACCTGTTGCTAATAACGAAATTGCTACTATGTAAACTATAGTTCTCTTGCTTTTAATTGTTTTTTGAATCCAATTTAAAAAACTTACCGCATAACTTCTTTCTAAATGATCTAAATGACGTTCTTTAGGAATAGACATATAGCTATAAGCAACAGGAATTACAAAAAGACACAAGAAAAACAATGCTATAATATTAATGGAAGTAACTACTCCAAATTCTTTTAGCAACTCATTATTAGTTACAATAAATGTTGCAAATCCAAAAGAAGTTGTAAGATTTGTAATCAGTGTTGGTGTTCCAACTTTTGTAATTACACGCACTAAAGCTTTGGCTTGATTACCGTGAATTCTGCACTCTTGATGGTATTTATTTGTTAGAAAAATACAATTTGGAATTCCAATAACAATCATTAAAGTTGGTACTAAAGCGGTAAGAACAGTAATTTCATAACGCAATAACCCTAAAAATCCGAAAGACCACATTACCCCTACAATTACAATACACATTGAAATTAAAGTGGTTCTGAAAGAGCGGAAAAAGAAAAAGAAAATCAATGAGGTTATTCCAAGTGCTGCACCAATAAATAAGCTGATTTCACTAATTATATATTCTGAATTTAAAGAACGGATATAAGGCATTCCTGAAACATGTAAATCTACTTTTGTTTCTTTTTCAAAAGCTTCAATAGCTGGAATAATTTTATGTAGAACAAGGTTCTTTCGTTCAGGAGTGTTTACAATTTTTTTATCCAAATAAATCGCAGAACGAATAATTCCAGATTTATTGTACAACAATCCTTCATAAAAAGGCATTTTAGTAAGTAATTCTTTCTTTCTTTCTTTTAAATAAGTAGCATCAGTTGTTTTTGAAGAATCAAGTAATGCAGCCAATTCAAAAGTGGATAAGCTATCGTTTTTTTGTAATCTTTTTAAATCATTTAAAGAAATAATTACCTCAACTTCTTTGTTTTGTTTTAACTGAAGCATTAATTTTTCCCAAGAAGCGTATATTTTTGGCGAAAAAATAAGACTATCTTGTATTCCTACAACAATTAGATTTCCTTCTTCTCCAAATTTTTCTAAAAACGAATTGTATTCTATATTGGCTTTTTCAGAAGCTGGTAATAGATTCGCTTCTGTGTTGGTAAACTTTATGTACTTCCATTGCGAAGCCATAAAAAGGGTAAAAAGGGCAACTAAAATTAATAATCCTATTTTATTTCTTAGTATTTTACTGGCGATAAAATCCCAAAAACTGGTGCTTAACCACTTTAACATCTCTCAAAAATTAGGGTGCAAAGGTATGTATTTTTGCTTAATTTATTGGTTTAGAGTGTAAGATTTAAGTTAATTTTAAAAGCCTAAATCCAAATAATAAGAAACTTTTATTGCGATGTTATCTTCAAAGTTTGCCAATTGGTTTGGACCATATCTATAAAATGCAACTAAACCAAAACCTTTGAACAGTTTATTACACTCAACTCCACTTTCAAAAAAACCATCCTGCATTGTTTTATAGGCAATTCCAAGGTGCTGATTGTTTTTGTTATTAGAACCAATAGCCATACGTGTCACAACAGTAAATTCTGGGTTAATTTTGTAGCCCAATCTAATTTTATTAAACGTATGTTTCAATTGCAATGACGCATATTTATTTGAGAAAAATTCATTAAAATACATGGTTTCAAAACTATTTTTCCCAGCAAAAGTAATTCGCTGTAAAATAGCATCGCGATTTAAATTATTTGGCACAATACTGTATAAATGTGTTATAGGAACATCTCCAAAAGCAATTCCTGTTTGTAATAAAATAGTGCTCTTTTGACCTGACAAATAAGGCAATTCATAATAGGTTTTAAAATCTATTTTAGAAAATTCAAAATCATTTTCTAAAATGTCGGGTAATGTTTGTGTGTATTGTATAGAAAATTTTGGATGACGCTTTTCCATTTCAATTTTCCCCATTGGTGTTTGCATGTAATTACTAAATGGGTTCCATTGAAAACCCAATTGAAGCGTGGTAATAGTGTAATCAGTATACGAAACGCCATTGTTTACAAAAGTATAATCAAACAAAGGTTTTACTTGACTTTGTGAAACAGCGAAATAACTTGTGGTCTTGGGCAAGACTTTACTTTCTACAAAAACAGAACCCACTTTATTGTTATAAAAAGTAGAAATATTAATTGGTCGCGGGTCATAAATTTTAAACCTTCTCGAATCAGTAGCAAAATTAGTTTGTGCAATTTCACTAATATCATCAGAATAAGAAGCACTTACCCATGTTTCTGAGTTTTTATGTGCTAAATAAGAAGGTGTGATTCCAAATTTAATTTCTTCATCCTTTAAACCATAGGCTCCATAAAATGCTACTTTATACTTTTGTGATAATTTATCGTTTGTTACACCTCCAAGACCTAACCTAAAACCTTCAAAATTATTGTACTTAACAATACTTCTCAAATCAACATCAATAACTGAAACTGGAAAATAGCCATTAATAATTTTTTTTCCTAAAAAAACTTTATGCTCTATTTTTTCTGACAAAGACAAACTATCGATTGAGGTATATGTTCTTAGTTTTCTTTTATCAAGTGTATCTTTTGTAAATGCATTCCAATATTCCGATGGTTTTTTCAAACTGCTTTGTGGAACTTCAATTTTTACATTTGGTTTTGTTATAGTAACTGGTTGATTGATTTCAATATCATAAGGTGTAGATTCTATATGTAAATAGGCTTGATCGGTGGCATTTTTACTTTCAATATTCTCTAGAGAAGATGTAAACTTAATGGTTCCTCCCAAAATATTCAAATCCTCATAGTTATTTCCTTTCAATACTTTGAAAGAGCGTTTTTCTGGAAACCAAATGTTATGCTCTTTTAAATAATTAAATGTATAGGTTGCATTAATGTTTACTACTCCATAAATACGATAATATGCCTTTGAAATGGCGTATGTCTCAGTATCGATGTATAACAAACCCCTAAGTCTATTTGCATTTAATTTTTTAGGTTGAAAATAAATTCGAAAAGCTTTTCTACCTTGAATAGAAACGGTATCAATAAGCTTATAGGAATACAATCTTCTTCCATAATTAGAAATTGGATTTTGAACCGGAATTTCTAATATTTCAAACGGATTTTCATATACCGAATATGAAACCAATTTTAAACCTAAATATTCATACAAAGGCTGTTCAAAACCGGCCATTCTAGTCGCTAGAATAGTTTCTTTACTTTTTTTATTTGAATACTGAATTAAGTTTACTTTTTCAGTTTGATATAAATGATGTTTTTCTACTACTTTTTTAAATTTATAATTAGTAGAATCTAATTTCATAAGTGGCTTTCTAAGAAACCTTTTCTTATAAATGGTATCTATTTTACTAGAAATGCTGTCTGGATTAGCCGTTACTTGTAAATACTCATAATTTTTATATTGAAAACTAGATAATGCCTTAACGGGATCGTTACTTTTTTTGTTTTCAATTACCTTTTTTATAATATTGTTTACTTCTATTTCAGAATATACTTCTGCTTTTTTATCGTTTAAATCTGTAATTAATTTAATAGTAAGTAGCGAAGTAGTGTTTGAAGCATAAACAACTTTTTCATAATATCCTTTATAATTTACTTTAATAGGAAGCTTAATGTCTTTTATTTCTATTGAAAATTTACCTTCCCAATCGGCCGTTATAGTAGTTTTGTTATAAGTTACAGAAGCAAATGCTATAGGCACTGCATTGTCAAAATCGATAATTTGTCCTTTTATTTTGATTTGTGCTACCAAACTATTAGTCAAGATAAAACACAAAAAAAGCCAAAAATATTTCATGTAAGTTTTTTCAAGTATTTCACAAAGATATTTAAAATAAAAAATCCCGAGTGTTAATCGGGACTTAAATTTATACTTTCATGATTTCAGCTTCTTTAACGGCTAAAAGTTCATCTATTTTCTTGATAAAAGAATCGGTTAGTTTTTGCACATCTTCTTCTGCTTTTTTACAAATATCTTCTGCTGTTCCATCTTTCTCTTCTTTTTTGATATCTGAATTAGCATCTTTTCTATGGTTTCTAATTCCAATTTTTGCGTCTTCCGCTTCTGCTTTTGCTTGTTTTACTAAATCGCGTCTTCTTTCTTCTGTTAATGCTGGAATATTGATGATAATATTATCTCCGTTGTTCATTGGGTTTAATCCAAGATTAGCAACCATAATTGCTTTTTCAATAGGATGTAACATGTTTTTCTCCCAAGGCGTAACCGTTAAGGTACGAGCATCAGGAGCATTAATGTTTGCAACTTGCGATAATGGTGTTTGTGAACCATAATAATCTACAAAAACACCACCCAACATTTGAGGCGAAGCTTTTCCTGCTCTAATGTTTAAAAATTCTTTCTCTAAATGCACAACAGAACCTACCATAGCTTCTTTTGCACTGTCTAAAATAAAGTTAATTTCTTCTGTCATCTCTTTAAATTTTTACCTCGTACTTCTAATTTTGTACTTCGTACTTTATATTGTTACTGTTGTTCCGATAGTTTCTCCCTCACATACTTTTAATAAATTGCCATCTTTATTCATATCAAACACAATAATTGGCAATTTATTTTCTTGACTCAATGTAAAAGCCGTTGTATCCATTACATTTAATCCTTTTGCTAACACATCTTCAAATGAGATATAATCAAATTTAACAGCGTCTGCATTTTTTTCTGGATCGGAAGTGTACACACCATCAACACGAGTTCCCTTTAAAATTACATCAGCACCTACTTCAATCCCTCTTAAAACGGCCGCAGTATCTGTTGTAAAATATGGATTGCCTGTTCCTGCTCCAAAAATTACGATTCTTCCTTTTTCTAAATGACGAGTAGCTCGTCTTTTGATGTATGGCTCTGCAATTGCTTCAATTTTTAAAGCTGTTTGTAAGCGCGTTTGCATTCCAGCTTCTTCTAATGCGCCTTGTAGTGCCATTCCATTAATAACTGTTGCTAGCATTCCCATATAATCTCCTTGCACTCTATCCATTCCATTGCTTGCGCCAGCTACACCTCTAAAAATGTTTCCGCCTCCAATAACGATAGCAATTTCAACGCCTTTATCGTGAATCTGTTTTATCTCAGCAGCATATTCAGCCAGACGTTGTGGGTCGATACCATATTGTCTTTCACCCATTAAAGCCTCACCACTTAATTTTAGAAGAATTCTTTTGTACTTCATTTTGTTGTATTGATTTGTTGTGCAAATATAGTTAAATAGCTTTTTTCTAAAAAAAATGTTTTAACAATTATAAAGACAAATTTTCAAATGCTTTTTTTGCTTCATTATATCCAATTTCAAATATCAAATCCATTTTGTTTTTATTAGTTTCAAAAGTGCTAAAACTGGTTAATTCTTTTGGCTCAATAATTAAATCGCAATGATTGAATTTTTGAAGATTAGAATTAGCTGTTAATAATTCTAAAGCTCTATAAGTGACTGATTTTATTGAACTCAATTGTTTTGCTTCCATATTTTGAACTGGACTCACATAAACACCAATAATAGAATCGCACTTTCCTTGTAATAAATCAGCCGGGAAATGATTCAAAATACCACCATCACTATATAGTTTTTCTTTAATAATGTAGGGAGAAATCATTCCTGGCACTGCAGTAGAAGCAAGCACTGCATCAACAATTTTAGTGTCGGAATTGAAGATCTTGAGTTTTCCTTTTACCATATCGGTAGCGGTAACATAAGTTGGAATATTCAATTCCCCTAAAGTAGTAGCACCAAACACTTCATCAAAATATTTTTTAAATGATTCCGAATCAACTATTCCCGCTTTTTTAAATGTAAAATGTTTCCAATGAAAAAAGTAGATTGACTTAAAAAAATCTAAAATTTCTTCTGGTTTTTTACCAAAAGCATACATAGTTCCAACAATAGCACCTGCACTGGAACCTGAAATGCAAGAAGGCACTATTTCTTGTTCTGACAAAAACTTTAAAACACCTGCATGAGCAATCCCTTTTGAACCTCCTCCCGAAAGTGCTAATCCTATTGATCTTGAAGCTAAATCCATGTGTAACATTTCTTACATTTAATTTCCAAAATTAGGCTTAAATTTGCCAAATAAAGTTAATAAGATGATAAATACAATCCAACAAACGTTACAAAATAGTTTTTCTTATATCGAATACAGAAATTTAGCCACTGATTTAATTGCTCAAGGGAAATCAACAGGACATGAACAATCTGAAGATTTATTACACTATTCTGAATTGAATGAAGCAAGAATGAATCGTTTAGAAAAAACTATTACTATTGCTGATGAAGTAAAAACCAAGTTAGAAAATTTAGACAAAAACTATATTTGGTTAGTATTAGCAGAAAGTTGGTGTGGTGACGCTGCTCAAATTTTACCTGTTATCTATAAAATGAGTGAAGCGTCAGAAAAAATAACATTAAAAATTGCTTTACGAGATGATAATGACACCTTAATGCAAGAATTTTTAACAAATGGTGGTAGAGCAATTCCTAAATTAATAGTTTTAGACGCAACTACTTTAGAAATTATTGTGGATTGGGGACCAAGACCACATGGTGCTAAACAATTAATCCTTGACTATAAAGCAACCTATGGAATAGTTGATGAAAACGCAAAAATAGCATTACAAAAATGGTATTTACTTGATAAAGGAAGAGAAATACAAAACGAGATTATTGCTTTATTTGAAAGTGTATTAGCGTAAAGTTCCGATTATTTTTAGTTTGTTTGAAGTGGAAATTCCACCAGGGTTACAACCAAGTTGTCCTTCTGGGATTTCCATTTTTAAATCTTTATAATAATCTACCCAAACTTCGAAAAAATTATTGCTTTTTGGAGATTTAAAAGTCATTGGAAACAATTCAAATAATGGTTTTTGGTAAGAATACAGAAATGCATCATAAATCAATTCCGAACAATAATATTTTCCATTATCATACAAATATTCGTCATCATATGGAACACCAACTTGTTGCAATGAAAACGAAACTGCTTCTGGAATATATTTTCTAAATTTTCGTTTTAATCTTCCAACAAACATTTCGTCTGTAGTATAGGTTTTAAAAGTATCATAAGGAGTGATTTTTACTTCTTTTCCAGAAGCTTCAATTACGAAAATAGAGTCATTTTTAATATAAACCATTCCTAAATGGCTAAAATCTTTTCCTTGATAACCTGCTGTAACTTCATTAATAGCTTCGCAAAGCGGTCCACAATTCATGGATTGAAATAAAATATCACCTGTTTTGAGTTTCACATTTTGAGCAAAACCAAATTGAATACATGAAAGAATTAGTATTAAAACTTTATTTTTCATCATTTATTTCTTTTTCAAAATCTGTTGGAGAAACTGCATTTTTAACATCATAATCTCCAATTTTCGTACGACGAAGCATTGATAAATATCCGCCAGATTGCAATGCTAAACCAAAATCATATGCTAATGAGCGAATATAAGTTCCTTTGCTGCATTTTACTCTAAAATCGACTTCTGGAAGCTGTATTCGGGTAATTTCAAACTCGTAAATAGTAGTTTTTCTAGCTTGAATTTCTACCTCTTCACCTGCTCTTGCATGCTCATACAAACGTTTTCCGTCTTTTTTGATAGCAGAAAAAACGGGTGGTTTTTGATCGATTTCACCAAGAAATTGTTTTGTAGTTTCTAGAATCAAAGCTTCTGAAATATGAACTGTTGGAAAAGTAGCATTCACTTCCGTTTCTAAATCATAGGATGGAGTTGTGGCTCCTAAAACAATGGTTCCTATATATTCTTTAGTTTGCGCCTGAATTTCAGTAATTTTTTTAGTGAATTTACCCGTACAAATAATCAATAATCCTGTTGCTAATGGGTCTAAAGTTCCCGCATGTCCAATTTTAAATTTTTTTGGTAAATCGTATTTACGTTTTAAAATGTATTTTAATTTATTTACCGCTTGAAACGACGACCAAGTCAAGGGTTTGTCTATTAGAATAACTTTTCCTTCTAAAAAATCTGTTGCTACTTTCAAAGTCTTATTTATTTAATGAAAAATAAGCCAATAATATAATTCCAGCTATAATTCTATAATAACCCCAAGGCTTAAAACCATACTTTTTAATAATCCCTATGAAGAATTTTATAGCAATAACAGCAACAATAAATGCAACAATATTACCAATAAAAAACAGTTTTAAATTATCATTTGATTGAGTCAACAATTCATATCCTTTTAATTGAGAAACTTCATATGTTTTTATGAATAAAGAATATGTAGTAACTGCTAACATAGTTGGAACTGCTAAAAAAAACGAAAACTCAGCAGCTGTTTCACGAGTCAAACCTTGTTGCATTCCACCAATTATGGAAGCAGCAGAGCGACTTGTTCCAGGCATCATCGCTAAACATTGCCAAACACCAATAGTTATGGCTTTTTTTATCGTAATATCTTCTTCACTTACAATTGTAGGATTGTTAAATCTCCCATCAATAAACAATAATACAATTCCACCTATAATTAACACAATCGCTATTGGAATAGGATTACCTAAAATTGCATCTATTTTATCATCAAATATTTTTCCTAAAACCAATGCTGGAATTACGGCGCAAGCCAATTTGATGTAAAAGTTAATCTTTGAAAAATCGAAAAATTTTTTCCAGTATAAAACAACCACTGCTAAAATAGCACCAAATTGAATTGAGACTTGGAATAATTTTACAAAATCATCTTCTTGAATCCCAAAAAAAGAACTAGTAAATATCATATGTGCTGTTGAAGAAACAGGTAAATATTCTGTTAATCCTTCAACAATTGCAATAAGTATTGCCTGTAAATAATCCATTTTTTATAGTAATTAATGATTAGTAAAAAGTGAAGAGTAAAAAAAAGCTAATTACTATTCTATTTTCACTATTTACTTTTTTTAAGAATAGAATAAATCGTGATTCCAAATCCAATTAAAACTACAGTTGGAGCCAAACGGATTCTTCTAAAATTAAACATCTCCTTATTATAAACATTTGGATCATCACTTCCTCCACCACTCATTAAAATAAATCCAAGTGCAATCACCGCTAAACCAATTAAAAGAATTTTATAGTTTACTTTATCAAAAAGAAATTCTGGTTTGTTATTATTTTCCATTTTTTTATTTTTAATTCACTGAGGCCTAATAAAGGTCATCTGTTTTTAAGTTTAAGAAACGTTGTGTTGCAAAATAAGTACTAATTGAAGTAATAATAATTCCTACTACTAATACCCCAAAAATCACAATTCCAATAGAAGTATAATCTTTAGCAATTCCTAAACTTGGAAACAAACCATCCACATAAATTACAACGCCTATTAATCCAATAATTGCTAAGGCAGATCCAATTAATCCTAATTTAATGCTGGTCCAAATAAAAGGTTTTCTAATGAATGATTTAGTTGCGCCAACCATCTGCATCGTTTTAATAGTAAATCTGTGAGAATACACAGAAAGACGTAATGAACTATTAATTAACAACATTGCAACAACCGTTAAAATTCCGCTGATGATTAAAATCCAAAAACTGATCTCTTTAACATTGTTGTTTACTAAATCTACTAATTGTTTGTCATAAATAATTTCGGTAACCATTTCGTTTTTACGAATTGTACGCTCAATTTTTTTGATACTATCAGCATTTACATAATCTCCTTTTAAGTGAATATCAAATGAATTTTGAAGCGGATTAAATCCTAAAAACTCCATAAAATCTTTACCAACAATATCTACGTTGTTTTTAGCAGCGCTGTCTTTATGTACAAATGCATAATCTTTGATGAATTTCGCATTTTTCATTTCTACATCAAAAGAATTCAACAAACTATCATTTGCTTCATTATTAAAAAAAACAGTCATTGGAATATTTTCTTTAAAATCATCAGATATTTTTTTAGAATTAATTACAAATAAACCTAATGTTCCCAAAAGGAATAAAACTAAAAAGATACTCAAAACTACCGAAAAGTAAGACGAAATTAAACGTCGCTTGTTGTAATTTTCAAATGATGATGCCATAAAAGTGTATTTAAGCTGTAAAAATAGTAAAGAATTTTTGTTTACACAGAATATAACAACAAAGTTTTAACTTTAGTATTTATTATCTGTAAATTTGTTTCCAAATATATATGTTATGTCATTCAAAATTAATTTGTTTTTTATTGCCTTTTTACTAAATTATTTTTCGCTATCTGCACAAGATATTGCAATCCCATATCGTGATGGAAACTTATGGGGGATGTGCAATCCAGAAGGAAAAATAATTATCGAACCTAAATTTGACAAACTTGAATTTCAACAAGATTACTCGACAAATCATGAAATTCTGATTCCAAAAATAAAAGACAAAAGAGGTTTGATAAGCAACGGAAAAGTCTTATTTGATGCTATTTATGACAACGTGTATGAAAAAAACGGAAATTATGTTTTAATTTCTGAAGACAGCAACACTAAACGCACAGATATTGTATCGCCTGAAGGAAAATCAATTCTTAAAAAACCTATTATTCAAATTATTAGTTCTGACAATATAAATGGCTCTATAACCGCTTTTCACATTTTAAATACCGATTATACAGAAAGTATTTTTATTTATGATAATATAAATAAATCTATTGCACAATGGTTGTATGAAGATTACCATTCCATCACTATTTTAGACAAACAAAGCAATATGACAAGTGTTGTTTTTGCCACAAAAAAATCTGAAAACGAGGCTTTAATCACAGAAGCTTGGGATTTTTCAAAATTACCAAAAGAAAAAGTAAAATGTAAATTATTATATAAATCTGAAGACGCTTACTTGAAACGATTCATGGAAAAATCATATAAATATAATGATGAATACGGAAGCGGTTCTGGAAGCTATGGTGGTGATGAAGTTGTAGTAATGGAAGACATCAAAGGCGATTATAGTTATGATGTTGTGGCTGAAGCTCCAAGAGAAGAAGATACTTCGCGCAATTACAAACCTTTAACATATTATTCCAACTCTTTTAAAATTGTAAATAATCAATTAGTGTTTGAAACATCCAATCAGTATAACCCAAAAGAGAAAAAAATAACTACTACGGTAGATTTAAAAATTCCAGTATCAGCAATTGAGATTAAAAGTTACTATAATAATGTAAAGAAAAACGACACCATACAATATTTTCAAAATTTTGTAGCGTATAAAAAGAAAGGAAAACAAGGTGTTTTATTTACTTCAGATGTAAAAAAAGCAATTGAATTTGACACCATCAGCAAAACATTTGTAACGATAAATAACTATAATGATAATGCAGAAATTGTATTTATTGTGGGTAAAAAAGAAAACAAAACCAATCGTTATAAATATAGTTTTTACTCCAACAACAAAGGTTTGCTTTTTCCTTTTCTATATGATGAATTAACCGCCTTAAAATTATATTCTAATCAAGGAAACATTACTTATCAATCTCGAATTGACAAAAAATACGGCATCGTTCAAATGAATGGACAAGAATTATTAAAACCCGAATACGAAGCGTTTAAGCAACCACAATATTCATCAACAAGCGCTGTTACTAAATTATACCACTTAAAAAAAGACAATAAATTTGGTATGATTTTCCAAAATACTAACACTTATAAAATTGAAATAATTGATGCTATTTTCGACTATGAAATTGGCGATATCTATTTGAATTATCCAAAACTAGAATATAAAAAAACAACCGAATCTAATCCGAAAGTGTTACCTAAAATAACGTTAATTTCTTTAAAAGATAAAAATGGAAATTTAAAAGGTTATGCTAATGCAAACGGTACATTATACTATAAAAATTAAGACATGAAAAAGTTTTTTATCCTATATATATTCTTTGTTACATTCACATCAGTTGCTCAAGATTGGTATCCAAATGATGGTTATGAATATCAAATCAGAATGCCAGAAATTAGAAATGTTGAAAATTTCTTTTATAACGAATGGGAATTAAATCCCGCCGAAATATCGTTTAAACTATTGGATATTGAAATGTTGAAGAAAACAAACTCACATGATAATATTCGTTATGAAATCACCAAAAACAAGCTTGGAATCACTACAGTTAGTATTTATGTAAACACTAGAATTTACTCCGAAGCAACATATAAAAACGGTGTTTTAGAAGGTAAAAAAATAATCTATCATATAAATGGATCTACTTTTCAAGAAATTGATTTTAAAAACGGAAAAGCTAATGGTGTATACAATATTTATGATGATGAATATCATTTAGTTATTGAAACACACTACAAAGAAAATCTTAAAAATGGAATTCGTAGATATACATATCCTAACCGAGATAAAAAAATATTAGAAGGAAACTATGTAAACGGAAATTTAGTAGGAAATCTAAAGTATTATGAAGATAATGATGTTTTTATTTTACCAAATGACATGAAAAAAGGCAAAGTACAACGCTTTGTAAATAATAAATTAATAGCTGAATACAACATGGTGAACAGCAGAGATATTCATGGTGAAGCAAAAATATACAACTATGATACTGGAAATCTAAGTGCAAAGATTCCATATTATCTAGGCAAAAAACACGGATTGGTAACATTTTATAACACCAAGGGAGAAATCACTTCAAAATATGAATATAGTTTTGGTAAAAAAATAGGAGAACACAAAACCTATTCTAATGACAAAAAATTAATCAAAGAAGAATATTATGATGATTTGGGTCAAAAAATAGGAACTTGGAAAAACTACAACGTAAATGGAGAACTTGAACGTGAACAAAACTACAAAAACGATAGTTTAAATGGTATATCTATTAACTATAAAAACGGAAAAATAACCAGTTCAACCGAATATAAAAACAACAAAAGAAACGGCTTAACTATATACAATAAAGACAACAATCAAAAATCGTCTGATGCAATATACGAAAATGATGAATTGGTAAAAGAAACGGCTTATTATGCCAATCAGTCCATATTTTATATTCAAGAAAGAGACAAAAATACTGGTGTTTACAACATAAAATATTATGATAAAACAGGAAAATTATTACACGAAAACAAGTATAACGACAAAAAACTTCCTGTCGGAATCAATAAGTTCTACACTTTAAAAGATGACGAAGCAAGTTCAAACAGTGAAACACATTATGATGTAAACGGTAAAAAAATCAAATACATTTATAAAATGTATGGCGGTGGCACTGTTGAAACCAACTACCGAAACGAATTAATGCACGGAGTAAAAATCATTTTTGACGAAAAAACCAATACAGAAACCAGAGAATACTATTACGAATCGAAAGGTAACTCAAAAAAAGTAACCCAAGAAGAGTTTGAAAGTCTGGTAAAGGCAGAAAAGAAATAGCTTTTTTGTACCCTTTCAACTTTGATATTTAAAACGTAAATTTGCACCTTATTTTTCGGCTAAAACCGATAACAGAAAACGGACATGAAATACCACCACGAAAAAATCGAAGCTAAATGGCAACAATATTGGGCAGAAAACCAAACTTTTGCTGCATCTAACCATTCAGAAAAACCAAAATACTATGTATTAGACATGTTTCCTTATCCTTCGGGAGCTGGGTTACACGTTGGGCATCCACTAGGTTACATTGCTTCCGATATTGTCGCAAGATATAAAAGACATCAAGGTTTTAATGTATTGCATCCGCAAGGATACGATTCATTTGGTTTGCCTGCTGAACAATACGCGATTCAAACAGGGCAACATCCAGAAAAAACGACACGTGAAAATATTGCTCGTTACCGTGAACAATTAGATAAAATCGGATTTTCTTTTGATTGGAGTCGTGAAGTACGTACTTCAAGTCCAGAATATTACAAACATACACAATGGATTTTTATTCAATTATTCGAATCTTGGTACAATAAAAATTCGGATAAAGCAGAAAGCATTTGCACTTTAATTCAAGAATTTGAAAAAAACGGAAATGCCAATGTAAATGCAGTTTGTGATGATAACATCGCACCATTTTCATCAGAAGATTGGAAAGCATTTTCATCGTCAGCACAACAAAAAATACTTTTACAATATAGATTAACCTATTTAGCAGAAACTGAAGTAAACTGGTGTCCGGCTTTAGGAACAGTTTTAGCAAATGACGAAATTGTAAACGGCGTTTCAGAACGTGGAGGACATCCAGTAGTTCGTAAAAAGATGACGCAATGGAGTATGCGAATTTCTGCTTATGCAGAACGTTTATTACAAGGTTTAGAAACTATCGACTGGAGTGAATCTATCAAAGAATCCCAAAGAAATTGGATTGGAAAATCAGTTGGCGCGATGGTTTCATTTAAAGTCAAAAGTCAAAAGTCGGAAAGTCAAACGCAAACTGAACCTTTAGACCTTCGACCTTCGACCTTCGACTATATTGATGTCTTCACAACACGACCTGATACGATTTTCGGAGTAACATTTATGACGTTAGCGCCAGAGCACGAATTAGTTGCTCAAATCACTACTCCAGAACAAAAAGCTGCAGTTGAAGCTTATGTTGAAGCTACAGCAAAACGTTCAGAAAGAGAAAGAATGGCAGATGTTAAAACGATTTCAGGAGTTTTCACAGGTGCTTATGCTGAACACCCATTTACCAAAGAACCGATTCCAGTTTGGATTGGAGATTACGTTTTGGCTGGTTACGGAACAGGAGCAGTTATGGCGGTTCCATGTGGTGATGAGCGTGATTATGCTTTCGCGAATTTCTTCAAAGGAACTAACGGAATGCCAGAAATTAAGAACATTTTCAATCAAGATATTTCAGAAGCAGCTTTTGGAGAAAAAAGCGGTTTCGAATTAGTAAATTCTGATTTCTTAAACGGATTAGATTACAAATCTGGGACAAAGAAAATCATCGAAGAATTAGAAAAAATAGGCGCAGGAAATGCCAAAGTAAATTACCGTTTACGTGATGCTGTTTTCTCTCGCCAACGCTATTGGGGAGAACCTTTTCCAGTATATTATGTGAATGGTTTACCACAAATGATTGACAAAAAACACTTGCCAATTGTTTTACCAGAAGTTGAAAAATATTTACCAACCGAAGACGGTCAACCACCATTAGGAAACGCAACCGTTTGGGCTTGGGACGTTGAAAAGTCCGGAGTTGTGAGTTGTGAGTTGATAGATAACGTGAAAGTTTTTCCATTAGAATTGAATACGATGCCAGGTTGGGCAGGTTCTTCATGGTATTGGATGCGTTATATGGATGCACACAACGAAGAAGAATTTGCGAATGAAGAAGCATTAAAATATTGGGAAAACGTAGATTTATACATTGGCGGAAGCGAGCACGCAACCGGACATTTATTATACTCTCGTTTTTGGAACAAATTCTTAAAAGATAGAGGTTTCGCTCCAACAGAAGAACCATTCAAGAAATTGATTAATCAAGGAATGATTTTGGGAATGAGTGCTTTTGTGTATAGACTTCCATCAGTTAGTATTGATGATACAAAAAAAACAAGAACAGTTTTCTTATCCAAGAAATATTCTGAAGTTCTTATGAAATTTAGAAGCATTGTTAATTTGAAAAATGAAGGTAAAAATGTTGAAGTTGATAATGAGTTAGGTACGCAATTTTTATTACTCAAGGAAGAGTTAACTAAGAGAAATATTACTTTTGATTTAGTTACAACTCCAATTCACGTTGATTTATCATGTATTAATGATGTTACTAACGAATTAGACATTGAAAAATTCAAATCACATCCATTATATACTGATTATAAAGATGCTGAATTCATTTTAGAAGATGAAAAATATATAGTAGGTCGCGAAGTAGAAAAAATGTCGAAATCGAAATACAATGTTGTCAATCCAGATGATATTTGTAATGAATATGGTGCGGATACATTGCGTTTGTATGAAATGTTCTTAGGCCCATTAGAACAAGCAAAACCATGGAATACAGCTGGTATAACAGGAGTCTCTGGATTCTTGAAGAAATTATGGAGATTGTATTTTGATGACAACGGTTCGGTAATTAAAGATGAAGAACCTACGGCAGAAATGTACAAATCGTTACACAAAACCATCAAAAAAGTAACAGAAGATATCGAGAATTTCTCTTTCAATACGTCAGTTTCACAATTTATGATTTGTGTAAACGAATTGCAACAATTAAAATGTAATCACAGAGCTATTTTAGAACCTTTAGCCATTTTAGTTTCTCCTTATGCGCCACATATCGCAGAAGAATTATGGAGTGGTTTAGGTCACGATGGTTCTATTGCAACCGTATCTTTTCCAAAATTTGAAGAAAAATATTTAGTAGAATCTGAAAAAGAATATCCTGTTTCGTTCAATGGAAAAATGCGTTTTACTATTAAGTTACCTTTAGATTTAACCAAAGAGCAAATTCAAGAAATTGTTCTAGCAGACGAAAGAACAATTGCACAATTAGCAGGAAATACACCAAAGAATATTATTATCGTTCCGGGTAAAATTATCAATTTGGTGGGATAACAACAAAATTCTAAAAATTAAAACTTCAAATCCCAAACTTAAAAATTTGGGATTTTTTGTAACATTTTTCACTTTTTACGTATAATAAATGTCAAGTTGTCATTTACCAAAATTGGCGCACAATTTGATATTTAAATTATAACTTTAAATTTTAAAATCCATAAACTATGTTAGGATATTATATAATGATTGGAGCTATTGCTCTAGTGAGTTGGTTAGTAAGTAATCGTTTAAAAAGCAAATTTGCACACTATTCAAAAGTTATCTTACGCAACGGGATGAGTGGTGCCGAAATTGCAGAAAAAATGCTTGCTGATCACGGAATTAGAGGTGTTCAAGTTATTTCTACACCCGGGCAATTAACAGACCATTACAATCCAGTAAATAAAACGGTTAACTTATCAGAGGCGGTTTATAATCAAAGAAATGCTGCCGCAGCTGCAGTTGCCGCTCACGAATGTGGTCACGCAGTACAACATGCGCAAGCCTATCAGTGGCTAACCATGCGTTCTAAAATGGTACCAATGGTAAACGTTTCATCAAGCATGTCACAATGGTTAATTATGGGAGGTTTGATTTTAGGTTTTGCTTCTAAATCTGGAATTGGTTTTTATGTTGCTTTTGCAGGATTAGTTTTAATGGCAATTGCTACTGCTTTTAGTTTTATTACTTTACCTGTAGAATATGACGCCAGTAACAGAGCTTTGGCTTGGTTAAAAAACAAAAACATGTTAAGTCAAGAAGAATATGCAGGTGCTGAAGATTCTTTAAAATGGGCGGCTAGAACCTATGTTGTTGCTGCTTTAGGAGCATTAGCCTCTTTATTATATTGGGCAGTTAGAATTTTAGGATCAAGAGATTAAAAATAAAATCTATACAAATAAAAAAATCCGCAATAAAGCGGATTTTTTGTTTTAGTAAACTTCTTCTAGTGCTTTTTCAATTACACCATATATTTTTTCAAGATGAAAATTATCAATAATATAGGGTGGTAAAATATAAATGATGTTACCTACTGGACGTAAAATAATACCATTTTCTATAAAAAAAGCATATAATTTATTTCGTAAATCACCATAATAAGCTTGCTCATTTTCTACCTTAATTTCCAATGCAAAAATAACCCCTAAAACTCTAGTCGTCTTCACTCTTGGATGGGTTTTGATTCGTTGTTCAAATATTCTATGTTGCAGATTTACTTGCTGAATATTATCTTTCATTTCTTGCTTTAATAATAATGAAATACTTGCCAAAGCAGCTGCACAACCAGTTGGATTTGCTGTAAAAGTATGTCCATGAAATAATGCTTTATTTGTGTCATCGGCATAAAAACCATCAAAAACTTCTTGCGAAAAACTAGTGACCGCCATAGGAATTGTTCCGCCTGTTAATGCTTTTGATAAACACATCATATCTGGTTTTTCGATAAGATAATCACATGCAAAAATTTTACCCGTTTTACCAAAACCTGTCATTACTTCATCCGCAATTGTAAAAACATTATTTGCTTTGGAAATGCGAATTAATTCATCTAAAGTTTCTGGCGCATACATAACCATTCCTGCGGCACCTTGCACTAAAGGCTCAAAAATAAAAGCGGCATATTCATTAGTTTCAACCAATTCTTTGAAAGTTTCAATAACCTCTTTTTCGTTTTCAAGCGTTGGAACTGGAATACGAACTACTTCTAGTAAAGAACCTATGAAAGCCTCTGTAAAAAAAGAAATTCCACTCGCTGCCATCGCTCCAAAAGTATCTCCATGAAAAGCATTTTCAAAAGCAATAATTTTAGTTCGTTTGTCTCCTTTGTTGTAAAAATATTGCATAGCCACTTTGAGCGCAACTTCTACTGCGGTTGAACCATTATCAGAATAGAAAAACTTTTTTTGGTTTTGTGGTAAAATTTGGGCTAACTTTTCAGAAAGCAAAATAGCAGGTTCATGAGTAAATCCACCAAAAAGAACATGCTCTAATGTGGTTAACTGTTTATAAATCGCATTTGCAATAAATGAATTACCATGACCAAAAGGATTTACCCACCAACTGGAAATAGCATCAATATATTCTTTTCCTGTTTCGTCCCAAAGTAATACACCTTCCCCTTTCACTATTACAGGATGAGGGAATGCTGTTTTGTGCTGGGTATAAGGATGCCAATTATATAAAATATCTTTTTCAGAAAGGTTCATTGTAAAAAAATAGGAAAAATAGGAAAGAGAAAGACTCTAGCTATTCTTATAATTAATTAGCAAAGATAAACAATATGGCTTTTTTTCCTTTTATAAATACTTATAATGCTATAAGATTATCATAAAATTTATCAGCATAATATCGAATTACATTTTGGTCAAAATAAGGTTCATTGTCAATTCGTCCAATACATGTAACACCTGTCTTGGAAAGAATAATTTCCTCCGTTGCTTCATTTTCATCCCCAGAAAAAATAATTCCGGCGATTTTAATTTTTCGGCTTTTTAATGCTTCGATTGTTAATAATGTGTGGTTAATGCTTCCTAAATAATGCCTTGAAACCACAATTACTTTATAATCCTTTTGAATTAAATCAATAATACAATCACTACTGTTTAAAGGAACAAAAACACCACCAGCTCCTTCTATCACTAAGTTGTTTTTTGTTTTGGGCTCTTTTATTGCTTTCAAATCAATCGTAACTTCATCTAATTTTGCTGCCAAATGTGGGCTTGCAGGTGTGTTTAATTTATAACTACTCTCGTGAATTACAGTTTTACGATTTGATATAAATTTTTGAATTTTATGACTGTCGGAATGATCTAAATCCCCTGCTTGAATTGGCTTCCAGTAATCCGCTTCTAATGCTTCCACAATAATGGAAGAAGTTATTGTTTTACCCACATCGGTGCCAATTCCTGTGATGAATAGTTTCATTTTTCTCTGTTTTTTGTTTCAAATTGATATCCGCAGGAGTTACATTGATATAAATAATTTACGAATAATGGTAATCCTCCAAACAAAAACACCGCAATAAAACCTAAAAAAGTCTTTTTGTCCTTTATTGTTGTAATTAAATTTACATCTGCAGTATTACAATTAGGGCATTGAATCAATTTATTATCATCATCTAAAGAAGATTTACTGATTTGATCTAAAATTGATTTTGCTTTGTGAAAATCTTGCTGCTTTACAAATAATTTAACACCACCAACAGCATTACTATACATTGGATTTGTATCAATCGTATTGTTATCTCTTAAGTAAACTTCTATTTCTTCAGCTTCCAGCCTACCTTTATAAATCATCGCTTCTGATGAATATTGATATGTTCCTATTAGTGTAAAAGTCTCTTTTTCCATTATTTTAAAATGCTTGATTTAATTGTGTTAAAACATTTAAAATTTCTTCTTTTGAATTATAAGAATGTAAACAAAAACGCAATCTTTCTTGTCCTTCAGGAACAGTTGGCGAAAGAATTGCCTTTACATCAAACCCTTTTTCTTGCAATTGAAAAGCAATGTTTTTTACTTTTTCATTCCCTGGAATAATCGCACATTGAATCGCAGATTTACTGTAAACAAATAAAGGTTTTAAACCAAGCTGCATTTTTTGTTGGTTAAAGTATTGAATATTTTCTTTTAAATCATTAATTATCTCTTTTTCAGTAGTAAGATACTTATAAGCCGTTAAAATAGTAGCTACAGAATGTGGAGAAAGTCCTGTAGTATAAATAAAACTTCGAGCAAAATTAAGCAAGTAATTTTTTAATTCTTGGCTCCCTAAAATGGCTGCACCATGACAACCCAATCCTTTCCCAAAAGTCATGATTCTAGCAAAAACAGCATTATGAAAACCTAAAGACTGAGAAACACCTTCGCCTTTTTCACCAAAAACACCCAAGGCATGTGCTTCATCAACTACTAAATAGGCTTTATATTTTTCACAAATTAAAACAAGTTGTTCAATATTTGGCACATCACCATCCATTGAAAAAACGGTTTCAGTTACCACATAAATTACATAATTTTCGGCTTGAAATTTTGAAAGCAATGCTTCTAAATCTTCTGTATCATTGTGTTGAAACTTATAAGCTTTTGCACGGCTCATTTGAATCCCATCTCGAATTGAAGCATGACACAATTCATCATATAGAATTATATCATTTCGTTGTGGAACAGCACTAAAAAAGCCAACATTAGCATCATATCCAGAATTAAAAATCAAAGCCGATTCTGTTTGATGAAAATTAGCAATAAAATCTTCAGTCTCTGTATATAAATTATGGTTTCCAGAAATCAATCTTGAACCTGTTGCACCATTTACTTTTATTTCTTTCTCTAAAAGTAATTGATGTGTTTGACTAAAAATAGCTTCATTTCTAGCAAATCCAAGATAATCATTAGATGAAAAATCTATCAAATTATTTTGAACAGGTAAAACTCGCAAAGCATTATTAGCAATACGACTATTTAATTTCTCATGTAATGATTTTGGAAATAATTTCATAGAGTACAAATGTAGAAAATCTAAATGAAATGCCTATTTTATATCGTCTTATGAAATTTATTTCTCTATTTTAAATTATTAACAAATACGAGGTAATTGTTCACCAATTAAAGGATTTACAACACGTTTTCCGCCAAAAGCACTTTCAATTATAATTTTAGAAGGATGATTAGACGATATTGAACCTATAATTGAAGCATTCTTGTTTGTTTTTTGCAATATGGCCAAAACTTCTTCTTTAATTTCTGACGCAACGATACAAGTGAAAAGCCCTTCGTTAGCCACATACAATGGGTCCAATCCAAGTAATTCACAAGCACTTTTTACTTGGGTTTCGACTTTTATATTTTCATCTAATAAATCGATTCCTAAATTACTTTCGGTTGTAATTTCGTGCAAAACAGACGCCAATCCGCCTCGAGTCGCGTCACGGAGAAAATGAATTTTATCGCCAAATTTTTCTATCAAATCAAAAACGATATAATTCAAATTGGTGGTGTCGCTTACAATATCACTCTCAAATTGCAAACCTTCACGTTCCGACATAATCGCCATTCCGTGAGAAGCAATTGGACCGTTGATAATGACAGCATCATTTTCTTTTATGTTCTTAATTTTGATATCAGCTTTGTCGTGTACCACACCAACTCCTGAAGTGTTGATGTAAATTTTATCTCCTTTGCCGCGTTCTACCACTTTAGTATCTCCAGTCACAATAAAAACGCCAGATTTATCGGCAGCAGTTTTAATCGACTGAATAATTTTTGTGAAATCATCCAAGCCAAAACCTTCTTCAATTATCAATCCCAACGACAAATATTTCGGAACGGCACCACACATTGATAAATCGTTTACTGTTCCATTTACTGCTAATTCACCAATATTTCCGCCTTTGAAAAAGATTGGGGAAATCACATAACTATCAGTAGAAAATGCCAAATTCCCTTGTAAATTAATAAAAGCGCCATCATGACGCACATCTAAAATGTCATTTCTTAAAGTTTTTAAAATAACTTCATTGAGCAATTTGGTCATGTGTTCACCACCGCTTCCGTGGTGTAAATTGATGGATTCTGAAGCTGAAGGATTCGTACTCATATTATACAATATCTTCGCCCATTTCTTTCAAAACGGCCATGGTTCGTTTGGCTTCTTCTTCATCAACAATTCCAATGGCAGCACCCACGTGTACCAATAAATAATCGCCGATTTTAGCGTCTGGAACCAAAGTCAAATTCACTTCTTTAGTAATACCTTCAAACGACACTTCTCCTATACGAAATGTTTCATCTAGTTCGGTCGTTATTCTTTCAAGTCTTCCTGGAACTGCTAAACACATAATTATTGATTTACAGATTGGGTTAAATAATTATACCAAGGTTCTAATCCTTCACCAGAAGTAGCCGAAACTTCAAAAAATTCTAAATGCGGATTTACTTTTCGAGCCGACTCTTTTAATTTTTCTATATCAAATCTCAAGTATGGTAATAAATCAATTTTATTAATGATACAAACTTGGGAACCATAAAACATATCTGGATATTTCAACGGTTTATCTTCGCCTTCGGTAACCGAAATAATCACCACTCGCTTGGATTCACCCAAGTCAAACATCGCTGGACAGACCAAATTTCCAACATTTTCAATCATCATAATCGAATTTTGTGTTGGTTTCAATTCTTTAACAGCTTTAGCAATCATTTCGCTATCCAAATGGCATCCCTTTCCAGTATTGATTTGAATTACAGGTACATTTAGTTTGTGAATTCGATCGGCGTCATTTGTAGTTTGTTGATCGCCTTCAATAACCGAAAACGAAACTTTGTCTTTCAAATCAGCAATAGTTCGCTCTAACAAAGAAGTTTTTCCCGAACCTGGTGAACTCACCAAATTGATGGAAAATATATTTAACGCTTCAAAAAAACCGCGATTTCTTTCGGCAGTTAATTGGTTTTTGTGCAAAATATCTTTCTCCAATTGCACCACGCTAATTTCGTGAGAATGATGTTGGTGGTTGTGATCGATATCATGGTTGTGATGATGATGTTCATGATCGTGATCATGATGATTGTGATGATGACAATGTCCATCGTGAGAATGTGCATGAACTTCTCCTATTTTTGTGAATCGTATTTCGTTTTCATTTGAACTGCATCCGCAAGTGGTACACATAGTTTTTATTTTATAATTAGCTTCTTAATTTTTAATTCTTTTCCAACTAAAATTTCTTTAAACGGACTATTACATTTTGGACAACTATCATAGAGTTTTTCTACTTCAAATTCGGTTTCACATTCGACACATTTTGCTTTTCCAGATGGTTCATCAATGAATAATTTTGCGTTTTCTAAAACACTATTAGTAATGCATTGAGGCCAAACAAAATGAAATGAATCCATTTCTACACCAGATAGTTTACCAATTTCTAGATAAATCTCAAGTACTTTTTTACCATTGATCTTCTGTGCTTCCTGTTCGGCAGTTTTAACAATTGAAGAAACAACTGAAAGTTCGTGCATATCGCTGATTTATAGTGTTTAACAAATATAAATATTAATTCATTTAAAGGGATACAATTTTGCTAAATAAGTCAATTTAAAACATGATAATTATCATGTTTTATTATAAATAAGAACTATAATTTTGATAGAATTGATTAATCATTGTTAATTTTTTAGTAAAAATGTTAATTAATTATATTAATGTCATTAAAACCAAACCATATGGGAAGTAAGAAAGAAACTAACGAAACCTATCTACAAAGTATTGAAAGACAAGGATATGACAGGAGAGACTTCTTAAAATTTGTTGCATATATTGGAGCCTATATGGGTGTTCAAAGTTCTGCAATTGGTCAAATTGCCAAAGCTTTAGAAAAAACACCAAGACTACCTGTTATATGGGAACATTTTCAAGAATGTACTTGTTGTAGTGAATCATTTATTCGTTCTGATCATCCTATTGTTGCGGATATTATTTTAGATAAAATATCATTAGATTACACTTTAACATTAATGGCTGCTTCTGGACATCAAGCCGAGGCTGCAAAACAAGCAACAATGAACAAATACAAAGGAGAATATATTCTTTGTGTTGAAGGGTCAGTCCCTTTAGGAGCTGACGGTCAATATTGTTGTATAGGAGGAAGAAGTGCAGTTGACATTTTAAAAGAATCAGCAGCTGGAGCTAAAGCAATTATTGCTTGGGGAAGTTGTGCTACTTCTGGGTGTGTTCAAGCTGCCAAACCAAATCCTACAGGAGCAGTTCCAATTCATAAAATAATTACAGACAAACCTATAATTAACGTTCCTGGTTGCCCTCCAATTGGAGAGGTTATGGCTGGAATTATAGTTCACGTAGTTGCTTTTGGTAAACTACCTGAATTAGATAGTGCAGGTCGTCCAAAAGCATTTTATTCTAAACGCGTTCACGACAGTTGCTACAGAAGACCTTATTTTGATGCTGGTTTATTTGCAGAAAACTTTGACGATGAAAATGCTAAAAAAGGATATTGTTTATATAAAGTTGGGTGCAAGGGCCCAAGTACATACAATTCTTGTGGTAACATGAAATGGAATGGTGGCGTAAGTTATCCTATCCAATCAGGTCATGGATGTATCGGCTGTAGTGCTAAAGATTTTTGGGACGCAGGAAGTTTTTACACGAGAGACACCTCCGTAGAAGTTGCTGGCGCAGAATCTGATGCAGACACCCTTGGAAAAGTTGCTTTAGGAGCTGTAGCTGTTGGACTTGGAGCACACGCTATAGTCTCAAATATTGCAAAAAAAGATGATTTGAAACGTAGAGCAGACCAAGGTATTATTAATGAAAAACAATTAGAAAATTAAACCTTAAAATAGAAATAAAATGGCAGAAAGAATAGTAGTTGATCCTATCACAAGAATCGAAGGACACTTGAGAGCAGAAGTTGAAATATCTGACGGAACTATAAAAGAAGCTTTCTTATCTTCTACTATGGTTAGGGGTTTAGAAAATATTGTAAAAGGCAGAAATCCTAAAGATGTTTGGGCGTTTGTTCAAAGAACTTGTGGTGTTTGTACAGCAACTCACGCAACAACATCAGTAAGAGCTGTTGAAGATGCTTTAGGAATTGTTGTTCCTCCAAACGCGGAAATGGTTAGAAACATAATGCTTGGTGCTCTATATCTACATGATCACGTTGTACATTTTTATCATTTACATGCCTTTGATTGGGTAGATGTGGTTAGTGGATTAAATGCAGATCCTGTAAAAACCTCACAATTAGCACAATCCATTTCAAATTGGCCAAAAAGTTCCCCAGGATATTTTTCTGATTTACAAAAAAGATTGAAAAAATTCGTAGAAAGTGGTCAATTAGGAATTTTTGCTAATGGGTATTGGGGTCATCCAGCCATGAAATTACCTCCAGAAGCAAATTTAATGGCAACCGCACATTATCTAGAAGCATTAGAATGGCAAAAAGAGATTGTAAAAGTCCATGCTATATTTGGAGGAAAAAATCCACATCCTAATTTCTTAGTTGGAGGTATGGCATGTGCTGTAAATTTAGATGACGCAAGCGGATTAAATACTGAACGCTTAGCGCATGTTAGACAATTACTGGAAGACGGAAAACGTTTTGTTGAGCAAGTATACATCCCTGATGTGATAGCTATTGCCGGTTTTTATAAAGATTGGGGTGCAATTGGAGGATTTCACAACTTTATGACTTTTGGTGATTTCCCAATGCAAGGATACAACAATACTAATAAGGATACTTTTAAATTTCCTTCAGGTGTAATTTTAAATAAAGATTTATCTAAAGTTCATGATTTAGACCTAAGAGATTTAAAAACAGTGGAAGAATATGTTAACAATTCTTGGTACGATTATGAAGGTGATGGAAATACTGGAAGACAACCTTGGAGTGGCGAAACTAAAATCAACTATACTGGTCCAAAACCTCCATATTCTCATTTAGATGTAAATCAAAAGTATAGTTTTATCAAAACACCAAGATGGAAAGGCCAAGCAATGGAAGTTGGACCTCTTGCAAGAATGCTAGTAGGTTATGCTTCTGGAAGACAAGAATACAAAGAAATTGTAGATGCAACGTTAACTAAATTAGATGTCCCTGCAGCAGCATTGTTTTCAACTTTAGGAAGAACAGCAGCAAGAGCATTAGAAACACAACTAGTTGCAAATTGGAATCTTGAATTTTTTGATAATTTAATTACTAATATCAAAAATGGTGATACTCGAATGGCTAATATGGAAAAATGGGAAACTTCCACTTGGCCAAAAGAAGCTAAAGGGGTTGGAATGGTAGAAGCACCTCGAGGAGCTTTAAGCCATTGGATTGTAATCAAAGATGGAAAAACCGAAAATTACCAACAAGTAGTTCCTTCAACTTGGAATGCTTCACCACGAGACCCTAAAGGGCAGCGTTCACCTTATGAGGCTACATTGTTGAACACTCCTGTAGCTAATCCTGAATTACCTTTGGAAATTATTAGAACTATTCACTCTTTTGATCCATGTATTGCTTGTGCCGTTCACTTATATGACGAAAAAGGAGAAATAATTAAAGAGGTTAACAATATTACAACTTGTACAATTTAATACTAAAACATAGTATTATGACAACACCAACAGACAATTATAAAAGAGCATATATATGGGAACTACCCATAAGAATATTTCATTGGGCAAATGCATTTAGTATATTAGGTTTAATAATTACTGGCTTTCTAATTGCTTATCCTCCTGGAATTATATCAACTAATGAAGCTACGAATCAATTCTGGTTTGGAGAAATCCGTAAAATACATTTTATGTTTGCATATATAATGGTAGCGGTTCTTATTATGAGGGTTTATTTTGCTTTTATGGGTAATAAATATGCTAGTTGGCGCGTATTCTTCCCTTTTAATAAAAAAGGGTTTTCCAAAATGTGGCATATTATCAAATATGACATCTTTCTACAAAGAGAAAAAGAATATGACTTTAAAAATATTAGTGTTGGACATAACAATATTGCTGCGGTATCCTATTTAATTATGTTCATTATGGCAATATTAATGATATTAACAGGATTTGGAATGTATGCTCCAACTGCAACATGGTTTTTCCCAAAAATGTTTGCTTGGGTTCCTGAATTTTTTGGAGGAGATTTAATCATCAGGACTATTCATCATATTACTATGTGGGGATTTATTTTATTCTCAGTAATTCATGTATATCTAGTTTTTTTCCACGATTGGTTAGAAAGCCGAGGCGAATCGTCTTCAATGATAAGTGGCTACAAATTTGTACGCTCAGAAAGACTTAACAGCGAATCAACAACAGAAGAAGAAACCACTAAAAAAAATAATTAACTTAAAAATTCCCTGGAAATCAGGGAATTTTTTTCGATTATTGAATTTAGCTATTAAATTTAAATGCTATGGAAGAGACAATAATAAAACATAAAATAGACGAATTTCATTCCGACGGAAATGATATTTTAGTTTTAGGAATTGGGAATTATTTGATGGGAGATGAAGGTGTAGGTGTGCATTTTATAAACCAAATTGATGCTAAAAAATTTCCTGATAAAATTTCTTTCATAGATGGTGGAACAGGTGGATTTACACTTATTCCGTATATCGAAAATCACAAACAAGTTATTATAGTTGACGCTACAATGGACGGAAAAGAAGAAGGAACAATTACCCTTTTAAAACCCAAATTTTCTAATGATTTTCCTATCGCTTTAAGTGGTCATAATTTCGGACTAAAAGATATGGTTGAAATTTTAACTATGTTTAATACAATGCCCGAAATTTATCTTTATACTATTACAATTTCTAAAATGGAGCCTATGTTCATGCAACTTTCTCCAAAAGTGAATGCTGCAATTGAAAAAGTAACCGAAGAAATTCTTAAATTAATAACCCAATTAAGAAACCAATAATTTCCTTTGAATACTTCTTTTCAAATAACAATTTCGGGCAGAGTGCAAGGCGTTGGGTTTCGACCTTTTGTCTACAATTTAGCTACAAAAATGTTTTTGAAAGGCTGTGTATCAAATGATGAATTTGGTGTAATTATTTTGGTTCAAGGAAAGCCTGAATTGGTTTCAGAATTCTCAAATATTATTAAAAATAATCCTCCAAAAAGTGCTCTAATTCATTCTATTAAAGTTTCTGAAATTGAAATAAAAGAGCAATTCGATTCATTTTTCATCAAACCAACCAAAGAAAATATTGTAATTGATTTACCATTAACGCCAGATTTTGCGATTTGTGAATCGTGTAAAACTGAAATTTTAGACACTAAAAATCCACGCTATTTATATCCATTTACAACTTGTACACAATGCGGTCCACGCTATTCGATTACTCAAGAATTTCCTTTTGAAAGAGAAAACACGAGTATCAATGTCTTCAAAATGTGTCCGAATTGTAAAGCAGAATACACCAATCCGAACGACATTCGTTTTCATTCACAAACCAATTCTTGCCCTAGTTGTGGTATCCAGATTTTGTTTACAGATAATTTAGGAATTGCATTTTCTGGTTCAAATAAACAAATCTTCGAAGTAATTTCTGAAAAACTGCATCAAGGCGCAATTGTAGCCGTAAAAAATACCGCAGGATATTTACTGATGTGTGATGCCACGAATTCGGAAGCAGTTCAAAAATTGCGCGATAGAAAAAAACGTCCCACTAAGCCATTTGCGGTTTTATTCCCAAATTTTTCTCAACTTTCAAGCTATTTGAATTGTACAGTAATCGAAGAAAATCATTTAAAATCAACTGAGGCGCCGATTGTTATTTTGAATGTAAAACAGCAAAACGATTTAGCATTGAAACAAATTTCACCTAATTTAGAAACGGTTGGTGCAATGTTGCCCAATTCGGGAACTTTATTCTTGCTATCTCATTTTTTCAATAAACCTTTGATTGCAACGAGCGGAAATTTTCATGGTTCGCCAATTTGTTCCGATGAAGCGGAAGCCATAAGTTTATTGAAACCAATTGCTGATTATTTTCTGCACAATTCCATGCAAATTCAACATCCTCAAGACGATTCAGTCATAAAATTTTCAAGTCAAAATCAACAAAAAATAGTGTTGCGTCGTTCGCGTGGGTTTGCTCCGAATTATTTATTTGAGAAACCTAAAAATAATACTCAAAAAATTATGTGTTTAGGTGGCGATTTGAAAAATACGGTAGCTATTATGCCTAACAATCAATGTTATGTTAGTGAATATATTGGCGATTTAGGAAATTATGATACGTTTAATCGATTTGAAAAAACCATAAAAAAATATCAAAATATTTTCAGTTTTTCACCTGAAGTTATTGTAGCTGATAAACATCCAAATTATGAAAATAATAAAAAGATTGCAGAATTTCCGAGTTCTAAAATCGTGAAAGTACAACATCATGAAGCTCATTTTGCTGCAATTTTAGGTGAAAAAAATCTTTGGAATTCCGATAAGAAAATAATGGGAATTGTATGGGATGGTATTGGATTTGGAACAGAAGATGAAATTTATGGTGGCGAATTTTTTCATTATCAAAACCAGAAAATCACTCGAATAGCTCATTTGAACTATTTTTCATGGATTTTAGGAAATAAGATGTCGAAAAACCCTATAATTTCAGCACTTTCTATTAGTGAAAATGATGTTGTTTTTCAAAAATATTTTGATGAAAACGAATGGAAAATCTACACCAAATTAATCGAAAATGCATCAATAAAAACATCTTCAATGGGGCGATTATTTGATGCGGTTGCTTTTGTGTTGGGATATGAAAATCTGATTTCTTTTGAAGGTGAAGCTGGAATGTATGTCGAAAAGTTAGCTCAAAAAGCCTTAGATAAAAATTATTTACCAAAAGATTATTTGAAAAACGAATTGGTTTCAGATTGTGTCTCAATAAAAAAATTGTTACAAAATATTATAAATGAAGTTCAAACTAAAATTGATATTGAAGAAATTGCTTTGGATTTTCATTTTACATTGATTAAATGTATTGAAAAGATGGCAACTTTTTCAAACGCAGAGGAGTTAGCTTTTAGTGGTGGCGTTTTTCAAAATTCTGTACTTATTGATTTGATAATAAATAATTTAAAATCAAAATACAAATTACACTTCCATGAAGTTCTATCGCCAAATGATGAAAACATATCGTTTGGTCAATTGAATTATTACTTAAATTTATAAAAAATAAAACTATGGATATTTTAGAATTATTAGGACATGTTGGTAAAACTGAAGAAAAAGATAAAATCTCCTATTCAACAGGAGTTGTTTTAGCAATGAGTCTAAAAGACATCGGATTTGAAGAGTTGAAATACGAAGATTTTGTAGAAGGAATGCAGTCGATTTTGGATAATGCAAGTGCGAAAATTTCTCCAAAGCGTTCTATCGAAATTTTCAATAATTATGTGGCACTTTTACAAGAAGAATTGAAAGTTAAAAATGCAAAAATTGGTACTGATTTTCTAATGAAAAATGCCGAAAAATCAAGTGTAAAAACATTAGAAAGTGGTTTACAATATGAAATTATGGAAAAAGGAACAGGAAGAATTCCAGCGATTTCTGATACAGTCAGTGTGATTTATGAAGGATACTTATTAAATAATAATGTTTTTGACTCTACAAAAGATTCTGGCCCGCAACAGATGAAAATTTCTCAAACTATCAAAGGTTGGCAAGAAGTATTGCAATTGATGCCAGTAGGTTCGCGTTGGCGAGTTACGATTCCACACGAATTGGCTTATGGTGAAATTGGTGCACCACCGATGATTCAGCCAAATTCTACACTAATTTTTATTATTGAACTATTAAATATCGTTTAGATGAAATACCTTTCCGAATATCGAAATCCCGAATTGGTAAAGCATTATATATCGGAGATAAACAAGATCGTTACAAAACCATGGAACATCATGGAGATTTGTGGTGGACAAACACATTCGTTGGTAAAAAACGGATTGTTGGATTTACTTCCGAAAGAAGTTACGATGATTCACGGTCCGGGTTGTCCAGTTTGTGTAACACCCATTTCGCTGATTGACAAAGCGATTGAATTAATGAAACAAGGCGTGATTATGTGTTCATTTGGAGATATGATTCGAGTACCAGGTTCATCGATAAGTTTGTTACAGGCTAAGGCAGAGGGTGGAGATTTGCGTATTTTGTATTCACCTTTAGAAGCCATAAATATAGCCGCTAAAAACCCTGATAGAGAAGTTGTTTTTTTTGCTGTTGGGTTTGAAACTACAGCTCCGAGTAATGCTTTAGCAGTGGTTCATGCGCAAAAATTAGGGTTAACTAATTTCACATTATTAGTGTCTCACGTTTTGGTTCCACCTGCTATGGAAGCGATTTTATCGGATGAATTTTGTACGATTGATGCCTTTTTAGGCGCGGGCCATGTTTGTACGATTGTGGGATTAGAAGAATATTATCCGATTGCCAAAAAATATAAAATTCCGATTGTAGTTTCTGGGTTTGAACCTGCCGACATGGTTCAAGCGATTTACCACGCGGTATTACAATTGGAAAACGAAAAATATGAAGTCGAAAATCAATACAAGCGTTTGGTAAAAGAGGAAGGAAATGTAAAAGCTAAAGAAATAGTAAATCAGGTTTTTGAAATCGGAACACAAGAATGGCGAGGTGTTGGTAAAATAGAAGACAGCGGATTAGTGATGCGTAAATGTTATGAAATATATGATGCCAATGTCAAATTTTCTATCAAAATAACCGATTATAAAACCGATAAAAATTGCATAGCTGGAGAAATTTTAAGAGGTAAGAAAAAACCTCATGAGTGCCCAGAATTTGGGAAAAAATGCAATCCTTCTAATCCTCTTGGAGCGCCTATGGTTTCATCTGAAGGAGCTTGTGCTGCTTATTTTAATTATCTATAAATGATTGGAGAAATATTAATTACAGTTTATGCTGGTTTAGAACATGCATTCGAAGTTGATCATTTACTAGCAGTAAATAATTTAGTCTCAAACCGAAATAAAATTAGAGAAGCAATTAAAGACGGTATATATTGGGGAATTGGCCATACACTAACAATTTTTTTTATTGGTATATTAATGATTGGTTTTAAATTAATTATCCATGAAAAAATATTTAGTTATTTAGAAGCTTGTGTTGGATTAATGCTCGTAATTTTAGGTATATATAGATTATTCAAATTATTCAAAAAAAACACGCATAGCCACACCTATTCACACAGCCATGAACACACTCATAAAGATGGAACTAAGCATAGTCATTTACACACACATACTTACACTCACTCACATCCAATAGATATTTTTTCACATGAACACCAAGAAAACGTTACAAATTTTAAAGCTGCATTTGGAGTAGGATTGGTACATGGTTTAGCAGGAAGTGGCGCTTTAGTAGTATTAATATTGTCTCAAATGAAGTCGGCATTTGATGGATTATTGTATATATTAATTTTTGGAATAGGATCTATTATAGGAATGCTGTTAGCTTCTGGATTGTTCAGTTTACCTTTCTCTAAAAAGATTCTAGGCTCTTACAAATTAAAATATTCCTTAATAATTATTTCCTCAATTCTCTGCATTATTTTTGGATTTAAAGTAATTATCGAAAATTATCTTCAATGGTAGAGATGTAATTTGTATAAAAAAAGTCCTGCAAAATTGCAGGACTTTTTTTATACATCTATTGTCTTTACTTAATCAGCTAAAACAATAATTTTGTTTTCATTCATTTCAATGGTACCCGAACTAATTGGCAACCAAAATGTTTGCTCATTTACTTTATTGAATTTAGAAACAAATTCTTTTTCAATTTTAATATTTTGAGCATTAATTTTCACATTCCCTTTTCCTAATAAAGAAACAATAGGTGCGTGATTATTTAGCATTTGAAACTCACCGTTAATACCAGGAACCGATACCGAAGTAACTTCTCCTTTAAATAATGTAGCTTCTGGCGATACTATTTCTAAAATCATTTTTATTAGTTTTCAGTCTCAGTTTTCAGTCTCAGTTAGTGCCAACTGCTACTGATAACTGATTACTAGTTATTATGCTTCTGCTAACATTTTTTGTCCAGCTTCAATAGCTTCTTCGATAGTACCTTTAAGGTTGAACGCTGCTTCTGGTAGATGATCTAACTCACCATCAATAATCATGTTAAATCCTTTGATAGTATCTTTGATATCAACCAAAACCCCAGGAATACCTGTAAATTGCTCCGCTACGTGGAATGGTTGAGATAAAAAACGTTGCACACGACGCGCTCTTGATACTGCTAATTTATCATCTTCAGATAACTCTTCCATACCTAAGATGGCGATGATATCTTGTAATTGTTTGTATTTTTGAAGTATCTCTTTTACTCTTTGAGCACATGCATAGTGTTCATTTCCTAAAATTTCTGGAGTTAAGATACGAGAAGTAGAATCTAATGGATCTACAGCTGGATAAATACCTAACTCTGCAATTTTACGAGACAATACTGTTGTTGCATCTAAGTGAGCAAACGTTGTTGCTGGTGCAGGGTCAGTTAAGTCATCCGCAGGTACGTAAACCGCTTGTACAGATGTAATTGATCCTTTTTTAGTTGAAGTAATACGCTCTTGCATTGCACCCATTTCTGTTGCTAATGTAGGTTGGTAACCTACTGCAGAAGGCATACGACCTAATAAAGCCGATACTTCAGAACCTGCTTGTGTAAAACGGAAGATGTTGTCCACGAAGAAAAGTACGTCTTTCCCTTGTCCGTCTCCAGCTCCATCACGGAAATATTCTGCAATTGTTAATCCAGAAAGTGCAACACGAGCACGAGCTCCTGGCGGCTCATTCATTTGTCCGAATACGAAAGTAGCTTTCGAATCTTTCATTAATTCTTTATCAACTTTAGCTAAATCCCATCCTCCATTTTCCATAGAGTGCATGAAATCGTCACCATATTTAATAATTCCAGATTCTAACATCTCTCTTAAAAGATCATTTCCTTCACGAGTTCTTTCACCTACTCCTGCGAATACTGATAAACCTCCGTGACCTTTTGCGATATTGTTAATCAACTCCTGAATTAATACTGTTTTACCTACTCCAGCACCACCAAATAATCCAATTTTTCCTCCTTTTGCATAAGGCTCAATAAGGTCGATTACTTTAATACCTGTAAATAAAACTTCAGTAGAAGTTGACAAGTCTTCAAATTTTGGAGCTTGTCTGTGGATTGGTAAACCACTTGCACCTGCTTTAGGTAAATCTCCTAAACCATCAATTGCATCACCAATTACATTAAATAAACGACCAAAAACTTCTCCTCCGATTGGCATTTGAATAGGTGCTCCAGTAGCAACTACTTCAACACCCCTTGCTAGACCATCTGTAGAGTCCATAGAAATGGTGCGTACAGTGTTTTCACCAATGTGAGATTGAACTTCAAGTACTAATAAAGTACCGTCTTTTTTAGTGATTTCTAATGAATCGTAAATTTTAGGTAATTCAGCATTTGCATCATTAAACACGACGTCAACAACTGGCCCGATAATTTGTGCAACTTTTCCTGTGATTCTAGACATTGCTTATGTATTTATTTAATAGCTAATTAATGTTGAAAAAAAGATATATTTTTTCGTGTGCAAAGATAGTTTTTTCTAAAACAATTTTGCAATATATTTTTTGAATTTTTTACAATAAAAAAGCGAAATTTCACAATTTCGCTTTTAAAATATTATTCTACCGTTACAGATTTCGCTAAATTTCTAGGTTGATCCACGTTACAACCTCTTAAAACTGCAATATGATACGATAATAATTGTAATGGAATTGTAGTTAATAATGGTGTAAATGGCTCATTTGTTTCAGGGATTTCAATAACATGGTCAGCTAAAGCTCTTACTTGTGTATCACCTTTAGTAACTACAGCAATAATTTTTCCGCTTCTTGATTTTATTTCTTGAATATTACTTACCACTTTATCATAATGTCCTTTATTAGGTGCAATTACAATAACCGGCATATGCTCATCAATCAATGCAATTGGTCCGTGTTTCATTTCTGCTGCTGGATACCCTTCTGCATGGATATATGAAATTTCTTTTAATTTTAAAGCTCCTTCCAAAGCCACTGGGAAGTTATAACCTCTTCCTAAGTATAAACAATTAGTTGCGCCTTTATAAATTTCGGCAATTTGTTTTGCCACTTCATTTGTTGATAATGCTTCTTGAACTTTTTCTGGCATTAATTCTAACTCTAATAAATAGCGTTGGTAATCCGAATTGTTCATTGTTCCTTTAGCTTTTGCTAAACGTAGTGCCAACAAAGTAAGAATAGTAATTTGTGTTGTAAATGCTTTTGTAGAAGCTACTCCGATTTCTGGACCAGCGTGTGTATATGCACCCGCATGAGTTTCACGAGAAATTGACGAACCTACTACATTACAAACTCCAAATACAAAAGCTCCATTTTCTTTAGCCAATTTGATTGCCGCTAACGTGTCAGCTGTTTCACCAGATTGTGAAATTGCAATAACTACATCATCTTTATTAATGATTGGATTTCTATAACGAAACTCTGATGCGTACTCTACTTCTACTGGAATTCTTGAGAATTCTTCGATAATGTATTCTGCGACTAATCCTGCGTGCCATGAGGTTCCACAAGCAACTATTAGAATTCGTTTTGCATTTAAGAATTTTTCTAAATTATCCTCAACACCTGACATTTGGATAATTCCTTTATTTGCCAAAAGTCTTCCTCTGTAAGTGTCTTTGATTACACTAGGTTGTTCATAGATTTCTTTCATCATGAAATGATCATAACCGCCTTTTTCAATTTGCTCAAGATTTAATTGAAGTTCTTGAATGTAAGGATCAACCAGTGAATCGTCTTTGATTTTTCTAACTTTTAATGGCTTGTGTAATCGCACAATTGCCATTTCTTCATCTTCTAAATAAATAGCATTTGAAGTATATTCGATAAATGGAGTTGCATCTGATGCAATGAAAAACTCATCTTCACCAATTCCAATTGCTAATGGACTTCCTAAACGCGCAACAATAATTTCATCTGGTTTCTCAACATCAATTACCGCAATCGCATAAGCTCCAATTACTTGGTTTAATGCAATTTGTACTGCCTTTCCAAGCTTACAATTTTCTTTTTTCTTAACTTCCTCAATCAGATTTACTAATACTTCTGTGTCTGTATCAGATTTGAAAGTATAACCTCTTTTAATTAATTCTTGTTTTAATGGCTCATAATTTTCAATGATTCCATTATGTATAATTACTAATTTCCCTGAATTAGAAAAATGCGGGTGTGAGTTAACATCATTAGGAACTCCATGTGTGGCCCAGCGTGTGTGACCCATCCCTATTTTACCAATAGTTGTTTTCTCCCTTTCTGCTTTTACTTCTAAGTCAGAAACTTTTCCCTTGGTTTTTGATAATTTTAAATCTTTTCCGTCATATAGCACAATACCTGCGCTATCATAACCTCTATATTCTAATCTGTGTAATCCTTTTATGATTACAGGATATGCTTCTCTATGACCTATATAACCTACAATTCCACACATATAATATTAATTAGGTTTGGTGTAAAATATTTGTAATTTTAATTTTTTTGCTTCATCAATTGGAGCAACATTATTACCGTATAAAATAGTTCCTAATGGGTTCATGACATTACCAATAGGTGTAAATTTTACCTCATCACCATTAATTGATATTGGAGTTTTTAAATATGCATTACTAGACAAATTAACATTTTCAGTTACACATAACCCAAGCCTAATATTTTTATTTAAATCTTCATCTTCGCTATTAATTATGTTTCTAATCTGGTTGGTTATTCTAACTTTATATTTAATTGCCCTTCCATTTTCAACATCTTCTAACTCAACTATTCCTCCATAATTATACTTATTATATTTTGAGTTTGAACTCACAGATGTATCAATTGAATAATCTAGTAATGGTTTATTATTTGTTGCATCAAAAAGTAAAATTCTATTTGGTTCAGAAATTGATGAATTACTCATTGCAGTTTTGTCTACATAAAAAATTAAAAAGGCATCGTTTATCAACCAATTATTAGCTCTTAAACTTTCTAATTCTTCAGGAATGTCGTCTGGATCACTATCATCAGCCCCAAACAAATCTATAAAAGCCATTGAACCATTATTCCCTTTAATATACAATCTATTATCTCCAATTATATTATTAGAACCATTTAATGAGTTTTGGTAGCTTGTTGCATTTGAATGATTTAATAAATTGACCGTATTTCCTCCAAATGTTAATTTTAATTTTCTTTTAGCATTAGTTGTTGTTACATTTCCTTCACTATCTGTAGTAGTTATATCAGAATGATATTGAATTACAACATATCCTTTTGAAAAATCCAACATCGCCATGGCTCCTGCTCCTGCAGATGTTTGTTGAGTTTTAAAATAAAGACCTTTAAAATATTCCTTAAAAACATTATTATTATATAATTTTCCATCTAATGATGCTTCTAGAATTCTGTCTTTTAAAATATTTTTATCTAAATTTATCCACATTCCTGGATTCATCCTCTCTTTTATTATCCTTACAGTAATATCGCTTTGACTACTTAGAGTTTCCCCATCTTCATCAACGTAAACATATGTTCCGTTATCTAATAATTTAGATTTATATAAAACTATTTCATTACTATTAAACTTAAAACTTGTATTTTGATAAATATCAGAACTTGTATTTAATTGAGCTCCAAGATTTGAATCAAACTTATTCATTTCATCTGAATAATGTTTTTGACTATTTTGGAAATCATCAGCTGCGCTAAAATCATTTAAATAATATCCATTTTCATATATCTTTAAATCAAATGTTGTATTTATATCTCCATAAATTGAATCAAGTTCATAAATTTTTAATTTAGTGTTCTCGTCAACAACTTCAGTATCTGTAGCAAAATAAGGAACATACAAATACACTGAATCCGTTGAGCTAAATGTAAAATTTTCACCTATAATCTTTTCTGGTTCGTTATATGTTCTTGTTAATTCTAATTGGGTTACAAAATGCGCAGTTGTAGTACCAAAAGCAGGGTTTTCATATATCCCTAATGCATTTACCGGCAAATTATTTGATTGAACCGCACCTGTTGCTTTTGTATATGCCACAAGATTTTGTACTTCATACTTATCTAAATCAAAGTGATCATCACCTAAAACATCAGAGCCTATTGAATTAAAATCTTTATCACAAGATACTAAACTAAATAATCCTAAAACAATTGCAGTTATTCTTATCAAACTATTTTTCATATTATAAAACTTGATTCTTAATAAATAAAGGATAAACTTCCTTCATGTTTTCTTTAGTGCCGAAAGGTAAAAAAGGTTTATTTGAACTTTCTATAAATTTTGTTAAAGTTGGAGAGAGTACTTCCGACCCAATTACAACAGCATCTGAATGCATAACTGAAAGCTTCATGATGTTTTCATACGTTGGATTTTCAATCACATCAACAACATCTTTTGAAATGTTATCAAACAATATTTTATCCAATAAATTAACATCTAATTTACCCTTAAAACCTTGCTCATAAACCGAAGATATAATTTTTGTCTCTGCAAAAATTCCTTCATCTTTATAATAATGCTTTAAATATACAGGTAATAAAGCTGCCATCCATCCATGAACATGGATAACATCAGGAACCCAATTTAATTTTTTAACCGTTTCAACTACTCCCTTTGCAAAGAAAATAGCTCTTTCATCATTATCTGGATACAAAACACCTTCTTCGTCAGAAAAAGTTGCTTTTCTTTTGAAATATTCATCATTATCAATAAAATAAACCTGAATTCTTTCTTTAGGAATTGAAGCTACTTTAATAATTAGAGGCATATCCATATCATTGACCACTAAGTTCATTCCTGATAAACGGATAACTTCATGCAATTGATGTCTTCTCTCGTTAATATTACCATATCTAGGCATAAAAATTCGTATTTGACCTCCTAAATCATTAATCATTTTAGGCATTTCATACGACTGTAACGACACTTCGTTTTCAGCTAAATAAGGCACCACTTCAGATGATACATACAATATCCTCTTGTCTTCCATAATGTATTCTAGTTAATTATTGTTTTAAAAAACCTTGCAAAATTACAAAATTTTATGGATTTATCCACTAAAATAGTAAGTTTGCATCTCAATTAACCGTTATCAAAATGCTCATTTTTAACAAAAAGTCTGATTTAAGTGCTTTTTTAAGCCCATTAATTAATCAAAATAAATCAATAGGATTTGTTCCAACAATGGGAGCACTGCATCATGGACACTTATCGTTACTGAAAAATTCACTTTCTGAAAACGATGTAACGGTGATGAGTATTTTTGTAAATCCTACCCAATTTAACAACGCAGAAGATTTAAATAAATATCCAAGAACCTTAGATCGCGATGTGCAAATCATGCAAGATTTGAGTAACAATATTATAGTGTATGCTCCAGAAGTAGCCGATATTTATGAAGGAAATACCGTTTCTGAAAGTTTCAATTACGATGGTTTGGAAAATCAAATGGAAGGCAAACACAGACCAGGACATTTTGACGGAGTAGGAACTATTGTGAAACGTCTTTTCGAAATTGTTAAACCGAACAAAGCTTATTTCGGCGAAAAAGATTTTCAGCAATTACAAATTGTAAAAAAATTAGTTACTAAATATAACATTCCGGTTGAGGTAATTGGATGCCCTATCCATCGTGAAGCAAATGGTTTAGCAATGAGCTCAAGAAATGAACGATTGTCAGTCATTGCAAAAGAAAAAGCAGCAATTATCTACCAAATTTTACTTGCTGCTAAAGATTTTTTCCAAACACATTCTACTGAAGAAACTACAAAATATGTAGAAGATGAATTCAAAAAACATACTGATTTTCAACTAGAGTATTTTGAAATTGCTGACGAAACAACGCTTTTACCTATTTCTGAAAAAGAATCCGACAAAAAATATCGCGGATTTATCGCCATTTTCATTGAGAATATCAGATTAATAGATAATATTTCACTAAATTAATTACCTTTGCATCATGCAAATTCAAGTAGTAAAATCGAAAATTCATAGAGTAACCGTAACAGGTGCCGATTTGAATTATATAGGAAGCATTACCATTGACGAAGCGTTAATGGAAGCTTCTAACATTATAGAAGGCGAAAAAGTACAAATCGTTAACATCAATAATGGTGAACGATTAGAAACGTATGCCATCAAAGGGCCAAGAAATACTGGCGAAATTACATTAAATGGACCCGCTGCTCGAAAAGTACACAGAGGCGATATTATTATCATTATTTCGTATGGAATTATGGACTTTGAAGAAGCAAAAAAATTCAAACCAACTTTAGTTTTTCCTAACGAAAAAGACAACTCTTTAACGTAGTTTGAAAACACCTATTCGTAAATTTTTGAGCTTAATTATTCCATTACTTATTGGAATAGGAATAATCTATTACCAATTTACGACATTAACCACTTATGAATTAGAAAAAATTAAAATCAGTTTCATAAAAGCTGACTATTTTTATGTTTTTTTATCGCTTTTTGTAGCTCTTTTTGGCTATTGGTCAAGAGCTTATCGCTGGAAATATGCTCTACAACATTTAGGTTATCAAACTAAATTTCAAAATGATTTGATGACGGTTTGCGTTTCTTATTTAGTCAATTTAACTATTCCGCGTTCGGGTGAAATCTCTAGAGCTGCTTTACTTAAAAAATACGAAAATGTACCTTTTGATAAAGCATTTGGAACCATAGTTGCTGAACGCATTGTAGACATGCTAATCTTTTTGCTTTTTGTTACTGTTGGATTTATTTCTCAGTATGATAAAATTTACTCCTTTTTACTCGAAAAAAATGTGAAATTTGAAACTTTAATTTGGGTTTCAATTGCGGGTTTCTTAGTGTTTGTTTTATTCATTTTAGTTTGGATTTACGCAGAATGGAAAATTATTTTAAAACTAAAACAAAAATTAGCTGGATTAATTGAAGGTATGCAAAGTATTTTGAAAATGAAAGATAAATGGAATTACATTTTTCATTCATTTTTTATTTGGTTTTCATACTTAATTATGTTTTATGTGACTATTTTCGCTTTACCAGAAACGTCGAATATTAGTTTTGATATCGTTGTAATGGGATTTATTTTCGGCACACTTGCTGTAGGTTTTACAAATGGTGGGCTTGGTGCTTATCCACTAGCCATTGCTATGATTTTTTCATTATATGGTATTTCAAATAATATAAGTGTAGCTTTTGGTTGGTTAATTTGGACTTCTCAAACACTTTTAACCATTTTTCTTGGTTTATTATCTTATTTACTTTTACCCGTATTAAATAAGAAATAAATTAGTAAATTGCTACTCCATTTAACCAAACTATTTATAATGAAAACCAAACTACTATTGCTAATTTTATTAGCTACTAATGCACTTTTTGCACAACGTACTAATGAATCCCTTGAATCAAAAAAGATTGGAACAAGAACTTTTACAGTGGTTACACCCCCTTCTTATGAATCAAGTCCTGAAAAAAAATACCCTACATTAGTTTTATTAGATGGGGAATATTTATTAGATCCTTTTGAAGGTGTTTTAAAATATGGCAGTTACTGGGATGATTTACCTGAAATGATTATCATTGCAATTAATCAAAATAATGGGGAAACTCGTTTTGCTGATAGCGAATTTGATGAAGCAGGATTTCCATCAGGCACAGGAGCAAATTTCTTTGAATTTGTAGGACAAGAATTGTATCCTTATGTTGAATCAAAATACAGAACACTTCCTTTTAGAGTAATTGCAGGTCACGACACTACTGCTGGATTCTTAAATTTTTATTTATACAAAGACAACCCAATCTTTAATGCATATATTTCATTAGCTCCTGAGATGGCTCCAGCTATGGAAACCAGAGTAGCTGAACGTTTAGCAAAAATTACAAAGCCTGTATTTTACTATCAAGCAACAGGTGAAAGTGATTTACCTGAAATCAACGAAAAAGCAACCGAATTAGATACAAATATTAAAGCCATTCCAAATCCAACTTTTAAATATCAAAACGACACTTTTAAAGGTGCATCTCATTATTCGTTAGTAGCAAAAGCAATCCCTAATGCACTATATTTTATTTTTGATGGTTACCAACCTATTTCTATGGTAGAATTCCAAGATAAAATCTTAAAATTAGAATCTGGCTATACTGATTATTTAATTAAAAAGTATGACGATTTAAATACAAAATTAGGACTACAAATCAAACCAAGATTATCTGATTTCAAAGCTATTGAAGCAGCGATTATGAAGAACAAAGCCTATGAAGATTTCCAAACGTTGTCTAATTATGCTAATAAACATTACCCAAAAACAATCTTAGGAACCTACCATCAAGCAATGTATTATGAGAAAACAGGTAACTTTAAAAAAGCATTAAAAGAATATCAAAAAGCTTATACACAAGAAGAAATTAGAGAATTAACAAAAGATTATATGCTGAATAAAGCCGAGGCTTTAAAAGGAAAAGAAGATAAACCTACTGAAGAAGCTCCGGCAGAAACTCCAACAGAAAAAACAGAATAAAACAAAATGAGTAAAGTAAAAACGGCTTTCTTTTGTCAAAACTGTGGTACCCAATATTCAAAATGGCAAGGACAATGTAACGCTTGTAAAGAATGGAATACCATTGTAGAAGAATTGGTTCAAAAAGAAGAAAAAGCAGCATGGAAAACCACAAGTGCTACTTCTAAAGTCGCCACCAAACCTTTACTGATCAAAGAAATAGATACCGCACAAGAAATCCGATTGAACACAACAGATAACGAGTTGAATCGGGTTTTGGGTGGCGGACTAGTTCCAGGTTCCTTAACGTTGTTAGGTGGCGAACCAGGGATTGGAAAAAGTACGTTGCTCTTGCAGATTGCTTTAAAATTACCTTACAAAACGCTTTATGTTTCGGGAGAAGAAAGCCAAAAACAGATTAAAATGCGTGCCGAACGTATTACCTCAACTGGTGATAATTGCTACATTTTAACCGAAACCAAAACCCAAAATATCTTCCGTCAAATTTTAGAAATTGAACCGGATATCGTGATTATCGATTCGATTCAAACCTTGCATACCGATTATATTGAATCATCTGCGGGAAGTATTTCTCAAATTAGAGAATGTACGGCGGAGTTGATTAAATATGCCAAAGAATCGAATGTGCCGGTTTTATTAATCGGACACATTACGAAAGATGGAACCATCGCCGGACCAAAGATTTTGGAACACATGGTGGATACCGTTTTACAATTTGAAGGCGATAGAAATCACGTGTATCGCATTTTACGTTCATTAAAAAATCGTTTTGGTTCTACTGCCGAATTAGGTATTTACGAAATGCAAGGTTCTGGTTTACGTGAAGTCGACAATCCATCGGAAATTTTAATTTCACACAAAGACGAGCAACTTTCAGGAACTGCAATTGCGACTACTTTAGAAGGAATGCGTCCGTTGATGATTGAAATTCAAGCGTTAGTAAGCACCGCTGTTTATGGAACTCCACAACGCAGCACCACAGGTTACAACGCTAAACGCTTAAACATGATTTTAGCGGTTTTAGAAAAACGTGCAGGTTTTAGATTAGGCACCAAAGACGTTTTCCTAAACGTTACAGGCGGAATTTCAGTAGAAGACACTGCGATTGATTTAGCCGTTGTAGCTGCTATTTTATCCTCAAACGAAGACATTGCCATTGCCGAAGGTTTTTGCTTTGCAGGAGAAGTAGGCCTTTCAGGCGAAATCAGACCCGTTAACCGCATTGAACAACGCATTCAAGAAGCTGAAAAATTAGGATTTACCACCATTTTTGTTTCCAAACACAATAAAATTTCCTTGAAAAATACCGGAATCAAAATTGTTTTAGTAGCGAAGATTGAAGATGTGGTGAGTGAGTTGTTTGGGTAATTATGAGTGATTTAAAAGAACGAAGGTTAAAAAGTCTTGACTATCAAATTCAAGAATTAGAAAATCGTCCCAGTTATTTAAAAAATTATTGGCTACGATTGGTTGTAGTTGGTGTTTTAGTGACATTAATTGCTCCAGAATACACTGCTAAAAATTCTAAAAATTTAATCTTTTATTTTGATTACAACTATCCATTAAGCTATACTGTTGTAGCACTTTCTTATATTGTACTTTGTGCAATCATGCTATTAACTTTTACGATTCAAGACAAGAAAAAACTAAAGAAATTAAAAGAAAAACGAGATTTTAATGATTTTTTTAGAGGATAAATAAACCTGTCAGGTTTAAAATTGATCTATCATTGCGGTGAGAAATCCGAGCGGTCGGGTTTACTAATTTTCCAAAGTACTTCAACTTTAAAAAGTTCTACTAGTGATTTAATTGATGAAAAATAAGTAAATGAAAAATATAAAAAAAATATAAAAGTATTTTCTAAAATTTGGAATAGTTATTCCAATCATGATTATTAGTGTTTTAATTATAAAACAATTCTTGTTTTTTTATGAGATTGATAATTACAAATGCAATACTTTTGGGACTATTCAATATACAACAGAAAATCTAAGAAGTATTAGCCTTCACTATAGATATATTGTAAACGATAAAGAATATATTGGTAATACATCAGTCAGAAATTTTAGTAAAATTAAAGATGAACTTATTTGTAAAAATTGTAACTTCAAAGTTTATTATTCTTCAAAAGACCCTAGTAAAAGTAGTTTACGTTTAGGTAAATATGAAAAATATAAAACGAAAGTTGAATTTGTAAATTTGGATGATTAAAAACCAGATAGACCAACCGCTTCTGATATGTTAACGTAACGATAGCGCGGAATTGCATTCCGTGCCCACAATACATTAAAAAAAACTAAATCCCCTCCAACAACTCCAATGCCTTATTCACTGATTTTACATTATCAAAAGTCAGTAATAAACGTAAGCCATTTTTGGTTTCTTTTTCTTTTATCTTACATACGTTGCCGTTGCGTTGGGCAAATTGTAGCACTTTCATAAAACGGTTACTTTGGTAGAAATCACTTTGTTGATCGCCAATAAAATAACCAATCATTTTGCCTTGTTTCATCATTAAACGTTCAATTCCCATTGCGGTTGCTTTCCATTTGATACGCACGCTATTTAGTAAGGCAACAGCTGGTTTTGGTAAGGCACCAAAGCGGTCAATTAGTTTTTGTTCGAATTGTTGTAGCGTGGCTTCGTCTTTAATTTGGCTCAACTCGTTGTATAAATTCAAACGTTCGGTGATGTTGTTGATGTATTCATCTGGGAAGAGCAATTCGAAATCGGTATCAATTTGAATGTCTTTGACAAATTCTTTGGTTTCGATGTCGTTTTCTTCTTGGTATAACTCTTTGAATTCGTTTTCTTTCAACTCGTCAATGGCTTCGTTCATGATTTTTTGGTAGGTATCAAAACCAATTTCATTGATAAAACCACTTTGTTCACCACCTAATAAATCCCCCGCACCACGAATTTCCAAATCCTTCATTGCAATATTGAAACCGCTTCCTAATTCGCTAAATTGTTCCAAAGCTGTAATACGTTTTTGCGCTTCACCCGTCATCATCGAATACGGCGGCGTAATGAAATAACAAAACGCTTTTTTATTACTTCTTCCCACGCGACCTCGCATTTGGTGTAAATCAGATAATCCAAAATTATTAGCGTTATTAATGAAAATCGTGTTGGCATTTGGCACATCTAAACCACTTTCGATAATGGTGGTTGCGACCAAAACATCAAATTCGCCTTCCATGAAAGCCAACATCAATTCTTCTAATTTTTTCCCATCCATTTGACCATGACCGATGCCCACTTTTGCTCCTGGAACCAAACGTTGAATCATCCCGGCAACTTCCTTGATGTTTTCAATTCGGTTATTGATAAAAAACACTTGCCCACCACGTTGAATTTCATACGAAATCGCATCACGAATGGCTTCTTCGTTAAAACGAATCACATGCGTTTCAATTGGATAACGATTTGGCGGAGGTGTTGTAATTACCGATAAATCGCGCGCCGCCATCAACGAAAACTGCAACGTTCTCGGAATTGGAGTGGCGGTTAATGTCAAGGTATCGACATTTGTAGCAATGGTTTTCAATTTGTCTTTTACGTTCACTCCGAACTTTTGTTCTTCGTCGATAATCAACAAACCTAAATCTTTAAATACCACATTTTTATTCACCAATTGATGTGTTCCAATCAAAATATCCACTTTTCCTTCTTGCAATTTTTGAAGTGTATCAGCTTTTTGTTTTGCCGTTCTAAATCGGTTCACATAACTTACGGTAACCGGCATATCTTTCAAACGTTCCGAAAAAGTTCTAAAATGTTGATACGCCAAAATTGTTGTTGGCACTAAAACCGCAACTTGTTTTCCGTTGTCTACCGCTTTAAAAGCTGCACGAATGGCAACTTCTGTCTTTCCGAAACCTACGTCACCACAGACTAATCGGTCCATCGGACGCTCGCTTTCCATGTCGGTTTTAACGTCTAAGGTTGCAGTAACTTGATCTGGCGTATCTTCGTAAATGAACGAACTTTCCAATTCTTTTTGCAAATAACTATCGGGTGCAAACTGAAAACCTTTGTCTAATCTTCGCTTAGCATACAACTGAATTAGGTTGAACGCAATGTGTTTTACACGTGCTTTTGTTTTTTGTTTTAGGGTTTTCCAAGCGTTGCTTCCTAATTTGTAAATCTTAGGAGGAGCACCATCTTTCCCATTATATTTTGAGATTTTGTGTAGCGAATGAATGCTCACATACACAATATCGTTATCGGCATAAACCAATTTTATGGCTTCTTGCGTTTTGCCTTCCACCTGAATTTTCTGCAAGCCACCAAACTTTCCAATTCCGTGGTCGATGTGAGTTACATAATCGCCAACCGACAATGAAGTCAGTTCTTTTAACGTAATGGTTTGCTTTTTAGAATAGCCATTTTTGATGGAAAACTTATGGTAACGCTCAAAAATTTGATGATCGGTGTAACACGCAATTTGATTTTCTTCGTCGATGAAACCTTCAAACAAAGGCAACACCATAGTTTTATATTGCTTGCGAATGCTTTCGTGATTAGCTTCATCAATATCTTCGAAAATATCATGAAAACGACTCGCCTGATTTTCATTGGAACAACACAAATAATTTTTGTTCCCATTAAAATGATTCTCGCTCAAATTGTTCAACAACAAATCAAATTGTTTATTGAAAGAAGGTTGCGGCTGAATATGAAATTCGACTTTTTTATCGGTTTTAAAGACAGCGTTAGCATGCAATTCAATCACTGAAAAATCAAGTGCACATCTTAAAAACTGCTTTTGATTTAAAAATAATTCTTCTGGTGGCGCGTGCTGAATATCCTTAGATAATTTCTCAAAAGCTTCATTGGCTTTGTCGAATAATTTATCCAATTGTTGTCCTAATAATTCGGTGTTTTGAATGACTAAAACCGTTTTTTCATTGATATAATCTAAGAAACTTTCACGGTTCTCTTGCAATAATTTATTTTCAACATTTGGGATAATCGAAATCTTTTTCAGTTTTTCAATCGATAATTGTGTTTCAACATCAAAACTTCGGATGCTGTCGATTTCGTTACCAAAAAATTCGATTCGGTACGGATTATCGTTGGAAAATGAAAACACATCGATAATTCCACCACGAACTGAAAATTCGCCCGGTTCGGTAACAAAATCTACGCGTTTGAAATTGTATTCAAACAAGGTTTCATTAATAAAATCAATAGAAAGTTTGTCTTCAACTGACAATTTCAACGTGTTTTTCTCTAATTCTTTTCGGGTAACGACTTTCTCGAAAATAGCTTCAGCATAAGAAACAATAATCGCAGGTTTTTTTCGCGAATTGATTCGGTTTAAAACCTCAGCCCGTAAAAGAACATTGGCGTTATCGGTTTCTTCAATTTGATAGGGTCTTCGGTACGAACTCGGGTAAAAAAGTACGTCTTCGGCATTAATTAATTGCTCCAAATCGTTTAAATAATACGCCGCTTCTTCTTTATTACTGAATAAAATCAGGAAAGGAAGTTCGGATTTTTTAAACAGTGAATGTGCCACAAAAGACAACGACGATCCTACCAAACCAGTCATTTGAGACTTTTGGCGTGCTGCGAATGTACTTTCTAAAACGGCAATCTTTGATGACTTATCGTAAATGGATATAATGTCGGACTTGCTCAAAATGAATTTTTTAATTGACTACAAAAATAAAAAAACCACTACGTTTTCAATAGAAAAGTAGTGGTTATATTACTGAAACGATTGTTAAAAAATAAATTTCTTAGCAACTGTTACGTTATTTTCTAATGTTGTTTTAATAATTAATGCTTGATTGTTCGCTATTAAATCTGAAAGGACAAGTTCTGAAGCGTTTACTTTATCTTTTGAAAAGACAATTCTTCCTAACATATCGTAAACCATTACATTTGTAATATTTGATTTTGTTGAAATGATTTTCGGTTGATTATTGTTCTTGAAAATATATACTGAATTTTCATTTCCGGTAAAATCTTGATTTGATAATGACAAATCTTGATAATGCAATATAAAGCGCGAATCAAAAGTTCCAATCGCTGTTGTAAAAGTATATGGACTTATTTTCAGGTTATGATAAGTGCCATTACTTGTATCTTCTAAGAAAACATCTTTATCATTGAAAAAAGTATCAAAATGGTCAATTGCAATATCAAAACTTCCATTTAATGTTGAAGTATAACCAATTGCCAACGTGTCGTCTATATCCCATGGATAAGCTTTTCCGTTAATTGCATAAGGTGCTGTACCAATCAAAGTGTAAAAACTAATATACGTTCCTGCCGCAGATGGCGCATCAATTCCGTTGTCAAAACCATCTGTTGCTCCGTCTAAATATCCTAATGCCAATTGTTTAAAAGCACCTCCAGAATTAGTCATGTTTAGCCACATAAAATAAAAGTCTGGGTCGGTTTGTACACTTATATTAGCATTGCTATTTTTATAAAACTGTGTATTATTGTTTGCAACACGCATTGCGTTTGTAAAAGTTACATTACCAGTAGCATTTGATTGTGCAAAAAAACCTTGGCCTGCAGAAATATAAGCGCTTGGCGAAGTTCCTCCGGAAACAGCTGCTACACCAATAAATTTTGTTCTTACTGCATAATCATCAGCTGTAAACACATTAGCATTAATTGGTGTGTTATGTGTCCAAAAATAAAATGATCCCAAACTTGAATTATTTACCAAACTCACAACACTAATTGCTGAAGGATAAGGATTGCTTAAAAAATTATAATTCCCTAAAGAAACATTATAGGCTTCCACAGGAACTACTACATTCCCGTTATTTGGAACACCAACAAAAGCACCACTAAATACTTGAGGAGTAGAAGTGTAGCCTTGAGGAGCGCGTATAGCATAACCTTTTCCAGGTGTCATTACATTGAGTTGATTTTCAATTACCCACTGATTTGATGCTGCATTAAATGAATAGAACTTATCGCCTAATGTTAACGGTGAAAACACATTTAGCACCTGACCTACAACTGGTGAACCCCAGTAGGTAAACTCATATTGACGCATAGGAGCTGCATTTCTTTTGTATGTAATATTACCAACATTTACAGCACTTGCATTGGTTTGTAATAACGAAGCATTATTTTCAAAAATAAAATTAGAACCCACATCAACAGTCACCCCATTTTCAACAGTTACTGTATGTGTTGCATTAATGGTAACAACCGTATTATTTGTTACAGATATAGAACAAGCATTAAATCCAGCTGTGGAAGCATAATTTCCAGTAAAAACAACATTTTTATTTGCATTTGGTTCTCCTTTATCCCAAGATGTTCCGTTCCAAGTGGTTGTCATTGCACAGTTTTGAACAACTAAATTATTTGCATGTAGATTATGCAAATCATTCCCTCCATCTGTATTTCCTACATATAATTTAAATCCAGAAAATTGTCCTATACGTATTCCTGAAGTATAAACATCAGAACCTCTTGTAATAATAACTTCATAAGCGTTTGTATCCGTTTGGTTCACTTGCAATTGAAAAACTGACGCTTGATTGTATGCCCAACCTAAATTAGCGTTTGTTGTTGCTCCATAAATATCTGAGCCAACATTAAAATTAAATAGTAGACCAAAATTTTGATCCATCAAATCAATTCCTTTATATCCATTTCTAAAAGCAATGGCTAAATCTATTTTGAAAGATTGTCCTGGCAACAAATATTGTCTTCCTCCTACAGCTGGTGAACCCGTACTCGTTAAAAATCGTTGCGCATTTGCTTGCACAAAAGTGCCTGACGGATTTGCATACATTGAAAATGAAGTCCCACTTGAGTTGATGTCTCCAAATCCTTGCCCTGCTGAACTTCCTAAAAAATGCCCTGCATAGTGTGTAGCATCCGTGTTTTGTGTCCACAAATCCCAAGTTGAAAAACCAGTTCCTGAGTTGCTCCCATTGGTCCAGGAACCATAATTTGAAGCATAATCTGAAAACAATGTGTTTTGAGCTGAACTAAACTGTAAGCACAATAAAGTTATAATTACTAAAAATCTATAGGGATGATTTTTTTTCATTTTGTAACTATTTAATTTGTTATTTCATTTTGTCTGAAATTTCCATTTTCTCATTCATTTGAGAAGGTCTGGCATTTCTTGCGGTGTCTAATGCTTGTAACATTAATTCTTCACCAATTTCTTTAGGAATGGCTTTTTTAATGATGATTTCATCCCATTGATTATACAAACCTTTTATTTCTTCGTTAATTTCTGGAATTAATTTAGCTACTTTTTGTTCAGGAATTACTTGTAAATTCATGAAAGTTTCTAAAGATTTTAATTTAGTGTTTAAAGTTGTTATTCTACTCAACACCTGAGGTTTTTTATATTCAAATGGAATTGTAAACGCCAAAGTATCTGCTTTTGATGATAAATTTTTGGTTTTTAATTGAAAAGCAGATAAGGTAGATTTTGGTTTTTGAAGCATTTCAATTTCAAATTGTCTCCATTCATTCCAAGAGTTTATTGTTGCTTTAACTTCTGGTCTTGCATTTGGAAAATGAAACTGCCACATTTTGGAAATATTTTTAAAAACCGCTTCATTTTTTCTTGCTATTTTTTGCGCTTCCAATTGTTGTTGCGAATCATTTTCACAGGCAAATAACCCTAACGTTAAAACCAATATACTTACTATAAAACCTTTCATTTTTCTATTTTAAAGAACAAAGGTACAAATGTTTATAAAAACTCCGTGCTAATCTAATAATATCTTGACACTGCTTTGATATGCAATTAGTTGCCTTTTCAATAATTCTCATTTTATGTGCTGATTTTTATTAAATACGGATTAAAATAAGGTTTTTACTAAAAATATAACAAATTTGTAGCTTTTCAATTCATTCGAAAACGTTATATTTGTTTCCTCTATATTCTATCAAATGGACACGAAAATTTTAATAATTGGTGCTTGTGGTCAAATAGGTACCGAACTTACTGCTAAGTTAAGAGCAACTTATGGTGTTAACAATGTTATTGCTTCTGATATCAGAAAATTGAATAACGATGTGGTGAATAATGGGATTTTTGAAGTAGTTAATGCTTTGGATTATAATCAAATTGAGCACTTAATAGAGCAATATCATATTACGGATGTGTATTTGATGGCTGCATTACTTTCGGCAACAGCAGAAAAAAACCCAGCTTTTGCTTGGGACTTAAATATGAATTCATTGTTTCATGTTTTAAATTTAGCCAAAGCAGGAAAAATTAAGAAAATTTTCTGGCCTTCAAGTATAGCGGTTTTTGGACCTACAACACCAAGACATAACACACCTCAATATACCATAATGGAGCCTTCAACTGTTTATGGTATCTCAAAACAAACAGGAGAAAGATGGTGTGAATATTACAACAAACAATATGGTGTAGATGTAAGAAGTATACGCTATCCGGGGCTAATTAGTTGGAGTACTGAAGCGGGTGGAGGCACAACAGATTACGCTGTTGACATCTATCACAAAGCTATTACTGATGGGAAATTTACTAGTTTTTTATCAGAAAACACCGAATTACCAATGATGTATATGGACGATGCAATAAAAGCAACTATTGGTATTATGCAAGCTCCAATTGAAAAAATTAAAATACGTTCTTCATATAATTTAGCAGCAATGAGTTTTACGCCAAAACAAATTGGAGCTGAAATTCAAAAACATTATCCTGAATTTGAATTGAGTTATAAACCTGATTTCCGACAAAAAATTGCAGATAGTTGGCCTGCGAGTATTGATGACTCATCAGCAAGAGAAGATTGGGGTTGGAAAAATGATTTCGACATTTCAACAATGACAACAGATATGTTCCAAAATTTAAAAGAACACGTTTATAAAAAATAAAAAAACGCTCCAAATATTTGGAGCGTTTTTAGTTAAAACAAAAAACAAACTTACTCCTGAACTATAGGAGCTCTCAATGATTCTAACACAGCTACAACTTCATTTATTAATTGTGGATCCGTAACACCATTCAATCCTGCTGCTGTACCAACATAACCAATAAATTTATCGTAATCAGCATCAGTAGATTTTACACCCATACGAGGATTTTGAGCCGGATCATGTGCCGCTACCATATCTAAACCTGTATAAACATTAGTAGCACCACCACCTGTATTTGCTGAAAAGAAATCTGTTAAATTTTTGCTCAAAATAGAAACATTTGTAGCATTTCCACTTGAAACTTCGGAAACAATAGGGGCAAAATGAGCGCCTAAATTTCCTTCAGCTCCCGTGACAATATCTGCCACAATTAATGTAATAGTTGAATCTACAACCGAACGATAACTTAAACGTCCTTGCTCAATCATTTGTCCTGGATTGTTTGGATCAGAAACCTTTGTAGTTCCTCCTAGTTTTGCATACAAAGATGCTGGTTCCGCTGCTTTATTGTCATCGTCATTACAAGATGTCATAAATGCTCCTGAAGCAATAAATAAAGCCACTAAGGCTAATTTTGAAAAATTTTTCATAGTAATTGTATTTGGATATTAATTAAAAATTCGTTGGATGCCTCTTGAAAATTTATAGCTAAAACTATCGTCATTCATTACAGGACAAACCTTTTTATTTGCAATAGCTTGTGGTACAACAAAACGTTCTGCTTTGTAATTTCCCATAGCTATCAATTGATTATAGATGGTTTGAGAATTGGCCACTTTTGTATCATGAAAAAAAACCAAAACACCAGTTTCCTGATTTAATCTATCTGTCTTTACACCTGGTATTTTTTTTAAATTTCGGTGAATCTCTTTTGCTTTGAGCGAATCTATTGGTTCTTTGAAATCAATTCGACTAATTTGAAGCGAAGCATTATCAATTTCAACTGGTTTTGCGGTTGCGATATGCACTACTAAAACCAAAAAAAGAAGTACAAATATTCCGAGAATACTTCCTGCAATAATTTTGACTTTTCTATTGATTTTCATTTTTTTGAGAATTTTGTTTAGATGCATTTACGAGAAGAAAATTATATTGGTTTTCTCAAAATGAAAAAAAAGTAAATTTTAACATTTGGTCAAAAAAAATCCCAAGACAAATTATCTTGGGATTGAATGTTGTTTTTGTTTATCCTTACTTTTTTTCGAAAAGTATTTTGTCTTCAATAGGTGCTTTTATTTTTACTACATCATTTGTATTCTCATTCGGTACCGTCATAGAAAGCACATAATGTTTTATTTTCCACTGTCCATCCTCTTGCACTAAAACACCAGAACCTCGACATATTTTCATTTGTGTATTTAATAATTCATCAAACCACACTAGTTTACCGTCTTGACTAAAATAAATATTGCGCTCAATAGCTTTGAAGTTCCATGCTTTTCCTTTGTCAAAATAAGGTTTTGCAAAAGCTTGAAATGCAGTTTTATTCCAATTCTCTGTAGCATCAGTTCCTATAAAAATTGATTCGTCTGACATTGCGTTGAAATAATTATCATAATTTGCCTCTGCTGCAGCTTTATGCCAATTGTCTAAAAAAAATGTGATTTCAGCTTTTTTATCGCTTGTGTTTTGTGTTGAAGCACAACTCATTAATACTAGAAAAAAGAGATAATATACTTTCATGATAGTCTAACTTTTAATTATAAACAAATCAAAAATACCATTTTATCTTTAAAACTTTTCGTTATGTTGCGATAAATCAAGTCCTATACGTTCAGATTCTTCGGAAACACGTAATGGAATAAACCAATTTGTTACTTTATATAGTATTAATGAACCCAGAAAAGTAAATAATGAAACTAAAACTAATGCCATCATATGATGTCCAAAAACCGACCAACCACCATGTAATAAACTCGCATTTTCTCCTTCTGCAAAAACAGCAGTCAATATCATTCCCATAATTCCCCCAACTCCGTGGCAAGCAAAAACATCTAGTGTGTCATCAATTGCTTTCAACTTATTCCAATATAACATTTTATTAGAGACGATAGCTGCAATAAATCCGAAGAAAATACTCTTAGGTATGGAAATAAAACCAGCAGCTGGTGTAATAGCAACTAACCCTACCACCGCTCCAATACAAGCACCTAAAGCAGAAACTTTTCTACCATTTAATCTGTCAAAAAATATCCAAGTTAACATTGCTGAAGCAGAAGCTACTGTGGTGGTTGCAAAAGCTATTGCTGCTGTTCCATTTGCCGCTAATGCCGAACCTGCATTGAATCCAAACCAACCAAACCATAACATTCCGGTTCCTAATAACACAAAAGGAATATTGGTAGGAATATGCTCACTGTTTTTTCTCTTACCTAAAACCAAAACACCAGCCAAAGCAGCAAAACCTGCACTCATGTGAACAACTGTTCCACCTGCAAAATCTTTCACACCAAAATAACTTCCAAGCAATCCATTAGGATGCCAAACCATATGACACAATGGAGTATAAATAAACAAAGTAAACAAACAAATGAAAAGCAAATACGAAATAAAACGAACACGCTCTGCAAATGAACCAGTAATAATAGCTGGTGTAATTACGGCAAATTTCATTTGAAACAAAGCAAACAAAACAAATGGAATTGTACTTGCTAACTGTTTATGTGGTAAGGAACCCACATTATCAAAAAACATAAAATCTAATGGATTTCCAATTATTCCATAATGCTTCCCTCCTATTTCAAATCCTAAACTTTCTCCAAAAGCCAAGCTAAATCCCACCACTATCCAGAGCAAACTCACTACACCGAGTGAAATAAAACTTTGTAACATCGTAGAAATTACATTCTTTTTTCCCACCATTCCTCCATAAAAAAAAGATAATCCAGGCGTCATTAATAACACAAAAGAAGACGAAGTTAATAACCAAGCTACATCGGCATAATTAATAGCTTCATCAGTTAGGAAGTTTGCTCGCAATTCATTTTTGTTTTCCCAAAATAAACTAGCAGTAGCAATAAAGCAAATGATTACAAAAGAAACAATCCAGCGTTTTTCTATTTTCATACCCTAAAATTTATAGGGTAAAATTACAAAAAAAGCATTTTTAAAACATTGTATACATAAAAAATAAGGGGTTAATTACTATTTTTAGTAAAAATTCAATTTTAACCCTATATTTATACACCCAATTGTGTTTTATCTAAAAAAATCAAAATTAATTTCTATTGATTCAAAATTTTATAGCGTATTAATTAGAACTGTTTTTATATTTACAAACTCTTTTATACCTTCTTCTGCCAATTCCCTTCCATATCCTGATTTTTTAATTCCACCAAAAGGCACTCTTGGATCCGATTTTACCATTTCGTTGATAAAAACCGCTCCTTCATTAAATGCAGAAATTTGCGATTTAATTGCGGCTATATTTTGCGTAAAAACCGAAACTCCTAAACCAAATTCTGACCTATTACTCAATACAATAGCTTCTTCAATAGATTTAAAAACTATAATTGCAGCAACTGGCCCAAAAGTTTCTTCTCTAAAAACAGGCATTTCAGTTGATACTTCGGTTAAAATTGTGGGCTCATAAAAAGCTTCCTTTCTTTTTCCTCCCAAAACCAATTTAGCACCCATTGCTATTGATTTTTGAACCTGCAGCTCTAACACTTCAGCTAAATCTAATCGTGCTAACGAACCTATTTGTGTGGTTTCTTCTAATGGATTTCCTGTTTTTAAGTTTTGAATTGCAATCTTAAATTGAGTTATAAAATCCTTCGCAATTTTTTCGTGTAATAAAAAACGCTTCGCGGCGATACAACTTTGCCCAGCATTTTGCATACGAGCATTTACGGCAATTGCCACCGCTTTTTCTACATTTGCATCTTCTAAAACCACAAAAGCATTATTCCCTCCTAATTCAAGTACACATTTCTTTAAATACTTCCCCGCTTCAGCTGCTACAGCTATCCCAGCTTGTTCACTACCCGTTAAAGAAACTGCTTTTACAATAGGATTTGCGATAACATTAGCTACTTTATTACTTGAAATTGGCAAATTTTGATAACAACCCTTTGGAAAACCAGCTTTTTCAAAAATATATTCAATTGATTCAGCACATTTTGGAACATTACTTGCATGTTTGATAACTACTGTATTTCCAGCAATTATTGTTGGAATAGCAAATCGAAATACTTGCCAAAAAGGAAAATTCCACGGCATGACTCCTAAAACTACTCCTAAAGGCTCATACACTACAAAACTTTCAGTTGCATCCGTTTTAATAATCTTTGTGGCTAAAAATTTTTCAGCATTTTCATAATAATACTGACACAAAAGCGCACATTTTTCAACCTCAGCAATAGATTGTGTGATTGGCTTGTGCATTTCTTGTGTGATTATTGTTGCATAATCTATCTTGTTTTCTAACAACACTTTAGCTAATTTTGGCAATAACAAAACACGTTGATGTACAGACTGTTGTTTCCAAGTTTGTTGTGTAAAAGATGCAAAAGATAGGATTGTTTCCATAGAATATATTTACAAAGTAAAGATACGCTATAATACTATTTTAACAAATACTCATTTATGCGTTTTAATTAGACTACCTTGCCAAAACTTGTCTATTCAGGTATGATATGTGATGGAAAACTGTTTTGAAACCTTAATAGCAAGTTATATTGCTACAAAAGTGGGTGTTGTCGAAAATTTTATTGGAACAGATTTAATAAAACAATTGACAAAAAATTTACTATTATTGAAGAATCAAAACTTGCTTCAAGCAGCAGGTGTTGGGAATGCAAAAAAATTACAACATAACGAATTAATTCGTACAGACACTATTTATTGGTTAGATAAAAAGCACAACAACGTATACGAAAATGAATTCTTAACGCAAGTGGAAGCTTTTATAGTTTATTTAAACCAAACCTGTTATACTGGAATAACAGGTTATGAATTTCATTATTCTCTTTATGAAAAAGGAAGTTTTTACAGAAAACATTTAGATCAATTTCAAAACAACTCTAGCCGGAAGTTTTCGCTAATTAGCTACTTGAATGCTGATTGGAAAACAAATGATGGTGGAGAATTATGTATTTATCAAGAACATCAAAATCAAACCATTACCCCAACTCAGGGCAAAACAGTGTTTTTTAAAAGCGACGAACTAGTTCATGAAGTTTTAGTTACTCAAGAACAAAGAATGAGTATAACTGGCTGGTTAAAAATTGAGAAATAAAAAAGCCCAGTATAACTACTGAGCTTTTTGCATTAATTTGTTATACCCTTATTTTGGCAATTGCGTAAAACCCATGTTGAATAAAATAAATGCTTGTATATCAACATTTTCTTGAATTGTTGCTGCAACAGATTTTCCAGCTCCGTGACCAGCATTAATATCAATACGAATTAATGTTGGGTTATTTCCAGCTTGTTTATCTTGCAATTCTGCCGCAAATTTGAAACTATGCGCTGGCACTACTCTATCATCATGATCTCCTGTTGTAACCATTGTGGCTGGATATTTCACTCCTGATTTTACATTATGCACCGGTGAATATCCCTTCAAATAATCGAACATTTCTTTACTATCCTGAGATGTTCCATAATCATATGCCCAACCAGCACCTGCGGTAAAAGTATGATAACGCAACATATCCATAACACCTACAGCAGGAACAGCAACTTTCATTAAATCTGGTCTTTGGGTCATAGTTGCACCAACTAATAAACCTCCATTTGAACCTCCTCTTATGGCTAAAAAATCAGAAGAAGTGTATTTTTGAGCAATTAGGTATTCAGCTGCAGCTATAAAATCATCAAAAACATTTTGCTTTTGCATTTTTGTTCCAGCATCGTGCCATTTTTTGCCATATTCACCACCGCCTCTAATGTTTGGAACTGCATACACACCACCATTCTCCATCCAAACTGCATTTGCAATACTAAAACTTGGGGTAATACTTACATTAAATCCACCATAAGCATATAGAATCGTTGGGTTTTTGCCATTTAATTTTAATCCTTTTTTATAGGTTATAATCATAGGTATTTTCGTTCCATCTTTTGATGTGTAGAAAATTTGTTTTGATTCGTAATCGCTTGATTTAAAATCAATTTTAGGCGTTTCATACACTTTTGATAAACCTGAATCCGCATCAAATGAATATGTAGAACCAGGAGTTATATAATTTGTAAACGAAAAATATAACGTCTTCTCTTTTTTCTTACCCCCAAATCCTCCTGCTGTTCCAACACCTGGAAGTTTTATTTCACGAACTAATTTTCCTTGATAATCATATTGCTTCACTACTGAAACAGCGTCTTTCATATAATGCGCAAAAAAATAGCCTCCACCAGTAGATGGCGACAATACATTTTCTGTTTCAGCGATAAAATCTTTCCAGTTTTCAGGCTTTGGATTACTGAAATCAACCGTAACAATTCTCCTGTTAGGTGCATTCCAATCGGTTTCTATAAATAATTTTGTACCTTCATTATCAATTATACTATTTGAGGTGTTGAAATTATCTACAATTGTAATTATTGGACTGTTTGGTTTTGTCAAATCTTGAACATATAACTCATTCCCATAGGTAGAATTAGCTGCAGAAATAATTAAAAAACGATTATCTTCTGTAACATAGCCACCAACATATCTGCGTTTTTGTTCTAAACCAAAAATAACTTTATCTTCTTTTTGACTTGTTCCTAATTTGTGATAATATAATTTGTGTTGGTCTGTTTTTGCTGAAAGTTCACTTCCATTAGGTTTGTCATAACTCGAATAATAAAAACCTTCATTTCCTTTCCAAGAAACACCACTGAACTTAATATCTACGAGAGTAGGCTCTAAGATTTTCTTAGAAATGGCATCCATGACAATTACAGAACGCCAATCGCTTCCGCCTTCTGAAATTGAATAAGCTACAATTGAACCATCTTCAGAAAAATTGACTCCTCCAAGTGATGATGTTCCATCTTTTGAGAAAGTATTTGGGTCTAAAAAAACAGATTCAACTCCTTTTGCATCTTTTCTGTATAAAACAGATTGATTTTGAAGTCCATTGTTTTTATAATAATATGTGTAGCTACCTTCTTTAAATGGCGCACTTATTTTTTCGTAATTCCAAAGCTGCTCTAATCTTGATTTTAAATCATTTCTAAATGGTATTTTAGAAAGGTAATTATAAGTAACTTCGTTTTGGGCTTTTACCCAGTCGCCTGTTTCTACAGACCTATCGTCTTCAAGCCAACGATAAGGATCGGCAACTTTTGTGTCAAAATAGACATCAATAACTTCTCCTTTTTGGGTTTTAGGATATTTTAATTGGGTTTGACCCAATGAGACCATAGAAGTTGCTAAAGCCATTATTAAAATTGTGTTTTTCATGATTTTTCAAATAAGATAAAAACAAAAATAACAATTATAATGTTAAGAAAATGTTTGTGTTATAATTGTTTATTATTTTTCTCCATCCCATTCAGCATAAAACTGTGAGAGAAATAGCTCCATATATTTATGACGTCCTTCGGCTAATTTTTTACCAGTTGGCGTATTCATTTTATCTTTTAGCAATAATAGCTTTTCATAAAAGTGATTTAAGGTAGGTGACTCGCTGTTTTTATATTCTTCCTTGTTCATGTTGAGATTTGGCTGAATATTTGGATTGTAAAGCGCTCTATTTTTAAAACCTCCATAATTAAATGTTCTTGCAATTCCAATGGCTCCAAGTGCATCTAATCGATCGGCATCTTGCACAATTTCCAATTCTTTAGAATTGAATTTTTTTTCAAAATTACCTCCTTTGAACGAAATATTCTCAATTATTGCAATTACATGATATATAGATTCTTCTTTTAAACTCTGTGTCTCTAAGAATTCGCGCGCAATTTTTGGGCCTATCGATTCATCTCCGTTATGAAATTTTGAATCAGCAACATCGTGCAATAAAGCACCAAGTTTTACAATTAATATATCACATTCTTCCTCTCTAGCAATTAATAACGCATTTTTATACACACGTTCTATATGAAACCAGTCGTGCCCACCTTCTGCATTTTCAAGTTGTTGCTTTACAAAAAGAATTGTATTGTTTATTAATTGCATATCGTTTATTTAAAAGCTAAAAATCTAGTTTTAAGATTTTTAGCTTTATTCTAATTATCTAACCAATGCGGGTTCTACCCATTTGAAAATATGTCCTGTTTCTGGAATTACCAATCTCTCAGAAATTCTAGCCATTCTTGCTGGTAATTTCATTAAGAAATCTCTTGCTTTTTCAGCTTCATCAGTTAATCCTGAAATTTTATCAATTTCCCATTTATCAATTAATTTTTGCATGATATCTACATAATCAGCAGCTGTATACACTCCAATTCGTTGTGCAGAATCAGAGAATTGTTCAAAAGCAGTACTTATTTTTTGCCCAGATTCTCTTAAAAAATGAGCTGGCATCGTGATTTTATGTTTCATCATGTGTTGAAAAGCTAACATCATTTCACTTGGGTCAACTTTAAAAATTTGATTGATAAATTCACTATAAGCTAGATGATGACGCATTTCGTCACCCGCAATTAGATTACACATTTTGTGTAATTTTTTATCGCCATATTTTTTTGCAATTAGCGCCACTCTATTGTGAGAAACATAAGTTGCTAATTCTTGAAAGCTAGTGTAAACAAAGTTTTTATAAGGATCATTACTTGTTCCAATATCAAAACCATCATTAATTAAATGCTGTGTTGTCATTTCTATTTCACGCATATTTACTCTTCCTGAAAGGTATAAATATTTGTTTAATACATCTCCATGACGATTTTCTTCTCCAGTCCATTGACGAATCCATTTACTCCATCCATTTTGTCCTTCTTGTCCCACACCTTCAACATTCATAAGCCATGATTCATAGGTTGGCAAAGCTTCTTCTGTAATAGTATCCCCAACTAAAGTAACCCAAAAATCGTAAGGTAAATCTTTAGCAATTTCACGAAGTTCTTTTACATCATCAAAAAAAGTTTCATTTTGAGAATTTGGAAGTAAATCGGTAGGTTGCCAGATTTTTTCAACAGGAATTAAAAATTCATCGACAAAAGTGTCAATTTTCTTTTCTAGAAATTGCATCACTTCTAGTCGTACATTTTGTATAGACATGGGTTTATTTTTTTATGTTTTCGGTAATTACTTTTTCGGTTTTTTCAAAAATTTCTTCAAACTTATACTCAGAAATTTTCATCGGTTCGTGGATTTGGAACTCTAATTTATTGCCAAGACCTAGAGGGAATTGCCCAAATTTAGTCATTTTCCAAGAATTATTAATTGTAATAGGTAAAAAATAAGCATCCGGCGCAAATTTGTATAGCATTTTTAGTCCATTCACAGCAAATGGTTTAGGCGCTCCAGTTTTACTCCTAGTCCCTTCTGGAAAAATTACTACCGAGTAATTATTGTTGTTTATTAATTCGGCTACTTTTTTAATTTCTGGCAATGCCTGCTTTGGATCTTTTCTATCAATTAATGCTGACCCTCCGTGCTTTAGATTGTATGAAACACTTGGAATTCCTTTTCCTAATTCTATTTTACTTATAAATTTTGGATGCGTTTTTCTTAAAAACCAAATAATCGTAGTGATATCGTGCAAACTTTGGTGGTTAGCAACAATAATTAAGGGTTTGTTGTCTGGAATGTTTTTCATCCCTTTAAGATGATAGGAAGTACCTAAAATATGCGTTGTTCTTACTAAAAACCAATTTAAATAGGCAACACTTAAACGATGTGCATTATACCCAAAAATATTGAGGCACAACCATTGTATTGGGTGAAAAATTACTAACCAAAGTAAAAAAAAGAAGTAATACACTATAGAAAGTGGATAGGATATTATTTTTTCCATTTTAAACGAATTTGCACAAAAGTAAGGTTTAAAATAAAAAAACCACCAAAAAAATGGCGGTTTTATTGTATGCTAGCATAATATGATTAACAAAATTCGTTGTAGGCGTCTTTTAGATTTTCAGCGATTAATTCTGCTGGTCGACCTTCAATATGATGACGTTCTAACATGTGTACTAACTCACCATTTTTAAATAATGCCATGCTTGGTGATGACGGTGGAAAAGGAAACATTTCTGTTCTTGCTGCATCTACAGCTTCCTTATCTACACCAGCAAAAACAGTGATTAAATGTGCCGGTTTTTTACCACCCTCTAAACTCATTTTTGCCCCTGGACGTGCATTTCTTGCAGCACAACCACAAACAGAATTAATTACAACTAATGTTGTTCCTTCAGCTTTGATAGCGTTTTTAACGTCATCAGCCGTATATAAATTTTTGAAACCTGCATCTGTTAATTCAGCACGCATTGGGTTTACCATTTCATCTGGATACATAATTTGATTTGTTATTAGTTAACGTGTTGCAAAGTTACAAAGTTTTTTGCTTGTTATAGAAAACCAATTCATAAAGATTTGTTATGATTTCATAGTTTACACTTATTTGAAAATTCTGGTCATAAGTGCTTTTACAAAAATTATCTTCGGACATTTCCAAATCACTTGCAAATCTTCCCAAATAGAAGTTTCTTCATCTAAAAATTTAAAAATTATAGTTGAGTTTCCTTTTTTGAACATCGAAGAAAATATTTTGGAGCCTAATTCGTTTTTTGAACTTAAAATATCCAATAATAACAAATCATAGAGCCAAAATTTATTTTTTTTATAAAACTTCGAAAAGTCGGATTCTGATTTTAGAAATCGAACTAAAGCTTTCGATTTTTTGGATGCGTTTTTAAAAGTATAACCTGTGCTAGCTTTTGTCCAACCGCCAGCCGAACCAATATTGATTATGTTCTTTGTATTGTGTTTCCAGAAAGGATAACACGTCATTGGGATATTGCCTTGTTCTTTTTCGATGATTTCGTATTCCTTTATACCTAAATTTTCAATGTATTTCTGGATTTCAAATTCGTATTCTTCCCTCAGAAGTAAATCTTTTGAAAACAATGTATATTCTAACAAAGCTTCATTTTCTGATGTTGGTAAAACATATATAAAACGCGTATTGCCTTTTTGTTCGACCGAAAAATCCATGAAGGTAGCACAATTTGAAGTAAAAACAGCTTCTTTACTTTTGATAAACCAACCTATAAAATGTTGTTGAATTAATGGAAATTTATTTTGCGCTGTAACAATTTCAGGATTGAAAATCGAATTGAAAATTTTGTTGCAAGTGAAGGTTTCTTCTTTGGTTTTTACAACACAATGATTACCTAATTCTGTAAAATCAACTACTTTCTGATTTAGGAAATGAATGTTTTTATGTTCGGAAATCTTCTTGAAAACCAATTCATAAAAATCTAAACCATTAATTTTCTTGTATTGATAAGGCGTTAGTTCTAAAACCCGATTGAATTTTTCATTGGCAAAAACAGCTTGATTCCATTTTTTTGAAACGATTTCATCAAATAAATTATCTTCATCCCAAAAACACCAAGTTCTATCGTTTACTTTTTTGGTATTTTCATCAATTAGCAAAATGGATTTATCCTCAAACTTTCCAGATAAAAGCATTTCATAAACTGTCATTAAAGCCGATAATCCTGAACCTGTGAAAATGTAATGATAATGTTGCATTAATAAATGGTATATCGAATTCCTAAAAAACCTCTAATTCCTTGATTGGGTGCGTACACATAACTTGGATCAAAAGTTAAGGCGTATGGATTTGTTGGTGTCGCTAAAACATTTCCGTTTGTATCGTATTCAACACCTTCATCAAACGGATCGTTTGCTCTAGCTATTATAAATGGAGTTCCTCTATTAGGTGTCCAATTCAAAATATTTTTAACCCCGCCATAGATTTCAAAACTACGAATTTTTTTATAAGTAAATTGAATATTCTGCAAACTCCAAATAGGTGAAAATTCAGCCCTCGGATCTAAATCACTCAACAAAGGCAAACGCATTGGTCCGTAAAGATTTCCAGTGTAATCAATCGTTAAAAACCATTTTGGAATATCGTATGTTATTGCCCAATTGGTACTATATTTTTCCGTTAAAATAGGTTGTGAACTTATGCCATTTTGTACGTTTTTTGATTCCATAATCGTAAAACCAACAATTGCTTTCAATCCGAAAGGAGTGACTAAGTCTATATTACCACTTACTCCTAACGTTTGTGCATAGCCGTTTAAGTTCGAATAAATAATTTGATTAGGATTTGTGTCGTAATCCGGAATAATTTGGTTGTTAAAATAAGTGTACCATGCCGAAGTTTCGAAACCTAAAAAAGTGCCGTTTTCAAATCTAATTTTCTTCAAATAGTTGAAATTGATGTTGTATGAAGTTTCAGGTTTTAAATCTTCGGTAATAACAACATCTCTTGAACCTGTTAAAGCAGCATGTTCTTCGGTAAATAAATTTACGATTCTAAATCCAGTTCCTGCATTAATTCGGAACACATCATTTTGTGTTGGATTCCATTTGTAGGCAATTCTAGGTGTAAAAATATTGCCGTGATTGTTGTTGTAATCGTATCGAATACCCAATAAAATGTGATGCTTTTCTGCTATTTTTATTTCATCTTGAAGAAAGATACTGTAAATTTTTGTTTTTTCTGCCGAAATAGTCGCTGTTGTATTGTCATTGTAATATTGATAGCGAAAAGTGGCACCCAATAACATATTATGATTTTCTATTTTTTTATCCCAAGTATATTGTCCAAAAGCGATTTTTTGATTCGCCAAGTAAATCGTATTTCCATACACCGAATTTTGGTCGTGAGCGGTTACCGAAAAAGAAAGACACATATCTTCTTTGGTTGGTAATTGGTATTTACTCAAAAGTTCCACGCGTTTCGTATAAATACTTTCACCATACACTTCCGAGCCACCACGATACGATTTGTTCCATTGCATGTCGCCACCCCAACGGTCTTCGTAAAAAAGGCGTCCTGCGATGGTGAACTCTTTATTGTTTTTTCGATCGAAATTCCATTTGTTGAAGACGGAAATTCGTTCTTGCAAGGTTACATCGGTAAAATTATCGTTGTTATTATCGATAGGCTGGTTGTAATTGTAATAATTGATGCCGACTAAAGTAACCGCTTTTTTACCAATGTTACTTTTAAATCCTAAATCTACATTGTTTTCTAACCAAGAAGTTGAAAAAATATCCGCAGAAAGCAAGGGAGCATTTAGAGATTTTTTAGTAATTATATTGATTAAACCACCAACCGCTTCACTTCCATATAAACTTGAAGCTGGACCCTTTACAATTTCAATTCTTTCAATTAACGAATTCGGAATTCCAGATAATCCATAAACGGTAGAAAGTGAACTCACGATGGGCATCCCATCAATTGTAACCATAGTGTATGGCCCTTCTAATCCGTTGATATGAATATCGCCCGTGTTGCAAATATTACAATTTAGTTGTGGTCTAACACCATTTACATTTTGTAAAGCTTCAAAAACATTAGACGTTGGATTTTTCTTCAAAAACACTGGAGTATATATTTCAACAGGCACAGGTGATTCCAGTCTTTTTACAGGCTTTAGTGTTCCCGAAATTACAACATCATTCATCATTTCAGAATTATTTGCAATAGTGTCTTTCGTTTGTGAATAAGTAAAAGTTGAAAATATAATAAGTAAAATGTAAATTTTTGTTTTCATAAATTTATTTTTAGACAAAACTAAAAATAAAATATTTAGTAATCTAAAAAAAGAACATATATTTGTCGAAATGAATTGCTTATGACTATTTCTGAAGAAAATTATATTAAAGTTATTTATCATTTGTCATTAGTTTCTCCAAAAGGGGTCAATACAAATGCCATTGCTGGAATGTTAGACACTAAAGCATCGTCAGTGACCGATATGATGAAGAAACTTTCGGATAAAGATTTGGTAAGTTATCAGAAATATCAAGGAGTTACTTTAACAGATAATGGATTGCATTCAGCAAAAATGATTGTAAGAAAACATCGTTTGTGGGAAGTTTTTTTAGTAGATAAATTAGGGTTTTCTTGGGACGAAGTACATGAGATTGCAGAAGAGTTAGAGCATATCAAATCAGAACAATTGATAAATAAATTGGATGCTTTTTTAGGCTTTCCGGTTTCTGACCCACATGGTGATCCGATTCCTAATGAAAAAGGTGTAATTAAAAAAATTGAAAAACAACTACTCTCTGAAGCTGAACTGAACAAAGCATTTCATTGTGTAGGTGTAAAAGATTCTTCTACCGATTTTTTAAAATATTTAGATAAACAAAAAATAGCTTTAGGTTCTGTTGTTAAAGTAATTGACAAAGAAGATTTTGATGACACATTAACTGTAGAAATCGATGGAAAGCGTTTGACCATTTCCAATAAAATTGCTAATAATTTATATGTACAATAATTATGTTTGATACAATAATTCATTTTTTTGAAAGCATTGATCCTATTCTAGCGGCTTTATTAGCCACAACTTTTACATGGGGATTAACCGCATTTGGCGCTTCGTTTGTATTCTTCTTTAAAAACATGAATCGAATAGTTTTAGATGGAATGCTTGGTTTTACAGGTGGCGTTATGGTAGCGGCTAGCTTTTGGAGTTTATTGGCGCCTGCAATTGAAATGAGCGAAGGAGCTGGCTTTGTAAAAGTAATTCCAGCTGCTGTTGGTTTTATGTTGGGAGCCATTTTTATTTTTGGATTAGACAAAGTATTACCACATCTGCATATCAATTTTAAAGAGACAGAAGGAATTAAATCTCCGTGGCAACGTACTACCCTATTGGTTTTAGCTATTACGTTACATAATATTCCAGAAGGATTAGCGGTGGGTGTATTGTTTGGTGGTGTAGCTGCAGGAATTCCTGAAGCATCGATTGCCGGAGCAGTTACTTTAGCTATTGGAATTGGAATTCAAAATTTTCCCGAAGGAATTGCCGTTTCAATGCCTTTAAGAAGAATGGGAATGAGCCGTTGGAAAAGTTTTATGTATGGTCAATCTTCTGCAATTGTGGAGCCAATTGCTGGAGTATTGGGAGCAGTAGCGGTAACATTTTTTACGCCTTTATTGCCTTATGCTTTAGCTTTTGCTGCTGGAGCAATGATTTTTGTAGTAGTAGAAGAAGTAATTCCAGAAACCCAACAAGATAAAAATACTGATATAGCCACACTAGGTTTTATCGGTGGATTTATTGTGATGATGACTTTAGATGTGGCTTTAGGTTAATGACAAGCGCAGTCATCACCACATGGCTTTGACTTTTTAGTACGCTTTTTCCAAAAGAATTTTTTTACCAAAAATCCTATAGCAATAGCTAGGGATAAGTAAACTAAGATTTGTTGTATGTCCATAATTTTAAAAATATATTCCAGCACCTATTGTAATAAAATTATAACTTGGAGATGCTATTTTTAAATGTTCGTAACCTGCTGAAAAAAAATAATTCTTTTTATGATATTTACCTCTAAACTCAAAAGAATTCACAGATAATCCATTTATCTTACTCAATTGAAATGCACCATTAAAACTTATATTTTTAAAAGCAAACACATCTGCATTTAATCCATAGGAAATTCCTGCTTTGTTTACTTCGTTTCCAATGTAAGTTGCTCCAAGCGTCCATCCAAAATTAAATTTTTTAAAACGAATTCTATCATATGCAAAATTAAATTGAAATATGGATAGATTATCATATTGATTTGTGAAAATATTTTTCTCTATCAACTCGCGATAATCTGCTTGTAAATAAAAATATTGAAATGGTCTAATTTTAGCTTTTATGTGGTTCCCAAAGGAAGTATTATTAATATAAAGAAAATGATTTTCTATATCAAATCGCATTTTGTTTTTACTTTGAATACTATCACTATTACTAACAAAATTACCAGATTCTCCATCAAAATAAGGATATTTAGAAAGAGAATTATACAAATGATCTTCATTTCTATAATCTCCTATTGTTGAATAAAAACCTACATATAAAAATCCTTCAGCCAGTAAACCTACAAGACCGAAATCATCAGAACTAGAAGAACTTCTAGAAGACGACGAACTACTGCTTGATGAAGAACTTGATGTGCTGCCGGCATTTAACTCTTTTTTTGATTTATCAATTTTCTGAGAAAAAGAAGTGTTTAAAGTTAAGATGAACAAAAGTACAAGTATTGTATTTTTCATGTGTTTTTATTTTCTCTTTTTAATCAAAAACTATGCCTATTATTTTAAAACTTGATAGGCAATTAATGCTGTTAAATAGGCAAAACCACTCATAAATACTAATTGAACTATAGGCCATTTCCAAGAATTCGTTTCTTTTTTTACAATAGCTAACGTAGAAATACATTGCATTGCAAAGGCATAAAAAAGCAATAACGAAATTCCAGTAGCAAAATTAAATACTTTACTTCCTGTTATTGGATGTACTTCAGCGGCCATTCTGTTTTTAATAGTAGTTTCTTCGTCACTATGGCTTCCTACACTATAAATAGTAGCTAAAGTTCCTACAAAAACTTCTCTGGCAGCAAATGAACTTACCACTGCAACACCTATTTTCCAATCATAACCTAGTGGTTTAATTACTGGTTCTATCGTTTTTCCCATATAACCAATATAGGAATTTTCAAGTTTATAGGCATTTACTTTATCTTCAATTAAAGAAGGATTTAGTTTGATACCTTTAGATTGAAGTTCAGTTATTACATTTTTTTCTGCATTGTTAAAATCATCACTTAATCCATGAGATCCTAGATACCACAGAATGATTGAAAGTGCTAAAATAATTTTTCCTGCTCCTGTTACAAAAGCCCTTGTTTTTTCAAGTACATTAATTCCAACGTTTTTAAACATCGGGATTTTATAGCTTGGCATTTCTACTACAAAATAAGATTTACAATTTAGCTTTAAATATTTATTGAGTAAATAAGCAGAAAAAATTGCCATTCCAAATCCTAATAAATATAAAGCCATTAAAGTTAATCCTTGTAAACTTAAAAAGCCCAATACTCTTTTTTCAGGAATAATTAATGAGATTAATATGGCATAAACAGGCAACCTCGCAGAACAAGTTGTAAAAGGGGTTACTAAAATAGTAATTAATCTTTCCTTCCAGTTTTCAATATTTCTTGCTCCCATTATAGCGGGTATAGCACACGCAGTCCCTGAAATTAGAGGCACAATACTTTTTCCAGATAAACCAAATCTTCTCATGATTTTATCCATCAAAAAAACTACGCGACTCATATATCCGCTTTCTTCTAAAACCGAAATAAATAAGAATAAAAATGCGATTTGTGGAATAAAAATTACGATGCCGCCAATTCCTGGAATAATTCCTTCACTAACTAAATTTGTAAACTCTCCTGCTGGTAAATTTTGCTTTGCGAGTGAACTAAAATTAGCAAAAGTTTCGTCAATAAAATCCATTGGAATACTACTCCAATCAAATAAAAACTGAAAAATAAGCATTAATATTCCAAAGAAAATTACATAGCCATAAACTTTATGCGTCAAAACCCTATCTATTTTTGCACGAATATCAGATGCCTTTGAAACGTCTATTTTTTGACCTATTTTCAGTGTATCATTAATAAACTGATAACGTTTTATAGTTTCTTTTTGTTGCAATCGTTTTAAATCAGCATGCGATTTAGTAAACGAACTTTTAATTTCGTTTCGGTCAAGGTTTAAGAAATTAACGTCTTGCGTAATCACTAACCAAAGCTTATATAACAACTGATTCGGAAATGCTCTTCTTAAATTATTAAAATAATCTGGATCAATCGAAGATGCATGCAAACAAGGTTCTGTTGAAAGCGTTTCGTGGTTTAAAATTAGGCTTTTAAGATTTTCAATCCCTATTTTTTTTCTTGAACTTACTAATGCAATTTTAGTTTTTAATTCCCTTTCTAGAATTGGAATATTTAATTCAATTCCTTTTAATTGCATTCTATCAGCCATGTTAATGACTAAAATAGTTGGTATTTCTAGATCTTTAATTTGGGTAAAAAGGAGTAAATTTCGCTTTAAATTTTCAACTTCTGAAACTACAACGGCTACATCTGGAAAATCTTCATCATTTTTATTTAGGAGCAATTCAATTACTACATTTTCATCAATTGAACTAGCGTTTAAACTATATGTTCCTGGCAAATCAATAATTTTTGCTTTAACACTATCAGATAGTTTACAAACACCTTGTTTTTTTTCAACAGTAATTCCCGGATAATTTCCTACTTGTTGATTTAAACCAGTAAGCTCATTAAAAACAGATGTTTTACCCACATTTGGGTTTCCAATTAAAGCAACTTTTATAAGATTTGAACTCATTTAATTATCTTTTAAAACGCTTATTTCTCTTGCGGTTTCAACTCGAATAGCCACATGAGAATCATTTACATTAAAATATAATGGGTCGCCAAAAGGTGCCACTTGAAGTAATGTGATTTTATTACCCGGCAAGCATCCCATCTCTAATAATTTTAGAGGGATTTCGTCTAAATTAACAGCCGTTATAGTTGCTGTTTCTCCTATTTTAAGAGCTGACGAATTAGTGTTCATTTTCTTATTTAGATTGAATTAAAATACAAAAGTAAAAATTATAAATTTAGAAAACCTGATAATTATCAATTTAATACCAATTATTTTTGATTTTCAACTAACCAAATTATATCAGCGAGTAATTGCTGCATGTTTTTTGCTTTTGGGTCATCACTTGGTTGGTTTAGATTTGTACCATCATAAAAACCACGGATTCTTTTATTTTTGTCTACTAAAATAAAATTTTCAGTATGAACCATGTCGTATAATTCTTCTGGCTTACCTGTTTTAACGGCTAGATATGATTTTCTTGCTAGGTAATAGATGTCTTTTTTATCACCTGTTACTAAATTCCATCTTGAATCATCTACTCCTTTTTTAAGGGCATATTTTTTCAATACCTCTGGAGTATCAATATCTGGAGTTACTGAAAAAGACAAAAGTTTTACACTTGGATATTTTTTTAACTGTTCTTGCAACCAAACCATGTTGTTTGTCATTTTGGGGCAAATCGTTGGACAAGTAGTAAAAAAGAAGTCGGCTACATATATTGTATTTTCATAATTTTTCTGTGTAATTATTTTCCCATTTTGATTGGTAAAAGCAAAGTCAGCAATTTTATGGTCGTTGCCAATATGTTGTATTGTAGAATCAACTAATTCAGGATTAATATCTCTTGGTGAATATATAGGTAACATTTTTTCGGGAGTTTGTAAAGAATAAATTCCAAAGAAAATTGCTGTTGACAAAATCAAAAAGACAATTATAAATGTTCTATATGGTTTCAGATAGGTTAGCATTATATTTTTTTTGCAAAAATAAACATAATTAAGTTTTAAAGCCACTTCAAACGAACGTTAAAGTTGTAATAAGTTGATTTTCTTTATTATATTTGTGAAATTTTACTATTAAACTACTACTAATATGACTAAAAATTACTTGATTGTTAGTTTATTGTGCTCCTTTTTAGGTTTTTCACAATTTAATCCTTCTGCCCCTTGGATGACTAACGTTTCTACAGCGCGAACTGGCGAAGCCACTATTGACGAATTGGTAACTTCATTTAACCAATACTGGTCAACAAGAGACAAAAACGTTAAAGGCTCTGGTTATAAGCCTTTTATGAGATGGGAATACCATTGGAGAAGTTATACTAATGATCAAGGTTACATCATGTCATCTGATGAATTTTGGAATGCTTGGCGTCAAAAAAACATAGCGAAGACAAATAAAAATAGTGCTTTTTCATTACCTGTGAGTAACTGGCAACCTGTGGGCCCTTTTACCCATACAAATACTGGCTCTTGGTCTTCAGGTCAAGGTCGTGTAAATACGGTTCATGTTGACCCATCAAACAGTAACATTGTTTATTTGGGATCACCTGCCGGAGGAATATGGAAATCTACCGACAATGGAGCAACATGGGCTCCACTTACAGATGAATTACCTCAAATAGGTGTCTCTGGAATTGCTGTTGATTATTCTAATTCAAATGTAATTTACATAGCTACTGGAGACAAAGATGCAGGAGATTCATATTCGGTTGGTGTATACAAATCGACAGATGGTGGTTTAACTTGGAATGCCACTGGTACTATGGGAGGTTCTAATCCATCAAGAGCTGGTGATTTAATCATTCATCCCACGAATAATCAAATATTATGGTGCGCAACAAATAATGGAATTTATAAAACTACAAATGGCGGTACTACTTGGTCAAGTGTACAATCTGGTGATTTTTCTCAAGGCAGTATAAGATTAAAACCAAGTGACCCAACAACTGTTTATGCTGTCTCAGACACAAATTTTTATCGTTCAACGAATTCAGGAACAAGTTTCACGCAAATCTCATTAGGACTGCCTGCAACTTCTAGTAGACTTTTATTAGACGTAACACCAGCAAATGCAAGTTACATATATGTTTTAAGTGCAAATTCCAGCGGTGATATGCAAGGAATATATCGTTCAACTAATTCTGGAACAAGCTGGACTAAAACCTCTTCTAACGAAACTACTACAGGAAATGTTTTCGAGTCTAATCAATCATGGTATGACCTAGCATTAGCCGTTTCAACAACAAATGCTGATGAAATTTATACAGGATGCTTGAATGTGTGGAAATCTACTGATGGTGGTGCAACTGTAACCAAATTAAACAATTGGAGTTCGCCAACTGCTCCATCTTATACTCATGCTGACATCCACTACTTAGGATTTCATGGAAGTAAACTTTTTTGCGGAAGTGATGGGGGAATTTATGTTTCAAGTAATGGCGGAACTAACTTTACCGATTTAACGGCTGGAGTTCAAATTAGCCAATTTTATAAAATTGCCGTTTCAAAACAATCGGCCGCTAATATGGTTGGTGGATTACAAGATAATGGCGGGCACGCATACAGTAGTGGCCAATGGAAAAATTATTATGGGGCTGATGGAATGGACACAGCTATTAATCCAAATAATCCAAATCAATATTACGGGTTTATTCAAAGTGGAGGAAGTCTTTACATAAGTAACAACGCAGGAAATGGAATTAGTGCTTCAGTAGGTTCCCCTGGGGTAGATGGTAACTGGGTAACTCCTTTAATGGCTAACGCTGCTGGCGATTTGTTTGCAGGTTATAATAACTTGTATAAATTAGTTTCTGGAGCTTGGGTTCAACAAAACACAGGAACCATTGGTACTGGTAATCTAGAACTAATCAGTATTGACCCATCAAATGACAATATTATGTATGTTGCTAATGGTTCTAGTTTATACAAGAGCACCGATTTAGGTATTACTTTTACAAATGTATATACAACCACAAGTAACATAACTTCTATAGAAGTTCATTCAACTGACAGTAATATTGTTTATATAACAACTCAAAGTACTTCTGGAGGCGTTTTAAAATCTACAAATGGAGGAACATCTTTTACTAATTTTTTCACAGGATTACCAAATATTGGTAAAAACATAATTGTACATCAAGGAAGAAACACCGACAATCCTTTATACGTTGGAACTGATTTAGGGGTTTACTATAGAGACGATTCAATGTCTACTTGGCAAGCATTCGATACAAATTTACCAAATGTGTCTGTAACCGATTTAGAAATAAACTTAGAAGACGCCAAACTTATAGCAGCAACATATGGAAGAGGTATTTGGCAAACAGATATTCCTATTCAAATTCCTGCTAACGATGTGAAATTTGTAAGCATTCAAAGCCCAGGAGTAAACATTAATTGTGGTGATACAGTTATCCCTCAAATTGAAGTTAAAAACAGTGGTACAAATCCAATCACATCAGTTACAATTAATTATACAATAGACAGCACACCAAATAGCTTTACTTGGAATGGTTCAATTGCACCAAACACAAATACTAGCATTAATTTACCTGCTGTTACTCTAACAAGAGGTGTACATACTTTAAATGTAACCACAACCATAACAAATGATGCCTATTCAGACAACAATAGTGGCTCCTCAACATTTTATGTTAATGATGCTGGAACTGTAGGAGTAGTTAATCCTTTTACAACGCCTTCTAATGCTTTAATTTCATATAATGATGGCGGCAGTGGATCACAATGGCAAAGAGGTATAAGAACAACTGGAGCAATGAGCTCTGCAGGTAATACAGTATACACAACAAATGTTACTGGAAATTATCCTAATGTAACTAAATCATACTTAGTGTCTCAATGTTATAACTTATCAAATGTGATAAATCCTCAAATTAGTTTTGCAATGAAATATGATTTAGAGGTAAATTGGGATGTTACTTATGTTCAATACTCAACCGATTTTGGAGCAACTTGGAATTTACTAGGAACTATGGGGACTAATTGGTACAATAGTGACAGAACTCCTCTTACCACTGGAACAGACTGTAATAATTGTCCTGGTGGTCAATGGACAGGAACAAATACTACTCTAACCACATACACTTATCCATTAAATGCTTTAAACTCGGAAACAAATATCATCTTTAGAATTGTGTTTCATTCAGACGAATCTGTTACTCAATTAGGTGTTAATATTGATGACTTTGTTATTAATGGAACGCTTTCAAATCAAAATTTTGAATTAAATAATGTTTATGTCTATCCTAATCCATCAAAAGGAATTTTCAATATTTCATTAGGAAACATCCAACCAACAGGAATTGATGTTTATGATTTAACAGGTAAAATTGTTTGGTCTAAAAAAGTAATTTCAGTATCAAATTTTGAAACCGCAATTGATTTATCAAACGTATCTCAAGGAATTTATTTTGTAAAAATCATGAGTAACGAGCAAGCAACTGTAAAAAGAATTATTAAAGAATAAATTATGAATAAATTCATTTTAAAAGGAAGTCTAGGCTTCCTTTTTTTAACAGCAACGTTCTATTCGTGTAAATCGAATCAAGAATCAGTAAAAAAACAAGAACCAATTGGTATCAATGTTAATTACATGGACAAATCAACAAGTCCAGCAGACAATTTCAATAGATATGTAAACGGAAGCTGGCTAGATAAAACCGAAATTCCAGCTGATAGAACAAGATGGGGAAGCTTTGATGAACTTCGAAAAAATACTGACGATGATGTCATGGCCATTCTTAAAGAAGCAATAAATGATAAAACGATTGATCCAAATTCAGATCAAGCAAAAGCAATTAATCTATACAAATCTATATTAGACACTGTTAGTAGAAATAAATTAGGTATTGAACCTCTTAGACCTTATTTAGCTAGAATAAATGCTGTTAAAAATTCAAAAGAATTAGTAACATTATTAGCTGAATTAGAACCAGAAATGGGATTAGGTTTCTTTGGAAGTTATGTTGGTGCTGATGCTAAAAACAGCAATAGAAATGTTGTTTATGTAGGAACTGGAAGCTTAGGTTTGCCAGACAGAGATTATTATGTATCTGATGCACCTGACAACAAAGAGAAACGCGAAAAATACATTGCTCATGTTTCAAAAATGCTTCAATTTATTGGAGAATCTGAAGCTACAGCAACAGAAAATGCGAAGAAAATTTTAGCTTTAGAAACTAAAATGTCAACAGCTACTTTTGACAGAGTAGAGCGCAGAGACAGAAGAAAAACTTACAACCCAATGGCAATTGCTGATTTACAAAAATTATTACCATCGGTAGAATGGAATAGTTATTTTCAAACAGTAGGTATTGGAAAAATTGATTCTGTAGTAGTTTCTCAACCAAAATACTTACAAGCTATTGAAACTATTTTTCAAGAAAACAAAATCGAAGATTGGAAAGCCTATATGCGTTGGACAGCCCTTAGAGGTTCATCAGGAATCCTTTCTACAGAAATTGAAAATACCAACTGGGAATTTTATGGTAAAACTTTAACTGGAGCAGTAAAACAACGTCCAGCTGATGAAAGAGCTTTAGCAACTGTTAACGGAAGACTAGGTGAAGCTTTAGGAAAATTATATGTTGCGAAAAAATTCCCACCAGAAGCAAAAGCAAAGGCAGAAGCAATGATTAAAAACGTTTTTGCAGCATTTGAAAATCGTATCGATAATTTGCCTTGGATGACAAAAGAAACAAAAGAGAATGCAAAATTAAAATTACAAAAATCAAGAATAAAAATCGGTTATCCTGATAAATGGAAAGATTACTCAAAATTAACAGTAGTAAGTCCTAATAACGGCGGAACCTATTTCGAAAATTCAAGATTATATGCATTATGGAGTCATCAACAAAATGTTGAAAAACTTGGAAAACCAGTAGATAAAGAAGAATGGGGTATGTCGCCACAAACAGTGAATGCTTATTTTAATCCAACCAATAACGAAATTGTATTTCCTGCGGCTATTTTACAACCTCCTTTTTATGATTATAGAGCAGATGAAGCTGTAAATTATGGCGGAATTGGAGCTGTAATTGGTCACGAAATTTCACATGGATTTGACGATTCAGGTTCAAGATACAATGCTGAAGGAAATTTAGTAAACTGGTGGAGTGACGAAGATTTAAAACAATTCACAACATTAGGAAGTGCTTTAGCAGACCAATATTCTGCTTTAGAACCATTACCTGGAATTTTTGTGGACGGAAAATTTACATTAGGAGAAAACATCGGAGATTTAGGTGGAGTTAACGCGGCTTACGACGGATTACAAATCTATTTGAAAGCAAATGGAAATCCAGGATTAATTGACGGATTCACACCAGAACAACGTTTCTTTATTTCTTGGGCAACCATTTGGAGAAGTAAAATGCGTGACGAAGCCATAAAAAATCAAGTAAAAACCGATCCACATTCACCAGGAATGTACCGTGCTTATGTACCTTTACAAAATGTGGAAGCATTCTACAAAGCATTCAACATTCAACCAAACAACGGAATGTATGTAGCACCAGAAAAACGTGTGAAAATTTGGTAATCAAATTCATAAATAAATCAAATCCCATCTTTTAGGTGGGATTTTTTTATTTGTTGTGATAGGAAAAATAATCGCCACTAATTAAAAGATTAGAAGGATTCCAATCTGTGAAAATCCTTTAATCTATGTCTAAAAATTATTTCTTCTTAATCGCTCGATTCACTAAATAAAGTCCAATAATGGTTATTGTTCCGCCAATAATAATCGCTGTAGTTAAGGGTTCATTAAATAACAAATAACCAAAAAACAACGCCACCATTGGATTGATGTAGGCATACAAACTGCTGATTTCGGTTGGTAAATTTTCCAAAGCATAAATAAATGCAATAAAGGTTAACACTGAGCCAAAAACTACCAAATAACCAATCGACCACCAAGAAATAGCTGGAATCTCACTCAATGGAACCGAAGTGCCATTAAATCCAATCACACTCGAAATCACAATACTTGAAATCAACATTTGTAATCCTAAACTAAAATATGGATTGAAATTGGTCTTATTTTCCTTGATATAAATAGAGGATAACGCCCAAGTAAATGTAGCAATTACAGAAAGTAAAATTCCAAATCTAAATTCTGGTTCTAAAAAATCATTGAGGTAATCGTAGAAAATAACACAAATTCCGCCAAAAGAAATAACCAAACCTAAAATGGCTTTCCAAGAAATACGTTCTCCTTTAAAAAAAGTAATAATTACAATCCATAGCGGAAAAATAGAGCCAATAATCGCACCTAAACCACTTGAAATATATTTCACGCCCCAAGTACTCAAACCATTACTCAACATAAAGTTTAACACACTTAAAACGAGAATATTTCTCCATTGACGTTTGTTTGGCCAAGGATGTTTTTTAATTAAAAAGTAAAGTAAATACAACAATCCGCCAAAAAGTTGACGTAACGCGACCAATTGCATAGGCGGCATGTGCTTTACTCCTTCTTTAGAAGCAATCCAAGTGGTTCCCCAGAAAAAGCTAATCCAGCAAAGCGCTATAAAAGGCAACCCAATAGCGTTTTTCTTTTGTTTGATATACTCGCGAAAAACACTATAATATTCCATCATTTTAAATGTTATTTTTAAAAGTATATCCTAAAATGGTTCCCACCTTTTCACTAGAAACTATTTTACCTTTTGATACCAAATCTTCTGCAAAGATAGGCAATGGCAAGTTCAAAATTTTGGCTTTTTTGTGATAATATGCTTTACGTGTTGGATGCTGAGGTACAACAGCATTAAAGGTTTGATTCCATTCCCAATTATCATCTCGAGCGAATTCGAGAGACTTTTCTATAATTCCAATACAATCTTCTCTATGAATCATATTTACCGGAGCATCTGGATTTTCAACATTGGTCCTTCCTGCTAAAAATTTCACTGGATGACGATCATCACCAAGCAAACCACCAAAACGAATTACCGTAGTTTTAAAATGCGAATTCGATTGTAAAAGTGATTCGGCAATAACTAATTGTTTACCACTTTCGGTATCGGGATTTGGTTTTGTTTCTTCCGTAATTTCAACAATTGGAAAACTATCACCATAAACCGAAGTCGAACTCACAAAAACAACTTTCTGAATCCCTGATTTTTCAATAAATGGAATTAAAGTTTTTACTTTATTTACAAATGTCATTTCTAGCGAAGTCGAAACTTCTCTTCTCAATCCTGGTGGAATATCAATCACTAAAACATCCGTTTCATTCAAAAAATCTACAATATTCCCAATGATTTGTTTTTCTTCCAACTGAATTTGGAAAGGCGAAATTCCGGCATTTTTCAACACGTCTAATTTACTTTCCGAAGTCGTAGAACCTTTTACTTCGTAACCTTTTGAAAGTAATGATTGGGCTAACGGTAATCCGAGCCAACCACAGCCTAATATGGCAATCTTTTCTCTTCCTTCTTTCATCTATCTTCTTAACTATCTTTTTTCACCAACATATAAAAATCATCTTCCAAAGCACGATAGCCTTGGTCGTACAAAAAGAAATAAGTGTTGCCCGTTTTGGTTTGTAACATGCTTGTAAAAAACTCAAAATCGAAACCTTTACTTAATAATTTGGTTTTGGTGGTTTTTCCTTTGTCTTCTGGGTTGAGTTCACACAAAATGCGGTAATTTTTACGCAATTTGTTGTTTATGTTGCGCATCAGATTGTTCTGATCTTTGTTCATTTTATTGTTGTACGCATTGCGGCAGCCATCCGAACAAAACTTTTTGTCTTCGCGACCAATGATTTTATCGCCACATTCTAAACAGGTTTTACTCATGGTTTACTTCTTAAAATTAAACTTCATTTCTTTACCACTATCTTCAAAAACTACGTAAATATTGATTTCATTATCCGAAATTTTCTCAAAAGTAAATTTGTCGAAATACACATGGGTTGGTGTGACTTTTACTAATCTGAAATTTTCGCTAACTTCCGCTTTTTCCCAACCTTTCAATTCGCCATCAAAGTGTTTGAGTTGTAATAAAAGGGTTTTGTCTTTTTCAATAATGTGTCCTAATTCGTAGAAAGCAACTTTGCCATCTACCACTAATTTGAAACTAAACATCATCGAATTTCCAATTGGCTCACTCCAAGTTTCTTGACAAATTCCGCCTAAAGCTTCGCCTGTCCAATTACCAACAATCCATTTTACATCTTGCAAAACAGCTTTTGGCGAACCTTTTTCATCGTTATAATTCAGGGTGTTTTGTGCAAATGCGCTAAACGAACAAATAAAAAGTAAAAAATAAATACTTTTTTGGAAGAGTGATTTTTTCATCTGTAAAGCCTTATAGTTAAAGCGAATATACAAAAATAATTTTCATTTACAAACGTTTACAAATATTTACAACCGATATTAAATAGCTAATAACCGAATAACTTTTTTTTTCGCCACATCTTTGCACTGTCGAAATGAATGAGTTCAAGTTCAAAAACAAGAGCAAGTTCAATTTTCAAATTTTTAAACATTAGATTTTTTTAATTAATTCAATTTCTTAAATCTGTATTCCAATAAGAATCAATTAATATTAAATATTTACACGCCATGAAAAACAGAGTACAATTAATCGGACATGTAGGTCAAGAACCAGAAATCAAAAACTTAGAATCTGGAAAAGTAGCTAACTTCACTATTGCTACAAATGAAAATTACACCAACGCCAAAGGTGAAAAAGTAGAACAAACCGAATGGCACCGTGTTTCCGCTTGGGGAAAAACAGTAGATATTATCGAAAAATTGTTAACCAAAGGAAGCTATGTAGCCATTGAAGGTAAATTAACCCACAGAAGCTACGACGACAAAGATGGAAACAAACGTTACATCACAGAAGTAGTTGCGAATGAATTGGTCTTATTAAGCAAATAAGCAAGTACAATTTCAAATTCAAAACATAGATTTTTCAGATTTTTTTAATTTCTTAAATCTGTGTTCTAAAAAATCAAGTTACACAAACATTAAATATTTATACGCCATGAAGAATTCAGTACAATTAATCGGACACGTTGGTCAAGAACCAGAAATCAAAAACCTTGAAGGAGGAAAAAAATTAGCAAACATCAGTATCGCTACAAACGAAGTTTATTATCGTGAAAACGGTGACAAAGTAGAACAAACGCAATGGCACCGTGTAACCGCTTGGGGCAAAACGGCTGATATTATCGAGCGTTTTGTAACCAAAGGCAAAGAAATTGCTATTGAAGGCAAACTAACACACAGAAGTTACGATGACAAAGACGGAAACAAGCGCTATGTTACCGAAGTTGTTGCAAACGAAATTTTGTTAATCGGTAAATAAGGATGTTATGCAAGTTAGAGTATTTTCAATCCGTTTGGATAACGAATTTTTGGAGTACGATCAACAACAATTGAATGCTTTTTTGAGTTCGGTTACATTTAAAAAATCGAGCACGCAATTTGTGGAGAGTGAAGAAGCACATTGGTCGGTTATCGTTTATTACGAATCAGAGGAACAAGAAAAACCAGAACGATTAGAGCGAAAATCTTACGAAGATTTGAATCCGAAAGACAGACAAGTGTATAATTACTTAAGACAATGGAGAATTGAAAAAGCAGAACAACTCAAAATAAAGAATTTCATGATTTGTCACAATTCAGAATTAATCGATTTAGCAATGTATAAGCCAAGCAACTTAGATGAATTACAACAAATCAAAGGTTTCGGAAAACAAAAATCGGAGCGATTCGGTGAAGATATTTTATCAATTTTGAATGCAGTTTGAGAACAAACCACCAGCGCAAGTTGGTGGTTTATTTATTTAATTCAGTTTGTAATGCTTCAATAAATAGTCCAATATGATAACCATCAACCAAACCATGATGCGCCGTAACAGAAAGCGCCATCGATTTTTTTTCGTTTTCATCTACCACTTTTCCATAGGAAATTTTTGGACAACTATCTGAAACACCAAAGTTCCTAGAATGTGTTAATCCTGTGAAATTGACCCAAGGAATAGCCGAAAAATGAATAATATTTTCAGGATATTCTCTAGTTAAAATTCCAGTCGTGGTTTGGATTCTTTCAATTTCTGCTTGTACAATTTTATTAAATTCATGAATATCTTTTTGAAACTTCATAAACGAAAATCCAAACGTTTTGTCTTCTCTCATGATAGTTGCAGAAGCATCAATTTCATTGTATAGAAATACATCTTCACCTTCAATTCTATATCTGAAATTCTCAATTTGATTAACCGCAGCTAAAGTTTTATGAAGATAATATACGAAGAATGAAATTTGCATTTCCTTAGCCTTTTCATAAGCAATTGTACAATCAATGGTTGTTGTAATTCCGAAAAAAGGTTCTTGGAAAGCTGAGAAAAATTCCAAATGTCCTTTTCGATTCCAAGTGGATTTGTCTATTTTTTGCTTCATTTTAGTAAAGGTAAAATCTCCGTAATATTGGTAAACGATTTAAAATTTTCGTGTTCAATTTCAAAATCAATTTTTTCGTATTCCCAAGTCGTGTGATACGGAATGTGAATCGCATGTCCGCCAATATTTAAAACTGGTAAAACGTCTGATTTTAATGAATTTCCAATCATTAGAAAATCTTCGGCTTTGCAATCCAAACGACCTAACATTTTTTCATAATCCAATTCGGCTTTGTCGCTCATGACTTCAATATGATGAAAATAAGCGCCAATTCCAGAATCGTGTAATTTGCGGTGTTGGTCTTTTAAATCGCCTTTAGTAGCAACAATTAATTTATGACTTCCTTTCAATTGTTCCAATACTTCGGTAACATTAGGTAATAATTCGACTGGTTTTTGTAGTAAATCTTTCCCAATTTGAATCACTTTTTGAATATTTTGTCCCGAAATTTTATGATTGGTCAATTCCAAAGCCGACTCAATCATAGACAACGTAAACGCTTTGATTCCGAAACCATACAGCGGTAAATTCTTAATTTGATGATTCAAAATCAATCCCAAAATTTCTTGACTCGAAGCATAATCTTGAAACAAAACACAAAAACGTTCTTGCGCCTCATCGAAATAAGGTTCGTTGTGCCATAAAGTATCGTCGGCGTCGAAAGCGATTATTTTTGGGTTCATGTTTACAGTGTTTCAGGATTATTTACATCCTCATTTAGAATGGAATGTATTAGCAATTCTTTCATGAGTAAATATACTTTTGAAGAGTTTTTAGAAGGAAAAAAATTAGTTTTATCATTATCAGCATTTTCTGCTTCTTCGATTGCTTTTTTTATTCGTTCAGCTGTTAAATAACCTTTTGGGTAATTTTTTATTTTTAACTCTGTGTGCTTTACTCCTAATTCTGTTTTCATATCAGAACTAGTATTGCTTTCGATTTTCTCTCTTTTATCTAAATGAAAATATAACCAAACTTCAAAACAAATATTGCTAATATATAAGTTAGCATCATTTAATTTATTACAATATTCAAAGAGCTCATTAAACTGATCTGCAGGATGCTGGTCTACATCTAATACAAATCTAAATTTATCATCTTCACTAGGAGTAACTGAAATATCTTTTGGAGGGTTTTTTATAAAGAAATCTGCTCTTTCAATTAGTTTTTTGGGTTGAGAACCAACTATAGTGTCTTTTTCTAAAACATGAATAATACTTGCGTTTTCTGGAGGTAGAAATAAATAGTTGAATAGTTGAAAATAATTCAACTCTTTTTCGCCTTCATATACAATAAAAAATTTAGTAGCATCTCTAAAAGGCTCCCTTTTGTTATAATCATCGATTTTGAATTTTTTTCTTTCCATTTATTACTGAATTTCTTCTGTAACTAATTTTGAAAAATCTCCTAAAAAAGGAATTCCTCCATATCTTCCTTGCAAATAACCTCTTTCTAAAACTTTATCTCCTCTAGGATTAAAATTGCTTAAAGGGTAAAATTCAGTACTTCCGTCAGCTTTTTTTTCTGTAAACCAAATTTCATCTCTTCTAAGTAAATTATCATCTAACAAATGACTTTCATGGGTAGTAAAGATCAACTGACTTTTAGAAGTTTTTGCTACTGAAAATAATTTTAATAATTCTTTTGCTAAAAGAGGATGCATACTTCTTTCAAGCTCATCAATAATATAGACAACATCATCTTCATAAATTAATTGTTCAAAGGCAGGTGAAAGTTCGTATAGACGATTAGTGCCATCTGATTCTTCCTCTAAATCGAACAGCTCATCAGAATTAAAATGTTTAGTTTTTAAAATTGAAACAAAATATTTATCTTCTTTTTTCTTTAAAACATTTATTTGAGAATTGAAAGGAAATGTCAATACTAAATCTTTAGATTTATCATCTCTTGCTTCCAAAGCACTTTCCAAGTCATCAATCATTTCTTTTTTAAAATCTTCGTCGGCATAACTGAAGAATGTGTCAGCGTTTATTTCTTTAACAATTAGGCTTTCAATTCCAGTTTTACTATTAATTAATAAATCAGTAGCAAACTTAGTTGATTTGGTGCCGGTTAAAACTGATTCTGAATAAACATAACTTTTGGAAAATGGGGTTACAATAGTTAATTTACTAAATCCAATATAAATATTATCTAAAATGTTAATATCATCAAGCACACCATAGCAAGCATCCAAAACAGATTGATTCTCCCTTAGTTCTTTGTTAATATATTTTTCAAGATAACTGAAATCTTTAGATTTTTTAAATATATCCCCAAATTCCACATTGTTGCCAATTCTTTTATAAAGTAATTTTTCTTTATTTGTTTTTATTGATTCGATAGAATAAAGATATTCTTCATTTATTTTCCCTTTAAAAATTTCAATTGCATAATCAAAATGAATTCCTTTGTATTCGTATTCAATTCTAAACGTTGTAGGTTTTGATTTAAAACTTGTATCAATTCTGAATCTTTTACTTTGAGGCATTAGTAACTGCTCTTCATAAAAAACAACATTTTTAAAATACGAAATGGCTTTTATTAAATTACTTTTACCTGAAGCGTTCGCGCCGTAAATAGCTGCTGTCTTTAAAACTTCAACACCTGATTTTGTTTTTTTAATATGGTCTTTTAATTGGCGCGAGCCATTACCCTTGGATGGTAACATATTAAATTCTGTCTCTTCTTTGAATGACATGAAATTACTAACAACAAAACGAATCAGCATGTTTTTACGATTTTTTCGTTAAAAAATAAATTATTAAACAAATAAACGCAATTTATACTTTTAAACAAAATAAAAAATCGATTTTATCGTAAAATTAACTAATCATCGCGCCATTAATCACACCTTCCGCATCTGGATTTACGAAAACCAATTTACCTTCTGCGTTATTCGTTAACAATAACATGCCTTCACTTTCTACGCCACGCAAAGCTCTTGGTGCTAAGTTTACTAAAACAGTTACGCGTTTTCCAATCACTTCTTCTGGTGTAAAATGCTCAGCAATTCCAGAAACAATAGTTCTTACATCAATTCCAGTGTCTACTTTTAAAACTAAAAGTTTGTTAGCTTTTGGCATTTTTTCTGCTTCGATAATCGTACCGATTCGTAAATCTATTTTGGCAAAATCTTCAAACGAAGCCGTTTCTTTTTGCGGTTCAGCTTTTGCATTTTCCACTTTATTGGCGGTTCTAGTTGCTTCTAATTTGTCTAATTGTTTTTGAATTTCAGCATCTTCAATTTGGGCAAACAAAATTTCTGCTTGACCAATTTGATGTCCAGCTGGTATTAAATCTGTTTTAGTAGTCACATCGTTCCAACCTAAAGCATCGATTTTTAAAATATTCGATAATTTTTTAGCCGTAAAAGGTAAAAATGGTTCCGATAAAACCGCTAATGCAGAAGCAATTTGTAACGCCACATACATTTGTGTTTGTACTCTTGCCGGATTTTCTTTTACCATTTTCCATGGTTCTTCATCCGCTAAATATTTGTTTCCTAAACGAGCTACGTTCATCAATTCTCCTAACGCTTCTCTGAATCTGTAACGCTCAATTGAACTTGAAATTACGGCTGGATACGCTTTTAATTCAGCTAAAGTTTGTTCGTCAACTTCAGAAAATTCGTTTGGAGCTGGAACAATTCCGTTGTAATATTTGTTAGTTAAAACCACCACACGATTGATGAAATTTCCAAAAATCGCCGCTAATTCATTATTATTTCTTGCTTGAAAATCTTTCCAAGTAAAGTCATTATCTTTTGTTTCTGGAGCATTTGCCGTTAACGCATAACGCAACGAATCTTGTTTTTCTGGGAAATCTTGTAAATATTCGTGTAACCAAACCGCCCAGTTTTTAGAAGTCGATAATTTGTTTCCTTCTAAATTTAAAAATTCATTTGCCGGAACATTATCAGGTAAAATATAACTTCCCTCTGCTTTTAACATCGCTGGGAAAATGATGCAATGGAAAACGATATTGTCTTTTCCAATGAAGTGAACCAATTTTGTATCGGCATCTTTCCAATACGGTTCCCAATCTTTACCTTCGCGAGCCGCCCATTCTTTGGTTGAAGAAATGTAGCCAATTGGCGCATCAAACCAAACGTATAATTTTTTTCCTTCCGCACCTTCTACTGGAACATCGATTCCCCAATCTAAATCACGAGTTACCGCTCTTGGTTCTAAACCACCATCAACCCACGATTTTACTTGTCCGTAAACATTTGGTTTCCAGTCGTTTTTATGACCTTCCAAAATCCATTCTCTTAAGAACGATTCGTAACGATTTAAAGGTAAAAACCAGTGTTTTGTTGATTTTAAAATCGGAGTTTCGCCTGTAATAGTTGATTTTGGATTAATTAAATCGGTTGCATTTAAAGTAGAACCACATTTTTCACATTGATCGCCATACGCTTCCGGATTGTCACACTTTGGACAAGTTCCAGTTACGAAACGGTCGGCTAAAAATTGGTCAGCTTTTGCATCGTATAATTGTTCGGTAGTTTCTTCGATGAAATCGCCGTTATCGTATAATTTTTTGAAAAATTCTGATGCGGTTTTATGATGAATCTCCGCAGAAGTTCTCGAGTAATTATCAAAAGAAATTCCGAAATCTAAAAACGATTGACGAATAATTCCGTCATATTTATCAATTACTTGTTGCGGCGTAATGCCTTCTTTTTTCGCTTTCATTGAAATCGCCACACCGTGCTCGTCGCTTCCGCAAATGAAAGCCACATCTTTTCCTTGCAAACGCAAATATCTTGCATAAATATCGGAAGGAACATAAACACCTGCTAAATGTCCAATGTGAATAGGTCCATTTGTATAGGGTAAAGCCGCTGTAATCGTATATCTTTTCGGATTTTCTAACATATCATCATAAAATTTGATGCAAAAATAATCGATTAGTGACGAAATCCCGAATTTTAATTGGATTTTGTTTACTTTTGAGTTAATAAAATCTGACGATGTATAGATTTATTTTAATACTTATTTTAATTTCAAACTTTTCTCATTCGCAAAAGAAAATGAAAATTCCACCTTATCTCAAAAAAGGCGACACAGTTGCTATTGTTTGTACGGCTCGTAAATTTTTTCCAGAAGATGCAAAACCCGCTATTGAATTATTAGAATCTTGGGGATTAAAAGCCAAATTAGGCAAAACCATAGGTTTAGACAGTTGTCAATTAGGAGGAACTGATGCCGAAAGAATTGCCGATTTTCAAGAAATGATAAATGACGACAATATCAAAGCGATTTGGTGTGCTCGCGGTGGTTATGGAACGGTTCGAATTATCGATTCGTTAGATCTTACCAAGTTTAAAAAGCATCCCAAATGGATTATGGGATTTTCTGATGTTACAGTTTTACATAGTCAATTGAATGTGGAACGCGTTGCAACTTTGCATTCGATTATGCCATTTACAGTTCCAAAAGCGCCTGAAGAAGTGAAAGAAACCTTACGAAAAGCACTTTTTGGTGAAGCTATTTCGTACACCATTCCGTCTAAATCGTATGATGTAAAAGGAAAAGCTTCGGGTGAATTAGTGGGTGGGAATATTTCGATTTTATATAGTTTATTGGGTTCAAAATCTTCGATTGATACCAAAGGGAAAATTCTTTTTATTGAAGATTTGGACGAATATTTGTATCACATTGATAGAATGATGTACAATTTAAAACGCAATGGTTATTTCGAAAATGTAAAAGGAATTATAGTGGGAAGTATGGCCGACATGCACGATAATGAAATTCCTTTTGGACAAAATGAAGTGCAAATTATTACTGAAATTGCAAAAGAATACAACATCCCAATTGCTTTCGAATTCCCAGCCGGACATCAAAAAGATAATCGAACTTTGATTCTTGGAAAACAAGTAGATTTTGAAGTGAATGATAAAGAAGTGATTTTGTCTTTCAAATAAATGATTGCTTCATAAACTCGCAATGACATGGCGGAACATAATGATTTAGGAAAATTTGGAGAAGAATTAGCTGTTGATTTCTTAGAAAAAAACGGCTACGAAATTTTAGAAACAAATTGGGTTTTTGATAAGGCTGAAATTGACATTATTGCTCAAAAAGATAATATTTTGGCAGTCGTTGAAGTTAAGACTCGCTCAAGTTTAGATTTTGGCTTGCCTCAAGAATTTGTAAAACCTAAAAAAATCCAATTATTAGTTAAAGCTATAAATGAATACGTTACCCAAAACGACATTGATGCAGAGGTTCGATTTGATATTATAGCTATTTATAAAGAAAATTCAGAATTTGTTATAGAACACATTGAAGAAGCTTTTTATTATTTTTAATGTTACATTTGTAACAATTTGTTTTTAAATTTATATATTTGCCTCAAATAACAACAAATACAACAAATTAGAATGAAAACTATCTCATCAGTAGTAGAACAATACATAAAATCTAAACCCTTCTTACTAAGCTCGCTTTCACAAGGAATTATTAATTTAACATCTTTGGCCAGAATAATGATGCCAGAATTAGAAGCACATTTAGGAAAAGATGTAAAACAAGGTGCGGTAGTAATGTCTTTAAAAAGACTTTCCGAAGAATTGGATTTCAAAATCAATTATAAAATTTCAAAAGTTTTAAAAAATATAGGAGAAATAACCGTTCGTTCTTCTTTAACTGATTATGCCTTCGTAATTTCTGACACCTTATTAGACAATCAAGCAAAATTATTGTCTGAAATCAATAAATTACAAGATATATTTTACACTTCATCGCGTGGAGTAAATGAAACTAATATTGTAACTAGTGCTTCAATTGGATCAATGATTGATGTTTTGTTTAAAAATGAAAAGCTAACACATAAAATTGAAAATTTATCTTCGATTACTGTTAAGTTACCTCAAGAAAACATCTCAACTCCAGGTGTTTATTATTATATTTTTCAACGTTTAGCTTGGGAAGGAATAATAATTCATGAAGTAATTTCAACCACAAATGAGTTTACAATTATTGTAAGTGATGAACAAATCGACATTGCTTTCAAAGTAATCAAAGACCTAAAAAACGTGTTTGATTAACAAAAAATTGCTTATTTTTTTTCACTTCAAAAAAAGAAACGTATTTTTACCATTCTGTACATACTAAAAACAAGTTTTAGTAGTTAAAGAAACAAAAAACGTTTTTACCTTGAAAAGCAACATATTAAAATACTCTTTATCGATTAGTTTTGTGCTTTTTTTAATAGCTTGTTCTGTTAAAAAAGACAAATTTATTAACCGTAATTTCCACGCAGTTACTACAGAATATAATGTTTTGTATAATGGGAATGTGGCGCTAGACAAAGGTTTAGCCGATTTAAAAACTACCTATCAGGATAATTTTTGGGAAATTCTTCCAATTGAAAGAATGCCAAGTAATGAAGAGGCTTTATTACCCGGTCAAACAAAAAACCCAAATTTTGAACGTGCTGAAGAAAAAGCCGTTAAAGCCATTCAAAAGCATTCCATGAACATTGCTGGCACAGAAAAAAATCCACAAATGGATGAAGCATATTTGTTATTAGCTAAAGCGCGTTATTATGACAATCGTTTTATTCCTTCGTTAGAGGCATTAAATTACATCTTATATAAATATCCACTTAGCGATAAAATTTATCATGCGAAAGTATGGCGTGAGAAAGTAAACATTCGCTTAGATAATGATGAAGTTGCGATTAAGAATCTGAAAAAACTTTTAGAAGATAAAAAAATTTCGGGTCAAGATTTAGCAGACGCTAATGCTATGTTAACACAAGCCTATCTTAACATTCAAGCAAAAGATAGCGCAATTGCTACAATAAAAGTTGCCAAAGAGACAACGGAGAATAATGAAGAAAAAGCAAGGTATTCTTTCATTTTAGGGCAATTGTATGAAAGCATGAACTATCAAGATAGTGCTTATGTAGCTTTTGATGATGTAATCCAAATGAATAGAAAATCTCCACGCAGATATGTTATTCAAGCACACGCTAAACAAGCGCAACAATTTGACTACAAAAAAGGTGACACATTAGCTTTTGTTGAAAAATTTACAAAACTTTTAGAAGACAGAGAAAATCGTCCATATTTAGATGTTTTAAATCATCAAATGGGACTTTTTTATGACAAACAAGGAAAAAACAGAATTGCCGAAAAATATTATAATAAATCTATCAAATCCATATCGCAAGATAAATATTTAGTTTCTTCAAATTATAGAAATATTGGTGAAATATATTTTAGAGAAGCTCAATATAAAATTGCTGGAAAATATTACGATAGCACATTACTTCGTTTAGACGAAAGAACTAGAGAATACAGAAAAATTAAAAAGAAAAGAATTAATCTTGACGATGTAATAAAATATGAAACTATTGCGCAACAAAACGATAGCATTTTGGCTGTAGTAGCAATGAATGATTTAGACAGAAAAAAATATTATGAAGATTACATCATAAAACTAAAAGCATCAGATGAAAGAAAGGCTAAAATTGCAGCAGAAAAAGCGGAAAAAGAAGCCAATATTTTAGCAGCCAACAATAAGAATACTGGTGATCCATTGAAACAAGGAAAAAATAATCTTCCAACAATGCCTATAAAAGATGGCGAGCCATCAACTTTACCACCAGGAATGGGAGACATGGGAAGTATAGACAACAACAGTTTTTATTTCTACAACCCCGTAACGGTTGAATATGGTAAAAAAGAATTTAATAGTAAATGGGGGAAACGTATTCTAAAAGACAATTGGAGATGGTCTTCCGATACAAATGAAGATTCAAATAATAAAAATGAAGAAGATTTATCAGATGAAAAAGAAACCGATTCTGCTAGTGTAGCTGTAAATCCGAAATATAATTCTGATTTTTATTTGAAACAAATACCAACTGACGCAAAATTATTAGATAGTTTAACAAAAGATAGAAACTTTGCCTATTACCAATTAGGTCTTATTTACAAGGAAAAATTCAGAGAAAATGAATTGGCGGCTGCTCGCTTAGAACAATTATTAAAAAACAATCCAGAAGAACGATTAATTCTTCCTGCAAAATACAATTTGTTTAAAATTTATCAAGTAATAGCTCCTGCAAAAGCAGAGCTAATGAAACAACAAATTTTATCAGAATACCCAACTAGTAGATATGCCGAAATTATAAAAAATCCAAGTGTTGAAATTACTGATGAAGCAAATCCAGAAATTGTTTACAATGCTTTGTACAAAAAATTTGAAAACAATCAAATTAGAGAAGTATTTGCAGAAGTTGACTCACTAATCAATCGATTTACAGGAGAAGAAGCTGTGTCAAAATTTGAATTACTCAAAGCAAAAGTAGTTGGGAAATTACATGGTTTAGACGAATACAAAAAAGCATTAAACTTTGTAGCTCTAACCTATCCAAATATCGAAGAAGGAAAACAAGCTGAAAATTTACTTAAGACGGACATTCCTAAATTAGAAGCTTTAACTTTTAGTAAAGAAGAAGCTGCAGAATGGAAAATAATTTTTCCAAAGAAATTCCCTTTGGATAAAGAGGTTAAAAATTTGAACGATAAAATTGAAAAATATCTAAAAGATGCTAACGCAGTATTACTAAAATCTTCAAATGATATTTACACTATAACTGATAATTTTATAGTAATTCATGGATTCAGTTCAAAAGAATCTGCAAATTCAGTCTTGTCCGTTTTAAAAGAGCATAAAAATTATAAAATTAAAGATCAAGCCTACATCATCTCAACCGAAGATTATAAAATTGTTCAAATGAAGAAAAAATTTGAAGAATGGCTTCAGTTGAATAAATAATAACCTCAAAAAACGCCTCAAAAATGTTTGATAAAGTTAAAAACCAAGATCATTTATTGGGAAAAACCAATAGAATTGTTGAAGGAACTGCTATAACTGGAGATATTACTACAAAAGCTGATTTTAGACTTGACGGAAAATTGATAGGCAACTTTACTTCTGAAGGAAAAATTGTAATTGGTCCTACGGGTGAAGTTCAAGGAGATATTATTTGTAAAAGTATCGACATAGAAGGGAAATTTTCAGGTAAATTACAAGCGGAAGGTATGCTAAATATCAAATCTAAAGCTCACATAACTGGAGAGGTTATTGTTGGAAAATTAGCCGTTGAACCTGGCGCAAAATTTGAAGCTAGTTGCGAGATGCGTAACCTATGAAGCATCTAAGAAATTTTTAAAAATAATGCCAGAAAACAAAAATCAATTTAACAAGTGGCTAGCCTTAATTAATATTCCCATCCAAATGGGAATTGTGATTTTTGTTTTTTCTTATTTGGGTAAATGGCTGGATGAACAATATGGAAATTCTAGCAACACCTACACAAAAATAGTAACATTAACAGGAGTGTTTTTAGCTATTTACAACGTTATTAGACAGGTAAATCAATTAAATAAAAATGACAAATAATATTGAAATCTTAAAAGAGCTAATTATTATAGCTTTACCTGTATCTATTATACATTTATTGCTTTTTCATTTACCTGTAATGAATGGAAAAGATGCTGGATTTTATTATTCTATACTCTTACTCTATTTTATCTTTTTTATTCTTTCATTAGTAGTACTAATTACAGTCTCTAAGATTTCCGAGAAAAACTTTGACAACACAGGAATGGTATTTATGATTGCAACTAGTGTAAAAATGGTTATCGCTTTTTTTTTAGCGCGTCCTATTCTCCATCTTCAAGACAATAAGATAGAGAAAATCAACTTTTTTGCAGTTTTTATTATATTTCTACTTATCGAAACAATAATAGTTGCAAAAATATTGAATAAAAAATAGTCAAAAAAAAACATCAATATAATTGGAATATAAAGAAAAAATGTACCTTTGCACCAAATTTTATAAACCTCATAGTTTAAGTTTACAAAAGATATGGTGATTTCAAAAAAACCACTCCAGTTTATACTTGCAATGACAATGGCTTTAATGCCTATTGTAAATTTTGCAAATTCTACAAATGATTCTACTGTTGTTGTAGCACATGTGGCTCCAAAAACAGAGGAAGTTGCTCACGAAGAAGGACATGGACATGCTGAACCAACAGATATTAAATCTCAAGTAAAAGCATTTACTAAACACCACGTTTTAGATTCACACGATTTTACATTATACTCAGATTTTAAAGAAGGTAAACATGTTGGTTTTTCTCTTCCAATAATTTTATGGGATAATGGATTACACGTTTTTTCTTCATCAAAATTTCACCATGGAGAAAGTGTAGCAGAATCAAATGGAAATTATTATGTAATAAACCATCACGATGGTAAAATATACAAAACAGATGAAAAGGGTACTATTCATGAAGATGAAAAAACAGGTCACCCTTCAAATGCAAGACCAATAGATTTTTCGATAACAAAAAGCGTTCTGTTTATTTTAATTACTGCGTTTTTAATGTTCTTCATTTTTGTAAGGCTTGCAAAATCTTATGCTAAAAACGGAGGGATTGCAACAGGAATTGGAAGAATATTCGAGCCGTTAGTAGTTTATATTCGTGATGAAATTGCCATTCCAAATATCGGCGAAAAAAATTATAAGAAATATATGAGTTATTTGTTAACTATCTTTTTCTTTATTTTGTTTCTAAACATCTTTGGATTAACACCACTAGGCGTTAACGTAACTGGAAATTTAACCATTACTTTTTCATTAGCTATTTTAACGTTTTTAATCACAAACTTTACAGCTAATAAAAATTATTGGGGTCACATTTTTTGGATGCCAGGGGTGCCAAAATTAATGCGAATTGTTTTAGCTCCTATTGAATTATTAGGAGTTATAATTAAGCCGTTTTCATTAATGATACGTTTATATGCAAATATTTTTGCAGGACATATTGTATTAATGAGTATTATTGGTTTAATGTTTATTTTTAAAAGCTGGATAGGAAGTACATTATCATTTGGATTGTCATTTGTTCTTTCTATTCTTGAAATATTAGTTGCTTTTTTACAAGCGTATATCTTCACAATGCTATCTGCATTATATTTTGGATCGGCAAACGAAGAGCATCACCATGAAGAAGCACATCATTAATAAGAATGTTTAATTTTTAATATATATATTATGCAAATTCCAACTATTGTAGGAGCAGGATTAATTGTAATCGGAGCAGGTTTAGGTATTGGTAAAATTGGTGGTTCAGCAATGGACGCTATCGCTCGCCAACCAGAAGCTTCAGGAAAAATCCAAACAGCTATGCTTATTGCTGCTGCGTTAATTGAAGGTATTGGTTTCGCTGCATTATTTGCTGCTTAATTAAAAACTAAAAACAATAGTTGCAACGGTTGGTTGTAACTATTGTTTTATCATTACAAAAAAAGTTTAAAATCATATATAATGGATAAATTAATAAATCAGTTTGAATTTGGATTATTCTTTTGGCAAGTACTTATATTTGTTGGATTGATTCTATTATTAAGAAAGTTTGCTTGGAAACCTATTCTTGATGCAGTTAATGATAGAGAAGAAGGAATTAAAAACGCTTTATTAGCAGCAGAAAATGCTAAAAAAGACATGCAAAACCTAAAAGCTGACAATGAAAAATTATTAGCAGAAGCAAGAGCGGAAAGAGATTTAATGATTAAAGAAGCAAGAGAAATCAAAGAAAAAATGATTGCTGATGCTAAATCTGAAGCTCAAGCGCAAGGCGAAAAAATGATTGACCAAGCGAAAGCTTCAATCGAAAGTGAAAAAAATGCAGCTATGGCAGAATTGAAAAATCAAGTTTCTTCTTTGTCATTAGAAATTGCTGAGAAATTGTTAAAAGACGAATTATCTAACAAAGAAGCTCAAACTAAATTAGTTGAGAAAATGTTAGGTGATGCAAAATTAAACTAATATCATGGCAGGAACTAGAGCAGCAATACGATACGCTAAAGCCATTTTGGATATTGCAAAAGAAAACAATAATGCACCTGCTGTAAATGCAGATATGACTTCAATTGTAAACGCAATTAAAGACAGTGCTGAATTGAAAGAATTTTTGCAAAGCCCAGTTGTTAATGGAGAAATTAAATTTTCTTCAGTAACTGAAATTTTTGCTTCTGCTCAAAAAGAAACAAAAAGCTTGTTTCAATTGCTTTTAGTAAATAAAAGATTTGAGTTATTGCAAGATGTTGCATTACAATACAATGCTTTACATGATGAACTTAATGGAATAGAAACTGCATTAGTAACAACAGCATTTCCGATATCTCCTGAGTTAGAAGCGAAAGTATTAGCAAAAATTGCAACGTTTTCAAATAAAAATATTACCATCCAAAATATTGTAGATCCAACTATCATTGGTGGGTTTATCTTAAGAATGGGTGACAAACAATACAATGCATCTGTAGCAAACAGATTGCAAAATTTAAAAAGAGAGTTTAGTAATTAATATACCATTAAAGATATATCACAATGGCTGAAATTAAACCTGCTGAAATATCAGCAATATTAAAACAACAATTATCAGGTTTTGAATCTGGTGCATCGTTAGAAGAAGTTGGAACAGTACTTCAAGTAGGAGACGGTATCGCTCGTGTTTACGGATTATCAAACGCTCAATATGGAGAGTTAGTACAATTCGAAAATGGATTAGAAGCTATCGTATTGAACTTAGAAGAAGACAATGTTGGGGTGGTACTTTTAGGTCCATCAACAGGAATCAAAGAAGGTTCAACAGTAAAAAGAACACAACGTATTGCGTCTCTTAAAGTAGGAGAACAAATGGTAGGTCGTGTTGTAGATACTTTAGGAAACCCAATTGATGGAAAAGGACCAATCGGTGGTGATTTATACGAAATGCCATTAGAAAGAAAAGCTCCAGGAGTTATCTTTCGTCAACCAGTAACTGAACCATTACAAACAGGGGTAAAAGCAGTTGATGCAATGATTCCAGTTGGTCGTGGACAACGTGAGTTGGTTATTGGTGACCGTCAAACTGGTAAATCAACAGTTTGTATTGATACCATCTTAAATCAAAAAGAATTTTATGATGCAGGTCAGCCTGTATTCTGTATATATGTTGCAATTGGACAAAAAGCTTCAACTGTAGCAGGAATTGCAAAAATGTTAGAAGAAAAAGGCGCAATGGCATATACTGTTATTGTTGCTGCAAACGCTTCTGACCCAGCTCCTATGCAAGTATATGCTCCTATGGCAGGTGCTGCAATCGGAGAATATTTTAGAGATTCTGGACGTCCAGCTTTAATTGTTTATGATGATTTATCTAAACAAGCCGTAGCTTACCGTGAAGTATCTTTATTATTAAGAAGACCACCGGGACGTGAGGCATATCCTGGAGACGTTTTCTACTTACACTCTCGTTTATTAGAAAGAGCTTGTAAAGTTATCGCTAACGACGAAATCGCTAAAAACATGAATGACTTACCAGATTCTATCAAAGGAATTGTTAAAGGTGGTGGTTCATTAACAGCATTGCCAATTATCGAAACTCAAGCTGGTGACGTTTCTGCATATATCCCAACAAACGTAATTTCGATTACTGACGGACAAATCTTCTTAGATGGTGATTTATTCAACTCTGGAGTTCGTCCAGCAATTAACGTAGGTATTTCGGTATCTCGTGTTGGAGGTAATGCGCAAATCAAATCAATGAAAAAAGTTGCAGGTACTTTAAAATTAGACCAAGCGCAATTCCGTGAATTAGAAGCATTCGCGAAATTTGGTTCTGACTTAGATGCGGTAACTTTAAACGTTATTGAAAAAGGAAAAAGAAACGTTGAAATCTTAAAACAAGGTTTAAATTCTCCTTTTACAGTAGAAGATCAGGTAGCAATCATTTATGCAGGTTCTAAAAACTTGTTAAGAAATGTGCCTGTAGAAAAAGTAAAAGAATTTGAAAAAGATTTCTTAGAATACTTAAACGCTAAACACAGAGATACATTAAATGGACTTAAAGCAGGTAAATTTGATGATAACATCACTGACGTTTTAGAAAAAGTAGCAAAAGAAATTTCAGCAAAATATAATTAATTTTCAGTGAAAAGTGAATAGTGATTAGTGAAGAGCTAATTACTATTCACTAATTACTAATTACTATAAAAACATGGCAAACTTAAAGGAAATACGTAATAGGATTACTTCTGTTTCATCCACGATGCAAATTACATCGGCGATGAAAATGGTTTCTGCTGCAAAATTAAAAAAAGCGCAAGATGCTATTACAGCAATGCGTCCGTATGCAGAAAAACTTACTGAACTATTACAAAACTTAAGTGCAACTCTTGAAGGAGAAGTTGGTGGTGCTTTTACAGCTCAAAGAGAAGTTAAAAAAGTACTAATAGTAGCTGTAACTTCAAACAGAGGTTTGTGTGGTGCTTTTAATACAAACGTAATCAAACAAGTAAAAGTTGTTGCTGAAGCATATGAAGGTAAACAAGTAGATATTTTTGCAATCGGTAAAAAAGGAAACGACGTTTTACGCAAAACATACAATGTAATTGATGTACAAAACACCATTTTTGATCAATTAACATTCGAAAATGCTTCTGACATTGCACAAGAATTAATGAATAAATTTGTTGCTGGAGATTACGATAAAATCGAAATTGTTTACAACGAATTTAAAAATGCTGCTACTCAAATTGTAAGAACACAACAGTTTTTACCTCTAGCTCCTATTGTTGGTGGCGAAGTTGTAGCATCAGATTATATTTTTGAACCTTCTAAAGAAGAAATTGTGTTAACCTTGATTCCAAAATCATTAAAAACACAATTATACAAATCAATTAGAGATTCATTTGCAGCAGAACACGGAGCACGTATGACAGCAATGCATAAAGCAACCGATAATGCTACAGAATTAAGAGATCAATTAAAATTAACTTATAACAAAGCGCGTCAAGCAGCAATTACAAACGAGATTTTAGAAATCGTTGGTGGTGCAGAAGCTTTGAATAATTAATTTTAATAAAATTTATACCAATAAAAAGTCCTGATAAATCAGGACTTTTTTATTTTAAAACACTACTTATTCAAATATTCCCAAATAAAACTATAAAATTCGCTTTGTTGTTTTACTCTTTTCTCGTAGCTCGAAATGTTTCCAGAGTGACCCGCTACTTTATTTACTTTCAAATAAATTGGATTTTTCTGTGCGGTTCTATTTTGTAATTTAGCTACAAACTTGTACGATTGAAAAGGCGGAACTCTATCGTCGTTTTCAGAAGTAATAATTAAGCAAGTTGGGTAATTAACATCTTCTTTAATCGTGTGATAAGGCGAATAAGAAATTAAAGATTGAAATTCTTCTTTATTACTTGGATTTCCATATTCATCAAAATGATGTATTCCAGAAGTGTATTTATCAAGCGTAGCCATATCTAATCTTCCCATTTCTGAAACTACTACTTTGAATAAATCAGGACGTTGTGTCATGGCAGCACCAACGACCAATCCACCATGCGAACCACCATTAATGGCTAATTTGTTTGGATTGGTGTATTTTTCTCGAATTAAAAACTCAGCAGCATCCACAAAATCGTTAATCGAATTGATTTTTTTCAATCCTTTTCCTTCTTTGTGCCAGTTTTTCCCTTTTTCACCACCACCTCTAACTTTCGCAAATGCATAAACACCACCTTTTTCTAAAAAATGCAATAATCCAGTGTCATAATTTGGACTGCTAACACTTCCAAAACCGCCATAAGCTCTTAATAAAGTGGGATTATTTCCATTAAGCTCGATTCCTTTTTTGTGAATAATAACGATTGGAATATCTTTATTGTCTCTACTTTTATAAGTAATCGTTTTTGTTTCAAAATAGTTGAATGGGAATAAGGTTGGTTTTGGTTGAATAAAATCATTAAAATAAATATCGTTAGATCCAGTAGTAATATTTAACTTGTAATTTAATGAAGAAATTGTGTAAGAATAAAATGTAACGAAAAGTTCATTTGTTTTTTCGTCATAAAATCTAATTTGAAAGTCCATATTATGTGGTGCTTCAAATTTTCGAATAAATTTTCCGGTATAATCATATATAGACATGTAATATTTGCCCATATTGTCATACTTACAAATAATATAATTTTCTAAAAATGTGGCTCCAATAAGTAAATGAGAATAAACTTGAGGAATTAAAACAATATTTTCTGTTCTATTATTTATATCAAAATAACTGATATTTCCCCAAGAATATTTTTCATCCGAAAAGTAAAACTTATCGTTAATAATATTTAAAAGTTCAAGGTTACTTTTGTCGTCTTTTATGAAGTTTTTAAACTGAAATTGTTCGTTTTCAATTGTTGTGTAATAATAGTTTTTCGTGGTTTCATCTTCACTTGTTTCAATAACAAATAATTTATTTTGTTTAGTAAAAAAATTGAAATTAGCTTTTGAGTTTGAAGTATCAAAAACCAATTGGTCTTTACTTTGAATATCTCCAATTTTATGATAATACAGTTGATAAGTAGAATCTTTTTCAAAGAATTCCTTATTCGAATTTTTCTTATAGAAAATTCCTTTATCATTATTCCAAGCAACATTTGAAAATTTAATATCCGTTAGAACATCGTCAAGATATTTTTTGTTTGCAAAGTCTTTGAATTTAATTTCTTGTCTATCACTTCCGTTCGGACTAATTTTAAAAGCCAAATATTTAGCGCTTTTGGAAGGAAAATAACCAGATAAAACTACATTCGCATCTTTGTAAACATCAAACGGATCAACCAACGGTTTTCCTAAATCATTTAAACTTTCTCTATAATATAAAACGCTTGGTTTGTTTTTATCGATTCTATAAGTGTTGTAAAAATATTTTCCTTTTTTATTTGGCAATCCATTGGTAGATAAATAATCATAATCTTTTATTTTGAATAAAAAATTATAATTTTTCACCAATTCTTTTAGTTTTTCTTCACTAACATTATTTTGTAATGTTACCCAATCTGCAACTTCTTTGTCAGCCGTATTTTCTAACCAAGCATAATCGTCTTGTATCGTAATTCCGTGTTTTGAAAGGGTTGAGGAAACTTTTTTGGTTTCAATTTTTTGTTGTGAAAAGATGTTGGCAGTAACAAAAAGGAGTATAAATAAATATCGTGTCATAATCTTACAAATAGTCTTGCGAAAGTATTAAAATATTATACTAAACAATAGTTTTGGACTGTTTTTTGCAATAATAATTTCAGTAACTTTATCAAAACGAAATTTATCATGATTCAGTATATTTTATATCTATTCTTTGCTACAACATTAATCTCTTGCAGTTCAACAGAGACAATAGTACAAGAAAATAATTTATCGGTATCCTATGAAACTTGGGTTGCAGGTGTTCGTGGTGGTGGAAGCGGTATCAACTTTTATGTTGATTTAAAAACCGAATTAAGCGAAGAAATTGAGTTAAAAAAAGTAATTTTCAGAGGTTACGAAGTGCCCTTTGAAAAGCAAGATAATTTGCATTTCATCGCAAGAATAAAAACCGAGGGCAATCAACAAAAATTTGATGGTGACGATTCCCAAATTTACACCAGTCCAAAAAACGCTTTAACCTTAGCAGAAAACGAAGCCATTTTAATCTTCTTAAAAAAAGGAAAAGAAATTCGTCAAACCATTAAAGAAGTTAAAGAAAAACCAATGTTGCTTTATCCTTCGGCAAAACCAAAGAATTAATTACATTTGTTATTCTAAAACCAAAGGAAATTGAGTCTTTACAAAAGTCTTTTTAAACAAACGGCGATTTATGGCATAGCAACCGTTTTGCCAAGAATTATCAGCTTCATTCTGAATCCAATTTTTGTTTATTATCTTACCGATAAAGAAAAAATGGGAGAAGTTTCCGTTATTTTTTCCTATTTGGTTTTCTTCAACGTAATCTTATCTTACGGAATGGAAACGGCTTTTTTCCGATTTTATAATTCTGAAAACGATAAAAGTAAAGTAATTTCTACATCAACAATTTCGCTTTTTTGGTCAACGATAGGATTTTTAGCATTATTCCTTTTGTTTCGAAAAGATTTAGCGCTTTGGTCAGAAATCAATGTGGAATACATTGTTTTTACCATTTGGATTTTAGCTTTAGATGCTTTGGCTATTATTCCGTTTTCCAAAATTAGAGCTGAAGGTCGTCCTATAAAATATGCTGTGATTAAGATTTCAAACGTATTAATCAATTTGTTGTTAAACGTTTTCTTTTTAATTCTTTTACCCGATTTAGCAAATGAATCATCAAATCCGTTATTACAAACCATCTATCATGATGATTTTCAAATTGGATACATTTTTGTTGCAAATTTAATTGCAAGTTTGATTACATTACTTTTCGTTTTACCTGATTATTTCAAAATCAAATGGCAATTTGATGCTGATTTGTGGAAGAAAATGATGCAATACGGCTTACCTATTTTAGTGGCCGGAATTGCATTTGCCATCAATGAACATTTCGACAAAATTTTATTGGATTGGATGCAAGTCGACATGGCAGATATTGGAGCCTATTCTGCGTGTTATAAAATAGGAATGTTTATGGTGTTGTTCCGAACTGCTTATTCTTTAGGAATTGAACCGTTTTTCTTCAGTCATGCTAAGAATGAAAATGCGCCTCAAACCTACGCTACGATTACCAAATATTTTGTCATTTTTGGTTCGTTTATTTGCTTAGGTGTTATCGTTTTTGCGGATATTTTAAAATTAGTTTTAGTTCCAAAAGACATTTATTGGGATGCGATGGATGTTGTGCCATTAATAGTTTTAGCCAATTTCTTTTTAGGCATTTACACAAATTTATCTGTTTGGTACAAGTTAATTGATAAGACTAGAATTGGTGCTTATATTTCAATTGTTGGAGCAATAGTAACTTTAGTTTTAAACTTGCTTTTAATTCCAATCATAAGTTACATGGGTTCTGCAATTGCTACTATTTTGGCTTACGGAACCATGATGTTCATTTCGTACTACATGGGACAAAAAAAATATCCAATTCCATACGATAAGAAATCGATTTTTACTTATTTGGGATTAGCAATAGTGCTTTCGGGAATTTCATTTTATGTGCCAATTTTACGTGAAACTTACGTGTTCGGAATTGCATCTATCTTGTTTTTTGCTTACTTTGTATACCGAAACGAAAAAGAAACCATTTTAACGATTATCAGAAGAAAATAATATGCAAATCAAAATCATCAATAAATCCAATCACGATTTACCAAACTACGAAACTATAGCTTCGGCTGGAATGGATTTACGTGCAAATATTTCAGAACCTATTACTTTAAAATCCTTGGAAAGAACCATCGTAAAAACTGGACTCTTTATTGAATTGCCAATTGGTTATGAAGCGCAAGTACGCCCAAGAAGTGGTTTGGCTGCAAAAAAAGGAATCACTGTGTTAAATTCACCTGGAACAGTTGATGCAGATTATAGAGGAGAAATTGGTGTGATTTTAGTAAATTTATCCAATGAAGATTTTACAATCGAAAATGGAGAACGTATCGCCCAATTAATCATCGCCAAACACGAAAGAGCTGAATGGATTGAAGTAGAAGAATTATCAGAAACTTCAAGAGGAGAAGGCGGTTTTGGAAGCACAGGTGTGAAATAAATAAATTGAAATATGAAACGAATTTACCCGCTCTTTTTAATCATTTTCTTTTCAAATAATCTTTTTGCTCAAGAAAAAAACATCAATTCTGAAATATTGGAAGAATCTTGTAATTGTATTCGGAAAATTGATATTAACTTAGATAAATTGGCAAAAAATGATTCTATAAAATCATGTATAACAAGTTTTATTATAAAAGAACAAACAAAAGAACTTTTAATGGAAATGTCAAAAACAGTAGATACATTGTTAACTACTAATAAAGATACTACAATAACAGGAGGGAAAAACTATACTATCATAGTGGATAAAGATTATGATGAAATTCAAAAACAACTAATGCAAGACTGTCCATATTTAAAAGCCGTTTTGGATGTTAACAATGAAAAACATGAAAACTCTTTATCAGCAAAGAAAAAAGCAAATGAATTTTATGAAGTAGGTGAAAAATATTTTAATAAACAACAGTATGATTTAGCTTTAGTCGAATTTAATAAAGCTGTGAAAAATGACCCAAAGTTTGCTTTTGCTTGGGACAATTTAGGAATCTGTTATAGAAAATTAAATCGCTTCAAAGAAGCAATTAATTGTTACGAAAAATCTTTAGCATTAGATCCAAAAGGAAAAGTGCCTTTAATGAATATGGCTGTAGCATATAATCTTTTAAAAGATGATGAAAAAGCAATAGAAACATATAATAAATTTATACAAATTCATCCAGAAGATCCAGAAGGGTATTATGGGATTGCTAGACTCCAAAATTTTACTAAAGATTATAAAAATGGTCTAGAAAATGCTTTAAAAGCATATACAATTTATGACAACTCATCATCTCCATATAGTCAAGATGCTATTAGTGTGATTATAGAAATTGTAAATAATCTTAAAAAAGAAAACAAAGTAAATATATATAACGAATTTGCTGAAAAGCATGGTTTAGAAAAAATAAAATAATGAAAATAATAGTACCTATGGCAGGTCGTGGTTCACGACTTCGCCCACATACCTTAACTGTTCCAAAACCATTAATCCCTGTGGCAGGAAAACCAATTGTTCATCGACTAGTAGAAGATATTGCCACAGTTTTAAATCAGAAAATAGACGAAGTTGCATTTATTATTCATGAAAGTTTTGGCAAAAAAGTAGAAGAAGATTTAATTGCGATTGCTCAAAAATTAGGTGCTAAAGGAACCATTTATTATCAAAATGAAGCCTTAGGAACAGGTCACGCAATTATGTGTGCCAAAGATTCTTTGAGTGGGCCTGCGGTTATTGCTTATGCAGATACTCTAATTCGTGCCGATTTTGATTTAGACACTACTGCCGATAGCGTAATTTGGGTAAAACAAGTAGACCAACCAGAAGCTTTTGGAGTGGTAAACTTAAATGCTAATGGTGAAATCATCGAATTAGTAGAAAAACCAAAAGAGTTCGTCTCTGATTTAGCGGTTATTGGAATATACTATTTTAAAGACATTGCGGTGTTAAAAAACGAATTGCAATCAGTTTTAGACAACAACATTATTCATGGTGGCGAATACCAAATTAACGATGGTATCAAACAAATGATGGCAAAAGGCATGAAATTTGTACCAGGAAAAGTAGACGAATGGATGGATTGTGGGAACAAAGATGTAACCGTTGAAACCAATACCAGAATGTTAGGTTTTTTACATAATGATGGTGAACATTTAATCGATTATGATATAAAACAAGAAAACTCAACCATTATTCCCCCGTGTTATATTGGAGAAGATGTGGTGTTAATTAATACCACTGTAGGTCCGAATGTTTCTTTAGGTAAGGGATGTCATGTGATTGATTCAACCATAAAAAACAGCTTAATTCAAACTCACGCTCATATTAAAAATGCTAATCTAGACAACGCAATGGTTGGAAATCACGTGAACTTTGATGGTAATTTTAAAAGTATAAGTATTGGAGATTATTCAGTTTTAGAATAGATGATAAAAAGAAAACACATAATTTTATTTGCATTCCTGCTTTTCAGTTTGGGTAACTTTACTCATGCGCAAGAAAATCCGGATGACATTGCTCTAATTGATAACAAAGTTGAAGATGACTTCTACGAAGCTTTAAAACAGCGCAACATTGAAAATTATGATAAAGCCATTGTGGCCATTCAAAAGTGTTTAGAAAAAGAGCCAAACAACGCTGCCTTTTTATATGAATTAGGCAAAAATCAATTGGATTTAAAAAACTATGTTGATGCCGAAATTTCGTTCAAAAAAGCTATAGAAATAGACCCTAAACAGCGTTGGTATTGGAATGGCTTATATGATATCTATTATCAAACTAAAGATTATCAAAAATCTATTCCAATAGTTCAAAAGCTAGTCGAGTTTGACCCCAATATGAAAGAAGATTTAGTGTCGCTTTATATGAACACTAATCAGCATGACAAAGCGTTGGAATTGCTTAAAAACATGGAAGCATCTTCTCGCTTAACAAGCACAATGGAATATTATAAACTAAAAATTCAAGAAGCGAATGGTTTTGCAAAACCACAAAAAGAAACCTTAGAAGAATCCATCAAAAAAAACCCAAAAGTTGAACAAAATTATATTGACTTAATTGTTTTATATTCGACCTTAAACCAAGAAGATAAAGCGTTTGAAGTAGCTAAACAATTAGAAAAAGAAATTCCAAATTCGGATTGGGCACACGTGAGTTTAGTAAAATTTCATTTAAATAATAATGATGGAGCCAATGGTTCAAAATCGATGTTCAAAGTATTAGGAAACGACAAAATCGATTTAAAAATCAAACATCGAATTTTTAATGAATTTTTAATTTTTGCCGTAAGAAATCCTGAATATTTTACAGCTATTGATAATGCTATTCCCTATTTTGATAATGATAAACAAATCAATGTTGCTAAAGAAGTAGCAAAATTCTTTTGGAAAAAAAACAACCTAGACAAAACGGCATATTATTTTGAAAAAGCAATTAAAAAAGATGCTGAAGATATTGAAAGCATCGACTATTATTTAGAAGTACTCTCACAAAAACAAGATTTTCAATTATTAGTTAAAAAGGCTGAAGGGTTTTCCGAATTATATCCTACACAGGCAAGCTATTATTTTTATGCTGGTTCGGGTTATAATCAATTGAAAAATTTTAAAAAAGCAAAGGAAATTTTAGAAAACGGCTTAGATTTTGTGGTAGAAAACAAAACCTTAGAAACTAATTATTATAAACAATTGATTATTAGTTGCGAAAATTTGAACGACACTGCCAAAAAGCAATTGTATTCAAATAAATTAAAACAAATCAAATAATGAGATCAATCATAACGGCCTTTTTAGTCTTCTTTTTAATAGGATGTAAATCCAAGCAATCTGTAGCAACTGCTGCTGCTGATGACAATACCGAGGTTGCAAAAATTATCACTGGTCACTATGCCAATGAATTTAATTTCAAAACCTTAAATATTCGTGCCAATGCTAAATATGAAGATGATAAGCAATCACAGTCTATGAATGCCGACATCCGAATTAAAAAAGACGAAATCATTTGGATTAACATTAAAATTTTGGGGTTTCCAATGGCAAAAGCATTGATTACACCTACAAAAGTGAGCTATTACGAAAAAGTAAACAATACATACTTTGAAGGTGATTTCACCATGTTGAGCAATTGGCTTGGAACAGATTTAGACTTTCAAAAAGTGCAAAATTTATTTTTAGGAAGGGCAATTGATGACTTAACAAAAGATAAATGGGCAACTGAAATAAATGAAAAGTTATTCAAATTATCAAAACCTGCTAATTCTGATATTACTAAAGATTTTTACTTTGAAGCGGCCAATTATCTATTAAAAAAAGAAACTATTTCTCAAGCAAGTCAAAACAGAATGTTAGAAATAAAATATCCTTCACATAATGAAGTAGATAAAATGTTTTTGCCAAATGAAATCAATATCAAAGCAACTCAAAAAGATAACATTTCGATAGATATTGAATATAAGAGCACAACATTTAATGAAAATTTGAGTTATTCTTATTCAGTTCCTAGTGATTATAAGGCTATTGAAATAGATTAATTTTTTTTATTTTCGTAAAACAAAAACTACCTTTGTAAAAAACCAAAGTGCATGAATCAATTTTTAAAAACACTTCTTTTCTTTTTCATTACTTCACTAGCTTTTGCGCAACCTTCTGAACAGCAAAAATTAGAAGAGAAAAAAGCACAAATTTTAAAAGAAATTTCCGAAAATAAATCTCGTTTAGAATCTGAAAAGAAAAAAGAAAAGTCAGTTTTAAAACAAATTGATCAACAAAAAAACCTGATTGGTTTAAGACAAAAATTACTAAATACTACCGCTAAACAAACACGTTTATTAAGCGATGATATTTATTTAACACAACTCGAAATGAATAAATTAAACAGAGAGTTAAAAGTGTTAAAAGAAGATTACGAAAAAATGATTGTAAAGTCGTATAAAAGTCGTAACGAGCAAAGTAGAATTATGTTTATTCTTTCGTCTGAAAATTTTCTTCAAGCCTATAAACGCATACAATACATGAAACAATATGCTGGTTTTAGAAAAATGCAAGGTGAAGAAATTAGAATCAAACAACAAAAACTAAAACAAGCAGAAATCAATTTACAAAACAGTAAAAAAGAAAAAGTTAAGGTTTTAGAACAAACAGAAAAAGAAAAACAAGAATTAGAAAAAGAAAAAAAAGAACAAGAGCGCTTAGTTAAACTAATTCAAAAAGATAAAAAGAAAATTGCAGCTGAAATTGATAAAAAACAAAAAGAAGCAAAACAAATTGACAAACAAATTAAAAAAATAATTGCTGATGAAATTGCTGCAGCTAACAAAAGAAATGCTGCAAAATCTGGGACTACCGCTCCAAAAGCAGGAACAAAAGAAGCGTCAAAATTTGTTTTATCTGCGGAAGGAAAAGTAAATTCTGACAATTTTAAAGCAAACAAAGGAAAGCTTCCTTGGCCAGTTGTAAATGGAAATATTTCACAAAAATATGGCGATCAACCACACCCTGTTCACAAAAATCTAACCATTCATAATAGTGGCGTAGAAATTTCAACCACTGCGGGTTCATCTGCTAGAGCTGTTTTTGGTGGAGAAGTATTACAAGTTCAAGTAATTTCTGCAAATAATAAAGCTGTTTATATCCAACATGGAGATTTTATCACAGTATATTTGAATTTGTCTTCAGTAAGTGTAAGTAAAGGACAAAAAGTAACCATCAAACAAAATATTGGTAAAATTCATACCGATGCTTCAGGTAAAGCAGTTATCAAATTTTTAGTATTACAAAACACAACTACATTAAATCCAGAATCTTGGTTAAATATGTAAAATGGAATGAGGTCAAATGGCCTCATTTTTTTTGAAACTATTTTCTTGTATTTTTATTAAATAATTGAACAATATGAATTTGTCAAACATTAAAATACTTCATATAGACAGTAATCATCCCTTGCTATGGGAACAACTAGAACAAGCTGGTTTTTCTAATGAAGCTGATTTTACTTCGAGCAAACAAGAAGTAGAAACTAAAATTGAGAACTATCATGGTATTGTCATCAGAAGCCGATTTAAAATTGATAAAACATTTTTAGATAAAGCTTACAATTTACAATTTATAGCTCGTGTTGGAGCAGGTTTAGAAAGTATTGATTGCGATTATGCTACTGCAAAAGGAATCCACTTAATAGCTGCCCCTGAAGGAAATGCAAATGCGGTTGGCGAACACGCGCTTGGAATGTTATTATCGTTATTTAACAATCTAAACAAGGCAAATAATGAAGTTAAATCTGGACAATGGAAACGCGAGGCCAATCGCGGACACGAATTAGAAGGCAAAACTATCGGAATTATCGGTTATGGGAACATGGGAAAATCATTCGCAAAAAAATTACGCGGATTTGATGTAACCGTTTTATGTCATGATATTTTACCAAATATGGGTGATGCAAATGCAACTCAAGTCTCACTATCCGAGCTTCAAGAAAGAACCGATGTTTTGAGTTTACACACACCTTGGACACCGGAAACCGATAAAATGATAAATTCAGATTTTATCAAAAATTTCAAAAATTCATTTTGGTTCATTAATACTGCTCGAGGGAATTCGGTTGTAACTAATGATTTGGTGACTGCTTTACAATCGGGTAAAATTCTTGGTGCTGGATTAGATGTTTTAGAATATGAAAAATTATCATTTGAAACTTTGTTTGAAGGAGAAAAACCTGCCGCTTTTGAATATCTATTACATGCAGAAAATGTTATATTAACACCTCATATTGCTGGTTGGACTTTTGAAAGTCATCAAAAACTAGCACAAACCATTGTAAATAAAATAATAACATTATATTCAAAATAAAATGTAACAAAAACACACATGTTAGACTTATACAAAATAATTTCTTACATTCGTAAAAACTAACTAAAATTCAAAATCAAATGGAAGTAACTAACCAACAAGAAACTTGGAATCAACCAAACAACAATATTCCTGTGTTTAAAGTTGACCCAATTATGGTATTATTATTAAGCTTTATTACTTGTGGATTGTATTTAATTTATTGGAACATTAAAATCGCCGAAGTTGTAAATGCAGTTTCAAATAGAGAAGTAATTTCAACTCCAATTGCAGTATTCTCTGGCTGTTGTTTACCTGTAAATCTTTATTTTTACTATGTTTTAGGAAAAGAAGGGTTGCCAAATGTTTATAGAATAACAGGTGAATTAAGCAAAGATCAATCTACTTTATTAATTATTTTAGGTTTATTTTTCCCTTTTGCAGCAGCAATGATTGTTCAAGGCGATATTAACAGATTATACAAATAAAAAACTTTATACTAAATAGAATTCTAGGTATTGCAGGTGCTTTAACAACACTTGTAATACCTTTTATTTTATGGTTAAACAACACCAATCATAAATTAGACAAAGAACAATCTTTTTGTCCGTTAAAAGCAACTACGGGTTTTCCTTGCCCTTCTTGTGGTATTACAAAATCAATAGTTTATTTTTATGATGGGAATATACTCAAAAGCTTAAGCTATCATCTTTTTGGTCCTTTAGTAGTTGGGTTTTGCTTATTTATTATAGTCCTTTTCGCTGTAGAACTAAAAACCAAGCAAGTTTATTTTAGAAAATGGTTCTTCAATAGAAAATTAGCATATTATTTAGCTCTTTTTTTAATTGTATACCATATTATTAGATTGATTCTTTTTGTACAAGAAAACACGTGGAATGAAATAATTCAGCAAAGTATTTGGAAATGATAAATTGTTAAATTATTATTGTATAATTAACCAATTAAAATTATTACTTATGTTTCAATGGTACAAAAAAGTAGTTTTTGAGAATTATGCCAATTTCAGTGGAAGAGCAAGACGTTCGGAATATTGGTACTTTGTATTATTTAATATGATTTTTGCAATCTGTGCTTACTTATTAGACACATTATTAAATCTTAATTTTGAGCCTGGCGCAGGAGGTCCTTTTTATCTTATTTATATGTTAGGTGTTTTTATTCCAGGATTAGCAGTCGCTGTTAGAAGACTACATGATGTTAATAAAAGTGGATGGTTTTTCTTTATAGTATTAATACCATTAATTGGTTCTATATGGTTATTAGTATTATTCTTCTCAGAAGGAACAAAAGGAACAAACGATTATGGAGATGACCCAAAAGGAAATGGAAATGAAATTAACGAAATAGGAAATGAATAAAATAAAAAAGGCTAATCAAATTGATTAGCCTTTTTCTTTTCTTTCCAATTCCGCTTGAAATTCTTCCATTACGGGTTTGACAGTGCTTTCTGGTAAATCGGCAATTTTAATATACATTAATCCGTCTACCGAATTATTAAACAAAGGGTCAACGTTAAAAGCAACAACTCTTGCATTTTGTTTGATATATTTCTTAATCAGAACAGGTAATCGTAAATTTCCAGGTTCTACTTCATCAATAATTTTATCAAACTTATTTAAGTCAGCCTCAGTTTCATTGAATACAAAATCTTTATCAGCGTCTTTTAATTTTACTTTGTATTCTTTTTTCGGGTGAACATATTGTGCAATATATGGGTCATAATAGTGCGATTTCATAAATTCAATCATTAACGATTTAGAAAAATCGGAAAATTGATTACTGATACTCACTCCGCCTATCAAATATTTATGTTCAGGAAAACGCAATGTGGTATGAACAATTCCTTTCCAAAGTAAAAACAATGGCATAGGTTTCATTTGATATTCTTTAATAATAAAAGCTCTACCCATCTCGATAGATTTGCTCATCATATCATATAATTCGGGCTCAAAACGGAATAATTCATGCAAATAAAATCCATCGATTCCGTGTTTCGGATAGATTTGAGCGCCTAAGCCCATTCTATATGCCCCTGCAATTGATTGTGTTTCATCATCCCATAAAAACATATGATGATAATATTTATCGTATGCGTCTAAATCCAATGATTCATTAGTTCCTTCACCAACTGCTCTAAAAGTAATTTCTCTTAAACGACCAATTTCATGTAAAATATTCGGAATTTTATCTGCCGTAACAAAAAAAACTTCATAATTTTTACTTTGCAACAATCTATAATCCCCTTCTTTAAGAAAAGCAATTTCTTCCAAAATTTGACCGTGATTTGCTGGTTTTGCAATTTGTTTTGGAGGTTTCGTACCTGATAACTTCGGTAAATTTAATTTGTTGTCATCATTTTCAAAAGCATTAGAAAGCATATATGTTTTTTTTCGCAAAAATTCACCATATGCTTCAATGTCTTGGTGTTCATTTTGTTCAGCTACCGAAATTGGTTTACCAATTCTAACTTTAATTACTCTGTCTTTTTGAGTGTGCAATTCGCTTGGTAATTTAGCCGTTCTTAATGTGTCATTTATTTTTGACAAAAAGTAAAACAGCTTACTGTTTTTTGCATGAAAATATATTGGAACAACAGGAACTTGAGCTTTTCTAATTACTTTAATTGCTCCTTCCTCCCAAGGTTTATCTACCACTAATTTTCCGTCTTTGTAAGTGGAAACTTCTCCTGCAGGAAACATCCCTAATGGTTTTCCATCGCTCAAATGACGAAGTGTTTCCTTAATTCCAACCACACTCGACTTAGCATCTTTATGGTTTTCAAAAGGATTAACTGGCATGATGTAAGGTTTCATAGGTGCAATTCTATGCAATAAAAAATTGGCAATAATTTTGAAATTAGGCTCTCTTTCAAGCATTAATTTCAAAAGTAAAATACCATCTATTCCTCCCAATGGATGATTTGAAATAGTTATATAAGCACCATCTTTGGGTAAACGTTTTAAATCTTCTTCCGGAATTTCAAATTTAATTTGAAACTCGTCTAAAATAGCATTCAAAAATTCTAACTCGCTCAAATGCTTATTTCGATCATAAATCTTATTCAAACTCGAAATTCGTAGCACTTTCATCAATAGCCAGCCAGAAAAAGTTCCGAAAACTCCGTATTTATCAGCATTAATCGCTTTTGCAACTTCTTTAGCAGTAACTAAACCCATTTATTAATTGTTTTTTGAGCAAGAAACAAAGATAACAATTCTGTTGAATTGAGTGCTATTTGATTTTATAATAAAAACATCAATTTTGTTATATTTTTTATTCAACTGAAAATTAACAACTTATAAAATCTGGGTTTTTTAGCTTCATTTTTAAATTCATTTTTAGTACATTTGGTCAAAAGCTAAGAAATTCATGAAAATTATTTCCTACAATGTTAATGGTATAAGGGCAGCCATTACTAAAGGTTTTTTAGAATGGTTACAACAAGCCAATCCAGATGTTATTTGTTTGCAAGAAATAAAGGCAACTGAAGACCAAATTCCAAAAATTGAAATTGAAGCCGCTGGTTATCCATATCAATATTATTTTCCTGCAGAAAAAAAAGGCTATAGTGGCGTTGCTGTTTTGTCAAAAATAGAACCTAAAAAAGTAGTTTTCGGAACAGGAATTCCACACATGGATTTTGAAGGACGTAATTTACGTTTAGATTTTGATGAACTTTCTGTTATGAGTTTGTATTTGCCTTCTGGTACGAATATTGATAGACTAGAACATAAGTTTATGTACATGGACGACTTTCAAAATTATATAAATGATTTAAAGAAAGAAATTCCGAATTTAGTAATTTGTGGCGATTATAATATTTGTCATGAAGCTATAGACATTCATGACCCAATTCGAAATGCAAAAATTTCTGGTTTTTTGCCAGAAGAACGTGCGTGGTTAGATAATTTTATGAAAAGTGGATTTATAGACACATTTCGACATTTAAACAAAGAGCCACATAATTACAGTTGGTGGAGTTATAGAGCTAATGCTCGAAATAATAACAAAGGTTGGAGAATCGATTATTGTTTAGCCACAGAGCCTTTGAAAGAAAAAATTCAAAGAGCTTTAATATTGCCTGAAGCGAAACATTCAGACCATTGCCCTGTTTTAGTAGAAATAATATAAGAATCAATTAATCAAAAAATAAAAAGTAATGATTAGAAAAATTGCCCTTGCCTGCGTAGTATTAAGTTTAACTACTTCATGCGTTTCAAAAAAAATCTACCAAGATTTAGAAAATAAATATGCTGATTTAAAAAAAGAACACAACGCTCTATCTGACGAAAACGGATTATTGAAAACCGACAAAAACCAGTTAGAATTAGATAAAAATAAACTGCAAGCAGAACTTGATAAAATAAAAGCAGAACGCGACAAGCTTGCTTCTGATTATGCTTCAACAAAAAAGAGTTTAGACAATTTAAAAGCTTCTTATGCTGCGCTTGAAAAAGACAGCAATGATGCTTTAGAAGCAAATATTAATAAAAACAGACAATTGCTAGCCGAATTAGAAGCAAAACAAAAAGCATTAACTGCAGAACAAGATCGCTTAAATAAATTAAAAAAAGATTTAGAAGCATCATCTACTCGTTTAGCTGAATTAGAAAAAATGATGGCTGATAAAGATGCTGCAATGAAAAAATTAAAAGAAACTTTATCAAAATCATTAAAAGCATTTGAAGGAAAAGGATTAACCGTTACAGAAAAAGATGGGAAAGTATATGTTTCAATGGAAAATAAATTACTTTTCGAATCTGGAAGTTGGACTGTTGGTGCTGAAGGTAAAAAAGCAGTAGATTTAGTGGGTAAAGTTTTAGGTGATAACCCAGAAATTTCTGTTTTAATTGAAGGTCACACAGATAACGATAAAATCACAGGAACAATTGGTGGTGGCGTTGAAAACAACTGGGATTTATCTACAAAACGTGCAACAGCTATCGTAAATATTTTAACTGCTAATGCTAAAGTGAAAAAAGAAAATTTAACTGCAGCAGGTCGTGGTGAATATGCGCCTTTAATGAGCAATGATACAGCTGAAGGAAAAGCAAAAAACAGAAGAATTGAAATCATCTTAACACCTAAATTAGATGAAATTTCTAAAATGTTGAATGAACTATAACATTTTATAAAAGATTGCTAAAAAGGCTTGAGTTCTAAATTCAAGCCTTTTTCTTTGGACTAAACTTTGTAACTTTGAACTTTAATTTTTCAAACACTGAAATGAACTATACAACACTACCAAATACCCAACTAAAAGTCAGTAAAATCTGCTTAGGAACAATGACTTTTGGGAATCAAAATACCGAAAGTGAATCACACAACCAACTTGATTACGCTGTTGAAAAAGGAATTAATTTTATTGATACTGCCGAGATGTATCCTATTGGCGGAAATGCTCAAATCTTTGGAAGTACTGAGCGTTACATCGGAACTTGGATTAAGAAAATTGGTGCTTCAGAAAGAGAAAAATTGGTTTTAGCTACCAAAATTGCTGGGCCAAATCGTGGAATGGAATACATTCGTCAGCCGTTAGATTTTTCAAAGAAAAGCATTCATGAAGCGGTAGAATTGAGTTTAAAATACCTTCAAACCGATTATATCGATTTATATCAAATGCATTGGCCAGAGCGCGTGATGAACATGTTTCAAAAACGAGGCGTTCAAGAATTAGACCCAAAATGGCAAGATAATATTTTTGATGTTTTAACGGTTTATGATGGATTGATTAAAGAAGGAAAAATCAAACATATTGGTCTTTCAAATGAGAATCCGTGGGGCGTAATGCGTTTTTTAATGGAAAGCGAAAAACACGGCTTGCCAAGAATTGCAACGATACAAAATCCATTTTCTCTATTAAATCGCTTATATGAAGTTGGTTTATCAGAAATTGGAATGCGAGAAAATGTTGGATTATTAGCCTATTCTCCGTTAGGTTTCGGGTTTTTATCTGGGAAATATTTGAACGGTTATCCCGAAAATTCGCGCATGAAATTGTTTCCTAATTTTGTTCGTTATACCAATGAAAATTGCTTCAAAGCAACCCTATTATACAAAGAATTAGCTGAAGCCAACGGTTTAACGTTAACGCAGATGGCAATTGCATTTGTACATCGTCAACAATTTGTGACTTCAACGATAATTGGAGCTACAACTATGGAACAATTGCAAGAAAACATTCAAGCTTTCGATACTGTTTTATCAGACGAAATCATTGCTGAAATTGAAAAAATTCAGGAATTAATTCCAAATCCAGCACCATAAATGGTTTTAAATTAGTTATTCAATAATTAATTTTGTTGTATAATTGGTTCCATTAGTGGTTTCAACAGAAACCAAGTAGATTCCTTTTGACAAGGATGCTGTGGTAATGGTGTTTTCAGGATTTGTACTTACTTGTTTGGTAAAAAGTAATTTTCCGGTTAAATCAATTATATCAATTTTTGTTGCCAAATTAACGGTCGAACCTTTTATGGTAAACGATTCTTTGGCTGGATTTGGGAATAACGAAAACCCATTAGTTTCAAAATCAGAACTACTTAAAGACGAATCGATTATTTTATAAATTGTTCCCGATGAAATTCCTGCGATATATAATTCTCCATTCACATCTTCTCCAAAAGTTACAAAGTTATTTCCCGAAAATGAAGTAGTAGTTGTTATGACTCCAGCACTGTTAACCATTCTAATTTTGTCATCGCAATAATCTGTAAAAAAATATTTGTTTTGAAAATTTGGATAGGTTGAACCTGTATAAAAATAGCCACCAGTTACTGAACAAGCTCCGCCAGAGCGTGCATATTGAGCAAATGGAAATGTCATAGTGCTTGAAGGCGCACAACCTGAAGTATTGTAAGTTGAATTTCCTTCGTAACATCTCCAACCAAAATTAATTCCAGTATTTGGTAAAGGGTTTGCAACTTTATTAATTTCTTCAACAGAGCTTTGCCCCACATCAGCAATCCATAAATCACCATTTAATCTGTTGAATGAAAATTTCCAGGGGTTTCTTAATCCTGTAGCCAAAATTTCTCCTAAACCAGATTGTCCAAAATAAGGATTTGTTGCTGGAATTGTATAAAAAGGTGCAATTGTTGAGTTTACATCAATACGCAACATTTTACCAAGAAATACTCTTGTAGGAAATGATGCATTTATAGTTAAGTTTTGAGCGTATCCTTCTGGATCGCCACCGCTACCACCATCACCCATAGCAATGTATAAATAGCCATCGGAGCCAAATTTTATGCTACCACCATTGTGATTGGAATAAGGTTGAGATATTGTCATTAAAATTGTTGCTGTGGTGTTGGCAATATCTGGGTTTCCAGAATTTACAGAATATCTTGCAATAACTGTATTCCCAGAAATGTTTGTATAGTTGACAAAGAAATAGCCATTTGTAGTATAGTTAGGATGAAAAGCTAAACCTAATAATCCACGTTCTCCATCTGAAGAAATTAGGGTAGAAATGTTTAAAAATGGAGTTGTATTTACCGTTCCGTTTGTATTTAATATTCTAATTAATCCACCTTTTTGAACAACAAATAAGCGTGAATCTCCAGCGTTTGTAATTTCAACTGGGCTATCAAAACCAGTTGCAAATGACTGTAAAGTGATGGTTTGAGACTGTCCAAAAAATGACATCATCATTAAACTGAAAAGTAGAATTATTTTCATAATGGGTAGTTTTGAATTCATAAATTTAAGAAATATTATTCAAACTAATTCATTTTCAGCAATTTACATTCATAAAATAAAAAGCGTAAAGAATTTTCACACTCTTTACGCTTTTATTCACTAGGGTTAGTGATTATAAATTATCTATAAATTTATCCTTTGGATATTTGACTTTATAACTGATTCTGAATTTCTTAGTTTCTCCAGCACTCAGTTTTACATCCCACGTTAGAATTCCTGTTTCTGCATTTACTTTTGCTTTTCCGCTTTCTAACAATTCTATTGTAATTTCTTTATCAGTGCTAATTGGATATTGGTCTTTTAACAACATTTCGATCGCTTCTTTTTTGTTGTTTTTTACCGTAATATCATAAGTAAACGTTTGTTCTTTATAACCTGATAAGAATTTTGTTCCTGATTTATCAGCTATTTTTTCACGTTTGATAGCGATTTTTTTATCTCTTCCCATACTCAAATTCAATGTGTCTGAAGTTTGATTTGGATTGATTATGGTTTTACCCACATACATTCCTTCGAAGATTATATTCGCTTCTCCAAGCAATAAATTGAATTTAGAATAGTCACTAATTTCTGCTAATAAGAAGGCTTCTTTTTCTGCTTTTGGAACCGCATAATATTTGTAAGTTGCTGGTAACTTCAAATCTTTCAAGGCTACACTATGTGCTTTTCCATTTGATAAAATGTCATATGGAATATCAATGTCAAAAGATACATTTAATTGGTTTTCATTAATTGTGGTGTAGTTTGATATTGAAGCTTGTGGTGCAGCATCTTTTCTTTTAATTCCATAAGCTGTAACTACAACTTCATTCATTTTAGCATCATCATTCTCATATCCATAATTTGGATATCCATATCGTAAAAACCAAGCTTGTAAAATAGGAGCCGTGTTATTTTGATTTGGATTACCGCTTGAAAGTGTTAGTTTCACTTTTTTCCAATCAATTCCAGTGTTTTGCACTACTTTTGCTTTATACATTAAGTTGATTGGTGCATTTACGTTATCGGCGCGTAGATCATAAAAAGGTGACCAAGAAGCATTTGCTGTAATGTAGTTAATGTCCAAATTTATTGAGCTCGCCACATCGGTCATTACTTGTAAAACCAATTTACCTTGTGAAGTTTTTTCTTCTTTCTGTGTATTCAATTCTAGTTTAGCATTTAGCTTGGCTAGCTTTTCATTGAGTTGTGTTTCTTTTTCATACAGAGCGTTTACTAAATTGCTCAATTGATTTCTTTTTGAACTATAATAATCTACAAGTTTCATCAATTCTGCAACACTTAAACCCGTGTCTTGACCGGCAACATTTTGGTTCTTATCTAATAAATCAATAGTTTTAGAATACGATACTTTTTCATTTGCTATTTTTCCCATTTCTTTTTGTAGCAGTAGTATACTATCGCGAACTTTTTTTATCATCGGATTACTTTCGTCGATTTCATATTCTGAAATAAAATTTCTGGTAAATTGAACCGAAAGTACGGTAACATTTGCTGGCGCACCAATTTGTATGGTGTTTTCGTTTACATAATCTGCCACATTTTTAATTACAATTTCGCTAGTCCCAGAAGGAATTGTAGCTGAGGCTGTGTGGTTTAATTCAGCCGAATTACTATAAATTGTGGCGCTTTTAATTTTAGCGGAAGTAAAAATAGGTTTTTGGGCAAATGTTATTGCAGAAACCAGAACGATTAATACTGAAAATATTTTTTTCATTTGATATAGTTTTTAATTAATTCTTTTTAAATAATAATTGGTTTTTCTGAACCAACTCGATTGATTTCCGTTAGGATAACTGTGAATGTATTGTAAAGTAATATGATTGTTTTTTAGAAATATAATTGTGAATTTTCCGTTTAAAGGAGCGCCTCTATTCATATAAGACAATTCGGACGGAATTTGATTAAATAGAATTTCTTTTTGACCAATTGTTTGAAAAAAGTCTTTTAAATCTTTACCAGTAACTATATTGTTCCGTTTTCCAATGTACAAGTTATTTATGTTATGAGGATTATTTGGCATTGATTCTTGCCATCCTGTTTGGTGCAAATATAAAAGTTCCCATTTTGAATCAGTAGATATGGAATCAATATCTGCAGGAATCGAAATTTCTTCAATAATTTTTATGTGTTTGGAAATAGAATCATTTTTTGTAGCCAGATTTAGTTTTTTTTCAAATAAGAAACGCTCTTCTGTCACTTCTTGTGAAAATGATGTTATTGAGGTTAACAAAAAGAAAGTTAAAATTGTTTTTTTCATCTCTATAAACTTTATTGTTTCTTATATAGAGTGAAATAAAATTAAAAAGGTTGGAATGAAAAGAAAATTATTTTTTACAATTCAAAAAAGTTTCTATTTCTCTTAATGATGTTTTAGAGACCGGAATCATCTCATCAATAAATTTAACCTTTATAGTTGCTTTTCTGTTTCGCATTTCAAGGTTTATTACTTTATCAATATTAACGATATAAGAGCGATGAATTCTTTTCATTTTTTCAATCGTCTCCAATTGTTCTCCGATTATTGAAAAACTATTTCTAATAATATTCTTCTCAATATGGTTTTCATGATTTAAATAATAAACAAGAACATAATTACCAAAAGCTTCTATTAACACTAAATCATCAATATCTAAAATAATTTTTTCGTACTTATTTTTTCCTTCTAAAATAATTTTTTGGGTTTTTTCAACACTGCCTTTTATTGCTTTTTGCTTATGATATTGATAAAAATCTAAAAAAATGATGATTAAAAAATTTACAATTCCCACAAAACACATATAATAGTACAATCTTCCGTCATGAACAAAATTATCGTTATAATTACTATCAATTGTTTCTATGTAGAATATATTAAAAAGAAGTATGAATACTGTTACTAACACTAAGATTAGTAAAAAAGCTGAAATATCTTTCCATAAATTCCAATTTTTACTATTAATAATTGTAGAAAATAGCGCATAATAAATAAAAAAAGAAATGCCAGCAATTAATGAATAGGCTAAAATAAAATGATGTTTCCAAGCTATGGTTCTAACTGGATTTCCAAAAGCTTCAAAATGTAATAAAACAAAAGTAATTGTAAATATAATTAACGAAGTTAAAACAGGCTTTCGATAAGAAAATTCAACAGAAGTTTTCATCAATTAATTTTTATAAATACAAAAATAGCAGAAAGATAGAAATGACTTCAAACTTTCTGCTATTTTAACTATATAAAAGTTATCTTATTCGTTTTATTACTATGCTAGATGTGCCTAATGCATCAAAAGTTATAGTGGCACTACTTCCATCTCTATATGAGCGTAATCGTAAAACATCATTGGAATTTATTATCATATACTGAGTAAAATGAACTGAAAAAGTGCCATTACTTCCTGAATCTTCTGGCGCTAATCCTCGGATATTTTCTCCCGTATCGACTCCATTAATATTTAATCGCAAATTCAAATAACGTTCAATTGAAGAACAATCCAAAGACAAATTACATGTTACTTCATACAAACCTGTTTCAGTGATTCTTAAATCGGTATTGTTGATTTTTTGAAACAATGTTGTTTCTTCGTTCCAATCCATAGTATTAAAAATGTCAACATAAACTCCGCCAGAAGTGGAAAAATTTGTTGTAGTTGAATTATTTCTAAACTTAACTGTTTTATTAATTTTGGTATCCGCAATTGCTCGCCATTCGATACCATCCCAATAATAAAAACCAGGAACAACATTATAAGGAAATGTTCCAGAAGTACTTGTATTAAAAACTAAAGTTCCTGTTGGTGGGGTTGCAGAAACAGGAGTCACAACATTTCTAGACGTCAGTGCAATTCTGGGTATTAATACTCCTGAATTAGTGCTTTCAACTTTAAATTGTACGCCATTTTCAATAGTTGTTGTTCCAATAGCTACTTGAGAAAAAACAATATTATTTACCAATAAAGTACTTAGAAAAAGAGTTGTAGAGAGAATTTTTTTCATAATATATGTATTTTATGCAAAAATACTATACAGAAAACTGACAGCAGGAAAATCAAGATATTTTACACGAAATTGCCAATATTTTACACGAAATTGTAAATTTTTTAAATAAAAAAACGGCCTTTAATTACTCTTAAAAGCCGTATTAAGTATATGTAAATTTAACTATACAATTCCTTGAGATAACATCGCGTCAGCTACTTTTACAAATCCAGCAATATTAGCTCCTTTTACATAATCTATGTAACCATCTGGATTTTTACCATATTTTACACATGACTCGTGAATATTGCTCATGATTTTATGCAAACGCTCATCTACTTCTTCGGTTGTCCAACTTAATCGTAATGAGTTTTGCGACATTTCTAGACCAGATGTGGCAACACCTCCCGCATTTGATGCTTTTCCTGGAGCAAATAATATTTTTGCTTTTTGAAATACTTCAATTGCTTCTGGAGTTGATGGCATATTTGCTCCTTCTGCAACACACATACATCCATTTTCAATTAACTTTTGAGCTTCCTCTCCATTCAATTCATTTTGAGTTGCACAAGGCAAAGCAATATCACATTTTACCTCCCATGGATCTTTTCCTGCAAAAAAATGTGCATTAGGATATTTGTTCAAATAAGCAGAGATTCTACCGTAATTTACATTTTTAATTTCCATAATGTAAGCTAATTTTTCAGCGTCAATTCCATCTGCATCATATATATATCCTGAAGAATCTGAAGCGGTAACCACTTTTGCGCCCAATTGTGTAGCTTTTTCAATTGCATACTGAGCCACATTTCCCGAACCAGAAACCAAAACAGTTTTACCTGTTATAGATTCATTTCTAGTTGCTAACATGTTTTGTGCAAAATAAACCGTTCCATATCCAGTAGCTTCAGGACGAATAAGTGATCCTCCAAATGAAATTCCTTTACCTGTTAAAACCCCCGTAAACTCATTTCTTAATTTTTTATATTGTCCAAACAAATAACCTACTTCTCTACCTCCAACACCAATATCTCCCGCAGGAACATCAGTATCTGAACCAATATGTCTATATAATTCTGCCATAAAAGCTTGGCAAAAACTCATGATTTCCGTATCTGATTTCCCTTTTGGATCAAAATCTGAACCTCCTTTTCCTCCACCCATTGGAAGTGTTGTCAAACTATTTTTAAAAACTTGCTCAAAAGCTAAAAATTTCAAAATACTTAAGTTTACCGATGGGTGAAACCGTAATCCCCCTTTATAAGGCCCAATTGCTGAATTCATTTGAATACGGTAACCTTTGTTTAATCTGGTTTTTCTAGCATCATCTAACCATGCTACCCTAAACATTACAACCCTTTCTGGCTCGACCATTCGCTCTAAAAGCATCTTATCTTGATACTTTTTGTTGTTTTCAATAAAAGGGATTACTGTTTCTGCAACTTCTTTAACAGCTTGCAAAAATTCTGGTTCGTTTGGATTTCTTTCTGCAACTGCAGCGACAAAATCATGAATTTGTTGTGACATCTTGGAAACTAGTTTTGTGTTGATTTATTATAAAATTATCATTAATAGATAACTGTCATTCAAAATTACGCAATTAAATTAATTTTATTTGTGAATTTCATAAATTTATTCGCTCCAAGATTCTATTTTAAGACAAAAAAACCAGAACTAAATTCTGGTTTAAATTTTTAAAGTATTACTTTTAAAAGCTGCTTTTTCTTTCCTTTTCGACCAATAAAGAAAATAGAATTTTTAGAAATAGCACCGTTAGAAACCATGAAAGGAACTTCATTATCCTTATCATCTAAAATTTCTTGAAAATCAAAATTTCCATCGGGAGTAATTCTAATTACATTAAGGTTTGATTTTTTTGTACTTGTTTGTCCAAATTGAATTCTATCATTGCTTAATTTTTTTACTTTTTCACCTGTATTAATAAAAAAGTAAGTGTCATTTCCTTTAATTGTTGAAGTATATGAAATATATGAATCGTCACCACCTGTTGATTGGCGCTTGTTGATATTTCTAGCCCAAATAATACTTCCATCATTTGCTATTTTAGCGCTTACAATATCGTCATAGTGGTATACATATGTCCAATAACCACCGCCTCCATTTGGATTCATGTGATAATGTGATGTAATATAATATTCTTCAGCATTAAAAACAATTTCATTATGTTCTGTTATCAAAACACCTCTAAATGATAAATTTTTCAATTCTTTATCTTTACTTTTTCCATATTTATCAATTATAAATTGTTCGGTAAACGGATTAAATTTTGATTTACGAATTGCTAAAGTAATAGGGTCTAATTCAAAATAACTGATTCCTTTATAACGATAATCTTTTTTATCTGAATAAAATCCAATACATGTAAGTTTGTCTTCAAAAACAATCGTTTTCAAGGAACCCGAAAAATGTTCATCTGTGTCAAAAACCTGAGTTGCTTGACCTTCTTTACTTATTCTGGTCAATTCATATTGGTATTTTCCGCCTTCTTTTTTCTTCTTTTTTTCTTCAGTAAATACTTTTCCTAAAAGATAAAGATTGTTTCCGTCTTTAGAAACATCAATATTTTCATATTTGAATTTTTTATCTTTAATATCTCTTTTGAATTGGTGATCAATTCTTTTATTCAACTTATTATCAAATAAATAGACTTTATGTGTTTCTACATCTTTATTCTTAATATCAATTGTGATTGCAAAAGCGGTTTTGTCTTCATTCATTATAAAATTAGTTCCTGAATCACTATCAAATTGACTCGTTCCAAACCATTGCGATTTCACTACATCCTCACTAGCAATTCTAAAAAGTTCTTTTTTTGAGAAATTAAACTCATTAATACTTGAAGATAAAGCAGAACAAACAAACGCTTTTTCATTTGAATTATAAACAATATCAATTAGGTTAACTTCGGTTCCATTCATAATCACACCTATAATTGTTCCGTATTTTTCAACATCAGAGCGTTTCATTTCATACTCATATTCTTTAATTAATTTCAGATTTGAGTCATAATGTTCAAAGTAATATCCTGCCCCAGAAGAAAAAATACCACCAGCATAACTTCTTACAATAAAAACACCTCCATTTCCATCGTCTTCTACTAAGGAAATATAAGAATGCTTGTATTCGTCTTTAAAAACGTCGCTTTTAATAATGCTATTAGGAATTTCTTGCGCATAAAACATTGTAAATGATAGGCATATATATAAAATCGTAATAATTTTTTTCATCTTTATAGATTCGTTTTAAATGTTTACGTAATTATTTCCCAGAAAAATTTGCTTTCCTTTTTTCTAAAAATGCTGTAGTTCCTTCTTTAAAATCTTCTGTTCCAAAAGAAAGACCAAAGTTTTTAATTTCTACTTCATAACCATTTGTTCCGTCTTCAAAATTAGCATTAATTGCTTCAATTGCTTTTGCGATAGCCACGCTCGAATTGCTTGCGATTTTTGATGCAATACCTTTTGTGAAATCTAATAATTCTTCTTGTGCAACAACATGATTCACTAATCCGTAATTTTTAGCGGTTTCTGCATCAATCATTGTTGCTGTCATGATTAGTTCCATAGCACGTCCTTTTCCTACCAACTGCGCTAAACGTTGTGTTCCTCCATAACCTGGAATTACACCTAAAGTAACTTCTGGTAATCCCATTTTTGCATTTGTTGAAGCTGTTCTAAAATGACAAGCCATTGCTAATTCTAATCCGCCACCAAGAGCAAACCCATTAACAGCAGCAATAACTGGTGTGCTTAAATTTTGTACAAAGTCAAACAATAATTCTTGTCCTTGAGCAGCTAATTTTCCACCTTCTTCAACAGAAAAATTAGCAAATTCTGAAATGTCAGCTCCTGCAACAAATGCTTTTTCACCACTTCCAGTAATTATAATTGCTTTTACTGATTTGTCTTCATTTAATGTTTTAAATGCATCGTGTAACTCATGAATTGTAGCTTTGTTTAATGCGTTCAATTTTGTGGGTCTATTAATGGTAATAACCGCAATATTGTCTTGTTTTTCAATTAAAATGTTTTCCATTATTGTATTTTTTATTGTTTATTTATTGGGAATGAAACTAAAAATTCAGTTCCTATATTTAATTCAGATTCAAAAGTAATTGTTCCGTTGTAATTCTCGATAATGTTTTTAATAATTGCCAACCCTAGTCCCATTCCACTAGATTTTGTGGTAAATTTTGGTTCAAAAATTCGAGCGGCATTTTCTTCTGAAATTCCTTTTCCGTTATCTTTTACAGCGATTTTTACTTGATTGTCTTCTCTAAAAACGGTGACAAATACCGATTTCTTTTCTTGTTCTTCAGGAATCGCTTGAATTGCATTTTTTACCAAATTAGTTATTACACGAATTAGTTGGGTTTTATCTAATTTGGCGATAATTTCATCCTCCAAAGCAGAAAACTGAATGCAATCCTCGTTAAAAATTTCCAATGCCATTTGTACTACATTTACAACATTTAGTGTTTCATTTTGTTGAGCTGGCATACTTGCAAAATTAGAAAACGCATTTGCAACCGAACTCATAGTATCAATTTGCTGTAGAATAGTTTTGGTGTAATCATCTAGTTTTTTAGTAATATTTTCATCGTTTGCATCAAATTTTCGCTGAAAACTTTGTACAGTCAAACGCATTGGCGTAAGTGGATTCTTAATTTCATGTGCTACTTGCTTAGCCATTTCGCGCCAAGCTTGTTCTCTTTCGCTTTGTGCTAAAATGGTGGCACTTTCTTCTAACTTATCCACCATGTTATTGTACGATTTAATCAAAAGATTTATTTCTCTACTTCCATCTTCAATAACAATTTTTTCATTGCGTTGGTCTAGTTGTGTCTCTTGCATTTTATCGCTAATAATTTTAAGCGATTTAGTAATATAGCTCGATAAAAAATAAGATAAAACAATAGAAATCAAAAACATAAAAGCATATACTTGACCAAAACGAATCAAGAAATTTTGTACTTCATTATCATAAAAAGCAGTATCTTCTTCATAAGGTAAATTCAAAATTCCAAGAGGCTTGAATTTGGTGTCTTTCAAATAAGTGTAAGAAGATCGAAAAGGTTGTCCGTCAATAGTTGAAAATTCGATATATCTTTTTTCTAATGAAGCTTGCAAAATTTTAAGTGTAGCTTCATTAATTTTAGGTTTGTCTTTGTCAATTTTAAAAATTGCTTTTGATGAAATTAATAGTTTCCCTTTTAAATCAAAAATATTAATTTCCATGCTGTGAATATCTGCTAATTCAAAGATTTTTTCTTTAAAAATTAATGGAACATTTTCTGTGGTTAAAGGATAAGTTGTGGTTTGTAAAACATAATTTATATGCTCAGCAATTGCTGTTTCTTTGCGCTCTAATCGGTCTTGGTGATACTCTCTAGCTTCTTTTCGAAATTGATAGATAGACACCGTTGCAATTAACACCGACGCAATTAACGTTAAGAATATCATGGATAGAAATATTCTTACTCGAAGTGAAAGGTTTTTTATATTAAAAATTCTATCCATTTTATGATTTTAGTTCAAAACAAAGTTATTGTTTTTCTCTAATTCGCTTATATAATTTATAACCAAGCATTAAAAGCATTGAAAAAATAATAATTCCAATTACTCCAAAAAACCAGTTGATTGCATTTTTTAAAATTACTAAAAAAACAACTGCAAAAAGAATAATTGTTGCGCCTTCATTCCAAATTCTAAAAAACCCTGAAGAGTGTTTGACCTCATCTTTTTGTAATTGTTTAAATATTTGATGACATTTTAAATGATACAAATACAATAATAATACAAAAACTAATTTTACATGCATCCAAGGCATTTGCAACCAAGATTGTCCTAATGGTGTAAAAAATAACATCCAAAAAGCAAAAATACTCGCCAAAACTGCACTTGGCCAGGTAATAATATACCACAATCGGTATTGCATTAATTGGTATTGCTTGATTAAAACATCTTGCTCCGATTGCGGTTTTTGTTTGGCTTCTGCATGATATACAAATAAACGAACAATGTAGAATAATCCCGCAAACCAAGTGATTACAAAGATTAAATGTAGTGATTTTAAGTAGTTGTAAAGTTCCATGTTATTATTTAATTTAGTTAACATCAGGAAAACAATCTAATGTAAATTTTACTATTCTGTTTTGGAGTTTTGTAGAGCTGTTTTTTATCATTTCAGCTTGCATCTTTTTTCTAATTAGTTTTGGCTTTTTATAATCGTCGGTTTCATAGAATCCACTATAAGAAATAATATCTGTCCAATTTGAATATCTAGTTTTACTGGTGTCAGAATCCAAGAAATTAAATAATTCTCCTGGAAACTTTTCAGCATATTTTCTTGCAGGAATTCCGGAATATTCGGCTAGAGCACCATCAGATATTTCAATGGTTTTATCCAAAATCCATCGATAAAAAGGTCTTAATTTTTTATCATTTGTAGAGGATAAGTCTAAAAGATTTTCTGTTAAATAGTCATCTGTTGGTCGGTATTTTCCATAATAAAATGCAATTGCCAAGGAGTCACAATTTTTGTTTTCAATATAAAATTTTACTGGCTTTCCTTCTATAGAATCAACTTCAATATTATGTGTTAAATGAAATCCTACTTGATAATTATCATTAGTTGAAGGTTTTTGTTCAGGTCTTATTTTTATTGTTGAATCCAAAATTTTACTTTCTAATGCTTTAATATCAGAATCTTTTTTCTGAGAACAAGAAAAAAGAATAAAACTCAAAAGAATCAAAAAGTAATTTTTCATGTTATTTCTATTTTCTTTTAAAATCCTCAATCCAATTTGCAACCACACCACACCATTCATCTTCATCATTTAAACATGGAATTGCCATAAATTCCTCACCACCATGATGTAAAAATTGTTCATTGGCTTCCATTGCAATTTCTTCTAAAGTTTCTAAACAATCGGCAACAAAAGCTGGCGTTACAACCGCTAATTTCTTAATGCCTTGTTCTGGCATTTTGTTGATTTCTACATCAGTATAAGGTGTTAACCATTTATCACCTGCCAAACGAGATTGAAAGGTCTGACTGTATTTTCCATCCGGTATTCCTAATAATTTTACGACTTGTTTTGTGGTTTCGTAACATTGATGACGGTAACAAAATTCGTGTGCTGGCGAAGGCGTGCTACAACACGATCCGTCTATTGCACAATGTGATTTTGTTACATCTGTTTTACGAATATGACGTTTTGGAATTCCGTGATATGAAAATAATAAATGATCATAATCAAATCCTTCCAAGTGTTTCTTAATTGAATTTGCAAGTGCCTGAATAAAATCGGGTTTGTTATAAAATGCTGGCACATTGGTAAATGTCATTTCTGGAAAATGCTTCTGGCGTAATTCCTCAGCTAAAACAACAATTGTAGTGGTTGAAGCCATCGCATGTTGTGGATATAAAGGTAAAAGCATTACTTCGGTCACTCCTTTGTCTTTTAATTCTTGTAATCCTTTTTGAATGGTCATAGTTCCATAGCGCATGGCTAAAGCAACTGGAACATCAACCAATTTTTGAACTTTTTCGTGCATTTTTTTAGAAATCACAATTAAAGGAGAACCTTCGCTGGTCCAAATTCTAGCATAAGCTTCTGCTGATTTTTTTGGACGCGTTTGCAAAATAATTCCTCTAACTAACAAAGCTCGTAGTAAAAATGGAACATCTATGACATATTTATCCATTAAAAATTCATCTAAATACGGCTTTACATCTTTTGCTGTTGGACTTTCTGGTGAACCTAAATTTACTAATAATACTCCTTTCATATGGCAATTTATTTTTTTATAAAAGTATATAATCTACTTTTTTTACTTTTTAATATTGTTATTTTTTATTGATGGTATGATATACGAAATTGATACTAATTGGTTTTACACATTAGTATTCAAATTCATCAAATATTTCTTTGGAGTCGTGCCAAATTTTTTCTTAAACGCTGCAATAAAATGACTTCCTGTGCTATAACCAATTTTTAATCCTACTTCATTTACATTATATGAACCACTATCAAGTAATTGACGGGCATAATCCATTTTGTAATCAAACAAAAAACCATAGACTGTATCTCCGTAAATTTGTTTGAAACCCATTTTTAACTTTTTAAGGCTTAGCCCTACTTGCTCTGAAAGTTCTTCTAATCCTGGAGGTTCGGCCATGTTTTGAATGATAATTTCTTTGGCCTTTTTGATTTTTAACACATTTTCTTCATCAATTAAAAACGGACATTGTTCTGCATTAGGATCTTCGGAACGATTGAAATACAAACTCAATAATTCATACCCTTTTCCTTTGTAGTATAAATTTTTAATAGATGGATTCAAATTATAATGAAACAATTGACTTAACACAATAGCCATTGACGGGCTAATATCTGTTTCTTTATAATATTTTTTATCTTTATTGTCATCACTTAAAAACGGAATATTCTCTGCTTCGGAAGAAAACAAACCATGAAACTTTTTAATGGAAATAATAACAGAAATCACCCAAGTATTTGGTGCTAATTCTAAATGTAGCGGCAATTCTTTTTGCGGATTATAAAATAAAAGTGCCTTTTCTTCTCTTAAATCCAAAGCATAATTTCCTTGATTAAATATAAATTTTCCCTTCCCTTTAATTCCAAAATGGAACTGAATAAGTCCTTGACTTACAGGTCGTTCAACTTTATAAACCGAAGTCCCATCGTTTTGAAAACGTAATAAGATAAAGTCATTTTCAATTTTTATTTCTTCTTGAGAACCCATAGCGATATTTTTTCGTATATAATTTCAAAACAAAATCAAATTATTATTTAGAATTATTCTACATAAGAAGATTCTAAACAGTTGATTTTGCTACAAATTTAAAAGAAATAACGCGAAAAAGACAATTATTATACAAAATATCTTTGAGCGACATAAAAAGTCCTTTAAGCGTTACTTTTATAAATTGTTTACTAATAATTTTGTTAAACTTTTAGGGAAGAGTATAAAATATGGAAAACAACACATTTGCAAAGCATCCTACTTTCTATGCTGTTGGCTTGAGTTATAAAAAAGCCGACGCAGAAATGAGAGGTAAGTTTAGTTTAGATGAAAAATCTAAAATAAACTTATTACATCAAGCAAAAGAAGAAGGCTTAGAAAGTTTAGTGGTTACCTCAACATGTAATCGTACCGAAATATATGGCTTTGCACAACATCCATTTCAATTAATCAAATTACTTTGCGAAAATAGTCAAGGAACTGTTGAAGATTTTCAGAGAGTTGCATTTGTATATAAAAATCACGAAGCTATTTCACACATGTTTCGAGTAGGAACTGGTTTAGATAGTCAAATCTTAGGCGATTTTGAGATTATCAGCCAACTTAAAAATGCATTTGTTCAAAGTAAGGAACTTCAATTAGTAAATTCGTTTTTAGAGCGTTTAGTAAATGCAGTAATTCAAGCCAGTAAAAAAATAAAAACTGAAACCGAAATTTCTTCTGGTGCAACTTCTGTTTCTTTTGCATCGGTACAATATATTTTTAAAAATGTAGAAGACATTGCTTCAAAAAACATTTTACTTTTTGGTACAGGAAAAATAGGAAGAAATACTTGTGAAAACTTAGTAAAACACACCAAACACGAACAAATTACATTAATTAATAGAACCAAAGATAAAGCTGAAAAAATTGCAAAAAAATTAAATGTAATTGTAAAAGATTATGCAGATTTGCAATTAGAGCTTCAAAAAGCTGACGTTGTTGTTGTAGCTACAGGAGCACAAAACCCTACTGTTGATAAAGCTATTTTAAATCTAAAGAAACCACTTTTAATTCTTGATTTATCTATTCCAAAAAATGTACATGAAAATGTAAAAGATTTGGAAGATGTAACTTTAGTCCATATGGATCAACTGGCACAAATAACAGATGAAACATTAGAAAACAGAAAAAAACATATTCCTGCAGCAGAAGCTATTATCGAAGAAATAAAAGATGAATTTATTGCTTGGACGAAACAACGCAAATTTGCCCCAACAATTCACGCATTAAAAGCAAAATTAAATTCAATTAAAGACGGAGAATTAAATTTTCAACGAAAAAAAATAGCTAATTTTGACGAAGAACAAGCTGAATTAATTAGCGCTCGCATTATTCAAAAAATCACTAACCATTTTGCAAATCATCTAAAAGATGACGAAACAATGGTAGATGAAAGTATTGAATGGATTGAAAAAATTTTCCAAATTGAAACGCTTGCAAAATAATGAATAAAACAATTCGAATAGGAACTCGTGATAGCGAGCTAGCTCTTTGGCAAGCACACACTGTTCAAAAAAAACTAAATGATTTAGGCTATAAAACAGAAATTGTAGCTGTAAAATCACAAGGAGATATTATCCTTGACAAACCGCTATATGAACTTGGTATTACAGGAATTTTCACCAAAACATTAGACATTGCTATGCTGAATGGACAAGTAGATATTGCGGTTCATTCAATGAAAGACGTTCCTACAGCATTACCTATTGGAATTATTCAAGCAGCCGTTTTAGAAAGGGCCAACACACTTGATATTTTAGTTCACAAAGGCAATTTAGATTTTTTACAATCAAATGGAACGATTGCTACAGGGAGTCTTCGCAGACAAGCACAATGGCTGAATAAATATTCCAATCATAAAGTGGTTGATTTACGTGGTAATGTAAACACCCGCATGCAAAAACTAAACGAAAGCGATTGGAACGGAGCTGTTTTTGCAGCTGCTGGTTTAGAAAGAATAAACTTAAAACCAGATAGTTTTATCAATTTAGATTGGATGATTCCTGCTCCTGCACAAGGCGCAATGGTAGTGGTTGCCATGGCAAACGACAATTACACTATAGAAGCCGTTTCTCAATTAAATCACATAGAAACTGAAATTTGTACTTATATCGAAAGACAATTTTTAAAAACACTCGAAGGAGGTTGTACCGCGCCTATTGGAGCTATCGCAATTTATAATGAGGAGGATGATATGATTGATTTCAAAGGTGTATTACTCTCTATTGATGGGAAAGAAAAATTAGCAATTGAAACAAAAGTTGATGTTTCTGAATGGAAAAAACTAGGATTTAATTCAGCGCAAGAGATTTTAGATAATGGTGGTACTCAATTAATGGAAAAAATTAGAACCGTCTTAAAAAAATAGTTCGTGTCAAACTCCATCAATATACTATCTACTAAAACACTTTTGCAAAGTCAGAAGCAACTATTTTTTGATAAAAAGTTTTGCGTCACTGAAAAAGATTTTATTCAAATTAAAAATAAAGATTTTGAAGTAAAACAAATTAACGATAATCTAATTTTTAGTAGTCAAAATGCTGTAGAAAGTGTTTTAAAATATCCTGAATTAAAATCAAAAAGTGTTTTTTGTGTAGGATTGAAAACAAAAAAGATTTTAGAGAAAAACAGTTTTAAAGTCTTAGTTTACAACGAATATGCAGCAGATTTAGCGGAAATTATTACATCAATTTATAACGACGAAAGTTTTACTTTTTTTTGCGGCAATATTAGAAGAGACGAATTACCAAATGTGTTAACCAAAAACAATATTACATTTAATGAAATCACTGTTTATGAAACCAATTTAAAACCATATAAAGTTGAGCATAAAATAGATGCATTATTGTTTTTTAGTCCATCAGCAGTAAATAGCTTTTTAGAAAGTAATATAATAACGAACGAAATTTGCTTTTGCATTGGAACAACCACAGCAAAAGCATTAGAAAATAAAGCAAAAAACATTGTAATTGCGTCACAACCTTCTGTTGAAAATGTAATTACTGAAGTAATAAAATATTATAAATAAAATAATCCCTGACAGGTTTCGAAAACCTGTCAGGTCTGAAAAACAAAAACCATGTTAAAGAACGATTTATTTTTAAGAGCATTAAAAGGAGAAACTGTTGAACGTCCACCCGTTTGGATGATGCGTCAAGCAGGAAGATATTTACCAGAATTTAGAGCCTTGCGCGACAAATATGCTTTTTTTACCCGTTGCGAAACTCCAGAATTAGCAGCTGAGATTACGGTTCAACCCATACGAATTGTAAAACCAGATGCGGCCATTTTATTTTCAGATATTTTGGTAGTTCCAAGAGCTATGGGCATTCATGTGGAATTAAAAGACAATTTAGGTCCGATAATTCCAAATCCTATTCGTACTGCTGAACAAGTAAATCAGGTTTTTGTGCCGAATATTCACGAAACTTTAGGTTATGTGATGGATGCGGTAAAATTAACCAAAGAAATGTTGAACGACGAAGTGCCATTAATTGGTTTCGCAGGTTCGCCATGGACGATTTTCTGTTATGCTGTTGAAGGAAAAGGCTCTAAAAGTTTTGATACCGCAAAAGGATTTTGTTTTTCAAATCCGGTAGCGGCACACTTATTATTGCAAAAAATTACAGATACAACCATTTTATACTTAAAAGAAAAAGTAAAAGCAGGTTGTAACGCCATTCAAATTTTTGACTCTTGGGGCGGAATGCTTTCTCCAGTAGATTATCAAGAATTTTCATGGCAATACATCAACCAAATTGTTGAAGCTTTAGCCGAAGAAACGGAAGTTATCGTATTTGGAAAAGGATGTTGGTTTGCTTTAAACGAAATGTCTAAATCAAAAGCATCAGCTTTAGGAGTAGATTGGACTTGTTCGCCAAGAAACGCACGTTATTTAACAGGTGGTGACATTACCTTACAGGGGAATTTCGACCCAAGTCGTTTACTTTCTCCTATTCCAACCATCAAAAAAATGGTACACGAAATGATTGATGAATTCGGAAAAGACAAATACATCGTCAACTTAGGTCACGGGATTTTACCAAATATTCCTGTTGATCATGCTAAGGCGTTTGTTGAGGCAGTGAAGGAGTATAAGAAATAGTTTGATTTATAAACTAATGATAAAAACCGATTCATTTTATATAATCACTTTACGAGCAGATAACGCAAAAAGTCTATCTGAAATGATGGTTTTGAATTTTGATAACTTTAAACGTTACTTTCCAATTACACTATCAAAAAATCAATCCTTTGATGATAGTTTAAAATATATTGAAGAAAAAAGAAAAGAAAACGATTCAAAATCTGAATTTACATTTGGAATTAAAGATATTTCAAATTCAAAAATTGCTGGTTTAATTATCATCAAAGAAATAAATTGGGATACGAAACAAGGAGAATTTGCCTATTGTATTAGTTCAGAATACGAAAACAAAGGTTGGATGTCAAAAGCTATTGCTCTAACCACAAAATACGGTTTTGAAGTTTTAGGATTCGATAAATTTCAAATTATTGCTCATAAAACAAATATTGGAAGTTGTAAAGTTGCAGAAAAATGTGATTTCGAATGGAAAAGAACACTTTTAAATGAATACACACCGCCAAATGAAAATCCATTGGACATGGAATTATATGAATTAGAACATGAAAAATAAATTCTACACCTACATACAAACCCTGCAAGATCAAATCTGTAAAGGATTAGAAGCTATTGATGGTGGCACCAAATTTCGAGAAGATTTATGGGAACGACCAGAAGGCGGTGGCGGTCGCACACGTGTTATTGAAAACGGAAATGTTTTTGAAAAAGGTGGTGTAAATATTTCAGCCGTTCATGGTAAATTACCCGATACGATGCAAAAAATGTTTGGTGTTGGAGAAGCCGATTTTTTCGCTTGCGGATTGAGTTTGGTGATTCATCCAAAAAATCCAATGGTACCAACGGTTCATGCGAATTGGCGTTATTTTGAGATGTATGATGAAAACGGCGACATCATTAACCAATGGTTTGGCGGTGGACAAGATTTAACACCTTATTATTTGTTTGAAGAAGATGCCAAACATTTTCATCAAACCTGTAAAAATGCTTGCGACAAACATAACCCTGAATTTTATCCGAACTATAAAAAGAAATGCGACGAATACTTTTGGAACGCACATCGATTTGAAGCTCGTGGAATTGGTGGTTTATTTTTTGATTATTTAAAAGCAACCGAGCAAATGTCGATGGAAGATTGGTTTAATTTCGTGTCAGAAGTTGGTAATTCTTTCTTGCAAGCGTATATTCCCATTGTGGAGAGAAGAAAAGATTTACCTTATTTGGATGCTCAAAGAACTTGGCAAGAAATTCGCCGTGGTCGTTATGTGGAATTTAATCTAGTACATGATAAAGGAACGCTTTTCGGACTAAAAACCAACGGAAGAATTGAAAGTATTTTGATGAGTTTGCCACCACATGTGCAATGGGTGTACGATCATCATCCTGAACCAGGAAGCGAAGAAGAAAAATTACTAAAAATATTAACAAAACCTGTTGATTGGGTATAAAAAAACTCCGCTATTAAAAATAGCGGAGTTTTTATTTTTTCCCTTTGTTTAGTTTAAATAATCAACTAAATCCAAAGTTTGTAAAATAATGTTTTTGTCAGAAAAATTAGAATTCATTTCCATTTCAACTTTCATTTTATTGTCATTTATTTTGTTTGAGGATTTGAATTCAATATTTTTAAATTGGTTACTCACTTTCAACATTTTTTCGGTTTCTCTTCCAAAATCTTCACTCAACAAAAGGCTTTTCATAAAACGTTGTACGTCAAAATTTCCATACATATAATTTTTACCCAAATCTTTTTTTACTTGCTTAGAAAAATCTGACTTTGAACCATTATTCAAGTAATTTAATCCGTTTGTAATTACAAAAACATCTCCATCTTTTAGTAATACTATTTTTCCGACTTCTGTAAATTCTTTAATTACATAATAATTGTTTTCTTTTACTAAAACATTCTTTCTTACACCCAAGTTCAATAATTTATCCCCCATTGTTGGATGAGTTGATGTCATAATCATAGTAAAAACAGGTCTTGTCTTTGTAATCGTTTTTTCCTCTTTAACTTGTTCATAATTTTCATCATAAGAATATCCTGTGTACTTATATTCATATGGCTCCATACTGTGTAAAAACATAGAAATGTCTCCGTCAAAAAGTGTTGCTGTTGCTTCTTCATCAACAATTGTGCTTACCAAATCCGTAATGATTTCAGTGTCTTGTTTGTCAAATGGTAAGTTTGCTAGAATTTGTTCAGTAATTTCTGGATAGCTTTTCAAAACTTCCTCTGTGCTTGAATGATAAGTCATGTAAGCCAAAGGAGTTTCTTTTGGAAAATAATTATAAATGCTTTTATTTGGTTTTCTAGCAATAATTTTCTGCATAACTTTTGCTAAAGATGAAGAATATTCCACCGTTTGTTCAACCCTAGCTTTATCATTTTTAAAATAAAAATCAACATTCATTCCTTTTACGATGTTTTCATATGATTTAGCATTTGTATTTGGAGAAAATGTTCTGAATAAATAATTAAACGAACTCATTTTTCCATAAACTGACTGATAGTCTATCCATGATGATATATCTGCTTTTGTATTAATTTTATTTGAAGTTGGAAATTGAAACTCGTTTTCAAACAAAAGTGCAATTTGTTCTTCTTGTTTTTCTTGTTTTTCTCTTCGAGCTTGTTCTTGTTCTCTTCTACTCTCTTCTAACCATTTGTTATAATATGAATCATCATATGCCTCAACTGCAACTGGTGCATCTTCTTCCCATTCCTCATCTTGCTCATCGTCACCTTTAACATCTCCATAAATTTTAACAGCTGTATCGTCTGCTAATCTTTTTTCTAAAACCACTTCTTCAATTGCGGGTGGTGCTTCTTCTACAACAATTTCTGCAGGTCCTAATTCTTCATCATAATCGCCCTGATATTCCTCAACCACTGCTGCCACTGTATCGGCAACCATAATATCTTCACTATAGTCAGTATAAGCGTACGAGCTTCCCATATTGCTTTCTACAAGTCCATAGATAATGAAATTATTATTATTCCAAGCTAATGAATAATCTTCATTTTTTGGTGAATAAACAGTATATTTTGAATGCGATTGTATTGTGTTTGGAATTGAATCAGAGTTGTCAAAATTGTTATTATCTATTCTTTTTTGAATAAAATTTTTCAACCCTTTTGCGTCTTTCAATGGAAACGTTATTTGATAATACGCAATACTATCTGTAAAGTTACCATGAATAACAACAGGTTTTGTTTTATCAATAAACGAAATAAAATCGTTCAATTTAAAATCTGAACTTTCTCGGTTGAAACTTTTAAATGATTTATGATTAAATAATTCATCAATGTTTACTTTTCTAGCAAATTGAGGTGTATTGAACTGCACAAAATAATCATATTTTTCTTGATTTTTTTGACTAAAAAGTACCGTTGGAAGAACTAATAATAAATAAAAAAACTTTTTCATACTAAATTAAGGATTGAAACTAATGGCATTATTCATTAGGTTATTATTGTTTAAAACATTCCAAATGTTTTGTTTTAAAAAAACTGTTTTTTTGGATTTTGAAAGTTTACTGTTTGGGTTTTGAACTGTAGCCACATCTTTATCAAAAGTATATACGGCAGTAATATTTGCTTTCAGTAAATCTTCTTTTTTATCTTCGTTTTTGATTAAATTTTTTGGTAAAGGATAAGATGCAATGCGTTCAAATTTTCCATTATTGTTTTTAAAATGAACAAAATTATTCTTCTTATCAATAGTATTTAAAACTGCATTTAATGTCTCTAAAGAATTATAAGAAAAATTAATTTTAAAAACATAATTGCTAAAATCATACGAAGTAGAAATTTTAGAAGCACCTTTTATTTTGGAAGCATCTGCTCTAAATTGAGCCAACTTTGTTTTAATTTCTTCTTCACTTGGAATACTTACGCCATCCACTTCTTCTAATAGAATTGCAGATTTGGTTTTTAGCCACGAACTAGAAAAATCTACCACTAAACTATAATCACCACTTTGATTATTGTTGTGCTTAATTTTCTCTGTTACTTCAAAACAACCTGTTAGTAAAAGACAAATAATAAGAAAAATCATGTTCTTCATATTGCAAAAATAAGATTTAATTAACACATACACTGTTTTTGAAAGGAAAGAATTCAGTAAAAATAGTTAACTTTACCACTCCAAATTACATTTATATATATATCAAATTTCAAACCATAATGTTCCCACTTAGAAGAAACCGCAGATTAAGAACCAATGAAAGTATTCGTTCATTAGTTCGTGAAACTATATTATCACCAAACGACTTTTTAGTACCTCTTTTTGTAGTGGAAGGAAAAGGTGTAAAGAACGAAATTCCGTCAATGCCTAATTATTACCGATATAGTCTAGACTTGTTAGAAAAAGAAGTAAAAGAACTTTGGGCAATGGGTTTAAAATCGGTTTTAGTATTTGTAAAAGTACCCGACAATTTAAAAGACAATAAAGGTGTAGAAGCTTTAAATCCAAACGGATTAATGCAGCGCGCAATTAAAGTAATTAAAAATGCTGTTCCAGAAATGATTGTAATGACAGACGTAGCTCTTGACCCTTATTCTGTATATGGTCATGATGGAATTGTAGGAAACGGAATGGTTTTAAATGATGAAACTTCTGGATTTCTAGCTCAAATGGCATTATCTCACGCACAAGCAGGTGCCGATTTTGTAGCACCAAGCGATATGATGGACGGAAGAATTTTAGAAATGCGAGAATTATTAGAAAATAATGGGTTTATAAATACTGGTATTATGAGCTATAGCGCTAAATATGCTTCGGCTCATTATGGACCATTTCGTGATGCTTTAGATAGCGCACCAGTAGATTTAATTGATATTCCAAAAGATAAAAAAACTTACCAAATGGATTATCATAACCGTTTGGAAGCCATAAGAGAAACCAGAATGGATATTGAAGAAGGAGCTGATATTGTAATGGTTAAGCCGGGAATTTCTTACCTAGACATTGTTCGCGAGGTAAAAAACATGTCTGAAGTTCCAGTGGCTGTTTATCAAGTTTCCGGTGAATATGCAATGATAAAAGCCGCTTCTGAAAGAGGTTGGCTAGACCACGATGCAGTAATGTTAGAACAAACCACTGCTATTAAAAGAGCGGGTGCTGATATTATTGCCAGCTATTTTGCTAAGGATATTGTTAAATTGCTAAAATAGCTATTTTTCTTGTGTGACATTTATCACATTCTATATGCTTGTGATATTGTAATTTTATCGATATTTCTAAATTTTATCAAAATGAAACTCGTACTAAAATCCTTAGCTGTTTTTGCTTTAGCAATTTCAGTATCTAATTGTGGGGACAAAAAAGAAACCGACGCAATGGGTAACACCGTTGAAGAAACAACAGAAACTACTCCTGCTCAACCAGAAACTACCGCTGACCCATTGTTAGCAAAAGGGCAAGAACTTTTTGAAGGAAAAGGAACTTGCGCAACCTGTCATAAAGCTGATGCAAAAACTGTGGGCCCTGCAATTAAAGACATTGCAAAAGCTTATAAAGAAAAAAATGCTAGCATAGCTTCTTTTATTAATGGTGAAGGAGAACCATTAGTTGATCCTTCTCAATATGAAATTATGAAAGCTAATTTTGTAATTACAAAAGCCATGTCTGAAGAAGATCGAAAAGCCCTTGAAACGTATATGATGAGTATAGAATAATTTTTATTCTACTACTAGTTTAAAGCCCACGCGAGGAATATTTTCAATTCTTACGTGGGTTTCTTCTTTTATAATTTTTCGTAATCTCGAGATAAAAACATCTAAACTTCTGCCTAAAAAATAATCATCACTTCCCCAAAGTGCAATTAAAATTTTCTCCCTTTTTAAAACTGTATTAGGATTATCTAAAAATAATTGTAATAATGAAGCTTCACGTTCCGTAAGCGTGATTTTTTGAGTATCATTTTTTAATAAATAATTTTCCGGTTCAAAATGAAAGCTACCAAAAGTATAATTTTTTAAGGCTGGTTTATCTGTTGATTTTTGGCTTCGATTAAGGAAAATTTCAATTTTTAAAATCAATTCTTCTATAGAATATGGTTTTACTAAATAGTCATCTGCCCCCAATTTTAAGCCTTTTATTCTATCTTCTTTCATGGTTTTCGCCGAAAGAAAAATAATAGGAATCTCTTGATTTCGTTTTCTAATTTCTGTTGCAATTTCAAAACCGTCCATGTCGGGCAACATAATATCTAAGACACACAAATCAAATGATGTACTGCAAAATAGTTGAAACGCTTCCTTACCATTATTACAATGCGAAACTTCAAAATGTTGCTCTAAATTATCAGCTGTTAAAAACGCTAAAGTTTCATCGTCTTCTACATATAAAATTCGTTTTTTACTCATAATCGTTTTTGTTTATTTGAATTGAAACTGTAATTCCTTTGTCATCATTATTTTTAACTGAAACATTCCATTTATGCCATTCACAAACACGTTTTACATAAGATAGCCCTATTCCAAAACCTTCGATATCTTTATTGTCTTGACGGGCAACTCTATAAAATTTATCGAAAACAAATGGTAAATCTTTTTCTGGAATTCCAACTCCATTGTCTGAAAAATTTAAAAATAATCCTTTATTTGTTTCGTTCGATTTTATTTGAATTTTTGCTTCGTTTTCAGCATATTTAACCGAATTATCTATGATATTATAAATAAGATTATAAAAATGAAACTCATCTGCTATAACAAAATATTTTTTATCTAATAAAATATCTATTTGGATGTTTTTTTGATGCTTTAACAAAATATTTTCTTTAACTAACTCTAAAACTGAATTAATATCAACCTTTGTTTTTTCAAGTACAATTTGATTACTATCTGTTTTAGCCACATATAAAATCTTTTCAATATGCTGATTTAGTTTATTACTTTGATTGATAATAATTTGCATGTATTTTGACAGCTTTGGATTGTCTTTAATTTCATTTTGAGTGTTTGCGTAATTTGATGCAATTAATATTGATGCTAAAGGTGTCTTAAACTCATGCGTCATATTATTGATGAAATCTTTTTGCAATTCTGTATATCTTTTTTGTTGTAACATTAAAAAAACAGAATACACATAAATAATAAGCACTAAAAATAAAACAGCTGTAAACACCCAGTATTGGCTTAAACTTGTAAAATAACTTTGTTTTAAATGAGGGAAACGAATAGCAAAATAATAGGTTAAATCTGTGTTTTTAGAAAAACAATCTTCACACACCTTTGAAGGCGTTCCATCGATTGATATATAATTTCCATATACCATTGATTCTGAGCTACAATCATAAATAGCATATTCAAAATCTAATTCTAATTTTACTTTATCAAATTCTGTTTTTAAATAGTGTTCTAATATTCTATTTTCAAAAACATCGTTAACATTTACAATAAAATAGTTCTCACTTACCTTTTTTATAGGATTAGCAACAGGTAATTCTGATTTATTATCCCTATAGATTTTTTCCACCACATCTTGCAAAGCAAAATGGATTTTGTCTTCCGTATCTCTTTTTTCAAAGATATAGGCCTGATTGAGTAAAAACAATTGCATGATAATAACACCTACAATTGCTAAAAACCCAATAAAGATCACTGTATTTAGTCTATTAAATTTCATATTGACTCCGATATTACAAAAATTGAATGGTAAAAAACAACCATTAACAACTTGTTAACAATCATTTGAATGTGATTAACAACTACTTTTTTTTGTTTGCATAGCTTTGTAACACAAAATTAAAATAACTAAAATATAATAAGGTATGAAATCAATTAAATTATCAATCGTAGCATTATTTCTTGCAAGCGCTTCATTTGCTCAAGTTAAAGATGCTAAAATCGAAACAGCAAAAGCTACTCAAGCTCCTGTTGCCGCAACTGTAACACCAGCTGCTGCGCCAAAACAATCTGCAATTAAATGGGATAAAGAAATTCATGATTTTGGAGATATTCCAAAAGGAATTCCTGCAACTTATGAATTTACTTTCACAAACAATACTAAAGAAACAATCTTAATTACAAATGTAAAACCAGCTTGTGGTTGTACAGCTGCAAACTATACAAAAACACCTATCAAACCAGGAGAAAAAGGTATGGTAGCTGCGACATTTAACGCTGCTTCTGTAGCTCCTTTTCAAAAATCAGTTACAGTAATGACAAACGAAGGTGGTGTTGAGAATGTTAAAACTTTATCTTTCAAAGGAAAAGTTATTGACACTGCTGCACCTGCAACTGATAAAAAAGCAGAAATTAAATCATAATTATAATTCAACTTTTTTACATCTTAAAAAAACCATCTGAATTTCAGGTGGTTTTTTTTATATTTACTACATGGAAACAGTAATTATAAAAACGCCCTTAGGTTTTACTGAAATTTGCGGTGATAAAAACGGCATTTCAAAAATTCATGTAATGGATGAAGAATTCGAAATTTCATCAAAAACTCCGAAAGCTTTAAAAGAAGCTGTTACACAACTACAAGAATATTTTGAAGGAAAAAGAACTGATTTTTCTTTTAAAATTAATCCCTCTGGAACAGATTTTCAGCAAAAAGTTTGGCAGGAATTATTAAATATTCCTTACGGAAAAACATGTTCTTATTTAGACCTTTCCAAAAAAATAGGTGATGTAAAAGCAATTCGTGCAGTTGCTTCTGCAAATGGTAAAAATCCACTTTGGATTGTAGTTCCATGCCATCGTATTATTGGTTCTGACGGTTCTTTAACTGGGTATGCTGGAGGCTTATGGCGCAAAAAATGGCTGTTGGAACATGAAAATCCAGTGAAACAAGAAAGTTTATTTTAGTTTTTTTAAAATCATTCTAACTTTTTCCTACTTTTATAACACAATCTTATAAAATTAGTAAATGAAATTCCTGCTAAAATTCCTAAAATGGTTCGCAATTGTTTTTGCTGCTATTATTATTTTAATGTATGTTTTTGATGTTGATTATTTGCTACGTGCTGTAAAAACAATTTATTTCAAAGGTTATACCACTGCTTTTTTAGAAGATTATAAAGAGTTCCCAAATCGCGAAATCAAAAAAGGAACAGCTCAACCATGGGCAATTGCTTCAGATTATAACTCTGTTCCAGCTACACAAAATTTACAAAAAACACACAAAGAACTTCAAACCATTGCCTATTTAATTATAAAAAATGATAGCATCTGGCATGAAAGTTATTTTGATGGTTTTGATAAAAACTCCAAAACCAATTCATTTTCAATGGCAAAAAGCGTGGTTACCATGGCACTAGGAAAAGCCATTATGGAAGGAAAAATAAAAAGTTTAGACCAAAAAGTAATTGATTTTTTTCCTGAATTAAAAGGGAAATTTGCAAAAGATGTAACTGTTGGTGATTTATCTTCAATGGCTTCAGGATTGAGTTGGGACGAAAAATATTACAGCCCGTTTTCAATTGTAACTCGTGCTTATTTTGACAATGATCTAGATAAAGTAATTCTTGGACTAAACATCAATGAAAAACCAGGGCAATCGTTTAAATATCTAAGCGGTGCTACCCAATTATTAGCCATGTGCATTGAAAAAGCTACTGGAGAATATTTATCAGATTATGTTTCAAAACACTTTTGGCAACCCATGGGAGCAGAAAACGAAGCGCTTTGGCAATTAGATGAAGCACCTGACGGAATTGAAAAAGCCTATTGTTGTATTGCAAGTAATGCTAGAGATTTTGCGCGTTTTGGGAAATTATATTTGAATAACGGAAAATGGAATGGTCAAAAATTATTAGATAGTGCTTTTGTGAAAAAATGCATCACACCTCGTTTTAAAGCAACACCGCATTATGGCTATGGTTGGTGGATGCACAACTTTTTGGACAAAGATTTATATTATATGCGCGGACATTTGGGTCAGTTTGTAATTGTAATTCCTGAAGACGACATAATAATTGTACGATTAGGTCATTTAAAAGGAGTACAAACTTCATATGATCCACATAGTGAAGATTTATATATTTATGTTGAAGAAGCATATGAAATGTTGAAAAAAAGAAATAAAACTATTAAATAATACCTCTATAAATTCTTGTAAAATGATTGAAAAAATTAACTTAAATAACATTTTATTTTTAGATATTGAAACCGTTCCTGAACATCAAAATTATGGCATTTTAGATGAAGAAACACGTTATTTATGGGAGCACAAAACGCAATATCAACGCAAAGACGAAGTTTCAGCAGAAGATTTTTATGAACGCGCTGGAATTTGGGCAGAGTTTGGAAAAATCATCACCATTTCTGTTGGTTATTTTGTAAATAAAGGCGATATTAGAAATTTTAGAGTAACTAGTTTTTGGGGTGAAGAGAAGAAAATTTTGAATGATTTTTCCAATCTATTAAATACTCATTTCAACGGAGCACAACACGTTTTATGCGGTCATAATGCCAAAGAATTTGATATTCCATTCATTGCCCGACGTATGATTATCAACGGAATTGCTTTGCCAAACAAACTAAATTTATTCGGTAAAAAACCATGGGAAGTACCGCATTTAGACACGTTAGAATTATGGAAGTTTGGCGATTATAAACATTTTACTTCATTAAAGCTTTTAACAAAAGTACTTGGAATTCCATCGCCAAAAGATGATATCGACGGTAGCGAAGTAGCACACGTTTTTTATGTTGAAAATAACATTGATAGAATTATCACGTATTGTGAAAAAGATGTCATTGCTGTGGCCCAAATATTCCTAAGATTAAGACGAGAGGATTTATTGGTAGATGATGAAATTATTCATGTTTAGAAATTCAGTTAAAATAATTTTTGTTTCTGTACATTTACAAAAAATATAACACATGGTTTTAAGCAGATTCTGGTTAGTAATATTTATATCGTCTATCTTTTTTATTGTTTTCGGATTGTTCTCTTCACAATACTATTCTATTGATTATGTGTTGAATGGCAAACAAGGTGAACCCCTTTTAATTGGTGAAAAATATTTAAAAGAAGTTCCTCAATTTGTTCAAGACAGTGTCCAAAAAGCGGAAGATAAAACATTCATTATTAATAAAAATGAAGCTGATGCAGACACTACTTATGTTTACAATAATCAAACTGTAAAAATCTACAGCGGAAAACAAAAAGCAGATGGTTTACTTCCTATGACCAAAAGCAGTTTGTTTGATTTGATTCTGCCCTTGATGGCTTATTTGTCATTTTTCTGTGGAATTATGGAATTACTAATTATTTCTGGAGCTTCTGAAAGATTAGCTAAAAAACTGAGTCCTCTATTTGCTAAAGTATTTCCTTCTATTCCAAAAAATCACGAATCAATTTCATACATGACATTGAATTTTGCGGCTAACTTTTTAGGATTGGATTCAGCAGCTACTCCGTTTGGATTAAAAGCCATGCAAAGTTTACAAGAATTAAACCCTGATAAAGACCGAGCGAGTGATGCCCAAATTATGTTTATGTGTTTGCATGCTGCGGGTTTAACTTTAATCCCAACATCAATTATTGGGTATCGAGCGGCAGAACATGCTGCCAATCCTGCCGATGTAATGTTACCTTGTATCATTACTTCTTTTGTAGGAACAATCGCTGCTTTTATTTTAGTTGGAATCAAACAACGAGTTAATTTTAAAAGTGCTTCTTTACTAGCGGCTTTAATGGGAGTTATTGGAGCCATTGTTGGATTATTATTCTATGTTAACAGTTTAGATTTAATTGGAAAAAATTACTTTACTTCTAATCTTTCAGGACTACTTTTGATATTAATCATTGGTGGTACTTTAATATTTTCCTTTATTCAAGAAAAGAAATTCGTGGAACAAAAAACAACTATTTTCGACACGTTTGTAACTGGTGCCAACAACGGATTAAAAACCGGAGTGACTATTTTCCCTTATGTAATGGGAATGTTAGTGGCGATATCGTTATTCAGAAATAGTGGTTTGTTTGAAATCATAGCCAACGGAATTTCCTTTTTATTTGCACATCTTGGTGTAGCTAAAGAAATTACCGATTCACTTCCTGTGGCGATGTTACGTCCTTTTAGTTCAGGTGGTTCTCGTGGTTTTATGATTGATGCAATGAAACAGTTTGGCCCTGATTCATTAACTGGAAGATTAAGTTGTATTTTCCAATGTAGTGCCGAAACGACTTTCTATGTAATTGCCGTTTATTTTGGAAGTGTCAACATTAAAAACACACGCTATACGTTAGGGATGATGCTTTTAGTAGATTTAATCTGTGTAATTACGGCGATTTTTGTGGCGAGCTGGTTTTTTTAAAGTATAGTAAATAACCAAAATTCATTTTTTCATTCCCATCAAAAATCCGTAACTTTACCTTTCAAAACATACACAAATGGACTTTTTATATCAAGACCCGTATCCAATTTTAAAAGACGATACACAATACAAAAAACTTACTTCTGATTACGTAAAAGTTGAGCAACTTGGCGATAGAGAAATCTTAGTGGTTGACCCAAAAGGATTAGAATTATTAGCACAAGAAGCTATGGACGACGTTTCATTTATGTTGCGTTCGGCACATTTACAAAAATTAAGAAACATTATCGAAGACCCAGAAGCAACAGACAACGATCGTTTTGTGGCTTATAACTTATTGCAAAATGCCGCAGTAGCGGTAGAAGGTCAATTGCCTTCTTGCCAAGATACTGGAACTGCAATTGTGGTTGCCAAAAAAGGTGAAAACGTTTACACAGGCGTGGAAGATGGCGAATGGTTATCAAAAGGAATTTACAACACATACCAAAATAAAAATCTTCGCTACTCGCAAATTGTTCCGATTTCGATGTTTGAAGAGAAAAACTCAGGTTCTAATTTACCAGCACAAATTGATATTTATGCAAAAAAAGGAAATTCATATGAGTTCTTATTTTTAACAAAAGGTGGTGGTTCGGCTAACAAAACGTTTTTATATCAAAAAACAAAATCGTTGTTGAATGAAAAATCGTTAGACGAATTTGTTCGTGAGCGTATTATGGATTTAGGAACAGCGGCTTGTCCTCCGTATCACTTGGCTATCGTTATTGGTGGTACTTCTGCAGAAGCGAATTTAGCAGCCGTGAAAAAAGCTTCGGCAGGATATTATGACAATCTTCCAACTTCTGGAAATATGTCGGGTCAAGCGTTTCGTGATTTAGAATGGGAAAAGAGAGTACAGATTATTTGTCAAGAAAGTCAAATTGGAGCACAATTTGGTGGAAAATATTTAACGCATGATGTTCGTGTAATTCGTTTACCTCGTCATGCTGCCTCTTGCCCTGTTGGAATGGGCGTTTCTTGTTCGGCTGATAGAAATATCAAAGGAAAAATCACGAAAGACGGTATTTTCTTAGAGCAATTAGAAACGAATCCAGCGCAATTTTTACCAACAACTGCTCCACATTTAGAGCCTGCTGTAGAAATTGATTTAAACAAACCAATGTCTGAAATTTTAGCAGAATTATCTAAATATCCTATCAAAACGCGTTTGAAATTAAACGGAACGTTGATTGTAGCTCGTGATATTGCACATGCAAAAATCAAAGAATTATTAGATGCTGGAAAACCAATGCCAGAATATTTTAAAAATCACCCAGTATATTACGCTGGACCAGCAAAAACTCCAGACGGAATGCCTTCTGGAAGTTTTGGACCCACAACCGCAGGAAGAATGGACGTTTATGTAGACGAATTCCAAGCCGCTGGCGGAAGCATGATTATGCTTGCAAAAGGAAATCGTTCGAAACAAGTAATGGACGCTTGTAAGAAATACGGTGGATTCTATTTAGGTTCGATTGGTGGTCCTGCAGCTATTTTAGCTAAAGAAAATATCTTAGCTGTAGAAGTAGTTGATTTTGAAGAATTAGGCATGGAAGCCGTTCGTAAAATTACGGTGAAAGATTTCCCAGCTTTTATTATTACTGATGATAAAGGAAATGATTTTTTTATGAATCTGTAAAGTATTAAGATAGCAGAATTAAGTATTAAGACGAACCTGTAAGTTGAAAGACTTGCAGGTTTTTCATTTGAAATATGATTCTAATAACGCTATTGATTTTTTTACTTTACTATCAAATATGAATTTCAGAATTAAGAGAAACCCAATCAAAAATGGAAAAAACAACAACACTTGTTTCTCTTGCATTTTCATATAGATAAACAAAATAAAAAGAGGTTCGACTAATATTATAAACCACAATACTTTTTTCATTATCGAACTTAAATCAAACACTAAGTCAACTTGATTGCCATGAATTTTTCCTGTAATTTCTGGACGAAATTGATTTCTTGGTCCATAATCAAAGGTTGGTTTTATATTAATTTCTCCACTTAAATTCACATTTCCTTCAAAATCAAATTTAGAATTGTCACGATGAAAATTTTCAACCTTAGTTTGAAGAATTGAAATAATTTCTTCTTTAGGAAGTAAAGTTTTTATGGTGTGTGATTTTTTTAACATGATTTATCTACTCAACAAACAATACCAATCCTTTCAAATAATGACCTTCTGGGTGGTAAATATTCGTTGGGTGATCTGGTCCTTGTTCTAATTTGTGCAAAACTCTGATGTTTCTTCCGGTTTCTATGGCTGCTGCGGCAACGGTATTGTAGAATAAAACATCATCAATAACTTGCGAGCAAGAAAAAGTGAATAAAATTCCGTTAGGCGCTAAGGCTTTTAAACCGGCAATATTTAGACGCTTGTAGGCTTGTGTTGCGGTGTGTTTACTTTTGATGCTTTTCGCGAAAGCGGGTGGATCTAATACGATGACATCATATTGTTGTGTGTGCTCTTTCATGAAGTTGAATACATCATCCGCAACTGCTTTATGATTGGCATTTGGAAAATTTAATTCCATATTACTCGCCGCCAAATCTACTGCTTTTTGAGAAATATCTACTGAAGTAACCAATTCTGCTCCTGCGCTCATCGCGTAAATTGAGAATCCGCCTGTATAACAAAAAGTGTTTAGTACTTTTTTGCCTTTTGAGAATTCGCCTAGTAATTTTCGGTTTTCTCGTTGGTCTAAGAAGAACCCTGTTTTTTGCCCTTCTACCCAATTTACTGAAAACAAAATGTTGTTCTCTTTAGCAACCGCTTCTGCTTTGTTTCCAAATAAGAAATAATCGGTTCCTGTATTCGGTAAAGTTCCTGAACTTTTACAATAAATAGTTTCGCAATAGCCTGGAAAATTCGATTTTATGGCTTCAGCGATTTTCTCGATTTGAAGAAAAACTCCCGTTGAATGCGCTTGAATTACCCAGTTTTTATCGTAATAATCAATAATTAATCCTGAAATTCCATCACCTTCGCCATGGATTACACGAAAAGCATTTGTAACTTCAAAATCCAATAATTGTTTACGTAAATACCAAGCCGATTGTAGTTTGGCTGCCCAAAAGTTCTCAGAGAAAGTTTCATCTCCAAACGTCAAAATACGAACTACGATACTTCCTTTATCACTGAAATATCCTGTTCCTAAATGATTGTTTTTCGAATCGACTACATCTACCATTTCACCATCGTTTATTTCACGACTTACGCCATAAACCGCACCACTGAAAATCCAAGGGTGACGACGTTGAATAGATTTTTCTTTACCTGATTTTAGAATTACTTTTGGGAACATATATTGATTTGAAAATGAAAAAATTTGAGAATTTGAAAATTACACTAGCGAATTAGTTCATTTTCAAATTCTCAAATTGATTAATTAATTTGCATTTCAGGAATATCTCCTTCAATGATTAAATCGGCTTCAGTTGCTTTGATAATATCTTCAACTGAAACGCCTGGCGCACGTTCTAACAATTTAAAACCTTTAGGTGTGATTTCTAAAACAGCTAACTCAGTAACAACTTTTTTCACACAACCAACACCCGTTAAAGGAAGCGTACATTTTTTAAGAATTTTCGATTCTCCAGCTTTATTTACGTGCATCATTGCCACGATAATATTTTCTGCTGAAGCTACTAAATCCATAGCGCCACCCATTCCTTTTACCATTTTTCCTGGGATTTTCCAGTTGGCAATGTCACCGTTTTCAGAAACTTCCATCGCACCTAAAATAGTTAAATCTACTTTTTGCGCACGAATCATTCCGAAACTAAATGCCGAATCAAAGAAACTTGCGCCTGGCAAAGTGGTAATAGTTTGTTTTCCTGCGTTGATGATATCAGCATCTTCTTCTCCTTCAAAAGGAAATGGACCCATTCCTAAAACTCCGTTTTCTGACTGAAATTCTACTGAAATATCGGTACGAACGTAATTGGCAACTAAAGTTGGGATTCCGATTCCTAAGTTTACATAGTAACCATCTTTAACTTCTTGTGCTATTCTTTTTGCGATTTGATTTTTATCTAATGCCATATATTATTTGATGATTTGAAAATTTGATGATTTGAAAATTAACCCTTCTTTGAAGAAGATATGATTTTAGAAATTATCAAATTTATCGATTGTAACTTTTTAAATAATTCTTCGTTAGGATTTGGATAGAATTCAGAATTATTACATAGCTCTAACCAAAATTGCAACTCATCTGCTTCTTTAGCTGAAATTTTAAACTTATGAATAAAATCAGCTTTACTTTCGGCATTTTGAGCTTCTCTAATATTTGCTCCTATTGATGTTCCACTTCTAAAAATTTGAGAAGCCATTTCAAAACGATTTGATTTTCTAATTTCCTCTGAAAAACTTATTATTTCTAAAGCAAACTCGAATGTTAATTTTACAATTAAATTATCCTTATCGTTTCTCATCTTCAAATTTTCAAATTAAAGAATTTTCAAATTATTTTTGACGAACTGTTCTTTGCTCAATTCTTTTCTCAAATTTCTCACCTTGGAAAATACGGTTTACCATAATTCCTGGAATGTGAATTTCGTTAGGATTTAAAGTTCCTGCTGGTACCAATTCTTCAACCTCAGCAATTGTAATTTTTGCAGCACCTGCCATACAAGCATTGAAATTACGTGCGGTTCCTTTGAAAATAAGATTTCCTGCTTCGTCACCTTTCCATGCTTTTACGATAGAAAAATCGGCTTTGTAAGCCAATTCCATTACGTGCATTTTTCCGTTGAATTCGCGTGTTTCTTTTCCTTCTGCGACTTCTGTTCCGAAACCTGCTGGTGTAAAAAATGCTGGAATTCCTGCTTGTGCAGCTCTGCATTTTTCAGCTAAAGTCCCTTGTGGGGTCAATTCTACTTCTAATTCTCCTGAAAGCATTTGACGTTCGAATTCTGCATTTTCACCTACATAAGAAGAAATCATTTTTTTGATTTGACGTTTTTGCAATAACAATCCCAGCCCAAAATCATCAACACCTGCATTATTTGAAATGCATGTTAGATTGGTTACGTTTTTAGTGACTAATTCAGCAATACTATTTTCAGGAATACCACAAAGACCAAAACCTCCCAACATGATAGTTTGCCCATCTTGAATTCCTTCTAATGCTTCTTTTACGTTATTTACTTTTCTTGAAATCATATAGTGTTATTGTTGTTTTTATAATCCTTCGAACTCATCCATACTTGGTTCATCTGTTGGAACCGCTGTTGTATCAACAACTTTTTTAGGTGTCCAACAATCTACTTTTATAGATAAATTATCGGGTCTTTCAAATGGTTCTCTTGATACATCTAAATCACTGTCATCATAACATTTTTTCATAAAGATTCCCCAAATAGGTAATGCTGTTGTAGCACCTTGACCCATATGAGTGGATCTAAAATGCGCTGCTCTATCTTCATTTCCTACCCAAACTCCTGTGGCTAAATTAGGTACCATACCAATAAACCAACCATCAGAATTGTTTTGAGAAGTTCCTGTTTTTCCAGCAACCGGATTTGCGAAACTATAATCATACTGAATAAAACCTCCACCACCATATTTCAATCGTGCTCCAGTTCCCGACTCTTTTACACCTTCCATTAATTTAATAACTGTATAGGCAACGTCTTTATTTACAACATCTTTCTGATAAGGAATAGGTTGATCAATTACAACCCCGTTTTTGTCTTCAATTTTGATGATAAAAGTAGGTTTTACATATACTCCTTGATTAGCAAATGTACTCATTGCCCCTACCATTTCTTCAACAGTAATGTCAACCGCTCCTAAAGCAATTGATGGCTGAACTGGAATTTTTGAAGTTACCCCTAATTCTTTTGCCATGTCTACTACGGCTTGTGGACCCACTCTATCTATCAGTTTAGCTGAAACTGTGTTGATAGAATTTGCTAATGCTTTTTGTAAAGTAATAGTTCCTCGATAATTTCCATCTGAATTTTTTGGCGACCAATCGGCGTCTATTCCCCATTTCCCTTTTGGCATGGTGAAATAACTGTCAATAATTGAATCACAAGGCGACATTGCTAATTGCTCAATCGCAGTTGCATAAACAAAAGGTTTAAAAGTAGAACCAACTTGTCTAGCTCCCTGTCCAACATGATCATATTGGAAATATTTATAATTAACACCTCCAACCCATGCTTTAATATGACCGCTTCTTGGCTCCATGGCCATCATACCAGTTTGCAACATGTGTTTGTAGTAAATAATAGAATCTTTTGGTTTCATGATGGTGTCTTTTTCGCCCTCATAAGTAAAGATTTTCATTTTTGCAGCAACATCAAAAGATTTAATAATTTCTTCTTCAGATTTGCCATTCAAGTCCATTTTTCTCCAGCGTTCAGAGTTTTTCATGGCTTGCATCATGATTTGATTGGTTTGCTCTGGAGTGATGTCAACAAAAGGTGCATTTTCTTTGTCTTTCATCCCTTTAAAAAATTCTTTTTGTAAATTTTTTAAATGTTCTTGCACTGCTTCTTCAGCATATTGCTGCATTTTAGAATCAATAGTTGTGTAAATTTTTAAACCATCTCGGTACAAATCATATTCTGTTCCGTCTGGTTTTAAATGGTCTTTTACCCATTTTCTCATGTAATCTCTTAAATATTCTCTAAAATAAGTAGCACTACCTTCTGAATGGCTTTCCGGTCTGAAATCTAATTTTATTGGAATTTTTCTTAATTGTTCTCTTTGGGATTCTGTAATTACATTATTTTTAGCCATCTGTTGTAGCACGGTGTTTCTTCGATCTAAAACCAATTTTGCTCTTTTCTTTCTATTTGGATTATACAAAGATGGGTTTTTTAACATCCCTACAAATAATGCAGATTCTTCAATTGTTAAATCTTTAGGTTCTTTATTCATATAGATTTTTGCAGCTGATCGAATTCCAACTGCTCCATTTACAAAATCTACCTGATTTAAGTACAAAGCAATAATTTCTTGTTTAGTATATTGTCTTTCTAAACGAATGGCAATAATCCATTCTTTGACTTTTTGAATTACTCTGAACAAAATAAATTTTGAACCTTCGCCATGGAATAAATTTTTTGCTAATTGCTGGGTCAGTGTACTTGCTCCACCATCTCTTCCCAGTTTAACAACTGCTCGTAAAGTTCCTTTTGCATCAATTCCTGAATGCTCATAAAAACGTTCATCTTCAGTTGCTACCAAAGCTTTTACAAGATATTGTGGTAATTCATGGTATTTTACAGGGGTTCTATTTTCTTTATAAAACTTTCCTATAACTACTCCATCAGCTGAAATAATTTCGGTTGCCACATTTGAATCAGGATTTTCTAAATCATCAAACGAAGGCATTTTCCCAAAAAATCCCCAAGAAGCAAAAAGGAATAAAAAAATAATTCCTAAAAATCCATACTTAAAAAGTTGCCAAAACTTTCTAGTATATTCAGAATAATCATTTGAAACTGGTTTTTTAGTCGCCATGTTATTTTGTTTTTTCAATTCGTAATCCTAATTCTGTAATTCCTTTTAAATCTGCAACACCATCTACTTTTCCTGTTTCTCTCACTGCTTGAACTACCTCAACATTATATTTGCCTATTCTATTAAAAACGTAATTTTCTAAATACCACAATTTACTTTCTTTAACATCAGAAAATCCTTCACCCATTAATGTTCCATCTGGATTTGCCATTTGATATTCTAATGTATCAACTTTAATTATTGGTTTTTTTCCAGGTTCTTTTAAAGAGACAATCAAATACATGTTACTAAACGGATAATCATTATTGTTTCTAACATTTAAAAACAAATGATATGGATTTATGGTGTCATTTTGTTCAAAAGTAAAACGCAAAGTATCTGACTTTTTCCAGGTACCATCTAATTCTTTATACTCGCTGAAAAATTGTTTTTTATCGCATGCAATAAAAAACACAGCAATCAGCATTAAACCAATGAAATTAGTCTTTTTTAGGTGCATTTTTAAAGTTTGTAGGTTTCTTCTTTTTATTTCTATTATTCGATTTTTTCTTAGGTTGATCAAAACGTGTTAGACTATCTTGACCTACTACATTTTCAAATTTTTTCTCAACTTCTTGAACTGTTTCAATCACATAATCTTCTAAACCTGCAACACGTTCTTTTTTCTTATTAACTGCGATAATTTCTTTCACTTTTGCTGCAGGTAAAACCATCCATTGTGCTGGAGCATTCGCATAAGAAAACCACATAATTTCTTTGAAAATATCAATTTTCTGACAATAAGCATCGCCTTTTTCAGTGTATAATTTGGTTTCCATATCTGGCATGTCTTTCAATACATCCAAATATGTATCTAATTCATAGTTTAAACAACATTTTAATTTTCCGCACTGCCCTGCTAATTTTTGTGGATTTAACGACAACTGTTGATAACGTGCTGCCGAAGTATTCACACTTCTAAAATCGGTTAACCAAGTTGAGCAACATAATTCTCTACCACAAGAACCTATTCCACCTAAACGAGCAGCTTCTTGACGAAAACCTACTTGTTTCATTTCGATTCTAATTTTGAACTCTTGGGCAAATTCCTTGATTAATTGGCGAAAATCAACTCTGTCATTTGCTGTGTAATAAAACGTTGCTTTTGAGCCATCGCCTTGAAATTCTACATCGGAAATTTTCATTTCTAACTTTAAATTAATAGCGATTTCTCTTGCCCGCATTCTAACAATTTCCTCTTTATTTCGAGCTTCTGTCCAAATATCAATGTCTTTTTGAGAAGCTTTTCGATATATTTTAGCTAATTCTTTATCTGGATTTTCATTTTTCTTTTTCATTTGAATTTTAACCAATTCACCTGTCAAAGTAATAATACCTATATCGTGTCCAGGAGAAGCTTCTGTAGCAACAATGTCTCCAATGGATAATGTTAATTTTTCGGTATTTCTAAAAAATTCCTTTCTTCCGTTTTTAAATCTAATCTCAACAGCATCAAAAGGCGCTTGACCACCTGGCAATGTCATATTTGAAAGCCAATCAAAAACAGAAAGTTTGTTGCAGCTATCGGTGCCACAAGACCCATTATTATTACACCCTTTTGGTGCACCACCATCGGCGGTTGAACAGTTTGTACATGCCATAATTTAGATATATAGTGATTGTCCTAAACGGACTACGTTTCAAAACGTTTTTGAGCGTAAAGATATTGATTTTTTATGGAAACTTTCAAATTCAATCTTTTGAAGTTATACAAAAACTAAAAACCTATCTCATTATAAAACGAAATAGGTAAATTTATAGTATTGCAAAACATAATATTATGTTTCTTTCACGGTAATAATATGAACAGGACAAGCCTTTTCAGCTAATTCACAATTTTCAACTATAGTATGATCTGGAGATTTTAAAGTAAAAAACCCTTTGTTATTTGTAGCTTTTATCAGCACTGATTTCCCGTCCTTTTTAGACATTTGAAATTGTGCTGGTGCCATTTCTACACAATAATTACACCCAATACATTTGTCTCTTTGTAATGTTACAATTACCATTAGTTTTCAACAATTTTATACATTTTGTCTGACAATCTAATACGAAAAGGCACCTTTAATGTACAACTATCTCCTTTGGTTGCTTTTTCAGAAGTGGCATCATTCACAAAAAAATCTTCTAAAATTAATTCTTGTGCTCCCGTTGACGGACCTGTAATTAAAATTTTATCACCTTTTTTGATATCATAAGCTTCGATTTTGAATTCGGCTATGCTTGATTTTGGAAAATAATGCATTCCTTTTCCAACGTATACTTTTTTCTGAGTTGCATTAGAACCAGGATTATCTGACCACTCACCTAACTTTTGCCCCAAATAATAACCGCTCCAAAAACCGCGATTGTAAACGGTTGCCAAAGCTTCCATCCAAATATTAATTTTTTCTTTTGTAAAAGTTCCATCATAATACGAATCGATAGCATCCCGATATGTTTTGATAACCGTTGCCACATAATCAGCAGCGCGTCCACGACCTTCAATTTTTAAAACTTTTATTCCAGAATCGATTACTTGGTCTAAAAAGTCTAACGTGCATAAATCTTTTGGTGACATCATGTATTCGTTGTCGATTTCAATTTCGAAACCTGATTCTTGGTCGATTACGGTATATTTTTTTCGACAATTTTGTTTGCAAGCACCACGATTTGCGGATGAATTGTGCGAATGTAAACTCAAATAACATTTCCCAGAAACCGCCATACACAATGCACCATGCCCAAAGATTTCAATTTCTACCAAATTTCCACTTGGCCCTTTGATTTGTTCTTTTTCGATATCATCAGTGATTTTTTTTACTTGTCGTAAACTCAACTCACGAGAAAGCACAATCGTGTCAGCAAACATTGCGTAGAATTTTACTGTTTCAATGTTTGTAACATTTAATTGAGTAGAAATATGAACTTCAATTCCCATTGTACGAGCTGTCATAATAACCGCTTGGTCAGATGCGATTACAGCTGTAATTCCAGCTTCTTTTGCCTTTGATAAAAGTGTTTTAACGATAGATAAATCATGGTCGTAAATGATTGTATTTAGAGTTAAATAAGTTCTAACATTTTTTTCTTTGCAACGACGAGCAATTTCTGGTAAATCATCTAAAACGAAATTTACCGTTGCACGAGCACGCATATTTAATTGTTCAACACCAAAATAAATCGAATCGCAACCATTATCTAAAGCAGCTTGCATAGATTCAAAATTTCCAGCTGGAGCCATTAACTCTATTTTTCCTGAAGTTGTCATTAACTTATAATTTTAAATAATTTATCGGATAATCTTACTCTAAAAGGTACTTCGAAAGTAACTTTATCGCCAATTTTTGCAATAGCATTTTCACTACCGTTTACCAACATTTTTTCTAAAACTAATTCTTGATTTCCAGTGGTTGGTCCAGAAATTAGAATTTTATCACCAACAGTTAATTCGTTATTCTCAATGATAAAAAGTCCTACTTGAGCTTTTACATAATAATGTTGAACGTTACCAATAAGTACTTTTTTTACTTTTATTTTCTGACGAATATCTTTCGTTTTTTCGGCAACAGCAAGAGGTTTGTCAGACAATTCTCCTGAATGTTTAAATTTCAATTTTTCCGATTTTCCTTTTCGGAAGACTTTATTACCCACTTGTTTTCCTCTACGAAGTTTAACTTGTTCAGCTAATGGTAAATGTGTGATTTCTAAACATTCGGTCGAACAACAATTTTCCATTGCTGCTTTACATTCATCACATTGAATGAATAATAAATGACAACCATCGTTTAAACAATTGGTATGATTATCACAAGGTTTTCCACATTGATGGCATTGCGAAACAATATCTTCGGTAATTCTTTCACCCAATCTGTGGTCAAAAACGAAGTTCTTTCCGATGAATTTGCTTTCCAAACCTTCTTCTTTGATTTGTTTGGCATAATTGATAATTCCACCTTCAAGCTGAAACACATTTTTAAAACCTTGATGTTTGAAATACGCCGACGCTTTCTCGCAACGAATTCCTCCAGTGCAATACATCACCAAGTTTTTATCTTCTTTGAAATCTTTTAATTGCTCATTAATAATTGGTAACGATTCACGAAAAGTTTCTACATCAGGAGTAATAGCACCTTTAAAATGACCGATTTCACTTTCGTAATGATTTCTGAAATCGACTACAATGGTGTTTGGATCTTCTAATATTTGGTTGAATGCTGCAGCTTTTAAATGAACTCCTATATTAGTAACATCAAAAGTTTCATCATTCAAACCGTCGGCTACAATTTTGTCACGGACTTTTACGGTTAGTTTTAAAAACGAATGATCATCGTGTTCTACGGCTACATTCAAACGAATACCACGCATAAAATCATACGCTTCTAAAGTTTCACGAAAAGCTTCAAAATTTTCTGCTGGAACACTCATTTGAGCATTAATACCTTCTTTGGCTACATAGGTTCGACCAAGAGCATCGAGTTTGTTCCATTCGATAAATAAATCGTCGCGAAATTTTTTGGGATCTTCAATTTTGGCATACGCATAGAAAGATAATGTAAGACGTTGTTTTCCTGCCTCATCAATTAATTGAGCTCTTTCTTCTGCGCTTAAGGTGTTATACAGTTGCATGCTATAAACGTTTAAGTGAGAAATATGTTATGAATTCTAAATGGAAGAATTCGAGGACAAAGGTAATAAAATTGGTTAAAAATCAAATCTTTAAATAGACTAGAAAACATATTAACAATTTTTGGAGCAATTGAAAAAAACTGTATTTTTACAAAAAAAAGAATTGTAATCAATTTAAAGCCAAATATTATGAGTTCAGACAAAGAAGCCAAATTAAAAGCCTTACAACTAACATTAGACAAACTTGACAAAACGTACGGAAAAGGAACCGTAATGAAACTAGGCGATAGCGCTGTTGAAGAAGTAGAAGCTATTCCATCGGGTTCATTAGGGATTGACTTAGCCTTGGGTGTAAATGGTTACCCAAGAGGAAGAGTTATTGAAATCTACGGACCAGAATCGTCAGGTAAAACTACGTTAACATTACACGCCATTGCTGAAGCTCAAAAGGCTGGAGGAATTGCTGCATTTATTGATGCAGAACATGCTTTTGACCGTTTTTATGCTGAAAAATTAGGAATCGATATTGATAACTTAATTATTTCACAACCAGATAATGGGGAACAAGCCTTAGAAATTGCAGAAAGTTTAATCCGTTCAGGTGCAGTAGACATTGTTGTTATTGACTCGGTTGCTGCTTTAACACCAAAAAGCGAAATTGAAGGAGACATGGGTGATTCTAAAATGGGATTACACGCACGTTTAATGTCGCAAGCATTGAGAAAATTAACAGGAACAATTCATAAAACAAATTGTACTGTGTTTTTTATCAATCAGTTACGTGATAAAATTGGAGTAATGTTTGGAAGCCCAGAAACTACAACTGGAGGAAATGCATTAAAATTCTATGCCTCTGTTCGTATCGATATTCGTAAATCAACTCAAATTAAAGATGGCGATAATGTTTTAGGAAACAGAACCAAAGTTAAAATCGTTAAAAACAAAGTCGCACCACCTTTTAGAACTGCAGAATTTGACATTATGTATGGTGAAGGAATTTCAAAAGTAGGAGAGATTTTAGACTTAGCCGTAGAATTTGAAATCATTAAAAAAAGTGGTTCATGGTTTAGCTACGGAGAAACAAAATTAGGTCAAGGTAGAGATGCTGTAAAAGCATTAATCAAAGACAATCCAGAATTAATGGATGAATTGGAATTAAAAATCAAGGAAACTATTAAAGAAAATAACGGTTAAAAAAATCATCACGCCTTGAGCGTGATTTTTTTTGTAAATTGACGCAACCATTTACTAAAATATGAATCTATATATTATAAAATGAAATTAAAAATGAAAAAAATATTTTTGTTTCTATCAATTTTATTCGTGTTTTGTTCGTGTACAATAGATGAAGAACAGCATTTTCATTATGAATTATTACCTGTTGAATCAGTAGAAATACCTAATGAATTTCAATTAGGTGAAACATATTCAATTAAAATAAGATATTATAGACCAACATCTTGTCATAGCTTTAATGGTTTTTATTATGATTCTTATTTAAACACAAGAACTATTGCTGTAAGAACTATTGTTTTTGAACAAGATAATTGTAATGAATTAACAAATAATTTAGTAGAAGAAATCATACATTTTTATGTAACAAGTAGTGGATCCTATACCTTTAAATTTTGGCAAGGAGAAAATGATGCTGGAGAAGATATTTTTTTAGAATATGAAATCCCTGTAAATTAAAATCAATTTAATTTGATAATAGAGCAACTCATATATGAATGCACAATCCATAATACCAAAGCACAAGAACAACTTTACAGATTATTAGCGCCAAAGTTGTTTTCAGTGTGTTTGAAGTATTCGCGTAATTATGAAGAAGCACAAGATAATTTACAAGAAGGTTTTTTACTGATTTTTGATAAAATCAGTCAATTTAAAAACAAAGGTTCATTTGAAGGATGGGCCAAAAGAGTGGTTATTAATTATACGCTGCAACAATATAGAAATCAGAATGTTTTCGAAATTGTTTCGGAAAATATTCCAGATATTGAAAATGTTGAAATTGATGATGAAAATATTTCTTTGGATTTTTTAACTAAAATTATTCAAGAACTGCCCGATAGATATCGTTTAGTTTTTAATTTATATGTTATTGATGACTATTCGCATAAAGAAATAGCCGAAATGTTAGGAATTAATATTGGAACATCAAAATCAAACTTAGCAAGAGCAAAAGCTATTTTAAAAGAAAAAATAGAGTTGAATAACAACTATTCAATCAAAAAAACAAAATGAAAGAACAAAAAAATATAGAACGATTATTTCAAGAAAAGTTCAAAGACTTTGAGGCAATTCCGCCACAAGATTCTTGGAATAATATTGCGTCTCGATTAGCCGAAAAGAAGAAGAAAAAAAGAGTAATTCCTTTTTGGTTTCAATTTTCAGGAATTGCAGCTTCTTTGGTTATTATTGGAGCTTTAATTTGGAATTATCAATCGGAAAACAATAACTCAATAATAGAAAACAACAATAGTATTGTTTCCGAAGATTCTAATCAAAAAACAAATAATAATTCCTTTGAAAATAAAAATATTACAAATTCTGAATCAAATAAATTAGATGAAAAATCTTCTGATATAAATCAGAATTATTCAAATGACTTAATCAAGTCTAAAAATGTTGTTGTTTCAAATTCAAATGAAAACACAAAAACAAATGACATTATAATTAAGCATAAAAAATCAACTGCATTCTTAGTTAATAATACAACCAAAAACAAAACTTCAAAAAACAAAAGAAACAAAACAAAAAAGGATAATTTATTAGCAACAGAAAACTTAATTCAAAACGAATTAAATAATTCAAATGAGAATGATTTAGTTCTGATTCAGAATCAAAAAGAGGACTTAATTGCTAATACAAAAAATATAAATTCAACTCAAATTGAAGCTTTTTATGAAAAAGAAAATTCGCAAATAACGTATACAAACAATAAAAATGATTCCAAAATAAATGACACAATAAATACTATTGTTGCTTCAAATGAAATCATTATCAAAGATAGTACGCTAGTGGTAAAAATTGCTGAAAAAACTAATCCACTAGAAGAATTGCTTGCTACAAAAGAGGATGGGAAAAATGAAGATGAAAAAGAAAAAGAGAAAAGAAATAGATGGGCGATTAGCAGTAACGCTTCGCCCGTTTATTTCAATTCATTAGCTGAAGGCTCTTCATTAGATCAACAATTTGACTCCAATGAAAAAAATTATACGACTACATTAAGTTATGGCATAGGCGGAAGCTACTTGATTACAAATAAAATTAGCATTAAAACAGGAATTAACAACATTAATCTTAGCTATAATACTAATGATGTATTATTTCGTAACAGTTTAAGTGTTATTAATAATAATGTTAAAGCCCTTAGTAGAAATGAAAACAGTGAAACTATGGTTTTTTCTGTTCCTAATTCAAAAAATGATATTGGAGATGCTGTAATTCTTCTCTCTGAAAAAACAGGAACCCTAAAACAAGATTTAAGTTACATAGAAATCCCTTTAGAATTAAGTTATAAAATTCTTGATAAAAAATTTGGGATAGAAGTTATTGGCGGAATGAGTACTTTATTTTTAAATAATAATACCGTTTCATTGGTAACAGATGGTATGGAAATGAATATAGGTAAAGCAAATAATTTAAACAATATACATTTTAGTAGTAATGTCGGTTTGGGTTTTAAATACAGTTTTTGGAAAAATTTTAATGCCAATTTCCAACCTATGTTTAAATACCAAATCAATACTTTTAGTGAGAATTCTGGTAATTTCAAACCTTATTTTGTCGGTTTGTATTCTGGAATAAGTTTTAGTTTTTAAGCTTTGTTGGTTAAGCTTAAATTTTTAGTTAAGTTGTTTCGTTTCTAGTTAAAATGAAACTGAAAAAGTCCAGATGCGTCTGGACTTTTTTATTTTAAATCTTTTACTAGTGGCTCTAAAATTAATTGTCTTACTTGTTGCTTAATAGCATTTCTGTCTTCTAATGTTTTTCCTTTGGTTTCAATTATTGGATAAATTTTGGCACGCATTCTACCTGGACTGCCACTAAAAAATGTATAGGAAAACCGCTTTTTATTATCAAAAAACACCATTGGAACTATTGGTAAACCATGTTCAATTGCTATTCTGAAAGCACCATCTTTAAATTCGTCTAACACAACTTGCTCTTCTGGAACACCGCCTTCTGGAAAAATACAAATACTTAATCCTTGATGAATTCTTTTTTGTGCGCGTTCAAAAACTTGATAACGGCTCTTACTGTTTGATCTATCCACTAAAATACAAACACGTTTATAAATAAATCCAAAAACTGGGATTTTTGCTAATTCCTTCTTTCCTACAAAAACAAAAGGATGATTTTTAACCGCAATCAACATCAACATAATATCTGTCATTGAAGTATGATTTGCTACTAACATATAACTTTTACCATCTTCAAAAACAGCATCACCTTCTATCGAATAATTGAATCCCATTCCTACCAAAATAAATTTTGCCCACAATCGGGCTATTTTAAAAAACAAAGGATATGTTTTTTCACTAATAATAGTAGCAAAAATCAAAGGAAACAAAACAATAATTGGAACTAAAACCAAAATATAAAACCAAATGCGGTACAATAATGTAAGTGGATATTTTAAAAATTTCATTAAGTTAAATTATTAGTTTTCCAAAAGTAATCATTTATATAAAACCTATCCCTTTTTACTTTTCTGTTTTTACTATACATTTGCATTTCTAAATAACAACTTAGCAACGCTTAGCGTTAAAACAAAACAATGGCAAAAATTTTAACTGGAGTTCAAAGTACAGGAACACCACACTTAGGTAATTTGTTAGGAGCAATTATTCCCGCTATTCAAATGGCAAACAATCCTGATAACGAGTCTTTTCTTTTTATTGCCGATTTGCATTCGATTACGCAAATCAAAAATGGAGCAGAATTAAGACAAAACACCTATAGTACAGCTTCGGCTTGGCTGGCTTGTGGTTTAGATACAAATAAAATTGTTTTTTATCGTCAATCTGATGTGCCTCAAACAGCAGAGTTGTCTTGGTATTTGAGTTGTTTTTTCCCGTTCCAACGTTTAACATTAGCGCATTCGTTCAAAGATAAAGCGGACCGATTAGAAGATGTAAATGCCGGATTATTTACGTATCCAATGTTAATGGCTGCCGATATTTTATTATACGATGCCAATATTGTACCCGTTGGAAAAGACCAAATGCAACACATTGAAATTACCCGAGATGTTGCTTCACGATTTAATCATCAAATGGGCGAAACCTTTATATTGCCTGAAGGAAAAACTTCTGAAGACACCATGTTAATTCCTGGTACTGATGGACAAAAAATGAGTAAATCGAGAAACAATTTCATTAATATTTTTGTGGACGACAAAGCGCTTCGCAAACAAATTATGGGAATTCAAACCGATAGCACACCGCTTGAAGATCCAAAAAACCCAGATACTTGTAATTGTTTTGCTTTGTACAAATTGTTAGCAACACCAGAACAAACAGAAGTAATGAAAGCCAATTATTTAGGTGGAAATTACGGCTACGGTCATGCAAAACAAGCGTTATTTGAATTAATCGTTGAAAAATTCAAAACTGAAAGAGAAAAATACAATTACTACATCAACAACTTAGAAGAAGTAGATAAATTATTACTTGAAGGAGCTGCAAAAGCAAGTGCTGTAGCAAATGGTGTTTTGAAAAGAGTTAGAGAGAAGTTGGGTTACTAGGAAAACTCAAAGTTCAATAAAGAAAACCTCAAAGTTTAGAAGTCTAAATTTTGAGGTTTTTTTAAAACTTAAAACTAAGCCGAATTTCTACTCGCGTTAATATTTCCAAACAACGAGCGCGTTACTATTTTTTCATACACTGCAATTAATTTTTCGTCAGGTGTTGGGCTTTCTCTCAAAGCTTTAATTTTTAACAACGCATATTGTTGAATCGTTAATAATGGCACCACCATTTTTTCACGCATTTCTATGGAAGCTTTTCCGTCGGGATAGTTTTCCATTAATTCTTTAAAACCTGAAATTTTTAACAACAAGCGCTTGGTTTCTAAATATTCCTCGTGAATTATCGTCCAAAAAGCACCAAATTCTGCATCGTTTTTCATGTAAGCCGTTAGTGGAAAAAACGATTTACTCAACGCCATCATACTGTTTTCTAGCAATGTTCTAAAAAACAACGAATGTTTGTACAAGTCACTTACTTCATGCCAACGGTTTTGTTCTTCAAAATATTTTAAAGCCGTTCCCACACCAAAAAAACCAGGCACATTTTGCTTCAACTGACTCCAAGAACCTACAAACGGAATGGCTCGTAAATCGTCTAAATTCAATTTGGCTGTGGCTTTTCTTTTTGATGGTCGGCTTCCAATATTCGTTTTTGCGTAATAATTCAACGTGCTCATTTTTTCCAAATAAGGCACAAACAGCGGATGATTTTTAAAATCGATGTATTTCTTAAAACTAATTGTTGCCAATTGTTCTAAAATAGCATTTTCAGAAAGCGTTAATTCATTTTGATTGGTATTAAAAACCTGATTTTTCGCACCCGCACTTACTAAATTCTCTAAATTATAACGACACGAATCCAACGTTCCAAAATTAGAACTAATCGTTTGTCCTTGCACCGTTAATTGCAATTGCTGACTTTCAATTTTTGGCCCTAACGAAGCATAAAACTGATGTGTTTTTCCGCCACCACGCGCAGGAGGTCCACCACGACCGTCGAAGAAAATAACTTTGATATTGTATTTTCTGGAAATTTCGGTCAACGCTTCTTTTGCTTTATATATAGCCCAATTTGCCATTAAATAACCGCCATCTTTTGTTCCGTCTGAAAAACCTAACATTATGGTTTGCTCGTTTCCTCGATTTTTCAAATGATTGGCATAAACCGAATTCGTGTACAATTGTTCCATCACTAAATCAGCTTTATGCAAATCTTCCACCGATTCAAAAAGCGGCACTACATCAACAGAAGGATTGTTCCAATCGCACAACTGAAACATGGCTAACGTTTCCATGACGTTCAAAGCACTTTCGTTGTTACTAATAATATAACGATTACAACCTAATTCGCCATTATTTTCTTGAATCGTTCGAATAGCTTCAATAGAACTTATGGTTTCTTTCGTAATTTCATTCTCAAAATCCGAAGCTTTTAATTGGGCAGAAGCTTTAGATAAAATATCGATTTTTGCTGTTTCCGATAAATTAAAATAATCTGCTGGAAACAAACTTTTTTCTTTTTGAACAATGTCTTGAAAAACCGCTTTGTGAATTTTACTGTTCTGACGAATATCTAAAGTGGCAAAATGAAATCCAAATAAATTGACTTTATTCAACAACAAATCCACTTCGTCCGCATAAAGCGATTGATGCTTTTCAACAATGATATTTTTTATAATCTGTAATTGTGTTTTAAACTCATCTAAAGAAATAAAAATTTCTCCTTGCGAATAAAAAACGGAACGATACAATTTGTTTTCTAGTTCGGCAATAATCACATCAACACCTGTAAATGTTAGTTTTCGTTTTAACTTTCTAACATCTGTATAATAACATTTTAAAATTGAAGTTCTTAAACGTTCAGCAACTTTCAATGTGATTTCGGTAGTTACAAACGGATTTCCATCCCTATCACCACCTGGCCAAAAACCCAAATTGAGTACATCATTTTTTAGTTCGTTTCCTTTGAAAATATTTTTTTGAAGGTAGTGCACCATTTCGCTTGCCGTGGGATAAAACACGTTTTCCAAATACCAAACCAAACTTACAGCCTCATCAAAAGGTGTTGGTTTTTCTTTTTTAAAAAAAGGTGTTTTGCCCAATTGCGCCAACAAATCTTTAATTACAATATGGTTATTAGCTTTCAAAGCTTCCGTTAAATCGGTAATAATTCCTAAAACTGAACCCGGATAAAACTGTGTTGGATGCGCTGTTAAAACTGTTCTAACTTTAAATTTTTCTAAAAACTCTTTCAGTTCTTTAGTTTTTCCTTCCGATTCTGCGGTTTCTTTGATGGCTCGAAGCGAACTTTTGCCTTCCATATTATTTACAATTGGAAAAGCTGCATCTTCAATGGCATCAAAAAGTACTACTTGTCGCTCTACATATTGAATAAATCGAAATAACAAGCTAATTTTTTCTGCTTCAGAAGGATTATCTAAATATTTGGTAACGAAGGTTTCAAAAATCTCCACTGGGCTTTGTTCGTTTTTATACCCATTTTCGCAAACTTCCGAAAACAAAGGCAACAAAACACCGGTGTTATTGATTTCGTCAAAAGGCAATGTGATAAAAACACTGTTGTAAATGGTATATTTTGAGGCTACATTTTGTTGGAACCGTTCAATTTTAGGAAGCGTGTACATGGTTTTGAAATTTGTACTAATTTACGAGTTTATTTTTAATTAAATCACCTCAAACATTTTTCCAGGTAAAGGTCTAACTACACCTTTTAATTCCATATTCAACAAAATAGATGAGATCCGATAAATAGGAAAATCACATTCTAAGGCGATGATATCCATCATTTCTTTGCCCATTTTTTGAAGGTAATCATAAATTTTTTGCTCTTCTTCGGTTAATGAAATAAATAGTTGTTTTTGGACTGTTTTTTGAGTTTCCCGCTGCAATTCCCAATTTAAAATATACACTAAATCGGCTGCCGAAGTAAGTAAATTGGCTCGTTGAGTTTTAATCAAATTATTGCAACCTTGACTATATTTATCAGTTGTTCTTCCAGGAACTGCAAACACATCTCTGTTATAATCGTTGGCTAAATTGGCTGTAACTAACGAACCTCCTTTTTCGGCACTTTCAATTACGATAGTAGCCTCGCTAATGCCAGCAACAATGCGGTTTCGTTTGATAAAATTTTCTTTATCTGGATTGCTAGTGCTCCAAAACTCGGTTAAAAAGCCGCCGTTTTGTTCCATTTTTGCCATGTACTTTTTGTGCGTTTTCGGATAAATTTGGTTTAATCCGTGTGCTAAAACACCGATGGTTTGCAAACCACAATCCATTGCCATTTGATGCGCATAAATATCTACTCCATAAGCAAAACCACTTATAACAATTGGATTTAATGGCGCAATTTCTTCAATAAGTTTTTTGGTAAATTCCATTCCATACGAAGTGATTTGACGTGTGCCAACAATACTTAAAAGTTTTCGATTTTGTAAATCGATGTTTCCCGCTTGGAATAAAAGTACAGGACTGTCGTAGCAATTTTTTAATCGTTCGGGATAATTTTTTTCAAGAAAATAGGTGGTGGAAATATTTTCCTTAGCGATGAATTGAAGTTCGGCTTCCGCTTTAGAAAAAACAGCTTTATTGTGTAAATTTTTGATTACAACCGAACCAATGCCATCAATTTTTTGAAGTTGGGATTTTTTTGAAGTGAAGACTTCTGTAGCGTTTCCGCAATGCTGGATGAGTTTTTTGGCGATTACATCTCCTACTCCTTCCACTTGCATTAACGCAAGCGTGTGGTATAATTCTGACTGTGTCATGGCGTGTATAAAATTTATTTGGCGAATAATTGAAGAACAAAAATAGTTCTTTTTAGCAACAATCCAAAAAAGAAAAAGAAATGCTATCTAGCCCTGATGGGAGCGGCACCGTGTAGAGCGGACAGCAGGAACATGGAAACCAAGAAATCCCAAGCCATTCGCTTCTAATTGTTTACAGAAAAATTGCAATTGTTAATAATTTTTGTTGATAAAATTTTGATATTGCTATTGATTATCTAACTTTGTTGTTATGCTTATAGAAAAACACATATCTGACTTATTATATCGTTATCAGTGCGTTACTGTTCCTGGTTTTGGTGCTTTTTTAACCGAAACTGTGTCGGCTCACATTACTGGAAATGCGAGTTCGTTTTTTCCACCTAAAAAAGTGGTTTCGTTTAATGCGAATGTAAAAAACAATGATGGTTTATTAGCAAATCATGTGGCATTACAAGAAAAAATGTCCTACGAACTAGCCGTAATCAAAATTGGTGATGTGGTGAACCAATGGACGTATTTGCTTCAAAACCGCAATCGAGTGGTGTTGAAAAACATTGGCGAAATTTCGGTTAACAATGAAATGAATTGGGTTTTTGAACCCGCTAATACTGTTAATTACCTAACCGATTCGTTTGGTTTGAGCAGCTTTGTTTCACCTGAAATTACAAGAGAAGTTTTAAAACAAGAAGTAGAAGCTTTAGAAGAAAAAGCACCAATTATTTTTACTCCTGAAAGAAAAAGAGATTATTCTTATTTAAAATATGCCGCTGTTTTTGTAATGATGTTAGGCGCTGGAGGTTTTGGTTATATAACTTATAACAATCAAAAAATTGAAAATCAAACATTAGCTATTCAAAAAAACGTTCAAGAAAAAGTACAACAACAAATTCAAGAAGCGACATTTGTTATTTCTAATCCAATACATACTGTTGAACTAGCTGTTGTAGAAGAAAAAATGCCTTATCATTTAGTCGCTGGTGCATATAGAAGCGAAGAAAATGCGAAAAAAGCGATTGCAGAATTAAATGCTGCTGGATTTGAAAAAGCAAAAATGCTTCCTTTGAATAATCACAAGTTATATCCTGTGGTTTATGCAAGTTTTAAATCGTTGATTGAAGCTCAAATTGAACGTAAAAACATTCAAAAATCACACAATGCTGAAGCTTGGTTGTTGATAGAATAAATTTTTAACACTTTGCGTAATAATTATTAAAATCCCTATTTTGGGATTTTTTTATGCATTTTATTTTCAAATTCCTCATTATCTTTGCAAAAAAAAACAATGCAACCAAAATTTCCTTCAGAATCGGTAACTACTTTAACCGATTTAGTATTACCTGGTGAAACCAATCCTTTGAACAATTTATTTGGTGGAGAATTGTTAGCTCGTATGGACAGAGCAGCAAGTATTACCGCTAGAAGACATTCACGCAGAATTTGTGTAACGGCTTCAGTGAATCATGTGGCATTTAATAGAGCTATTCCTTTAGGAAGTGTTGTGACTGTTGAATCAAAAGTTTCTAGAACATTCAATACTTCAATGGAGATTTTTATTGATGTATGGATTGAAGACAGAGAATCAGGAATTAAAAATAAAGCCAACGAAGCCATTTATACTTTTGTAGCGGTTGATGAAACCGGAAGACCTATTCCTGTTCCACCAATAGAACCAGAAACAGAATTAGAAAAAGAACGCTATGCAGCGGCATTAAGAAGAAAACAATTAAGCCTAGTTTTAGCAGGAAAAATGCAACCAAGTGAGGCAACAGAATTAAAAGCGTTGTTTATGGAATAAATGAAGAACCTTAGGGTTCTTTTTTTTATTTTTGTAAAAAATTAAATCAAATGTCATCATTTTATAAATTAAGCATTAAAGAAATCATCAAAGAAACTGCTGATGCTGTTTCCATTCTTTTTAATGTTCCCGATGAATTAAAATCATACTATTCTTTTGTTGCTGGACAATATGTAAACTTAAAAGTTACGTTGGACGGACAAGAAATTAGAAGAGCGTACTCTATTTGTTCTTCTCCAAAAAGTGGCGAATTAAGAATTGCTGTTAAAGCTATAAAAACTGGATTCTTCTCTAAATTTGCTAATGAAAAATTAGCGGTTGGTAACGTAATCGAAGTAGGAACACCTGAAGGAAAATTTACCTTTGAACCAAAAGTTGACCGTCAAAAAAACTACGCAGCTTTTGTAGCTGGAAGTGGAATTACTCCTGTTTATTCTATTCTAAAATCGGTTTTAGAAGAAGAACCTAACAGTACTTTTGTATTGGTTTACGGAAATAAATCGGAAAAAGACACGATTTTCCACAACCAATTACACGATTTACAATTGCAATATGTAGGACGTTTATTTGTGCAATATGTATACAGTCAATCAACGGCAGACAATGCTTTAAATGGTAGAATTGATAAATCGGCTGTAAATTTTGTTTTAAAAAATAAACATGCTGAAATGGAGTTTTCAAAATTCTATTTGTGTGGGCCAGAAGAAATGATTAATCTGGTTTCAGACACTTTAAAAGAAAATAATATTTCAGGTTCTGACATTAAATTCGAATTATTCTCTACATCTTCCAACGAAAACGAATCAGTTGGTGGTGCTGAAGGCCACACTAGAATTTCAATTTTAGTAGATGATGAGGAAACGACTTTTGAAATGAGTCAAAAACAAACTTTGTTAGAAGCCGCTTTAAAACAAGGTTTAGATGTTCCATATTCTTGTCAAGGTGGAATTTGCAGTAGTTGTATTTGTAAAATTACCGAAGGTGCTGCCGATATGAAGAAAAATCAAATCTTAACCGATACTGAAGTTGCTGACGGATTAACATTAGCTTGCCAAGCTTATCCAACAACAGCAACTATCAAGATTGATTTTGATGATGTCTAAAAGATTTTATATAACGTTATTTTTATCTTTTACTTTTCTATTCTGTAATATTAGTTTAAGTCAAAATTTTAATAAATCTCAAATTAAAATCCTTTTTGAAAAGTTTAACAAACAATCTCAAACTCCTTTTAGTTATAAAATTCTAGAAGATTTTTTAAAAGACATTAAAATTGAAGATTTAAAAAAAGGTAAAACATTTGAGAAAGAAGTTCTGTTTGAAAATTTTGATTGTGAATGCAAGGATGTAATGAAAATTTCGTACGATAAAACTTCGAAAACTTTTATTTTAAAAATCCAAGAAGCTACGTTTGTAAAAGACTTAGATTGGTGTCCTGAACATTCATATGTTGGATCTTTTAAAATTAAAGACAATAAAATTATAAATACAGGATTCTATCTTATTGCTGGTTAATAAGACTATGTGAGTAATTTTAGCTCTTTAGTTTTATTAACCTGATTTTTATCGAATAAAATTATCATATATCGATTATTATTTTTTTCTCATATTGCTTTTTGTATACTTACTTAAGTATTTATAAAACAATTGATTACCATGAAAAAAATTATCCTTTTCTTTTTATTTTTTGCATTACAACTAACTTTCTCTCAAGTAGGAATTGGGACAACAAATCCTCAATACACATTAGATTTAGCCAACGGGACATTTGGTTTTGGCTCCTCTAATGTGAGAACAGAAACAAGAAATGATGCTGGAACATCTGGTGCTGCTGGTGCTCAATCAGGTTTTTTTGAAACCTCTACTCCAACAAATTTTCCTACTGGAGCTTCTTCTTGGTGGCATTTAATTGATGTGAGACATAGCAACAACGCAAACAACTATGCTCTGCAAATTGCAGGAAGTTTCTTTGATCAAAACCTGTGGTTTAGAAAAACTAATGGCTCTGGAACAACAACTTGGACTCAATTATTAACATCCAATAATGCATGGACGACAATAGGCAATTCTGGAACAAATCCCTCAACCAATTTTTTAGGAACATCAGACCCTCAAGATTTAGTCTTTAGAACTAATAATACAGAAAGAGCTAGATTTTTAAGTTCTGGAAATTTTGGAATTGGAATTCCCGGACCAACACAAAGATTAGATGTTCAAGGAGGGAATGCAAGAATTAATAATGCTTTTATTGGTGATGTAGGACATGGTGCTTCTTGGGCTGGTTTTGCAAATCATTTACAAGCAAATACAAATGGCTATAGTTTATTATCTTCATCAGATGGGGTATATACTCTAATTAATAAACTAAATACAGGTAATGGATATATTGGATTTAGAGTGGGAAATATAGATCAGGCAGTTATTTTAAATAACGGAAATATGGGAATTGGAACAACTGCCCCATCTACAAAATTACATGTAATTTCAGATTCAGATAATTTACCTGTTATTTATGGTATTAATACCAATGTAACTGCAGCTACTTCTTCATATGGTGTTAGAGGTGAATGTGGTTCAACGGGTTTGGGTTCAGCTGGTGTAAGTGGGGTATCAACTAACTCAAGTCAAAATGAAATTGGTGTGCTTGGAGATTATTCCTTATGGGGAGCCAGTGTTTTTGGTTTAGGTTGGGCATCTTCTTTTGCAGATATGCCAACAAGTAGAGATTTTGGAGTTTTCGCAACATGTAATTTTAGCACTGGAACTGGTGTTTATGCTAGAGATATGAGTAATAGTGCCGGATCTTATGCTTTCTACGGGACAGGTAAATTTTCGGTTACTGGTGCGAAAGCAGCCTCAGTTCCTACAACAAAAGGAAATCAATTATTGTATTGCACAGAAAGTCCAGAAATTTGGTTCGAAGATTTAGGAGGAGGAAAACTTGTTAACGGAAGTACACATATTGCTCTTGACGAAATGTTTTTAGAAACTGTTTTTATCGATAAAAACCATAAAATGAGAGTCTTTATTCAAGAAGAAGGCGAAAGTAATGGTTTAATTGTGATAAAAGATGCAGATGGAAAAGGATTTACTGTAAAAGAAAAAAATGGAGGAACATCAAATATAGAATTTTCATACAGAATTATGGCAAAAAGAAGATTTTATCAGGACCAACGTTTTGGTGTTGATTCAAACCAACCTTTTGAAAACAACTTGCTTAACGCAAAAGACGCTCCTCTAATTACTAGAGATCCACAAGAAATGAAACAATTTGTCGAAGAACAAAGACAATTAAAAGAGTCGCAAAAAAATAAAAAAGGAGCTAATTAAGCTCCTTTTTTATTATATCATAAATAGTTTCTGGTAAAATACTTCGCATCACCTCTTCATAACCTTCCACTTTTTTGTTTCCATAAATAGAAGTTGGTAATAATGGATATTTTTCTCTATCCGAAGTTAAACAAAAATGGTCTGGTTGATTAAAAGGTTTGAATCCTGCATAAGGATGTGTGGCGCCCCAAAGTGTAATTGTTTTCACGCCTAACATCGCAGCAATATGTGCATTTCCAGAATCCATGGAAAGCATTATGTCTAAATTAGAAATAACTTCTAATTCTTGTTTGAATTTTAGTTTTCCGGCTAAAACGATTACATTTTCATGTTGCTTTTGTAATTGATTTAGCAACTGAATTTCTTTCTCGCCACCGCCAAATAATAAGACTTTATTGCTTTTATTTTCAGCTAAACCATCTATTACTTGTTGCATTAAATCCAATGGATAGATTTTACTTTCGTATTGTGCAAAAGGTGCAATTCCAATCCAATTTTGATTTTTATTTCCTATAATAGAAAGGATTTCTTCTGATAAAATGGCTTTTTCAGGAAATTGGGCATTCGTTAAATCAATAGAAAATCCAAGTTGCTTGAACGTATCTACATGTCTTTCTACCATTGGTTTAACTGGAGCAAAAAGTTTGTTGGTTAAGCTAGTTAACGCTTTTTTTTCGGCTCTTCCTTTATCGGTTGCAGCTACTTTTTTTCCGCTTAAAGCGAATAATGTTCGAACAACTTTAGAGCGAAGAACATTGTGTAAATCGGCAATCAAATCAATATTTAATTTTCGTAAATCGGAAAATAATCGAAGTAAACCGAGGAAACCTTTATGACGTTCTTTCAAATCTACTCCAAAGAAATTCACATTCGGAATTCCATCAAAAAAAGGCTGAAAAAATGGTCGAGAAACTACCGTGATTTTTACTTCAGGATAGTGCAAAACTAAGGCTCTCAATACAGGAACTGTCATCGCGACATCACCCATAGCTGAGAGCCTTATTACCAATATGTGTTTTGGTTTAGACATCAAATGATGACTATTTTTTATTTTGATACAACACCGGATTCAACTCCTCATCGTTGTACATTTTCATTTGTTTGTACACTTTCATGTATTTGTCACCCGCTTCGATATCTTCAATTAATTGACTGATTGAAGTAAACATATCATTTTTTTGGTCTAACAAAACATTTAGTTTTTCTTGACATTTTGCTCTGTGCTCTGGTGTGGCTTCAGCACGAGTAGACTCTTCGTTCATATGGTAAATTTTCAATGCTAAAATCGACAAACGATCAATAGCCCAAGCTGGACTTTCGGTGTTGATTTTTGCATTTGGTTTTACTTGAACATCTTTATATTTATCTAAGAAATAACTATCAATGTATTCCACCATATCCGTACGGACTTGGTTAGAAGCATCTATTTTACGTTTCAAATCTAAAGCTGCAACGGGATCAATATTTGGATCACGAACGATATCTTCGTAATGCCATTGCACCGTGTCTACCCAATTTTTCGCAAATAACAAATATTCAATACTTCCTTTTTCGAAAGGATTTACAACTGGTTGATACACATCGTCAATGATGTGGTATGTTTTGATACTTTGTTCAAAAATAGGAAATGCAAATTCAGCAAACATAATTATAGCTTTAAAATTGATACAAAAATAGCGATTTTTTGTACTTTTATCCTGAAAATAAAAAATAAATCCAATGCACATTCATTATATCTCTGAACAAAATAGTATTCTTAACCATTTCTTGGCGCAAATTCGTGATGTTCAAATACAGAAAGACAGTATGCGATTTAGAAAAAACATTGAGCGTATTGGAGAAATAATGGCATACGAATTAAGCAAAACTCTTGATTATAAAGATGTTGATGTGCAAACTCCGCTTGGCATCAAACATACCACAACCATCGCCGAGCCTGTGGTTTTATGTTCAATTTTACGTGCTGGTTTGGCTTTACATCAAGGTTTTATGAACTTTTTTGATGATGCAGAAAACGGATTTGTTTCAGCTTACCGTCATCATTATGATAACGATGATAAATTTGAAATTTTAGTGGAATATCAAGCAGCTCCATCTTTTGAAGGAAAAAATCTTATTTTAATTGACCCAATGTTAGCCACTGGGCAATCTTTGGTTGCTGTATTACACAAGTTACATTTAGAACACCAACCTAAAGAAATTCATATTGCTGTAGTGATTGCTACACCAGAAGGAATAGATTATTTAGAAAAAAACATTCCTAAAAACTGCCATTTATGGGTTGCTGCTTTAGATGAAAAATTAAACGAACACAATTATATTGTTCCTGGTTTAGGAGACGCTGGGGATTTAGCATACGGAAGTAAACTATAATTGCATAATAAAAAAGAAAACTCCAAAAGCAAGCAAAGAATATACAACAATTTCTTTCACTAAATCATTTTCGATTTTTTCGATGAAATTCGCACCAATAATTGCTAAAGGTGCGAAACAAAACGCTAAACTTCCGTTATTTTTGTTTGCAGAAAGCACATAAATTCCTACGCCTAAAATAAAAGAAAATAAAATTGTTTTGTGTGAAGATTGCATATTTAATGCCTTATTAGGAATATCAAATACATGTAATACAAAAGCAAATAAACTGAGTGAAGTAAAAAGTGCCAATGCTAGTCGTTGATAAATATTATCAAAATAATAAAAGTCAAAACTAACGTATGTTTTACTTAGTAATGTACTCATTAAGCTATTATCTAATAAACTATTTGCAAGAAAAAATAAAATGGTTACGGCAAACAATGCAATGAAAGGAATAACCCAATTTCTATAATCTTTAGAAACATGGAGAATAATTGCAATGAACACTAAAACGATATAAAAAATACTCCAAAAGTGAAACAAAGCTGCCAAAAGAATCCAAAATGAAGCATCAAAAATTTTCTCTTTGGTGGTTAAAAGTGATTTTAACGAAATTAATCTTCTCAAAGCCAAAAGCAATAAGAAATTTGAAATTATAATGTTCTTATTTTGAAATATGGATGAGAAAAAAAGTAAAAATACAAAGAATAACAACAGTGCATAATTATTACTTTTTGTTAATCCATTTTTTAAAGCAATAAAATTGGTTAAAAAAATTGAGGCAAAAACCAAAAGAAACAATCCGAGTTCTTCAGCATAATATAACCATGTAGCATCAGCAGAAGCAGTAGAAATGGTCTTCATAATAAAGAAGACTAACGACAAAATTCCTATTACTAAATAATTAAATGGTCTAGTTTTACTAAAAACACTTGCTATCATGCGAATATTTTATATTTTTGTGGTGTAAATATAATACTTTATCAAAATGAAATCATTTTTTGAAGGAATTGCGAGTCTTTTTGTTGACTTCTTATTTGTTCCAATGGATATGTTCAGAAAATTAGAATTAACTAACTGGTGGACTGCAAATGTAATAAACTGGTTATTTATCATTGTTTGTTGTGTTGCCATGACCTATTGGATTAAACAATTAAACATTTTTAAAGCAAACAACGAAGACGAGCAAGACACGACTGCACATTCGTTTTTAAAATAATTTTAATAGCTATTGGTAAGAATTATAAATCCTTACCAATATCTGTTCTATAATACATCTTATCAAATTGTAGCTTTGCTATACTTTGATAAGATTTTTTTATGGCTTCCTGAAAGTCATTTCCGTACGAAGTTACAGCAATTACGCGACCTCCATTAGTAACTACTTTCCCGTTTTCTAATTTTGTTCCCGCATGAAATGGAATAGAATCTGTAATGTTTTCTAATCCAAAAATCTCTTTTCCTTTTTCATAGTCTTCTGGATATCCGCCTGAAACTACCATAATAGTTGTAGCGGCTCTTTCATCAATCTCCAAAGTAATTTTATCTAATTCTTGGTTTGCTATGGCTTCAAAAATTTCGACTAAATCACTTTTCAACCTTGGCATAACTACTTCCGTTTCTGGATCGCCCATACGAACATTGTATTCGATAACCATTGGTTCTCCTTTCACGTTGATTAATCCGATGAAAACAAATCCTTTGTATTCAATTCCGTCTTTTTGTAAACCTGAAATAGTAGGATTTACAATTCGCGTTTCGATTTTTTCTAATAAAACTGCATCCGCAAATGGTACCGGAGATACGGCTCCCATTCCACCTGTGTTTAATCCTGTATCACCTTCTCCAATTCGTTTGTAATCTTTTGCTGTTGGTAATACTTTATATGATTTTCCGTCGGTTAAAACGAAACAACTTAATTCAATTCCATCTAAGAATTCTTCGATAACTACTTTTGAACTTGCTTGTCCAAACTTAGCACCCACCAACATATTTCTCAACTCTGTTTTTGCTTCTTCTAAATCGGATATAATTAAAACTCCCTTTCCCGCTGCTAATCCATCAGCTTTTAAAACGTATGGCGCCTCTAAAGTCTCTAAAAACTGGCAGCCTTGCTCCACTGTTTCTTTGGTGAAACTTTCATAGCGAGCGGTTGGAATATTGTGTTTTACTAAAAATTCTTTAGCGAATTCTTTACTTCCTTCTAATTGTGCTCCCACTTTTGATGGTCCAATTACTGGAATATGATTAATTTCTGCATCATTTTTAAAGAAATCATAAATTCCTAAAACCAATGGATCTTCTGGTCCAACCACAACCATTTCTACTTTTTCTTGTAAAACAAAAGCTTTAACGGCATCAAAATTATTTGGATTTAAATCCACATTTTTTGCAATCGATGCTGTTCCTGCATTTCCAGGGGCAACAAAAAGAGAAGTACATTTTGAAGATTGAAGCATTTTCCAAGCCAGTGCGTGTTCGCGACCGCCAGAACCAAGTAGTAAAATAGTCATTTTGTATGTTGTTATGTTGTGAGGCAAAAGTACTATTTCTTAAGAAGAAAGAAAAAAGAAAAAAGAAGAAAGATTATTTTCAGATTTATTACTTTTGGATAAATTCCAACGAATGCTCAACTTGTTTCATCTTTCTTTAAAATTAAGCGGTTTTCCTATTGTGAAAGCTCAGGCTGATTTTGAGAAAATTCTACAAATTTCAGAAACAGATTATCCTATTTATCTCGAAACTAAAAAGCGAGAAATTGTGGAATTTCATTTGAAAAACAACACTTTTTATCAGGATTTAGTTGGGGAAAAAAAAATTGAAAATTGGAACGAATTACCTGTTCTCACCAAAAAAGATTTACAAAAACCTTTAAAAAATCGACTTTCAAAAGGCTATTCAGAAAAAACTGTTTTTATAAATAAAACTTCGGGGTCGAGTGGTGATCCATTTGTTTTCGCGAAAGACAAAGAGGCACATGCGATAACTTGGGCTTCGATTATTCATCGATTTGGTTGGTATGGTGTTGATTTCAATTCGTCGTATCAAGCCCGATTCTACGGAATTCCATTGGATTTTATTGGGTACAGAAAAGAACGTTTGAAAGACTTTTTGAGTAAGCGATATCGTTTTCCAATTTTTGATCTATCGGATAAAATATTAGATAGTGTTTTGGAACATTTTAAAACCAAAAAGTTTGATTATATCAATGGTTACACGAGTTCGATTGTGCTTTTTGGAAAATATTTACAAGTCCGAAATATCATTTTAACCGATGTTTGCCCAACGTTGAAAGTTTGCATGGTGACTTCGGAAATGTTGTTTGAAGAAGATAAAATTTTATTGGAAAAACATTTAGGAATTCCAGTTGTGAATGAATATGGTGCTTCAGAATTAGATTTAATTGCTTTTCAAAATCCGAAAGACGAATGGCAAGTGAATTCAGAAACCATATTTGTGGAAATTTTGGATGAAAATAATCAACCGGTTCCGTATGGAAAAGAAGGAAAAGTGGTAATTACTTCGTTGTATAATAAATCGCATCCGTTTATTCGTTATGAAATTGGCGATGTTGGAATTTTGGATGAAAAAAGCACGTTGAAAAAACCCATTCTAAAAAAATTAATTGGAAGAACCAGCGATGTGGCACTTTTACCAAGTGGAAAAAAATCACCTGGATTAACCTTTTACTACGTAACCAAAAGCATTATTGAAGACGATGGAAACGTGAAAGAATTTATCGTTCGTCAGACCAAATTGGATAGTTTTGAAATTGATTATGTGAGTTCGGTGGAATTGACTTCGGAACAAATTCAGGAAATTGAAAAAGCGATTGCGAAATATTTAGAACCTGGTTTGCATTTCACCTACAACCGAAAAGAAGTTTTAGAACGAACAAAAAGAGGAAAATTGAAGCAATTTCAGTCGATGCTTTGAAATTAAACACATAGTCACTTAGTTTTAAGAAAAAATGTAAGTCGATTAACTTTACATAAAAACATAGAAAATCCTTTTAATCTTTTAATCCGTGGCTGGAAAACTAATTTCTGTACTTCATAAAACCGCGATACATCCAATGCAACATATAATAGGTGGATTGAAAGACATTCAATTTTTCAACTTCTCTATAAAATTGCCATTGGTATTTGATTAAATCCGATTTTTTTCGGGAAAGTGAGTTTTCTCTGATTCGGTAAATCGCTTGAGTTTCTTGAATTCCGTGTGCGAATGGAATCACTTTTAAATAATTCAACCACAATCCCATGTCTTGGCGTTTTCGGATGAGTGGCATATATTTTTTACCCAATTTTTTAATATCAATAAAAGCTGTCAAACAACTTATTGAATTGGATTTTAAAATGTCGGTATAAGAAACTTTCTGAGGAACAATAAAATCAGAATACACAAATTCTAATTGTTCATTGGCTCTTTTATAAGACGAAAACACAAACGGAATTCCTGTTTTATGAATGGTTTTGATATTGTTTTCAATGAAAGTTGGGAACCAGATATCATCGGCATCAATAAACGTCATATAATCTCCAGAAGCTTTTTCAATTGCGGTATTTCGGGCAACGGCTGGGCCAGAATTTTGACTTAATTTATGAAATTGAATGCGTTTATCATTTTGCATTATGGATAAAATAACCGTTTCTGTTTCATCAGAAGAACCATCATCCACAATAATCATTTCCCAATTTGAATAGGTTTGATTTTGTACCGAATGTATCGTTTCAACAATAAATTTTGCAGAATTATAAGACGGTGTGATTATGGAAACTAAAGCATTCATTAATACGCTTTCTTCTCGCCTTTTATAGCGTTTACCACTGTTGCAAAGATAATTTTAATGTCAAGTAAAATCGACCAATTCTCTAAATAAAAAATATCATATTTTACTCTATTAATAATGTCTTTTTCTGTCTCAACCTCACCTCTAAATCCGTTGGTTTGAGCTAATCCAGTAATTCCTGGTTTTATAAAATGTCTTACCATGAATTTATCAACACTTTTAGCATACATTTCTGTATGACTTACCATGTGAGGTCTCGGACCAACTACAGACATATCTCCCAATAGTACATTGAAAAATTGCGGCAACTCATCAATACTTGTTTTTCTTATAAACTTTCCTATTTTAGTAATTCTTGGATCGTTTTTTTGAACTTGTTCTAAATCAGCTATAGGATTCAAGTGCATAGAGCGAAATTTATAACAATAGAACTCTTCATAATTTAACCCATTTCTTTTTTGCTTAAAAAAGATTGGTCCTTTTGATTCTATTAAAATAAAAAGAGCGATTATTGGAGTTAACCATGATAATAAAAAAACAACTATTAATAAAGAAAAAATAATATCAAAAATTCGTTTTAACCTCTTATTCACTTCTTTATCTAAGGGAATTGTTCTAAGTGATATAATTGGTATATAATCATAATACTCAACAGCTAAGTTTCTTAAAAAGGTGTTCTTACTGTCTGGTAAAAATTTAATTGTTTTTAAACTATTGTCAGCAAAATGAATTAAATTATCGATTTCATTATTAGTTAAAGTATTTATTGATGCGTAAATTTCATCTATTTTGTTCTTAACAACAAAATCTCTACATTCTATTAATTCTGCTTTTTTATTTACTTTTAAATCGAAAATATGCACTAGATTGTATCCATAATCTGGGTTATTTGTGAAGAAATCCTTTAACTCATCAACACTTTTTCCATGTCCTACAACAATAACATTTCTATGATTTCCACCATATAAAAGGCGGTATTTTTTTAATAAGAAAAAAATTGAAAATTTTAATAATCCAACCAAAAGAAAAGACCAGAATATATAAAGCCAAACTTCATCAGTAGTTACATATTTGTATTTGTAACCCACGTAAGCAAAAGTTATTAAACCAATAAAGAAAAACTGTTTTAATAATTTTCCGAATATTTCAACCCCTTTACTAAATCTATAAACTTCGTAGTATCCAGAATAATAAGAAATAATTAACCAAAAAATAGATAAAATAGTATGGTAACCAAAATTACTCATAGCAGAACGCATGCATAATAATACCATTAGATTTACAATTAATAAATCTAAAAATATTATTATGGGTCTAATATAACCTGAGTATCTTCCGGTTTTATTTTTCAATTAATGAATGTATTTAGTGAAATCCTTATGTTCTTCTTTTAATAACTCTTCCGAAGAAAGTGTTTTAAAATACTCATACGTAATTTTCATGCCTTCAGATCTGGATACTTTTGCTTCCCAACCTAAAATTTCTTTAGCTTTTGTAGTGTCTGGTTGTCTTTGCATAGGATCATTAACGGGAAGTGGATGGTATACTACCTTTTGATTGGTTCCTGTTAGTTTTATTATTTCTTCTGCAAAATCTTTAATGGTAATTTCATCTGGATTTCCAATATTTACTGGTAAATGATAATCAGAATGTAATAATCTATAAATGCCTTCCACTTGATCATCTACATAACAAAATGAACGTGTTTGGCTTCCATCTCCAAAAATAGTTAAATCCTCTCCACGAAGTGCTTGCCCAATAAATGCTGGAATTACACGACCATCATTTAATCGCATTCTTGGTCCATACGTGTTAAAAATACGAACAATTCTAGTTTCTACTCCGTGAAAAGTGTGGTAAGCCATGGTTATAGACTCCTGAAAGCGTTTTGCTTCGTCATAAACACCTCTTGGGCCAATGGTGTTTACATTTCCATAATATTCTTCTGTTTGTGGGTGTACTAATGGATCTCCATACACTTCAGAAGTTGAAGCAATAAGAATTCTAGCGTTTTTTACACGTGCTAAGCCTAATAAATTGTGTGTTCCTAATGACCCAACTTTTAGGGTTTGAATTGGAATTTTTAAATAATCGATTGGGCTTGCTGGGGATGCAAAATGTAAAATGTAATCTAATTTACCAGGAACATGTACAAACTTCGTAATATCATGATGATAAAATTCAAAATTCTTATCCTTAAAAAGATGTTCAATATTTTTTAAATCACCTGTTATTAGGTTATCCATTCCTATAACATAATATCCTTCTTTAATAAATCTATCGCAAAGGTGAGAACCTAAAAATCCTGCAGCACCTGTAATTAATATTCTTTTCATTTTATTTTTTTTCTAATTGGGGGTTAACTTTTATATTGAAAAGACAATAAAAAAGTATAAAAAACAAAACACCTCTTTGTCTCCACAAAAAAGATTCCGTCAAAAATAAGCTTATCATTAGAATCGCAAAAGCAATATGTATAAAATCTTTGCTTTTAAAAGCAATTTTAGTGTTTATAAATAAAATTACCATTAATAATAAAAACCCAATAAGTCCTAATTCGGCAAAGTTTTGCACATATTGATTATGAAAATTAAACGTCCCATAACCTGGGTATAGGTTATACTTTTTTTCTTTTTCTAACAATTTATTTAAAGAAGCATTTAATCCAAATCCTTTTAAAAAAATAGGTTCTTCGTTTAAAAACTCTGTAAACATTCTAAATTGATATACTCTAAATGCTGTGCCAGGAAAATAATCTGCTGGATGAAATTTTTCTTTTGTCCAAGCATCGGCAATACTTATATTGTTTATTCCTTTCTCTTTATTTAAAGCAACATTGTGTGAAATCCCTTTGTCGGAATTCGTTCTAAATTCTACTAAAAATCGCTCTTTAATTTTTCCAAACGAAATGACAAAACCTAATAAAAGTAGAAGAATTGTCAGATTTCTTAAACGAAGTCTATTTGCAATCTTTGAATAAAAAAATACCTGAATCAAAACCAACAACACAAAAATTACAATAATATTTTTGGAAGACAATAAGATAACAAACACAAAAAGAAGTGTAGCTATTAGTTGTTCAAGTTTTGATTTGTGTTCTTTTATAAAAAAATAAAAAAAGGCAATTGCAACATAAACAGAAAAATGAATTGCGTTTAATAACCTTGGCACTAGGCCCGTGTCTGTGTCATTGTCTGGTCCGTGATAAAAGAAAACACTAATGTCTTTTGTTAGTACAAATCGAACAACTGCTCTAACTAAATAATAAACCACATATAGTGTCATTGTATAGCTGTAAAACTTAATTATTTTTGTTTTTTGTTCGCTTGAAAATGTTGGTATTAACCAAAAAGCAATTGGAATTAATAAAAAAGCAATTTCTTTTGGTATTGCCTGAAGCGTTCGTTGTACATCAATCGACCAAAAATAGGACAATGACATCCATAAAAACAAAAGCATTGGAAACAATATAATTAAAGAAATTTTATTGTTTATTTTTCTACCATAAAAAAATGATGTTACTACAAATATTCCTAGTAAAATATTGTTTAAACCCATTGAAATTGGCAAAGTAATCAATAAAAACAGAAAAGGAATAAACGCTTTATTTTGTTTATTTTCTGTTAGAATTTCCAGCCAAACACTGTTCAAAAAGTTGTAAATATTGCTCATTTATCTTTTCCCAATTAAACGATTTTGCAATTGCTTCAAAATTGTTTTGTACGAATTGCAAGTTATTACTTTTTTTAATTGTATTTAAGATTTTTTTAACTTCTTCTGCAGATGAAAAATAAAAGGCATTTTCTTGTAGAACTCCTTTGTTAAAATCATTATTATGTGCGACTATTAAAGCCTTTGAAGCCATTGCTTCTAATAACGAAGGATTAGTTCCTCCTACAGTATGTCCATGAAAATATATGTTTGAAAAATAACGAAGGTTATTTAAATGTTCTAAATCATAAACAGCTCCAATAAATCGAATGTGTTCAAAACTAGAAAATTTGTTTTTTAAATACGCTCCATATTTTGTAAGATAGTTTCCAATAACTAGAATAGGTATTTTTTCATCTGTCAAAGCAACTCCTTCTAACACCATATCTAAATTGTTTTCAGGCTCAAATCGAGCCATTATCATATTGTAATTCCCTTCTTCAACATGATATTCTTTTAAAATTTCTAGTGTTGGATTATCAAAATTATGAGCTCCGTAAGCTATATAAGTGCTTTCTTTTTGATGTTTTTCTTTGATATACTTTTGAATTCCTATAGAATCTGCAATCAAAAAGTCACTTTTTTTAACAGCTAATCTTTCAGCAACTTGAAGTGCTTTTTGCACTTTTTTAGAATATTTTGTTCTTTTCCACTCTAAACCATCCATGTTGGTAATCACAATGGCGTTTTTTGGATGTAATGAAAACCAAACAGAGCTACTGGTATAGCCCAATTGAAGAATAATATCAAAATCTCTTTTTCTGGCGTCTCTAATACAATTTAAGTCATAAATAAACTGACCAACAGTTCCTATTTTATTTTCAGGATCATAGCAATGCACAATATTCACACCTCTGAATTGCTTTTCTTGATAAGGATGACTATGGGAATTGTAAACATACACCTCATGTCCTTGACTTGCGGCATACGTAGCAAAAAATTCTGCAAATTGCTCAAAACCACCATAATAATTTGGTATTCCTCGCGTTCCTAAAATTCCAATTCTCATTTGGTTTACATTAACAAGGACAAATATAAACTTTTTAAGATATTTTAAGGCTTAAAACTCAATCTGCAAGAACTTTTTCAATTTTTGAAACATGCTTTTGAATAGAAAACTCTTCAGCAGCTCTTTTATAACCTTTTTGTCCCATATCTAATCTCAACTTTTTGTCGTTAATCAACTTTTCTATTGCATTGATTAACTCTTGAATATTATTTGGTTCAATTAAAAATCCTGTTTGTTGATGGTCAATTATTTCTGTCAAGCCTCCATGATTTGAAGCAACAACTGGTTTTGAAGCTAACATTGCCTCTACTGCCACTAATCCAAATGGTTCCGGCTCAATTGAAGGAACTACTGCAATATCTATTGCCTTCCAAATGGAATTAATATTTGATTGAAATGGAATTATTTTTACATTTTTTTCAATTTGATACTTCTGAATTTTCGAATTTAATTCATTTATAATATGTTGTTGATTATCTGTTGTAGAACCAACAAAAATTAATTTTAAATTAGAATGCTTTTTTATTAAATCATTAAAAGCTTCTAATAACATAAATTGTCCTTTCCATCTGTTTATTCTACCTACTAAACCTATTACGATTTCATCCTCTACTTCAAACATTTTTTTTCTAATCAATTCTATTTCATTTGTAGTAATATTGTTTGATTGGATTTCTAAACCATTACTAACTATAATGTAATTTTTTCTTTCTCCAAAAAAAGATTCCCAAAAAATTGCGGTTGCTTTTGAATTATATATTGTGAAAAAATTGCTTCTTCTGCTTATTAAAAAACTGAAAATTTTTGAAACTAATTTAGGTGATTCTATTATTTCATGCACATGCCAAATATGCTTTATTCCTTTTATCCTAGCAAATAAAAAGCCTATTAAAACCGCTAAAGTGTTTGAATAAATAATTTCAAATCGATATTTTTTATGCAATTTATTTAACGTTGAAAAACCTTGTCTAAAATGATTTAATAGCAATAAAAGATTTGTGGGAGTAAACATTTTTCGGTGTAATTTTATAACAGGCGTTATAAATACCTCAATGTTTTCTTTTTCTAATTCTTTTTTTAACGGACCATCATTAGGTAAAACTACAATAGGACAAAACTTTTGCTTATTAATATGTTTTAATAATAATAATAATGTTTTATCTGAACCATACAATTCTGCAGATTGATGAACAAAAAGGATGCTTTTCATTATTGCTCAGTTATTTTATCCGTACTCTTTCTATAGGTGTCAAAACTTAACAATCCTCCAAGAATAAAAATTATTGCGTCTCTTGGTATGTAAATACCACTAATAATCAATGTTGTGAAAAGATAAAATATTCCAATTGACGAAATTAACCTATTTACAAATAATTGATTAAGATTGTTTGCGTTGAATCTATAAATATTTAAATATAGTCTGATTAAAAAAATCAAAATTAATATTAAGCCAAAAATTCCTGTTTTATAAAAAACAAAAACATACCCATTATGTAATCTCGAGATATATTTCATGTCCTCATTTCCTAATGGAGCCTTGAATTTTAAATTTACTAAAGAACCATACCCTGCACCAATTATATAGCTTGACGGGTTTTCTTTCATTAATTCAAATGCTCTATTAGCTTCATATCCCCTCCAGTGATCCCAAAGTTCCTTGTGATTTTCTCTATCTATTTTTGTTTTAAAAATTTCTTCTGGTGCAATTTTAATTTTATATAAAAATGCTTCAACTCCTTTTGAATTACGATCAAGTTTTACAGAAAATAAATAAATATATAATAATGAAATAAAAGCAAATGAAAAGCCTATAAAAACCAAAGTTTTTTTTGTGATTTTAGCATATCCTAACATCGAAAAACCTATTAAAAACATAATGACAAGCATTGTTCTTGAGAAATATAAATAAATTGAAGCGAGTAAAACTCCTAAAACAAAGATTTGAAGAATTCTATTTTCAATCAAAGATTTACCAAAATATTTCTTTGAAAATAATAAAAAATAAAAAGCAAAAACTTCTATAAAATTATCTAATCCAAAATCACCTCTTATGTTGTTAATTGAATCGTTTGCAAAATCACCTAAAATAAAAATTCCAAACAAATGAATAAAAGCAGTCAAACAGCCAATAAATAAAATTACTCTTAAAAATAAAGAAACATCTTTTATCTTCTTAAAAATCAAATAACTCAATAAAATTGCATTAACCGGTTTTAAAAAATAGGTTATGTCTTTAATTATAAAACCAAGATTGTGTTTGCTATTGATAAAACCAAATAATCCAATTCCGAATATTAAAATTAAAGGGAAAAGATTATTTATTATTCTTTTAGAAATTGCAATGTTACTAGTTAATAATAAACTACCTAATACTAAAAATTGTAATGCAAAATTTACTTTATAAGACGGAAGATAAATTTCACACAATAAAACAACTACAAATAAAGTTATTGAGATATATTTTTTTGGAATCAAAACATCATTTTTTACATCCCAAATATAACTCAATTAAACAAAATATATTGCTAAAAATTATACATTTACTATTTAAGGCATATATTTGTAACTATTAATTTTTTTTGCCTACAATGAAAAAAGCCTTAATCACTGGAATTAATGGACAAGATGGATCTTATCTAGCTGAGTTACTGTTAGAAAAAGGGTATGAAGTTCACGGAATCATCAGAAGAAGTTCTACGTTTAATACCGAAAGAATAGAACATCTATATATAGAATCATTAATTCAAGACTTACATAAAGATAAAAAAATCCATCTGCATTATGGTGACATGACTGATTCTACTAGCTTAATTCGTTTAGTACAAGAAATTCAACCTGACGAAGTATATAATTTAGCAGCGCAATCGCACGTAAAAGTGTCTTTTGATATGCCAGAATATACCGCAGAAACCGATGCTGTTGGAACGTTACGTTTGTTAGAAGCAATCAGAATTTGTGGATTAACTAAAAAAACTAAAATATATCAGGCTTCTACTTCTGAATTATACGGAAAAGTACAAGAAGTTCCTCAAAAAGAAACTACTCCTTTTTATCCACGTTCTCCTTATGGAGTCGCAAAAATTTACGCTTTTTGGATTACCAAAAATTATAGAGAATCATATGGAATTTATGCTGTAAACGGAATTTTATTCAACCATGAATCAGAAAGAAGAGGTGAAACTTTTGTAACTAGAAAAATTACGCTTTCAGCTTCAAGAATTAAACATGGTATTCAAGAAAAATTATACTTAGGAAACCTTAACGCTATGCGCGATTGGGGTTATGCAAAAGACTATGTAGAATGCATGTGGTTAATGCTACAACAAGAACAACCTGAAGATTATGTAATTGCAACTGGTATTCAATATTCTGTACGTTATTTTTGTGAATTAGCATTTAAAGAAGCTGGCATTGAATTAGAATGGCAAGGTGAAAACGAAAACGAAAGAGGAATTTGTAAGGCAACTGGTAAAACATTGATTGAAGTTGATCCTAACTATTACAGACCAGCTGAAGTTGAAAGTTTATTAGGTGACCCAACAAAAGCAAGAACACAATTAGGTTGGAATCCAAGTCGCACTTCTATCGAAGGATTAGTTAAAATCATGATGCAACACGATTTAAACTATGTTGTTCGTTTTAAAGATAGAGATTCATTAAAAAAATACGAATAACTATACTTTCCCTATGAAAATATTAGTTACAGGCGGTAATGGTATGGTGGGTAGAAATATTTTGGAACATCCAAAAGCAACTCAGCACATCTTATTATCACCATCAAGTGCTGAACTGAATTTACGAGATTATAACGCAGTTGATGCTTATCTAAAAAAAAACCAACCTGATTTTATCATCCATTCTGCAGGTTTAGTAGGCGGAATTCAAGCTAATATGGTAAGACCTGTAGATTTCCTAGTTTTCAATTTAGACATGGGAAGAAACATCATCATGGCGGCTAAAGAAAACGGCATCAAAGGGTTTATGAATATGGCCAGTTCTTGTATGTATCCGCGTGAAGCGCAAAATCCATTGCAAGAAGAGTTAATTTTAAAAGGTGAATTAGAACCTACAAATGAAGGCTATGCTATTGCAAAAGTTGTCGCTACGCGTTTGTGTGAATACATTGTAAAAGAAAATCCAACATTGCAATACAAAACTGTTATTCCATGTAATTTATATGGAAAATACGATAAGTTTTCACCCGAACATTCACATATGGTTCCGGCGGTAATAAAGAAAATTTATGAAGCTAAACAAAACAACGCTACTGAAATTGATATTTGGGGCGATGGTTTAGCCCGAAGAGAATTCATGTACACAGGAGATTTGGCCGACTTTGTATTTTATGCTTTAGAAAAATTTGACCAAATGCCACAAAATATAAATGTGGGATTAGGATTTGATTATACCATTAACGAATATTATCAAACCATTGCCAAGACGATTGGTTTTGAAGGAAAATTTGTTCACGATTTGTCAAAACCAATCGGAATGAAACAAAAATTAATTGGTGATACGAAACTGAAGCAATTTGGTTGGCAACATCAGACCTCCTTAGAAGAAGGAATTAAAAAAACAGTTGAATACTTTAAAACATCGGTTTTACATGATTAAATATCCATTAGCATCCTCTACTTGGGATGAAAAAGAAATAGAAGCCATCAATGGTGTTATCGCAAAAGACATGTACACAATGGGCGAAGGCGTAAAACAATTTGAAGATGATTTTGCAAAATTTGTCAATTCAAAATACGCGGTTATGGTAAATTCGGGCTCATCTGCTAATTTAATTGCAGTTGCCGCTATGTTTTATACTAAAAATCCAAAATTAAAAAGAGGAGATGAAGTAATTGTACCGGCAGTTTCTTGGTCAACAACTTATTATCCACTATACCAATATGGTTTAAAATTAAAGTTTGTAGATGTTGATTTACATACATTGAATTTTGATTTAAACCAATTGAAATTAGCGGTTACTGATAATACTAAAATGATTTTAGCGGTAAACCTTTTGGGTAACCCTAATAATTTTGATGCTATAAAAGATATCATAGGCTCTAAAGATATCATTTTAATGGAGGATAATTGTGAATCAATGGGAGCGGAATTTAAAGGAAAACAAACCGGAACTTTTGGTTTAGTTGGAACTTTTTCTACATTCTTTTCGCATCATATGGCAACCATGGAAGGTGGATTAATTGTAACCGATGACGAAGAAATGTATCACGTAATGGTCTGCTTAAGAGCACATGGTTGGACGCGTCATTTACCAAAAGAAAATAAAATCTCTAACAAAAGTGATAATTGGTTTGAAGAATCGTTTCGTTTTTTATTACCTGGTTACAACGTGCGTCCGGTTGAAATGAGTGGTGTGATCGGTGTGGAACAATTGAAAAAATTACCTTCTTTTTTAGACCAAAGAAGAAAGAATGCGGAATTATTTGTTTCTTTATTTAAAGATAACAAAGATTTTTACATTCAAAAAGATATCGACAACAGCAGTTGGTTTGGATTCAGCTTTATCATTAAACCCGAATCTAAACTAAACCGTTCAGATATTGTAAAAGCATTAGAAGAAAATCACATCGATTGTCGTCCAATCGTTACAGGCGATTTCACTAAAAATGAAGTATTGAAATACTTTGATTGTGAAATTTTTGGTGAAATGAAAAATGCACAATATTTAGACAAAAATGGTTTCTTTGTAGGCAATCACCAAATTGACTTAACGGAAGAAATTAAGCATTTGTATAAAGTGTTATCATAATGATATTACAAAAAATATTAAATAATTTGTCAAGCCAAGCGGCACAAAGTGCTATTTTTAAAGGCTTGACAGGTTTTTTTATGTTTATTTCTATTTCGTTTTTAGTTAGATATCTTGGAAATACAGGTTATGGTATTTGGGTGTTGGTTTTTAGCTTTTTCCAATGGGGCTTATATTTTGATTTTGGAGTTTCAAATGTTTTAAAATCAAAAATTCCTGAATTAATTTCAAAAAAAAAGGAAAGTCAGATTAATAATTTTATCGCCGAATCAATAAAAATTACAGTTCTTATTGCTTTAGTATTATTATTTATCTGTGTATTTTTTATCTTTTTTTTTAATATAAACACCGTTTTCAATATTGATTTAGACCTTTTTTTTACCAAAAAGTTATTTTTTTTAAATGCTGTTTTTTTCTGTATAAACTTTGTGTTGTCGATTAATAAATCACTGTATATTGGTGTCTTAAATCCTAAAGTTTCAGAATTATCATCAACCATTACTCAGTTATTTTTTTTTATAACGATTGGAATTGTTTTTATTTTCTATAATTCGATATCTATTGAAAAAAAACTCTTAACCATTACTTTGTTAAATGGCGTTAATACCACTTTTATTAATGGTGTGTTTTTATATTTATTCTTTAGAAAAAACAACTATAAGCCTATACTTTTTCAAAAATTCAATTCTCATATTTCTAAAGAAATTTTCAATAATGGAATTAAATTTATGATCATACAAGTTTTTATGGTGGTAATTTTTTTTTCTGACCCTTATTTTATCGCCTCCTATTGTAGCCCAAAAGATGTTTCTGTATTTGATATTTTAAATCGTTTATATCAACTACCACTATTGATTATAATCTCTGGATTAGCATCATTTTGGCCTTTTTTTTCTAAAAAATTTCACGAAAAACAATTTCTTTGGTTTAAGTCTACTTTTCAAAGATTCCAAAAAATATATTTCATTATTTTTATTTGCCTAATCTTTTTTACAATACTCTCTAACTATTTAGTTCAATTTTGGGTTGGTAATGAAATAAGCTCTTATATCGATATAAATTACTTGATTTTAATGATGTTTATTGTGCTGTTTAGAATATACTTCACCTTTTATGCGAATTTTTTTAATGGCATAAATCGATTAAAAAGTCAAATAGTAGTTATGGGTTTAACCGCAGTCATTAAAATTCCATTAACTATGTTTTTATTAAAAAACGGGTTTGGATTATATGGAATATTTTTACAGTTATTATTTTTTATGTTACTTTGGGCTGTATATTTTAAGATTGAATCTTCTATTGTAATCAATAAAATGATAAATGAATAATACTCCTTTTTTTTCAGTAATAACAGCAAGCTTTAATAGCGAAAGAACTATTTCTAAAACTATAGCGTCTCTGTTAAATCAAACCTATACTAATTATGAATACATCATTATCGATGGGAATTCTAAGGATGCTACATTAGACATTATTAAATCATTTGAATCGAAATTTATAGAGAAAAACATTACTTATAAATTCATTTCAGAACCAGATAAAGGCATCTATGATGCATGGAACAAAGGTATTAAATTAGCAAAAGGTGAGTGGATAAGTTTTATAGGATCCGATGATTATTATCTAGAAAATGCTTTATCTCTTTACTCTAATGAGATAAATAAATCATCTAAAAACACTAATTATATTTCCTCAAGAGTAATTATAATTGATAATAAAGGAAACAGCATTAAAACTATAGGTAAAATGTTTAATTGGGCTAATCTTATAAAAAATATGGATATTGCTCAAGTTGGTTCTTTTCATAAAAAAGATTTATTTGAGCATATCGGAAATTTTTCTACAGATTATAAAATTGTTGGTGATTTAGATTTTTATATTCGATCTAAAAATATAATAATTCCAGCCTTTTTTAATGAGGTTACTGCAAAAATGGAAAATAATGGAGTAAGTAATCAGATAAACAAGGCTTTGAGTGAGGCTTTAAAAGTAAGGCTCTTCTATAAATATGAAAATAAACCAAAAATTTATTTAAATCATTTTATAACTTTTATGAAATGTTATATTAATTTAATTGTAAAAAAATAAGGAGCTTTTGCTCCTTATTTTTTATATAATTTTTGAATTTCAAGTTTCATTTCATCATTTGCAACCATTATAGGATCATAATGAGTTTCTGGTAAAACCTTGATTTTTGCCTGAGAATTAATTGTGTCAAATTCGACAAAATTATTTGGGAAAAAATATTTGAAAATTTTAGCTCCTTCTACTTGGAACTTTTTCCCTTTGTATTCAAGAATCATTTCATCAAACTTAACAACCCCTTGTTTTTCATTATTTCCAAGATCTAATCTTATATTCATAGGTGCAGCATCTTCTGGAAAAATGAAAGTTATATCTTGAGGGGTTTTAGCGCTTTTCTTTTGTACTTTTAATAAGTTTTCTCCATTAAACGCATCAGAACCATCTTCTGTATAAAATAAATGAAATTCATCATCTTCATTTACAACAGCTCTAAAATTAATTTTAAACCCATCTGTTTCAACTGTTGACTCCTTTACCTTTAATTCATCAACAGACTTTTCATCTTTACACCCAACAAATATTGATGTAAATAAAACAAATAACATTATAAATTTTGCTTTCATTCTATGTATTTTTTTGACAAAAGTAATATTTTTATTTAACAAAATAATATTTTAAAAAAAAAATCTATTTTCTTTTAAAATCACCTCTTGAAAAATATTTTTCAACAAAGCAATATACTAAAATAAAGAAATAGCGACTTCCCATTTCCTTTATCTTTAATTTAGACACACCAAATTTTCTATTTGTCCATGAATTTGGAACAACAGTATAAGAGTATCCTCTAATAATCGCTTTTAAAGGTAATTCAATTGTTAAGTTAAAATGAGGAGACAAAATAGGTTTAACTCCATCGATAACTTCTCTTTTATACAATTTGAATGCATTAGTAGTATCATTATAATTAATTCGCATCACCATTCTAATTATAAAATTAGCAATTCGATTAATTACTTTCTTTACTAAAGGATAATCAATAACTTTACCTCCTTTAATGAATCGACTTCCGAAAACACAATCATAATTTCCTTCAACCATAGCAGTGTAATAACGAATTAAATCGTAAGGAGAATCTGACAAATCAGCCATCATTACTGCAACGCAATCTCCAGAATATCTTTCTAATCCATAACGAACCGCATATCCAAAACCATTAGGACCATGATTGGTTTCATATTTTAATGAGGGATATTTTTGAGCCAGTTTTTCTAAAACCTGAAGAGTATTATCTTTAGAATTATCATTAATAATGAAAATTTCATGATTAATGTTTACTTTAGAAAAAGCTTCTTCAATTTGGTCTATTGTTTCTGTAATAGATTCTTCTTCGTTGTAGGCCGGTATTACAATGCTAAGTTTCATTATTATTTACAAATTGTAGCTTGATGTATTTGTGTAAGAATATCGTTTATATTGAATTTCCAATTCCAATCGGGATAGTGTGATTTAAACTTTGATACATCACTAATCCACCAAATGTGATCTCCTATTCGATTTGTCTCTGAATATTCATAATTCATTGGTTTTCCAGTAATTTTTTCACACATTTCTATTGCCTCTGCCATAGAACAATTTGAGTAACGTCCACCTCCCGCATTGTATACTTCTCCTTGACGAGGGTTCTGATAAAAATGCCAAAACATATTTACTAAGTCCCAACTATGAATATTATCTCTTACTTGTTTACCTCTATATCCAAAAACAGTATACTTTTCTCCAGTTATAGCACATTTCATTAAATAAGATAAAAATCCATGTAGCTGTGTTCCCGAATGATTAGGTCCGGTTAAACACCCCCCTCTAAATACACCTGTGTTCATTCCAAAATACTTTCCATATTCTTGAACTAAAACATCTGCTGCTACTTTAGAAGCACCAAATAAAGAATGCTTAGTTTGATCGATACTCATTTTTTCATCTATCCCTTCTTTAAAATAAGAATGGGATTCATCTATTTCCCATCGTTTATCTAATTCAATTAATGGTAAATAATTTGGGGTATCTCCATAAACTTTATTAGTAGAAGTAAATATAAATGTTGCTTCAGGACAATACTGCCTTGTCATTTCTAACATATTAAGTGTTCCGTTTGCATTTATTGTAAAATCTGTTAGCGGTTCTCTAGCCGCCCAATCATGACTCGGTTGTGCTGCTGTATGAACAATTAATTTGATGTCTGAATTATACTTTGAAAAAACTTTTTGAAGCTCTTCATGGTTTCTAATGTCAATTGCATAATGTTCAAAATTCAGTACCTCTTTAACTAACTTTTGGGTATTCCATTCCGTAGAGGCGTTTTTTCCAAAAAACACTTGACGCATGTTATTATCAATCCCAATAATCTTATCAAATTTTTCAGCAAAAAAAGTTACAGATTCACTACCTATTAATCCTGAAGAACCAGTTATTATACAAATATTCATGTTATTGAGTTATTTTATATTCTGTTATTTTTATTTTATCTTTAAAATTATCTGTATCAAATGCTTTCAAATAAAAAGCATTAATCATTTTATCTTTTGGAAGATTTTCTTGTTTAATTAGTTTTCTAAAGTCTTCTATGTCTTTAATATAATATGGTGAAAAAATCCCTGCTTTTAACATTGATAATGATGTTCTACCTTGAAAAATACTAGTCTTTGTGTGAATTTCAAGATTAATCTCTGGAGCATATCTAATAATAGAAGAAAATTTACCTTTTAAAGAAGAATATGCTTCTATTTCATAAAAAACATCTTTTTTTACAACAATCGCATCATTCAAAATCATAGCATATTCATCTATTTTTATGAATTTAATAGGTTTAACATTTTCTTTTCTCTCAAGTAACAACATCTTTCTTTGATTGTGAAGTAATGTATCTGAAACTTTATAATTTTTTATCAAAACAACATTAGTTTTAACTTCATCATAAAAAGGATATCTTAAATCTATAGCCTCATAATCTAACAAGACAAATTTTGGTGCGTTTTCAGAATTGTAATGATTAAAATTTAAATCTTGTAAATATTTATCATAACATGAATACGACTGTAAAACAGGTCGAGGTAAATAATTTAAGTTATTTTCTAATAATAAATGAATATTCCAAGGAAAGACATCAACCGTATTTTTGCCAATCTTATTTAATATTTCAATTGGTAAAGCATTGTTATTGGGTATTAACTTACTTTTAGATTCTTCATCAAAATTAACGAAGGTTTTAAAATACTTTTCTTTATTTAGTTTAGAAAAATATTTATCAAATGAAATTTCATTTTCTTTGAAACCAACAAATAAAACCACTGCAATTAAACCAAATAATATAACAGTTTGTATGCTCTTTAATTTATAGTTTGTAAAATCTGGTATACATATTATTAATAACAAGCTGTACTTAAAAAAATCTAAAATGTGTTGTATGTCTGCCCTAACAAATGCTTGTTTGTATATTATAAAAATACAAATAGCAAAAATGCCTAACTTAAATAGATTTTCAAAAAAGAACTCCTTTTTGAAAGGGAAAAATTGGAATAACAAAAAAAATATTGTTAGTAGTATAAAAGCTAATGCACAAAATAACAAATAATTTCTAGATGGATCATTTAAATACATAATATCGTTATATCCTGATACTATATGATATCCTGAAATTATGTATTCTTTTAATGAAACGTTCAGTTGATATGATAGTAAATAAATTATTATTAAGGGTAAAATTGAAAAAAACAAAGCTCTTTTTATTTGCTCTTTTTTAAAAATTAATAAATAAATGATGCCTGTATAAAACAAGACAAATGATATAAGTCCAGTATTAAATTTTATATAAAAAAGGAATATTATTATAGCTATCTGAAATGCATAGTTTATGTTTTGAATAGCTTTTAAATTTCTATAAATCCAAAATGCCAAAAATAAAAGTAAAACTAAAGCTGCGCCACCATTTGGATAAGCAGGAATAATTGCTGTTAACAAAACAACAATTAAAGTAACCGCTATTTTGTTAACATAATTTCTAAGACTTAAATAAAAAATTATTGTAAAATTTAGATAATAAAAAATATCAAAAAATAAAAGACTCCATCTACTTGCTCCCCAACCATTTTTAATAATCAAATAAGATAGAGGACCATAGGTAAATGCAACATCTTTTCCCCAAATTAAATTTAAATTTCCACTATATTTTAATGCTAATGACCAAGAAGGGTCAAGTGAATTCCAAAAATAATTATCAGTAGAAATAGGATAAAGTCCAGTGATAAAAAAAGTTGGAAAAATAACGTATGTTAATAAAATAGCGATTAACAGGTAAAGTATATTTTTTGAAAAAATATGTGTTTTATTTAAATCCATATTACTTTAATATTGATTCTAATTGTTTTTCGTTCTTTTTAATCCAAAGATAAATATCTTTAAAAATATCTTCAACCGATTTCTTTGGTTTCCAACCGATTTCATTTTCTATCTTAGAGTTATCGGTAATGTAAATTCTTAAATCGGCTGTTCTGGTTTCTACAACTTCATCTATTTGAATTTTATTTCCCGAGATTTTCTGACAAATATCAGTCATTTCTTGTAACGAAGCACTGTTCTTCAAACCTCCTCCAACATTATATACTTTGCCAATAAATTTCTCAATATTATGAATTTGATAATCAATTAACTCAACTAGATCATCAACATGTAGCAAATCTCTAACTTGTTTACCTTTTCCACCATAGCCAATATACTTTAAAGATTGGTTCCAATAATGTTTTGCCATCCATAACGTAACAACCCCTTGGTCTGTTTTTCCCATTTGTCTAGGTCCTGCAATAACTCCAAACCTAGTAACAGCTGCTTTTAAACCATAAAATGCCGCATATTCATGAATAAATAACTCCGAACTTAATTTTGTTGTTCCGTAAAAAGAACGTGCACCTTCTAATGATAACTCCTCAGAAATTCCTTTTGATGAAATTCCAGTAATATTTTGATTATCTGTAAACAAAAATTTTGTTTGCTCCTCTATAAATAAAGCCCTTTCAATCGTTTCAATAGGATAAACTCTACTGGTAGAAAGGAAAATTAATTTTGCATTGTTTTTGACACAAGCATTAAAACAATTTATCGAACCGTATAAATTATTATTAATCACATAAGTTGGGTCTGAATCTAGTCCTGCTGTAACAGATGGTTCTGCAGATGCTTCAATTAATACGTCAAAATTACCTAATGATTGTAAATCTTCATTATTCCTAATATCGCCATGAATAAAACCAATAGCATTTTTTTGAAAATCTATAAGATTCAATTCTGACCCTCTTCTTTTTAAATTATCAAAAGCAACAATTTCGTAATTTGGGTACTTTGTTTTTAATTGCAAACATAAAGTCGAACCTACAAATCCTGCTCCGCCAGTTATTACTATTTTCATCTTTTAATAAATTACTCGTCCAGTATAAACCTCTTCTACATTAACAATAAGAGGTACATTTTTTAAAATAACATTTCCAGTGGCAAAAATCGTCCCTTCTATTTTTTGAACAGGATATACAAACATATCATTTGAACCTCTTTGGTAAATTTTTATAATTTCTGCATGTAATTGTTCTCCATAAAAACGACCATTCCCAAAATAAAAATTCAACAACATTTCATTACTATGTCCTGTGATATAAAAGTTAGAAACATTATTATTTTCTACTACCAATTGTCCATTATCAACCGTGATGTAAAAATCACCCGTTCCAGCTCCATCAGAAACATCAATTGAAAACAAACGAATGATTGGCGAATGTAAAACACCGTCTGACTGTATTTTTTGTTCTGTTTTACAATGTAATTCTAATTCTTGAATTAACGGTAAAACCGTACCATCTGGAACCGTTACATAAACAGTAGTTTGTCCATAATCGCGAGCAATATTACAAGAAGAATTGTCTTTAACTACTAACATATTGCCTTCTAACTTCACATCTATGTTGTCAATAATATTGTCAGATGTTTTCACTTTAACTTCATAACTAGGACCTTCTTTTACAACCAAACCTACTCCATCATACACTTTTATTTTGGAGAAATTTTCTAACGGAAACGTTTGTGTAATCTGAGTGCCATTTCCTTTGAAACAATCTTCAGAAATACCACAACTTGTAACCAAAAATAGGCCACAAAAAATAATTATATTTAAAACACTTTTTCTCATATTATAATCGCACACCAACAGTGGCTTCAATGGCTTCCGCTCTTCCGCCATGTGTTTTTAGTCCAACTCCCGTGAAAAAATTTTTATAAAGATAATATTTTATTCCAACTCTTTGATAGATGTCTATTTCATAATCAAATGGTTTGTACACATAATAACCTAGTTGTGTTTCAATTGATAATTTATTGATAAATAATTCGTGACCAACAAATAATCCAATTCGTTTATAATCGGTGTCTGGATCTGCATAAGATTCATGGTCTTCAGGAAAAGCTACCGAAACAAATTTGATGTAATCTTGTAAATAGCGCGATAAAAAAACATCTGTTCCTAATTGTAAAGCGCTTTTTCTACCAATTCTTTTATCTGCATACAAACCAATATGATAAAATTGACGCTGTCCTAAATGAGGAACTGGTCCTTCTGAAATTCCAGTTCTAAAAGCAATATTGTATTTGATTCTTTCTTTGTAAGATGCTGATGGAGGTAACGAATCAACTATAAATTCTTGTTTGTCATTAAAATTATAATTCAATCCTATGTTAAAAGCTATTGTGTTAATTCCACTATTTGGTGCTTTAAATCTTCCGTTAGAAAAATGGGTTAACATAAAACCTGCTTGTAAACCAATCTTATCAATAAAATTTTCCTTTTTATATTGCAATAAAAAGTAATTATTATCCATTATTTTAGTCCCAAAAGCATTGTTTTTATTGTTGGTTTCTTTATCATAAGGAGAAGAAGTCATCCCAATTCCTTGCGAAATTCGAAACATCAATTGACGCTTGAAAAAATAAAAGTTATAATGTACTCCTATCGCATGATTAACACCCAAATACTGGTTTTTGAAATCTAAATAATGATATGAAATACCATAATCAGGATAATTATATACTTGTTGCCATTCTTTTTTTCCAAAGGTTTTCCAGTTATAACTTAATAAAAATCCGTCAGGATGACCCGTGATTAAATGACCGATATCATTTGTATGCTTGTAGATATTTCCTCTAAAAAGCTGCACGTCAAAATAAGTTGATGCTTGCTCTTGCGAAAAGGAAAAAAAGAAAGTAAAGCAAAAGAGTAAAACTATTTTTTTCATGAATTTACAGTTGATTAATACACCTTGCTAAACTCGTTTGCCATTCGCCGATTTCAATATCGAATGTTTTTTTAATTTTTGTTTTATCCAAAACACTATACGCTGGTCTTTTTGCTGGTGTTGGATAAGAAATTGTAGGTATTGGTTTTAAATCTATTTTAATTCCTCTTTGATGAAATATTGCTGCCGCAAAATCATACCAAGAACATTTTCCTTCATTACTGAAGTTGTAAATACCGAAAAATGATGATTGATGAGTGGTGGGTGATTGAATGATTTTTATCAAAACTTCAGCTAAATCAACGGCATTTGTTGGTGTTCCTATTTGGTCTTCAACAACAGAAAGACTGTCGCGTTCTGATGACAATCGTAACATAGTTTTCATAAAATTATTTCCAAATTGAGAATATACCCAAGAAGTTCTAATGATAAAATGTTTTTCCCAATTTGCCTGAATCGCCTGCTCTCCTTGTAATTTTGTTAAACCATAAACGCCGCTTGGAAAAGGCACATCGGTTTCTGTAAGTCCAAAATCACTTTTTAAAGGCAATCTAAGTTCTCTATCATAATAAGCAATTCCATCTGAAAAATAAGCATCAAATACAAAATCAGTAGAAATATGAATTAAAATTGTATTGAACTTCTTGCAGGTAATCGCTAAATTTTCTGGTCCGTTTGCGTTAATATCAAAAGCTTTTGATGATTCGCTTTCAGCTTTATCAACTGCTGTGTATGCAGCTGCATTGATACAAAAGTGTGGTTGATAGGTTGAAAAAACCGCTTGACAGTTTTCTAAATTCGTAATATCTAATTCCGAAGAAGAACAAAACACAAAATCTATTTCAGGATATTTCCCAGAAATAGATTGAATAGCTTGACCTAATTGTCCGTTTGCTCCTGCTATAAGTACTACCATACTTTTTTAGCGTTTTGTAAATTGGGTAATACTTTGTCCTTATCGGAAATAATCAAATCCTGGACAGGAAAATTCCAATCGATATTTATTGTTTCATCATTATATATTAAACCACCTTCGCTTTCTTTATTGTAAAAATTATCGCATTTGTAAAAGAAAGTTGCTGACTCGCTTAAAACCAAAAATCCATGAGCAAAACCTCTTGGAACAAAAAACTGGGTTTGATTTTCTGCCGAAAGCAAAACAGCCTCATATTGACCATAAGTATCTGATTCTGGTCGCAAATCTACAGCAACATCTAAAACTTCACCCTCAAGAACACGTACTAATTTAGCTTGCGCATGCTCACCACATTGGTAATGCAATCCTCGTAAAACTCCTTTAGTAGAATAAGATTGATTGTCTTGCACAAAATTTGTTTTTTGCATAACACCTTCTTGAAAAACTCTTTCATTGAAACTTTCCATGAAGTAACCTCGTTCATCCTTTATTATTTTTGGTTCAAGGATAAAACATCCTTTAAGTTTGGTTTCTATAAATTTCATTTTAGTTTACTAAACTCATTAAGTGCTTTCCATAACCGCTTTTTAGTAATGGTTCTGCTAATTTTTTTAATTGGTCAGCATTGATGAAACCCATTTTATAAGCGGCCTCTTCAATAGCACCAATTTTTAATCCTTGACGTTCTTCAATTACTTGTACAAACTGTCCCGCTTGCATTAACGATTGAAATGTTCCTGTGTCTAACCAAGCTGTTCCTCTATCTAAAATAGAAACTTTTAAATTTCCTTGTTCTAAATAGGCTTTGTTAACATCAGTAATTTCTAATTCTCCGCGTGGGCTTGGTTTAATGTTTGCTGCTATTTCAACTACTTGATTATCATAAAAATAAATTCCTGGAACGGCAAAATTTGATTTTGGATGCGTTGGTTTTTCTTCAATAGATAAAACTTTGCCAGCGCCATCAAATTCAACTACACCATAACGTTCTGGGTCGTGAACATGATAAGCGTAAACAATTCCTCCGTTTGGATTGCTGTTTTCTTGTAATAATTCAGCTAAACCCGTTCCGTAGAAAATATTATCTCCAAGTATTAAGGCAACTTTATCGTTCCCAATAAATTCTTTTCCTATAATAAATGCTTCGGCCAATCCATTTGGGTGTTCTTGAACTGCGTATTCAAATTTACATCCTAATGATTTTCCATCACCTAATAATTGACGAAATAAAGGTAAATCATGAGGGGTTGAAATAATTAAAATTTCGCTAATTCCTGCCCACATCAAAGTTGATAATGGATAGTAAATCATTGGTTTATCATAAATTGGCATTAGCTGTTTACTTACCGCTAATGTTAACGGATGCAAACGTGTGCCTGAACCTCCAGCTAATATAATTCCTTTCATTAGTTGTTATATTTTTGTAAATACCATTCTATTGTTTTCTTGATTCCCGACTCGAAATTTTCATCGGCTTTCCAGCCCAATTCATTTTCAATTTTGGTGGCATCAATGGCATAACGTAAATCATGTCCTGGTCTATCTTTCACAAAAGTAATTTGATCTTGATATTTTCCTTCTGATTTTGGTTGCAATTGATTCAAAATCGAACAAACAGTATCAACAATATATAAATTATTACGTTCGTTTCTTCCTCCAATGTTATAAGTTTCACCTGATTTTCCTGTTTTAAACGCCAATTCAATTCCTTTACAATGATCTAAAACATATAACCAATCGCGTACGTTTTTTCCGTCACCATAAATTGGAATATTCTCTCCAGAAATAGCTTTACGAATAATAGTAGGTATTAACTTTTCATCATGTTGTTTTGGTCCGTAATTGTTAGAACAATTTGTGGTTACAACGTTCATTCCGTAGGTGTGAAAATAACTTCTCACAATCATATCTGAACCCGCTTTTGAAGCGGAGTACGGACTATTTGGTGCATATGGAGTGGTTTCTTCAAATAAACCAGTTTCGCCTAAAGTACCATAAACCTCATCGGTTGAAACATGGTGAAAACGCGAATTTTTAAAATCAGCATTGTATTGACTAGGAGCTGACATCCAAAGTTTTCTGGCGGTATCTAATAAGTTAAACGTTCCTAAAACATTGGTTCTAATAAACGCTTCTGGGCCAGAAATTGAATTATCAACATGACTTTCAGCTGCAAAATGAATGACACCGTGAAATTGAAATTTTTGAAATAAATCTTCAACAAAATTTCTATCACATATATCGCCTTGTACAAAGGTATATCTCGGATGATTTTCAACTTCAGAAACGTTTTCTAAATTTCCAGCGTAGGTAAGTAAATCCAAATTTACCAAATGATAATCTGAATTATTTTCTATAAAATAGGGAACAAAATTAGCTCCAATAAATCCGGCACCTCCAGTAACTAATATATTTTTCATTAACTATTAATTCTTGCTACTTGTTTTTTGTATAATGAACTAAATTTATAAAATCCTAAGTATAAAAACACTATTAAGAATGGTAAAATAAACTTCATCTTGTTATTTAAACCTTTTGTGTTAACATTATTTAAGGAAACATTTTGTGTTTTAATAATATCCTCATACTCATGTTTGTGTATTTTTAGATATTGAGATTCTATAACTAATTCATTCTTTTTATTAATCAACTCACTAATTCCTTTATTCTCAGAAATAGATACATTACTACCAGAATTATTATCAGACAACTTTACAATTAATCCATCAATCTGTTTTATTAATGAATCATTAAATTTGATTTTATCATTTGTATTTTCCTGATAAATTTTTTGCTGTGTTTTGTAAAACGAATTGTCTTGTAAATACTTTAAAAGTGGATCAATGACTTCTTTTTGATTGATTTTTTCAGCTGTTTGAAAAGTGATGTTGTGCAAATAATAATTTTTACTTGTTATATCACTTTTTATAATTTCATCAATGTTTCCGTCTTCAGCCATTAATTTAATTAATTCAAAATTTTGCTCGTTGTCACGCATATTTACAAAACCAAAAATTCCATTAATCGCTTTAATTTGTATTTTTCCTATTTTATCGGAATTATTAATCCCTATACTTTTGAAAAAATTTTTATCCTTTTCAATAATTCTTGAGTTTAAGAAATCTACTTTTTTGTACAAATATTCATTACTGCCAAAATTTGGAATCACTGTAATATCTTGTGTATAAGCATGATTTTTATCAATAAAAAAACCTAATACAATTCCAATTAATAAAAGTGTTCCAATTATAATAATCTTCTTTTTTACAAAGAAAATAAAGTCAAAAAACGAATTAATTATTCCGTTAAAATAATTTTTAATTCCTATTCTAATTTGTCCTAAATCAATTTCTTGGTCTTGAGAATTTGTACTCATTTATTATTGTTTTACATTAAAAATTTGTTCTAATATTTTAATCGTAATTAAATACGTAGGTTTTACTCCTGTTGTTCCTAAACCGCCAGAAGCCAATGTACTTCCAGTTTCTAAAGGATTATCTGATGCGTAGTAAGCATAACGTACTTTTACATTTGGATTGATACTTTTTCTAATTTTAGAAGCCGATTGAATTGCTTTTTGATAATAAGCTCCTTCCATTTCTAATCCTATTGCTTGCCATGTGGATTCGTGAAAAAATTTCAATAAATCTCTATTTTGAAGTGATGTTCCTAAAACAGTAATCATTGGGCCTTCAAAAACTGGTATATCATTACCTCTCAACATATCTGCAGTTAATTCATTTTCAAAAGGATAATTATCAGCTGTTCCTTCATTTACATGAGAAGTTGGAATCATAATATCCCCTTTTCCTCCTTCTAAAATTCCAGCTTTACCCATAATAGAAACCGATTCTACATTTAAAAAGATTTTATTCTTATTTATTTTATATGGCTTCAGTAACTCATCAATGGTTTCATAAGCTTGTTCTCCAAAAGCATAATCCATTACAATTAACACTGGTTTATTTTCGCCTAAATTTGCCTTTGCAAATGCTGATTTTTTAATATCAATTTTAGCCGTATCAAAAATTTGCACATCAATATTAGTTCCAGATGTATCGGGTAATGAAATCATACCTTGTTGTAACGCAAAATCTTCAACTTTCTTGCGTAACTCTTTATTATTTGAACTACTTAAATCTTCAAATATTTGAAAATCAGCCGCTTCTTTATATTTTTTTCCTAATACTGGTTCTGCAAAAATAGAATTCATTACGCTGTGCATATTGGCACTAATAATATGAATTGGCCTTTCAATTAAATTGTTTTTAACCAAAACTTCTTTGATATCGTTTGCCCAAATTTCGCCATATATATGATGACCTAAACGTTCTCTTAAAATTGGGCTGAAGGTAATGGTTCTTTTGTTGTTATCAACTATTTCTTCAATAGCTAATTTACCTAACCAATAAACGATGTGTAAAAATCGTTCTGGTGTTTCTGCTGTGCCAAAATCATCATAAATTTCTTTTACCTCAGCAAAAGTTCTTCCTAAAATATTTGAAGTGTGTGAAATTGCTTTTTCTCTGTCAACAAGTGTTAGTTTTTTATTTTGTAAAACTACTTGTTCTAGTTTTTCCCAATCACGTGTAAATCTTCCTTCTTCATCAATTAAAACTCTATCTTTAATTTTATGAGATTCGATAAAAATAAAAGTTAAATGCGTTAAAATATCATAAATATCTGAACGTCCTCGTGTGATTTCGATATTCATTTGCTCGTCATCAATACGATAGCAATTTCTTCTTCTTTTGGGTGGTACGATTGCTTTAAAATGTGAATTTGAATACCCTTCATCTGAAGTTAAATTGATGTATCTACATTGCTCAATACCTACTGGTAATCGTTCAATTACATACAACAATCCGTTTAATTCAACTTTTTCTTCGGCAATAGAACCGTAAATCTCTGGTCGAAGCTCCAATAACGCTTCTCTTAAAGTTTCCCCTGAAACACCCATTGGTTTATAAAAACCTCTATTGAATAAATGTCTCATGGTAATGTACAGTCGCTCAATAGCTGCTGAGGACTCTTGCGCTCTTGAGCGCGAAATGTTTTTAATGTCTTTCATTAATATTTTGTTTTTCTAACCTGCAAAGGTACAATATTTTATTTTAGTTAGATAATACTAGATTTATAGCTGGTTCGTTCAATTGTAACTTGGTAGATTCTGCAGCTATTTGCTTATTCCATTTTCCTCCTGAAAAAGTATAAAAAAAGTCTCTTTCAACATAGTTATACAATACATAAGGCTGAAATTTTGTACCTGTTTTATTGCTTTCAATTAACAACTTTTCATAAGCAACAAAAAGCCCGTTTTTTGGAAATTCTAAATCAAACTGACTTAAGTTAAATTTGTGTTTAATAACCCCTTTTTTTAAAGTAACAATGTAGTCTTTAGTAAGAAGCTCTTCTCCAGGTGATCCATCATTATCAACTTTGTAAAAATGTAATTTAATTGTTGCACTGTCAATTCTACTATCTGTAAAAATAGTGACTTGTTTTATAAATCTTGTTTTACTATACAATTTATCATAAGGAAAAAATTTAGCTTCAACTTTTGGTCCATTATCAAATGCTTGAAAAGTGGTGTTTTTTATATTACCAATTTCGATTTGTTTAGTTTCTTTTTTGTTTAGAATTACAACTTCTTTTAAATCAAAAGTTGCAGGTTTTAAAAATACATTTGATACTTGTGAGGCCTTAATGATTTTTTTTTCAAATCCTAAAATTGAAAAAATAATGTTTTTTTCGGGCTTTGTCTCTAAAAAAAAACTACCGTCAATTTCAGAAGTAGTAGCTATATTCTCATTCTCCACCCAAATATTCACAAACGGAATTGGTTCTCCCGAAAGACTGTCTTTGACTACGCCTTTGATTTGTGAAAAAGTAAATTGTGAAATAATTATAAAAATCCAAATCAGTTTCTTTTCTCTCATCTTTATTCTTTTATCTCAAAAAACTGAGCAATTTTTCTATCATTGCTTAATCTTGGTAACTTATTTTGTCCGCCTAATTTGCCAATGGATTTCATATACTCTTGAAATCCATTTTTTGGAACACTTGTAATTACTAACGTTCGCAACACATTGCCCACAATCAAATCATCATAATATACATTTTGTTTGCGCATGGCGTTATCAATTCGTAAAGCAAAATCTTCTAAATTATTAGGTTCATTTTCAAATTCAATGAGCCATTCGTGATATGGCAAACCTTTAGAAGGAGTGATTTGTGGTGCAACTGTAAATTCATTTACACGAACATCGGTTTCTTCCATAGCTTCTTTTAATGCTGATTCGACCTCTTTCCCTATAACATGTTCTCCAAAAGCTGAAATATAATGCTTAATACGACCTGAAACTATAACACGATATGGTTTTATACTTGTAAACTGAATTGTATCGCCAATATTGTATGCCCAAAGTCCTGCATTACTAGAAATAATTAAAACGTAATTGACACCTAACTCCACTTCGCCAATTGTGTAACGTTTTGGCTGTTCAGTAAAAAACTCGTCTGCTTTTATGAATTCATAAAAAATTCCTGAATTTAATAACAGAAGCATTCCTTTTGCTGTCTGAGAATCTTGGTAGGCAAAAAAGCCTTCAGAGGCAGGAAACAACTCAATAGAATCAACTTTTCTTCCTATTAAATTTTCAAATTTTGCACGATAAGGTTCATAATTTACACCCCCATAAATGAATAAATTAAAGTTTTTGAAAATTTCGCCAACTGGTTTATTCGCTTTTGCTGCCAATTTCTCAAAATACATTTGTACCCAAGACGGAATACCTGAGATTACTGCCATATCTTCATTAATAGTTTCTGCAACTATAGTATTTACTTTAGTTTCCCAATCTTCAATACAATTAGTTTCCCAACTAGGCATTCGGTTTTTTTGTAAATATTTAGGAACAAAATGTGCAACAATTCCTGATAATCGACCTAATTTGATGCCGTTTCTTTCTTCTAAGACAGGACTTCCTTGCAAAAAAATCATTTTTCCATTCACAAAATCTGCTTTTCCTGTTTCATAAATGTAACTTAAAATAGCATTTCGAGCCGCTTGAATATGAAATGGAATGGATGCTGCAGTGAGCGGAATATATTTAGCACCTGATGTAGTTCCTGAAGTTTTTGCAAAATATAAAGGTTTTCCTTTCCAAAGTATGTTTTCTTCACCTTTTACAACTTGATCAACATAATGCTTTAACCCTTCATAATCTCGAACAGGAACTTTTTGAGCAAAATCAGAAAAAGTTTTAATAGATGAAAAATCGTGGTCTTGTCCAAACTGGGTTTGTTTCGCCTCTTTGATTAAATCTTCAAAAACTTTTTGTTGAGTTTCAACAGGATTATTTGCCCATTTTTGAGTGATTTTATGAATTCTTTTGGCAAAAAATTTTGCTGCTATAGCTTTTAACGACATGCTAATTGAAATTGATAAATTGAGTTGGGTCAATTGGGAAACCATCTTTCCACAATTCGAATCGTAAAGTGGCATTTGGTTTTTGCGGTGTTGAACTTCCCGCTAAAGCAATTACTTCTCCAGATTTTACTACATTTCCTTGTGATTTTGTAACTGACGCAGCATTTTTATAAACTGATAAAATATCATCTTTATGACGAATAATTACTACATAACCAGAACTTGGTGTCCAATCCGAAAAAATAATTGTTCCGGCTCCAATTGATTTTATTGGTGTATTGTTTGTTAAAGCAATTGTAATAGCAAAATGTTTATTTTTTGGATTATATTTTTCCAAAACTGCTCCCTGAGCTGGTGGAAATAAAACAAAACTAACTTTTGGTTCAGCCGATTCAAATACATTAAATTTATCTTCTTTAATTACTTGATTTCTTAGCTCTATTTCTTGTTCTGTTGGAGAAAGACTTTCGTTGCTAATACCTTCTAAATCGGATGCTTTTATTGAATCTTTATTTAGTTTTGCGTATTCTAAATCACCTGTTAAAACTTTTTTTATTGAGGCAATATAGGCATTATTAAGTTTTACTGATTTTTCTAAAGAATCTGATTTAATTGCCATTTCTAGTGCTTCTTGTTTTAATTTAGAAGAAGCATATCCTGGAATATATTCGCGAAGTGGCGTAAATGCAATAATATAGGTTGTGACAAAAATGATTAAAATAGCACCTATGGAACCAACCACAAAAACATTCATTAAATTTAATTTTAATGAAAAAGTTTCCTCAAAAGTATCTTCATTAAGAATAACTAATCTTCTTTTGTTGTATAATTTTTTGAGAAGTAATTGTCGTTTAAGTCGTTTATTGGGCATTTTTAAAAACAAATTAGTATCACAAATATACTAAATACAACGTGTTGTTACTTTAATACACATAATAATTAGTTAAAAAATAATGGTTTGTTAATTTCTTATTATCTTTGTAACGTATTAAATGAATAAAAGTTATAAATTTTACATATCATGGGAAAATTAGGTCTTACAGAAATATTAGTCATTTTAGCTATTGTTTTATTACTTTTTGGAGGTAAAAAAATTCCTGAATTAATGAAAGGATTAGGTAGTGGTATCAAAGAATTTAAAAATGCCGCTAAAGATGACCAACCTACAAATTCTAAAAAAGAAGAAGAAACTAAATAGTTTTGTAGATTAAAAAGTAAAACCCAAATTACATTACAGTAATTTGGGTTTTTTATTTATAAAATCATCGTCAACTGAATTCTCTTTCTAGTTTCATCCACCTCAACAACTTTTATTTGTACATGTTGATGCATTTTTACTACCTCGTTTACATCAGAAACATACCCTTCTTTCAATTGCGAAATGTGTACTAAACCGCTTTCTTTGATTCCTAAATCAACAAAACAACCGAAAGCTGTTATGTTATTCACAATTCCGGGTAAAATCATACCTGCTCTTAAATCTGAAATCGAACGAACATTTGGGTCAAATTCAAAAATTTTAGCCGCCTTTCTCGGATCTAAACCTGGTTTTTCTAACTCTTTTAAAATATCCTTTAAAGTTAAAATTCCTATTTCAGTAGTAATATATTTTTCTGGATCTATTAGGTTGATTTTTTCTTTATTAGCAATTAATTCGGTAGTTTTAATACCTAAATCTTTTGCCATTTTTTCTACAATTGGATACGCTTCTGGATGTACTGCCGAGTTATCCAACGGGTTTTTTCCATCGCGAATTCTAATAAAAGCTGCCGCTTGTTGGTACGCTTTTTCACCCAAACGCGGTACTTTTTTCAATTGCTTTCTATCTTCAAAAGGTCCGTTTTCCGAACGATAAGCAACAATATTTTCCGCCATTTTTTCTCCAATTCCAGAAACATAACTCAACAACGATTTACTAGCTGTGTTGATGTTAATTCCAACTGAATTCACACAACTAATTACTGTGCTGTCTAATGCTAATTGTAATTTCGTTTGGTCCACATCGTGCTGATATTGTCCAACCCCTATAGATTTTGGATCAATTTTTACCAATTCGGCCAATGGGTCACTTAATCTTCTTCCAATTGAAACCGAACCACGAACGGTAACATCATAATTTGAGAATTCTTCACGCGCAATCTTACTCGCCGAATACACAGATGCTCCTGCCTCTGAAACTACAAAAACTTGTACGGGTTTATCAAAAGCGATTTTTTTAATGAAAAATTCAGTTTCACGAGAAGCAGTTCCGTTACCAATAGAAATCGCTTCAATGTTGTACGCATTCACCATAGAACGGATTTTTTTCATAGCCATAGCAGTATCGTTTTGTGGTGCGTGTGGGTAAATGGTTTCGTTGTTTAATAAATCTCCCTTTTCATCCAAACAAACCACTTTACAACCCGTTCTATAACCTGGATCGATGGCTAAGATTCTTTTTTCACCTAAAGGCGGTGCTAACAACAACTGACGTAAATTTTCTGAAAAAACATCAATTGCTTTGATATCGGCTTTAGCTTTAGCTTCTTGTAACGTTTCGTTTGAAATAGCAGGTTCTAACAAGCGTTTGTAACTGTCTTTAATGGCTAATTCTAAATGTGTTGTTGCTTCTGAATTTTTGTTTTTAATGATATTTTCTTCTATAAAATCAATAGCTTCTTCCTTTTCGATAGCTACATTTAATTTCACAAAACCTTCTGCTTCGGCACGCAACATGGCTAATAAACGATGAGATGGTGCTTTAGCAATTGGTTCAGCCCAGTCGAAATATTGGGAAAATTTTTGAGCACCTTCATCCTCTTTTTTGGTTTTTACTACTTTAGTTGTAATTTCTGCTTTTCGTTGAAATAGGCGACGTAAATTTTTACGAATAAAGATATTTTCGTTAATCCATTCAGCTATAATATCGCGAGCACCTTGTAAGGCTTCGTCTTCGTTTTTAACGTTTGTATTCAAATATTTTGAAGCTAAAAACTCAATATCATCATTTTTTTGACTCATGATGATTTTTGCCAAAGGTTCTAATCCGTTTTCACGAGCGACATCGGCTTTTGTTTTTTTCTTCTTTTTGTAAGGCAAATAGAAATCTTCTAATTCTTGTAAATCGAAACTATTTTCAATTTTAGATTTCAATTCAGGAGAAAGCGCATTTTGCTCTTCAATTGACTTTAAAATACTTTCTTTTCGCTTGATAATTTCATCATATTGCTTGTTTAATTTAGAAATCGTTTCGATTTGAACCTCATCTAAATTTCCTGTTTGGTCTTTTCGATAACGTGAAATAAATGGAATTGTGCAATCTTCAGAAAGTAATTTTATAGTAGCTTCAATACTTTTTACAGCAAAATTGGTTTGGTTTTGAATGAATTGAATATTAGTCATAGTAAATAAAAATTGAAATGCTAAAATACTATCTTTGAATAAAATTATATACCTTATGGAACCAATATTATTATATTTATTGATTATAAATTTAATAACTCTTTTTGTTTGGGGTTATGACAAAAAAATGGCCAGAAAAAATGGTAACCGTATTTCGGAAATTCGTTTGTTGTGGTTAATTTTTTTAGGAGGATTATTTGGTGGTATTATTGGAATGTTAATTTTTCGACATAAAATTTCAAAGCGCCCTTTTTTACTAAAATTTTTTGTAGTTGGAATACTTCAATTAATTATTTTGCGCTTTATTCTGAGAATTCTATGGAACTAATTGTAATTTCTAATCTTGAACGATAAAATCTTTTGGATCTTCTTTCTTAAATTCAGGCTGAATTGTGATGTGATTAATTCCAAAGTTTTCAAACAAAACTAATTCAATGCGGTGTAAAACTTCGTCAAATTGAGTTAATGTAAAATCTTCCGGACAATCTAAATGCGCTTCTAAATGAATTTCTTCTTCATTTAAATGCCAAACATGAATGTGATGTAATTTTCCAGCTCCTGGAACTTTATGAACTTCTCTAACAATTTCTTTAATATCAATGTGTTCTGGTGTAAAAAGCATTAACATTTTTGTTGCTTTCTTTATCAAATCATAACCCACCACAATTAAGTAAACTGCAATTAAAATTGTCATCACACTATCAACCCAAAACCAACCATAAAACTTCATTAATAATCCGCCTACTAAAACCGCTACAGATGCCATCATATCGGTTAATAAATGTAAATAAGCAGACTTCATATTCAAATTATGATCGGCGTCTTTTTTTAATAAAATCACCGATAAACCATTAACAGCAATTCCTAAAACCGCTAACCAAATTACTAAATTTGATTTAATCTCATGAGGATGAAAAAAACGCTCAACAGCACCATAAATAAGAATAAAAGCAACTATAATTAATGTAGCTGCATTTACAAAAGCCGCAATTAGCTCTGCTCTTTTCAACCCAAAAGTTTGATCTATTGAAGCTTTTCTGCGTGATAATTTATGAGCCACTAAACTAAAAACTAGCGAAAGCACATCTGAAAAATTGTGTAATGCATCAGAAATTAATGCTAAACTTCCTGAAATAATTCCACCCACTATTTGAGCAACCGTAATTAGTAAATTCAATAAAATAGAATAAACTAAATTTTTTGCTTTTACTTCATGCTTGTGGATATGAACGTGACTGTGACTCATTTAAAATTATTTACAAGCTATTTTTTTTACACGATTAGCATGTCTTCCGCCTTCAAAAGGTGTGTTTAAAAAAATATCAACCATTTCTACAGCTTGCTGAATAGAAGTATAACGAGCTGGAATACTTAAAATATTAGCATCATTATGTTGGCGAGCTAAAGCAGCAATTTCTTTTGTCCAACATAAAGCCGCACGAATATCTTGATGTTTATTCACAGTCATTGCAATTCCGTTTCCAGAGCCACAAATTACAATTCCTAAATCAGCTTTTTTGGATTCAATATCATATGCTACAGGATGACCAAAATCTGGATAATCTACACTATCAAAAGTATCCGTTCCATGATTAAAAACAGTGTGTCCTTTTTCTTCTAAAAATTGAACAATAGCTTTTTTGTAGTCTGGACCTGCGTGGTCGTTACCGATTGAAATTTTCATGTTTTGAGTTGTGTTGTTAATTATATTTTACAAAAGTAATGATTTGTTGTTTTATATTAAATTAGCTTTGTATATAAAAATAAATAAAATGAAATTTCTAGGAAAAATAGACTTTTTTGCTGAAAACAATTTAGGACACGGACCATATATTGAAATTCCAAAAGATGTTTATGAAGAATTAATAACAAGTACCATTGATAAACGTGTAAAATGTACTTTGAATAATACAATTACTGTAAGTAGGGCAATGGCTCCAAAAGGAAACTTTCATTATATCTTATTAAACAAAGAAGTTTTAAAAAAAATAAAAATAAATGTTGGTGATGCTGTTTTAGTAGAACTTCAACCCGATGAATCTAAATATGGAATGCCAATTTCTGAAGAAATGGAAGAGGTATTATTTAGTGATCCAGATGGAAGTAATTTATTTCACAAACTAACTCCTGGTGTGCAACGAACTCTTATTCATGTTATTAATAAATTTAAAAGTTCAAACTTAAAAATAGAAAGAAGTTTTCTGATTTTAGCACACTTGAAAAAAAATAAAGGAAAAATAGATTTCAAACTTTTACAAGAAGATTTTAAAAAATATAAAAACAATATGAAATTTTAATCTATTTCATTAAAAATCAATAAAGTATTCAACTTTCTACTATGATTTTTATCATATGTTAATTCTTTTTTACAAATCGTTGATAATCAGACAACTTAAAATTAACAACATTTGTTAACAACTTTGGATAGAATATTAGAACTTTTTATAGGTTGTATTGAAAAAAAATGTAATCAAAAATTTGATTTAAAAAATCAAGATTAGTTATCTTTTTTTGTTGGAAATTTATCAATAGTTATTTAGTAGTTATTAACAGAAATCTATTATAAAAGTTATTTACAAAATAATTATAAAACCAACTATGAACAACTGTTGATAAGTTGATAATTAAAATTTCATCTAAACTAATTTTCAATTCTTTACAATATTATTTAATTGTTAATTTCGTTGTATAAGTATAAATAACTTTTAAAAATCACTTCTGTAAGAAAACTTATTCCACATATTAACACACTATAATAACCATCATAAATTTAAATTTAATTAAAAATATTTTTTGTTGTTTTTAATAAATGTTGAAAACTTTCATTTTATCAATTTTGTTATAATTTGGTTAATTCTATTTTTCTAATTCTGATTTCTAATTTCTTCTTCGTAACTTTCAACTTTAATTAGAAATATAGCTAAGATAATTTTTATATGAATACTGAGTGTAAAGCTATATTCATGTGTTCCCGTAAAAAATATTAACGCACACACAAATGATACAATGAGTAAGAAACCAAAAAAATTAGGTAAAAAAACAAAAGATTTTACTGCACAAATATTTAAAATACTTTCAAGAGAACCTTCTAAATCTTTTAATTATAAACAAATAGCTGCTGTTTTAGAGTTAAGCGATACCAAAAGCCGAAACGAAATAATTAGAGATTTAAAAATACTTAAAGCACAAGATAAAATTCACGAAACGGAAATTGGAAAATATCAAATTATTTCCAAAGCAGAATATTACGAAGGAATTGTAGATATGACTTCTCGTAAAACAGGTTATTTTGTTTGTGATGAATTAGAAGACGATGTTTTTATTCCTTTCATTAACTTAAATCATGCTTTAGATGGTGATAAAGTGAAAGCTTACATTTATAATAGAAGAAGTTCACGTAAACCAGAAGCAGAAGTTTTAGAAATTTTAGAACGTAAAAAATCAGAATTTGTTGGGGTTATAGATGTGCAAAAAAACTTTGCTTTTGTAACGACTGCCAATGCTAAAATGTATACTGATATTTTCATTCCAAAAAATAAAATTGGTGATGCAGAACACGGAGATGTTGTTTTAGTAACTTTAGAAGATTGGCCTAAAAAAGCCGATTCTCCATTTGGTTCAGTGATAAAAGTATTAGGAAAACCAGGCGAACATAACACCGAAATTCATGCAATTTTAGCAGAATATGGTTTACCTTATGATTTTCCAATTGAAGTAGAAGCGTATGCAAATAAAATTGATACTTCAATAACAGAAGAAGAAATTAAAAAACGTCGCGATATGCGTGATGTTTTAACGTTTACGATTGATCCAAAAGATGCTAAAGATTTTGATGATGCGTTATCGTTTCAAGTCTTAGAAAACGGAAATTATGAAATCGGAGTACATATTGCCGATGTTTCGCATTATCTTCAAGAAGGAACTATCTTAGATGATGAAGCTTATAAAAGAGCCACTTCGGTTTATTTAGTAGATAGAGTGGTTCCAATGCTTCCAGAAGTGTTATCAAATTTTGCTTGCTCACTTCGTCCACATGAAGAAAAATATACGTTTTCAGCTGTTTTTCAACTGAATAATAAAGCAGAAGTTTTAGATGCATGGTTTGGAAGAACCGTAACGTATTCTGATCAACGTTTTGCATATGAAGAAGCACAAAGTATAATAGAAACTAAAAGTGATGTTATTCCAGCTGAAATTTCATTAACTGGAAGCGAATACATCGTTCCAAAACCAATAGTTGACGCTACTTTAAAAATGGATGAATTAGCTAAAATTCTTCGTAGAAAAAGAATGGCAGCTGGAGCCATTTCGTTTGATAAAGTAGAAGTAAAATTCAATTTGAATGAAGAAGCGGAACCAATTGGAGTTTATTTCAAACAAAGTAAAGATGCGAATCATTTGATTGAAGAATTCATGTTGTTAGCCAATAGAAAAGTAGCAGAATTCATTGGGAAACAAAAGAAAACTTTCATTTACAGAATTCACGATGAGCCTAATGAAGATAAATTAATCAATCTTCAAACCGTAATTGCTAAGTTTGGTTATTCGATAAATTTCCGTTCTAAAAAAGATATTTCAAGTTCGTTGAATAATTTACTTTCAGAAGTTGTGGGTAAAAAAGAGCAAAATTTAGTGGATACGCTTACAATTAGAAGTATGAGTAAGGCTGCGTATTCGACTGAAAATATTGGTCACTACGGATTAGCTTTTGATTATTATAGTCATTTTACATCACCAATTCGACGTTATCCGGATGTTATGGCACACCGTTTGTTACAATATTACATAGACGGTGGAAAAAGTGTAAGTGAAGAAGAATACGAAGAAAAATGTGTGCATTCTTCACAAATGGAAGGTTTAGCCGCTCAAGCCGAACGCGATTCTGTGAAATATATGCAAGTAAAATACATGCAAGATCATAAAGACGAAGAGTTTTTAGGTGTAATTTCTGGAGTAACCGAATGGGGAATTTATGTAGAAATCATCGAAAACAAATGCGAAGGAATGGTTAGAATTAGAGAAATTAGAGATGATTATTACACCTTTGATGATAAACAATATGCTTTAGTAGGTGAAGTTTCTAAAAACATTTTACAATTAGGAGACGAAATTTACGTTAAAGTAAAAAATGCTGATTTAGTAAAAAAACAATTGGATTTTCATTATTTGAGAAAGAGAGAATAATTTTAGTGATAATTGAAAAGTAATTAGTGAATAGTTAGACACAAAGTTGTCATTTCGACGTAAGGAGAAATCTCATAATAAGATGAAAGTAGTTGAATTTATAAAAAGAAATATTTCGTTTTTTAGTGTAATTGGAAGTGCTTTTTTTATCTTTTTCTTATTGTTTGTGTTAACTTATAAATTTAATACTAACGAGAACCATTTAATAGGTTTTATAATTGCATTTGTATTATTTATAGGTTTTAGTTTGTTTTTATTATTTGATTTAATTCTAAAAAAATCATTTTCATCAAGACTAAAACTAGCTATTTTTCAATTATTAATAACATTAATTCTACTATTACTTTTCTATTTTAATATATATAAATTATTATGAAAAATACATTTTTAACCTTTATAACTTGTTCCATCTTTTCATTTGGAATAGCTCAAACCGAAAAAAACGTTGGTGATTTTACTAAAGTAACCGCTTTTGATAAAATAGATGTCAATTTAGTGGCTTCTACTGAAAATAAAATAATTTTAACAGGAGCAAATTCGCAAGAAGTAGAAGTAATTAATAAAAGTGGTGAATTAAAAATCAGAATGCCTTTAACAAAAATGTTAAGTGGTGACGATGTTTCAGCAACTGTTTACTACAAAAAAATAGACGCTATAGAAGCAAATGAAGGAAGTAGAATTGCTTCAAAAGATGAAATTTCTGCGATTAATTTTGATATCATTTGTAAAGAAGGTTCTGAAGTAAAACTAACTAATTTACAAGCCGATAGATTACAAGTTCGTGTTTCGCAAGGTAGTATTGTAACCACAAAAGGAACTGTTAAAAACCAAGATATTTTATCAAATTCTGGTGGAAAATATGATGGTCAAGATTGTAAAACAGAACAAACTGTAGTTACTGTAAACGCTGGTGGAATGGCTGATGTATATGCAACGGATTTAGTAGATGCAAAAACAAGAGCGGGTGGTGAAATCACTATTTATGGTAAACCAAAACAAATTAACGAAAAGAAAATAGCTGGTGGAACAATTGAACAAGCAAAATAATAGTAATGATTGTTCTGTTTTTTGTTGGCAGATTTTTCGTAAATTCGTATTTTATTAAACATACTGAATACTAATAACTGAATACTGAACACTTGATTATACAAGATATTTTAGCTGCTATTCCTTGGGGATTTTTACTTGCAATTTCTATCGGACCTGGTTTTTTCGTTTTACTAGAAACTAGTATTACAAAAGGATTTAAAGCAGCTTTTACTTTAGATTGTGGTATTATTTTTAGCGATATCATTTTTATATTAATTGCTTATTTTGCATCCAATCAAATCTTAGCACAGTTTAAAGATAATCCAAATTTATATATAATTGGTGGATTAATTATGTCGGTTTATGGTGTAATTTCTTATACTCAATTAAAGAAAAAATTTGTAATTGATGAAGAAAAAGACATTGATGATATTCCTAAAAATAACTATTTAGGATTGTTTTTTAAAGGTTTTTTCTTGAATGTAATTAACATTGGAATATTAGGTTTTTGGATGATGGTTATTATTACACAAGGACCAAGACTACAAATGATTCCGTCAAGAGTTTTTACTTTTTTCACAGCTACTTTGTTTTTTTACTTAGCGATAGATGTAGTAAAAATTATTTTAGCAAAACAATTAAAACACCGACTTACTCCTGTTAATATTTATAAAATTAAAAGAGTGATAAGTTTTATATTAATCATTTTTGGTGTATTCTTTTTATTACAAGGAATTTTTCCTGGATTTAAAGAAAAAGTAGTTGATAAAATTGAAGAAACGAGATAGAAATTCTTATTCTAATTTAAATTTTATTTAAAAATTAAATAAAAAAACCTCCTAATTTCTTAGAAGGTTTTAGAGGCATCGTCCGGATTCGAACCGGAGTAGACGGTTTTGCAGACCGCTGCCTAGCCGCTCGGCCACGACGCCATTATTTGAACGGACTGCAAATTTACATTTTATTTCCTCTTTTCCAAAAATATTAAGCATTTATTAAGTAGAAATAATTCCTTTTTAAGTTTACTTTTGTATCAATTAAATAGTTGATTAATTATGAAGAATTTACGTTATCTGAAACCAATACTCAATTTTTTTTTAATTGGATTAATAATCACAACAATTAGTAGAATTATTTTATTTTTTATTTTCAAAGAACGTGTTATTGAGAATGAAAATTATTGGCAATTATTTACAATAGGTATTCGTTTTGATTTGATAATTCTTTGTTATGTTGCTTTTTTACCAACTGTTCTTATTTCTTTGCTTCCTGATTCCTCTTTAAACTATTTTAAAAAGTTTTTAAACGTTTATTTTATTTTTATTTTATTTCTATTTCTATTGATGGAATTATCTACGTTAGATTTTATTAATCAATATGATACACGCCCAAATCGATTGTTTTTAGATTATTTAATTTATCCAAAAGAAGTGGTTGGAACATTAATAAAAAGTTATTTACCTTCATTAATTATTACTACAATTTTACTTGTTGTTGCTTTATTTTTTGCTTTTAAACAAGGTAAAAAATTATTTTATCCAATTGAAAGTGCTTACAAAACAAAATTATTTTTATTTCCAATAGTTGCGTTTTTCTTGTTTTTTGGAGCTAGAGGTAGTTTAACAACAAAGCGTCCAATTAATGCTAGTAATGCAATATTTTGTTCAGATCAAATGACTAATTCATTAGGTTTGAATTCGCTTTATACAGTTGCATTTGCAGCTTATTCAATTAAGAATGAAGGCGATGTTAAGAAATATGGTAAAATGGATGAATTAGAAGCTTATACAAGGGTAAAAAAATACATGGATGTTACTGAATTCATTAATCCAGAAATACCTTTTTTACATCATATAAAACCTGATACTATACAACCAAAATACAATGTTGTTATCTTTTTACAAGAAAGTTTAGGTGCTGAATATGTTGGTTGTTTAAACGGATTACCATTGACCCCTGAATTAGATAAATTGAGTAAAGAGGGTTTGTTATTTACTAATTTATATTGTACCGGAACTCGAAGTGTAAGAGGAATTGAACAAGTAACTTCTGGTTTTTTACCTAATCCTTCTGAAAGTGTAGTGAAATTAAGTGGTGCACAACAAGGTTTTTTTACATTAGCTGAAGTTTTTGGTAAGCAAAATTATGATACCAGTTTTATATATGGTGGTATGGCAAATTTTGATAACATGGCTTCTTTTTTTAACGGAAATGGTTTTAAAAATATTATTGATGAAACCGATTTTGATACAGACGGTAAAAAATATGCAATGAAAGGAACTTGGGGTTATTCTGATGAAGATTTAGCTGTTAAAGCAAATGATTATTTTAAATCTTTAGGTAAAAAACCATTCTTTTCTTTAATGTTTTCAACATCTAATCATGAACCTTTTGAATTTCCAGAGGGGAGAATAGAATTGTATGAAAAACCTAAAAACACTGTAAATAACGCCATGAAATATGCTGATTTTTCAATAGGTAAATTTTTTGAATTGGCTAAAAAAGAAGCCTATTTTAAAAACACAATTTTTGTTGTAATTGCTGATCATAATACTAGAACTTATGGAAAAAATTTAGTTCCAATTAATAAGTTTCATATACCAGCTTTAATTATTGCTCCTAATGTTAAAAAAGGAACAACTTATGATAATTTAGCAAGTCAAATGGATATTCCTTCGACTGTTTTAGCATTATCAGGTATTACCACAAATTCAACTATGCCTGGAAGAAATCTAATAAAATTACCAAAAGGAATTAAAGGAAGAACTATAATGTTGTTTCATGAAACATATGCTTTTCGTGTTGAAAATGATGTCATTATTATGAATCCGAATGCAAAACCATTACAATTTAAAGTAAAAAGCGATACCGAATTAATTCCAACTCCACTGAATAAAGAATTAGCAAAGGATGCTTTGGCTCATATTGTAGCATCAAGCAATTTATATAAAGGAAGAAAGTACAGATTAGAATAATTAAAAAGAGCTTTTAAAGCTCTTTTTTAATTTCTAAACTCTTCCATCTCAATAGTAACAGCTTGTACATCACCACCAATTGGCGGATTTAGTTTTGAAACTGCTAATTTTATTCTTGAAATTGAAGGAATTTCCCCAAAACATCTGGTAATAATGCGTTGGGCAACATGTTCTAATAATTTAGAGCGAATCGCCATTTCTTCTACCACTATTTTATTAAGTAGTACATAATCAATGGTATCTGATAACTCATCGGTTTGAGATGATTTGCGTAAATCTGTTTTTACTTCCAAATCTACACTATAATCTGAGCCAATTTTTCCTTCCTCAATCAAACAACCATGGTAAGAGAATGTTCGGATATTTTGTAATTTAATGGTTCCCATTTTTTCTTTTATTATATACCAAATTTACCAACTTTTACCCAATTTTAAACTATTAAACCATGAAACTTTATATATCTTTGCATAAATTTTTGATACTATGTCAACAGAAGAAAAATCATTGAATTTTATAGAACAAATCATTGAAGAAGATTTAAAAAATGGTTTGTCAAAAGATAAATTACGTTTTCGTTTTCCACCAGAACCAAATGGTTATTTACATGTAGGACACGCAAGTGCTATATGCTTAAATTTCGGATTAGGAATCGATTACAAGGCTCCAGTTAACCTTCGCTTCGACGATACCAATCCATCTAAAGAAGAACAAGAATACGTTGATGCAATTAAACGCGATGTAGAATGGCTAGGTTTTAAATGGGATAAAGAATGTTATGCTTCTGATTATTTCCAACAATTGTATGATTGGGCAGTGGAATTAATCAAAAAAGATAAAGCGTATGTAGACAGCCAAACTTCGGAAGAAATGGCGCAACAAAAAGGAACTCCTACGCAACCTGGAACAGATTCTCCTTACAGAAATCGTTCAATCGAAGAAAATTTAGACTTATTTACACGTATGAAAAACGGAGAATTCGAAAAAGGAACTCACGTTTTACGTGCTAAAATTTCGATGGGTGCTAACAATATGTTGATGCGCGATCCTATTATTTATCGTATCATGCATGCACATCACCACAGAACAGGAAATGATTGGTGTATTTATCCAATGTATGATTGGGCACATGGTGAAAGTGATTATTTAGAGCAAATTTCGCATTCATTTTGTACGTTAGAATTTTTACCTCATCGTGAATTATATGATTGGTTTTTGAATCAAATTTATGATCCTACGAAAGTACGACCAAAACAGAGAGAATTTGCACGTAGAAATTTATCACATACTGTTGTTTCTAAACGTAAATTATTGCAATTAGTTGAAGAAAAGCACGTTACAGGTTGGGATGATCCGCGAATGAGTACCATTTCAGGAATGAGAAGAAGAGGTTATACACCAAATTCTATTGTAAATTTTGCTAATACAATCGGTATTGCAAAACGTGATAATTTGATTGATGTTTCGCTTTTAGAATTCTGTGTTCGTGAAGATTTAAACAAAGTAGCACCTCGTGTAATGGCAGTTTTAGATCCAGTGAAATTAGTAATTACAAATTATCCAGAAGGACAAGAAGAGTGGTTAGAAGCCGAAAATAATCCGGAAGAAGAAGTAATGACATACAGAAAAGTGCCATTTTCTAAAGAATTATATATCGAAAGAGAAGATTTTCAAGAAGAAGCACATAAGAAATTTTTCCGTTTGACTTTAGGAACTGAAGTGCGTTTAAAAAATGCGTATATCATTAAAGGTGAATCAGTTGTAAAAGATGAAAACGGAAATATTACCGAAATTCACGCTACTTACGATGTAGATTCTAAATCAGGAAGTGGAACCGAAGCTAGCCAAAGAAAAGTAAAAGGAACTATTCATTGGGTTTCTATTCCACATGCAAAAGAAGCCGAAGTTCGTGTGTATGATAGATTATTCACCAATGAAAGTCCAGATAAAGACAAAGAAGTTGATTTTAAAGAATTTATCAATCCAAATTCATTAAAAGTAATTACAGGTTACGTGGAACCAAGTTTAGTTACTTCAAAAGAATTAGATCATTTCCAATTCCAACGTTTAGGTTATTTTTGTGTAGATAGAGATTCAACCGCTGAAAAATTAGTTTTTAACAAAACAGTTGGTTTAAGAGATACTTGGGCAAAAATTTCAGAACAATAAAAAGTATTAAGATTTTTGTGTTAAGAATTAAGACTTCAAACCTGCAAAATTATGTTTGCAGGTTTTTTTATTTCAAATGAATTAAAATAGATATTATAAATTAAAATTAATTTTAAAATATTTTTTTATTATCATTGTTAAAAACTATTAAAAGTAATTTTTAATAATTAAAAACTTTAAAAAACAACTTTAATAGTTTGTTTGTAAGAAAAAATCTTTTTCAGGTAAAGTGTTTTTATGTGGCTATTAGTAAAAGTAGCTTAAATCGCTTTATTTTAATTTTTGATCTAAAAAGAAGTTAATTTTATTCAATTTTTCTTTTTTTGTAATAACATTTCAAAAATTATCACTAAATGGATAGATTCGTAACATTTGGTTATAAAAAAACCACCAATTAAAATTGATGGTTTTGAAAATGGGTTTGGATTAAATTAAGAAACTTCATTTGAAGTATCCGATGGATTATAATCGGTTGATGTATGATCGTCTTTTTTCTTTGAACGTTTTGGTTGGTTTTTCATGGTTTCACCTATTTGGTTACTTGCAGTAAAACTAGCTACCATATTATTCAACATATCACTTCCAGCTTGTGGTGAATTTGGTAATAAAATTAAATTACTATTTGTATCAGCGCCAATTGCTTGTAGGGTGTCATAATGTTGTGTAACCACAATCAATGCCGAAGCTTCTTGAGAATTGATTCCTACATTATTTAATACTTCAACACTTTCTACCAGTCCACGAGCAATTTCTCTACGTTGATCGGCAATACCTTGACCTTGTAAGCGTTTACTTTCTGCTTCTGCTTTTGCTTTTGCAACAATTCTAATTCGTTGAGCTTCAGATTCAAATTCTGCTGCTGTTTTTTCTCTGTCTGCAGCATTAATTCTATTCATTGCATTTTTTACTTGAATATCTGGGTCAATATCGGTTACTAAAGTATTGATAATGTCATAACCATATGCCATCATTGCTTCGTTTAATTCACGTTTAACCGCAATTGCAATATCATCTTTACGTTCAAATACATCATCTAATTTTAATTTAGGAACTTCGGCACGCACTACATCAAATACATAGGCAGTAATTTGATCATGTGGATATTCTAATTTATAAAAAGCTTCATATACTTTTTCTTGAATGACTTTAAATTGTACCGAAACTTTCATTTTTACGAACACATTGTCTTTGGTTTTTGTTTCGATAATAACATCAAGTTGTTGAATTCTTAGATTTACTCTTCCAGCAATTCTATCTATGATAGGGATTTTAAGCTGTAAACCCGAGTTTCTAATACTCATGAACTTTCCAAAACGTTCAATAACAACCGATGTTTGTTGTTTTACAGTAAAGAAAGAAGAAAAAAGAACAATTACTCCAATAAATAAAATTGGAAACATAATAAACTCCATAATTTATAGTTTTTAGATTTGTAGTTATACGCTTTTTTAAGTAAAAAGTTACAGAATACAAATTATTAAGTTTACTTTTGGCGCCTAAATTTATAATAATGAAGAAATTAGTTGTTTTGTTTGTGATGATTTCAAGTGTTTCCCTAGCACAACGCGGACACAAAGACAGTAACCGAATAGGAATTGGGGCGGGTTTAACCCAAATGAGTATTTATACAGATAATTTTTCTGTGACTCCAGAAACTGGATGGATTGGTGGATTGAGTGTTAGAGGAAATTATTATAATAATTGGCAAATGAGTTTTGGAATGTTTTTTACAGATAGTAATTTTTCAATTCCATCACAAAATGGGCTGTTGCAAGGTAAAACAATGTACAAAATGTCGGCGGTTCAAATTTACATTGTACCAAGTTACGTGGCAATTGAAGACCATTTGAATTTAGAATTTGGACCAGTTTTACAAATAAATGGTAAATTAGGAATTGATAAAGATGACGAAAATAATTTATTACTAGACCAACCCGGTTTAATTGCTAAAGACATTGTAGATGTTTCAAAAATAAACGCCAATTTCTACGTTGGAATTAACGGCGGAATCAAAAATGTAAGAGCAAGAATTGGCTACCAATATGGTTTAACCAACTTCTTCGGAAATTTAAAAAACAACGACAAAGTAGAATTACTTGGCGAAAAAATGAAAGGGAATATAGGTTTGATTAGTGGTCAGATTACAATTTATCTTTAATAAAAAACCCTCTGAATTTCAGAGGGTTTTCTTTTTTATAAACTAGCAATCGCTTTTTCAATTCTTCTCACCGTTTCGGTTTTTCCAATCATTTCGATGATGTCGAATAAATGTGGGCCTTTTAAAGCTCCAACTAAACTTAATCGTAAAGGTTGCATTACTTTCCCCATTCCAATTTCGTTAGCTGTCATCCATTCTTTTAATAAGGTTTCGATGTTTGCAGAAGTAAAATCTTCTATTTTTTCTAATTCCGAAATCACTTGTTGCATTAAACCTGGTGTTTCTTCTTTCCAGTTTTTCGATGCTTTTTCATCGTAAGATGTTGGAGCTTCAAAGAAATAATCGGCTAAATCCCAAAATTCATTCACAAAATGCGCTCTTTCTTTAATTAAGGACACAACTCTTTCTAAATCTATTGTTGTAGAAACACCTCTTTTTTCTAAATCTTCAGAAAAACTTATGGCTAATGCCTTATCACTTTTGCCTATTAAATACTGATGATTGAACCATTTGTTTTTCTCAGGGTCAAACTTCGCTCCTGCTTTATGAATTCGGTTCAAATCAAATTTTTCTACCAGTTCTTCTAATGAGAAAATCTCTTGTTCGGTACCGTCGTTCCAACCTAATAAAGCTAAAAAGTTGATCACCGCTTCAGGGAAAAATCCATTTTCTCTGTAACCTGATGAAGTTCCTTCTTCTGTTTTCCATTCCAAAGGAAATACTGGGAATCCCATTTTATCACCATCACGTTTTGATAATTTTCCGTTTCCAATTGGTTTTAAAATCAATGGTAAATGAGCAAATTCTGGTGCGTTCCAGCCAAAGGCTTTGTATAATAAAACGTGTAATGGCATCGATGGCAACCATTCTTCACCACGAATTACATGCGAAGTTTCCATCAAATGGTCATCCACAATATTCGCTAAATGATAGGTTGGCATTCCATCCGATTTGAATAAAACTTTATCGTCTAATAAATTCGTATCAAATTTAATATCGCCACGAATGATGTCTTTTAATTCTAAAATTTCATTCACAGGTGTTTTAAAACGGATAACATAATGCTCAGCATTTGCAATTCTCTCCTCCACTTTTTCACGTGAAACCGTCAACGAGTTATCCAATTGCTCTCTTACTGAATGATTGTAAATAAACGTTTTTCCGTTAGCTTCTGCTTCTTTTCGCATCGCATCTAAACTCTCTGCGCTATCAAAAGCATAATACGCCCAACCTGAATTAATTAATTGGTCAGCATATTGTTGGTACATCGCTTTACGTTCGCTTTGACGATATGGTCCAAATTTTTCATTCTTTCCTACAGTTTCATCTGGTGCAATTCCTAACCATTCTAAAGCTTCAAAAATATAGGCTTCTGCTCCTGGAACAAAACGGGTTTGATCGGTATCTTCAATTCGTAAATAGAAAGTACCACCATGTTTTTTAGCAAATAAATAATTGAATAAAGCGGTACGAACACCACCAATATGCAAAGGTCCTGTTGGACTTGGTGCAAATCTTACTCTTACAGACATTTTATTAAATTTTGTGCAAAGATACGATTACAATTTAGAAGTAAGAATTTTGAATTTAGAAAATCTTATGGTTATTAACAATCCTACACTACAAATGTTAAGTTTCACTAAAAACCTATTGACTAATCACACAAGATGTTGTATTTTTATCGGTTATAAACAGTATATCAACAATTTTGGAAGCAAAAGGCATCATTTTCGATAAACTCGAAGCGTTTATAAAGAAGTTTTACACCAATGAACTGATAAAAGGAGTTATTCTTTTCATCGGATTGGGTTTGTTATATTTCATTTTTACTTTATTGATTGAATACTTTTTATGGTTATCCACATCTGGAAGAACTATTTTATTCTGGTTGTTCGTAGGAGTAGAATTGTTTTTATTGATTCGATTCATTGCTTTTCCACTGTTTAAATTATTCAAATTACAACAAGGAATCAATTACGAGCAAGCTTCTCAAATCATCGGTAATCATTTTTCTGAAGTGCAAGATAAGTTGTTGAACTTTCTACAATTGGCAAATCAAAGTCAAACTTCTGAATTATTAGCGGCTTCTATCGAACAAAAAGCAGCTTCGTTACAACCGATTCCGTTTTCAAATGCTGTGAATTTCGCCAAGAACAAAAAGTTTTTGCCTTATGCAATTCTTCCTATTCTGTTATTGATTTTGTTTTTCGTTACAGGAAATTCCGAAATCATTTCCAATAGTTTTGCTCGCGTGGTGAATTATGAAACCAAATTCGCTCCGCCTGCTCCATTTGAATTTGTTGTTTTGAATAAATCGTTAACAGCTCAACAGAATTCTGATTTTGTACTACAAGTAAAAACGCAAGGAAAAGTTATGCCTGAAAATATTGCGATTCAAATTGGTGATGAAGAATATTTTTTACAAAGTACAAAACCAGGAGTTTTCGAATACACATTTTCAAAATTATCAAAAGATGTTACTTTTTCACTTTTAGCGAATGGATTAAATTCGAAAGAGTATCAGATTAATGTGGTTGATGTTCCAACTATTGCCAACTTTGAAATGGTGTTGCAGTACCCTTCTTATTTAGGAAAAAAATCCGAAGTTATTCAAGGAACTGGAAACGCTGTCGTTCCCGAAGGTACAGTTGTGAATTGGAGGATTAATGCTTTGGCAACTGATAAAGTTAGTTTCAAAACGAATAATCAAGTTAGTGTTTTTGCTAATAAAGAAAATAACTTTTCGCTTTCAAGAAGAATATTGGATAATTTGAGTTACGAAGTAATTACATCGAATAGAAATATCAACGAGTTTGAAAAATTGTCTTATCAAATTGCTACGATTAAAGATCAATATCCAACAATCTCTGTTCAAATCGCTCCTGATTCATTAAAATTAAAATCTAAAATGATGATTGGTCAAGTTGCCGATGATCATGGTTTATCTAAGTTACAAGTTGTTTTTTATCCAAAAGGAAATCCTTCTGCAACGCGAAAAGCGAATTTAGCGATTAATAAGCAAGCGGTTGATCAATTTATTTATTCGTTTCCTAATGGTTTATCGATTGAAGAAGGTGTTAATTATGAATATTATTTTGAAGTATTTGATAATGATGTAGTTAACAGTTTCAAAAGTACAAAATCGTCGATTTTTCTTCATTATGAACTTACTGATGACCAAAAAGAAGACAAACAATTACAAGAACAAAATGAAAACATTAATAGTTTAGAAAAATCTCTTCAAAATCAAGAAAAGCAGCTTTCGGAATTGGATAAATTACAAAAAATAAACAAAGAAAAATCTAATTTAGATTTTAAAGACCAAAAGAAAGTCGAAGATTTTATCAATCGTCAAAAACAGCAAGACGAAATGATGAAAGAATTTACTAAAAAGTTATCTGAAAATTTAGAAGAATTTAATCCAAAATCTCAAGATAAGGAAAAAGAGGAATTACTCCGAAGATTAGAAGAAGCAGAAAAGCAGTCGGAGAAAAACGAAAAATTGTTAAAGGAACTGGAAGAGCTTTCTAAAAAATTAGAGAAAGAAGAACTTTTTGATAAAGCAGATAAATTAAAACAAAATGCAAAAAATCAAAAACAGAATTTAGAACAATTGGTAGAGTTAACAAAACGTTTCTATGTTGAAAAAAAAGCGGAACAAATTGCTGATAAATTAGATAAGCTTTCTGAAAAACAAGATAAACTTTCAGATGACTTAAAGGAAAACACACAAAATAATCAAGATGAAATCAATAAAGAGTTTGAAGCAATTCAAAAAGAGTTACAAGAATTAGACAAAGAAAATAAAGAATTAAAATCTCCTATGGACATTCCTAATGACAAGAATGAACAAGAAGATGTAAAAAAAGATTTAGAAAAAGCTTCTAATGAATTGCAAAAACAAAACCAACAAAAGGCAAAACCTAAGCAGAAATCTGCATCTAAAAAGATGAAAGAAATGGGTCAGAAAATGTCTGCTTCTATGTCTGCTGGTGATATGAAAGAAATGGCTGAAGATGCTAAATTACTTCGTCAAATTCTAGATAATTTATTAGCTTTTTCATTTGATGAAGAATCGTTGATTAAAACTACTAACGCTACACAAATACGCTCTTTAGAATTAAATAAAGTATTAAAAAGACAGCAAGATTTGAAGTTACAGTTTAAACATGTCGATGATAGCTTGTTTGCTGTCTCGATGCGAAATCCTCAAATAACAGAAACAATCCTAAAAGAAGTTGGAGAGATTCATTACAATCTAGACAAGAGTTTAGAAACACTTGCTGATAATAATATTGTTAAAGGCGTTTCTCATCAACAATATGTTTTAACTTCTGCTAACCGCTTGGCTGACTTTTTAAGCAATGTACAAAGCCAAATAAGTATGGAAATGCAAGGTCAAGGTCAAGGAAAACCAAAACCAGGTAAAGGTCAAGGTTCTGGAATGCAATTACCAGACATTATTAAAAAGCAAGATGGTTTAGGTGAAAAAATGAAAGAAGGTATGAAGCCAGGAGAGAAACCTGGGCAAAAACCAGGGGAAGGAAAACAAAAAGGAAAAGATGGTAAAGGCGAATCTGGAGAAGGTTCTCAAGAAGGTGAAAACGGTTCAGAAGGTAATGCAGGTAAAGTATTAGAAATTCTTAAAGAGCAACGACAATTGCGTGATGCTTTACAAAAAGCTCTAGAAAAAGAAGGAATGACCGGTCAAGGTCAGAATGTGTTGAATCAGATGAAAGAAATAGAAAAACAGCTTATCAATAAAGGTTTCAAAAATGAAACATTACAAAAGATGTTGAATTTAAAACACGAACTTTTAAAGCTCGAAAAGGCAATTCAACAACAAGGAGAAGACACTAAGCGTCAGTCGAAAACTAATGACAAAAATTACACTGGTACAACTATTCCACTTACAAAGGAATTAAAAGAATATATAAATAGTGTTGAAATATTAAATAGACAAAGCTTACCTTTGCAGCCCAATTTTAATCAAAGGGTTCAAAATTATTTTAAAAACAATGATTAGTTTTAATTATGAAACGGAGTTTTCTTTGGAAAATGAATCTGTATATGAAGAGTGGATTTCTAGAATTATTGAATCTGAAGGATTTGATGAAGGCGAGATTAATTATATCTTTTGTGATGATGAATATTTACATAAAATTAATGTTGAATATTTAGATCATGATACTTTAACTGATATTATCAGTTTTGATTACACAGTAGGAAATTTAGTACAAGGCGACATTTTTATTTCTGTTGAGCGTGTTCAAGATAATGCTTCTGATTTTAATGTATCTTTTGAAGATGAATTAAGAAGGGTATTGTCTCACGGCGTGTTACATTATTGCGGTTACAAGGATAAATCCCCTGAAGACGAAGCATTGATGCGTTTAAAGGAAGATGAAAAAATGCAAATGTTTCACGTGGAACATTAAGCTTATAAACTAAGAATTTTTTTAAATGTTTCACGTGGAACATAATATTTATAAAAGATGTTTTTAAATCAATATGATGTAATTGTTGTGGGCGCCGGTCATGCCGGTTGTGAAGCTGCAGCTGCTGCGGCCAACATGGGTTGCTCTACCCTTTTGGTGACAATGAATCTTCAAAATATTGCGCAGATGTCGTGTAATCCTGCTATGGGAGGGATTGCAAAAGGACAAATTGTACGCGAGATAGATGCGTTGGGTGGATATTCCGGAATTGTTTCAGATAAGACCGCCATCCAATTCAAGATGTTGAATAAATCAAAAGGACCTGCGATGTGGTCGCCAAGAGTACAATCGGACAGAATGCGTTTTTCGGATGAGTGGAGGTCGATGTTGGAGAATACTCCGAATTTGGATTTCTACCAAGAAATGGTAGCTGGAATTTTAGCCGAGAAAGGAAAGATTGTTGGAGTAAAAACTTCACTTGGAGTGGAAATAAAAGCTAAGTCGGTTGTGTTGACAAACGGAACTTTTTTGAATGGTTTGATTCACATTGGTGATAAACAATTCGGTGGTGGTCGTGCAGGAGAAAGTGCTTCTTTTGGAATCACAGAAGATTTAGTGAAACTTGGTTTTGAATCAGGAAGAATGAAAACCGGAACGCCCCCACGTGTGGATGGTCGTTCTTTGGATTTTTCTAAGATGGTTGAACAACCTGGTGATGAACACCCAGAAAAGTTCTCGTATTCTAGTTTGACTACTCCATTAAAAACACAACGTTCTTGTTGGATGTCTTATACTTCATTAGAAGTGCATGATATTTTACGTGAAGGTTTTGATAGAAGTCCTATGTTCAACGGAAGAATAAAAAGTTTAGGTCCGAGATATTGTCCTTCGATTGAAGATAAAATCAATCGTTTTGCAGATAAAGAACGTCATCAACTTTTTGTTGAACCTGAAGGTTGGACAACTTGTGAATATTACATCAACGGATTTTCAACTTCATTACCAGAAGATGTTCAGTTCAAGGCATTGCGTTCTGTGGCAGGATTTGAGAATGTGAAATTTTTCAGACCTGGTTATGCTATCGAATATGATTACTTCCCTCCTACGCAATTACAACACACTCTAGAAACTAAATTAGTGGAAGGTTTGTATTTCGCTGGACAAATTAATGGAACAACTGGTTATGAAGAAGCAGCATCTCAAGGTTTAATGGCTGGAATAAATGCAGCTTTAAAAGTTCAGAACAGAGAACCGTTTATCTTAAAAAGAGATGAAGCGTATATTGGAGTTTTAATTGACGACTTAATTACGAAAGGTACAGAAGAACCTTATCGTATGTTTACCTCGCGTGCCGAATACAGAACGCTACTTCGTCAAGATAATGCGGATTTTAGATTAACACCAAAAGCTTTTGAAATAGGTTTAGCTAAAGAAGAGCGATTGATTCGTATGGAGCAAAAATTCTCACAATCGGAAGCAATGGTAAATTTCTTCAGAGAAACAAGTTTGAAACCCGAAGAAGCAAATCCTATATTAGAAGCTAAAGGTTCTGCTCCAATGAGTCAACCTGATAAAATGTTTAAAGTGTTCTCTCGTCCACAATTAGATTTAGAAGATTTTAGAAAATTTAAAAAAGTAGCTGCTTATATAGAAGAACACGATTTGGATCAAGAAGTAGTTGAGCAAGCTGAAATACAAGTAAAATATTCTGGCTATATCGAAAAGGAAAAAAATAATGCGGATAAACTAACTCGTTTAGAAGATATGATTATTCCAGATAATTTCAATTTCGATAAAATCCAATCGATTTCAATTGAAGCCAAACAAAAATTAAATAAAATACGACCAAGAACTATAGCACAAGCTTCTCGTATTAGCGGAGTTTCGCCAAGTGATATTTCAGTGTTGTTAATATACATGGGAAGATAAGAAAGTGTTCAGTGCTCAGTTTTTAGTATCTAGTAAAAATGTTTCACGTGAAACAACGCCGTCAACCCTATTAAAATAAGCCTTTCGCATAAAAATAAAATAAATGAATTTTTTAGAAGATAAAAGTTTTATTACCGTTAAAGATTTTTCAGTTTCTGGAGAATCTTTTTCCTTGTTGTTAAATGAAGAATATCAACTCTTAAAAACGCATCCGCAACCTACTTTGGATAAACTAGGTTCATATTATGAATTTGAAGATTATATTTCGCACACGGATGGAAAACGGACGTTGTTTGAAAAAATGTATCACTTAGTAAAAAGAAAGGCCATTCGCGATAAAGTCAGTTTGATTAATTCTTATCAACCTTTGAAAGGAAGAATTTTAGATATTGGTGCCGGAACAGGAGATTTTCTTTTGGAATGCAAAAATCAAAATTGGGATATTCTAGGAATCGAACCCAACGATAAAGCTAAATCAATTGCTGTTGGAAAAGGAATTAAATTTGGTGATACGATTGAAAAATTAGAAAGCAACTCTTTTGATGTGATTACCATGTGGCATGTTTTAGAACATGTTCCAGATGTTGAACATCAAGTTGCTGAATTGAAACGTTTGTTGAAACCTTCTGGAACCATTATTATTGCTGTTCCTAATTTCAAATCGTATGACGCAAAATATTATAAAGAATTTTGGGCAGCTTATGATGTGCCAAGACATTTGTGGCATTTTTCAAAAACAGCAATTGAAAAATTATTTGATAAACAAAATATGAATTTAGAAGATATTAAACCAATGTGGTTTGATAGTTTTTATGTATCACTTTTGTCAGAAAAATATAAATCAGGTAAAATGAATTTTATTTCAGGTTTTTTTGTCGGTTTAGCTTCAAATGTTTCAGGATTCTTTAAAAAAGAGTTTTCTTCACACATTTATGTGTTAAAAAACAAGTAAAAGTTATTTTAAAGCTATTTTAGACACTTTTTGTCTGTTTTTGATATAATTGTTGTGTTTTTTTAAATGATTTATCATAAAGAATCTACGAAGGCCATTTTTAATAGCTTTAATCTATAATTTTTAAAATTTAAAATAAGAAATTCTTATAATTAAAAAATAAATAAAAAACCAACTAATTTGTAACTTGATAACTTATTATTACTTTTACAAAAATTATTAATTATTTACACCAAATGAAAAAAGCCATTTTAATTTTAGGCGTTGCATTAAGCATTTTAGCTTGTAACCAAAATGAAGGAAAATCAGAAAGTTTAAAAACAGCATATATTGATACTGCAGAGATTTTAGAAAAATACGAAAAATTCAAAGCTGAAGACGAAAAATTCAAAGTAAAATCTCAAGAAATGGGTCGTCCATTAGAAGCAAAAGTAAAAGCTTTTCAAGCAGAAGCACAAAATTTTCAGCAAAATGCACAAGTAAAAGGACCACAATGGGCACAACAAAAGGGTGCTGAATTATCACAAAGAGAGCAACAACTAGGAATGGAGCAAAATGCTTTATTACAACAATTACAGCAAGAAGGTGGAGTTTTAAGAGATTCTATTATTAAAGAAGTTAAAGTTTTTATTAAAGAATATGGTAAAAAGAAAGGGTACGATTATGTATATGGCACAGGTGATGCCGCTACTATTTTGTATGCTAAAGATGCTTATAATATTACTGATGAAGTTTTAAAAGAATTAAACGAAAATTATAAGGCTTCTGATAAAAAAGAAGAAAAAACAACTGAAAAAAAATAAATTTGAGTCCTGAGAAATCAGGACTTTTTTTTATTTCTAATCCTTTCTATATATTTGTTTACTAAAATTTTACGCCATATGGAACAATTATCAGCCGCTGCCAATTACACTCTCCGATTTATTAATCAAACTAATAAATCCATCTTCCTAACCGGAAAAGCAGGAACCGGAAAAACCACACTTTTAAAAGAAATTATTGCCACAACACATAAAAATACGGTTGTTGTAGCACCTACTGGAATTGCCGCTTTGAATGCAAATGGTGTAACAATTCATTCAATGTTTCAATTGCCTTTTGCTACCTTTATTCCTGATAATAAGCAACTTCCACATTTTTCTGACACTGTAAAATTCGAAAATCGCGATTCACTTGGACGTCATTTTAAGATGAACAACGTGAAACGTTCTGTAATTAGAAATATGGAATTATTGGTTATCGATGAAGTTTCCATGCTCCGTGCTGATGTGTTGGATGCGATGGATTTCATGATGCGAAAAGTGAGAAGAAATGAAAGACCATTCGGCGGAGTTCAAGTTCTTTTTATAGGAGATTTACTACAATTACCACCAGTGGTGAAAAATGAGGAGTGGGAAATGCTAAAGAATTATTATCGAGGCATGTTCTTTTTTCATTCGCATGTGATACACCAGTTTCCTCCATTGTATATCGAATTAGATAAAATCTTCCGTCAAACGGATTCCGAATTTATTGATGTTTTGAATAATTTACGTCATAATAAAATTACTTCGGAAGATGTACAACTGTTAAATCAATTTGTACAACCTGATTTTGATCTGAAGAAAAACAAAGGTTTCATCATTTTAACCACACATAATTCAAAAGCAGATACCATAAATGCTCAGTCGTTAAAAGATTTAGAAGGAAAACAATTCACTTATTTACCTGAAATTACGGGAGATTTTCCAGAAAAAATCTATCCATTAGAAGAACAACTGCAGCTAAAAGTCGGAGCGCAAGTCATGTTTATTAAAAACGATTTGAATTTCGACAAGCAATTCTTCAACGGAAAAATGGGCGTTATCAGTTCGTTAACCGAAAAGGAAATTTTTGTTCATTTTCCCGAAGAAAACAAAACCATTGAAGTAGAACGCTACGAATGGCAAAATATTCGCTACAAAGTAAACGAAAACACTAAAGAAATCGAAGAAGATGTAATCGGAACCTTTGTCCACTACCCTATCAAATTGGCTTGGGCAATTACGGTGCATAAAAGTCAAGGCTTAACTTTTGACAAAGCAGCGCTCGATGTATCGCAAGTTTTTGCACCTGGACAAGCGTATGTGGCTTTATCACGTTTGCGTTCCTTAAAAGGGCTTATTTTGCTTTCTCCGTTGCGTATGAATGGCATTTCGAGTGATGAACAAGTGCTTAGTTATGCCGAAAACAAAGCTTCTGAAGAAATTTTACAACATTCCTTAGCTAAAGAAACCTTGTTTTATTGGTTGAATATTTTACTCAATTCATTTGATTTCAAAGAATTAGGTCAAGAATGGCGCAATCATTTGTTTAGTTATAATTCAGAAGCACCAAAATCGCCAAAAACAAAGCATAACAATTGGGCAAAGTCTCAAAACGATAAAATTGCTGAAATTTTAGAACCATCTGGGAAATTTATGTCGCAATTGCATAAAATTTTTTCCGATGAAAATCTAGATGTGAATTTCGTAAAAGAGCGATGTGATGCGGCTTATCAGTATTTTTTTAAAACGTTAGATATTGTTGCCGAAGAATTATTATTGAAAATTGAAGAAGTCAAACGCATCAAAAAAGTAAAAGCGTTTTACGATGAATTATTGGTTTTAGAAGAACTTCAAATCAAAGCGATTTTACAACTTAAAAAAGCAAAATTACTGACCAATATCATTGTTGAAGGAAAAGAAATTTCGAAGCAAAATTTGATTTCTGAAGACATGAGTACATACAAAATCAATAAGTTAGTAGTTGTGGCAGAACGTTTTAGAACTTCGCACGCTGCTTTAATAGAAGACGATGAAGATGTTTCGTATTACACCGATTCAAAAAAGAAAAAAACAAAAGAACCAAAGAAATCTACTTACGAAGACACCTTAGAATTGTGGAAACAAAACTTATCGATTTACGAAATCGCAAAACAACGAAAGCTAACACCACAAACGATTTACAACCATTTTGCCAAGTTAATCCAAATGGAAATCGTGCAACTTTCCGACATTTTACCAGAAGATAAAATTTCCGATTTAAGAGCTGCTTTCAAAGATTTTAAAGGCGAAAGCTTAGGCGAATTAAAAGAAATCCACGGCGATCAATTCTCCTGGGACGAGTTGCGATTGTATAAAGCGAGTTTAAATAATTAGTCCATCTTTCATTTCAATAATTCGGTCACTTTTTTTGGCAAAATCATCATCGTGTGTTACGGCAATGATGGTTTGACCATAGTTTTGAGTTAATTCTTGAAAAATATCAAAAACAATGTTGGTGTTTTTACTATCTAAATTTCCAGTAGGTTCGTCGCCCATGATTAGTAAAGGATCGTTTATTAATGCACGAGCAATTGCAACACGTTGTTGTTGACCGCCCGAAAGTTTATTTGCTGGTTTTAAAGCTTGATCTTCTAACCCAAGGATTTTTAGTTTTTCGTATGCTTTTTCTTCAATTTCTTTTTCGGAATGTTTCCCAAGTTTAATTGCGGGAATCATTACATTTTTTAAACATGTAAACTCCGAAAGCAAGTAATGAAATTGAAAAACAAAACCGATTTTTTCATTTCGAATTGCTGCTAATTTATCGGTAGATAAACCCGTCATTAATTCGTTATCAATAAATAAATTTCCTTGGTATTCTGTATCCATAGTTGACAAGACATATAACAAAGTAGATTTACCACTGCCCGATTTTCCCACCATTGATAGAAATTCTCCTTTTTGAACTTCAAAAGATATTTTTTTCAACACCTGAAATTCAATCGGGTCGTAGAAATATTTATTTATATTTTCGGTTTTTAGAATAGTTTGTCGCATAATTTATTTTCTAAAAATGGTAACAGGATCAACTTGAGCTGCTTTTTTAGCCGGAATATAACCCGCGAAAAAAGTAATTATTAACCCAATAACAACACCTTGCAAATATTTTGTAGGCTCATAATCAATGGGAAAATAACCAATATCACCACCAACATATACTTTTTTCAAAAAAGTTATTAAAATGGTTGCCATAATCATTCCACCGATTACGCCCATGATTCCTATAGTTACCGCTTGAGTTACAAATATTTTAATAACATCTTTTCCATTAAAACCCATAGCTTTTAGAATGGCAATATCGTTAATTTTTTGGGAGACCGTCATGTTTAAAATATTATAAATTCCGAAACCAGCGACTAACAAAATAGTTAGAGAAACAAAAGTGATAATCATTTTTCGCATTTTGTTGGCAGCCATAAAAGTTTCGTTGGCTTCTTTCCAGCCTTCGGCTTTATAACCTGTTATATTTGAAATTTTTTCAGCTATTACTTTTGCTTTTTCTGGATCAATAATATTTACGTTAATATCTGTAATATAGGATGCCCCTTCTTTCAATAATTGTTGAGAACTGGCTAAATTTACATAGGAATTTGATTTATCAACTTTTGAATTATTGGTTTTAAAAATTCCAACAACTTTATACGTTTTGTTTACACTTTTTGAGGAAGTTAAATTGATATTATCGCCAATTTTTGCATTCATTTTTTCAGCAATTCCGCTTCCAATAATAATTCCATTTGGATTTGATTTTAATAAGTCGAAATTACCTTCAGCCATAAACGATTTGATGTTGTACATTACATTCGCTTCTTCAGGTTTGATGCCAATTGCTAATCCAGAGATTTGTGATTTACCATTGTTATAAAAAACATTAACGCTTACTTGAGGCGTAACTACAGTAACTTCGGGCTGTTTTAAAATGGTTTCAGTAATTAACTTCGGATTAATAATTGTATTGTTTGACGGAACAATTTTCGGATTAATAATCAAGTAATTTTCTTTAGAATTTTTAACTAAAACCTTGCTAATTTCGTCATCTTTATACACTCGAATATGTGATGTTGTTTTAAAAATACTGGCGCTCGAACTCTTATCAAAACCAACCAACATGCTATTCATAAAAATATAAATAGACATTCCTAAAACCACACCAGCCGCCGCAACAGCAGTTAGTTTTTTATTGGAAATAATATACGTTTTTGCTATTTCTGTATTGATGTTCATAGCTTATGGTTTTAAAGGCAACAAAACATCTTCTTTAGTAACTCCTTCTAAAACTTCAACAAATTCTGTTGAAACTATTCCTGTTTTTACGATAACGGCTTCGTCTTTTCCTTTTACCATTACTTTGTTCCCAAAACCTAGAAAGTTTCTTGGAATTAATAGTGCATTTTTCTTTTTGCCAACTAGAATATTAGCTTCTAATTGCGTTCCATAAAGCGAAGTATTCAACGGCTTGTCAAAAATTACTTTACAAATAAACGATTGGGTTTGCTCATCAAAAGCAGCTAATATTTCGCTGATTTTTGCATTATAAACTTCGTTTTTATTGGTGTTTAATTGCACAAAAACGGTTTGACCAATTTTTACTTTTCCAATACTATTTTCATCTACATTTAAAACACCTTCAACTTTATTTTCGTCTGCGATTACGGCAATTACATCACCTTTTTTTACATAATCACCAGAGAATTTTAGCTTTTTAATAATTGTTCCTTTTTGTGGAACAACTAATTTGTTATACCCTAAAACCACTTGATTGTTTTTCAATTGATTTTCAGTGTTGATGTAATTTTGTTTCGATTGCTGTAAGACTTGTTGATACTGTTTTTTTAAAGCATTCAATTGCGAAAATGAATTTTCTGCGGCTAATTGCATGTTTTCATATTCAACTTTGGCAATACTTTGTGAATTGTATAATCTTTTGTAGCGTTCGGCTTGTGTTTTATCTTGCTGATATTTGCTTTCTGCAAACTTTATATTTTGTTGTAATTGTTGCAAAGCAGGAGAATTATCCGTTAAGTTTTCTTTGGAAATAACCACTAAATCTTTAGCTGAAGCGGTATTGTTTTCATTGGTTTTATTGTCAATTGAAGCAATAATTTGGTTTTCAGTTACTTTATTCCCTACATCAAAAGTTGCATTTACTAAAATCCCGTCCGTTTGAGCAGTTAGATTATAAGAATTGTCCCATTCTAATTCGCCCGAAGCAAAAACTAATTCTTTAATGTCTTGTACAACAGGCTTTCCTTCTTCTTTTGTTCCACATGAAAACAAAGTAGAAAGCGTTAGTAAAAGAAGCAGACTATTTTTCATTTTGATTATTTTTTAGTTGTTGTTTATCACAATTTTATTTTTTGAGAATCCTATGTTTGCCAAAGCATTAACCATATTTATTTCGCTGATTAGTAAATCGTTTTGTGAAATTAAAAGTTTGTCCAATGGCAAAACTTGTTCTTGAAATTGATTGAAGTTTTTTTCAAAAGTGTCTTTTTTTAGTAAATATATTTTTTTAAAATTTTTGAATTGTTCAATCGCTTTTTCGTATTCAATTTCCAGTTGTTTGTTAGCAAATTTATTTTCTTTTTCGGCATGATCTGCATTGTTTTTCAATTGTTCTAATTGAATTTTTTTATTGTAAACGGTGGCTAATTTTTGCACATTCGTTGGAAAATCCCAAGTAACTTTTAAACCCACATAGTTGAAATTTACCCAGTTAGAATTTGCATCAAAATAGTTTTCATTACTAAGATTTTGCCAATTAAAAGAAGAAATAAATGACAAAACAGGCAATTGTTGTAAACGAGCAATTTTTAAATCTTGTTGCATCATTTGGTATTGCAACTTGTAGTTTTCGCTTTTAAAAGTCGAGTTGGTTGCAACCAATTCTTCTATGTTTTCATAGTTGGAAAGGTCTTCCGTTAATTTTAATTCAAATTCGTTTTCAAAGAAAAGAGCTAAACTTTGTTCTTGTATTTTTTCATTTAAGATAAGTTGCGATAATTTGTCTTGGAGTGCAATTAAATTAGCTTCTGCTTCATTTACATCTTGTTTTCTTGTAATTCCCTCGTTAAACTTGTTTTGATTGATTAAAACTAAATTTTCGGCAATTTTGATGTTTTCTAGTAGAATTTTTTTCTGAGCTTCAAACGAAAGTAAGTTAAAATATACACCATTAATTTGATTATAAATGTTTTGCTCATTGAGTTTGTTTTGGTTTTCAACTAATTGCTCATTGATTTTTGCGCTTTTTACCTGGGCAATACTTGAAAAATTTAAAATATCAAATTGAGGTTGTACCGAAAAAGTACTAGTATATTGTTGTCCCATGGTAACTTCTTTAAAAGTTCCTTGAGGCAAGCCAAAGATGGGTCCGGGTAAAAAACTCACTTGTTGTTCAAAATTATTCAAAGTTTGAGCGGTTGCCGGAATTCTTGGATTTATAACATTTCCAATGGCAGTTTTTTTAGTCAAATTTGCTAATTGAGTTTGCAATACTGCATTTTGCAAAGCATAATTTTTTTCTTTAGAAAGTTGTAGTACTTCTGGCAAAGAGTTTACTTTTTTTTCTTCTTGTGAAAAACTAAATAATCCAGAAAAAGCTAAAAAGAGTATCAAAAATCCTTTTTTCGATTGTATAGGAATGTTTTCAAATTTATTCATTGCATCTTCATTTCTTTTGTATTAGCGTCAACAAGTTTTCAATGATTTTGTTACCTTCTATGGTTATATCGTATCGAAAACCTGAAAGTTTCCATTTTAACATTTGAAAACGGAACGAACCAAGTATAATTGGTAATAAATCATCGGTTGAAATTTCTGTGGTAAATTCATTGCTTTGTTTCCCTTGTTCGAGTATTTGTGCCAGCAATTGCATTTTATTTTGCATCAATTGGAGAATTATGGCTTTAATTTCTTTAGATTCATCTAATAAACCATCAGATAAGACAGCAACAACAAAATGGGGATTGTTTTTAAAATAGTTGAATTGGCTAGTAAAAACTGCTTTAAAATTTTCAGTTGCAGAATTTTGTGTTTTTATTTGTGCGGTTAAGCGCTTGCTCATGTTTTGTTTTAGTAGCGATAGTAAAGCAACTAAGATTTCCTCTTTAGATTTGAAATGGCGATAAATAGCACCTTCTGAAAAGTTCATTTCAGAAGCAACAGTTTTTGTTGTTAAACCTTTTATTCCTTTTTCAACAAGTATTTTTCCTGAAACTTTAATTATTTCAAGTTGTCTGGTTGATATTTCGTTTTTATTTGTCATAAGTGAGTGAATATTCACATCACAAAGATATGTGTTTTTCAAATATGAAATTTAAAACAGTCAAAAATTAATTTAACTCAATAAAAAAACTGCTAAAACTGCTGGAATAAAGTAAATTACAATGGTTCTAGCACCATCATAATCTTTGGCTAAACGTTGACCAAAAAGTAAGCATAATAATGTTAAACAAGAAACTATTGCACCATAATAGCCTAATCCTTTTGTAACAGGTTGCTGAATAAAAAGCTGAATAATTCCAGAAACACACAAAACACCTGCTATGATTTCTAATACAAGAATTGTCATTAGTGCCATAGGAACTTGTTTTGCTAAAATTGTATTTGCAAAATGTCCTGTTAACCATTCTACATTACCTTTCCAGTCTTTGATTTTATCATATCCAGATTGTAAAAATGTAATTGCTAATAATGCTAAGACTAAAATTGGAGCTGCTTCTGTCATAATTATGCGTTTTTATGTATTAATCTAGTTAATTTTATAGACAAATCGGTTAAGATGATTTTACTATTTCCATTACGTTCAATGTGATATATAGCATCTTCTAATTCTTTGTAAATATCTGTAATATTTGCACCATTTACAAACGGAGCAAATTTTTCTAATTCAAATTTTGGCACTTTTGTTTCTAAAAACACCAAATCATTTGCTTGATAATTGAGCAATAATGCTTGTCTAAAGAAATGAATACAATAGTGTAAAAACTGTTTTTGAGTTTCTCTTCCGGTTGATGCAATGTTTTCGCTCCAAGCAATTAAATCGTTTATGGCTGCTGCATTTCCCTTTGCTCTAAAAGCGCTTCTCACCCATTCTATAAACCATTCGTCAAAGGGAAATTCATCGTCTTCTTTTCTTAAAATATGTAAAGCCTTATTATAATTACCTTCACTTTGATGCGCGATTTTTTTAGCAACAGTAGGTTCGCAGTTTTCACGTGAAACTAAAGCTTCAGCAATAACACTTTCGCTCAAACCAATAAAATCAATTACTTGACAACGTGAAAGAATAGTTTGCAACATATCACTAGTGCTTTCAGTAATTAAAATAAAAACGGTTTTAGCTGGCGGTTCTTCTAACAGTTTTAATAATTTATTTGCAGATGCGCCATTCATCTTATCGGCCATCCAAATGATCATTACTTTGTAACCACCTTCGTAAGCTTTTAATGATAATTTTTTATTAATATCTGTTGCTTCATCAACCCCTATTAAACCTTGTTTGTTTTGAATACCAAGGTTTTTCAACCAATCAAATAAACTTCCGTAAGGACTTTCAGTTAAAAATTGGCGCCATTCCACCATGAAATTATCACTAACCGCATGACTTTTTATACTATCTGTGGTTGCAACTGGAAACACAAAATGCAAATCGGGATGTGAAAAATGTTCAAATTTTAGATTGCAACCTGTATTTTCTCCAAAGTTTTCTCCACCAGTATTGCTACACAAAATATATTGTGCATAAGCAATAGCCATTGGAAGTGTACCGCAACCTTCTGGACCAACAAACAATTGTGCATGTGGAATTCTGCCCGCCTCGGCACTTTTTGTGAGGTGATTTTTAATATGATCTTGACCTAAAATATCTTTGAAAAGCATACAACAAACCTAATCAAAATTTAGCTAAATTGATAGAAAAGATAACAAAAAATATGTAACCGAAAGTTTTAAAAAATTACTAAATATGATATTTGTTATAAAGATTTAGAATACAATAAATTATATTTGCATTCATTCGAATTAAAAAAACTTAAAATGAAAACACTTAACGACTTCAATTTCAATAATAAAAAAGCAATTATCAGAGTAGATTTTAATGTTCCTTTAGATGAAAATTTTAAAGTAACAGATGCTACTCGTATAGAGGCAGCAAAGCCTACAATTGACAAAATATTGAAAGATGGTGGAAGTGTAATTTTAATGAGTCACTTAGGGAGACCAAAAGGAGTTGAAGCAAAATATTCGTTACAACATATCGTTTCAAAAACGGAAGAAATTTTAGGACAAAAAGTGCATTTTGCTTCAGATTGTATAGGAGAAATTGCTGAAAACGCAGCAAAAAACTTACAACCAGGCGGAATTTTATTATTAGAAAACCTTCGTTTTTATGCCGAAGAAGAAAAAGGAGATGTAGAATTCTCTAAAAAATTAGCTTCATTAGGAGATATTTATGTGAACGATGCTTTTGGAACTGCCCATAGAGCTCATGCTTCAACTACAATTATTGCACAATTTTTTAAAGAGGCAAAATGCTTCGGTTATTTGTTAGCTAAAGAAATTGAAAGTATCGAAAAAGTACTAAAAAATTCTGAAAAACCAGTAGTTGCAATATTGGGAGGAAGTAAAGTTTCTTCAAAAATAACGGTAATTGAAAATATTTTAGATAAAGTAAACCACATGATTATTGGTGGAGGAATGACCTTTACTTTCGTGAAAGCGTTGGGTGGAAAAATTGGTAATTCGATTTGTGAAGACGATAAATTAGATTTGGCAATTGAAATTTTAAAACAAGCAAAAGAAAAAGGGGTTCAAATTCATATTCCTGTTGATGTGGTTGCGGCTGATGCGTTTTCAAACGAGGCAAACACACAAATTGTAGATGTAAATCACATTCCTGATGGTTGGCAAGGTTTAGATGCTGGACCAAAATCACTAGCAATTTTTAGAAGAATAATTTTAGATTCAAAAACTATTTTATGGAATGGCCCATTAGGAGTTTTCGAAATGGAAAACTTTGCTAAAGGAACAATATCATTGGGAGAATATATCGCAGAATCTACAGCAAATGGAGCTTTTTCGTTAGTAGGTGGTGGCGATAGTGTTGCTGCTGTTAAACAGTTTGGTTTAGAGCCTAAAATGAGTTATGTGTCAACCGGTGGTGGAGCAATGTTAGAAATGCTTGAAGGGAGAACCTTGCCAGGAATTGCTGCTATTTTAGAATAATTGCACAATAAAAACCTGATAATTAAGTTATTAGTTTTTATTATGCCCCAAAAAACAAAAACAATAATGAAAAAATCAATCCTATATGCATCACTTTTGCTATCGCTTTTTAGCTTTGGGCAAGAAAATGCAGAAAAAGAAATAAATTTACTGTTGCCCAAAGTTTCTTATTTAGATTCTTTGAAATCAACCTTTGTAAATCACAGCACAAGTAATTGTATCGATGAGAGATGGTTGACAGAATTGGCTAATATTGAATTGTCTGAAAGCATGTTTTCTGATATTTCTGATGTTAACTTTGATTCTGAAGTAAGTTATGATTTGTCTTCAGAAGTTTTAAAGAAAAGATTAGCAAAATTAGATGCAAAATCGCCGTTTAATATTGAATATAATCCTGCTTTAGAAAACACGATAAAGTCTTTTTTAAAAAATAGAACCAAAGCATTTGAACGCTTAATGGCAATTTCTGAATATTATTTTCCAATGTTTGAAGAACATTTGGCAAAATATAACATTCCGATGGAACTAAAATATTTAGCAATTGTTGAATCTGCTTTAAATCCAAGAGCAAAATCTAGAGTTGGAGCTTCAGGGTTGTGGCAATTTATGTACCCTACAGGGAAGCAATACAACTTAGAGGTAAATTCATATGTTGATGAACGCTATGATCCATTAAAAGCGACCGAAGCGGCTTGTCAGTATTTATCTAGTTTGTATGAAATTTTTGGCGATTGGAGTTTGGTTTTAGCATCGTATAATGCCGGTCCAGGTAATGTTTCAAAAGCAATTCGTCGCTCAGGCGGAAGCCAAAATTATTGGAATATTCGTAAAAACCTTCCTCGTGAAACCGCAAATTATGTTCCTGCTTTTTTAGCTACAATGTACATTTACGAATTTAGAAAAGAACATGGTTTACAACCTAAAAAGGCAACCTTAACATATTTTGAAACGGATACAATAATGATAAAAAAACAAATGTCTTTTAGACATATTTCAGAATTGTTAGACATCCCAGTTGAGCAATTAGAATTTTTGAATCCAATTTATAAGTTAAAAGTAATTCCTTTTGAAACAGAAAAAGCTCATTATTTAAGATTACCAAAAAACAAAATGGGTCTTTTTGTTTCAAACGAAGAAAAAATATACGCTTATTTAGAATATTTGGAAACATTTAAAGAAAAATCCAAAACAGAAATTATTGTTAATACATCAAAAGATTCTATTGCAACAAACGTTGATTCAATAGTTGTTTCGAAGCCCAAATTTGAACGAAAAACACAATATTATACTATTAAAAGTGGCGATAATTTAGGAGAAATTGCTGATAAGTATAATGTTTTGATTTCTGAACTTAAAAAATGGAATAATTTAAAAGGCAATACCATTCAGGCAGGAAGAAGATTAAAAATTTATTCTGATAAAAAAATTGTTTCTTCAAACAATGAAAGCACAACTAAAAATGGTATTTATACGGTACAAAAAGGAGATTCATTATTTACAATTGCTAAAAAACACCCCGGAGTTACAGTTGAAGAAATAAAAAAATGGAATGATATTAGTGGTGATAATATACAACCCGGGATGAAATTAAAAATCAACGGATAAAATCATCAAAAATGAAACCAGTATTGGTGTTATTAATTACAATTTCTTTGCTTTTTTCGTGCGTAGAAAAGGGTGAGGAAGAGTCAATAGCATCTGATAGTTCTTTTGGTGAAATTAATTCCATAACAATTGTTGTTGATGATAATTTATGGAATGGCGAAATTGGAGATACAATCCGTAAAAAATTAGCGGCTCCAGTTGATGGTTTACCTCAAGAAGAACCTCTTTTTACATTAAATCAATATCCAACAAAAGTATTCGAAGGCACAGTAAAAAAAAATAGAAATATTGTAGTTATCAAAAAAGGAAACGAGGTTTCGTTTAAACACAAGGAAAATGTTTTTGCAAATCCACAACAGGTTTTTTATCTTACTGCAACTTCTAACGAAGAAATAGTAAAACTACTCGAACAGAAATCGGGAGAAATCATTAAATTTTTAAAGGAATCTGAAATTGTTGAAAATCAGTATCGTATTATAAAAACACCTATTTCTGATCAAATAATTCAAGAAAGATTCAAAGTTAAAATGGCTATTCGAAACAATTATAAGTATGAAATTGTTTCTAAAAAGTTTTTGTGGATAAGAAGAGAACTTCCCACAGGATATAACAGTTTATTGGTTTATGATGTTCCTATTTCTACAATTGAAAAAGATAATAACATCGTTAATAATATTATTGCGGTTAGAGATTCATTAGGGAAAAAGTATATTCATGGTACATTTGGTAAAACATGGATGATTACAGAAACAGCCTATTCACCTTATTTTTTGCAAACTAAAATAGATAATAAAGTTGCTTTCGAAACCAAAGGAACTTGGCAGTTAAAAAACGATTTTATGGCAGGACCATTTATAAATTATGCTATAAAGGATAAAAAAAACAATAGGTATTTAATTCTAGATGGGTTTACTTATAATCCTTCAAAGGCAAAAAGAGATTTGGTTTTTGAATTAGAAAGCATGATGAAGTCAGTTATTTTTACACCATAAAAACAAAATGGAAATTATATTTAAAATTAAGCGATTTAACGACCTTTCTGCAACAGAGATGTATTTGTTGCTTCAACTTCGCTCAGAAGTGTTTGTGGTGGAGCAAAATTGCGTTTATCAAGACCTTGACGGCAAAGATGAGAAAGCAATTCATGTTTTAGGATATTATAATAATGAATTGGCAGCGTATTCGCGTATATTTAATAAAGGATATTATTTTGATGAAGCTTCAATCGGAAGAGTAATTGTTAGTCCAAAATATAGAGACAAAAAATTTGGGCATCTTTTAATGCGTGTTTCAATGAATGCCATAAAGGAAAATTTCAATGAAACAGCAATTACTATCTCTGCTCAGGAATACCTAAAAAACTTTTATGAATCACATGGATTTGTTCAAACCAGTGAAATGTATTTAGAAGATGATATTCCGCATATTCAGATGAAGAAAAATTAACCTTTCTTTTCTACTGGGGTATCATTTTTAGTAATCAAAAGCTCCACTCTTCGGTCTAATGCGCTACCTTTTTTTAAAGATTGAGTGTTTCCATATCCTTTAAAAGTCATTCTAGTTTTACTGATGCGTTTCATTATAAGATAATTGTAAACTCGTTTTGCTCTATTAGTAGAGAGTTCGCGTTTTTTGGTATCTCTATCAACCGCTTCTTTTTGAAAAGTAGGTGTACAACACACATGGCCTTGAATTTCAAAATGGATGTTTTTGTTCTTTTGCAATTGAATGGCAATTTTATCTAATTCTTTTTTAGCTTGATAGGTTAATTGACTACTTCCTCGTTCAAAAAGAACTTTATCAAGGTAAATTCTATCCCCTACGATAGCATCTTTATGAACCGAGCTGTAGACACCAGGAATTTTTAAGTCTTCAATTACTATGGGTTTGAAGTTTACCACCACATCAACTCTTCGGTTTTTCGAACGTGCTTCTGGAATATTAGTTTGTAAATCTTCATCCAGCATTATTCTTCCTTTTCCTTCAAGGGTAATGATGATTTTACTTTTAATACCTCTTTCAATTAATTTGTCTTTTACCGTGTTTGCTCTATTTGTTGACAAAGTGTAATTATAGGCATCTTTACCTCTATCATCACAGTAACCAAATATTTGAACAGATTCTATGCGTGAAGTATCAATTTTACTAACAAAATTAACTACTGCATCGGCTTGCTCTTCTTTTAAATTGTATTTGTCAAATTCAAAAAATATAGAGTGCACTTCCTCATCTTCTTGAGCGAAAGTAAAACAAGAGAAAACGATAAGAAATAGGGATAGTAAGCGTTTCATTTTATTTTTTTAAAATAGATTTATATTGGGTTGAATTATTTAATAGCGTAATTGCTTTTTCAATTTCAATATTGTTTTTGGTATAAAAAGTATATAACCCTTCGCGATATTGATAGCGAATGATTAATTCTTCTTGTAATAATTTTTTTATTTGGGTTTTATTTTTATCTAATTCAGCCTCTTGATTTCTTTCTAAAGCGAGCTCTAATTGTTTGTATTCTGTCGCGATTTGAGTGTCGATTTTTTCTTTTTTAGCACTTTCTAACACGTTTTTAAGCGCTTTATTGGTTTCGGTGTCTAAACTTATTTTTTCTTGTTTTAAAAAAGCCTTAAAACTTGTAAAATCAGCATCAGAAATCGTTGGAATTCCAGATAAAGAAGGGTTTTTGTAATATAATTGAGTAGCAAAATTAAAAACAGCATCATTTTTTACTACAGCGTCAGTAATGTTAGCTGTTTTTGTTTCTTCAATTTCTATATCGGGTAAAACACCACCACCATCATAAACTGTTCTTCCAGCTTTTGTTTTAAAAGCATTGAATTCATTTTGTGATTTTTTAGTGGCTTTACCATTTTCATCTTTTTTAGAATAATCCAAAGCTTGTATACATCTTCCAGATGGAGTATAATATCTTGAAATGGTTACTTTTACTTGTGTTCCATAGGATAAATCAAGAGGACGTTGTACCAAACCTTTTCCAAAACTTCTGCTACCAAGAACCACACCGCGATCCAAATCCTGAATGGCGCCTGCAACAATTTCTGAAGCTGAAGCACTTTTTCCATCGACAATAACAGCTAGTGGAATTTCTAAATCGGTTGGCTCGTTTTTTGTTCTATATTCGTGATTGTGTTTTACATTTTTGGATTTTGTGGTTACAATCAGTTCATTCTTTGCTACAAAAAGATTACAAATATTTACAGCTTCGTGAAGCAATCCTCCTGGATTTCCTCTTAAATCTAAAATAATTTTTGTGGCGCCTTGTTGTTTTAAATCTAATAAAGCGGCTTTCGTTTCTGAGCTAGCTTTTTCATTAAATTTTGAAAGCACTATATAGCCCGTATTATCCTTTAAAAGCGAATAAAAAGGCACTGCTTTGATATCTACTTCGTTTAAAATTATGGTTGCCGTTTGCGGTTTTCCTTGTCTAAGGAATTGAATAACAACATTTGTGTTTTTCGCACCTCTAAGCAATTGAGATGCATCTTCTTTATATTCTTTTAAATTTACATCACCAATTTGTGTAATTTCATCGCCGGCTTTTAACCCTGCTTTGTCTGCCGGAAAACCTTTATAAATTTCTTTCAAATAGACTTTTCCGTCTTTGCGTTGCACCATGGCACCAATTCCAGTGTATTCACCCGTATTATTAATCTTGAATTTTAATACATCTTGTTCGTTAAAAAAAACAGTGTAAGGATCTAGTTCTTTTAACATGTTTTTGATGGCAATATCCATCATCTCACCGGCATTGGTTTCATCAACGTAGTTTTGATTAACAGTTTTGAAAACGCCAGTAAAAATTTCAATTTGTTTAGCGATTTCAAAAAAATCGTTTTTGAAACTCACTCCAATAAAAAGGAAAGTTAAAGTTACAATAGGGATAATTATTTTTCTTTTAAAATAACGCTTCATGAATTGATGAATTGATTGATACTAGTTTACGAAAGTAAATAATATTGAGCAAAAATTAAACCATTGTGATGATTTACTTTTTAATTTCGTTGAATTTTTGAAAAAGTTGAATAGTTTTCTCCTCAATTTCTTGATAAGAAAGGCGCTCTTTTGTTTGATAGAAAAACATAAAAGCATATGGTTTTTCTAAATTATCAATTAAAAGATGCTTGTTTAAACGATAGGTTTCGCGCAAAACACGTTTGAAATAATTTCGGTCTACCGCTTTTTTAAAATATTTTTTTGATACCGAAACCCCCATTTTAATCTGTTCGGCATTTTCTTCTTTGTTTTCAACATATACCAAACGTAACGGGAATTTCGAAACCGAATTTCCTTCTGAAAAAAGCAAATCAATAGTGGTCTTGCTTTTTAATTTCTCTTTTTTGGGATATTTGAATTGCATGACGCAAAGGTATAAAAAAAGCCTCTTCAAATGATGAAGAAGCTTTTTTGGTGTATATTTCTAAATTATACTTCAGCTAAAACGGATTTGTTTTTAACCAACTCGGCTTGTACATGTGTTGGAACTAATTGATAATTTGCAAAATGCAATTTGAATTTTGCTTTTCCTTGTGTTAGTGAGCGAAGGGTAGAACCATAATCTTTTAATTCTGCTAGAGGCACTTCCGCAATGATTTTTTGGTAATGTCCGTCTGTATCCATTCCTTGAATGATGGCTCTTCTAGTTTGTAAATCGCCCATAACATCTCCTGTGTGATGGTCTTCGCATAGTACTTCTAAATGATAATAAGGCTCTAAAAGTTGAGGTTTAGCCTCGTTAAATGCTATTCTAAAAGCATGTGATGCTGCTAATTGAAACGAAATATCATTGCTGTCTACGGCATGCATTTTTCCGTCGTAAATACAAACGCGTATGTTTTGGCAATTGGAACCGGTTAACGGGCCCTCAGTCATTTCTTGCATGATTCCTTTTTTGATTGCGGTGGCATAACGATTGTCGATTGCGCCACCAACAATGCACCAGTAGAAAGCAAATTTTCCACCCCAAGGTAATTCTTCGATTTCTTTATGGCGAACATTTACATTATGTGGTTCTGGCATGTCGTCAAAATAAGGTTCAATGGTGATGTGTACTTCCCCAAATTGTCCTGCTCCACCACTTTGTTTTTTATGACGATATTCTGCTTTTGCTGCTGCAGTTATAGTTTCACGATAAGGAACTTTTGGTTCTTCAAACACAATTTCGATGTTGTTTTCGTTTTCTATGCGGTGTTTGATTAAATCCAAATGCAATTGCCCTTGTCCTTGAATAATGGTTTGCTTTAATTCGGCAGATTGTTCCACTTTTAAGGTTAAATCTTCTTCCTGAATTTGGTGCAACGCTTTAATCATTTTTTCCATATCGGCTAGATTAGCGGTCGAAACGGCTTTTCTGATGCGGCTGTCTGGAAATTGCATTTTTCTAATTTTTCGGTCTACACCTTTCGCGTTAAGCGTATTATTTGAATGACCAAATTTCAAACGAACCGTTGCTCCTAAATCTCCAGCAACTAATTTTTCTACTGCTGTTCGTTGTTTTCCTTCGGTTACAAAAATTTGAGTTAGGCGTTCAATCTCACCATTATCGGCATTTACTAATTCTTCACCAGCGTTCAATTCGCCGGAAAGCACTTTGAAATAAGAAACCATTCCTACTTGAGGTTCAGACAGTGTTTTATAAATAAAAATGGTGGTTTTGTCAGAAGCATCACATTTTAATTCAGTACCATTTTCTAGTTTTTTAGCAGGTCTGTCAGCTGGAGATGGCGCAATATCATCGATAAACCCCATAATTCGACCGCTTCCCATATCTTTTAATCCCGAAGCACAAAAAACAGGATAAATTTGTTGATGTGCCAAGGCAATGGTTAACCCTTTTGCTAATTCTTCTTCGTCTAAATTACCTTTTTCAAAGTATTTTTCCATTAAACCTTCTTCGTTTTCTGCCGCAGCTTCTACTAAAGCATTATGAAGTGCATTTGCTTTTTCTAATTCTGTATTTGGAATAGGCATTTTTTCTGGTTTTCCGCCATTTTCTGGGAAAACATACATCGTCATACGAAGGACATCAATAATACTGTTGAATTTTTCGCCCGAATTGTACGGATATTGAATAGGAATTACTTTGTTTCCAAAACGATTTTTGGCTTGTTCTAAAGTGGTGTCATAATCGGCTTTTGGATGATCCATTTGATTGATGACAAATAGAGCAGGAGTTTGGTAATTTTGTACGTATTCCCAAACGATTTCGGTGCCAACCTCTACACCAGAAGCTGCGTTTAAAAGAATTAAAGCTGTGTCGGAAACTTTTAACGAAGAAACCACTTCGCCAATAAAATCGTCAAAACCAGGCGTGTCAATAATGTTTATTTTGTTATTGTGCCATTTGGCGTGCATTAAATGGCTGTAAATGGTGTTTTCTCTTTCATGTTCTAAGTCGGTAAAATCTGAAATAGTATTGTGTGCTTCTACCGAACCACGACGCGGAATGATTCCACTTTCAAATAACATGGTCTCGATGAATGTGGTTTTTCCTGAACCAGAATGCCCAAGAAATACCACGTTTCTAATGTCTTTGGTTGCAATGCTCATAATATTGTATTTTAAAATTGCGTAATAATTTTTGAATTGCGTTTTAAGCACCTTAAAATTACGTCATTCTAAAATGGTGAGTTATGATATTTATCAGTTGTATTATAGATAAGCATCATAAAAAAAGCGACCCTAAAGTCGCTTTTCATTATTTTTTGACAAAAACATTGTCTTCTTTGTTTACATCGGCTAATAAACCACTTGGGTCAATAGTGATGGATTTTATGTTTGCTTTTGCTTTTGGAACTTCAAAAAAGTAAGTTGGATAGGCCCAATCCCAGCCTTTTAAAACTGTAGCTTTAATTCCAATGTATGGATTTGGTTTTTCCCAACGCATTAATGTATTTGGAACGTAGAAAAATTCTTTGGTTCCATCAGTATATTCTATTAAAATATCTAATGGCATTGGCATTCTTCCTTTGCGTTCTAACGAAATCCCTGTTCTTTGCATACCATCGGTTGCACTTTCAACGTTTTTGATCGTATAATCAATGGTATTGGTGGTTTGTGTCCATTCGTTTAAGTACCAATCTAGATTAGCCCCAGATATTTTTTCAGCTACACGTTTGATGTCATTTGGTGTTGGGTGTGTAAATTTATATTCGTTGTAGTAACGTTTAATAGTTTTGTTGAGGTTTTCTTGCCCAATTAAATAACCCAATTGTGCCAAAAAAATTTCTCCTTTGCTATAAGCTCCAATACCATAAGACATATTCAAATCGTATCGATCTGCATGAGTGGTTAAAGGTTGTTCTTTCCCCGATTTTGCTAAATAAATGTAGTTGTTGTATGAATCTTCAAATGGATTTTCAGGTGTTTTTGGAGGCAACACTTTTTGCATGGCTAAATTTGAAATGTAGGTTGTAAAACCTTCGTCCATCCAGCAATGTTTTGATTCGTTAGTTGCTAAAATTTGTTGAAACCAACTATGCGCAAATTCATGCGCTGTTACACCTACTAGGCTGCCATAGGCTCTATTTCCAGTAATTAATGTACACATTGCATATTCCATTCCGCCATCTCCTCCTTGAATTACTGAATATTGTTTGTAGGGATATTGTCCCACATTTTCGTTAAAAAACGCTAATAATTCAGCAGTTTTAGGTTGCATTTTTTTCCAATTCTCTAAATTCTCTGCTTTATTTTTGTATAAGAAATGCAATTCTACATTATTCGGTCCTAAAATCATATCGTGAACGAATTCATTATCAGCACCCCAAGCAAAATCATGTACGTTTGGTGCATAAAAATGCCAAGTTAATGTTTTTGTTTTCTTTGGATAAATAACTTTTACACCAGCATCTTGATAGCCGTGACCAATTTCGTTTTTATTCTGTAAATAACCTGTTCCACCAATAGTATAGGATTTATCAATGGTAATTTTTACATCAAAATTTCCCCAAACACCATGAAACTCTCTTGCAATGTAAGGATTAGCGTGCCAACCTTCAAAATCATATTCACATAATTTTGGATACCATTGTGTCATTGATAAAGCAACACCTTCTTCAGAAATTCTTCCCGAACGACGAATTTGTAACGGTACTTGACCTTCAAAGTCTAAAGAAAGGGTGGTTTTTTGTTTAGGTAAAATAGCTTTTGTTAACGTAACTTCTAAAATAGTCCCCACTACTTTTGTGGTGGCAACAACGCCATCTTGTTTAAAATTAGCGATGTTTAAATAGCCAATTTCGTTTGGTTTTAACGTGCTTATTTTACTTTCTTTTACATCTTTACCTTCTTTTTTAAAGGTGCGCACCATTCGTTTATCTGGGTCGGAAATAGCTTGTAGCCTTGCGTCCATTTCACTTCCTGGTTGAAACGCATTATTATACAAATGATAATACACTTTGTGTAAAGTATCATTAGAATTGTTGGTGTAAATGATTTCTTGTTTTCCAGTATATTGGAATTTTTTCACATCCATATTCACGTCCATTTTATAATCAACGTGTTGTTGCCAATAGCCTGGATTTGGATTGTTTTGGGCGAAACCAATACAAGAAATAAAAATAAAAAGTAAGTTTTTCATAATCAATTTTTTAAAAGAAAAACCTACAAGAATTTGACAACCTGTAGGTTTTGGATTTTAACATTAGAATATATAATAATTATTTTTTCGCCATTTTTTTAGCTAAAAGTAGTGCATTGTATGCATTAACAATCTTTCCAGATTTTGATGCATCAGCAAAGTTTACTTTGTGTTTGTCTTCACCTATAGTAACTGTGTTTTTTAAAGGCGTTCCACTTTCCATGATAATTTGTTTTACTTGAACCGCGGTTAAACTTGGATAGTATGAACGAATTAAAGTTGCCACACCGGCCACGTTTGGTGATGCCATTGAAGTGCCTTGTAAATATTCGTAATTGTTTAAAGGTGTAGTAGCATAAATTTTATCACCTGGAGCATAAATATCTACATTGTTTTTTCCATAATTTGAAAAACTAGCTACCATTTTAGTGCCATAGCTTGGCGAAAGTGCCCCAACAATTATAACGTTTTTAGCGAATTCAGGAGAATTATCATAAGTGTCGTTTGGATATTTATTAGTAACATCTAAATCATAAGATTCATTTCCTGCAGCAATTACTACTAAAACATCTTTAGACTCTGCATATTTGATGGCTTCAATAACCCATTCTTTGTTTTGAGAAAAATATTTTCCAAAAGAACCATTGATTACTTTAGCACCATTATCCACAGCATAACGAATTCCTAAAGCAATATCTTTATCATATTCATCACCATTAGGAACGGCTCTTACGGCCATAATTTGAGCGTTATTAGTAACGCCATCACCACCAATATTGTTTCCTCTAACTTGAGCTACGATTCCAGCAACATGTGTTCCGTGTTTAGCTTCTTTTGCGTCTGGACCAACTACATTATTGTTTCCGTATTTAGTATCTTTTATGTCGTTTGGATTATCTCCAACTATAGAACGACCGTCAAATTCAACATTCAGATTGTAATTCACTTGTCCGTAAACATAATCTTTGAATTCTTCAATTTGAGCATCAAATTCGGCTTTGGTTGTGTTGCTTAAAATTTGTGTAAACATTGCTTTTGCTTGTTTTACACCTGTATCTTCTGATTGAATTGCTTTTACTTCTTCTAATGTAAAGTCATCTTTTTTCAAGTGTGTTTTGATTGTTTTATCCGCATTTAAAATAAAGTCTAATTGTTGCTTTTGACCTTTAATTCCTGCTAATTCTTCTTCAAGTTTTACTTTTGCTTTATCATAGTCTGGTGTTCCAGGTCCTTTTTTAACAATACGCGTCATTTCAAGTTGCTCATTAACAGCATTTCCTAAGAAATTCCATCCGTGCATGTCATCTATGTAACCGTTTTTGTCATCATCTATTCCGTTGCCAGCAATTTCTTTTGGATTGGTCCAAATTACAGCTTTTAAGTCTTCATGGTTAATGTCTACACCAGAATCTACGATTCCAACGATAACTTTTTTACCTTTTTTACCTTTTATAAGTTCAGTATATGCTTTGTCAACACTCATTCCTGGCACAGTGTCTTTTACTAAATCTAAATGACTCCAACGTTTTAAATCATTTTCTGCAACAGGAGTTATTTTTAATGGTAGATTGTCGATATTTTCAACAGGAGTTGATATCATTTTTTGCGGACCGCAACTAGCTAAAATAAATCCTAAAGCTAGGCTTAAATACAGAGGTCTAAAAATTTTCTTCATTTTCTCAATTAATTAATTTTCAGCTATTGGACTGAAGTATTGTCTATTTGTTACAGTTCTGTGTTTTTTTAACTTTATTTTAAAACTTCTTCACAGGTGAAAACTTCTTTTAAGCGAACACCTTTTTCCGTTTTTTCTACTGTAATTATCTCATTATGTGCATCGTGTTCTAAAAATAGATAATAATTATTTTCAGCTGCGGCATTCATAAATTTAGCTTTTTCATCCATAGTTAAAAGCGGACGCGTGTCATAACCCATTACATATGGTATTGGAATGTGCCCGGCAGTTGCTAATAAATCGCCACAAAAAACAATGGTTTTTCCGTTGTAATTGATGTGTGGAATCATTTGTTTTTCAGTATGACCATCTGCAAAGAAAATACCAAAACCCAATTCAGATTCCTGTAAGAAATCTCCATCTGGTCTTTTTACAAAATTCAACTGACCGCTTTCTTGCATTGGAATAATATTTTCATGTAAAAAAGAAGCTTTTTCTCTTGAATTTGGTTTCGTTGCCCATTCCCAATGGTTGTCGTTTGTCCAAAATTTAGCATTTTTAAAAGCAACTTCGAAACCTGTTTTATCTTTGTTCCAATTGACACTTCCACCACAATGATCAAAATGCAAATGCGTCATAAATACATCGGTAATATCATCGCGATGAAAACCAGCCTTTTTTAGTGAATTATCTAATGAATGCTCGCCCCATAACGAATAATATCCAAAAAATTTATCCGATTGTTTGTTGCCCATTCCGGTATCAATCAAGGTTAGTCGGTTGCTGTCTTCAATTAATAAACATCTTGCGGCGATGTCAATTAAATTATTTTCGTCGGCCGGATTGGTTTTATTCCAAATGGTTTTAGGTACCACTCCAAACATAGCACCACCATCTAATTTAAAATTTCCAGCTTCTATAGGATGTAATTTCATGCTTCAGTCATTTTTCTGCCAAATTACAAAAAATACTATAAACAGAAACTATGAATCGATAAGTTATAAAAATGTTAGCAACTCTTGTAAAAAGCAATTTATGGCTTATCTTTGCAGTTAATTTAGACAAAATCAAAATAAGCTATGATTAAAGTATCAGACACAGCGAGTAAAAAAATCATTGCAATGATGCAAGAAGATGGTTTTGATGCGACCAAAGATTACGTGCGAGTAGGCGTAAAAAGTGGTGGTTGTTCCGGTTTGTCTTATGAATTAAAATTTGACAAAGAAATTGGAGAAAACGATAAAATATTTGAAGATAATAATGTAAAAATTGCCGTTGAGAAAAAGAGTTTTCTTTATTTGGCAGGAACTATATTAGAATTTTCGGGTGGTTTAAACGGAAAAGGATTTGTTTTTAACAATCCAAATGCACAAAGAACGTGTGGATGTGGAGAGAGTTTTTCGTTATAAAATTTAAAGATTGAAAAATTAAATGATTTAAAGATTATGACGAAATCTTTTGAAGAATTTGAAGTACACAAGAAAGGTGTTTTGCTTACAAAACAAGTTTTTAAATTATTGAATAATTCTTCATTAGAGAAAGAATTTGGTTTTAAAGATCAAATTAAAAGAGCTGTAATTTCGATTACAAATAATATAGCTGAAGGTTCAGAATATAACAACAATAAGCAATTCATTCGATATTTAAAAATTGCAAAAGGGAGTTGTGCTGAAGTTAGAAATATGCTACTATTAGCAATAGAATTAGAATTTTGTACAGAAAATGAAATGCAAGATAGTTTTCAATTAACAATTGAGATTTCTCAAAACATTTCTAATTTTATAAAGTATTTAGATTCAAAATTAGAAAAATGATAGTTTGAAGGTTTTATGGGAATTTTTAAATTCTTCAATCTTTAAATTTTTAAATTAAAAAAATGAGCAAATACACAGAAGACGACTTAAAAGTCGAATTAGAAAATAAAGAATACGAATACGGATTTTATACCGAATTGGACTCGGAAACGTTTCCTATTGGGTTAAATGAAGACATCGTTCGTGCCATTTCAAAGAAAAAAGAAGAGCCTGAATGGATGACAGAATGGCGCTTAGAAGCTTTTCGTGCTTGGTTAGAAATGATTGAGCCTGAATGGGCAAATGTGCATTATGAAAAACCAGATTTTCAAGCGATTTCGTATTATTCGGCACCTAAAAAAGCCGATCCGAATAAAAAATTAGAAGACGTTGATCCAGAGCTTTTGGCGATGTACAAAAAGTTAGGAATTTCAGTTGACGAACAAAAGAAAATGAACAATGTGGCGATTGATATTGTGGTAGATTCTGTTTCTGTAGCAACGACTTTCAAGAAAACATTAAACGAAAAAGGAATAATTTTCTGCTCAATTTCTGAAGCTATAAAAGAACATCCAGAATTAGTTCGTAAACATTTAGGAACGGTTGTTCCACAGAAAGATAATTTCTATGCGGCTTTAAATTCGGCGGTTTTTTCTGACGGAAGTTTCTGTTATATTCCAAAAGGTGTTCGTTGTCCTATGGAATTATCAACATATTTCCGTATCAATCAAGGTGGAACAGGTCAGTTTGAAAGAACGTTACTAATTGCAGACGAAGGAAGTTATGTTTCGTATTTAGAAGGTTGTACAGCTCCAAGTCGTGATGAAAACCAATTGCACGCAGCCGTTGTAGAATTAATTGCAATGGACGATTCCGAAATTAAATATTCAACGGTTCAAAACTGGTATCCAGGAAACAAAGAAGGAAAAGGTGGTGTTTATAATTTTGTAACCAAAAGAGGTCTATGTGAGAAAAACGCTAAAATTTCTTGGACGCAAGTAGAAACAGGTTCGGCTGTAACTTGGAAATACCCTTCATGTGTTTTGAAAGGCGATAATTCAATCGGAGAGTTTTACTCGATTGCCGTTACAAATAATTTCCAACAAGCCGATACAGGAACAAAAATGATTCATTTGGGAAAAAACACGAAATCAACTATCATTTCTAAAGGTATTTCAGCAGGAAAATCACAAAACAGTTATAGAGGATTAGTGCAAATTGGAGCAAGAGCTGAAAACGCGCGAAACTTCTCACAATGTGATTCGCTTTTAATGGGAAATAATTGTGGCGCACACACTTTTCCATATATTGAAAGTAAAAATGCTTCGGCAAAAATTGAACACGAAGCTACGACTTCAAAAATTGGTGAAGACCAAGTGTTTTATTGCAACCAACGTGGAATCCCAACCGAAAAAGCAATTGCCTTAATAGTAAACGGATTCAGCAAAGAAGTATTGAACAAATTACCTATGGAATTTGCAGTGGAAGCACAGAAGTTGTTGGAAATTTCGTTAGAAGGTTCAGTAGGATAATCAATTTTAAAATTAGAATAAATAACACATTTACAAAATGTTACAAATAAAAAACTTACACGCTTCGGTAGAAGACAAAGAAATATTAAAAGGAATCAACCTTGAAATTAAAGCAGGAGAAGTTCATGCGATTATGGGACCAAATGGTGCTGGGAAATCAACCTTATCTTCAATCATTGCTGGAAACGAAAACTATGAAGTTTCTCAAGGAGAAATCTTTTTAGACGGAGAAGAAATTTCAGAATTAGCTCCAGAAGAAAGAGCGCATAAAGGTGTTTTCTTATCGTTTCAATATCCTGTGGAAATTCCAGGTGTTTCGGTAACGAATTTCATCAAAACGGCAATCAACGAAAGTAGAAAAGCCAACGGAAAAGAGGAAATGCCAGCAAACGAAATGCTGAAATTAATTCGTGAAAAATCAGAATTATTGGAAATGGACAGAAAATTCTTGTCGCGTTCGTTAAACGAAGGTTTTTCGGGTGGTGAGAAGAAACGTAACGAGATTTTTCAAATGGCAATGTTAGAACCAAAAATCGCAATTCTAGACGAAACCGATTCAGGTTTAGACATCGACGCGTTACGAATTGTGGCCAATGGTGTAAACAAATTAAAAAACAAAAACAATGCGGTGTTAGTGATTACGCACTACCAACGTTTGTTAGATTATATCGTTCCAGATTTCGTTCACGTTTTAATGGACGGAAAAATCGTAAAAACTGGCGGAGCTGATTTAGCTTTAGAATTAGAAGAAAAAGGATACGACTGGATTAAAAACGAATTAAATTAGTTTACAGTCTCTGTCACAGTTATCAGATGACTGTGACTGAACACTGCGCTGAACACTAAACACAATGGAATTAAAAGATAAATTATTAGCTTCTTTCATGGCTTTTGAAGAAAAGATTGATACACATTCTGATCTTCATGAGCTAAGAAGTAACGCCATAAAAAATTTCGAAAACAAAGGTTTCCCTACAAAAAAAGAGGAAGCTTGGAAATATACTTCGTTAAATGCGATTTTGAAAAATGATTTTTCGGTTTTCCCAAAGAAAGAAAATGCGATTGAATTTAAAGATGTAAAAAAGTATTTCTTACACGAGATTGATACGTATAAAGTAGTTTTCATCGACGGAATTTTCAGTTCATTTTTGTCTTCTACTACACATGATGGTTTAGACGTTTGTTTGATGTCTTCGGCATTAACAAAACCTAAATACAAAATGGTAGTTGACACCTATTTTAACCAAGTTGCAAGCAAAGAAGAGAGCTTAACTTCTTTAAATACGGCTTTTTCATTGGAAGGTGCTTATATCAACATTCCGAAAAGTAAAGTGGTTGAAAAACCTATCGAAATTATTTATTTCTCAACAGGAAATGAAGCGGCTTTGATGGTACAACCTCGTAATTTGGTCATTGTGGGAGAAAATGCTCATGTGCAAATTGTAGAACGTCATCAAAGTTTGAATTCAAATCCCGTTTTAACCAATTCGGTTACTGAAATTTTCGCTCAAAAACGTGCGATTGTAGATTATTACAAAATTCAAAACGATGTGCAAACAGCGAACCTGATTGACAACACCTACATTGCTCAAAAGCAAGAAAGTAGAGTAGCGGTGCATACGTTCTCGTTTGGCGGAAACATCACTAGAAACAACTTGAATTTCTATCATCAAGGTGAAAGAATCGATTCCACGTTGAAAGGAATTACCATTATTGGCGACAAACAACACGTAGATCATTATACTCTGGTACAACACGCAACACCAAATTGCGAAAGCCACCAAAACTACAAAACAATTTTAAACGATAGTTCAACAGGTGTTTTCAATGGAAAAATTTTCGTAGAAAAAGAAGCACAAAAAACCGATGCATTTCAACAAAACAACAATATTTTAATTGGCGATAAAGCTACCATCAACGCAAAACCACAATTGGAAATCTTTGCCGATGATGTAAAATGTTCCCATGGTTGTACTATTGGACAATTAGATGAAAGCGCGATGTTCTATATGCAACAACGTGGAATTCCTAAAAAAGAAGCCAAAGCCTTGTTGATGTATGCGTTTACAAGCGAAGTAACCAACAGCGTAAAAATTCCAGAATTAAAAGCAAAAATTGCCCGTATTATCGCGGATAAATTAGGCGTAAATATGGGATTTGATTTGTAATAAAATTTTAGATATATTTTAAAACCGCCTTTTGGGCGGTTTTTTTATTTTGATTCCAACCTTTTTATGTAAATTGAACCCTAATTAAGGTAAATATCGTTTATGAAATGTAAAACAGTTATAATTCTTCTTATGTTTATGAATCTTTTTTTTGCTCAAACAGCAATTAAACAAGATTCTGTTTTCGCAAAAAAGATCAAAATTTTCAATACGAATTATAAGGAATTTGAAGTAATTGAAAATATTGTTTATGCTGTAACTAATAGCAATTATTTAATTGTTTTTGATTTAAAACAGGATAAAATTATTAAAGTCGAAAGAGAAGTAATTTCTGTTGCTAAAAACAACAAACAAGAAATAGTATTCTTAAACAGACATAATCAAATAATTAGATATAAAAATGGTAAAGTAAAACAAATTAACATTGTCTGCGAGCCATATAAATTGATGTTAGACAGAAAAAATAATCCAATTGTAATTAGTGATAAAGGATTAATTTATGATAATAAAATATTTGAGCCTTTAAATGTTAAATATAAGAGTGTTTTTTATGGAGTAAAATCTATAGATGATAAAAAAAGGGTTTTTATGAATCCAGATTTAATTTTTTTGGATAGCAAGAATAGATTATGGCTTACATATGACAGAGGGGAATTTGGTGAAGATATATTGTTTTTCGACTTAGAAAAAAGAGAATTTTATAAAGATGATTATTTGAGTATTGATATTGATTATCAGAAAACAAACGAAAATCAAGATATATATTTTCAAGATTTATATAAAACTTTTCCTGATAAAATTAAAGTTATGGAAAAAGATACATTATATAAATTTCCTAATCAGTTACCTATTTATAATCCAATTCGAGGAATTGTTGAGAAAGATGGAAACTTTTTCATTTCGCAGAGTTTAATTCATTTTTTTATCAACAGTTATTTTTATTTAATTTGTGATTTTGATAATGAAGATTTTTATAAATCATTAGATTTAACTAATAGTTTATTAGAGGTTCAAGATCCAAAAGGTTTTGCAATGGTTAACGAGTTTTTAGGGCCGTTACATCTTAATAAATTTAATAATTCTGTTTATTATTATTCTGACAAAGGCTTTTTTAAAATAATTGAAGATGAAGGAAAATATAACAAAGAATTTATTTTTAAGCCCTGGATAACTTGGTCTGCAACAAACAGAAACAATCTTGGAGCAGATATTAACGTCACCAAATTCGAGTTTATTTCCGAAAACGAACTTGTATTTCTAACCACAAACAATGGAATTGGTTACTATAATGGAACAGAAGTTAAATATTTTCAATAGATTTTAACCTTTATTTATTCCAATTATAAACAATCAAATCGTAAATTTGTGCTCAAATTGTATGAAAATGTTTGATGTTCAAAAAGTAAGAGCTGATTTTCCCATTTTATCGCAAAAAGTAAATGGCAAACCCTTGGTGTATTTTGATAACGGTGCCACTTCGCAAAAACCGCAAGTGGTTATTGATGCTGTTTCGAAATATTACAGCGAAATCAATGCTAATATTCACCGTGGTGTGCATACCTTAAGTCAATTGGCTACGGATGCGTATGAAGTTTCGAGAAATACGATTCAAAATCACTTAAACGCCAAACACAATCACGAAATCATTTTTACTTCGGGTACTACGTTCGGAATTAATTTGGTGGCTAATGGTTTTGCAAGTTTACTTCAAACGGGTGATGAGGTGATGGTTTCGGCTTTAGAACACCATAGCAACATTGTTCCTTGGCAATTTTTGTGTGAAAAAACAGGAGCGAAGTTGGTGGTAATTCCAATGAATGAAAAAGGGGAATTAATCCTTTCCGAATTCGACAAATTACTTTCCGAAAAAACGAAAATTGTAACTGTTAATCACATTTCAAATGCTTTAGGAACGGTTAACCCAATTGAATACATCATCAAAAAAGCACATGGAGTAGGAGCAGCCGTTTTAATCGACGGAGCACAAGCAACACCACATTTACGCCCTGATGTGCAAGTTTTGGATTGTGATTTTTATGTTTTTTCAGGTCATAAAGTGTGTGGACCAACAGGTGTTGGAATTTTGTACGGAAAAGAAGAATGGTTACGCAAATTACCGCCCTATCAAGGCGGAGGCGAAATGATTGCTGAGGTTACGTTCGAAAAAACAACTTATGCCGATTTACCACATAAATTTGAAGCAGGAACACCAAACATCGAAGGCGGAATTGTTTTAGGAACCGCCATTGATTATATGAATTCAATTGGCTTTGATAACATCGCAGCTTACGAACAAGAATTATTAGATTACGGAACCAAAAGATTACAGGAAATAGAAGGTTTAACCATTTTTGGAACAAGTGAAAACAAAGCTTCGGTAATTTCGTTTAACATAGAAGGAATTCATCCGTATGACATTGGCACAATTATCGATAAGTTAGGTATAGCGGTTAGAACTGGTCACCATTGTGCCCAACCTATTATGAATTTTTTCAATATTCCAGGAACCATTAGAGCAAGTTTTGCTTTTTATAATACCAAGGAAGAAATTGATATCTTTGTAGAAGCGGTTAAAAAAGCACAAATGATGTTGTCTTAAAAAAAAAAAATTAATCAGATGAAAGCAATTACATTTTTAGCAACTTTGATTATCACAATTACTGGGTGTAATTGTAAAAAAAACACTGTTCATTCTAATGGATTGACACAAGAAGGAATTTCAAATAATAACCAATCTGAAGTCGTGATGCAAAACAATATACCAGTAATAAAGTATCAAGCAATGGCTCGTAATATTTCGCTGAACGTAAAAGTTGAAAATCAAGTATTGTATGTTTCACGTGTGCGTGATTTTAAAGATTATGAAGAAAAAACAAAAATCTCAGACGCTGATTGGCAAGAAATTTCAACATTAGCAAAAGCAGTTGATTTGTCTAAAGTGAAAGACATGAAATGGCCAACAGAGAAAAGATTTTACGATGGAGCTCCTCATGCCAATATCACTTTTATTTCAGATGGTGTTGAATATCCGGCTAATGGTTTTGATCATGAATTTCCACCGGTTGAAATAGAAAAATTGGTAAATATAATTGTGAAATTGACCGAAAAATAAAAATGACAATAAAAGAAATACAAAATGAGATTGTAGATGAGTTTTCAATGTTTGACGATTGGATGCAACGCTACGAATACATCATCGAATTAGGGAAAACACTTCCGTTGATTGACGAACAATACAAAATAGATGAAAATATCATCAAAGGTTGCCAATCAAAAGTTTGGGTACACGGCGAAGAACAAGACGGAAAAATTGTTTTCACAGCCGATAGCGATGCTATTTTAACCAAAGGAATTATTGCAATTTTAATTCGAGCGTTTTCTAATCAATCTCCAAAGGATATTTTAGATGCTAATACAGATTTTATTGATGAAATAGGTTTAAAAGAACACTTGTCGCCAACACGAGCTAACGGTTTAGTTTCGATGATAAAACAAATAAAAATGTATGCTTTGGCATTTCAATCAAAGCAATAAATAATTAAAAATATGGAAGAATTTAACGATACAATCAACTTAGGCGAAGACGTAGTCAAAGTTTTAAAAGGAATTTACGACCCAGAAATTCCAGTAGATATTTACGAATTAGGTTTAATCTACGACGTGATGATTAATGAGGATAATGATGTAAAAATTTTAATGACCTTAACATCACCAAATTGTCCAGTAGCTGAAACGCTACCTCAAGAAGTGGAGGAAAAAGTAAAATCTATCGATGCCGTAAAATCTTGTGAAGTAGAAATTACATTTGACCCGCCTTGGAGCAAAGATTTAATGAGCGAAGAAGCGAAGTTAGAATTGGGAATGCTTTAAATAAGTAATCAGTGTTCAGTTTTTAGTGGGCAGTTTGCTGAACACTAATTTCTGAACATTGAACACTAGAATATGGACGAAATTATAAACAAAGTAGCGCAAAGTTCTTTGATGGTATTCGATTTAGAAGATTACTATCCAGATGATCATGTAGTAGATTTAGATATTTCACAATGGTTATTTGAGGGATTCATCTTAAAAGAATCTGATTTTAGGACACAATTAAAAAGCACCGATTGGTCTAAATATGAAGACAAATATGTGGCATTGTATTGTGCTACAGATGCGATACTTCCTGCATGGGCATTTGCTTTAGTTTCGGTTTATTTGGCGCCACATGCATTAAAAGTGATTCATGGCAACAAAGAATTGGCTATTATTGATTGGTATCAAGACGTCTTAGATAAGTTAGATTATACCGATTATTTTCAGAAGCCTTTAATTCTAAAAGGCTGTTCTAAAAAATCAGTTCCTAATCAAGTATATACTTTGGCCATTCAAAAATTAATTAAAGTGGCAAAAAGTGTCATGTTTGGAGAAGCTTGTTCTGCTGTTCCACTTTATAAAAAATAACTTCTATCGATTATACTTTCATTTTATCTTTAAAATTTGGCGCTTTTAAGTAAATAAGTACTTTTGCACCTTCAAATTTTAAAACATAGATAAATGAGAAAATTTTTAATCCCTCTATTATTAATCGTTTCAAATCTTTTTGCGCAAGAAACGGCTACAGATTCAACAAAACATTGGACTCGAAAAGGAGTTTTTACATTTTTAGCAAATCAATCTTCTTTTAGTAACTGGCAAGCTGGAGGGCAAAACAATTTTGCAGGAAATGTTGGTTTTAATTACGATTTCAATTACAAAAATGGCGATTGGAATTGGGATAATAAATGGATTGTTTCTTATGGTTTAACCAAAATTAAAGGAGCAGATACACAAAAAACTGATGATAGAATTGAGCTAAACTCTTTATTAGGGAAAAAAGCTTCTGGATATTGGTTTTATTCTGCTTTTTTAAATTTCAAAACACAAATGGATGCTGGTTTAGATCCAGCTACACAAACAGTTAAAATTTCACATTTCTTTTCGCCTGCTTATTTCCAATTTGGGCCAGGTATGTTATGGAAAAAAAGTGACAATTTAAAAGTGAATATTGCTCCAGCAACGTCTAAATTAATTATGGTTCACAAACATTTCACAGAATTTGGTTCTTCTTTTGGTGTGGAACAAGGTGAAACTTCAAGATATGAATTAGGAGCTGCTGTAAATGGATATTACAAATTCAAACTAATGGAAAATGTTTCAGTTGAAAACACATTGAATTTTTATTCTAATTATTTAGATGAACCTCAAAATGTTGATATTGATTACCAATTGAATATTGTAATGAAAATCAACAAATTTTTGTCAACAAATTTTGCTTTTCAAACAATCTATGATGATAACGCGTTTAGAGGATTCCAAACAAAGCAAGTTATTGGTTTGGGGCTGAACTACGGTTTTTAATTCATAACGACTTAAATAAAGCGAAAAGACCTCAAACGAGGTCTTTTTTTATTCGTTTTCAACTGCGTCTTTGTAATCTGGATATAAAAATTTGTTATAAGGAAATCTCGTAATGTGAATTTCTCTAACCGCTTCATATACTTTTTCTCTAAATTCTTCAAAATTTTGTTTGTTAGTAGCGGATATGAAAAGTGTATTGTTTTCTCCAAGTTTACTCATCCAAGTGCTTTTCCATTCTTCTAAAGTATAATGTTTTGTCGTTTTTTCAACGCTTAAATCATTTTCATCAAAATAAACAGGATGATAAGCGTCAATTTTGTTGAAAACCATAATAGTCGGTTTGTCAGCACTTTTGATATCTTGAAGAATTTGATTAACAGACGCAATATGATCTTCGAAGTCAGGATGTGAAATATCAACTACATGAAGTAACAAATCAGCTTCTCTAACTTCATCTAACGTGCTTTTAAACGACTCTACTAATTGTGTTGGAAGTTTTCTAATAAAACCAACAGTATCACTTAAAAGAAAGGGTAAATTTTTTATTACTGTTTTACGCACAGTGGTGTCAAGAGTTGCAAATAATTTGTTTTCTACAAACACATCACTTTTTCCTACAGCATTCATCAAAGTAGATTTTCCAACATTCGTATAGCCTACTAAGGCTACACGAACCATGGCCCCACGATTGCTTCGCTGGGTAGCCATTTGTTTGTCAATTACTTTAATTTTATCTTTCAGTAACGATATTCTATCACGTACAATACGACGGTCGGTTTCTATTTCGGTTTCTCCAGGACCGCGCATTCCAATTCCTCCTTTTTGACGTTCTAAGTGTGTCCACATTCCAGTTAAACGAGGGAGTAAATATTGGCATTGTGCTAATTCCACCTGTGTTCTTGCATATGAAGTTTCAGCTCGCTGTGCAAAAATATCTAAGATAAGATTGGTTCGGTCTAATACTTTACAATCTAATTCTTTGGTGATGTTTTTAGACTGTGATGGTGTTAATTCATCGTCAAAGATTACGGTTTTAATATCGTTGTCTTTGATATAATACTTAATTTCTTCTAATTTTCCTGTTCCAACAAATGTTTTGGGATTTGGTTTATCCATTTTTTGAGAAAAACGTTTTACAACGGTTCCTCCTGCGGTATAGGTTAAAAACTCCAATTCGTCAAGATATTCATTTAGTTTATCTTCACTTTGATTTTGAGTTACAATTCCTACCACTATTGATTTTTCAAAGTCAATAACTTCTTTCTCTAACATATGCTTTCATTAAGAACACAAAGGTACAAAATAGAACGCATAAAAAAAGCGACTCAATCGAGCCGCTTTTGAATGTATAAGAATTGTAATTAGTTGATTACAATATTATCAATTTGCATGGTTGTAGTTGGTCCACCAGTTCCGTTTCCAACGTATTCAAATACGAAGTAACCGTTTCCAGTAATACCAGCAGGAATATTATAAACACCACTTGGGGTAAAGTTTGTTGGATATCCTGAAGGTAATCCAGGAGAAATTGTAAAACTTGAAGTGATATCTGTTAATGTAGCTGTAGTAATTTGTGTGCCTGGAGTGTAATTTGTAGTATAATATACTTTTAACACATTACCATTATGGAAACCAGCTTTACTTTCAAATGAGAAAGTACTTGCTGCAGTCATGTCAACAGGGACAATAAATAATGTACGATTAGCTTCTGCAGTCCCACCAAAAGATGTCATTTGGATGTATTTGTTTCCACCAAAAGTTTTTACTTGCCAATATCTACTTCCTATTGCTGCATCATTGATGTATTTTGGAAAAATTTGTTGATTTGTTGTAGTATAAGAAGTAAAAGGTTCGTTTAAAGTACCAGAATATACTATGGCAGAACCACCAATTGGAGGATTCATATCAATAGTTAATCTTGGGTTCGTTAAATTTACATCATTTAAAGTTCTAATCATAAATTGGAAGTCACTTCCGTATTTTGTTAAAACACCTCTAACTTTACCATTCTCAGAAGGAATTGTATTAGCAGCGAATGTAGCAAATTCACTTACTCTAACAATGATTTTGTTTCCAAATTCATCAGTAATTTCATGGTTTGTAGCACCACCCAAATTATTTAATGTTGTATCAAAATATTTTTTACCTAATGAAGGATCTGTAAATTGAACTGCATCAAATTCAATCAACATATTTAAATATTGATTATTTTTAGCTTGAGTAATTGTTAAATGTTTAACGATATCATTTTCGTCAACTTTTGTACAACCTCTAGTAATCACATTTTCGTATTCAACACCAGAAATTCTACCTACTTCGTCGTCTGAAGGATCTCCAATAGTTCCATTGTTATATAAAGCACCTATTTCTAATGAAGAAATTTGTGAATTATTATAAAAATATAAAGAATCCATTTTGATGAAAACTTTTCTTCCTGGTTCATATTTTGTATAAAGGTTATATGCATCGATTGGCATCGTAAAACCCTTTGTACCATCAACAGACATTAAAGAGATAGATTTGTAAAAATTCCCTCCTTCATCACTTGATGTGACATAAGCTTCAATAATTTCTTCCACTGCATCGTCTGTATTTTGATACATCTGAGTTGTAGAGGTTGCTAAAGCAGCTACATCCTGAACAGTTTTGTTAGCTGTTAAATCATTACAGTCACCAGATAAGTTTGGTGTACCATAATCGTCGCCGTTAACACAACTTGTTAAAGTTGCAAATACAGCAGCGGTTAAGATTAATTTTAAATTTTTCATAGCTATTAGTTTTTAACAATTTTAATGTTATCCAATTGACAAGTTGTAGTAACCCCGGATTTGCTTCCAGTGTATTTGAATGCAATTCTAACGTTGTCACTTTCATAAGCACTTAAATCAATATTTCCACTGCTTGTAAATACGTCATCAGCTGTTGGCGTAGTAAAAGTTAATGGTGTCCATGTTGCAGTTGCAATTCCAGCAGTTGTTCCATCATAATCTGTTGAAATATATGCTGTCATAGGATAGCCATTTGAAAATCTTGTTTTAGTTGCAAAGGATAAAACTTCTCCAGTTGAAGCAGTAAAATCTAATGCAGGAGTAATTAACCAAGCTATATCATTTGTTCCTGTTGCTGAATAGAATGATGAAAATTCAGCATAAATATTACTATCAAATGTTCTTGCATGCCATAGGCGAGTTGCAGTAGCATTATAATTTACCCATCCTTCTAATGCAATTGCTACTTCGTTTGAACCGCTTCCTGTAGGAGACGATGAAAAACCTTCGTTAAAAGCATAATTATATACTGTTGGAATAACATAATCGTCATCACCAACGCAACTTGTTAGTGTACTTGATACAAGTCCTAACAAAAATATTGTTTTTAAAAATTTAATTTTCATAGAAAAATTTTTTAGAAGTTTATGTAGAAGTTAACAAAGAACGTTCTTCCATATCCATAAAAATATTTAGAACCAAAAGAAGGTGTTCCGTTTGCTTGATCAGCTTGTAAATCAGGGAAAGTTGCTTTTCTTGATTGTTCAAAACCACCTGTTTTATATTCAATATCAAATAAATTGTTTACAGATGCAAAGAAACCTACTGTATTACGATTTGCTTTACTAATTCTCCAAGATTTTCCACCTGTTAAGTTCACTAATGTGAAACTGTCAAATTTTTCTTGTTTTAAAATGTCTCTAACAGTTTCTTGTGTAGCACCAGAATAGTTATCTCCAGTTGAACTGTCAATACTGAAGTTATCAGTTCTTAAAATACTTGCAATATCAATATAGCTATCTGCTAAATAATTCACGTTTGCACCAATCCACCAGAAGTGAGGATCTCTATATTCTAAACCAAAAGAAGCAGCAGTTTGTGGCATACCAGCTTGGTGATAATTTTTAAGATAAACAGTTCCAAAATCTGTTAATGAATTATTTCCAGTAGCAGCTAAAGCATCATCGTTAGTTTTTAGTTTTGCATTATCTGAATAAATATATTGACCATAAGAAGCAGCAGCAGTAGCTTTAATAGTTGAAGTAATTTGATACTCTAAACCAAGTTCAGCACCCATGTTTTGTTTATCAATTCCAGTTACGATCTCACTTACGAATGTGTCTTCATCACCACCATCTTCGCCTCCTCCAATTCCTTCTCCATAGAAGAATGAAATTTCAGTTGCATCATTAATTTTAGAATAGAATCCAGTTAAACGTGCTTTGAACTTAGGCGCTCTTAAAATATAACTTGCATCTGCACTTGTTACGCTTTCGCTTACTAAATCTGGAGTAATAACGTTGTTCATTCTAGCATTTGAAAAAGTATTTCTTAAGCTAGGCGCTTTTGTTTGGTATAAACCGTTGAAATCTAAATAATTTCTTCCGTTTAATTTATAAGTTAAACCTCCTTTGAAACCGAAGTTTTCAAAAGTTACGCTTTTTCCTTTTCCAAATGAATTGTCTGCATAAATACCATTTCTATACAAACCTTCTCTTTGGTATTCTGATCTAGAAAAAGATTGTGCTAAATAGAAATCGGCTTTGTCATATGAAAATTTGAATTGTGTAAATCCGTCAAATGTTAAAGCGTGTAATAAATAATTGTACCCATAAGTATCACCTTCAACAACTTGTCTGTTAGGATTGTTTAAGTCTGACTGAGCAGCATCACCTGTGTAGAAAGCATCAATATCAGAAAAATATTGACCACCTAATAAATCTAATAAATTTTGAAAATTGTGAGAACGTAATTTTCTAACATTTACACCAGCATTTAAGCTAATGTTATCAGATAAAGTTGAATTAATAATTGAATTAGCATTCAATAAATTATCATCTGTTCTATCTTCATACAATACATAAATACTTCTTCCTGCAAATGCACTGTTTTGATTAGCAATATACATAGCATTCCAATCAATTTGTGAATGAGTTTTGAAATAATTTTCTGCATTTTGAGCATCTAAATTTTGGTATAATGGAGTTACACCATCAGCTTCAAACAATTGATTTCCTGCATCATCATAAACAAAATCATCCCATAATGAAGGTTGATTAGCATAATAACTCGGTAAGTTTCTGTAATAAGTTGGGTCAGGATTGTTTCCTAATTGATAATCTAATCTTGAGTTTCCAATAGATCCTGTTTGGAAAGCAACATTGGTATTTAAGTTAGTTTTTTCAGATAATTTCCAATAGTGAGATAACATTACCATTGGCTCTTCAATGTCTTTATCTCTAGAATTGCGTTTTTTTCCGTTTTGCCATCCCCAATAAGAATTATATTTAACTCCCATTAAATCATTAACCTCTTTAGTGTTTGGAGATGTTTTTCCTCTACTGTTTTGAGCATACATAGCTGTTAAATTCAAACTATGTTTATCATTAAATTTTTTCTCAACACTTGCAAATAAAGAATTTGCGCCATAATCTGTACCTTCAAAGTAACCTTCTTCAGCCCATCTTCTTGAACCAGAAACTACAAAAGCCCATCCGTCTTTGTCCATTCCTGAGGCGTGCGTTCCCATCATTCTCCAGCTGTAGTTTGTGTTTGTTCCTGACATAGAGATTCTTGTTCCTGGACGGTAAAAAGAAGCTCTAGTATTAATTTCTTGTGTTCCTAATGCACCACCAAAAGTGTAATCAGAAGGAGCTGAACCCATTGTAAATTCTTGGTTTCTAGTCGCATCATTTAGACCTCCCCAGTTACTCCATTGAGGTCTTCCATCATATAATTTATTCATTACGATACCATTAATCATTGTAGTACCATATTCATTATCTAAACCTCTAATTCTAAAACGAGCTTGTCCCCAATTAAATGCAGCAGCTTGTTGATAAGTATCGCGAGTTGCTTGAAGTAATCCCGAAGTACTTTCAGAACCACTATTATCGTCTCCTAAGTCGTTTTCAGTAATTGTTACTAAACTTAATTGTTGCTCAGATGTAATGTCTTCTTCTAATACAACAACTCCTAAATCCATTGTTTCTCCGTTAGATGGTTCTAACATAAAAGTCTGTTGGTTGTATCCTGTAGATTTAACTACTAATACTTGGTCTCCAGCAGGAATAGTTTGAAATACAAAATTTCCATCAATATCTGTAAGGGCAGATTGGTTGGTGCTTTGAATAATAGCAACAACATTTTGTAATGGTTTTTGACTTTTAGCATCGATAACCTTACCTTTTAAGGCTGGATTCTGCTGTGCAAAAACAAAAACAGCTTGCAGCACTAGTAAAGTGCTTAATACAAGTTTTTTCATAAAGAATATTAAAATTAATACTAATTTAATGTTAAGACGTTAAAAACTTAACAGCCTACAAATGTATAACTTTTAATAATATTATTTACCTTTGGCACCCAATTTGTATTAAACTTGATAATAATATAACATACATTTTATGAAAATTAAGCATTCAATCGCCCTATTTATTGTGATTTTATCAATAAGCAATGCTTTTGCTCAAGATAAAAAATTTAAAGTGCATACAGTGGCATTTTACAATTTTGAAAATTTATTTGACACTATAAATGATCCTGATACTTATGATGAAGAATATACACCTGCTGAAGGATGGACTTCAAAAAATTATAAGAAAAAACTTGACAATTTAAGTAGAGTGCTCATTGAACTAGGCACAAGTGAAAGTCAAAAAAATTCTCCAGTTATTATTGGTGCTTGTGAAATTGAAAACAGAAGAGTTTTGGAAGATTTAACAAAACATCCTACACTTATCAATAAAGGATACAAAGTTGTACATTTTGATTCTCCAGATAAACGTGGTATCGACGTAGGGTTTTTGTACCAAGAGAAACATTTTCAACCTACAAGTTACATAAACGTTCCTTTGTATGTTTATGAATCAGAATCGACTTCTGATAAAAAAGACAAAAAAGAAGAGGAAGAAACAGAAGAAAATGTAAACTACGATAAAAAAACAAAGCGTATTTATACGCGTGACCAACTTTTAGTAACAGGTTTATTAGATGGTGAAGAAATCAATATAATTGTAAATCACTGGCCATCTCGTTCTGGAGGAGAGAAAAAAAGTAGTCCATACAGAGAAGCCGCTGGTAGATTAAACAGAAAAATTATGGATTCTATCATTAAAATCAATCCTAATGCTAAAATCATTACAATGGGAGATTTAAATGATGGTTCTTATAACAAAAGTGTTAAACAAGGAATTGGTGCGAAACTTAAAAAAGAAGAATTAAAAAAACCTGCAGATATTTTTAATCCATTTGAACAAATGGCAAAAGATGGTCATGCAACCTTATTTTACAGAGATTCTGGTGATATTTTTGACCAAATCATGGTAAGCGAAGAGTTTATTCCTAAAGACAAAAACGACTATTCAACATTCAAATATTGGAAAGCAGGAATTTACAACAAACCTTTCTTGATTCAGAAAACAGGACAATACAAAGGGTATCCGTTGCGTAATCAAAATGGTGTTCCAGGATTTTCAGACCACTTCCCAGTCTATATTTATTTAGTACAAGAAGTAAAATAAAATATTTTATAAAGTTAAAAAGAGGTTAGTTTGTAATATAATTGCAGCTAACCTTTTTCTTTTTCTGTAACTTTACATTTTAATAATTTAAAAATGGGAATAACAAAACCGTTCAACTTGCAAAAGTGGATTAGAGAAAATAAGGAGTTACTTCAACCACCTGTAAGTAACAAAAACTTATATGTAGAATCTGACGATTATATCGTAATGATTGTAGGTGGACCAAATGCCCGAAAAGACTACCACTATAACGAAACGGAAGAATTATTTTATCAGTTAAAAGGTGAAATTACTGTTTATATTCAAGAAGAAGGGCAAAAGAAAGCCATGAAACTTTCGGAAGGCGACATGTATTTGCACCCTGCGAAAGTGCCACATTCACCAGCAAGAACAGAAAGTTCTGTAGGTTTGGTAATTGAAAGAAAACGCGCCGGAAAAGGATTCAACGATGGCTTGCTTTGGTTTTGCGACAACTGCAATCATAAATTACATGAAGTCTATTTCGAATTACACAATATTGAAAAAGATTTTCTACCACATTTCCAAGATTTTTATAATTCAGAAGAAAAAAGAACGTGCAAAAATTGTGGAACCGTAATGGAAACAAATCCTAAGTTCACAATTAAGAAATAATCGCTACGTAACATAAGCAACATTCTATTTAAAATATATTTTTTACATTTGTGAAAATTTAACAAAAACCGAATAAAAAGTTATAAAATGATATCTGAAGCAGCAATTCAATTTGGTATGCAAGAAGCTTTGCAACAATTAGGCATTAAAGAAATTAACGAAGGAACATCAACAGGTTCTAAGTGGTTTTCTAACGGAAAAATCATCGAATCATACTCACCAGCAACAGGAGATTTGATTGGAAAAGTAAAATCTTCAACAAAAGAAGATTACGAAACAGCTATGAGTGCTGCAGAAGAAGCTTTTAAAACATGGCGTTTAGTTCCAGCTCCAAAAAGAGGAGAAATTGTTCGTCAAATGGGAGAAGAATTACGTAAACACAAAGAAGCATTAGGAAAATTAGTGTCTTTTGAAATGGGTAAATCATATCAAGAAGGTCTTGGAGAAGTTCAAGAAATGATTGACATCTGTGATTTTGCAGTAGGTTTATCTCGTCAATTACATGGTTTAACGATGCATTCAGAACGTCCAATGCACAGAATGTATGAGCAATGGCATCCGTTTGGAATTGTTGGCATCATTTCGGCTTTCAATTTCCCAGTAGCGGTTTGGTCTTGGAATACTATGTTAGCATGGATTTGTGGTGATGTTTGTATTTGGAAACCAAGTTCAAAAACGCCTTTATGTGGTGTAGCGTGTCAAAACATTATTCAAACTGTATTAGAAAGAAACAATTTACCAGAAGGAATCAGCTGTTTAGTAGTTGGTAACGAATCGGGAGATTTAATCAATAACGACAAGCGTATTCCATTAGTATCGTTTACAGGTTCTACAAGAATTGGTCGTCACGTATCAAAAACGGTTGCGGAACGTTTTGGAAACACTATCTTAGAATTAGGTGGAAACAACGCGATTATTGTTTCTCAAGAAGCAGATTTGTCAATGGTATTGGTAGGAGCGGTTTTTGGAGCGGTAGGAACAGCAGGTCAACGTTGTACTTCAACTCGTAGATTAATTGTTCACGAAAGTGTTTATGATAAAACATTAGACGTTTTAGCAAAAGCTTATGCACAGTTAAAAATTGGAAATCCATTAGACGCTAACAATCACGTGGGTCCACTTATCGATAAAGGTGCGGTGCAAGATTACTTAAACGCTATCGAAAAAGCAAAAGCAGAAGGCGGAAGAGTTATCGTAGAAGGTGGTGTTTTAGAAGGAAAAGGATACGAAAGTGGTTGTTATGTAAAACCATGTATTATTGAAGCGAAAAACGAGTTCGAAATCGTACAACACGAAACTTTCGCACCTGTTTTATACGTAATGAAATATAGCACAATTGAAGAAGCTATCGAAATGCAAAATGCAGTTCCTCAAGGATTATCTTCTTCTATCTTTACCAACAACATGAGAGAAATGGAATTATTCCTTTCTGCTGCTGGGTCTGATTGTGGTATTGCTAACGTAAACATTGGAACTTCTGGTGCTGAAATTGGTGGTGCTTTTGGTGGTGAAAAAGAAACAGGTGGTGGCCGTGAATCAGGTTCTGATGCATGGAAAGCCTACATGAGAAGACAAACGAATACGATTAACTACGGAACAGCTTTACCATTAGCGCAAGGTATTAAGTTTGATTTTTAAATAAGTGATTAGTGAAAAGTAATTAGTTGCTTTTTGGATATAAAAAAACCCTGCAAATTTGATTTGCAGGGTTTTTTGTTGTCGTATCGCACATTAAAAATTACTTCGTTTTCTTCACGTATTGTGTTAAAATATAAATGTTTTGGTTTTCCACTCTTCCTTCAATAAGGTTTGCGTCGTCCCAAACTAATTTTATGTTGTGCACGGCTGCTCCACGTTTTGCAGTAAAAGTAGCGCCTTTAACATCTAAATCTTTAATCAACACTACTGAGTCGCCATCTTGTAAAATAGCGCCGTTACTGTCTTTATGTACAATTTTATTTTCGTCTTCTTCTTCGCCTTCACCGGTTGCTTTTGCCCATTCTAACGCCTCTTCATCTAAGTACATCATGTCAAGCAAATCAGTGTTTTTTAAACGCGCTAGCATGCGCCAAGATAAAATTTGAACTGGTAAATGCTCACTCCACATACTTTCAGATAATCCTCTCCAGTCTTTTTCGTCTGTAGTTTCAGGGTTTTCAATTTGGTCTTTCAAGTGTTTTGCAATTAAAACGCTATTTTCAACCGTTCTTTCATTTGTTGGTGGCAATACATAAACAACTAAGTCATGCTCAGTACCACTAATTTCGCAAACTGAACCACTACGGTCTTTCAGTTTTCTTTCTATTACACTCATTTTGAATGGATTTTACTTAATACAATAATTTGGGACAAAGGTATAAATTGTAATAGAATAGCATAAAAAAAAGCAACTTTTTTGACGAGTTGCTTTAAAATATTATTCAAAAATGGGTTACAAATTAAAAGAAGCACCAATAGTTAATACAAATTGATTGTTGTAATGCTCAAATCCATTTACATCAGAATCATATCTTGCTAATGGCGTAAAAGCTTCCGTGTATAAACCAAATCCTTCTGTAAAGAAATAACGAACACCTAAGTGTGCCCCAAAATTTCTAGTTCCTAAATCTAATCCAGGATAAATATCCATTTTTGGGTTTAATCCAATAACACTTCCAATATTCGCATTAAAACGCGCCTTGATGTCGGCTCTGTCTTCAAAACGTGCTTTTTCGCCAGCAATCTTGTCGGCATTTAATAAATAAGTAGCCACAAAACCATAGGACATATTTTCACCTAAACCAAAGTCAACCGTTGAGGTAATCCCAGTTCCACCATCTTGAAAATTAGCGCCTACTTGAAATTTAATATCACCTTTCCCTTTAAAAGCTTGAGCGTTTGAAATTTGAATAGCGGTAAATAGCGTAATTATTAATAAAATCTTTTTCATTATTCTGTAGGTTTAATTAAGGCACAAATATAAGACTATTTTAGTTTCTACCTTTTTCGGCAGGATATAAATCGGGAAGCGGATCACTTTGCCAAAATTCTTTGGTGTCAACATTCATAATAGTAAGTTTTCCTTTAAAAGCCGCTCCAGTATCTATATTCCAAACCGAGGCTCGGTTAACGGGAACAGATTCATTGATTTTAGTGACAGGTGTGTGGCCAATAAAAATTTCAGCGTATATTTTTAAACGATTTGGATAAGTTATCGCCTCTTTTGATAAGGTAGTATCTAGTGCCAATGCGGTTTCCCAAAGTGTTCTATCCCAATAGTATAAAGGTTTAAAGTATTCAAATTCTACTCCTTTCACATTAGTAAACCCAGCGTGAATAAACAGCCTGTTTTCCCCATCAATGTAGTAATCTTGTAATGATTTTAAGAATTCGACATGTTTGTTTTTGGTGGATTCATCAATATTTTCATAAGATTTTACAGTAGCAGCTCCACCATGAATAAACCACATTTGTTCATCAAAATTTTCGGTATTTCCTGTTAGCCAATCAAGTAATAAAGCATCATGATTTCCACGAATAAAAACACACGGTTGACGTTTCTGAATTTCGATTAAAAAATCTAAAACAGCAGGAGATTCGCTCCAACCATCTACAAAATCACCCAAAAATATTAACCTATCATTTGCGTTAACACCTAATTTTTCAAGTATTTGCAAGAGTGCTTTGAGCCCTCCATGAATATCTCCAACAACAAAATTTCTCATATAAAACATTGAAAATGAGTACTAAAACTTTAACAAAATATACAGAAAATCTGTAAAATGGTTTCAAAAAGTAGCTCTATTTTTGAATACCAAAAATAGAGAATTAAACAAATTATTTAACAAAAAACAATTAACAAACACTTAAAAATTAATCATTATGAAAAACACAATCAAATTATTCGGATTATTATTAGTAAGCATTTCTATTTTTTCATGTACTACAGATGAATATGATGCAGAACTTGAAAAAAACGCTAATGTAATAGAAAATACTCAAAGCGAATTAGCAAGAGAAGGTGAAGGCGATGCAGAAAACATACAAACTGCTCAAACTACGTCGACAAATGCAGATGGAACGCCAATTCTAGTAACAAAAAAAGATTAATTAATTTAATAAGTATAAAAATGAAAACAGTATCATTATTAATAGTAAGCTCTTTGTTTTTGTCTAATATGCCAAAAGTTAAAGAAGAAGATTCAATCAATAAAGTGTTGAGATATAAAATAGAAAACACACAAATTTTAGAAACAGAAAACACAATAAATTCTAGAATGCCTATAATAATTGTAAAAAGAGATTAATTATTATCTTTAAGCATTAAATTTGTTTAAAAGTAAAATTTTAATTGAAACAGATAATAGTTTTATTTAGCTTCATTATTCTCGTTGGATGTAATTCTAACGAGAGCAAACCTGTTATTCAAAAGAAATTAGATCTATTTTTTGAAAATAGTTCTAATGTGAATTTAGACAAAGAGGTTCGAATGAAATTTATTGATTCTGCAAAAGCAATTATTGAAAACACCACTAATCAAGACTCTTTGAAGATTAAAAATTATTTTAAAGTTGCTAATCGATATTTTATCTTGCTAGAGTATGAAAAATATAGAGAAACAACCAATAAAATATTAGATATTTCTAAATCAAATAATGATTCAATTAACATTGCTAAAGCAGAATATTATTTAGGAGATTACTATTTTTCTACATCCAAAAATGACAGTGCTTATTTTTATTATTTAGAAGCTGAAAAGAGATATAAAAAGATTCAAGATAAAGAAAATCTTGCTAATACAATTTTGCACAAAGCCTATGTTTTATTATATGAAAAGGATTTTATGGGAAGTGAAACAGAGACTATTAAAGTCCTGAATATTGCAAAAGAGATCAATGATAATATCTTAATATATAATTGTTTTGTTAATTTAGGAAGCTCATTGTCGGGCTTAGGAAATTATGAAAAGGCTTTAGAATACCATCAAAAATCGTTACTTCAAATAAAAGAGGTTGAAGATGAAAATTATAAACCATTACTACAGGCTCAAACTTTAAATAATATTGGATTTGTTTATCTAAGTATTAATAAATACAAAGAAGCAAGCCAAATATTCGCTGAAGGTTTGAAAATTAGTAACATCAAGGAAATACAGCCAGTATTATACACATCCTTATTAGATAATTATGCGTATTCACAATTTAAAATCAATAATAAAGAAGGATTAAAAAATTTTAATAAAGCTTTAGAATTAAGAGATGAAATAGATGATGTTTATGGAAAAATAAATAGTAGAATTCACCTAACAGAGTTTTATTTATCTAAAAAAGACACGGCAAAAGCACTTTATTTTAATGATGAGGCAAATAAGTTAGCCAAAGTTTCAAAGTTTAACAAAGAAGTTCTAACAACTTTAGAGTTTTATACCAAATTGAAGCCTAAAGAAGGCCTTTTTTATGCAAAAGAATACATTAAACTAAACGATAGTTTACAAAGACAAGAAAGAGCAACTAGGAATAAATTGGCAAGAATTGAATTTGAAACGGACGAAATTATTGTAGAAAAAGAAGCTATTTCTAACCAACGAAAAATCATTTTGTTCTCATCTCTGCTTATTATTTTTTTCGGGGTTTTATTATACATTATTCTTTTTCAAAGAAGTAAGCAAAAAGAATTATTGTTTAATCAGGAACAACAAAAATCAAATGAGGAAATCTATACATTAATGTTAGATAAACAAGACGAGTTAGACGAAGCCCGAAAAGCAGAAAAAACAAGAATTTCTCAAGAATTGCACGACGGAATCATGAATAGATTGACAAGCACAAGACTTAATTTATTTGTACTAACTCGTAAAAGAGACGACGAAACTATTCAAAAATGTATTGAACATATAAATGCAATTCAAGATATTGAAAAAGAGGTGCGAGCAATAGCTCATGAGTTGAATAACGAAGCTTTTATGACCAAAGGAAACTTCAAAACGCTATTGGAAGAACTGCTGCACAACCAAAAGCAAACCTATGAAACGGAGTGTGATTGTGAAATGACCGAAGATGATGAAATTGAAAATATCAATGCGGTTGTAAAAATGCACGTTTATAGAATTATTCAAGAAGCGTTAAATAATATCAATAAATACGCTAAAGCAACAAAAATTACGTTAAGGATGGAAGTAGAAAAGCATAATTTGAAGTTGGTAATTATTGATGATGGCATAGGTTTTAATGTTAAAAAGGCAAAAAGTGGTATTGGTTTAAAAAACATGTATAGTAGAACTCAAGCAATTAACGGAAAACTTGAAATTTTTTCCGAAAAAAATAAAGGAACTACTATAAAATTAAAAGTCAAATTGTAAATTTGGTATTTATCAAACAAAAGTGAGCAAGAAAATAATACACATTTTAATGATTGATGATCATCCTTCTATGATAGAAGGATACAAAAGCATATTGTCTTTTAATGATTTTGATGTAGATATTAAAACAACGGCAGCTTATAATTGTGAATCGGCCTATAAAATAATTATGGAAACCGAAGATCGTTATACTTATGATTTTGCATTTGTAGATTTAAGCCTTCCTGCTTATCAAGAAAAACAAATCAATAGTGGCGAAGACTTGGCATTACTTATTAAACGCAGATTTCCAAGCTGTAAAATAGTGATTTTGACCTCGCATGCAGAGGCTTTTCTTTTAGACAAAATTATTAAAACTATTGACCCCAAAGGATTACTTGTAAAAAGCGATTTTACCGCAGACGAATTCTTATCAGCATTTGAACAAATGCTTAATAATCAAAAGTATATTAGTAAAACAGTGAAAGAAAATGTTTCCGAATTACATTCTCAAAACATTTTACTTGACGAATACAATAGAGAACTAATAATTCTACTTGGGAAAGGGATTAAGAGCAAAAATTTACCTAATTATATTAATCTGTCTATGAGCGCAATAGATAAAAGAAAAGCGCAAATAAAAGTCTACTTTAAAATTGAAAAAGGAGGAACAGACGAAGATATCATTAGGGAAGCTAAAAGGCACGGATTGATTTAGTTAGCTGTAAAAGCAGCAAAAACTTTAACAAAATGTACAGAAAATCTGTAATGCCGTTATAAATACATTATATAACTTTACACATTATCTATTTATAGAAAAAAAATAGAATGAAGTTATATACAAAAATAGTTATCGGCCTTTTAATCCTTAGTTTAATTTGGATTTATGCAGTTGTGGATTTAACGTATTATACACTTTTTCAAGAGAAAACGCACTTTTTTAATTTTCTAGACTATGGTCTTCAGTTTAGATTGGTTTATGTAATGGGGGTGTTTCTTCTAGTAGCTTATCTTATGTTAATTCTAATAAGAAAGAGCAAAAAAATATATTAATCATATTTCATCTTTCTTAAAATTCGCATAACTTCCTTAAAAGACAAATAAACCAAAGGATTTTCAAATGCTTTCATATATGATTTGGCATCAATCAGTTTTTGTTTGGCGTCTTCAAAGCCGTTCAAATAACAAATCATAAAAGTGTGTGGCACATTTATTAAATCTTTTTTTTCAGAAGGTTGTAACACCACACCTTTTTGAAGTTTAACTAAAATAGCATTGTTCGCATTATAGATGTGGTGCAACATTTTTTTATTGTATTGTGGTGGTTCAAACAATAATTGCGTGTCTATTTTGTAGTATCCGTTGTCAAAAAAACGAATAGATACCTTTTCCAACGGATAAAAACTAGTTTTATCATTTAACCCTAAGCAAACATATTCGGTAATTGAAAACGAATCTTCATCATAAGCAATACTCACTTCGTCCAAAGCCGAATAAAACAACTTAACTTGCTCATTCACCAATTCAATATCTACACGTGAATAATATATTTTATCGCGCACTTTTTTCTTGTTACCTGCCCAACAAACCACAAAAAGTTCTTTAAAAACCTTGTAATTTGATTCTAAATCTTTGTGTCTGTTATTTATAAAATCTAAAACACTTTCTAAGGTATAAGAAATGCTATTTCGAGAATTGTTCTCTAAACTAATTACGGTTTCAATATTTTGCTTTGAATAAGGAATTTTTTCAGTAGTTGGAGAAGTATTGCTACCTCGTCTAATAAAAGTACTATTGGCAACTATTGTGTGAATTCCTTTTTTGAAATACGAAGTTTTGGCCTTTGGTTTAATTGTAACCAATCCTACAACTTTATCTTTGGGTAAACTCGGAAAAGGTACATTCTCATATTGAATTTTAGGTGGATTTTCTAAAAAAGCATTGACCAAATTTTGAATCCGACTATCATCAAAAAAGTCATCACCTACAATTTCATTAGTTGCATCTTCAACTCCAACTACGATATAAGAATTGTTGCTTGGATTTGAATTGGAAAGTGCACAAATGTGTTTTAAAAACTTAGCTTTTCCTTCTTTTGTATGTAAATTTAATTGACGTTTTTTATCATAAAAACTATTCTCATCATTGTGAGCTAATAAGTTTTTGATAAGAAGACGTTTGTTAATCATTTTTACAGTGTTCAGTATTCAGTGTTCCGTGATTAGTTACTGCTAACTAAAAACTGAACACTGATAACTTTTTTAAGGCACTTTATTTCCCATACTTTCTGTCCAAATTGCAAACCAATCTTGCGAGTCTAAAATCAATGATTTTGCTTTCATTAATTGTTGAATACGGCTCACATTAATGGTTCCAGCTATTGGTAAAATATTTGCTGGATGTTGTATAATCCAAGCCAGTAGAATTAAATCAGAACCGACATGATATTTATCTACTAATTTTGAAAAAAGTAATTTTAAGCGTTGTGTTTGTTCGGTGTTTTCTCTAAAAACTACGCCTAATGGATTCCAAGCCATAGGAGTTATTTTATGCAATTGCATATAATCTAAACTTCCATCCAACATAGCCTCATGGTTGGTAGCCGAAAATTGAATTTGATTAAAAGAAACTTCTGTTTTTTGACGTAATAATTCAGTTTGAAAAGGCGTAAAATTTGAAACACCAAAAGAAATAATTTTTCCATCAGATTTTAATTTCTCTACAGCTTCGGCAACCTCATCAGCTTGTAGTAATGGGCTTGGTCTGTGTAATAAAAACACATCTAAATAATCTGTTTGCAGATTTTTTAACGAATTTTCAGCAGACCAAATTATATATTCCTTGGAATAATTATAATGCTTAATTACATTTTTAGGACGATTTTCAGAAACATATTGAATTCCACATTTTGAAATTAATTGTACTTTTTTTCGATCTATTTTTGAATTTGCCCATGCTTTTCCAAACGCAGCTTCTGTTGTATAGCCACCATAAATGTCAGCATGATCAAAAGAAGTGATTCCATTTTCAAAAAACAGATTAATTAAGTGGTTCATTTCGTTAGTGTTGAGGTTTTTATCCCAAATTCCCCAATTCATAACTCCCGCAATTATAGGTGATAGTTTTACTGACATAATGTTTGTTATTTTCAAATTTTTCTTAAAATTATAAAATAGAATCATAAAACACTCACAAATCCTACTTTTTTTATTGTTTTTTAACGCTATATTAACAACTAAAAAGTAAAAAAAATTACAATTTGCGGTGTTAAAAAATGTTGTTAATTTCACAGCACCAAATTAAACCTTAAAATGGAAGAAAATACATCGACGTTAGACATTAGAGCAATCAATGAAAAGATAGAAAGAGAAAGTGCTTTTATCGACTTACTTACCATGGAAATGAACAAAGTAATTGTGGGTCAAAAACACATGGTAGAACGGTTACTTATTGGGTTATTAGGACAAGGACACATTTTACTGGAAGGTGTTCCTGGATTAGCAAAAACCTTAGCAATTAATACGCTCTCGCAAGCGGTTCATGGTTCGTTTAGTAGAATTCAGTTTACACCGGATTTATTACCAGCCGATGTGGTTGGAACCATGATTTACAACATAAAACAAAATGATTTCACCATTAGAAAAGGGCCTATTTTCGCCAACTTCGTTTTGGCCGATGAGATTAATCGTGCCCCAGCAAAAGTGCAATCCGCTCTGTTAGAAGCAATGCAAGAAAAACAAGTTACAATTGGCGATGAAACGTTCAAATTAGACAAACCTTTCTTAGTAATGGCTACTCAAAATCCAGTTGATCAAGAGGGAACATATCCATTACCAGAAGCACAAGTGGATCGTTTTATGCTAAAAGCAGTTATTGATTATCCAAAAATGGAAGACGAGCGTTTGGTAATTCGTCAAAACTTAAAAGGTGCTTATGAGAAAGTAAACCAAGTGGTTTCTTTAGAGCAAATTTTAAGAGCGCAAGAAGCAGTTCGTGAAGTCTATATGGATGAAAAAATCGAAAAATATATATTAGATATTGTCTTTGCAACACGTTATCCAGAAAAATATAAATTAGAAAGTTTAAAACCATTAATTAGTTTTGGAGCTTCACCTCGTGGAAGTATCAACTTAGCAACAGCTGCTAAATGTTATGCTTTCATCAAACGCAGAGGTTATGTAATTCCAGAAGACGTTCGCGCTGTTGTGTACGATGTATTGCGTCACAGAATCGGAATCACATACGAAGCGGAAGCAGAAAATGTAACCACAGAAGACATTATCAGTAAAATAGTAAACGAAATTGAAGTGCCTTAATTTAGTTATCAGTGTTCAGTCTCAGTTTTCAGATAATACTGTTTTAATACTGCGACTGTCAACTGCGACTGCCAACTAATAAAAATGGATACCAAAGAAATTCTAAAAAAAGTTCGAAAAATTGAAATCAAAACCCGAAGATTGAGCGATCACATCTTTTCGGGTGAATATCATACGTCTTTTAAGGGACGCGGAATGACGTTTTCAGAAGTGCGACAATACCAATATGGAGACGACGTAAGAGCTATCGATTGGAATGTAACTGCTCGCTATAACGAACCTTTTGTAAAAGTGTTTGAAGAAGAACGTGAATTAACCATGATGTTAATTGTGGATATTTCGGGTTCGGAAAGTTTTGGTACAAAAAATCAACAAAAACGTGATATGGTTACCGAAATTGCTGCTACATTGGCTTTTTCAGCAACTCAAAACAACGATAAAATCGGATTACTTTTGTTTTCAGACCAAATCGAGTTGTTTATTCCTCCAAAAAAAGGAAAATCGCACGTTTTACGAATCATTCGTGAATTAATAGAGTTTGAACCAAAAAGCAAGAAAACCGATTTATCACAAGCGTTGAAATATTTATCAAGCGTTTTGAAAAAGAAAGCAATTGTATTTTTGATTTCCGATTTTATGACAAAAGATTACGAACACACGCTAAAAATTGCTTCAAAGCGACATGATGTAACCGGAATTCGTGTTTTTGATCAAAGAGAAGAAAGCATTCCAAATATTGGAATTGTAAACATGTTAGATGCTGAAACAGGTGAAACTTTATTAGTGGATACCAATTCAAAAGCGGTTCGACAAAATTATGAAAAGTACTATCGAGAAAACGTAACGTATTTTAGAGAGATATTTTCAAAATGTGGTGCGGGAACCATAAGTTCAAGAGTAGATGAAAGCTATGTAACCAAGTTATTAGGTTATTTTAAAGCACGTAATTAAGAAAAATGAAAAAGAAAATTTATTTATATATTATTATGCTTTTTGGGTTTTTTGGATTTTCTCAAAAAATCACAACCTCTATTGATTCTTCACAAATTAAAATTGGTTCACAGTTCAATTTAACTATTAAAGCTTCTGTAAATGCAAAGGATAAAGTAGTTTTTCCAGAAGGAAAGTTTTTTGGAGCACTAGAAATTTTAGAATCGTATCCAATTGATACTATAAAAAATAATTCGCAATATGAGTTAATTAAAAAGTATGGATTAACACAGTTTGATTCTGGAAAATATTTGATTCCGAAATTATTAGTAAAAATTAATAATAAACCATTTCGAACCGATTCACTATCTATTGTGGTAAACAACGTAAAAGTCGACACCACAAAACAGCAAATGTATGACATCAAAGACATTATTGCTACCGAAGAAGAACCAAGCAGCGAATGGTGGAAATTGTTGGTTTTATTAGCTTTGATAATTGCTTCAGGTTTTGCATCTTACTTCATTATTAAAAAACTACAAAAAGGTAAAGTAAAAGAAGAAGAGTTTTTTGCATCACCTATTGAAAAAGCGATTGCCTATCTTCAAAATTTAGATAAAAAACAGTTGATTCAAAAAGGCGATGTAAAAGAATATTATTCTGAAATGACTGATATTGCTAGAACTTATATTGAAGAATCAATTCATATTCCAGCGATGGAAAGCACATCGAGCGAGTTGTTGGATTCGTTAAAAAAGGCAATTTCAGAGAAGAAAATGTTCGTAAATCGTGAAGAATTGGACAAATTTCGTCAGGTTTTAGAAAATGCTGATTTAGTAAAATTTGCCAAATCAAAACCATTACAATTTGAAATTGAAAAAGATAAAAGCATCATTGATAAATTCTTGTTAATAGTAGACAAAGCGTTACCAAGAACCGAAGAACAAGCCGAAGCACTCTTTGCAGAGGAAGTTCGTCGTAAAGAATTGAAAAAACAAAAATTCATACGAACAGCTGTTTCAGTTGGAATTGCAGTTGTTTTATTTGTGATTTCGGTCGGAATTTTTGCGTATACTTTTGGTTTAGATTATTTAAAAGATAATTATATTGGACACACAACCGAAGAATTATTAGAAAAAGAATGGGTGACTTCAGAATATGGTGAACCAGCAATTATAATTGAAACGCCAAAGGTTTTGAAACGAAATAATGACGAAAAAATTCAAAACAACCTTCCAGAAAACATAAAATCAAATAATCGATTTGTGTATGGAAGTTTGATTGATAATTTTTCAATTGTTTTGATTACGACAGCTTTTAAAGACACTACTAAATTAGATTTGGAAGTTGCTTTGGACACTGATTTAAAAGAATTAGAACGATTAGGCGCAAAAAACATCATCGTAAAAACAGCTGATTTTGAAAATGTAAAAGGATTATCAGGTAAAAAAGCCTACGGAAGTTTTACCGCTTTTAATGAAATTACGAAAGAAGATCAAAAAATGAGCTACGAAATAGTAGTTTTTGCTCAAGCTGGTGGCGCACAAGAATTTTTCTTAATTTATAAGGAAGATGATGAGCATGCAAAACAAATTATTGAGAAAATCCAAAATTCTATTGAACTAAGAAAAGCAAAAAAATAATGGGAAAAGTATCTTTTTTAAATCCAGAATTTTTGTGGCTGTTTTTGGTTTTACCAATAGCAATTGCTTGGTTGTTTTATAAACGTAATCAGCTTTCGGCAACGTTGAAAATGAGTTCGGTTGCACCATTTAAAAAGCATAGAACTTTCTTAGCAAAAGCCAAACCATTTTTGTACATTTTACGATTAATCGCATTGAGTTCAATCATCATTGCATTGGCACGACCAAGAAGCGTTGATGTAACTTCAAAATCAAAAATCACCAAAGGAATAGACATCGTAATGGCAATTGACGTGTCGAGTAGTATGTTGGCAAATGATTTAAAACCAAACCGTTTAGAAGCCTTAAAAAAAGTAGCCTCAACCTTTGTACAAGATAGGGTGAATGACAGAATCGGTTTAGTAGTTTATGCTGGCGAAAGCTATACCAGAACACCTGTAACTTCAGATAAAACCATTATTTTACAATCATTAAAAACTGTTGAATATGACGATTCGATTATTGAAGACGGAACAGGAATTGGCGTTGGTTTAGCCACAGCAATTAATAGAATTAAAGATAGTAAGGCAAAAAGCAGAATTATTATTTTACTAACAGATGGTGTTAACAATTCTGGAACGATTGATCCTAGAACTGCTGCCGAAATCGCAAAAGAATACGGAATAAAAGTGTACACAATCGGAATTGGAACCAATGGAAAAGCAATGTTTCCTGTAGCAAAAGATGCCAATGGTAAATTAGTTTTTAGAATGATGCCCGTAGAAATTGATCAAAAATTAATGCAAGAAATTGCAAAAACAACAGATGCAAAATACTTTAGAGCTACATCAAATCAAAAATTACAAGCCATTTACGACGAAATTAATAAGTTAGAAACCACCGAAATTGACGAGAAAAAATTCTATAATTACGATGAAAAATATAAAATATTTGTACTAATTGCATTTGGTTTATTAGGAATTGAAACGTTGTTGAGAAATTCAGTTTTTAGAGGAATCGTTTAGAAAAAGAAAAAAATGTTTGAATTAGAAAGCCCAAAATATTTTTATTTAGCAACACTCATTCCAATTGTAGTGGCACTTTTTCTGTTCAATTTATTTTGGAAAAGAAAAAAGCAAGCCGCATTTGCAGATTTGGAATTGTTTAAAAAGTTAAGTCCCGAAAAATCAACGTTTAAACCGGTTTTAAAATTAGTGATTTTACTTTTGGCATTGGCTTGCGTGATAATTGCTTTGGTAAACCCAAAAATGGGAACCAAAATGGAAACTGTAAAACGTCAAGGAATCGACATTGTTTTTGCTATTGATATTTCGAAAAGTATGTTAGCTGAAGATGTGGCGCCAAATCGTTTAGAAAAAACTAAGCAATTAGTGTCGCAAATCATCAATCAATTCGGAAATGACCGCGTTGGGATTGTAGGCTATGCTGGAAGTGCATATCCAGTTTTACCGATGACAACCGATTATAGCATTGCAAAAATGTACTTGCAAAGCATGAATACAAACATGGTTTCTTCGCAAGGAACTGCTTTTAATGATGCAATTAAACTTTCGGTGGATTATTTTGACATTAAAGACACAAGCAAACTAATTATTTTGGTTTCCGATGGAGAAGATCATGGCGATGGAGCTGACGAAGCAATTGAAATGGCACAAGAAAAAGGCGTTCGTATTTTAACCATTGGTGTTGGTACAGAAAAAGGAGCTTTAATTCCTTTAAAAGACGATCGAGGAAATATTTCGTCCTATAAAAAAGATCAAAACGGAGAAAATGTCATCACAAAATTATATCCAGAAGTTTTACAAAATATTGCTAATAAAACCAAGTCAAAATACATTGTTGGAACTTCTACAAAAGAAGTAGTTGAAGAAGTAAAAAAAGCACTAGATAAAATAGAAAAATCAGAATTTGAATCACAACAAATTGCCGATTTTGAATCACAATATCAATGGTTTTTAGGGTTAGGTTTTTTATTACTCTTGGCAGATGTTTTTCTGTTGGAGAAAAAAACAAATTGGGTGCAAAAGCTGAATTTATTTAACGAGAAAAAGCATGAATAAGATAGTATACATAGTTGTTTTATTGATAAATGGTGTTCTTTTTAGTCAAGAAAAAGATAAAAACCTGTATAATGGGAATCAATCTTTTGTACAAAAAAATTACACCAATGCCGAAGCTGATTATCGTGTAACCGAATCAAAAAAATCACCTAAAAAAGCAGTCGCAGGATACAATTTAGGGAATAGTATTTACCGCCAAAATCAACATGGTGAAGCACAAATCAAATACATTCAAGCTTTGGAATCTGCCAAAACAAAAAAAGAAAAGCACCGTATTTATCATAATTTAGGCAATACCTTTATGTTAGATAAAAATTATGAAGCAGCTGCAGAAGCCTATAAAAATGCGCTGCGAAATAATCCACATGATGAAGAAACACGGTATAACTATGCTTTAGCCAAAAAGAAGAAAAAAGAAAATCCACCACCAAAGAACAATAAAAAAGATAACAAAGGCGGAGGCGGTCAAGATAATAAGCCACAACCAGAAAATAAAGACGGAAAAAATAATAAAGGGAACGATAAAAAAGATTCGGATAAAGAGAATCAGAAAAACCAAAATAAAGAAGGCGATAAGCAAAAAGACAAAGGCAACGGTGATAAAAAAGAAGATAAAAACGAATCGCCAAAACCAAGTGGTGCTGATAAGCAACGCATCGATAATATTTTAGATGCAGTAAACAACGCTGAAAAGAAAGTACAGGATAAAGTTAATGCTAAAAAGGTAAAGGCGCGTCCGGTTTCAAATGAAAAAGATTGGTAATTAATGAAAAAAATAGTTTTAGGCTTAATAATTTTTTTATCTTTTTCGGTTTCTGCTCAAGTAAAATTTGAAGCACAAACTGATAGAGATACGTATGGGTTAAACGAGCGATTTCCAATTGCGTTTTCAATTAACAACGAAGGTGATAATTTTCAAGGGCCAAAATTTACTGGTTTTAAAGCAGAAGGTCCATTTATCAACAAAGGTAATCAAACCTCAATTACTATTGTAAATGGTAAAATGACGCAAAAAAGAGAAATTACAACTCAAGTTGTTTATTATTTAACACCTACTAAAAAAGGGACTTTCACAATTGGTTCTGCAACAATAGAATATAACGGAACAGTATACAAATCGCAACCTATAAAAATTACAATTACCGATCCTATTCAAATACCAAACTATCAAGGACAGAATCCAAGACAGCGTCAACAAAACTATGATTTTGGTGAAGGAATTCATTTGGTAGGGGAATTATCTACTAAGAATCCGTATGTAAACGAACCCGTTACTGTGATTTACAAATTGTATTTTCCTTATAATAGTTCGGTTTCCAATTTCAGAAATTTTCAAGCACCAAAATATGAAGATTTTTGGAGTCAATATATCGACATGAAACAGCTTCGTGCCGAAAAAGGCAAATATAATGGTAAAGATTATGGTGTTGTTGTACTTAGAAAAGTAATTTTATATCCTTTAGAAGCAGGCGCAAAAAAAATAGAACCTTTTAAGATTGATGTAGACGCTGAGGTGCCAACAGGAAGAAGTGATTGGTTTGGTAGGTTAGAAATGAAAACAGTAGAAAAATCACTTTCTACAGGAATGCAAACTATCCATGTAAAACCATTACCAGAAAACGGAAAGCCAATAAATTATACTGGAGCTGTAGGAAAATATGAATTCAAAGTGACCCCATCAAAAACCACTTTAAAAGCAGGCGAATCATTAGATTTAGAAGTAAGTGTTTCTGGAAAAGGAAATTTGAAATTGTTTACACTTCCAAAACCTATTGTTCCAAGCGCATTAGAAATGTACGATCCAGCGCATACTGAAAACGTGCAAACTCCAGTGACAGGAATGACGGGAAAAATTTCGGATAAATACACGATAATTCCTCAATTTAAAGGAAAATATACCATTAAACCAATCACATTTTCATACTATGATTTGGCAAGTAAATCATATAAAACTATCGTGTCTAAAGAAATAACAATTGATGTTTTAGAAGGAGATGGTAATGTGACTGCTAATAATCTAAATTCAAATAAACAGATTATTGATAAAAAAGATGTGTTTCAATACAACAAGTTAAAAACCGAATTTGTCTCAAAATCAAGAGAAGATTTTTTAGGTTCGGGATTGTTTTATAGTTTGTTATTTGTGCCATTGTTTTTGATTCCAATTGTAATGGTTGCTAAAAAACAAAAAGAAGCAAAAGACGCCGATGTTGTTGGAAATAGAATTAGACAGAATAACAAATTAGTGAAGAAATATTTATCGGAAGCTAAAAAACAAATGGGCGACAAAGTTCCGTTTTATATGGCAATGGAAAAAGCGTTACACAATTTCTTAAAAGCTAAATTACATATCGAAACGGTTGAAATGAGCAAAGACAACATCATTGAATTGTTACAACAAAGAAATGCTTCAGAAATCAGTATTTCTCAATTTATGGAATTAATGAATGATTGTGAATTCGCAAGATATGCACCAGCAACTGACACCGCAATGCACAACGATTTTGACAGAGCTATCGAAATAATTACCGAACTAGAAAAACAATTGAAATAATGAAAAACAAGATTATCCTATTCTTTTTGTTTTTGGTTTCATTTGCTAATGCAAGCGAATCAATCGATGCTACCTTCAAAAAATCAAACGATTTATATAACAAAGGCGATTACGAACAAGCGTTGAAATCTTTCGAAAGCATCGCAAATCAAGGAAATGAATCGGCGGATTTGTATTTTAATATTGCCAATTGCTATTACAAATTAGGAAAAGTAGCACCATCCATTTACAATTATGAAAAAGCGTTGCTTTTAAACCCAGATGACGAAGCCATTCAAACCAATCTGTCTTTTGCACAAAAAATGGCAATAGACGACATTAAAATCCTTCCAGAAGTAGGTTTTAAGAAAATGGTTAAAGAATTTACAAGCACATTTCATTATGATACTTGGGCTTGGATTGCCGTTTTTGTTGCTTTTCTAAGTTTACTTTCTTTTTTAGGCTATTATTTTGGAAATACCGTATTTTTAAAACGCACTTTTTTCAGTTTGTTTCTATTGTTTTTAGTTGGAATTGGCGTAACCGTTTTTTCAGCATTTTTACAAAAGAAGTTTGATGCGAATTACAATCCAGCCATTGTTTTTGCAGAAGCAACAACTTTGAAAGCCGAACCAAAAAACAGTTCGGAAGATGTAGTAACCCTTCATGAAGGTACAAAAGTTTTTGTCTTAGAAGAATTAGGCAACTGGAAACAAGTAGAACTAACTGACAAAACCAAAGCGTGGATTGACAAAGAAGCGATTAAGGAAGTGAAGGAATAGTGTTCAGTGTTCAGTTATTAGTGTTCAGAATTTAATAGGCTTCTGAAGCTTTTACTGCTCACTTGCAACTTCCGATTTCAAACTATCATACCAACCTTCAATCGTAGGGTAAATCGCTTTTGAAATGTTCTGAATTGGATTATAAAAAATCGAATTTTCTTGTGTTTCTTTTGAAAGCAGCATGTTATTGATGTTGATTTTTTCAAAAATAAAAAGCACGACACTCAATGCTAAAATTGTTTTCAATACGCTAAAAACCACACCAGCCAATTTGTTAATCCAACCTAAAAAAGCAAAATCGACTAATTTGGTTAAAATTTTTGCACTCAAGTGAATGCCAATTACCACCAACAAAAACGTAATGATAAAAGCGGTTATTTCAATATATTTCGGATTCCAACTTGGGACAAATCCAGTAAAAATAGCACCTACTAAATTCGAAAACTTAATCGCTAAGTAAATTCCTAAAATCAATGCTACGAAAGAAGCGACTTCTACAAAAAGTCCGTTTTTTAATCCTTTATAAACTGCAAAACCCAATAAAACCGCAAAAACAATATCAATAAAACTCATGCAAAAAGAAAATAGATGAAAGAATAAAGAACAAAGACGATAGATTGCGTAAAAAACAAAACCATCGATTATCTTTGCAAATCTAATATAGAAAGTTGGGAATAGTCTTTTTTCTTTTCTCTTTTTTCTTTCATCTATAAAACATGTCAAGAGACGAACAATTAAAACAGCGTTGGGAAAGCGTTGTCAATATACTATCAGAAAAATTTTCAGGCGGAGAAGACCTTGATTTAGAAGGAATTATCTACTTAATCGGTGTACAAGAATTAGGAAAAATTCATGCTACTTTCAAAAAAGATGAAAAAGTAAACCTAATGCACATTGCCATTTGTCGTTTGTTAGAACCTTACGGTTACTACGAATTTGAGTATTTTGATAACGAAGGTTGGCCGCATTATAAAGTAAAAGAAGAATTACCACCACTAAAAGCAGGCGAACAAGCCGTGTTAATGAAAGAAGCAATTGTAAGCTACTTTTTAGAGAAAGAATTGATAGAGTAATTAGTGAAGAGTGATTAGTAATTAGTAATTAGCTTTTATTCTTTAGTGTTTTTTGCTAATCACTAATTACTAGTTACTATTCACTTTTTTATTTACTAATCACTAAAAATAACTAAATTTGCATTTTACAAAACGAGCGATGACAGAAACGATTAAAGCCCATATTGAAGAAGTAAAAGCTTTTCAAACCGATAATAAAGAACAATTAGAAGCCTTCCGAATCAAGTATTTAGGAAGTAAAGGCTTGTTGAAAGACTTTTTTGCCGAATTCAAAAATGTTCCAAACGAACAAAAGAAAGAATTTGGACAAGTAATCAACGAATTGAAAACTTCGGCAGAAGAAAAGGTAAAAAATATTCAAGATGCTTTAGAAAATAAAGAAGAAGCAAAAGGAATTTACGGCGATACAACGCGTCCGGGAGAAGCGATGAATATTGGTTCGCGCCATCCAATTTCTATTGTAAAAAACCAAATGATTGATATTTTTTCAACCATAGGTTTTAACGTGTCCGAAGGTCCAGAAATCGAAGACGATTGGCACAATTTTACCGCATTAAATTTACCAGAATATCATCCAGCAAGAGATATGCAGGATACGTTTTTCATTCAAACCAATCCTGATGTTTTGTTGCGTACGCACACTTCATCTGTGCAAGTGCGTTATATGGAAAACAACAAACCGCCTATTCGTACGATTTCTCCAGGAAGAGTGTTCCGTAACGAGGCTGTTTCTTCGCGTTCGCACTGTATTTTCCATCAAGTGGAAGGTTTATATATTGACAAAGACGTTTCGTTTGCCGATTTAAAACAGACGTTGTTGTATTTCACTAAAGAAATGTTCGGAAAATCGAAAATCCGTTTACGTCCGTCGTATTTTCCATTTACAGAACCAAGTGCTGAAATCGATATTTATTGGGGATTAAAAACCGAAACCGATTATCGAATTACCAAAGGAACCGGTTGGTTAGAAATTGGTGGTTGCGGAATGGTAGATCCAAACGTTTTGAAAAACTGTGGTATCAATCCAGACGAACACACCGGTTTCGCTTTCGGAATGGGAGTAGAACGTATTGCGATGTTGTTATACCAAATTGGTGATATCCGTATGTTTTATGAAAACGACGTTCGTTTCTTAGAGCAATTCAAATCGAGTATATAATTTAAAATCCTGACAGGTTTTCGAAACCTGTCAAGATTCTTCAAAATATGAAAAAAGACATTATCATCCCAAAAGTAGCAAACGTTCACATTGTAGCTTTTCAAGAATGGAACGACGATTTTATGGAGAATTCTTGGTACGCTTATTTAATAAACGATACCGATGATTTGCTAGAAATGGCTATGGTAGTTTCACGCGCTTACGGTTTAATCAATGGCGAAGAACGCAAAACGGGAACTTTTCGTCATGCGTTTGCTAAAGTTGAACCAAGAACCGCCGTTAAAGTTGAATTATTGGAAAACAACGTCTTACAATTGAATAACGAATTCATGTTGTCATACTTCGCAAACGGACAATTATTCGATAAAACCTTTGTTTTTAGAACCAATTCCATCAACGAAAAAGCTACTGCCGATTTACCAATTATCAACAAAAGAGGTGTTTTCGCAAATTAGATTTTCGTAAATCAAAATAGTAAAACCGCGAATGCACTGATTTTGTATTCGTGGTTTTTTGTTTTTAAAAAGAAAATATTTTTACCTTTAAGAAATTTTTTCAACAACACAACATGAAACCATTTCTTATTGCTTTAGCCTTTTTAACTACTACAATTTCCCAAGCACAAGATTTCGCCAAACACGTCAACCCATTTATTGGAACAGGCGGTCACGGACACACTTTTCCTGGCGCAACAGTTCCTTACGGAATGGTGCAGTTGTCTCCAGATACCAGAATCGATGGTAGTTGGGATGGCTGTGGAGGTTATCATTATTCGGATAATTTGATTTACGGATTTTCCCACACGCATTTGAACGGAACTGGTGTTTCAGATTATGGTGACATCATGTTGATGCCAACGGTTGGAATTAATACTCTAGATTCAAAATTGTATTCTTCAAAATTCCAACATAAAAATGAAAAAGCTTCTGCAGGATTTTATTCAGTACATTTAGATAAATATAATATTGATGTTAGGTTAACCACTTCAACACGTGTTGGTTTTCATGAATATACTTTTCATGATGAATGTCGACCACATATAATGTTAGATTTGAATCATAGGGATAAATTAATAGGGAAAGATTATAAAATAATAAATGATAAAACTATTGAAATTTATCGTCAAAGTGAAGCTTGGGCAAGAAACCAACAAATTTGGGCTAGGATAGAATTTAATCAACCAATGTTTTTTGAATATTATAATAACTCAATGCAAAATGGATTTATTATACATCCTAAAAAAGGGAACGTAAAAAAAGGCGAAAAAATTCTCGTAAAAGTTTCGCTTTCGCCAACGAGTTATGAAGGAGCTAAATTAAACAGTTCCGAAATTAAACATTGGGATTTCGATAAAGTTCATAAAGATGCTATTGCGGCTTGGAATAAAGAATTATCAAAAATTGAAGTCACGTCTGATGATAAAGATAAGTTAGCGATTTTCTACACGGCTTTGTATCACACGATGATGCAACCGAATATCGCACAAGATTTAGACGGAAAATACCGCGGTAGAGATAACCAAATTCATGTTGCAGAAGGATTTGATTACTACACGGTTTTTTCGTTGTGGGACACGTTTAGAGGTGCGCATCCGTTGTACACTTTGATTGATAAAAAACGAACTGCCGATTATATCAATACTTTCATCAAACAATACGAACAAGGCGGCAGATTACCGGTTTGGGAATTGGCCTCTAATGAAACCGATTGTATGATTGGTTATCATTCTGTTTCTGTAATTGCAGATGCGATGGCAAAAGGAATAAAAGGGTTTGATTACGAAAAGGCTTTTGAAGCCAGTAAAGCTTCTGCGATGCGCGATGTTTTAGGTTTGGATGCGTACAAGAAAAACGGCTTCATTTCTATTGACGACGAACACGAAAGCGTTTCCAAAACCTTAGAATATGCTTATGACGATTGGTGTATTGCTCAAATGGCGCAAATTTTAAATAAGCAAGAAGATTACCAATATTTCATGAAACGTTCTCAAAATTGGAAAAACATTTTCGATTGGGAAACCGGTTTTATGCGTCCGAAGAAAAACGGAGGTTGGGACAAACCTTTTGATCCAAGAGAAGTCAATAATAATTTTACCGAAGGCAATTCATGGCAATACTCGTTTTTCGTACCACAAGATATTTACGGTATGATTCAAGCCTACGGCGGACCTGAAAAATTTGAAGCCAAGTTAGACGAAATGTTCAACAGCGAAAGCAAAACTACTGGAAGAGAGCAAGTCGATGTCACCGGTTTAATTGGGCAATATGCACACGGAAACGAACCAAGTCACCACATGGCGTATTTGTACAATTATGTAGAAAAACCGGAAAAAACGGCAGCAAAAGTGCATTATATTTTAGATAATTTTTACACTAATACGCCAGATGGTTTAATTGGAAACGAAGATTGCGGTCAAATGAGTGCTTGGTATGTGTTGAGTTCGATGGGGATTTATGATGTTACTCCAGGAGATATGATTTTATGGGCAACAGTTAAACCAAATTTTGAAAAAATTAAAGTTTCAGTTGAAAATGAAAAAAAGACAATAAATGAATCATTCAAAGATATATTTTCTGATTTTGGTTTTGAAAAGGAAGGAGATGAAGTATTCGAATTAGATTATTATCCTTTAAGCTATTATGAAATTATCCCCGTTCCAGTAATTCAATCAGAAAGCAAAGCGTTTAAAGATAATTTGAAAATTGAATTGAAGTCTCAATACTTAAATGATGTGATTTATTTTATGATTAATGATAAAGACGATCATTTGGCAAAGAAAATGTTCGTAAAATATTCTAAACCTTTTGAAATATCACAAACATCAACAATTGAAGCTTATGTAAAGACAAATGAAGGACAAAGCAACACCATTTCCGCAACGTTCTTCAAAAAACCAAACAACTACAGCATCAATATCAAATCGATTTACAATCCGCAATATCATGCTGGTGGTCCAGAAGGGTTATTAGATGGTATTTTAGGAACTGAAAACTGGAGAAAAGGCGATTGGCAAGGATATCAATCACAAGATTTTGAAGCGGTTGTGGATTTAAAAGAAGTAAAAAGTGTTAATGAAATTTCAGCACGTTTTTTACAAGACCAACGTTCTTGGATTTTAATGCCAACAAAAGTGGACTATTATGTTTCGGAAGACAATGTGAATTTTACGTATTTCGGTTCGGTAAACAATACGTTAGATCCAAAATTAGAGGAAAATACGATTTTGAATTTCACTTCAAACGAAACCAAAGATAAAAAAGCACGTTACGTAAAAGTAATCGCAAAAAACTTCGGTAAATTACCAGAATGGCATCAAGGCGCTGGTGGCGATGCATTTATTTTTGTAGATGAGATTACGATAAAGTAAAGCTTTCAAATAAAAAAGGTTGTCCGCTAAGACAACCTTTTTTATTGGATATATAGTTTAAAATTAATCTTTATCAGGAAACAATAAAGAAGCGACTACAGACAAGATTAATACGCCTCCAACCACCAACAACGAAACAGTAGTTTCAATATGGTAAAACGGCGCTACAATCATTTTTACACCGATAAAAGTTAAGATGATGGCCAATCCATATTTTAATTTGCTAAACATATACATAAAGTTCGCCAACAAGAAATACAACGAACGTAATCCTAAAATAGCAAAGATATTTGATGTATATAAAATAAACGGGTCATTTGGTGCAATGGCAAAAATCGCTGGAATACTGTCCACAGCAAATAATAAATCGGTAAACTCAACAATCGCTACAACAACAAACAAAGGTGTTGCCATTTTGATTCCGTTTTGGATGGTGAAAAATTTATCGCCATCAAAATTCGGACTTACTTTAAAAAACCTGTGTACAAATTTAGAACCTGCACTTTTACTAAAATCTTTACTGCCTTCATCTTCTTCATTGCTAAAGCCCGATTTGATTCCCGCAACAATTAGAATAATTCCGAAAACAGTCAATAAATAGTTGATTTTTACTACTTGTCCAAACAATTCCATTTCGGGTAAATAGGTGTAATTCAGTAACCAAACTCCGGTAAAAATAAAAATAGCTCTAAAAACCAAAGCACCAATTACACCCCAAAATAATACTTTGTGTTGGGCTTCTTTTGCAACATTGAAATAACCAAAAACCAAAATAAACACAAATAAATTATCAACCGAAAGTGCTTTTTCAATCCAATATGCGCCTTGAAATTGCATGAATTTCTCGCTTCCCATGTAGTGGTAAATAATAGCACTAAATCCCATGGCTAATGAAATCCAAACCGCTGACCAAATTGCCGCTTCACGATTAGAAACCACGTGTCCTTTTTTGTTTAATACACCTAAATCAAGAATAAGCATTGCCAAAATAGTGATGGTGAATGCAGTAATAATACCAGGATGGTTGATAAGATTGTCCATATTTTTATTATTATTTGGCGAAAATACTATTTCTATTTTACACCAAGACAAACGATGTTAATTGATTATAAATCAATGTTTTACAAAATATTATTTTTTACAAAAAAAGATATAAACAAATGAAAATCAATTATTTACATCTCTTAATTGTTTTAATGCGAAGAATTAAAATTAATTTAATTTATCGGTTAATTCTTTAAAAACAGCTTTTGCTTCTTTGCTTTCGTATAAAATTTCATAAACTGCATCAATAATTGGAGTATCAGCTCCATATTCTTGATTTAATTTATAAGCACTTTTTACAGCGTAATATCCTTCGGCAACCATACTCATTTCCATTTGTGCTGATTTTACGGTGTAGCCTTTTCCAATCATGTTTCCAAACATTCTATTTCTAGAAAAAACGGAATATCCAGTTACCAATAAATCACCTAAATAGGCAGAATTATTAATGTTTCGCTTCATTTTATGCACTTTACGAATGAATTTTTTCATTTCGCGAATTCCATTACTCATCAAAACCGCTTGAAAGTTATCACCATAACCTAAGCCATGAGCAATTCCGGCAGCAATAGCGTATATATTTTTCAAAACTGCTGCATATTCTGTTCCTATAATATCATCTGTGGTTTTAGTTTTTATATAATGGGAGCTTAAGTTTTTAGCAACATATTTGGCTTTTTTTCTATCGCTACAAGCAATGGTCAAATAAGATAAACGCTCCATCGCTACTTCTTCCGCGTGACAAGGACCAGTAATTACTCCAATATTTTCAAAAGGAATATCATATTTGGTATGAAAATGTTCACCCACAATTAAGCTCGATTCTGGAACAATTCCTTTAATCGCAGAAAAGATTATTTTTCCTTCTAAACTTTCGGTTAAACTTTCTAATTCTTTGCTTAAAAAAGCAGAAGGAACCACAAAAATCACATAATCAGCATAAGCAACTGCTTCGTTGATATCGTTTGTAAGTTTTAATTTATTAGTATCAAACGCAACTGAACTTAAATAATTTGGGTTGTGTTTTTGATGTTTCAAATGCTCTATTGCATAGGTGCTTCGCATGTACCAAGCTATTTCTTCTTGGTTTTCACAAAGCATTTTTGCAATTGCAGTAGCCCAACTTCCTCCTCCAATGACTGCAAATTTTGGCTTTTTTTCCATTATGTGTTTCGATTTAGAAAATCAAAAATAATCATTTTAAAAGGATTTACAAAAAACGTTTGCGAGAAGCGATTTTAATAACTCATTTCTACGATTGCTTTTACCTTTTCGATGGTGATATTTTGCTTTTCTCCTAACACTTTCCAACCTCTTTCTTCAAATCGATTGGCGATAAAATCAGCAGTTTTTTCGTAATTTTCTGTGTTTTCCGATAATTTGGTTTTCATTCCCATTTTATGGAAGAATTCAACTGTTTTTTCAATCGCTTTTTCTGCAATTTCTTCGGTTGAATTACCTTGAATATTCCAAACGCGTTGCCCGTATTGTGCTAACTTGTCTTTTTTCGTATCGAACATTACGCGGTATAAATTTGGACCAATGATAGCCAACGTTCTCGCATGATCAATTTCGTATAGAGCTGTTAATTCATGACCAATCATGTGCGTTGCCCAATCCGAAGGAACTCCTTTTTGAATTAAGCCATTTAACGCCATGGTGGCACTCCAAACAAAGTTTGATGCTAACTTATAATCATTCGGATTTTCCACTACATCGGGACCAATTTCGATTAGCGTTTGTAAAATACTTTCTGAAATTCGGTCTTGTAATAAAGCATCGTGTGTATAAGTCAAATATTGCTCCATCACGTGCGTGAACGCATCCACAACTCCGTTTTGCAATTGTCTTTTTGGTAACGAAGTAATGACTGTTGGATCTACAATTGAGAATACTGGAAATAAAGCACTTCCGCCTAAGGTTAGTTTTTCTTGTGTAGCTTCAATCGTAACTACAGCGCCTGAATTCATCTCCGAACCTGTTGCTGGTAACGTTAAAACCGTTCCGAAAGGAATCACTTTAGCAACATCTTTGAATAAAATTCGTTTTTTCAAGATATCCGCTTCATCGCCTTCAAAATTAACGGCAGCAGAAATAAATTTCACGCCATCAATTACGCTTCCGCCACCAACAGCTAAGATAAAACCAATTTTTTCAGCACGAATAATTTCAACCGCTTTCATCAAAGTTTCAAAACGAGGATTCGGTTCAATGCCACCAAATTCTATGATATCATGATTCGGTAAAGCGGCTTTTACTTGGTCGTAAACACCATTTTTAAAGATACTTCCGCCACCATAAGCGATAAGAATTTTAGTGTTTGTTGGAACTAAATCAGTTAGTTTTTCAATTTGTCCTTTTCCAAAGACATAATTTACAGGATTGTATAATTCGAAGTTTAGCATAACATTTTATTTTTTTAAAACACAAAGTTACGCAATGGGATTGGGAACGAATGGTAAAGGAATGTTAAGTTATGAGCAATATTTTTTTCGCAATTCACTTGCTTCTTTATCAGAAGAATAGCCAATTATCAATAACCCTTCAGTACATGAAAAAGTGCCATTTTTAATATACTTATGAATTAAGTTTTTAAATTCATTCGTGTGTTTAAATTTTTTATCTACATATTGTAAAGTTCTTGTATTTAATGGAAGAACTTCGTTTATTACATAAAAATATAAATCTTGCTTTAAGGAGTTTAATTGATTTTCTGTTTTTAATTGGAAAAAAACTTCGATGTACTTTGATTCATTATAAAATGAAACAGAATTGTTTAACCCTTGAGAATACATTGGTCCAATTTTGGTATTTCCAGTTAAATCACCATATTTATTTCCAAATCCAATTTTGAAATCTTTAATTTTGTTAAATAAATATGTTTCATTATTTATAATTATTGAATTTTCATTTAATGAAATTTCACCTTGTAATTTTCCATTAAGTTTTTCGTGTTCAAAAAATCGTTTAAAACCCGCTATGATTAGAAGTAATAACGAAAGTATGGCTAGTAGTAGAGATAAATTTTCTAAAAAACTTATTTTTAGGAATTCTTTATTTAAGCTTAGTATTCCAATGCAAAGCATTAAGATAGTCAAACAACACCATGTAATTAATTCAGAAGTTACCCACTTTTTATAAAATGGGATATTCTTATTTTTATGATATATTTTGGCACTAAAACTCACTCTACTTCTTATAAAAATTATTATGCTCCAAATATTCCCAAACTTTATTGGGTAACATCGGAACTATATTTTTACCGTTTTTAATGCTTTCGCGTATGAACGTTGAGGACAATTCAATTACCGGCGCGCCAACTCTGTGAATTTTTGAATGATTTACAAACTGCTCGTCAATTTCACCTGAATTTAGTCGCGGATAGACATAAATATCGTGGTTTTGCAAAATGACTTCGTAGTTTTTCCACTTGTGGAGTGAGTTCAAATTATCTTCTCCCATAATTAAAGAAAATTCGTGTTTCGGAAATTTTTCTTGTAAATGTGCTAAGGTATTTACGGTATAATTCGGCTGTGGTAGTTTGAATTCGATATTCGAAGGTTGGATTTTCGGATAATCTTCCGTTGCCAAATGCACCATGTGCAATCGATGGTAATCATCTAACAACGAACTTTTCTGCTTGTGCGGATTGTGTGGTGTAACCACCATCCAAATTTGATCCAAATCAGAATGCTCTGCTATGTGATTGGCAATAATTAAATGCCCAATGTGAATGGGATTAAACGTTCCGAAATACAGACCTATTTTCATTGTTTGGGTTTTGGGTTTTGGGTTTTGGGTTTTGGGTTTTGGGTTCATCTGCGTAACCTTTTACCCAATACCTTTTACCTATTTACTAATAAAATCTTTTACCAATTGATACGCATCTTCTTTTGCCACATCTAAATCATAATTTTTGATGATGGTGTCAAATTGTGGTGCGGTTGCTAATTCTACCGATGCTTTTGCAATACGCATGTTGATTTTGTCTTCGCTTTCTGTAGAACGTTGTTTTAAACGACGTTTTAATTCGTCAACACTCGGAGGTTTTACAAAAACAGCTAATGTTTCATTTGGAAATTTACTTTTAATACGCAATCCACCTGCTACGTCAATATCAAAAATTACGTGTTTTCCTAGAGCCCAGATGCGTTCTACTTCGGCTTTTAAAGTACCGTAGAAATTATCGGTATATACTTCTTCCCATTCTACAAAATCTTCCGCTTTAATGTGTTTTTTGAATTCGTCCCAAGAGATGAAATAATAATCTTTTCCATCTACTTCTTCGCCTCGAGGCGCGCGTGTGGTACACGAAATCGAAAATTCTAAATTCAAATCGTGTTGGGCTAATAAATGTCTTACTATAGTGGTTTTTCCTGAACCTGATGGCGCAGAGAATACTAATAATTTTCCTTTAGTCATTGTGTTGTTATTTTTGCCACGGATTAAAGGATTATAACGATTTTAATCCGTGAAAATTTGTGTAATCTGTGGCTTAAACTACAAAACGTTTAATACTTGCTCCTTAATCTTTTCCAATTCATCTTTCATTATTACCACCAATTTTTGCATTTCGGTATGGTTGGATTTCGAGCCCATAGTATTGATTTCTCTTCCCATTTCTTGCGTAATGAAACCTAATTTTCTTCCGTTAGCTTCAGTTCCATTTAAAGTTTCTAAGAAATAGTTCAAATGGTTGCCCAAACGGACTTTTTCTTCGGTAATGTCGTATTTTTCTAGATAAAAAATCAATTCTTGTTCAAAACGATTTTCATCAACATTTACTTTTAATTCATCTAAAGCAGTTCTTAAACGAGTTTTTACTGTTTCAACGCGTTCAGCATCGTAAGAAACCGCTTCGTTCATTAAATTATTGATGTTTGAAATACGCAATTGAAATTCTTTTTCCAAAGAAGCGCCTTCATCTTTTCTAAAATTAGCGATGTTTTCCAAGGCTTCATCAATCACGGTTTGGATTTGTTTCCATTCGTTTTCATCGATTTCGTCGCGCTCTGTTTTTAAAGCATCGGGCATACGAACGGCCATTTTCATTAATTCCGTTTCATCTGCAGTTGGAATAACCGCTTTCATTTGGTTGATATATCCTTTTACAATCGGCACATTGATTTTTGATGTTGTTTCTTCGCCAGTTACTTCTATATAAAGCGAAAAATCTACTTTTCCACGCTCTAAACGTTGCGAAATTTGATTACGTAAACCCAATTCCATTTCACGAAAAACAGAAGGCATACGTGTATTTAAGTCTAAACCTTTACTGTTTAGCGATTTGATTTCTACGGTAATTTTTTTGGTTGGTAATTGCAAAGAAGCTTTCCCAAAACCCGTCATGGATTGTATCATATTGTTATAAAAATGTCTTCAAAGATAAGAAAAAGTGTTCAGTGTTCAGTTTTTAGTGTTCAGTAAAGAATTTCTGATTATTAAGCAGATTTCTTTTGGGTAACCAAATAAACTCCAACAAATATCAACACCGTCGAAATCAATTTAACTAAACTCAAATCGTCTTTTCCTAGACTTACTGCGAAAATAGTTGCAAAAAGTGGTTGTAAATAAATGAAAACCGCAACAGTTGTGGGTTTAAGTTCGCGCATGGAAACTAAATTTAGTAAATAGGTTAAGAAGGTTGAAAACACGACTACAAAACCAATTTTCCAGAAAATATCAGTTGGTAAATTAGCAAAATCTATGGCTTGAAATTCGCTCCAACCGAAAGGTAATACCATCAAGAAACCAAAAGTATATATCCATTTTACGAATGTAAACGCGTTGTATTTATCCATCAATTTCTTTACGATAATTAAGTAAAATCCGTAAGAAACTGCATTTACAAAAACCAATAAATTTCCTAAACTCGCATTTGTAGCGTTTACCAATGATTTTCCGTACAAAATTAAAGTTACGGTACCAGCTAAGCCTAGAATGATTCCTAAAATTTTTCGATTTTCCATCCGTTCTTTCATGATGAATGCTGATAGAACTAGAACAATCATAGGTGTTGTAACCATTAAAACGGCTCCCATAATGGGCGAAGTATAACTCAATCCTTTGAAAAAAGTCAGCATGTTGAAGGCTACCCCAAAGAACGCTGCAGCAACAATTCGAGGAAAATCTGCTTTTGCGATTTTTTCTTTGGGTCCAAAAAATGAAATCAGCCAAAATAAAATTACCGAACCACCAACACGCATAACGATAAATCCGAATGCGTCAACATATTTTGGCATAACATCTTTAGCAATCGTAAAAGTTACGCCGTAAATGATGGAAACTAAGGTAGCGGCAAATAATGCCCAACTTCTTTTAGACACTTTGAAGGGCTTTTGTTAATTTAAGGACATTGGGTTGTGTGTTCCCGATAAAAATTTCATTATTAAAAATAACAACAGGACGACTCAAAAATGTGTAATGTTCTAAAAGGTATTTTTTGAAATCGGCTTCAGTTAGATTTTTATCTTTTAATCCTAATGATTTATATAATTGTGCTTTTTTACTAAAAAGTGCTTCGTAACTTCCTGCTAATTGGTACATTTCTTCCAAATCACTTTCCGAAATTGGATTTTGGCGAATATCAATAAACGTCAATTTATCAGAATTAGGTAATGATTTGATGATTTTTCGACACGTATCACACGAAGCCAAATAGTATATTTTGTTCATTTTATTGGTTTTTCATTTTCTGGCACAAAAATACAGTCTTTTGAATTCTAAAAATCAGTAATTTTATAAAAAATTAAGTAATGGAAGCAACTTTTAGAATTTGGCAAACCAGCCGAGGATTATATCAAAATTTTTTAGACAACTATTCATTAGAGCAATTGAATACAATTCCAGCAGGAATGAGCAATAATTTGATTTGGAACATTGGTCACGTTATTGTTTCCCAACAGAAATTGGTTTATGCGCTATCGGGTTTACCAATGCATATTCCTGATTCTCTTTTTGAAAAATATCAAAACGGTTCGCGTCCAGATGGAAAAACTACGCAAGCTGAAGTAGATGGAATTAAGAAATTACTTTCAGAAATGGTTGAAAAAACGAAAGCTGATTTTGAAGCAGGTGTTTTTAAAGAATTTCATCCATATCAAACTAAAACAGGGTTTCATTTAGGAACTTGGAAAGAAGCAATGGAATTTAATAATTATCATGAGGGTATTCATTTGGGAATTATGTTACAAATCAAAAAATTCCTTTAATCTTATTACCTTTGTAAAAATTTTTAAAAATGAAATTCAATACAAAAACAATACATGGTGGACAGCATCATGAAAAAGTAACAGGAGCAGTAATGCCACCAGTATTTCAAACTTCGACTTATGTACAAAGTAGCCCTGGAAAACCAATTGGCGATTACGAATATAGCAGAGCAGCAAACCCAACTAGAACCGCTTTAGAAGATGCTTTAGCAAGTATCGAAAATGGCGCAAGAGGTTTGGCTTTTTCTTCTGGATTAGCGGCAACTGATTGTTTATTACGTATGTTTAAAGCAGGTGATGAGATCATTGCAATGGATGATTTATATGGTGGAACGTACAGATTATTTACACGATTATATAAAGACAGCGGCATCAAATTTCATTTTGTAGATATGAATGATTTGGAGAAGTTTCAATCGTTAATCAATGAAAACACAAAATTAGTTTGGGTAGAAACACCAACGAACCCATTAATGAAATTGGCTGATATTGCTGCAATTGCTCAAATTACAAAAAAGCACAATATTTTGTTTGCAGTAGATAATACTTTCGCAACACCATATTTACAAAAACCATTGGATTTAGGTGCTGATATTGTAATGCATTCGGCGACAAAATATTTAGGAGGTCACTCAGATGTAATAGCAGGCGCTTTAATTATCAAAGACAAAGCATTGGGTGAAGAATTACACTTTAAACAATTTGCAACAGGAGCAACATTAGGGCCGATGGATTCTTTCTTGGTTTTAAGAGGAATCAAAACATTGCATTTACGTGTACAACGTCATTGTGAAAATGGAGAAAAAGTAGCGGAATATTTGAACAATCATTCTTTAGTGGAAAGAGTTTATTATCCAGGATTAGCTTCTCATCCGTTTCATGAAATTGCTAAAAAGCAAATGAGTGGTTTTGGTGGAATGGTAACGTTTACCTTTAAATCAGGTAAAAAAGAAGACGCAATTAAATTCTTAGAAAATTTAAAAGTGTTTACTTTGGCAGAATCGTTAGGAGGAGTTGAATCATTAGCTAATCATCCTGCTTTAATGACACACGCTTCAATCCCTGAAGAAAAAAGAAAAGAAGTAGGTATTTCAGATGATTTAGTTCGTTTGAGTGTTGGAATTGAAGATATCGAAGATTTGTTAGCCGATTTGGAACAAGCTTTCAAGTAGTGGAAATAGTTATAAATAAAAATCCCGATTCGTGAGAATCGGGATTTTTTATGTTTAGTTTATTAATTTAGGTAATAAATGTATCCAAAATGAAACCAAGCATTCCAATCGTTAGCTTTGTTTTCTGGCCATAAATTTGGATCGGGATTTAAACCATCAACCCAGTCAGAAAAATAGTATTGCCATCTTAATTCAACAAATAAATCTGACAATTCAGTTAATTTATATCTTGAACCTACACTTGCAACTACTGACCAAGTAGTTCCTCCTTCATTAGACCAAGCTCCATAATATTTAACAGGAGTTGAAATTGGGGTATCCATTGCTCCTAATTCAGAATACGTTCCATTTTGAAAAAATGTATAATGAGCCCCTAATCCAATAAATGGACCCCAAGCACCATCCGTAGCAGTAAACTCTCTAATACTTAATGGAAAATATTCTAATTGCATACCTATGTCAGTGACTTTAGCTTCGCCTTTCATAGCTTTTAATTGGTTACCTGTAATAGAATTTTTATCTACCCATTTCCCAAAATGTTCTAAGTTCGTGCTATTATAAGATAATTCTGAACGTAACTTGAAATGGTCGTTGAAATAAGTTTCAGGAGTATAACAGTTACACTCAGCTCTATATGAAAAATTAAGATAGTGAACTAAACCAACAGCAAACCCAGTATTTCCTTTGTTTGTGTCAAAATCGTGTCTTACTCCAAAATCAGATTGCATTGCTACACCTCCAACAAAAGCACCAACTTCATGCGAAAAGCCAAATTGAGCTGTCATCGAAAAATTTACGCCTAAAAGCAATATTAGTAGGGTTTTACATTTTTTAGTCATTGCTATAATTTTTCCATTATCGGACAAATATATAAAAACAAACAACACTTCAAAAAAAAAACATCCTTTTTCTTGTTTAAATTATTGTCAATTTTTTCATGGTTAAAAAAATATATAACAGCAATTATAAAATTTTGCTAAAAATATAACAAGTAATATTTAAAATGTATATTTGTCGACTTAAAATTACGAAAACGTTTTATTAAGCAAATAATTGAGTAAATAGATTAATTGATCTAAATTATTTTAGAATAAAGATGGAACAAAAAATTAATGATTTTATGGCTCAAGTGTCAGCCAAAAATCCAAATGAACCAGAATTTTTACAAGCTGTAAAAGAATTTGCAGAAACAGTTATTCCTTTTATAGCTGATAATAAAAAATACGACGGAAAAAACTTGTTGTTAAGAATTGCAGAACCTGAAAGAGCTGTGATTTTTAGAGTGCCTTGGGTTGATGATAAAGGAGAAATTCAAGTAAACAGAGGTTTCCGTATTCAAATGAATTCGGCGATTGGACCTTATAAAGGTGGTATCCGTTTTCATAACACAGTAAATTTATCAGTTCTTAAGTTTTTAGCTTTTGAGCAGGTTTTTAAAAATAGTTTAACTACACTTCCAATGGGAGGTGGAAAAGGAGGTTCTGATTTTGATCCACAAGGAAAATCAGATGCTGAAGTGATGCGTTTTTGTCAATCTTTTATGACAGAATTATGTCGTCATATAGGACCAGATTTAGATGTTCCTGCTGGAGATATTGGTGTTGGAGCAAGAGAAATTGGTTATATGTTTGGTCAATATAAAAGAATTAGAAATGAATTTACGGGAGTTTTAACTGGAAAAGGTTTGGCTTATGGAGGTTCTTTGATTCGCCCTGAAGCTACTGGATATGGAGTGGTTTATTTTACAGAGCAAATGTTAAAAACTAAAGGAGAAAAAATTGCTGGTAAAACAGTTGCTATTTCTGGTTTTGGAAATGTTGCATGGGGTGTTGCTTTGAAAGTTAATGAATTAGGAGGAAAATTGGTGACAATTTCTGGACCTGATGGATATATTTATGATGCGGATGGAATTTCTGGCGAAAAAATAGATTTCATGCTAGAAATGAGAGCAAGTGGAGACAACAGAGCGGAAGCTTTTGTAGAAAAATATCCAAGTGCTGTTTTTCATAAAGGGAAAAGTCCATGGGAAGCTAAAGTTGATATCGCAATTCCATGTGCGACACAAAATGAATTAAATGAAGAAGATGCTAAAAAATTAATTGCAAATGGCGTTATATGCGTTACTGAAGCAGCTAATATGCCATGTACACTTGATGCAATTAAACAATTTTTAGATGCAAAAGTATTGTTTGCTCCTGGTAAAGCTGCAAATGCAGGAGGTGTTGCTGCTTCTGGTTTAGAAATGACGCAAAATTCTATTCGTTTAAATTGGACAAGTGAAGAAGTTGATATGCGATTAAAAGACATCATGGTTGGAATTCATAGTCAATGTAAAACTTATGGAACAGAATCGGATGGTTATGTTAACTATGTAAAAGGCGCAAATATTGCAGGTTTCGTAAAAGTTGCTGATGCAATGTTAGCTCAAGGAGTAGTTTAAAAGCATAGATATTAAATATTAAAAGCGTTTTCATTTATTTGAAAGCGCTTTTTTTATACATTCACATATCAAAATTGAAATTAATACGTTTGTATTATATTTGTAGTAAACATTTGCAATGAAAAAAATCATTTGTATATATTTAATTTTTATTTCTCAGTTGTTTTTTGCACAACAAAACAATCAGTTATGGAAAGGTTATTTTTCATACAACGAAATTGTTGATGTTGAAAGCACAACAGGTGAAGTATTTGCAGCAACTCAAAATGCTGTTTTTTCAAAAGCACTTCTTTCAAGTGATTTAACTATTTATAATTCCATAAATGGATTAAAACCCGAGTCAATAACTACAATTCATCATTCTGAATTTTCAAATAAAACTTTTGTTGGAAACACTAATGGCTTGTTGTTAATAATTAATTCAGACGGCTCAATAACAACAAAGGTTGATATTATTAATGAAGTGCCTGTGCCGCCAAACAAAAAGAAGATTAATGATTTTTATGAGTATAATGGAAGACTTTATATTTCAACAGATTATGGCATTTCTGTAGTTGATGTTGCTACATCGGAATTCATAATTACCTATTTTATTGGGACTTCGGGAGAAGAAACACAAGTATTACAAACCACAGTTTTAGGCAATGAGATTTATGCAGTAACTAGAGATTTTGGTATTCGAAAAGGAAATCTAACCAATCCAAACTTGTATGATTTTAGTCAATGGCAAACCTTTGATGGTGGTTATTGGTCAGGAATTGTAACTTTCAATAACGAATTAATTGGGATGAATACTAACGCAAGAACTTATCGTTATAACGGAACTGTTTTTCAAGAAATTTTAAATCACTCACAGGCAGGTTTAAAAATAAAAACTAATGGAACAGAGTTAATAGTTACTACTTCAAATCATGTTTATGTATTAAATCAAACCTTTAATCAATTAGCAAATATAACTTCAATTCCAAATTTTAATGCAGCATTTACTGCAGCAACAGTTGTTGGAGCTAAATTATATATAGGAACAGAAAAAGACGGTTTGTTTTCAACTGATTTAGCAAATCCAACGGTTTTTGAGAATATGTCTCCAAACGGACCTGTAAGAAATTATATTTTCAGAGTAAAAAAAGCACTAAATTATCTGTGGGCAGTTTATGGAGATTATTCTAGATTGTACAACCCATATGCATTAGATGAATTTGGAATTAGTAAGTATTCAAAGGATGACGGCTGGGAATTAATTCCATATAATGATATTTTTCAAGCAAAATCAGTATGTGATTTGGTAATCAACCCTAATAATCAAACACAAATTTATGCGACTTCTTATTTTTCAGGATTATTAAAAATTCAAGGAGGTACAATTGAACTTTTTAATCAAGCAAATACAGGTCCAAACGGTTTGGAATCGCTTGTTCTTACACCACCAAATCCTGCATACATTGATGTTAGGGTAAACAGTCCAGCTTTTGATAAAGATGGAAATCTATGGATGACAAATGCCTTTGTAGAAAGAGCAATAAAAGTTCTGAATGTAAATGGTCAATGGCAATCTTATAGTTTGGCCGGAATTGCTCCAACGGTAGCAACGGGAAGATATGGACCAATGGCAATTGATAAAAACAAAACAAAATGGATTCCATCAATAAATGACGGATTAATTGCATTTAATGAAAATTACAACAATAAATTTATAGTGTTAAATTCAACAACAGGAAATTTACCAGATAATGATGTAAGATGTGTAGCTGTTGACAACAGAAATCAATTATGGATTGGAACTTACTCAGGATTAAGAGTAGTTTCTGTTGATAGATTCATAACCGAAACGGAATTAACAGCAAATTCAATTATTATTCAAGAAGGAGATTTAGCACAAGAGTTGTTTTACCAACAAACTATTTTAGATATTGCAGTTGACGGAGCAAACAGAAAATGGGTGTCAATTGCTGATGGAGGTGTGTTTTTGGTTTCTGCAAATGGGCAGCAAACAATTTATCAATTCACAAAAAACAATTCTCCTTTGCCTAGTAATAATATAAACGACATAGAAATTGATGGTGTGTCTGGTGAAGTGTTTTTTGCAACAGATAAAGGAATGGTGTCGTTTTTAGGTACATCAACCAAGCCAAGTGATGACTTAGCTAACGTATATGTTTATCCAAACCCAGTGCGTCCAGAGTTTTCAGGAACGGTAAAAATTAGCGGATTAACTGATAAAGCAAATGTAAAAATTACAGATATCGAAGGGAATTTAGTTCATGAAACTACTACTTCTGGCGGAACAATTGAATGGGACACTACTGCGTTTGGCAAATACAAAGTAGCTTCTGGTGTGTATATGATTTTTGTAGCCTCAGAAGACGGAATGGATTCTACAGTTAAAAAAGTGATGATTATTCGATAATGCTAGTAAAAACTAAAGCAATTGTTCTTTCATCATTGAAATTTCAAGAAAAAAGCTTGATTGTCAAATGCTTTACCGAAAGTGACGGATTAAAAAGTTATTTTGTACAAAGTGCCTATTCTAACAAAAAAGCAAATCAAAAAATCGCCTATTTTCAACCGTTAACGATTATTGAAATCGAAGCCAATCATAAAAATAAAGGTACGCTTGAACATTTTAAAGAAATTCGATTAGCACACAGCTATTATTCCATAAACACTGATGTTGTCAAAAGCACCATTGTGATTTTTCTTTCCGAAATTTTGCATCACGCCATCAAAGAAGAAGAAAAAAATCAAAACTTATTTTCTTTTTTAGAGACGGCTTTGCTTTGGTTAGATACACACGATGAAATGACAAATTTTCATCTAATTTTAATGATGGAAGTGACAAAATACCTAGGTTTTTATCCAGATGTAACGGAAATTGATTTCCCTTTTTTCGATACAAAAGAAGGGTATTTTACGCCATTTCAAAGTGTAAATTCATTAACAGAACACGAAACGCATTTGTTCAAAAAATTATTGGATTTAAAATTTGATGCTGACCAAAAAGTGTTTGCAGGAATTGAACGCCAAATTTTGCTAAAAATCCTCTTAGATTTTTACACATTGCATCTTGAAGGATTCAAAAAGCCTAAATCCTTAGAAGTTTTAAAAGAAGTTTTTTCCTAAATCTTAACTTTTGCCTTTTACCTTTTGCCTTTTACCTTTAAATCATTACTTTCGCAAATTGATTTAAGAAAGCGACAAAATGAGTACAAAATTTACTGAATACAAAGGACTTGACTTGCCAACAGTAGCATCAGAAGTTCTTGATTTTTGGAAAAAAAACAACATCTTTGAACAATCGGTAACTTCTCGTGAAGGAGCTACACCTTACGTGTTTTTTGAAGGACCACCATCAGCTAATGGTTTGCCGGGAATTCACCACGTAATGGCGCGTGCGATTAAAGATATTTTTTGTCGTTATAAAACTCAAAAAGGCTACCAGGTTAAGCGTAAAGCCGGCTGGGATACACACGGTTTGCCTGTAGAATTAGGTACCGAAAAAGAATTAGGCATCACCAAAGAAGACATCGGAAAAACCATTTCAGTAACGGAATACAACGAAGCGTGTAAAAGAACTGTTATGCGTTATACAGACGTTTGGAACGATTTGACCGAAAAAATGGGATATTGGGTGGATATGGAAGATCCGTATGTGACTTACAAATCCAAATACATGGAAACAGTTTGGTGGTTGCTAAAACAAATCTATAACAAAGATTTACTATACAAAGGTTACACAATCCAACCCTATTCGCCAAAAGCAGGAACAGGTTTATCTTCGCACGAAGTAAACCAACCAGGTTCATATCGTGATGTTACCGATACTACGATTGTAGCTCAATTTAAAGCAAAAGATGAAACATTACCAAGCTTCTTACAAGGCTTTGGTACGGTTCATTTCTTAGCTTGGACGACAACGCCTTGGACTTTGCCATCAAACACAGCATTGACGGTTGGTCCAAAAATCGATTATGTTTTAGTAAAAACGTTCAATCAATATACTTTTGAACCAGTAAATGTAGTTTTAGCTAAGAATTTAGTTGGAAAGCAATTTGGAGGAAAGTATTTTGTAGCTGAATCAGAAGCTGATTTTGCAAATTATAAATCAGAAGATAAAAAGATTCCATACCAAATTTTAGCCGAAGCAAAAGGTGCTGATTTAGTAGGAATTCTTTACGAACAATTATTGCCTTTAGCGTTGCCATATCAAAATCCAGAAAATGCGTTTAGAGTAATTTCGGGTGATTTCGTAACTACAGAAGACGGAACTGGAATTGTTCATACTGCACCGACTTTCGGAGCTGATGATGCTAAAGTAGCTAAAGAAGCAACACCAGAAGTTCCGCCAATGTTGGTTTTAGACGAGAACGGAAATCCTGTTCCATTGGTTGATTTACAAGGTAGATTCATCCAAGGTTTAGGAGATTATTCCGGGAAATTCGTTAAAAACGAATATTACAACGATGGTGAAGCACCAGAACGTTCAGCTGACGTAGAAATCGCAATTCAATTAAAAGAGGAAAATAAGGCTTTCAAAGTCGAAAAATACGTACACAGTTATCCACATTGTTGGAGAACCGACAAACCAATTTTATACTATCCGTTAGATTCTTGGTTCATCAACGTAACCGAAATCAAAGATAGAATGTTCGATTTGAACGAAACCATCAACTGGAAACCAAAAGCAACAGGCGAAGGTCGTTTCGGAAATTGGTTGAAAAATGCTAACGATTGGAATTTATCGCGTTCAAGATATTGGGGAATTCCTTTGCCAATTTGGAGAAGTGAAGATGGAACCGAAGAAATGTTGGTAGGTTCCGTTGAAGAATTATACAACGAAATCGAAAAATCAATCGCTGCTGGTTTCCAAACAGAAAATCCGTACAAAGGATTCAAAATTGGTGACATGAGCGAATCCAACTATGATTTAGTGGATTTACATAAAAATGTAGTGGATAACATCGTTTTAGTTTCTCCATCAGGAAAACCAATGAAACGTGAAACAGATTTGATTGACGTTTGGTTCGATTCAGGCGCAATGCCTTATGCACAATGGCATTATCCATTTGAAAATAAAGATTTAATTGACGAAAATAAAGCATTTCCAGCAGATTTTATTGCGGAAGGAGTAGATCAAACACGTGGTTGGTTCTATACATTACACGCAATCGGAACATTAGTTTTTGATAAAATCGCTTACAAAAACGTAGTTTCAAATGGATTAGTTTTGGACAAAAACGGACAGAAAATGTCGAAACGTTTAGGAAATGCGGTTGATCCATTTACTACTTTGGCAGAATACGGTCCAGATGCTACGCGTTGGTACATGATTTCGAATGCAAATCCTTGGGATAACTTAAAATTTGATATTGAAGGTGTTGCTGAGGTAAGAAGAAAATTCTTTGGAACTTTATATAATACGTATTCGTTCTTCTCGTTATATGCAAATATTGATGGATTTACTTATAGTGAAGCGGAAGTTCCATTAGAAGAAAGACCAGAAATCGACCGTTGGATTTTATCAGAGTTACATACTTTAATTCAAGTAGTGGATGAAGCGTATGCAGATTACGAACCAACAAAAGCGGCAAGAGCTATTTCTGATTTTGTTCAGGAAAACTTGAGTAACTGGTACGTTCGTTTGTGTAGAAGAAGATTTTGGAAAGGAGATTATGCGCAAGATAAAATTGCTGCTTATCAAACGCTTTATACGTGTTTGTTAACCGTTTCTAAATTAGGAGCGCCAATTGCACCATTCTTTATGGATAAACTTTACAGAGATTTAACGTTAGCAACATCGTCAGAAAATTACGACAGTGTACATTTGGCGCAGTTTCCAATTTCGGTTGAAAACTTTGTTGATAAGTCGTTAGAGAGTAAAATGTTGAAAGCGCAAACAGTTTCTTCGTTGGTTTTATCACTACGTAAAAAGGAAATGATAAAAGTGCGTCAACCGTTGCAAAAGGTTATGATTCCTGTGCTTGACGCTAATCAACGTGCTGAAATCGAGGCGGTTTCTGACCTAATTATAGCTGAGGTAAATGTAAAAGAAATTGAGTTATTAGATGATGCTTCGGGTGTTTTAGTAAAGCAAATTAAACCAAACTTCAAGACCCTTGGCCCACGTTTTGGAAAAGATATGGGTTTGATTTCCAAAGAGATACAGGGTTTTGAACAAGAAGAAATTGCAAAATTAGAACGTGATGGCGAGTTGATTATTGATATTTCGGGAAAAAGTATAACTTTATCATTAGATGATGTGGAGATTTCTTCTCAAGATATCGAAGGTTGGTTAGTTGCAAATTCTAATGGAATTACAGTTGCATTAGACATTACAATTACTGATGAATTGAGAAAAGAAGGAGTTGCAAGAGAGTTAGTCAATCGTATTCAAAATATTAGAAAGGATTCAGGTTTTGAGGTTACTGATAAGATAGTTGTAAAAATGGAAAAGAACCCACAATTAGAGGAAGCTGTTTTGTCAAATTCTGCTTACATTAAATCAGAAACCTTAACAGAATCATTAATTTTCGAAGAAAAAATCGAAAATGGTATAGAAATTGAGTTTGATGATATAAAAACAAGTATATTAATTTCAAAATAGGAAATCGAAAGATTTGCTGAAAACACGTTTAACACTATAAAAAATTGAAATTATGGTAGAGGAGCAAGTTAGATATTCAGATGCTGATTTAGCAGAATTTAAAGCACTTATTCAAAACAAGTTAGAAAAAGCAAAAGGCGATTTAGAGCTTATTAAAAGCGCATATATGAATGATTTAAATAACGGTACAGATGATACATCTCCAACGTTTAAAGCATTTGAGGAAGGAAGCGAAACAATGAGTAAAGAAGCCAATTCGCAGTTAGCTATTCGTCAAGAAAAATTTATCCGAGATTTAAAAAATGCCTTAATTCGTATCGAAAACAAAACTTATGGTATTTGTAAAGTTACAGGCAAATTAATAGGAAAAGAAAGATTAAAAATTGTTCCTCATGCTACTATGAGTATAGAAGCTAAGAATTTACAACGTTAATCTTTTTACAAAATTTGAATAACGCTCCCTTTGGAGCGTTTTTTATTTCATAAAAACCACTATTTTTGCCAAAAATAATTGCAAATGTCTTTAAAGAAAGCTTATTTATTAATCATTAGTATTTTACTAATTGATCAAATTTCAAAAATATATATCAAAACACATTTCTTTATTAACGAAGAAGTAAAAGTTTTTGAATGGTTTCGTATTCACTTTATTGAAAACGAAGGTATGGCTTGGGGAGCAGAAATTCCAGGAGAATATGGAAAGCTAGTACTAACTCTTTTTAGAATTATTGCTGTTGGAGGAATTGCTTGGTGGTTGTGTGATGCGGTAAAGAAAAAAAGTTCTAATTTTTTAATTGTTGCGATTGCGTTAATTTTCACAGGAGCACTAGGAAACATTATAGATTCTGTTTTTTATGGCGTGGTTTTTAACGATAGTTACCATCAAGTAGCAACAGCTTTTTCTAACGATCCCTATGGAACATGGTTTCATGGAGAAGTTGTAGATATGTTTTATTTTCCTATATGGGAAGGTAATTTACCTTCTTGGTTACCAGGTGTAGGTGGAAAACATTTTACTTTTTTTAACGCAATTTTTAACGTAGCCGATGTAGCTATTTCAACAGGAGTGGGAATTTTAATCGTATTCAACAAAAGAGCATTTGCTCACGTGGATAAAGAAGAAGTGACAGTTGAGAAAAATTAAAATTTTAAAATATCTTCAGGCGTTACACAAAAATCTAATTTCACATCACTTTCTGAAACATCTTCAATTTTTTCCTCTGGAGGAAAGAAAGATAATCCAATTTTAATCGTTTCAGGTTTGCATTTGCTTAGGAAGTTGTCGTAAAAACCTTTTCCGTAACCCACGCGATTTCCTTGCTTGTCGTAGGTTAAAAGCGGCACAAAAACCACATCAATTTTCACATCAGGAACTTCTAAACCATCAATAGGTTCAGGAACGTTGTAATTGTTTTTCTTGATTTTAGTATTATCCGTCAATAAAAAATGCGTCATTCCTAAAGTGGTAAATTCACACTTTGAAATGACGATTTCTTTATCTTTTCCCGCTAAAATTTGAAGAATATATTCGGTATTGATTTCTTTTTGCTCTTCAATTGTTAAAAACAGATGATAATACAATTTGTCCCAAATGTTCATTCGCAACAATTGGTTCGCAATCGCCAAACTTTTGTCTTCGATTTCTTCTTGAGAAAGCTGCTTTCTTGCTTCTTTGCTCTTTTTTCTTGCCTCTTTTTTATCCATTTACAGACGCTTTCAATTCGTCTATAAATTTAGTCAAATGTTCTACTTCTACGTGATCCATTAACACAATTTTGTACCATTTGTTATTTTTATTGTGTTGTTGTGGTACCAAATCATATTTTTCAGCAATTGCGTCTGGAATTGATTTAGCATGAATTGTTACGATATTCATAAACGGTTCACGGAAATATTTGATGTTTAAATGGTCTAATTCATTACATAAAAATTGCGTACGCATTTGTAGAACACTTACTTTTTCAAACCAACCATATGCACCATATGTGAATAAAATCATCCAAACTGCAACTGCATTCGCTCCAGAACGACTTCCACAAAGGGTTAAATCCATTCCTTCTACATATTCTGCTTCTTTGGTTAATACGTTTTCGATTAAACCTTTTCGACAAACAAAAATTCCAGTTCCATAAGGTGCTTGTAACATTTTATGAGCATCAATTGTAATGGAGCTGATTTTTGGATTACTAAAATTTATGAAAGATTTTTGATTGCTAAACGGATATACAAATCCACCATAAGCACCATCGATATGTAAACGATAAGTAACATTGTGTTGCTCTAATACCGAAATATAATCATCAGGATTATCAACTGAACCAAACATGGTTGTTCCCATATTGGAAACAGCGATGAAGTATTTTTTACCTTTATTTTTAGCTTCTGAAATGATATTATCCAAAGCATTCACATCAATTTCACGATTTTCAAAGCCAACTGGAATTTTCAACCAATCGATTTGTAATAAGTTGGAAGCTTTTGGAATCGAATAATGTGTGTCTTCTGATGCTAAAATGGCAATTTCGTCTAATTTCGCATTAAAATTATGCATAAATTCATTTCTAAAAACCCAAATCGCTTGAATATTTGCTTCAGTTCCACCAGGTGCAATATAACCATCAAATTCGTTTTCTTTGGCTTTAAAAATATCAACTGCAATAACATTTAATACTTCGCGCTCAATTTCTTGAGTGCCAAAAAAAGCTTTTTCGGAAGTGCCAAAAGTGTGACATCCAATATTATTTGGGTTAGCAACATAGGTTTGAAGTGTAGGTGCATCTTTTAAAAATGGGGCATCGTCATAAAAAACGCGCCCGTCTAATTTTGATGCTGGATAACCTAATGATGCGTCCTTAGAAAAGTTGACATTTCCTTTTAGAGCCGATTGTATTTTCTGTTTTCGTTCTTCTTGCGTAAGTTTTTTCCAAAATTGCATACCTAAAAATTTTAGCGAAAGTACGTCGAGCTAAATCAATAAAATATGACAATTGTTAGGTTTTTATGCCAAATGAGTAGAAATATGAAAAATAGCATCGCCTTGGTAAATAATTGGTGCATCATTCACGTTGATAATGTAGCCTTCATGAGGTGCTTTTACTTTGTGCTCCACTTTTCCATAAGGGTCAGAAATAGTAGCCAATAATTCGCCTTTGTTTACAAAACTACCAATCGTAGTTAAACCATGAAACATGCCTGAATATTTAGCTCTAATCCAACTAGATTTTTCAATGTAGATGGTTTTGTTATCTTTTTTTGTTGCTTTTTTTCTCGGATTTAGCATTTCTAAATGATCTAAAAAGCGTTTGGTTCCTTCTATAGCTTCTAGTGTTACGGTATCATTTAAATCCAATGATTTTCCGCCTTCAAAAAGCAGCATTTTTACATTTAATTTATCGCATGAATTTCGAAATGAACCAGAGATGTTTTTCGAGTATAGTGTAAAAGGCGCATTGAAAACATCAGAAAGTTCTTTTAATTCTGAGTTTTCTGGCACAATTCTTATTTGTGGCGCATTAAATCGACTTGCTCCACCTGCATGAAAATCAATTGCATAATCCACGTGTGGAATAATATCTTTCAAAATATAATACGCAAAACGACTTGCTAATGAACCAGTTTTGCTACCAGGAAACACACGATTCAAATCGCGACCATCAGGAAATTCTCGTGTTTGATTTACAAAGCCGAAAATATTAATAATGGGAATACAAATTATCGTACCACGTTTTGGCTTATTTATTTTTTGAATGATTAACTGACGCACAATTTCGGTTCCGTTGATTTCGTCGCCGTGTAAACAAGCGGTGAATAAAACCGTTGGGCCATCAATTTTTGAACGCTCCACAATTATTGGAATTTTCAATTTGTTCATGGTGTGCAACTTGGCAATTTCCATGTTAATGGTTTTGCTTTCGCCTGCTAAAATAGTTTCTTTAAGGATTACAAGTGGTTTTGAGGCTGTCATTTTTAAAATCTAAAGTGTTAAAAATACAAAAACAATTGTCATTTAGGGAACACAGATTTAAGAAATTGAAAAAATCTTTGTGCTCCTAGTGGCTTCTTCGTGCCTTTGTGGTTAAAAACTTCAAGAATTCAAAAACAAATCTCTTATCTTTGTTCTATCATCTTTCAAGAAAATGCAAACACCATTAGAACTTCAAATCCAAACCTTGCCTGATAATCCGGGTGTGTATCAGTATTATGATAAGGATGGAAAAATTCTATATGTTGGAAAGGCCAAAAACTTAAAAAAGCGCGTTCAATCGTATTTTACAAAAAATCACGATAATTATAAAACATCGGTTTTAGTCAAGAAAATTGTTGCAATAAAACATATTGTTGTACCAACGGAAACCGATGCGTTATTATTGGAAAACAACCTGATTAAAAAGTTGCAACCGCGGTATAATGTATTGCTTCGCGATGATAAAACGTATCCGTGGATTTGTATCAAAAATGAACGTTTTCCCAGAATATTTTCCACTCGAAAAATGATTAAAGATGGTTCAGAATATTTTGGTCCATATACCAGTTTTAAAACGGTTCACACGATTTTGGATTTGATCAAAGAATTGTATCCACTTCGAACTTGTAATTTTGATTTGTCAAAAGCAAATATCGATTCGGGAAAGTTTAAAGTCTGTTTGGAATATCATATTGGAAATTGCAAAGGACCTTGTGAAGGTTATGAATCATTGGAGCATTATCAAAGTCAGATTGAAAAAATCCGTCAAATTTTAAAAGGAAATTTCAAAGAAAGTTTGAAAGATTTCAAGAAATTAATGACTGATTTGGCAATGGAAATGAAGTTTGAAGAAGCACAAAAAATCAAAGAAAAAATCGAGGTTTTAGAAAATTACCAATCGCGTTCTACGGTTTTGAATCCGAAAATCACCAATTTAGACGTGTTTTCCATTATTTCCGATGAAACCATGGCGTATGTGAACTTTTTACAAATTTCGCATGGAGCAATTGTACGTTCACATACATTAGAATTAAAGAAAAAATTAGACGAAACTAACGAAGAATTGTTAGAATTGGCCGTAGTGGAACTGCGCGAACGTTTTCATTTAAATGCGCGAGAAATAGTGGTTCCATTTACAATTGATTTGGGTGAAAATATCAAAGTTACCGTGCCACAATTAGGCGATAAAAAACAAATTTTAGAATTATCAGAACGCAATGCTAAATATTATAGATTAGACCAATTAAAACAAATTCAAATTGTTGACCCAGAGCGACACACAAATCGCATCATGGCACAAATGCAGAAAGATTTGCGTTTATCGGTTGAGCCACGACATATTGAGTGTTTTGATAATTCGAACATTCAAGGAACGAATCCCGTTTCGGCTTGTGTAGTGTTTAAAGATGGAAAACCAAGTAAGAAAGATTACCGTCATTTTAACATCAAAACGGTTGAAGGTCCAAATGATTTCGCTTCGATGGAAGAAGTCGTTTATAGAAGATATAAGCGTATGCTTGATGAAAATCAACCTTTGCCACAATTGATTATTATTGATGGTGGAAAAGGGCAATTGTCATCAGCATTAAAAAGCATAGATGATTTAGGTTTACGAGGCAAAATTGCGATTATCGGTATTGCAAAACGTTTGGAAGAATTATTTTATCCAGGCGATTCAGCACCTTTGTATTTGGATAAAAAATCGGAAACTTTGAAAGTAATTCAGTTTTTAAGAAACGAAGCACACCGATTTGGAATAACGCATCATCGCGACAAGCGAAGTAAATCGGCTTTAACCAATAGTTTGGAAAGTATTCCAGGAATTGGTGAAAAAACTATGATTACTTTAATGAAACATTTCAAAAGTGTTAAAAGATTACAAAATGCCGACGAAAAAGCAATTTCTGAAGTGGTTGGTGTTTCAAAAGCCAAAAAAATTTCCGACTTTTACAAGAATAATAAATAATTCACATGAAAAAAATCTTCTTGTTTGTAAGCCTACTATTTTTAACCCAAATCAGCTTAGGACAAGAAAATGCACGACCAAAGGTTGGTCTTGTTTTAAGCGGTGGAGGCGCTAAAGGATTAGCTCATATAGGTGTTTTAAAAGTAATAGATTCGCTTGGCATAAAAGTAGATTATATTGCAGGAACCAGTATGGGAGCAGTTGTTGGCGGATTATATGCTTCGGGATATACAGGAAATCAATTGGATTCTATTTTTTCTAAAATAGATGTAGATGCTTTGCTTCAAGACTATACACCGCGCGAATCAAAATCATTTTATGAAAAACGAAATGACGAGATTTATGCCTTAACACTTCCTTTCAATAATTTTAAATTAGGATTACCTTCTGGACTTTCAAAAGGGTTATATAATTTCAATTTAATGTCAAGATTAACACAGCATGTAAGTGATGTTAGAGATTTTGATAAATTGCCTATTCCTTTTCTTTGTATTGCTACTGATGTTGAAACTGGCGAGCAAATTGTTTTAGAGGAAGGTATTTTGGCTCAAGCAATAATTGCAAGTGGTGCTTTGCCGACTTTGTATAATCCTGTTGAAATTAATGGAAGACTACTAATAGATGGTGGTGTAGTTAATAATTATCCTGTCGAAGAATTAAAAAATAGAGGTATTGATTTTATTATTGGAATTGATGTACAAGATGGCTTAAAAAACAGAGAACAATTAAAGGATGTAACTGCTGTTTTGTCTCAAATTAATAATTTTTCGATGATTGAAAAAATGGAAGGAAAAAGAAGTTTAACCAATATATATATTCAACCAGATATTAAAGGCTATTCAGTTGTTTCTTTTGACAAAGGGCAAGAAATTATAAAAAGAGGAAATGAAAAAGCCAAAGAATATATCAAAGAATTGTTGCCTTTGAGAAACGTAGACGAAAAATCCTTATATAAAGTGGTCCAAAACGATTCTATACTTATTAGAGATGTTACATTTAATAAATTAGAAAACTTTACGAGAGCATACATAGTTGGGAAGTTAAAAATTAAAAAGAACACAAAAATTCCAGTAACGCAGATAGAAAAAGGAATTTCAAATTTAAATGCAACACAAAATTTTAGCGCTATAAGTTATTCCTTTGAAAAAACACAAAATGGGGAAAGATTAACATTAAATCTTAAAGAGAACAAGAACAATACATTTTTAAAATTTGGACTTCATTATGATGATTTATACAAAAGCGGTGTCTTGGTAAACTATACGCACAAAAAAATGATTGCAAAAAACGATGTTGCTTCGTTAGATGTTATTTTGGGCGATAATTTCAGATATAATTTTGATTATTATATTGATAATGGATTTTACTGGAGTTTTGGATTTAATTCAAGATTTAATTCTTTCAACAGAAACATTGCTACCGATTTTGAAAATGGAGTAATTTTTACCGATTTAGGAATAAATTCAGTGAATATTGATTTTACCGACTTAACTAATCAGGCCTATGTACAAACTATTTTTGCTCAAAAATTTTCTTTTGGCGCAGGATTAGAGTTTAAATATTTAAATATTGAATCAGAGACACTTCAAAACACTAAACCCATTTTTGATAAAAGTAATTATTTATCAGCTTTTGGCTATTTAAAGTACGATACATTTAATCAAAAATATTTTCCAAAGAAAGGGTGGTATTTTTCTGGGGATTTAAAAACGTTTTTATATTCATCAGATTATACCAACGAATTTGAACGGTTTTCTATAGCAAAAGCAGATATGGGAATTGTATTCCAGCCTATTAAAAGAGCCACAATTAAATTGCAAACTGAAGGTGGATTTGCCATTGGAGAACGAACTATTTCATTTTTTGATTTTGTTTTAGGTGGTTATGGTTTTGTTTCTGTTAATAATATTAAACCATTTCTTGGGTATGATTTTTTGAGTTTAGCAGGAGATAGTTATATAAAAGGAGCCATAACTACAGATTATGAATTTTATAAAAAGCATCATGTAAACTTTTCTGCAAATTTTGCCAATGTAGGCAATAGAATTTTTGAACATGCGGAAGGTTGGTTGGTAAAACCACAATATACCGGTTATGGAATAGGTTATGGAATGGAATCTATCATTGGACCTTTAGAAATAAAACATTCTTGGTCGCCTGAAACCGGAGATCACTTCACTTGGTTTTCGGTTGGTTTTTGGTTTTAAAATCAAAAAATCATAAAAAAATTACATTAAATGTAATTTTCTGTCGTATTGTTTTCAAAAAAGTTTATTTTTGGAACTCAAATTTTAAATAATTATTTATGTCTATTTGGAGAGTTAAACCAGTTTCTGCTTTTGAAGCTGATATGAAAAAAAGTGAATTGAAGAAAGTTCTCGGAAAATGGAGTTTGACTGCAATTGGTGTAGGAGCTATTATTGGAGGAGGAATTTTTGTTTTAACAGGAACAGGTGCTTATTATCATGCTGGCCCTGCTTTGGCAATTTCTTTTATCATTGCCGGTATAGCATGTGTTTTTGCAGCTCTATGTTATTCGGAGTTTGCATCAATTTTACCTGTTGAAGGTTCAGCTTATGCTTATGCTTACGGAACTATTGGTGAAATTTTTGCATGGATAATAGGTTGGGGGTTAATATTAGAATATGCCATGGGGTCAATGACCGTTGCGGTATCCTGGTCGGGGTATTTTAATAAACTACTCAAAATGTTTGGTATAAAACTCCCGGAGTGGCTAACTTCAGATCCAGCTAGTTACACCGGAGAAGGGTTTTCCATGAACTTACCAGCTTTCTTAATAGTTTTATTTGTGATTTCTATATTGATAAAAGGGACCCAAAGTGCAGCTAAAGCGAATAATTTGATAGTTATTCTTAAAGTTTCAGCTATCATATTTGTAATTATTGCAGGGGCTTTCTTTATTAACATTGAGAATTGGACGCCATTTATTCCTGAGGCTACACAAATAGTAGACAAAGAGACTACACATGAAGCATATGGTATTGCTGGAATTGTTTCTGGAGCTGCGGCTATCTTTTTTGCATATGTAGGATTTGATGCTGTATCAACACAAGCAGGTGAAGCCAAAAACCCTAAAAAAGACGTTCCTTTTGCAATTATTGCGTCTTTGTTAATTTGTACGCTTTTATATATTCTTGTTTCACTTGTGTTAACAGGAATGATGAATTATAAAGATTTTGATCCACTAGGACAATATCCAGATGCAATAAAAGCACCAGTTGCTTATGCCTTTGATATTGCTGGTCAAGCATGGGCAGGATATATTATTACCATTGCTGCTACAGTTGGATTAATTTCTGTATTAATGGTTATGATTATGGGACAATCTAGAATTTTCTTAGGAATGTCTAAAGACGGACTTATTCCTCAGGTATTTTCAAGAATTAATCCAATTTCAGGAACACCAAAGACAAATTTAATGATATTAGGAGGTGTAATTGCTATTGTTGCGGCATTTACTCCAATTAATAAATTGGCAGATATGACAAGTTTTGGGACATTATTTGCGTTCACTATGGTTTGCGTAGCAGTATGGATATTAAGAGTTAAACAACCAAATATAGAAAGAACATTTAAAGTGCCAGCTTTACCTGTAATTGCCGTTTGCGGAATACTTATTAATACATATTTGATGATTAACTTAAGTAAAGAAGCTCAGATGCTTTCTTTAGGATGGTTAGCTATAGGAATAATAGTGTATTTTCTTTATGGAAAACGAAATGCCAAATTAGGCAAGGAAAATCAACAATAAAATTAAGCCACTTTTTAGTGGCTTTTTTCATTTTTTTACGATATTTGTATTGTATGAAACCATTTTGGATAGGTTTATTGTCGCATCTTAAATTCCTCATCAAGAGAAATCCTGAGTGAGCGGTGCTTTTTTTGATTAATGAGTAAAGTTTTAGCTAATGCTTTTATTTTTTATTTTAACATTTAAACAAAAAACACAATGCCAATATATCATAAATTAGGAGAGATTCCTCGTAAACGTCATATACAATTTCGTAAACCAAATGGTGATTTGTATTATGAGCAGTTGTTCGGAACGGTAGGTTTTGACGGAATGTCAACCAATTCGTATCATGAACATAGACCAACTCAGGTTAAAGAAATTAGAAAACAATATAGCGTTGCGCCAAAAATTGCAAAATCAAATAACATCCAATCGTATAAATTACGTGGATTTGATGTAGCGCCGCAAGATGATTATTTAGAAAGCAGAAAAATAGTTTTAACTAATTCTGATTGCCATATTGTTTTAGCAGCACCTAGAAAATCTACAACCGATTATTTTTATAAAAATACAGATTCAGACGAAGTAATTTTTATTCATAAAGGAACAGGGAAACTAAGAACAATGCTTGGGAATTTAGATTTTCAGTACGGGGATTATTTAGTCGTTCCACGAGGAATGATTTACAAAATTGATTTTGATACCGAAGATAATCGTTTGTTTATTGTAGAATCGCATTCGCCAGTTTATACACCAAAACAATATAGAAATTGGTTCGGACAACTTTTAGAGCATTCGCCATTTTGCGAAAGAGATATTCGTCGTCCTCAAGAATTAGAAACCTATAATGAAAAAGGAGATTTTGTAATCAAAGTTAAAAAGAAAGATGAAATTTTCGAACTCGTTTATGCTTCACACCCATTTGATGTAATTGGATATGACGGATTTAATTATCCATATGCCTTTTCAATTCATGATTTTGAGCCGATTACAGGTAGAATTCATTTACCTCCACCAATTCATCAAACTTTTGAAACCAGCGCTTTTGTAATTTGTTCATTTGTACCAAGGTTATATGATTACCATCCTTTAGCTATTCCAGCACCATACAACCATAGTAATATAGATGCGGATGAAGTGTTGTACTATGTTGACGGTGATTTCATGAGTAGAAATGATATTAAAGCCGGAAATATTTCTCTTCATCCAGCAGGTATTCCTCATGGACCGCACCCTGGAGCAGCAGAAAGAAGTATAGGTAAGAAAGAAACATTAGAATTAGCAGTAATGGTTGATACATTCAAACCTTTAATGGTAACAGAAGACGCAATGGCAATTTCTGACGATGATTACTTTAAATCTTGGTTAGACGAATAATTAATTTAAACACAAATTCGGTAATTTTTACCCAATAAAATATATTAGAATATGGCAAAAGAAGTAAAATCTGTAGAGTACGGATTAGAAAAAATATTTGAAGGAGCGCAAGACTTTCTTCCGCTTTTAGGAACTGATTATGTTGAGTTTTATGTTGGAAACGCAAAACAATCAGCACATTATTATAAAACAGCATTTGGTTTCCAGTCGCATGCATATAGAGGTTTAGAAACTGGTTCAAAAGATTCTGTAAGTTATGTTTTGAAACAAGACAAAATTCGTTTGGTTTTAACAACACCATTAAACAGTAGTTCATCCATCAATGAACACCTTGCAAAGCATGGAGATGGAGTAAAAGTTATTGCTCTTTGGGTTGAAGATGCAAAATCAGCTTGGGAAGAAACAACGAAACGTGGAGCTATTTCGTTTATGGAGCCAACAATTGAAAAAGACGAGCATGGAGAAGTTGTTCGTTCGGGGATTTATACTTATGGTGAAACAGTTCACATTTTTGTAGAACGTAAAAACTATAATGGAGTATTTTTACCTGGTTTCGTAGAATGGAAATCGGAATACAATCCTGAACCACTTGGGCTTAAGTATGTAGATCATATGGTAGGAAATGTAGGTTGGGGAGAAATGAATCAGTGGGTTAAATGGTATGAAGACGTAATGGGATTTGAAAATTTCCTTTCGTTTGATGATACGCAAATCCATACAGAGTACTCAGCTTTGATGAGTAAAGTAATGAGTAATGGCAATGGAAGAATTAAATTCCCAATTAATGAACCTGCAAAAGGAAATAAAAAATCGCAAATTGAAGAATATTTAGATTTTTATGAAGGACCTGGTTGCCAACATTTAGCCGTAGCTACTGATGATATTATCAAAACTGTGTCTGGATTAAAAGCGCGTGGGGTTGAATTTTTGCCACCACCGCCACAAGCTTATTATGATGAAATTCCGAATCGCTTGGGAGTTCATAGAGATATGATGAAAGAAGACATCAAAAAATTACAAGAGTTATCTATTTTAGTTGATGCTGACGAGGACGGTTATTTATTGCAAATATTTACTAAGCCTGTAGAAGATAGGCCAACTCTTTTCTTTGAAATTATTCAAAGAATGGGTGCAAAAGGCTTTGGAGCAGGTAACTTTAAAGCACTTTTTGAATCAATTGAAAGAGAACAAGCTTTGAGGGGAACGCTATAAAAACACGGTTTTATTAAACAATCTTTAAAATACAACGTTGTAGCAATGTGATTTTTGATAAAAATATGTTAAAGTTTATTTTTTATTGAGAATAACTCAAAAACCTTTCTACATTTGCACTCGCAAAAACAGAGAGGTAGTTTGCTCTGACTTTTGTAGTAAATTTTCATAATTTATAGTTTTTTGGTTGGTTAATAGCATAAAAACTCAGTCATATTTTTGACTGGGTTTTTTTGTTTTACTATTTTTGGAACAGAAATTGCATTTTCATTTTAAAAATGAATAAAATATGAAAAAAATTATCTTACTTCTTGTTCTTTTTATCTTTACAAATTCATTTGTTCAAAGAGAAAATGCATACACAACTGGCGAATGGTTTAAGCTTAGAATTCATTATGGATTTGTAAATGCGGGTTATGCTACTTTAGAAATTAAAGATGCCGTAAAAAACAATAAAAAAGTTCATCATGTTATCGGAAAAGGTTGGACGGTTGGAATGAGTAAGTTTTTCTTCAAAGTAGATGACAATTACGAAAGTTATTTTGATAAAGAAACCGGGAAACCATATCAATTTGTTAGAAAAATTGACGAAGGCGGCTATACAAAAAACCAAGAAGGGTTTTTTAATCAAACAAAAAACACAGTTTTGGTTAAAGATTATAAAAAGAAAACCGAAAAAACATTTAGTGTTCCTGAGGAAGTTCAAGATATTGTTTCTTCTTTTTACTATTTAAGAAATCATCCAAAAATTGATAAGCTTAAGGTAGGTGAATCAATTGCTATTGATATGTTTTTTGATGAAGAAACTACAAAGTTTAAGTTAAAATTTTTAGGTAGAGAAGATATAAGCACTAAATTTGGAAAAGTTTCTTGTATGATGTTTAGACCTTATGTTCAAGCAGGGAGAGTTTTTAAAGAAGAAGAAAGCTTAACTGTTTGGATATCAGATGACGATAATAAAATACCAATTCGATTAAAAGCAAGTTTAGCCGTAGGTTCTTTAAAAGCAGATCTGGACGCGTTTAAAGGCTTGAAGCATTCATTTAAAATTAAAGTTAGCAAATAATGGAAATCACTCCAAAAATTCATGAACAATTAGATCAGTTGAATGATAAGTTTGTGGCAATCAACCAAAACACATCAACACATTTAGAAGGCTTACTTTGGGCAAAACCAATTACATATTGGGATTATATTCAAACCGATGCCTTGTTGAATTTACAAATTCAACGAACCACTTTGCCAGACGAAATGGTTTTTGTAATGTATCATCAAGTGAATGAACTATTGTTTAAAATGATTCTTTGGGAAATGAACCAACTTTGTCATACAGAACAACCTACAACAGCTTATTTTACAGAAAAATTAGGAAGAATTAGTCGTTATTTTGACATGTTAACCACATCTTTTGATATCATGAAAGATGGAATGGAGCCAGAACAATATTTGAAATTCAGAAATACTTTAACACCTGCTAGCGGATTTCAGTCAGCTCAATATCGTTTAATTGAATTTTCATCAACAGATTTGATAAACTTAATTGATAATCGTTTTAGAGCAACTATTGACAGAAATACACCATACGAGCATGCTTTTGAACACTTGTATTGGCAAGCAGCTGGTAAAGATTATCAAACAGGAGAAAAGTCCTATCTTATCTTAGAGTTTGAAAGAAAATACAAAAAGACTTTCTTAGAATATATGGAAGAATACAACACAATTAATTTGTGGCGAAAATTTAAACAGCTTCCAGAAGCAGATCAAAAAAACCCTGAGTTGGTTGCAGCAATGCGTCACTATGATGTAACTGTAAATATTACATGGGTTATGGGTCATTTTAATGCAGCAAAAAAATACATAGAAAGTGTACCTGGAAATCATGAAGCTACAGGAGGAAGTGATTGGAAAAAATACATGTTACCAAAATATCAAAAACGTATTTTCTTCCCAGAATTATGGACAAAAGAAGAATTAGATAATTGGGGAGAATAACAACATTTGCAAAAACAACAACATTGAGATATTTAATTTTAGCCCTTTTTTTTGTTACTTTTTTTACAGCATGTAATTCAAATGACAAAAAAGAAAATAAAAAACAAATTGTTAAAAAAGAACCTATAATCAAAGAGTATGGGTTTACATTTAATGACTATAAAGTAGTTCAAGATACGATTCGCTCAGGTGATACTTTTAGTGCGCTTTTAGAAAAGTTTCCGTTAAAAGATAGCCTTAAAATACATGAGGTTACTGAAAAAGTTAAAGATTCTTTTAATGTAAGAAGAATTAAAGCAGGAAAACCTTACATTCTGTTTTTAGACAAGAAAAAACCAAACACCTTACAAGCATTGGTTTATATAGAAGATAGAATCAATTATACTGTAGTTGATTTTAGAGATTCTTTAGTAGTGTCTAATAAACAAAAACCAACAGTTGTTAAGCGTCGGGTAGTTGCCGCAGAGATTAATGGTTCGCTTTCAGAAACGTTAAGTAATGCAGGTGTTAGCCCAGCATTAGCTCCAAAATTAGCAAACATCTATGCATATACCATCGATTTCTTTAAAATTCAAAAAGGGGACAAATTCGCTGTTACTATTAATGAAAGATATATAGATGACACCATTTATGTAGGAGTTGAAAGCATTGAAGCTTCCTACTTTGAACATAAAGGTAAAAAAATTTTCGCATTCCCTTATAAACTAAATGAAAATCAGAAAAAAGAAGATTATTATGATGAAAACGGGAAAGGCTTAAAGAGTATGTTTTTAAAAGCACCATTAGATTATTTCAGAATATCTTCACGTTTTTCTGGTAGACGTTTTCATCCTGTGCAAATGCGATTCAAGGCACACAACGGAACTGATTATGCGGCACCTCATGGAACTCCAATTAAAACAACCGCATCAGGTGTGGTCGAACGAACTGGATATACTGCCGGAAATGGAAATTTTGTAAAAGTTAGACATAGTTCTACCTATTCCACACAATATTTACACATGTCTAAGATTTTAGTTCGTAACGGACAAAGTGTTTCACAAGGACAAACAATTGGAAAAGTAGGAAGTACAGGTTTGGCGACAGGGCCACACGTATGTTATCGTTTTTGGAAAAATGGAGTGCAAGTTGATCCATTACGATTAAAATTACCGAATACAGAACCAATGGGTAAATCAGATAAACAAAAATATCTAAAATATATTGAACCTCTTAAAAGGGAATTGGATAGTATAACAGCAATAAAATTTAAAGAATAATGGCACTTAAAAACATAAATCCTTCGCAAACTGCAACTTGGCAAAAAATTCAATCTCACTTTGATACAATGAAAAATGTACAAATGAAAGATTTGTTTGCTAAAGACAGCAATAGAACAGAAAAAATGCACATTCAATGGAATGATTTTTTGGTTGATTATTCAAAAAATATTGCAACACAAGAGACTTTCAATTTACTTTTTGAATTGGCAAATGAAGCACAATTGAAAGATGCAATTTCTAAATATTTTCAAGGGGATTTAATTAATCAAACTGAAAACAGAGCTGTGTTGCATACAGCACTAAGAGCACCAGAAAATAAAAGTGTAATTGTCGATGGTGTAAATGTAATGCCAGAGGTATATTCGGTTAAAAATAAGATAAAGAATTTTTCACAAGAAGTTATTTCTGGAGAAAGAAAAGGATTTTCAGGAAAACCGTTTACAGATATTGTAAATATTGGGATTGGTGGTTCAGATTTAGGACCAGCGATGATTGTAGAAGCGTTGCAGTATTACAAAAATCATTTAAATGTTCATTTTGTTTCCAATGTAGATGGAGATCATGTTAATGAAGTAATCAAAAAAATAAATCCTGAAACTACTCTTTTTGTAATTGTTTCAAAAACATTCACTACACAAGAAACTCTATCAAATGCAGAAACAATTAGAAGTTGGTTCTTGCAATCAGCTAAGCAAGAAGATGTGGCAAAACACTTTGTTGCCGTTTCAACCAATATCCAAAAAGTCACAGAATTTGGAATAGATGCTAACAACGTTTTCCCAATGTGGGATTGGGTTGGAGGACGTTTTTCATTATGGAGTGCCGTTGGATTGTCTGTTAGTTTAGCGGTAGGGTTTAATAACTTTGATAGCTTATTAAAAGGAGCAAATCAGATGGATGAACATTTCAAAAATGAATCATTTGATAAGAATATTCCAGTTGTATTAGCTTTGTTGAGTATTTGGTATAACAATTTTTTTGGCGCAGAAAGCGAAGCTTTAATTCCCTATACACAATATTTACAAAAATTAGCGCCTTACTTACAACAAGGAATAATGGAAAGTAACGGGAAAAGTATTGGTAGAGATGGGAAACCAGTAAATTATCAAACAGGAACTATTATTTGGGGTGAACCAGGAACCAATTCCCAACACGCTTTTTTTCAATTAATTCATCAGGGAACAAAGTTAATTCCAACTGATTTTATTGGTTTTAAAGAAGCATTATATGGCAATAAAGACCATCATGATAAGTTGATGTCTAATTTTTTTGCTCAAACAGAAGCTTTATTGATGGGAAAAACACCAGACCAAGTGAAAGTAGAATTTGAAAAACAAGGAGTTGTTGGTAACAGAGCCGATTTTTTATTACCATTTAAGGTTTTTACTGGAAACAAACCAACTAACACATTGCTGATTAACAAGCTAACACCTGATACTTTAGGCGCTTTAGTGGCTTTATATGAGCACAAAATTTTTGTGCAAGGTGTTATCTGGAACATCTTTAGTTATGATCAATGGGGCGTTGAGCTTGGAAAGCAATTGGCAAACACAATTTTAGATGAAATTGTGAATGAAAAAGTACAAGAGCACGATAGTTCAACTTCATTTTTATTAAAAAAATATCTAAGTTAAATCATAATAATTAATAATATTTATAATCCTTGCTTGAAAAAGTGAGGATTTCTTTTATTAGGCATAAAATCATCGATAAAAAACAAAAAAAAACGTTAAAAAGATAATCTGTTGTTTTTTAATGAATTGAAGGACTTTGTTAACATTAACTTAACATTAGAAATAAAATCTTGTAAGAAATTTGCAGAAATATTTTAAAAACACAACAAATGAAAATTTTTAAAAATGTATTACTTTATGGTTTCTTATTTTTATCAACCATAACAGTATTTTCTCAATCAAAAATTACGGGGGGCGTAATGGACGGAGAGTTAAATCAGCCTTTAGCGGGAGCTAGTGTTGTTATTAAAGGAACAACAACGGGGACTTCTACAGATTTCGATGGAAAATTTGTATTAACAACAACGGAAAAAGCTGGAGAGCTTGTAATTACTTATTTAGGATTTGAAACTAAAACAGTTTCATTTACAACTTCTGGAGATGTTACGAATGTTGGATCTATCGTTATTTCACCAGAATCAGGACAGTTAGAAGACGTTGTGATTGTTGGTAAGGGAATTATCGACGTTGCAAAAGAACGTAAAACACCAATTGCAGTTTCTACAATTAAAGCTGTTGAAATTCAATCTAAAGTTGGTACAGCTGATGTAACACAAGCTATGGTAAATACTCCATCAGTTTATGTAGCAGGTCAATCAGGTGGTTATGGAGATTCTAGAATTACAGTTCGTGGATTTCAACAAGACAACACCGCTTTCTTATTAAATGGACAACCAATTAATGGAATGGAAGACGGTAAAATGTATTGGTCAAACTGGTCAGGTATGTCTGATATTGCAAACTTTATCCAAGTACAAAGAGGTTTAGGTTCTTCTAAATTGGCTATTTCTTCTGTAGGGGGTACAGTTAACTTTGTTACTAAAGCAACAGACAAAAAAGAAGGAGGATTCGCTTCTATGGGTGTAGCTAATAGTGATTATTTTAAAACTACTGCTGCATACAATACAGGTATGAGTGCAAAAGGTTTTGGTATGAGTATTATGATGTCTCACTGGCAAGGTGATGGTTACAACCAAGGAACTAGAGGAGAAGGACAAAATTATTTTATTTCTTTTGGATATAAACCGAATGACAGACATAATTTCAACTTCTTAATTACAGGAGCGCCACAATCTCACGATCAAAACTTTACTAAAAAAATATCTGATTATTTAGGTTTCGGCAGAAAATACAATAATAATTATGGTTATTTGAATGGGAAGTATATTTCTGAGAGAACAAATTTCTACCACAAACCAGTTGCTAATTTAAACTGGGATTTCAACATCAATAGTACAACTTCATTATCTACAGTTTTATATGCTTCATGGGGTCGTGGAGGTGGAACTGGAAATTATGGCAGTGGTAAGAAAAACATTTCTCAATTAAACCCATACACAGGACAAAATCAAAGTACTTATATAGATTACAATCAAATTTATGCAAATAATATAGCTGATACCGATGGCATTGGATCTAATGAAAATGGTTCTAACACAGGTATTCCAGCAGATCCATACCGTTCTAAAAATTATGTAATTAGAGCTTCTATGAATAATCATGCATGGTACGGAATTGTATCCAACTTGAAAAAAGAATTAAATGATAACTTAAATTTGAACTTTGGTTTAGATTTAAGAACTTATAATGGAGACCACTACCGTCAAGTAAGTAATTTTTTAGGTTTAAATGGCTGGTTTGAAGGAAGACCATTAAGAGATAACAATCACGTTGTTCCAAATCCAAATACCTTAAATATTGCTTCAAATACTGTAAATCAATCTTACAATATTAATCCTTGGTATGCTTTTTTTAATGCAGCCGATGATAATCAAAAAATTGATTATGACTATAGTGAAACTATCTCTTATGGTGGAGTTTTTGGTCAATTAGAGTATTCTAATGATAATTTTTCAGCATTCTTCCAAGGAGCTATTTCTAATCAATCACACCAAAGATTTGATTATTATGACTATCAAGATGAATTCCAAGATTCAGAAAAAGTTTCTAACGTAGGGTATAATGTAAAAGGAGGAGCTGCTTATAATTTTGCAGAAAAGCATTCAGTTTATGCAAACGGAGGTTATTATTCTCGTCAACCATATCATGATAATATTTTCTTAAACTTTACAAATCAAGTTAATCCATTAACTGAAAACGAAAAAGTATTAGGATTAGAAGCTGGATATACTTTCAAATCAAAAATGTTTTCTGGTAGTTTAAATGCGTACAGGACTACGTGGGAAGATAGAGTTGTTACAACTTCAGCGGTTCAAGCTACTAATGGAACTATTGGTACTACTCCAGTACTTGCGGGAGATGTTATTTTTACATCTAATCAAGGTGTTAAACAGGTTCATACAGGTTTAGAATTAGATTTTGTTTTCAAACCAACTTCAAATATAGATGTAAAAGGTTTTGCTTCTATGGGTAATTGGGAATATGTTGACAAAGCGATTAGTACAAAATATGATGAAAGTTTAAATCCTTTATTAGTTGCTGAGACAGATTTAGATGGAGGAAAAGTGGGAGATGCTGCTCAAACTACATGGGGATTAGGTGCTAAATATGAGTTTATTAAAAACTTTTCAATTGATGCTGATTGGAGAAACTACGATAAATTATATGCAAACGTTGCGGCTAAAGATAACTTAGAATTACCAAGCTATGATTTAGTGGATGCAGGTATTTCATATAAAATGTTAGTAGGTAAAGACAAACAGAATTCTGTTAACTTTAGATTTAACATGAATAACGTTTTTGATGAGGTTTATTTATCTGAGTTAACTTCAAATATTAAAACGGATGCATTTATTAGTGGAACTTCTGGTCCTACATATCAATCTGCTGGTAGAGTTTATAAAGGAATTGCAGATGGAAATCAAGGTTATTTCGGTTTCGGAAGAACTTGGAACTTTACAGTTCGTTATAACTTCTAATTCAATTTAGAAAACATATTTAAACCTCTTGCTCATTTTTTGAGTGAGAGGTTTTTTATTTCTTATATTTGTAATTCACAATAAAAAAACTAACTATGTATAACACGATTCTTTCTGTTCACTCTTATTTAGCTTATGCGGCTTTGGGTTTATTGTTTATTGCAACTATCAATGCTATTTTTGGTCTTACATCTAAAGGTTTGTTTAAGTCAAAAGATAGAAGTATTTCATTATTTGCTTTGATTGTATGTCATATGCAATTATTAGCAGGTTTAATTCTGTATTTTGTTTCTCCACTTGGATTAGAATCTTTTGGACAAATGAAAGAAGCAGCTTTAAGATTAACTTCATTAGAGCACCCGTTAATTAATATTATTGCATTAGCACTAATTACAATTGGATGGTCTAAACATAAGAATGAAGAAAGCAATAATGGTAAATTCAAAAAAATTGCCATTTTTTATACATTAGGATTACTTCTGATTTTATCAAGATTACCATGGGCTAATTGGTTAAACTAAGCCTTTGGTACACTATTTGGTAATAAGGATTTAAAACAAATTAAAAATGAAAAAATTAAGATATATCATTCCATTTGTGGTACTTATTACAGCTATAAGCAGTTTCTCTGACACAAGTAAAATTTTTGTCAGAGAAACAGCTATTTTAGATAGTATAAAAAAGCAAGATTCTCTAGCAATTATTGCCATCAAAAAGCAAGATTCTATTGATAATTTAAAAACAAAATTTTTTAAAGGAAACGCTCATGCTTCTTATTATCATGATAGATTTACTGGAAGAAGAACGGCGAGCGGACAAATTTTCAATAATAAAAAATTTACTGCTGCACATAGGACACTTAAATTTGGTACAAAGGTAAAAGTAACAAGTATTGTTTCTAAAAAATCAGTTATTGTTACAGTTAATGATAGAGGTCCGTTTGTAAAAGGAAGAGATATTGACTTATCAAAAGCTGCTTTTATGAAAATTGCTCCTTCAAAATATGGAGGTCATATCAAAGTTAACCTTGAACTTGTAGAATAATTAATTCCAATCTTTATAAGGCATATTACATAGATAAGCATTATAATACCGATTATCTCCTGTAACTTCTTTGCCTAGCCAGTTTGGTTTTTGAAAAGCGTCATTCTCATTTTTAAGTTCGATTTCGGCTACTATTAAACCATCATTTTCTCCATAAAAAACGTCAACTTCATATATGTGTCGGCCAAAAGGCACTTCATAACGAGTTTTATCAATTACTCCTTTTTCGCATAATAACAATAATTGTTCGGCTTCAGCAACAAGGATTTCTTTTTCCCATTCAAAACGCGTGGTTCCTGATTCATTTCCTTTGCCTTTGATGGTTATAAAACCTTTGTTTCCTTTGATGCGAATCCTAACGGTACGTTCTGGATTGGAATTCAAATAACCTTGAACTATTCGGTTAGAAATGGTGCTTTCTGAAATAAAATCAGTAGAAGTAACTAAAAATTTGCGCTCTATTTCTTTCAAAGTTTATGATTTATTTAGGTAACTAAAGTACAAAAAAAAATGTTTCTATTCGTATATTTACAATATTGACAAAACAAAAACATGAGCATAGTAAAAAAAAGGAGTACAGATACATTTGAGGGGATTTGTAAAATGTATTTTAATGATTTTCAACTTTGGAAAGAAGAAGATGCCATTGATGTTTTAGTTTCATTGGTTAATACTATTCGACCACATAAACCCAAAGAAAATGATGAGGTTTCAATTGCTAACATTTTGCATTTTTTGATTCAAAATCCAACAGAAAAAAAATACCTTATAACATATATTCACTCTCTTCTAGATAATAAAAATTTTGATAGAATTCTTACCGATGCGGGAATCTTACAAGACACTGATTTTTTTTACGAAGTTAGAAAGCGAGTTTTTGCTAAAATTTTACCTTATCAAGCACCAAAAGATACTTTACAGTATGTTTTAAATCAAATCTTTTATGCAGATTCAGATCCTATTTGGATTAATAAAATTCCCAAAAAAGAATTGGAAGAAATCTATGATTTATTGGAATTTAATTCAATTTATAACACAACAGAAGAAAGTTCGCCTTTGTATGAAGTGTTACAAGCTATGAATTTGTTATCGCAACGAAGTAGTGGAAAGGCTTTGGAAAGCGAAGTTTTAAAAATGGTACCTGAATATGATAAATTAGAAAGCCCTTTTGCTGCGTTTGAAAAAGAATTAGCTGCCATTCAAAACACTATTAAACAAAAAGAAAAAGATTTTTTTGTAACATCAGAGGATATCAATTATAGACAATTATTAGTTTTGTATAAGCAATGTAACGAATTTATTGAAAAAGCCTTTCAAAACTCTTCAAAATACGGAATTTCTTTGCGTGTAAATCAAAACTTACTTCGTATTAAACAGCAATTATATCGTTTAGGTGTTTTGTTGCCTATTTTAGTAATTGACAAACCGGCTGATAAAAAAGAAAAAACAATTGAATTGGCCATAAAGCTAATTAAATACAATTGCCAAAAGACAAATGTTCGAAAATTAGTCAGTGAAAGTACGCAGTTATTATCTTATGAAATTACGCAACACACCGCCAAAACGGGCGAACATTATATAACCGAAAGTAAAAAAGAATATTTTAAAATGTTGTATGCTGCTCTCGGAGGCGGATTAATTGTTGGATTTTTGTGTATTATTAAATTAACGCTTTCAACCGTACAAACAAGTGGTTTTGGACACGCTTTTTTATATAGTCTAAATTATTCGTTTGGGTTTGTTTTTATTTATTTGTTAGGTTTTACCCTAGCCACAAAACAGCCCGCCATGACCGCTGCGGCTTTAATTACAGCTTTAGAAGATGGTTTAAAGAAGCAAGCCCTCTCGGCCAATGAAAAGCATAAAAGTTTTGCTAAACTATTCGCCCGATTGTTCCGTTCTCAGTTTATTGCTTTTGTGGGGAATGTAGCCATGGCTTTTCCAGTTTCTTTGATAGGAATTTGGCTTATTGATATTGTACTAGATTATAATATTGCTGAAGTCAAGTGGACCAAATTAATTGGCGATTTAAGTCCAATTCACTCTTTGGCAATAGTTCATGCTGCAATTGCTGGGTTTTTCTTGTTTTTATCTGGAATTATATCTGGAAGCGTATCCAATAGGGACAAACATTTTGAAGTAAAATACAGAATCGAAGAACATCCATGGTTGAAAATGACCTTTGGAAAAACGAGAACAAAAAACTTAGCTACCTGGTACGATAAAAAATGGTCGGGAATTATTTCAAATCTTTGGTTTGGTATTTTTTTAGGAAGCACTGCTTCTATAGGTTTGTTTTTAGGCTTGAATTTAGATATTCGACACATCACTTTTGCTAGCGGAAATTTAGCATTAGGGCTTTATGGTGCTAATTATGTGGTGAGTAATACTATGTTGTTTTGGGGAATTTTCGGCATAGGAGTCATCGGATTGATTAATTTTTTAGTTAGTTTTGGCTTGTCGTTAGGATTGGCTTTTCGTTCTAGAAACATTCCAGTGGCCGAGTTAATGCCGATTTTTTCGTCAATAAAAAAACAATTTTTAAGTAAGCCAATGAGTTTCTTTTTTCCAACAGAATAATTAATCTATGGGAAACATGTCTTTACAACGAAAAATTATTCATATCGACATGGATGCATTTTATGCGTCTGTGGAACAAATGGACAATCCTGAGTTGAAAGGAAAACCTTTAGCGGTGGGCGGAAGTGAAATTAGAGGCGTTGTAAGCGCCGCAAGTTATGAAGCAAGAAAATATGGCGTTAGAAGTGCTATTAGTGGCATACAGGCTAAAAAATTATGTCCTGAGTTGATTTTTGTACGACCTCGTTTTGACCGGTACAAAGAAATTTCCAAAAAAATCCGAAAGATATTTCTCGATTATACAGATTTGGTTGAACCTTTGTCGCTTGATGAAGCCTATTTAGATGTTACTGAAAACAAAAAAGGGAATCCAAGCGCTACTTTAATTGCTCAAGAAATTAGAAAACGCATTTTTGAAGAAGTGGGTTTAACGGCTTCGGCTGGAATATCAGTGAATAAATTTGTGGCAAAAATAGCTTCCGATTACAACAAACCTAATGGACAAAAAACGGTAAATCCTGATGAAGTAGAAGCTTTTTTAGAGCAATTAGATGTTAAAAAGTTTTATGGTATAGGCAAAGTTACCGCAGAGAAAATGTACCAATTAGGTCTTTTTACAGGTTTTGATTTGAAGCAAAAGTCATTGGAATATTTAGAAAAACATTTCGGTAATAGTGGTTTACATTATTATCAAATTGTGAGAGGCATTCACAACAGTGCTGTTAAACCAAATAGGAAAATAAAATCCGTTGGAGCAGAACGCACGTTTAACGAAAATTTATCTTCTGAAATTTATATGGAAGAGCGGCTGCAAAATATTGCTAAAGAACTCGAAAAACGCTTACAAAAAAGCAAAATTTCGGGAAAAACTATTACATTAAAAATCAAATATTCCGATTTTACTTTACAAACGCGAAGTAAAACATTACCTTATTTTGTAAGCGACAAAGCCATTATTGCAGATGTAGCTAAAGATTTATTGTATCAAGAACGTTTGAAAAATTCCGTAAGATTATTAGGTATTTCGGTACACAATTTGAACAATGAAGAAAAAAGCAAAACTTTTTTACCTCAAAAAAGTGTTTCAGTGCAATTGCGTTTTGAGTTTTAAAAAAAATCCGTTCTGAATTTCAAAACGGATTTTTTGTATGTAAAAAGGTAAAATGTTACTCTATTTCAGAAACCCTTAAGGTGTTTACCATTCCTTTTTCAACTACTGGCATTGCCGCTAAGTTGATAAGCATGTCGCCTTTGTTTACGTATTTTTTTTCCACACAAATTTTATTGATGTCGTCAATAGTATCGTCTGTACTCACTAATTTGTCATAGAAAAAGGCTCTCACGCCCCATAAAAGGTTCAATTGTGTTAAAATTCTTCGGTTAGATGTAAATACTAAAATATGTGATTTTGGTCTCCAAGCCGAAATTTGGAACGCAGTATAACCAGAGTTGGTTAACGTAGTAACAGCTTTTGCATTAATAGCATCAGCCATAACAGCTGCATGATAACAAATTGATTTTGTAATAAAACGTTTGGTTCTAACATGTGGCTGCGTCAAAGGAACTTTAATTAGTGGAGAATCTTCTACACTTTCAATAATACGTGTCATCGTTTCAATTACTTCTACAGGATAATTTCCTACAGAAGTTTCACCAGATAACATCACTGCATCAGCTCCGTCCATTACCGAATTGGCAACGTCGTTCACTTCGGCACGTGTTGGTGTTAAGCTTGTAATCATAGTTTCCATCATTTGTGTGGCCACAATTACTGGAATTCGCGCTGTTTTTGCTCTATGAATTAATTTTTTCTGAATCAAAGGCACTTCTTCTGCTGGAACTTCTACACCTAAATCACCACGAGCCACCATCAATCCGTCACAGAAAGCAACAATTTTGTCAATATTTTCAACTGCTTCAGGCTTTTCAATTTTGGCAATAATTGGAATTTTATGATCCGAATGCTTCGCAATTAAATCTTGTAATTCTTCTAAGTCTTTAGGTGTTCTTACAAACGAAAGCGCAATCCAATCTACTTTGTTTTCGATAGCAAAAACAGCGTCTTTGATGTCTTTTTTAGTTAAAGCTGGTAACGAAACTTTTGTGTTAGGTAAGTTAACTCCCTTTTTTGATTTTAGTGGGCCACCTTGAACCACCATTGCTTCAACCTCTGTGTTTTTGTCTGTTTTAGTTACTTCAAAAATTAGCTTTCCGTCGTCTAATAAGATTCTTTCGCCTGGATTTACATCTTTTGGAAACTCTTTGTAGTTCATATATACTCTAGATGCAGTTCCTAATACGTCTTCGGCAGTGGTAAAAGTAATGATATCGCCTTTACTTACTACAACATCTTCTTTCATAACACCTACACGTAATTTTGGACCTTGTAAATCAGCTAATATAGAAGTGGTATATCCGTATTCGTCGTTTAATTCTCTAATAATGTTGATGCGTTCTGACACGTCTGTATAATCTGCGTGTGAAAAATTAATTCTGAAAACATTAACTCCAGCATCAATCATGTTTTTAATTACTTCCTTTGAGCTACAGGCAGGACCTAAAGTAGCTACAATTTTAGTCTTTTTGTTCGTCGACATTTTTTAAAAAATTAAATTATTTTTAGATTTTAAATTTGTTGTTTCAATTGTATAAACTGTAGTTACATTTTTAATAGATAACAATTTTTCTATCATATCCTCTTCATCAAAATCGTAATCAATGTTTTCAATTTTTAAGAGATAATCCGCTTTTTTATACTCAGGTAAAAGAAAAACAGTAATATCTACTTGGTCAAACAATTGAGCGACTTTCTTTTTTGAAGTTACAATGGTAGTTTTGTTTTCTATTAAACTCCATTGAACATCACTTTTTTCATCATCAAATATGTAATTACTAAAAGCGCTTTTTCCTTCCGGAATAGCGATTTCAATGTTGGACTCATTTTTAATTAAACGAGTGTCCAAAATTTTATTGATGGCATAGGCTAATTTGTAATCATCTAACGAAGAATGAATCGCAATTAGTTCATAATCATCTGAAATAAAATCGTTTATTTGAATTTTATGAATAGCCATCAGATACAATTTGAATGTAAATATAGTATTAAAATCTATTAAAATTTTGCAGTTTAACGCTTCTTAACGTTAATTTACTAACGCAAACGTTTTAGTTTTGAATTATTTTTGAGAAATTTTTTCTTGCAGAGCAAAATAAGCTCTTTGTGAAGCTTTTTCTTCTGCTTTTTTCTTTGAAGTTGCTCTAGCTTTTGCTATAATTTTTTGGTCAATAATTAGTTTTACGCCAAAATATTTTTGACCCTCTATACCATTATCTTCCACAAAATCAAATGAAAAAGGAATCTTTTCTTTTTGGCACCATTCGATAATTAAACTTTTATAACTGATAACTTTTCCTTCTAGTTTGGCAATATCAACATATTGTTTGATAATTTTTGTGCGAATGAATTTTTCACAATATTCAAATCCTCTGTCTAAATAAATTGCGCCTATAAAAGCCTCAAATAAATTTCCATGAATATTTTCTCCAAACTGGTTTGAATTTACTTTACTCTCTACAAAACTAACCAAATTGAAATCGCGTCCTAATTCATTCAAGTGTTCACGACTCACAATTTTAGAACGCATTTTTGTTAAATAACCTTCATCTCCTGACGGTACTTCATTATACAAATGTGCTGCAATTACACTGCCTAGCATAGCATCACCAAGAAATTCTAATCGTTCATAGTTAAAAGGATTTCCTTTTTCATCGACCTTGTTGGTAGAGCGATGGGTAAATGCTTTCTGGTAATATTTTAATTCTTTAGGCTCAAAACCAAGAATAGTGGTAATTTTTTTAAAAAAAATCCCGTCTTCTGGAGAACGGGAATTTTTGGTTATTTTTTTTAATAAACGACGCATGAAATTAGTCTTCTAATTTTTTAAATAAAACACACGCATTATGACCGCCAAAACCAAAAGTGTTGCTCATAGCAACTTTAATTTCACGATTTTGTGCTTTGTTCAAAGTTAAATTTAATGAAGGATCAATATTTTCATCTACCGTAGTATGATTAATTGTTGGAGGAACAATGCTGTTTTTCATAGCTAAGATGGAAGCAATAGCTTCAATAGCACCAGCAGCCCCAAGTAAATGACCTGTCATTGATTTTGTAGAATTGATGTTAATGTTTTTAGCATGATCACCAAATACATGACTAATTGCTTTCAATTCTGCAACATCACCAAGAGGAGTTGAAGTTCCATGTGTATTGATGTGGTCAACCATTTCAGGAGCCATTCCGGCATCTCGTAAGGTGTTTTCCATAACAGCAATAACCCCAATTCCTTCTGGATGTGGAGCTGTTAAATGGTATGCGTCAGAAGACATTCCTCCACCACCAATTTCGCAATATATTTTAGCACCACGTGCTTTAGCATGTTCATATTCTTCTAAAACTAATGCTCCTGCTCCTTCGCCTAATACAAAACCATCACGAGTGGCATCAAAAGGTCTTGAAGCTGTTTCAGGGCTTTCATTTCTCGTTGAAAGTGCGTGCATCGAATTAAATCCGCCCATTCCAGCAATAGTAACAGCTGCTTCAGAACCTCCAGATATAATAACGTCACACATTCCTAAACGAATGTAGTTAAACGCATCAATCAAAGCGTTTGCAGAAGAAGCACACGCAGAAACAGTAGTATAATTTGGCCCCATATATCCATTTCTCATAGAAATGTGAGCTGGTGCAATATCAGCAATCATTTTTGGGATAAAAAACGGATTAAACTTTGGCGTTCCATCTCCTTTAGCATAATACATTACTTCGTCTTGAAAAGTTTCTAAACCACCAATTCCAGCACCCCAAATTACACCTACTCTGTGTTTATTCACATTTTCTTGGGTAATTCCAGCGTCTTTAATTGCTTCATCACTTGCAGCAATTGCATATTGCGCAAATTTATCCAATCTACGAGATTCTTTACGATCCATGTAATCTTCAATATTGAAGTTCTTTACTTCACAAGCAAATTTAGTTTTGTGTTTTTCGGTATCGTAATATGTTATAGGAGCAGCACCGCTTTTTCCAGTGATTAATCCTTCCCAGTATTCTTGAATATTATTTCCGATTGGAGTTAATGCCCCAAGACCGGTTACAACAACGCGCTTTAATTGCATAGTTTTTAATTTTCGGTTAATATAAAAAAACCCAAAGTGCTTTTAATAATTACTAAAAGAAACAATGGGTATTACATATTTTTTTTATTGGTATGATTGTAATACAATCAATGTTTGCAAAATCTTAATAAAAGATTTAAAACTGAAAGTAAAAAAATAATAACATCCATAAAGGTTGCCCCTTATGGATGTCTTAAATATTATTTTTTAGCTTCCTCGATGTAAGAGATAGCTTGACCTACAGTAGCAATGTTTTCAGCTTGGTCGTCTGGAATTTGAATATCAAATTCTTTTTCGAACTCCATAATAAGCTCAACAGTGTCTAATGAATCAGCTCCTAAATCGTTAGTGAAGCTTGCTTCTGTTACAACTTCGTTTTCGTCAACACCTAATTTGTCTACGATAATCGCTTTTACTCTTGATGCAATGTCTGACATAATCTTTTAATTTTTAATTTAATTTGTTGGCAAAAATAAAAAACTTTATTTTAAAACAACATTTTTGTTACTAAATGTGACTACGAATTTAAAAAAAATAATTCACAAAGGCTTCTTTTTTTTATTTTTTACCAAATTTTATTCTTTTTTTTGTGGGAAGAAATCAATCCAAAATGAAAAAAATTGTGCTTTTTGCTTCCGGAAATGGGTCAAATGCCGAAGAAATAATTAGGTATTTTAAAGAAAATAACCAAGGAACTGTAGTCGCTATCTTCTCTAACAAACCAGATGCCAAAGTGTTAGATAGAGCAAAAAATCATGATATTCCAGCTATAGTTTTTTCACGAGCGCAGTTAAATGAAGGATTTGTACTTAAAAAGTTGCATCAATTTCAACCTGATGTAATTGTGTTGGCTGGATTTCTATTAAAATTTCCAGAAAACATTTTAAAGCAATATTCAAAAGTGATTAACATCCATCCTGCTTTATTGCCAAAATATGGTGGAAAAGGAATGTATGGAATGAATGTGCATCAAGCTGTTTTAGAAAATAAAGAAAAAGAAACAGGAATTACAATTCATTATGTAAATGAACATTATGATGAAGGTGAATTTATCTTTCAAAAAACAGTAAATATTGAAGATTGCAAAACAGCAGAAGAAATTGCACAAAAAGTTCACGAATTAGAACACCAATATTTTCCAACAGTTATTTCAGAAATTCTAAATTCTAAATTCTAAACTCAAATTTTGTCACACGAGGTCCACATATACACCGACGGTGCCGCCAAGGGAAATCCTGGGCCAGCTGGTTATGGCGTTGTTATGGAAATGGTTGGAACTCCATATAAAAAAGAATTTTACGAAGGTTTTCGATTGTCTACCAATAATAGAATGGAATTATTAGCGGTAATTGTAGGTTTAGAAAAATTAAAAAACCCAAAAACCAAAGTTTTAGTGGTTTCCGATTCTAAATATGTAGTGGATGCTGTTGAAAAAAGATGGGTATTTCAATGGGAAAAAATCGGTTTCAAAGCCAAAAAAAATCCCGATTTGTGGATGCGGTTTTTAAAAGCATATCGAAAACATCAAGTGGATTTTCAATGGGTAAAAGGGCATAATAGCCATCCGCAAAATGAACGATGTGATGCACTAGCTGTTATGGCTTCGCAACAAAACAGCTTGTCAATTGACGAGTTCTATGAAAAGGAAGAATCAAAATTAATTTAGCAAATCAGTTGAATTAAAGATGTGTTTTTATTTTCTGCTAAATCCTTTCAATATTTCTTATATTTGCTACCCGAAATTTCTCGAAAACTCAAATCAAAAATATAACTTTATAGATTATGGGAATGAATAAAAATACAATCTTAGCTTGGGCAACATTTATTATGATTTTAATGGGCTTGCTTTTAATTGGTTTAGGAATTTACAGATATGCAGATGTTGCTGGCTGGGGATTTTCTGCTGTTGGAGTAGGTTTCTTTGCTATTGCATGGGTTTTTAATGCGTTAAAAGGAAGGGTGTAAATAATTTATAAGTACGAGTACAATTCAAATAACAATAAAACAACAAACATATAATTATGTCAGACGATAAGAAAGTAATTTTCTCAATGCAAAAATTGAGTAAAAGCTATCAAGGAAGTGATAAACAAGTGTTAAAAAATATCTACTTAAGTTTCTTTTATGGAGCAAAAATTGGTATTTTAGGTCTAAATGGTTCGGGAAAATCTTCATTATTAAAAATTATTGCTGGGGTGGATAAAAACTACCAAGGAGATGTGGTTTTTGCGCCAGGATATACAGTTGGTTATTTAGAACAAGAGCCAAAATTAGATGAAACCAAAACAGTAATTGAAGTAGTTCGTGAAGGAGCCGCTGAAATATTTGCATTACTAGAAGAATTCAATAAAATTAATGACGATTTTGGGTTGCCAGAAGTGTATGAAGATGCAGATAAAATGCAAAAATTGATGGATCGTCAGGCTGAATTACAAGACAGAATTGACGCTTGTGGGGCTTGGGAAATCGATACCAAATTAGAAATCGCAATGGATGCACTTCGCACTCCTGATTCAGATACACCAATTAGTGTATTGTCAGGTGGAGAGAAACGTCGTGTAGCATTATGCCGTTTATTATTGCAACAACCAGATGTGTTATTATTGGATGAGCCAACGAACCACTTGGATGCAGAATCAGTACTTTGGTTAGAGCAACATTTGCAACAATATGCAGGAACAGTTATCGCAGTTACACACGACAGATATTTCTTAGATAATGTAGCAGGTTGGATTTTGGAATTAGATAGAGGAGAAGGTATTCCGTGGAAAGGAAATTATTCTTCTTGGTTAGACCAAAAATCAAAACGTATGGAGCAAGAAGAAAAAGTTGCTTCAAAACGCAGAAAAACATTAGAACGCGAGTTAGATTGGGTTCGTCAAGGCGCTAAAGGACGACAAACTAAACAAAAAGCCCGTTTACAGAACTACGATAAATTATTAAATGAAGACCAAAAAGAATTAGATGAAAAATTAGAAATCTACATTCCAAATGGACCTCGATTAGGAACGAATGTAATTGAAGCTAAAGGAGTAGCAAAAGCATTTGGAGATAAATTATTATATGATGATTTGAATTTTGTACTTCCTCAAGCTGGAATAGTTGGAATTATCGGTCCTAATGGTGCTGGAAAATCTACTATTTTCAGAATGATTATGGGAGAAGAAAAGCCAGATGCGGGTTCCTTTACTATTGGAGATACGGTTAAAATAGCTTATGTGGATCAATCACACTCAAATATTGATGTTAACAAATCGATTTGGGAAAACTTTTGCGATGGTCAAGAACTAATTTTAATGGGCGGAAGACAAGTAAATTCGAGAGCCTATTTATCTCGTTTCAACTTTGGTGGAAGCGATCAGAATAAGAAAGTAGCCACTTTATCTGGTGGAGAACGTAATAGACTTCACTTAGCAATGACATTAAAAGAAGAAGGGAACGTATTGCTATTGGATGAGCCTACTAATGATTTAGATGTAAATACTTTACGTGCATTAGAAGAAGGCTTAGAAAATTTCGCTGGATGTGCAGTAATTATTTCACACGACCGTTGGTTTTTAGATAGAGTTTGTACACATATTTTAGCTTTTGAAGGAGATTCTCAAGTATATTGTTTTGAAGGAAGCTTCTCGGAATATGAGGAAAACAAGAAAAAACGTCTTGGAAAAGATGTCGTTCCAACAAGAATAAAATATAAAAAATTAATCAGATAAACATTTGTTAAAAAAATCCCGAATATATTCGGGATTTTTTTACCTTTAAACCTTTCATTTTATCCCCTTATTTAAATGAACTTCCTAAAGCGATATTTTTTTATAATCTTTTTAAGTGTTAGTTTTCAAGGACTTGTTGCACAAGTTAATGATACAGATAGTGCTAAATCTAAAGAATTGTTAAAAAAAGCTGGCAAAAGTTTTTTGAATTTAGAATGTCAAAAATCATTAAATTTTGCCAAAGCATCATTGGAAATTTCTCTGAAAAATGAAGATTATTTGCAATCAGCCAAAGCATACAATTTAATTGGACTAAACTTCGAGGAATTTTCAGATTATAAAAAGGCGATTGAGTTTTACAATAAAGGATTAGAATTTGCAAATAAAACCACTAATGATACTGTTAAAGGGTGGTTGCATAACAACCTAGGAAACGTTTATTGCTATCGAAAAATAAATTTTAAAAAAGGAATTGAAAACTACAAAAAAGGAATTTATTTTTCTGAAAAACTTAACGACGAATATGAAATTACTTTTTCGAAACTAAATATCGGAAGTGCTTATTTTGCTATCGAAGATTTTAATTCAGGGATTAGGTATTTCAACGAAATCAAAAACTATGTTGACAGAGAAGGCGAATTAGAGGCAAAAATTTCTTTAAATTCTAATTTAGGATTGTATTACAACCATCTCAATAACTTTAAAAAAGCAGAAGAATATTACATAAAAGCTGTTGAGTTTTGTGAACAAAATGATATAGAGTTAATCAAGTCAAATGCGGTTGTGGTTTATAAAGATATTTCAAATCTTTATTTTAAAATGAAAAATTTTGAAAAAGCTCATCACTATTTACTTAAACATGAAGAGCTGAAAGATAAAATCTATAATGAAGATCGAATTAATGAAGTAAAAGTTGCTGGATTAGCTATTCAACAGGATGAAATAAATAGAAAAATCAGCCAAATTGAAGCCCAGAAAAAAATACAAGATGAAAAATTAAAGAACAATCGACAATTCATCATTTTCTCAAGCATTATTGTTTTTATCTTGATTTTATTATTGCTTTCGTTTGTTAGAAATAATAGATTGAAAGCTAAAATTAATAAAAAACTACAAAAAGCCAATTTAGAATTATTAGAAGCCAAAGAAAAAGCCGAAGAAGCATCTCAATTAAAAACACAATTTATTTCAACTATAAGCCATGAGTTAAGAACGCCATTATATGGTGTGGTTGGAATTACGGATATAATATTAGATGAGCATAAAGAATTAGCTAACAGTCCACACTTAAAATCATTAAAGTTTTCGGCTAAATATTTACTTTCATTGGTAAACGATATTTTGAAAGTATACAAAATTGAGGAAAAACAAGTGATTTTAGATGAAATGGTTTTCAATATCTACGATGAATTAGCTACAATAAAAGATTCGCTATACTTCTTAGCAATCAAAAATAGCAACCAAATTCATATTGATGTTGACAGCAATATTCCTGAAGTTGTAATTGGCGATAAGATTCGTTTATCGCAAATTTTTATTAATCTTATTAGTAATTCTTTGAAGTTTACCACCAATGGCTATGTAACTGTTAAGGCTAGTTTAGTAGAGAAAACCGGAAATAAAACTCAAATTAAATTTCAAGTAATTGATAACGGAATTGGAATTGCCAAGAAAGACCAGGAAAAGGTTTTTGAAAAATTTGTACAAGTAGTTAGAAAAGAAGATGATTATCAAGGAACAGGACTTGGATTAACTATTGTAAAAAAAATGGTAGAATTGTTCAAAGGAACAATTACATTAGAAAGTGAAGTAAACAAAGGAACTACAGTAACATTCATTCTTCCATTTGAATCAGACGTTGAAAAAGCGGGAGAAATTATAAACAACTTAAAAGTAGATTTATCAAGTAAACGAGACTATAAAATATTGGTTGTAGAAGATAACAAAATCAATCAAGTGGTAACCAGAAAATTATTAGAAAACAATAATTTTAAGTGTGAAATTGTTGATGATGGCTATGCGGCAATAGATATATTAGAAAAAACCAATTTTGATGCTATTTTGATGGATATAAATATGCCATTAATTAATGGTTTTGAAACCTCTAAAATTATCAGACAAAAAGGCAATACAATCCCTATTATTGCGGTCACAGCTTTTGATAAACAAGACATCGAAGAAAAAATAAAAGAGGCACAAATCGACGAAGTTATTGTAAAACCATTCGACAGTAAAAAATTATTTGAAGTTATAAAACGATTCGTGGAAGAGTAGAGAATTAATTTATAGGGGTTAAATTTTGTTTTATCAATTTAAAATTTGGGTCAATTAAGAAAAGTTCATTTGTGTCCAAATTGATACTGTCAATTGCAAAATAGTAATCAAATTTGTCGTTCATATTTACATTTTTGTAGTAGTAATTTTTCAATTCTTTTTTGTTTACGGCAAACCTAGTTTTTTTTAAAGAGATAAATGACTTTTTCTCCTTTTTCAATTCATAAATATACAAAGAGTCTTTTGGTATTAGGTTTGGACTAGACCAAATATTTGGTTTATTGAAAATTGAAATTAAAATAAATTTATTGTCAAAAATTTCATAATGATAAGAATGGTTTTCATCTTCTAGTTGAATGACTTTTTCATTATGGTAAAATTTATTATTTTCCTTAACTAATCCAAATTTTGCATAAGTTGTTCCTAAAATAGATTCTTCTTTAAGAAACCATTTTATGGATTTTTCTTTGTTTTCATTTTTTGTGCTTATTGGTCCGCAAGAAATAATAATTAGAGAAAGTAGTAATGTTTTTTGGATATTCATATTTCATCAATTTATACAAATCTACAAAAACTCTGACGTTCAAAACCTTTTAAACTTTTAAACATATAACTTTTAAACTTCTAAACAAAAACTTATCTTTGCACCTTATTTCAAATTCAATTTAATGAACAAACTATTAATAGTAGGAACAGTAGCTTTTGATGCTATTGAAACGCCTTTCGGGAAAACAGATAAAATTTTAGGTGGAGCCGCGACTTACATTGGTTTATCATCTTCATTTTTTAATGTAGATGCAGCAGTAGTTTCTGTGGTTGGTGAAGATTTCCCAAAGGAATATTTAGATTTATTAGAAAATAAAGGAGTAAATATAGAAGGAATCGAAATCGTAAAAGGCGGAAAAACCTTCTTTTGGAGCGGGAAATACCATAACGATTTAAATTCACGCGATACTTTAGTTACGGAGTTAAACGTGTTGGCTGATTTTAATCCGGTTGTGCCTCAAGAGTATAAAAACTCGGATGTAGTTTTATTAGGGAACTTACATCCAATTGTGCAATCAGGTGTGTTAAATCAAATGACAGAAAGACCAAAATTAGTTGTTTTAGATACAATGAACTTTTGGATGGACTGTGCGTTACCAGAATTATTAGACGTAATCAAACGTGTAGATGTAATCACCATCAACGATGAAGAAGCACGTCAATTATCAGGCGAATATTCTTTGGTTAAAGCAGCTGCTAAAATTCACACGATGGGACCAAAATATGTGGTTATCAAAAAAGGAGAGCACGGAGCGTTATTGTTCCATAACAAAGAAGTTTTCTTTGCTCCAGCTTTACCATTAGAAGAAGTGTTTGATCCAACAGGAGCTGGTGATACTTTCGCAGGAGGTTTCGCAGGTTACATTGCACAATCAGAAAACATTTCGTTTAGCAATTTTAAAAACGCGATTATTTACGGTTCAAATTTAGCTTCTTTCTGTGTGGAGAAATTTGGAACAGAGCGAATGGAAACTTTAGATAAAAAAGAAGTGAATGCGCGTTTGAAACAATTCAAAGCCTTAACACAATTTGAAATCGAATTAGAAGAATAAAAACGTGCCTCGAAATTTCGGGGCATTTTTTGTTTCAAAAAGAATAAGAATTACAACAACCTACAACAACACAACAACTTATGAGTGACGCTATACAACACGAATGTGGAATTGCATTACTACGATTAAAAAAACCGTTAGAATTCTATAAAGAAAAATACGGAACCGCTTTCTATGGTGTACAAAAAATGTACTTGCTTATGGAAAAGCAACACAACCGTGGTCAAGACGGAGCTGGTTTAGCGAGTATTAAATTGGATGTAAATCCAGGCGAAAGATACATCAGTCGTATTCGTTCAAACGACCCGCAACCTATTAAGGATATCTTTGCTCAAATTAACGACAGAATTAGTCGCGAGTTAGAAGAACATCCAGAATATCAAAACAATGTGGCGCTTCAGAAACAAAATATCCCATATTTGGGAGAAGTGTTTTTGGGTCACGTTCGTTATGGAACTTTCGGTAAAAATAGTATCGAGAGTGTTCACCCTTTTTTACGTCAAAATAATTGGATGCATCGTAATTTAATTGTTGCAGGAAATTTCAATATGACAAACGTAAAAGAGTTGTTCCAAAATTTAATTGACTTAGGACAACATCCGAAACAAATGGCCGATACCGTTACTGTAATGGAAAAAATAGGACATTTTTTAGACGATGAAGTCACTGAATTATACAAGCAATGTAAACAAGAAGGCTATTCTAAACAAGAAGCCTCACCAGTTATAGGAGAACGATTAAATGTACAACGCATTTTAGAACGTGCTTCTAGAAATTTTGATGGTGGTTATGCAATGGCTGGACTTTTTGGTCATGGCGATTCGTTTATATTGCGCGATCCTGCTGGGATTCGTCCCGCATATTTCTATGAAGATGACGAAGTTGTAGTGGTTGCTTCAGAACGACCAGTAATTCAAACTGTTTTCAATGTGTCTTTCGAAAAAGTGCAAGAATTAGCACCAGGAAGTGCCATCATCATCAAGAAAAACGGAAATGTTTCAGTTCAAGAAGTGAGAACGCCGTTAATCAAAAAAGCATGTTCGTTTGAACGTATTTATTTTTCTCGCGGAAGCGACGCCGAAATTTACAGAGAACGTAAAGAATTAGGGAAATTAATTTTCCCAAGTGTTTTAAAAGCAATCGATAACGATACGGACAACACGGTTTTCTCTTTTATTCCAAATACGGCAGAAACATCTTTTTACGGAATGTCAGAAGCGGCTCAAGATTTCTTAAATCAGCGAAAAGCTAAAATGATTATAGAGCAAAAGGATACATTAACTGAAGACACTTTGAAAGAATTGCTTTCAGTTAAAATCAGAACGGAAAAAATCGCAATTAAAGATGCTAAATTAAGAACGTTTATTACTGAAGATAGCAGTCGTGACGATTTAGTAGCACACGTATATGATGTAACATATGGCGTGGTAAAACCTACCGATAATTTGGTAATTATTGATGATAGTATTGTAAGAGGAACTACCTTGAAACAAAGCATCATTAAAATGATGGATCGTTTAAGTCCTAAGAAAATTGTAGTTGTTTCTTCAGCACCACAAATTCGTTACCCCGATTGCTACGGAATCGATATGGCGAAATTGGAAGGATTAGTCGCTTTTAGAGCCGCTTTAGAATTATTGAAAGAACGCAATTTATATCATATTATAGAAGAGGTTTATCAAAAATCCAAAGCACAAGAAGATTTTAGCGATGCAGACGTGGTCAATTATGTAAAAGAAATATATGCGCCATTCACAGATCAAGAAATTTCAGATAAAATTGCCGAAATGCTTACGCCTGAAGACACAAAAGCAACAGTAAAAATTATTTACCAAACAGTAGCTGATTTACACATAGCTTGTCCAAAGAATCTAGGGGATTGGTATTTTACAGGTAATTACCCAACCGATGGAGGAAATCGTGTGGTAAACAGAGCCTTTATGAATTTTTATGAAGGAAAAGATGCTCGCGCGTATTAAAAAGTGCGTTTCATCGATTTTTTATTTCGTTTAACAATTTTTTTACAAGTGTATAATATCTTATTCTACTTTAGCTCTACCAGAAAATTAGTAGGTTAAGTTTTATGGTAGATTTGGGGCAAAAAGGGTGAAAGTAATTTCCCCTTTTTTTATGCAGTAAATTTAAATTTTTATAAGAAAAATCGCTTTTTGTGAATTAAGAATGTAATTAATTGCATTTCATCGAATATTTGTGCTATTTAACAATTATTTTATGCTAGCATAACATCTTATTCTACTTTAGCTCTACCAGAAAATTAGTAGGTTAAGTTTTATGGTAGATTTGGGGCAAAAAGGGTGAAAGCAATTTCACCTTTTTTATTGTCAAAATGAGAATTGGTAAAATACAAAAAAGCCGAAGAGTCGCCATACTCTTCGGCTTTTTCTGTTTGTTATTACGTTACTTATTTTGTTTCAGCGTAACGTTTTGCAACTTCAGACCAATTAATTACATTGAAGAAAGCTTCGATATAATCTGGACGACGGTTTTGATAATTTAAATAATATGCATGTTCCCACACATCCATTCCTAAAATTGGTTGTCCACCACAAGCAACACCTGGCATTAATGGGTTATCTTGGTTTGGAGTAGAACAAACTTCTAATTTTCCATCTTTTACACATAACCAAGCCCACCCTGAACCAAAACGAGTAGCACCAGCTTTAGCAAACTCCGCTTTAAAGGAATCAAATGAACCAAATGCCGCATCGATAGCAGTAGCTAATTCACCTGTTGGTAAGCCTCCACCATTTGGCGACATAATTTCCCAAAACATAGTGTGATTGTAATGCCCTCCACCATTATTGCGAACAGGCATGTTGTTCATATCTAAATTTTTCATCAAATCTTCAATAGATTTTCCATCTAAATCAGTTCCTGCAATAGCTGCATTTAAATTAGTTACGTAAGCATTATGATGTTTTGAATGGTGAATTTCCATTGTTCTTGCATCAATATGTGGTTCCAATGCATCATATGCATAAGGCAATTGTGGTAATTCGAAAGCCATAATATTTTATTTTTAGATTAGTAATATTTTCACCAAATTTACAAATTAAACTTCGGAATCAAAAATAGATAGTTTCTATACCACTATTATTAAGATAAATATAACATTTGAAAACAACTGCCTTTACCATATATGATGCTTCAGCTGGTTCTGGAAAAACCTACACACTAACTAAAGAATATTTAAAGATTCTTTTCTTAGCCTCGAATGATGATGCTTACAGAAAAATTCTCGCCATAACTTTTACCAACAAAGCGGTGGAAGAAATGAAAAGCCGAATTGTTTCCAGTTTGTACGAGTTTTCCATTGATACTACTTCTGATAAAGCGATGGAATTGCTAAAAGATGTTGCTTCGGAAACAAAATTGAGTATCACTACTTTAAAAGATAAATCGAAAGCAATTATTAAGAATATCATTCACAATTATGCTGCTTTTGATATTTCTACGATTGATAAATTCACGCACAAAGTTATCAGAACGTTTGCGCAAGATTTGAATTTACCACCCAATTTTGAAGTTTCATTAGAAACGGATTCACTTTTACAAGAAGCCATTGATTTGGTGATTTCTAAAGCGGGTGATGATGTAAATCTAACCAAATTATTAATCGAGTTTTCAAAAGAAAAAAACGACGACGATAAAAATTGGGATATTTCGGCCGAATTGTTAAAGGTTGCTCAATTGATTACGAATGAAAATAATTCGGAAGAAATAAAAGAAATGTCCAATAAGAGTTTGGATGATTTTGGTGTAATCAAAAAGAAATTGCAGGAAGAAATTAAAGAGTTGAAATCGGAATGTAAAACAATTGCTCAAAGCGTTTTGGGTTTGATTGATGGAAATGGTGTTTCTCGAAAATCGTTTTATTCCAGTTATGTTCCCAATCATTTAGAAAAAGTTGCAGCGGATAAAATTGCTATAAACGAAACGATAATTAATTATTTAGACGGAACAAAATCGCCTTATTCAAAGACGGTTCCACAATCCGATAAAGATTTTATTGATGAAAACGCTTCCGAAATTTTAGCTTCGGTTATTGCAATCAATGAAAAATCAGGAAAAATTTCAATGTACGAAGCTTTTCTGCAAAATTTAAATCCACTTTCGTTACTAAACACAATTTATCAGGAATTCAAACAAATTCAGGAAGAACAAAATTTAGTTTCTATTTCTGATTTCAATAAAATCATTCACAACGAAATACAAAATCAGCCGGCGCCTTTTATTTATGAGCGTTTGGGCGAAAAATACCGTCATTATTTTATCGATGAATTTCAAGACACTTCGGTAATGCAATGGCAAAATTTGATTCCGTTAATTGATAATGCACTTTCTGGTCAAGACGATTTTGGTCAGCAAGGCACTTTGATGTTGGTGGGCGATCCAAAACAAGCTATTTACCGTTGGCGTGGCGGAAAAGCCGAACAATTTATCGATTTAGCGAAAGAAGATAAAAAACACAATCCGTTTTCCAATAAAGACAAAGAAACGCTTCGTTTAGGAACTAATTATCGAAGTTACAGCGAAGTCATTCAGTTTAACAATGCGTTTTTTAAACAATTATCTGATAAATTTGAAAATCCAGATTATAAAAATTTATACGAAAACCTTTCGCATCAAGAAATTAATTCTAAAATTGGTGGTTATGTGAATTTGTCGTTCATCGAAGTGCCAGAAGACGAAACCGAAGTTGAAGGTTTTGATTCGGACAACGATTCGATTTCGGTAAAAGATAAATTTTACTTGAATCAAACGTTAAAAACCATTCAAAAATGCATTGCTAACGGATTTGAATACAAAGATATTGTGTTGCTTACACGAACCAAAGCACCTGGAATCAAATTAGCGAATTTCTTAACCGAAAACAGCGTTCCGATTTTGTCTTCGGAAACGTTATTGATTCAAAATGCTACGGAAGTGAAGTTGTTGATTGCGTTGCTCCGTTATTTAAAAAATCCAAAAGACGACGAATCGAAAGTCTATTTCTTGTATTTTATTGCGAAATATCTGCAATCCGAATTGGAAATTCATGATTTCATCTTGGCTTCGAAAGACAAAAATTCAGATGAATTAGAAACGTTTTTAAAAACCATCGGAATTGAAATTTCGTTCAAAAATTGCAAGAAAAAATCGCTGTATGAAGCAGTTGAAATTTTGATTGCGACATTTTTAAATGACAAAGTGAATACTTCGTATTTGCAATATTTCTTGGATTTGGTATTGGAAAAAGATGTAAAAGTGCAATCGAGTATTGCGGATTTCTTGGAGTATTGGGACAAAATTGGCTACCAAAAAAGTATTCCGTCACCAGAAGGAACAAACGCAGTTCGCATCATGACGATTCATAAATCAAAAGGTTTGGAATTTCCGGTTGTGATTTTTCCGTTTGCTGAAGAAAGTTTATCTAGTAACCATAGAGAAACAATTTGGTTACCTATTGAGGATTCTAATATTAATTTATCAAAAGCATTAGTTAATAAAAGAAATGATGTTGAAAATTATGGAAACGAAGCTAAAGCAATTTATAAAAAGAAAACTCGAGAAGAGGTTTTAGATACTATTAATATTTTATATGTTGCTTTAACAAGAGCGGAAGAACAACTTTTCGTAATATCTAATAAATTAAAACAAAATAAAAACGGAAAATATCCAAATAATTTAGCAACTTATTTTATTGAGTTTTTACAAAATTCAGGTAAATACGAAGATACAAAATTGGAATACGAATTCGGAAATCCAGCCCGAATTTCAACCAACAAAGCACACGATGGAAAAAACAACCAAATTGGTATTGTAACCCATAAGTTAAATCCAAAAAACATCAAAATTGCACAACGCGAAGCTCTAATGTGGGGAACTATTCAGCAGGATGCGATTAATTTTGGGAATATTCTCCATGAAATCATGGCGTTTATTCACACGAAAGAAGATGTGGATTTAGCCATTCAAAAGGCAACCGAATTGGGATTGATTACGTTTTCTCAAAATGCGATTTTTAAAGAAACGATTGATAAAATTGTGAATCATGAAGAATTGATTTCGTTTTTTGATACTGATGCCAAAGTATTCAACGAACAAAACATCATCAAAAAAGAGACTAAAAACAGTAAACCTGATAGAGTTGTAATAAAAGATAATGTGGCGTATTTGTTAGATTATAAAACAGGAGAAAAACACAATAAACATAAAGCGCAATTAGAAGAATACGAATTGGCTTTGCAAGAAATGAAGTATACGGTTACAAAAAAAGTACTAATATACATAGGGGATAGTATAGAAATAGTAACTTTGTAGTCATAAACTAATAACAACAAACAACAATAATATGTACGGAAAAATTCAACAACACCTACAAAATGAATTAAAGACCATTCAAGAAAACGGCTTATTTAAAAAAGAACGCATTATTACTTCACCACAAGGTGCAGAAATTAAGATTTCAACGGGAGAAACAGTTTTAAATTTTTGTGCAAATAATTATTTAGGCCTTTCCTCACATCCAGAAGTAGTACAAGCTGCGAAAGATGCGTTAGATTCTCACGGATTCGGAATGTCGTCTGTGCGTTTTATTTGTGGAACACAAGATATTCACAAAGAATTAGAGCAAAAAATAGCTAATTTCTACGGAACAGAAGACACTATTTTATACGCAGCTGCTTTTGATGCTAATGGTGGTGTTTTTGAGCCATTATTAGGAGAAGAAGATTGTATTATTTCCGATTCTTTGAACCATGCTTCTATTATTGATGGTGTTCGTTTGTGTAAAGCGTCACGTTATCGCTATGAAAATTCCAACATGGAAGATTTGGAACAGCAGTTAATCAAAGCAACAGAAGCAGGTCACCGTTTCAAATTAATTGTAACCGATGGCGTTTTCTCTATGGACGGATTAGTAGCACCATTAGACAAAATTTGTGACTTAGCAGATAAATATGATGCTATGGTTATGGTGGATGAATGTCACGCTGCGGGTTTCATAGGTGCTACTGGAAAAGGTACATTAGAAGCTAAAGGTGTAATGGGAAGAGTAGATATCATCACGGGAACACTTGGAAAAGCTTTAGGTGGTGCAATGGGAGGTTATACAACAGCTAAAAAAGAGATCATTGAAATATTACGTCAACGTTCGCGTCCTTATTTGTTTTCTAATTCATTAGCGCCTTCAATTGTTGGGGCTTCATTGAAAGTTTTTGAATTATTAGAAAAGGATACTATGCTTAGAGATAAGTTAGAGTGGAATACTAATTACTTTAAAGATGGAATGAGAAAAGCAGGGTTGGATTTCATTGATGGGGATTCGGCAATTGTTCCAGTAATGCTTTATGATGCTAAGTTGTCACAAGTAATGGCAGAGAGATTGTTAGAAAAAGGGATTTATGTAATAGGGTTTTTCTTTCCAGTTGTTCCTAAAGACAAAGCACGTATAAGAGTGCAACTTTCAGCAGCTCATACACAAGAGCATTTGGATAAAGCAATAGCTGCTTTTACTGAGGTAGGTAAAGATTTAGGAATAATCAAGTAAAATCGGACAGAAAAACAATTTTTTTTAACAAAACTTTTTGTAGTTGAAAAAAAATAGTACTTTTGTTCCAATTATAACGCATTGTAATTAAATAAATAAGTATGAAACATTTAAACAAATTATTTGCTGCTGCATTATTGTTTGCTGGATTAACATCGCAAGCACAAGATAGCAACAACCCATGGGCTGTGTCTTTTGGGGTAAACGGAGTGGACACTAAAGTTAGTGCTGTAGGTAACGATAGTCCAAAATGGATTCAATTAATCAATGTTGATAAGAACTGGAATGTTTTACCTTCTGTTTCTTATGTAAACGTATCTAGATACGTTGGAGATGGTTTTTCTTTTGGATTAGCTGGATCTGTAAACAAAATTGACAAATGGGTTTCTAGAGTTCCTGGAACTGAATCTACTGATTTAGTTTCTAATCCGGGTGATTTATCTTACTACGGAATTGATGCTACAGTAAAATATAGCTTCATGGAATTATTAAAATCTAAATGGTTAGACCCATCTGCTCACATTGGTGGAGGTTATACTTTCTTCGGGGATGCTTCTGCAGGTACTGTTAATGGAGGTTTAGGATTAACTTTTTGGTTAACAGAAGGTGTTGGATTACAATTCCAATCTACTTACAAACATTCATTTGATGATACAAGAGTTGCTAATGCAGATGTGCCAACTCATATCCAACATTTTGCTGGTTTAACTTTCAAATTTGGAGGTAAAGACACTGATAATGACGGTATTTATGACAAAGATGATGCATGTCCAGAAGTTGCTGGTTTACCAGAATTCAAAGGATGTCCTGATACTGATAAGGATGGTATCCAAGATTCAGCTGATTCTTGTGTTGATGTACCTGGTTTAGCTGAATTCAATGGTTGTCCTGATACAGACGGAGACGGAATCATCGATTCAGAAGATGCTTGTGTTGATGTTAAAGGAACTAAAATTATGAAAGGTTGTCCAGATGCAGACGGTGACGGTGTAGCTGATAAAGATGATAATTGTCCTGCAGTTAAAGGTGCAAAAGATAACGCTGGTTGTCCTTGGCCTGATACAGATGGTGACAGTGTAATTGATAAAGATGACAAATGTCCAACTGTAGCTGGAACTGTAGCTAATAATGGTTGTCCTGAAGTATCTGATGATGCTATCAAAAAATTAAACGATTACGCTAAAACTATCTTGTTTAACTCTGGAAAATCTTCTTTCCAAAAACAAACAATGCCAGTTTTACAAGCTATTACTGCTATCTTAAAAGAATACCCAACTGCTAAATTCTCTATCGAAGGTCATACTGATTCTGATGGTAAAGATGCTTCTAACTTAAAATTATCTCAAGATAGAGCTGCAGCTGTTAAAAATTACTTAGTAGAAAATGGTATCGATGCTTCTAGATTAACTTCAGAAGGTTTTGGAGAGGCTAAACCAATTGACTCTAACAAAACTGCTAAAGGTAAAGCAAACAACAGAAGAGTAGAAGTGAAATTAGTTAAATAATTTCTTTCTAAAATATAATAAGAAACGCCTCGATTTATCGGGGCGTTTTTTTATTTTTATAAAATGAAACAAAATACTTTTTTAAATAAGTTAAGCGCAACTATTTTATCGCAATCTGATGTTCAATTGTCGAATTGTTTAATCGTTTTACCTAATAAAAGAGCCAAAGTGTTTCTTTTAGAAAGTTTAAAAAATCAATTAGAAACAACCTCGTTTGCACCCACTATCATTAGTATTGAAGATTTCATTCAAGAAATTTCAGGTTTGCGTACGATTGACCCAATTGAATTATTATTCGAATTCTACGAAGTCTATCTTTCCGTTACCGAAAAAGCCAAACAACAAACCTTCGAAGAGTTTGCTACTTGGGCAAAAACCGCAATTCAAGATTTTAATGAAATCGATAGATATCTATTGGACCCAAATCACGTGTTCTCTTATTTAGAAGATATTGAAGCATTAAAACGTTGGGATTTACAACCACAAGACAAAACCAAATTAATCACAACTCATTTAGAGTTTTGGGCGAAATTGCCTTTATATTATAAATCTTTTTATAATCATTTATTAAAAAAAGGGATCGGTTATCAAGGTTTATTGTACAGAGAAGCAGTAAAAAACTTAGCTTCGTTTACCTTAACAATTACCAATCAAATCTATTTCGCAGGGTTTAACGCTTTAAATCAAGCTGAAGAAAGAATTTTCAAACATTTAGCAAACGAAAACAGAGCCAAAATCTATTGGGATATCGATGAGGTGTTTTTGAATGACTCTTATCACGATGCTGGTTTGTTTATTCGAAAGTTTAAAAAAGAATGGAAACCATTTGTTAATCAAGATTTCGAATGGGTCGTAAATCATTTCAGCGAAGAGAAAAATATTGAAATTATTGGAACGCCTAAAAGCATTGGTCAAGCCAAAATTGTGGGAACCATTATTGAAAAAATTCAATCTGAAAACCCAAATTTAGAAAAAACAGCCGTAGTTCTAGGCGATGAAAACCTGTTGCTTCCTGTTTTATACGGTTTACCTGAATCGGTTGAGGCATTGAATATTACGATGGGTTATCCAAGTAAAAATAATCCTGCGCAATTGTTGATTAACAAGTTGTTCAAGTTGCATACTAATGCTAAGCAACGTAACGAAAAAAGCTATACGTTCTATTACAAAGAAGTTTTAGATATTCTAAATCATCCTTTAGTAGAACCTTATTGCAAAGTAGAAGAAGTAGTAAAAGTGATTAATAACAATAATTTCACTTTCTTTTCTAATCAAAAATTATTCAGTTTATACGAAGAAAAATATCCCAGTTCCGAAAACAAATTCTTTCAATTGTTGTTCACTCGTTGGGATGATTCTATTTCAGATATTTTATCAAATTTAAACGCGATATTACTCACCATAAAATCCTATTTAAGCAACGACGATACCGAAGAAAAAGTCACGAAAGCTTTTGTGTATTCTGTTTTTAAAACGATAAATAAATTAACCAATTATCACGAAACGTATAATCAAATTGAAAGCTTACAATCGTTACAAGCAATTTACAAGCAAATTATCGATTTAGCGGAAGTTTCTTTCGAAGGCGAACCTTTGTCAGGTCTTCAAGTAATGGGTGTTTTAGAAAGCCGTGTATTGGATTTTGAAAATGTGATTATCACATCGGTCAATGAAGGGAAATTTCCAGCAGGGAAATCGCAAAATTCTTTTATTCCGTATGATGTGAAAAAAGAGCTAGAGTTGCCAACTTACAAAGAAAAAGATGCGATTTATTGCTATCACTTTTATCATCTTATGTTACGTGCGAAAAATGTTTGGTTGCTTTATAACACCGACAACGAAGGAATCGATGCCGGTGAAAAAAGCCGTTTCATTACTCAATTGGAAATCGAAAAACAACCAAAACACAACATTACAAGCACGATTTACAACGCCGTTTTACCCGAAAAAGCATATGAGCCCGTTACCATTCCAAAAACGGATAAAATCCTAACACGTTTGCACGAAATAGCAACCGATAAAGGATTTTCGCCATCGTCTTTAACGAATTATATTAGAAATCCGTTACAGTTTTATATGCAACGTATTTTACGTATTAATGAAGCCGATGAAGTGGAAGAAAATATCGCGGTAAATACATTGGGAACTATCATTCACAATGCTTTGGAAGAATTATACACGCCCTATTTGAATCAGTTTTTGGCTCTACATCATATTGATGCAATGGAAACTCAAATTGATAATGTGATTTTGAAATATTTCAAGCAAGAATACAAAGAAGGCGAAATCACCAAAGGGAAAAACCTGTTAGCTTTTGAAGTAGCGAAACGAAATGTCTACAATTTTCTACAATTGGAAAAGAAAGATATCCAAGAAGGTGAATCCATAAAAGTAGTATTGTTAGAAGCCGAATTGTATTGTGAAATTGAAGTAAAATCATTACCATTTCCAATAAAAATTGCAGGTAAAGTTGACCGAATCGAAGAAAGGAACGGCGCCATCAGAATCATCGATTACAAAACCGGGAAAGTGGATGGGAATAGTTTAAAAATTAACGATTTCACCGATTTGACGTCTGATATTAAAAACGAAAAAATCATTCAGTTGTTATGTTACGCTTTAATGTTTGAAAATCACGAATTAAAACAAAACCGAGAAGTTTCAGCTGGAATTGTTTCGTTTAAAAACATGAAAAGTGGTTTTTTACCTTTCGGATTAGGAAAAGGAAAAGATGCTGAACTTGTTATTTCAACCGAAATTTTAGAAGATTTTAAATCAGAATTAGAAACGTTGATTTTGGAAATTTTCAATCCAGAAATACCATTTAAGGAGAAAGTATAATTTGCCACGTATTAAAGGATTTCCACGGATTTAAAATCCTTATAAACTTTGAAATCAATTTACATTGTGTTGTTTGTGCCTTCTTGGTGTTCCTTGTGGTTAAATTCTTTTCAAAAACCCATTCAAAACCGCTAATAATTCTGCTTGATTTTCAAAATGACTCATATGACCGTCTTCAAAAGTGGTGAGTTGCACTTGTGTACCTTCGATTTGTTCTATATTTTCATTGTAATTTAAAACCGGATCTTTTTTGCCTAAAATGATTTGAATTGGATAAGGCGCAAAATGCAAAATGACTTCGCGATCTTTTCTAATTTTCATGCCTTCTAATGACGCAACAATACCTTGAAGTGGCGTTTTTAAAGCTTCCAATTTCACTTCTTCGATAATATCCGCTAAACGTTCACGATTGTCTTCACTAAATAAATTGGCAATACTCATGCGAATAAAAGCCGAATAGTTTTGCTTCACCGCCACAATAGCACGGTCACGATTTGCTTTTCGTTCGTCGCTATCAGCTCTTGAAGTAGAGTTTTGCAACACAATTCCTTTGACATTATCAGGATACAATTCGGCGAAAGCCAACGCTACATAACCGCCCATCGAATGTCCAATCAAAACCGCTTTCCTGATTTTTAATTCGTGCAACACATGATGCACCATATCGGCTTGGTCTTCCATCGTGTGGACATAACCTAGACATTCTGTTTCACCATGACCTAATAAATCGATAGTGATGATGCGGTGTTTTTTAACCAATTCAGGAATAAACGCCTTCCACATCGATTGATTTTCCAAAAAACCATGCAGTAATACGACAGCCGTTCCTTTTCCAGTATCTGTATAGGAAATTTTAGTGTTTTTAAAAAGGGTTTGTTTGTGGCTCAAAATTCGTTGTTCGTTGTTGATAACTAAGGATGCAAAAATAATTTATTGTTTTTTAGTTTAGTTAAATTTACTAAAAAAAGAATGAAAATAACTTTAGAGGAATTTGAAGAGCTAATAAAGAGTGAAAGTATAATTAAAGATTTAACTATTGATCTATCAAATAATAATGAAATTTATTTGAATAATTTATACAAATCTAAGTTGGAGATAAATAATTGCAATTTTATTGGAAATCCTTTAATAATTTACGACATCTTAGCATATAAAGAAGATTCAATAAATGAATTATTCAAAGTAATAACAATAAGCAATTGTTCTTTTGAAGGTTTAATTATACAAGGTTTAAGTGCTAAAATTTTTTCATTATATAATTTACAAATAAAAAATCAGGGTTTATCTATCGAGCATTCACAGTTTGGAAAGTTGTCTATTGAGGCTTTTAATAATATAAATTATAGAATATTTATAAATTATATTGAAACATCTCAAAATACGAATATTTTAGGAAATAAATATATAGACGGAGGTTCATTATCAATATCCAATAGTAGTATACACAATGGAGATTTTACAGAAAGTCGATATAATGATATTTTATTTCAATCAAATACATTTACTGGAAATTTTCATTTTTTTAAAAATAATTTAAATGAAAATAGTGAAAGATTTTTATTTGATGAATGTACTTTTGAAAAAGTAAATTTTAGTCGAACAACATTTAGCAAAAACAGTGAATTTAATAATTGTAAGTTTTATAAAACAAGTATTTTTCATGATATAGTCAGTAGAATAAATTCAAATATTAACATTGAAAGTTGTCTGTTTGAGAAGTTTGTACAATTTAATTATGCAAGCTTAAATAAATTGGAGATTGATAATACGAAATTTAATGAAGTTGTTTCTTTTCAAGAGATGAATTTAAATATTATTTCTATTGATAGAACAATTTTTGAAAAAACTGCACTTTTTGATGAAATTCAAATTAATAATATTGAAAAGTGTGATACTAGAACATTCAGATTAATTAAACAACAACTTCAAAAAGCAGAAAATAAAATTGACTTTAATAGATTTAGAGTATATGAGTTTAATGCATATAAAAAAGATATTACCGAAAAACTAATAAAATTAAAAAGAAAGGAAAATACTGATAAGATTAAAAGTGAAATCAGGTATTTAAAAAGAGATAAATTCATTTTATGTATAAGCGATTTGGTTTCAGAATATGGAACAAATTGGATTAAATCATTATGGTTTACTTTAATCTCTGGAATAATTTGTTATTTGTTGTTATTTGTAATTGAAAATTTTTCTAAATCAGTTGATTTTAGAAACAGTTCTGAGTTTTTTGCTGGAATCTTCAGATTTTTTCTTGTTACAGATTTCTATAATCCATTAATAAATGATAGAATATATTTAACTAATCCATTTAGTTGGATTGTATTTATCTTTGGTAAAATTTTGATAGCATTTGGAATATATGAAATGATCCAATCATTTAGAAAGTTTAAAATTTAAATAAAATAAAGTCTCATGTTCACCATCCAACAAATCCATGAAGCACACGCCAAAGTAAAAAGCGGTGCCGATTTTCCAAAATACATGCAAGACATTATTGCGCTTGGTGTTACTTCTTTCGAAACGTTTGTGTTTGATAATCATACTAATTATTTTGGAAAAGATAATTTTCAAATAGCTTCAGAAGGTTTTTCAGAAGCCTTAACTATTGCTGATGAAAGCAACGTTGAGCAATTCAAATCCGACTTAAAATCACACCAACAAGGCAACACCAATTACATGACGTTTTTAAACGATTGCGCCAAATCAGGTGTTGAAAAATGGATTGTAGTGATGGATAAAATGACGTGCAGTTATTACGACAAAGCCGGGAACGAAATGGTGGTGGAAGTCATTCCGTCGGTTTAGTTTTTGTCATTCTGAGTTCGTTTAACTTTGTTGAATCTTCGATTTCAAAATCTTTTAACGAGGAAGAGAAGCTGAAACGAGTTCAGCTTGACAAATAAGGACAAAAAAACGGCTCACATTTCTGCAAGCCGTCTATACTGTAAACTGAGACTGAAAACTAACTATTCATTATTGCTTCAATTTCCTCAATTTCAATCGGAATATTGCGCATTAAATTAAATGCTGCGCCATTTTCTTGAATCACCATATCGTCTTCTAAACGAATACCAAAACCTTCTTTCGGAATGTAAATTCCTGGTTCAACTGTGAATACCATGTTGGCTTGCATTGGTTCGTGTAATAATCCATAATCGTGTGTGTCTAATCCCATGTGGTGCGAAGTGCCGTGCATGAAATATTTTTTATACGCTGGCCAATCTGGATTTTCGTTTTGCACATCAGCTTTATCGATTAATCCTAAACCTAATAATTCAGAAGTCATGATTTTACCCACTTCTACATGATATTGTTTCCATAATGTGCCTGGAACCAACATTTTTGTAGCTTCGTTTTTCACATTTAAAACCGCTTGATAAACTGCTTTTTGTCTATCTGTAAAACGACCCGAAACCGGAACCATACGTGTCATATCACTTGAATAATTGGCATATTCTGCACCAACGTCTAATAAAATCAAATCTCCAGCTTTACATTGTTGGTTGTTTTCGATGTAGTGTAACACATTTGCATTGTTTCCAGAAGCGATAATTGGCGTGTAAGCAAAACCTTTCGAACGATTTCTTAAGAATTCATGCGCAAATTCAGCTTCAATTTCATATTCCATAACGTTTGGTTTTACGAATTGCAACACTCTTCTAAAACCTTTTTCGGTAATATCACACGCTTTTTGGATTAAATCCAATTCTTCGCTTTCTTTTACAGAACGCAATCTTTGTAAAATAGGATTTGATTTTTCTACTTTGTGTGCTGGATAATTTTCTTTCCACCATTTGATAAAACGCGCTTCACGAGTTTCTGTTTCAATAACTGCTCTGTAATGTTCGTTGGTGTTGATGTAGATTGTTTCAGCATACGCCATAACTTCTTTCAACGTTTTGTGGAAATCTTGTAACCAAATCACCGATTTAATTCCAGAAACTTCAAACGCTCTTTCTTTGGTAAGTTTTTCACCTTCCCAAATCGCAATATGTTCGTTGGTTTCTTTTAAAAATAAAATTTCTTTCAAATGTTCGTAAGGCGCATCTGGAAAAAGCAATAAAATACTTTCTTCTTGATCCACACCCGATAAATAGAAAATATCTCTGTGTTGTGCAAAGGGTAAAGTACTATCAGCACTCACCGGATAAATATCGTTTGAATTAAAAACCGCAACACTATTAGGTTTCATTTGAGCCGTGAATTTTGCTCTGTTCTTAATGTACAAATCGCGGTCTATTTGATGGTATTTCATAATGTAATATTTTGTTCTTCAAAATTAATAAGATAAAAATGAAAAGTTGTTAAATACTTTAGAAATTTTGTTGAAGCGTAATATTTTGGCTAATTTTCAAGAAAATTTTTCAAAATGAAGCAAATTACGGTACTGTTTTTATTGATTGTACAATCAACAATTGCTCAAAACACTTTGTTTAATCAAGTGGAAGCTAAGAATATCGGACCAACGATTATGAGTGGTCGTGTGGTAGATTTGGCAGTAAATCCGAAAAATCCAACCGAGTTTTATGTCGCTTATGCTACAGGCGGACTTTGGTATACCAACAACAATGGAACTTCTTTTTCACCTATAATGGATTCGGCTGAAACTGTAAATTGTGGTTCGGTTACGGTGGATTGGAATTCGGGAACTATTTGGGTAGGAACTGGTGAAGTGAATGCTTCGCGTTCGTCTTATGCTGGAGTTGGCGTTTTAAAATCTTCGGATAAAGGAAAAACTTGGGAAAATTTAGGATTAAAAGATTCGCATCATATTAGCCGAATTTGGGTGAACCCAAGTAACTTGAATGAAATTGTAGTTGCGACTGTTGGACATTTGTATACAACGAATAAAGAACGCGGTATTTACAAATCAACTGATGGTGGGAAATCTTGGAAACAAACCTTATTTGTAGCAGAAGATGCTGGAATTATTGATTTAGCCGTTTCTAAAAACAATCCCAAAATCATGTTTGCGGCGTCATGGCAAAAAGATAGAAAAGCGTGGCATTTTGATGGTGATGGAGAAAAATCAGGTATTTATAAGAGTGAAGATGGTGGAACTTCTTGGGAATTAGTCACTACAAAAGAAAGCGGATTTCCTGCGAATGAAGGTGTGGGAAGAATTGGTTTAGCAATGTTCAATGAAAACGTAATTTATGCTGTTGTAGATAATCAAAATAAAAGACCAAATAGTAAAGTTGACAAACCAAAAGATGCTAACGAAGCTTTGTTTCAAACAGAAGTAATAGGTTGTGAATTATACAAATCTGAAGATACTGGAAAGTCGTGGAAGCGAACACATGAAAAATATATTGACGATATGTATTATACTTATGGATATTATTTTGGGAACATTTCGGTAGATACAAATAATCAAAATCGTGTTTATATAGGTGGCGTTCCATTATTGTTTTCGGAAGATGGTGGAAAGACATTTACTGCCATTTCTAAAGAAAACGTTCATGCCGATCATCATGTAACTTGGGTAAATCCTGAAAATCCTAATCACATTATAAACGGAAATGATGGTGGTGTAAATATTTCGTATGATAATGGAGCGCATTGGATAAAATGCAATAATGAAGCAGTTGGTCAATTGTATGCAGTGAATGTGGATTATCAAGAAAATTATAATGTCTATGGAGGTTTGCAAGATAACGGTGTATGGTATGGAAGCAATGATTATGAAAAAAGTGTGGCGTGGCACCAAGAAGGAAAATATCCTTATCAGGAATTAATTGGTGGTGATGGCATGCAAATACAAATCGATAATCGTAATCCAAATGTGGTTTTTACGGGGTATCAATTTGGAAATTATTATTGTATCAATCAAAAAGAAGGTAAGTTTGACTACATTTCTCCAAAAGCACCAAAAGAAGAAAAACCATATCGTTTCAATTGGCAAACACCTATTTTATTGTCGTCGCACAATCAAGACATATTGTATGTAGGTTCTAATTTTTTACATCGTTCTATGAATCAAGGAGAAACGTGGGAAAGAATTTCGGGGGATTTAACGAATGGCGCAAAAGAAGGAAATGTGGCTTTTGGGACATTGACGACAATTTCGGAAAGCAAATTTCAATTTGGTTTGCTTTACACGGGTTCTGATGATGGAAAAATACATGTTTCGAAAGATGGTGGTGTTTCTTGGCAATTGATTTCTGAAAATTTACCGCAGAATTTGTGGGTTTCAAGAGTTGTTGCATCTAATAATAAAAAAGAAAGAGTTTATGTAACTTTGAATGGTTACAGAAATGACATTTTTGAAAGTTATGTGTTTATATCGGATGATTATGGAATTAATTGGGCTCCAATTTCAAACGGATTATCGCAAGCAGTTAATGTAATTGTTGAAGATTCAGAAAATGAAAACATTTTATACGTTGGAACCGATAATGGCTTGTTTATTTCAATAGACAAAGGAATAAGTTGGCAAGATTTTTCCAATGGAATACCAAAAGTAGCAGTTCATGATGCAGTAATTCAAAAGAAGGCAAAAGAATTAATCGTTGGCACTCATGGTCGTTCTATTTATAAAATTGATATTTCGAAAGTTCAGGAATTGACGAAAGATGTTTTAGCTAAAAACCTGCATTTATTTAAAGTAAACGATAGAACAAAATCTGATCGTTGGGGAAGTCAAAATTATGCTTGGGGAGAAATTGTCGAACCTTCACAAAAGATTTGGTTTTATACCAATACAGATGAAATTGTAACGGTTTCGATTACTAATGAAGCAGGAATGATTGTTTATAATCAAACAATAGAAGCTAAAAAAGGATTAAATGCATTTATTTATGATTATTCAGTTTCAAGTAAGTCGGCTGAAGAATGGAATAAAAAAGACAAAAAAATAAAAATCAAATTGGCTGAGAATAAGAAGTTTTATTTGCCAGTTGGGAAGTACAAAGTAACGGTTTCAAAAGATAAACATGCATCAATCAAATCGTTTGAAGTTAATGAACCTAAAAAATAGACTTATGAAAAAAACAGTATGCAATCTTTTTTTGTTTGCCACAATAATTGGTTTTTCTCAAGAGAAAAAAGCCTATCAAATTTTTGATAAGAATGGCAAGAAGTCATCTTATGAAAAAGTTTTAAAAGCGGGAGAAAAATCAGATGTTATCTTATTTGGTGAATATCATGATAATTCAGTAGTGCATTGGCTACAATTAGAACTCACAAAAGATTTAGCAGAAAAGAAAGAATTGGTTTTAGGAGCCGAAATGCTTGAGGCTGATAATCAAATGCAGGTAAATCAATATTTGAATGGAGAAATTAATCAAAAGCAATTGGATTCTTCGGCAAGACTTTGGAAAAATTATAAAACTGATTATAAACCCTTAGTTGATTTTGCGAAAGAGAAAAAAATTGATTTTATAGCTACAAATGTGCCTCGAAGATATGCTTCTTTGGTGTTTAAAAAAGATTTAGTGGCTCTGGATTCACTTTCTGCTCAAGAAAAATCTTGGATTGCACCATTACCAATTGAATTTGATGTGAATTTGCCTGGTTATCAAAGTATGATGCAAATGCAAGGAGGTCATGCGGGAGATAAAATGCCAAAAGCTCAGGCTATAAAAGATGCCACCATGGCTTATTTTATCAACAAAAACCGAAAAGCAAATAGCGTTTTTATTCATTATAATGGAACATATCATTCAGATAACTATGAAGGGATAAATTGGTATTTGAAAAAATACGATTCTGGTATAAAAATTGTTACAATAGCAACAGTAGAACAAAAAGATTTGTTAAAATTAGAAGCAGAACATTATAATAAAGCCGACTTTATTCTCGTTATAGATGAAGATGTAACAAAAACCTATTAAAATCGTCTTTAATAAAACCATTGATCAATGAAAAAATTAGTAGTTTTAATCACCATAATATTTGCTGGAATTTCTTTTTTCTCATGTGAAGACCTAGATGATAAGCAAGAAGAACCGCAATTAATTATTAAATTCAGATTTGATCCTAATCAGGTGCGTTTGAATAATTTAGGACAACCATCTAGTGTTGCGCCAGGAAATGCTGCACAATCTCCAAATTTCAATGCAATTAGTGCTCACTATTTTGAATTAGCACCAACCGCTTTTACGCAACTAGGGGATGGAACAATATTGTATCATGCACCAGAAACTACTGAAGGAGGAGCAGTTGCTATAGATTTTGATCAAGCAGTTATTGTGGGTGAAGGTGAGGCTTTCTTAAAAATTCCATTGAGTCAAGTGGCTCAAGGAAATTATGAATATGTTCGTGTTTCATTGTCTTATCAAGATTATAATATTTCGGTTAGAAATAATGGACTAGATTACGAAGGACGATTGGCTAGTTTTGTAGGTTATAACACCTATATTAATACGCATACAATTGGCAGTAATTCTTTTCCAATAAATGCAAATCGTTTACAAGGATATTGGGCTTTTGCGTTGAATGATTTTCCTTACGCAACCTCAGGACAAGCCCCTGCGGGTGCGACTACAGTGCCAAACCCTATTGCAAGCACATCGCCAATTCCTGCCGGCTCTTGTGTGGTAACTGGAAAATTTGCTGAGAATTTAGTTATTAACGGTAATGAGTCTAGAGATATAGTTGTAACATTGTCATTATCAATCAATAATAGCTTTGAATGGCAAGAGGTAACTACTGATGGTAAGTATGAACCTTCAATAGGTGAAAATGTTGTAGATATGGGATTAAGAGGATTAATTCCAAGCTACATAAAATAATTATTTCGTAAAAATAATATACATAATGCTTTTTTAACAGCATAACTTGTTGATATTCAACAGAAGTTAAATTATTTTAAATTCATTATAAATTAGCTCTAAAAGGTTGTAGTTAATTTCAAATAGCTGTATTTTTGTTTTGATTTTTATAAAACTATTACAATCAAATAAAATTATGGCAAAATCAGCACTTTTAAAGTCATCTATCGCAAAGAAATATTGGATGGCTCTTACGGGTTTATTTTTATGCTTGTTTTTGGCGGGTCACTTAGCAGGAAATCTTCAATTGCTTGTTCCTAACAATGCTTTGAACTTCAACCAGTATGCATTGTTTATGACTTCCAATCCGGCGGTAAAATTACTTTCTTATTTAACGTACATTTCTATTTTATTCCATGCTATTGATGGAATATTATTAACAATCCAAAACAAAAAAGCTAGACCAATTGGTTATGCTAAAACAGATGGTTCTTCAAGTAGTTTTGCTTCAAGAAACATGGCAGTTTTAGGGACTATTATTTTGGTTTTTATTGCTACACACATGGTAAATTTTTGGGCAAAAATGCATTTTGACAAAAACATGCCTTTAATGACAAAGACTATTGAAGTTCAAGGAAACAAACAAGTGTTTTATGTTGGAACTCAAGTTGGACAATATTTTCCTGTTGAGCAAGTTGCAAAAGAAGGTGAAAAGCTTGAGCAAGGAATGATGCCAAAGCAATTTGTTATTAAAAACAGAACTGAATTGCATTATAGTCAAGCGGATGTTAAAACTGCAGATTTGTATAAAGATTTGTATAAGATTACTTTAGATTTCTTTAAAGATGCTAAGTATGGTTTGTATTTCACAATTGGATATGTTTTGGCAATGTTAGCTTTAGCATTTCACTTGTGGCATGGTTTTCAAAGTGCTTTTCAATCTTTGGGAGCTAACAGCCCAAAACTAACTCCAGCAATTAAATTCTTCGGAAAAGCATTTGCAGTTATAGTTCCGCTACTGTTTGCAATTATTCCAGTTATCTTACACTTTAAAAAATAATCAACATCAGTATATATTATGAAGTTAGATTCTAAAATACCAGAAGGACCATTAAAAGACAAATGGACCAATCACAAAGACCATTTAAAATTAGTTGCTCCAAATAATAGACCAAAAATTGACATCATTGTTGTAGGGACTGGTTTAGCAGGTGCTTCAGCTGCCGCTTCTCTTGGAGAAATGGGGTACAATGTAAAAGCATTTTGTTTTCAAGATTCTCCTCGTAGAGCACACTCAATTGCTGCTCAAGGTGGAGTTAATGCTGCAAAAAATTATCAAAATGATGGTGATAGCGTTTACCGTCTTTTTTATGATACTATTAAAGGAGGAGACTACCGCGCACGTGAAGCAAACGTTCATCGTTTAGCTGAAGTTTCAGGAAACATTATTGACCAATGCGTAGCACAAGGTGTTCCTTTTGCTCGTGAATATGGAGGAATGTTAGATAACCGTTCGTTTGGTGGAACACAGGTGCAACGTACTTTTTATGCTGCTGGTCAAACTGGACAGCAATTATTATTAGGAGCATATTCAGCTTTATCAAGACAAATCGGATTAGGACGTGTAAAAATGTATAACCGTCACGAAATGTTAGATTTAGTAAAAGTTGACGGAAAAGCACGTGGAATTATTGCTCGTGATTTAATTACGGGTGAAATTCAAAGACATTCTGCGCATGCTGTTGTTATTGCTTCAGGAGGTTATGGGAACGTATATTTCCTTTCTACAAATGCTATGGGAAGTAATGTAACTGCTTCATGGAAAGTACATAAACAAGGCGCTTTATTTGCAAATCCATGTTATGTGCAAATTCACCCAACATGTATTCCTGTTCACGGAACAAATCAGTCAAAATTAACGTTGATGTCTGAATCTTTACGTAATTCAGGACGTATTTGGGTTCCAAAGAAAAAAGAAGATGCTGAAGCAATCAGAGCGGGAAAATTGAAACCTACACAAATTGCTGAAGAAGATAGAGATTACTATTTAGAAAGAAGATATCCTGCGTTTGGTAACTTAGTACCGCGTGACGTAGCTTCTAGAGCTGCAAAAGAGCGCTGCGATGCAGGTTATGGAATTGAAGCTAATGACACTAATGAGGGAGTTTATTTAGATTTCTCTACAGAAATTCAAAATAAAGGTAAACAAGCTGCTTACGCAAAAGGAAATCATAATCCTACACCAGAAGAAATCACAGCTTTAGGGAAACAGTGGTTAGAAGAGAAATATGGTAACTTGTTTACGATGTATCAAAAAATCACGGATGAAAATCCGTATGAAACTCCAATGAAGATATATCCTGCAGTTCACTATACAATGGGTGGTGTCTGGGTTGATTATAACTTACAATCTACAATTCCAGGTTGTTTCGTAGCTGGAGAAGCTAATTTCTCAGACCACGGAGCAAATCGTTTAGGAGCTTCAGCTTTAATGCAAGGTTTGGCAGATGGATATTTTGTATTACCATATACTATTTCAAACTATTTAGCTGACGAAATTAGAACTGGGAAAATCTCTACAGATTCTCCAGAATTCCTAGAAGCAGAGGCAAGAGTTAAAGATTCAATTAGTAAATTCTTGAATAATAATGGAACAAAATCGGTTGATTATTTCCATAAAAAATTAGGGTTGATTATGTGGAATAAAGTAGGAATGGGAAGAAATGAGCAAGGTTTAAAAGAAGCTATTACTGAGATTGCTCAATTAAAAGAAGATTTCTACAAGGATGTTTATGTGCCAGGAAGTGCAGATGAATTTAATACAGAATTAGAAAAAGTATTAAGAGTTGCAGATTTTATAGAATTAGGTCAATTAATGGCAATGGATGCTTTACAACGTAAAGAATCTTGTGGAGGTCACTTCCGTGAAGAATATCAAGATGCTGAAGGAGAAACATTACGTGATGACGAAAACTTCAAATTTGTTGGAGCTTGGGAGTATAAAGGTGATGATATCAGCAAAGAAGAACTTCACAAGGAAGAATTGAAATACGAAGAAATTAAAATTGCAGCTAGAAATTACAAATAAAATATTATGAGTGCAGCAAAAAATATAAATATCAACCTTAAAATTTGGCGTCAAAAGAATGCTAGTTCTAAAGGTAGCATGGAAACTTATAAATTAGATAACGTTTCTACTGCAAGTTCGTTTTTGGAAATGTTAGACCAATTGAACGAACAATTAATCAACGAAAAAAAAGAACCAGTTGCCTTTGATCACGACTGTCGTGAAGGTATTTGCGGTATGTGTTCTTTATACATCAACGGACGTGCTCACGGACCTGATACTGGAATTACCACGTGTCAGTTACACATGAGAATGTTTAACGATGGTGATACGATTTATATCGAACCTTGGAGAAGTAAAGCTTTCCCTGTAATCAAAGATTTAGTAGTAGATAGAACCGCTTTCGATAGAATTCAGCAAGCTGGAGGTTTCGTATCGGTAAACACTTCTGGAAATACGATTGACGCCAACTCAATTCCAGTTCCTAAAGACGATGCAGATAAAGCATTTGAAGCTGCTGCTTGTATCGGATGTGGTGCTTGTGTGGCTACTTGTAAAAACGGTTCAGCAATGTTATTTGTTGGTGCAAAAGTATCACAATATGCTTTATTACCACAAGGAAAAGTAGAAGCAACAAATCGTGTTTTAAACATGGTTCGTCAAATGGACGAAGAAGGATTTGGTAATTGTACAAATACTGGAGCATGTGAGATTGAATGTCCGAAAGGAATATCGTTAGAAAATATTGCTCGTATGAATAGAGAATTTTTAAAAGCTTCAGTAAAGTAATTCATTAGAATCTTCTAAATAGTAAAACGCATTCACTCTTTTGGATGCGTTTTTTTGTATTTTTAATAAAAATTTTACAGAATGAGAATCGCACTTTTTCAAACCCAATTAGCTTGGGAAAACTCAGAAATTAATCGAGTATTCATCGAAGAATATTTCTTAAATGAAGACGAATCGTTTGATTTATTAGTCTTGCCTGAAATGTTTACAACTGGTTTTACAATGAATCCATCTGCAATAGCAGAAACGATGGAAGGAGAAACAATTAGTTGGTTAAAACAATTAGCTAAAAAGAAAACTTGTGCTATCACAGGAAGTTTAGTCATTAAAGAAAGTGATAATTTCTACAATCGTATGGTGTTTGTTTTTCCTTCAGGAGAAGTGCAGTTTTATGACAAAAGACATTTATTTACTTTAGCTGGTGAAGATAAAGTTTACACAAAAGGGACCGAAAAAATAGTCATAAATTACAACAATTGGAACATTTGTTTGCAAGTTTGTTACGATTTGCGTTTCCCAGTTTTTGCTCGAAATGTTGAAAACTACGATTTGTTGTTGTATGTTGCCAATTGGCCAAAACCACGAATTAACGCTTGGGACACATTGTTAAAAGCACGGGCTATTGAAAACATGTGTTACACTATTGGCGTAAACAGAATAGGTGAAGATGCTAATCAATTGGAATACCCAGGACATTCGCAGGTAATTGATTTTCTTGGAAATCAAGTGCTAAATTGTGAAAATGATTTAGGTGTTTTTATTATTAATTTAGATAAACAAATACAGTTTGAAGCGCGTGAAAAATTTAATTTTTTAAATGATAGAGATGATTTCTCTTTAATCTAAACCAAAATCTTGTTCCACATCCCAATTGGCTCTAACATCAATTTGTTTTGAAAAATAAATAATTTCTTCGGCTTGTTTCTTAGCTAAATAATCACCAGTGTCCCAAACACCATTTGCATTATCATCATAAATGACTCGCAAAGTGTATATTTTAGGTTCAATTGTTTCAAAGGTTATTAAAGTTTCTTTATTCGAAGTTTTAGAATAAAATACTTCTCCTTTATCATCAAGCACTTCTAAAATAAATGGGTATCGTTTTACACCAGTTAGATTTACTTTTAAATTCCCATAATCAGAAAATAATTTTGTTTTGAAATCAAACTGTAAAGAATCGTTTTTATCATCATAAAAATCTACAATTGCTTCGGGTAAAACTTCTAAACTATATTTTTGGTCTTCCTCCTTAACAAAATCAAAAAGAATCTCTTGATTATATTCGTCATATTTAGAGGTAAATGAAACAGCAATAGAATCTTTGTTTCGTAAAATTATTTTAGAGTTATCAATTGATTTTATAGGTGTTGTTGTAATTAAAGAAAATTGTTCTCTAAAAGCCAAAACCCCTTGTATTTGACTGTCAATTTTTAAACTGTCAGCTTCTTTTAATTTTTTTAGTTTTGTGGTAAATGTTTTGCTATAATTTCCATTTTCAACAGTTATTTCTAATGAATCTAATTCCGTTCTTGGATAAAATAACTGAACAGAATCTTTATCTTTTTGTGGAAATTTTGTTAATTTAATAGGAATGTTTTCTTTGCCTTTCTTTGCAGAAACTTTCATGTTTTTAGCATCACCTTCATAAGCCATAAAAAGTTTGTTGTTGCTTTCCTGTGTAGGTTTTTCAGCTTTAAAAGGTGATTTTTCAGCAAATAATTCTAATTCAAACATGGTTTCAGTAGGAATGGAAATAGGGTCATTAAAAAAAGCGATTTTATCACTTTTAGGATCAAATTTATTATTTCCAGCTTTGTCTTTGAGGGCAATAATATGATATTTTCCTTCTTTCAAATTTTCTAGTGCAAAAACTTTTAAACTATCTAACGTATTTGTTACATATAAAGGAGTTTCCTTGTAAACTGTAGAGTCGGTAAAGGTTTTGGCATCATATAGCATAACACTTACAAAGTTATCGGGTTTTTGTAAGTAAGCATCTTTAATTTTTCCAACTACAGTTAATGAATCAATATAGTTTCCAGTAGAAAAAACATATTTGAATTGTGAATACGGATTACCCTCGTTGTTGTCAGTTATACTTTGACCAAAATTGAAACTATAGGTTGTGTTTTCCTGTAACGTATCAGCTATTTTAATAGAAATAAACTTACTTGCGCTTCCTTGAGGAACAATTGTAGGTTGTTTTTTCATAGGGGGAGAAATAATCAACTGTTTGTTGATGTCTTTCACTTTAATCAATTCATCAAAATTGATTTTTATTTCGTTTCCTTTAAAATTGGTTGTAAAATTATCAGGATAACTGTTTACTATTTTTGGAGCTATTGTGTCTTTTTTACCGCCTGTAATTGTGCCTCTTTTTGCACAATTTGTAAAGAACAACAGCGCACAAGATAAAAGTATAAGATATTTAAGTTTTGTCATTGTTTTTTAAATAATGAAGTTACAAAATAACAACTATAATTGGTGTAAACATACAATTTTTAGTAATTTTTATGAATCTGTGTAAGCAATTGTTATAATACTGATTTTTGAGTTGGGAATTTTTAACAAGGCTCTTGCGCAAGCTTCTAATGTGGCGCCAGAAGTAATAACATCATCAATCAATAAAAAATGTTTGCCTGAATCTGTTGCTGTAAACTTTACATCAAAAAGAGAATTGTTGATTTCTGATCGAGCTTCTTTGTTTTTTTTAGTTTGTGTTTTTGAGTATACATTTCTATACAAAAGAGTTTCATTATACTCAATTTCTAAATTTTCAGAAAGCGCTTTGCAAAAAGTTGTTACTTGATTATAGCCTCTTTCTTTCAGCCGTTTTGGATGTAGAGGAACTGGAATTATTTCAGAAAAAGAATATTCTTTTGCAATTTCTCTTAAATCATTTGCATACCAATTTCCAAGAAAAGTACCGATTTCTTGGTGGTTTCTATATTTTAAATTGTGAATTAAATTTTGAACAATACCTTTCTTGTGAAAATAAAGCATTGAACAAGAAAATTCGATTGGAATTATGCCATAAAATTTTTTTGTTGTATAATTGTCTTTTAAAAGATGATGTTGGGTAAGTGGAAGTTGATGCCTACAATCGGTACAAATTATTTTTTCGTTTTGTAATAAAAGAGAATTACATCCATTACATAATTTGGGAAAAAGTAAGTTTATCAGGTTTTTTAGCATTTTGTCGATTTATCAGAACAAATTTAACATTTTTAAATACTTTCGTAATACAATATTAAGAAATGACAATAAGAAAAAACAAAATTACAAAAATCAGCATCATTATTTTGATGTTGTTATTGTTGTTTTTTAGTGTCAAATATTACAAGGTAAAAGAAGAGCTAACTAGTTTTAAAGAGCATTCTGAATTAGAAATTAAAGTACTTGAAAGTCAATTAGGAGAAATTCTTCATAAATATGATTCATTGAGTGAAGAATCAAAACGTAATGCTGAGTTAATAGCATTGAATATAGATTCTAAATCAATTAATGATGAGTCTACTACACAAACTAATACAGCAGCCAGTTTAATTAATGACTCTATAGTTTTTTATGCAAAAAGAGCACAAGAATTAAATGCTCAAATTTCTCAAAAAAAACAAGCTATCTCTGATAATTCTGAGCCGTCTCAAAATAATAGTAAAAGTAGTTTATACAAATTATCAGCATCTAATATTAATGCAAAAGGAGTAAAAATCTATTCGGACCTTTATAAATCTAATAATTCTCAAATTCAGCAATTAAGAGTTTGTTACACATTACAAAGAAACGATGTGGTAAAATCGGGTTCAAGAAAGATTTACATTCAAGTTGTAAATCCTAAAAATCAAATTATTTCAAAAGATAATTCATTTGTTGAAAATGCCTCAGGTTCAAGGTTACAATTTAGTGCAATTTCTGAAGTTAATTACAATAAGAAAGACACAGATGTTTGTGCTTATGTTGATTTAGAAAAAAACAAAACTATTAAAGGGAATTATATCATAAATATTTATAGTGATTTCACTAAAATTGGTTCTACAATTTTCGAATACAAATAATTTGTATTAAAACCTTTAAAAACTTTTCTTTATTCCATTCCTATTTTTACTTTTGCACTATGGCAAAACAAGATGATATATTTAAAAATGTAGTTTCGCATGCAAAAGAGTACGGATTTATTTTTCCGTCAAGCGAAATATACGACGGACTTAGTGCGGTTTATGACTATGCACAAAATGGTGTTGAGTTAAAAAAGAACATCCGCGAATATTGGTGGAAAGCAATGGTGCAAATGCACGAAAACATTGTAGGATTAGATGCTGCAATTTTGATGCATCCAACAACATGGAAAGCATCAGGCCATGTAGACGCTTTTAACGATCCATTAATTGATAATAAAGATTCTAAAAAAAGATACCGTGCAGATGTTTTAATTGAGGATTATGCCGAAAAATTAAATCAAAAAGCACAAAAAGAAATTGATAAAGCACGTGAGCGTTTTGGCGCTTCATTTGATGAAGAGCAATACAAAACAACGAATCCTCGTGTGATGGAATATTTGTCTAAAAAGAAAGAAATTCTAGAAAGAATGGCGCGCTCTTTAGAGACAGAAAACCTTGCCGATGTTAAAGCCTTAATCGAAGAATTAGAAATTGCTTGTCCAGAAAGTGGTTCAAAAAACTGGACCGATGTAAAGCAATTCAACTTAATGTTCGGAACAAAATTAGGTGCTTCTGCTGAAAATGCAATGGATTTATATTTACGACCTGAAACAGCTCAAGGTATTTTTGTGAATTTCTTAAACGTTCAAAAAACAGGTCGTATGAAAATTCCTTTTGGAATTGCTCAAACAGGTAAAGCGTTTAGAAACGAAATCGTGGCGAGACAATTTATTTTCCGTATGCGCGAATTTGAACAAATGGAAATGCAGTTTTTTGTGAAACCAGGCGAAGAAATGAAATGGTACGAATACTGGAAAACAACACGTTTAAATTGGCATTTATCACTTGGTTTAGGAAAGGAAAATTACCGTTTTCACGACCATGAAAAATTAGCACATTATGCCAATGCTGCTGCAGATATTGAATTCAATTTCCCATTCGGATTCAAAGAATTAGAAGGAATTCATTCAAGAACCGACTTTGATTTGAAAGCGCACGAACAATATTCAGGTAAAAAATTACAATATTTTGATAACGAAACCAATTCAAACTACACACCTTATGTCGTAGAAACTTCTGTTGGTTTAGATAGAATGTTTTTAGCGGTTTTCTCTAACTCTCTTTGCGAGGAAACGTTAGAAGATGGTTCAACTAGAACGGTTTTACGTTTACCTTCGGTTTTAGCACCAACCAAAGCGGCTGTTTTACCATTAGTTAAAAAAGATGGTTTGCCAGAAGTTGCCAATAAAATTATAGAAGATTTAAAATGGGATTTCAATGTTGCATATGATGAAAAGGATGCTGTTGGAAGACGTTACAGAAGACAAGATGCTTTAGGAACTCCATTCTGTATTACCGTGGATCATCAAACATTGGAAGACGAAACAGTAACGATACGTCACAGAGATTCTATGCAACAAGATAGAGTGAAAATTTCAGCATTACGTGATATCATTAACAACGAAGTCTCAATGCGAAACTGGTTGATGAAAATGTAATAAACCCTCCAAAATATGTAGTAAGACCTTCTTTTTGAAGGTCTTATTTTTTTAACTTTGTTCAAAATAGCTTATGAATTGGATAATTATATACAGTATCGTTTTAATTCTATTGATTTTAGGATTATTATGGCTTTGGAATCATAACAGAAAACTAATGCAAACGCTACAAGATTTTCATAAACAAAATGCTGAAGTCCATGAAAAAGCGAAGTTTTTAGAACTAGAAAGTATTAGTTCTAAACTTAATCCGCACTTGTTTAAGAATATTTTAAATTCTATTCAATCACACGCGTATCAAACGTATTATTCCATTGATAAAATGTCGGGAGTTTTGGATTACATCCTATACGAAAGTCAGAAAGAAAGAGTTACTCCAAAAGACGAATTGTATTTTACGCAACAACTTATAGAAGTTAATAAAATCAAATTGAGTCCGTTGTTTGAATTATCGGTAAAAACAAAAATTGATACGGAAGATTCGTTTTATAACATGCCTGTAATCCCACCTTTAATTACTGTAGATTTAATTGAAAACGCTTTTAAACATGCAGATATTCAAAGTCAGGATTCGTTTATCAATATCGTTTTAGAATGTCGAAACGCTTATTTTAAGATTATGGTTTCCAATAAAATTTCTTCGCAACCTAAATTATCGAAAGAAAAAAGTGGTATCGGACTACAAAATCTAGAAAAACGTTTGAATTTAATTTACGGAAATAATTACAAATTAAACGTTGGAATTGATGGTGATTCATATGTAGCTCAATTAAAAATAGATTTTAAAAATGCAACAGCTTAAGTGTGTTTTATTAGATGACGAACTTCCAGGGTTGACTTATTTGAAGTTGCTTTGTGAGCAAATTCCTGAAATTGAAATCGTAAAATCATTCAATGATCCATTGCTTTTTATCAAAGAACAAGAAAAATTAAACTACGATTTGTGTATCTGCGATATTGAAATGCCGGGTTTAAAAGGTACCGAAGTCGCACAATTAATTCAATCGAAAATGATTTTGTTTACTACAGCTTATAAAGAGTTTGCAGTGGAAGCTTTTGAATTAAATGCAGTTGATTATCTGACAAAGCCATTAAAAAAAGAGCGTTTACAAGTTGCTATAGAAAAAGCACTTTTGCGAAAGGAACAAAAAGCTCCGATTGCTCAAACCATTCAATGGCAAACCGAAAAAGGAAAAGCGGTTTTACAAATAGAAAATATTTTACACATTCAAACATCGCCCATAGATAGTCGCGATAAGCAAATGATTTATGACAATCAAATTATTACTTTGAAAAATATTACGTTTGAAAAATTAAAACAATTATTGCCGTCTAATTCGTATTGTCAAATCAATAAAAACGAAATGATTCGTTTGAATTGTGTTACTTTTTTTACGGCAGATCAAATTGATACTTCCATAGAATTTCAAAATAAAAAGATGGTGCTTTCAATAGGGAATAGTTTCAAAGTTGAGTTTTCAGAGAAAATGAAAAACTTCTAATAAGTTCATTACATTTTTTTCTTTTTTCATTACATAAATAAAGCGCTTTTTTACAATGTCGATTTTCTAAATAAGAATATTTAGAAATTTGTTTCAAACATTGAAAAATATTCTAACTGAAACAAAAGAAATATGAAAAATTACAAAAACAGCATTTTTTATATCGTCATTATCGGGTTTTTCTCATTTCTAATGTATTGGATATTCAAGCAAGGAAAAATCCTTGAAGATGTTAATGTACAAGAGAAGATTTCTGGAAATTCTAATTGGCAAGACTTTATTAATTCGCTGACACATAATTTACAACATCCATTAGCGATTTTGTTAGTCCAAATTGTGACCATAATTTTAGTAGCAAAGCTATTTGGTTGGATTTGTCGTAAAATTGGACAACCTTCAGTAATTGGAGAAATTGTTGCCGGAATTATGCTTGGTCCATCATTTTTTGGGCACTATTTTCCTGAATTTTCAGCATTATTATTTCCAGTTGCTTCTTTGCCTAATTTGCAGTTTTTGAGTCAAATTGGTTTAATTCTTTTCATGTTTGTCATAGGAATGGAGTTGGATTTAAAAGTACTAAAAAACAAAGCACATGACGCTGTAGTTATTAGTCATGCAAGCATTATTATTCCATTTGCTTTAGGAGTTTGTTTGGCGTATTACATTTATACTTCTTTTGCACCCGAAGGTGTTCAATTTTTGTCTTTTGCTTTGTTTATTGGAATTGCAATGAGTATAACCGCTTTTCCAGTTTTAGCCCGAATTGTTCAAGAGCGTGGTTTGCATAAAACCAAATTAGGCGCTATGGTTATTACATGTGCGGCCGCTGATGATATTACAGCTTGGTGTTTATTGGCAGTTGTAATTGCCATTGTAAAAGCAGGTTCTTTTGTAAGTTCAATTTATGTAATATTGCTTGCAGTGGCATACGTTTTTTTGATGCTAAAATTTGTAAGACCATTTTTAAAACGTGTGGGCGATTTGTATGCTACCCAGGAAAAGATGAGTAAACCTGTTGTGGCTATATTTTTTGTAACACTTTTAATTTCGTCTTATGCGACCGAAGTAATTGGAATTCATGCGCTTTTTGGAGCTTTTATGGCGGGAATTATTATGCCAGATAACATGAAGTTTAGAAATATTTTCATTGAAAAAATCGAAGACGTTTCTATCGTTTTATTGTTGCCTTTGTTTTTTGTTTTTACAGGTTTACGAACAAAAATAGGATTGATAGATGACCCTTATTTGTGGAAAGTTACGGGATTTATTGTTTTAGTTGCTGTTGTAGGTAAATTTTTAGGAAGTGCTTTAGCCGCTAAATTTGTGGGACAAAATTGGAAGGATAGTTTAACTATTGGTGCCTTAATGAATACACGCGGTTTGATGGAATTAGTAGTTTTAAATATAGGTTTTGATTTAGGTGTTTTAACACCACAAGTTTTTGCTATGATGGTAATTATGGCTTTAGTGACAACCTTTATGACTGGTCCTGCCTTGAGTTTAGTTGATAAAATTTTCAAAACAGCCTCAATCACTGAAATAACCGATAGAATTATTGAACAAGCAAAGTTTAAAGTTTTAATTTCTTTTGGAGATAATAATAACGGTAAAGTATTAACGCGTTTAGCACACTTTTTTACCAAAAAACAAGGCCAAAACTCATTGTTAACGGCTATGCATTTGTCGCATGCTAATGAAGTGAATCAGTTTAGTATTGGCGAATATGAAAAAAGCAGTTTTGAACCTGTTTTAGCAACTTCTCAAGAACTAAATGTTAATGTAAGTACGCTTTTCAAAGTTTCAAATGATATCGATTCGGATATATGTAAAGTTGCAAATCAAGGGGAATTTGATTTGTTGTTGATTGGATTAGGTCAGTCTATTTATGAAGGGAGTTTATTAGGCAAAATTTTAGGACTTACCTCTCGAATCATTACACCAGATCGATTATTAAATACTTTCACAGGCAAGGAAAACTTGTTTGAAGAAGATGTTTTTGATGAACGTACTCGTTATATCATCAATAAAGCGGATGTTCCATTAGGGATTTTAATTGATAGAGATTTCGAAAAGGCAAGTACTGTTTTTATTCCCATTTTTGATGAAAAAGACATTTTCTTAATTCAATATGCGAAAAAATTAATCTATAATAATCATTCGCAAATATCAATATTAGATGTTAGAGAAATTGTAAAGAATAATATTGTGTTAAAAGAAGAAATAAGAGCAATTGAACAAGTTACACCAAATCATATTGCTGTTTTAAATGATAAAAAAATAGACAAAGATTTTTTAAAATCTCAAGATTTGATGGTTGTAAGTATAGATAGTTGGAAAAAATTAGTAGAAACCAGAAGTACTTGGTTGTCGAGTACGCCTTCAACATTGATTATTCAAGAAGGAAAAAGATAATTTAAGATTAATTATTAAAATTAAAAAACCCCAAAAATTTAATTAAAATTTGGGATTTTCTATATTCTAATTTTCAAGAGCATTCCAACCTCTTGCTTTTAATTCAATTTTTGTATTGGCTCGAGTTACAAGATGTATACCTTCGCTAGCTTGCGTCATATGCCCGATAACAGTGAAGTTTGGATTCCCTTTGATTTTATCATAATCCCCCATTTTTATTGTAAATAACAATTCATAATCTTCGCCACCGCTTAAGGCAATAGTTGTAATGTCTAAATTAAATTCTTCGCACACATTAATTAATTGTGGATCAACCGGAATTTTTTCTTCATATAAGTTACAGCCTACATTACTTTGTTTGCACAAATGCATAATTTCAGACGATAATCCGTCAGAAACATCAATCATGGCAGTTGGTTTAAATTCTAATTTTTCAAACAATTCTTTTAAGTCTTTACGTGCTTCTGGTTTTAATTGTCGCTCAATTAAGTAGGTATAAGGTTCTAAATCAGGCTGATTGTTTGGATTTACCTTAAAAACTTGTTTTTCGCGTTCTAAAACTTGCAATCCCATGTAAGCTGCACCAATATCACCTGAAACCACTAATAAATCAGATACTTGAGCGCCATTTCTATATACAATGTCGTCTAAATTTGCTTCACCAATTGCAGTAATACTAATGATTAATCCTTTTTGTGAAGAAGTAGTATCACCACCAATTACATCTACATTATATACTTTTGATGCCATAGTAATTCCATCAAATAATTCTTCTAGCGCTTCAAGTGGAAAACGATTCGAAACTGCGATTGAAACGGTAATTTGTGTTGGCTTAGCGTTCATGGCACAAATGTCAGAAATGTTAGCCACAACAGCTTTGTAGCCCAAATGGCGTAATGGCATATAAGCTAAATCAAAATGAACACCTTCGACCAATAAATCGGTAGAAATTATTGCTTTTTTTGAACCAAAATCTAACACAGCAGCATCATCACCAATACTTTTTAAAGTGGATTCTTGATTAATTGTAAAATGTTTGGTTAAATGATCGATTAAGCCAAATTCGCCTAATTGTGACAAACTTGTTTTGGCTTGGTCTTTATTTTCTAACATGGCTTAATTTTTTGCAAAGATAGTATTTATGTGTCGATATGCCAATGCCTCAATTTGTAATATAAGAATAGATGTTGACTAATTGTCTAGTTCATTTAATTTATCATAAATCAAATGGGTTTCATAACCTTTACGCAATAAAAAATCAACAAATTTTTTGTTCTTCTTATGTCCTTTTCGTTCAGTACTATTTTCCCAATTTTTTTCAGCTAATGCATGAAAACTTTCTAAATAATTTGCTTCCGAAATTTCTTTTAACGCAATTTCAATGATTTTAGAAGAGATATTTCTGAACTTCAATTCGTTTATAATGCGGTTTTTGCCCCAAAATTTATAATTGTGCTTGCCACGAACGAAACTTTGTGCAAAACGTTCTTCGTTAATGAAATTATTTTCGATGAGATAAATTAAAATTTGTTCTTTTTCGGAAGGTGAAATTTTATAGGAATATAATTTTTCTTCAACTTCTTTATAGCAGCGTTCTTGGTAAGCACAATAATATTCTAATTTCCCTTGTATTTGTTGAACAGAAAGAGTTTCGGTGTTTTTGTTTTTCAATTTCTTAACGATTTCTTAAGCAAGATTATTAACAAAAATACTGATTATCAAATAAATTTGCATAAATTAGCCAGCTTTTTTTTAAATAAAAGAGGCAATAATTAGATACCCCCTAATAATTATGAAAATAAGATTACTTCTGATTACTACATTATTCTCGGCTTTAAGCTGGGGACAAATATCGATACCAAATACTACACCAATAGTAGAAAATTTTAATTCTTTAGGAACAAGTGCAACCGCAACTTTGCCGACAGGGATTAGGGTTAACTCTGTTTCTAATTACACAACTGGTTTATCTGCTACTACTGTTGCTTATGGTAGCACTGGTGCAGGAGTAGTTACAGGAACTTCTGGCGGAGGTTGTGTGAATTGGGCAAATGGAATTACCGCATCATCTACAGATAGGGCATTAGGTTTTCTTACGACTGGTTCTTATACAAGTCCAAGATCGATAATTTTAGCATTTCAAAATACAGGTTCAACAAATATAACTGATTTAGCAATCTCATTTGATTATGAAAAAATTAGATCGGGGACAAGAGCTTTTAATTGGACTTTTTTTCATGGTTCAATAGCAACAAATGTGAACACTTCAGCAACAGCAGGAGATCAAACATATGCGGCTGATGCAAATAATACAACTATAAGTAATCCACCTTCTGTGATAAATAAATCCTTTTCTTTGACGGGTTTGTCAATAGCTCCAGGAGCAGTTTATTATTTATGTTGGACATATACTGGTCTTGCAGGTTCATCAAATTCTCAAGGAATTGGAATTGATAATTTAAGTATAACAGCAACTTTTGCGCCAGCGGTAGTTGATGCAGTAGACTACTGCAATTTACAATCACCAGCCAATGGAACAATTACACAAGGAGGAGCTTTTAATGTGTATGCACAAGCTTATGAACCCGGAGTTACTGAAGCAGCAGGTATAGGAACAGGAATTTCTGGTTGGATAGGATATAGTCTTGCAAATACAGACCCGAGTACTGGAGGATGGACGTGGATTCCTGCAACTTTTAATACTCAGGTGGGAAATAATGATGAATTAATGGCTGATATTGGTACATTACTTACACCAGGAACGTATTATTATGCTTCTCGTTTTCAATTAAATGGAGGGCCATTCAGATATGGAGGGTATAATGGTGGCTTTTGGAATGGAACTACAAATGTAAATGGTGTTTTAACAGTTAATCCATCAGTAGTTGATTATTGTAATATACAGTTTCCAGCAAATGGAACAATTGTGGCAGGCGCTCCTTTTACGGTTTATGCACAAGTGTATGAGCCGGGTGTTACAGAAGCAGCTGGAGCAGGAGCTGGAATTCAAGCTTGGATAGGTTACAATACAACAGATAATGATCCTAGTTTAGCGGCTTGGACATGGTTACCAGCAACATTTAATGTGCAATCAGGAAATAACGATGAGTTTCAACTAGAAATAGGTTCGGCTCTTCCTGCGGGAACATATTATTATGCTTCTCGTTTTCAGTTAGGAACAGGCGCTTATCGTTATGGAGGATATAATGGTGGTTTTTGGAATGGCACCACCAATGTGAATGGAGTTTTAACTGTTACCGCTCCAGAAATTAATCTTCTAGGTAATGCAACTCCTATTTCGGATGGAGACGCTACGCCAATATTAGCGGACGACACTAACTTTGGAAGTGTAGTTGTATCTAATAATATTGTTAAAACATTCACCATTCAAAATACTGGAAATTCTAATTTAACAGTTTCAAATATTACATTGGGAACTGGTGCAGTTTTCACAATTGGAGGAATTACTTTGCCAGCTTCTATTACAGCCGGAAGTTCAACAACTTTTACGGTTACTTTTAATAGTGCAGTTGCAGGATCTTTTAATGATATTGTCACTATTACAAATAATGACAATAATGAAGGGGTCTATGATTTTGCTATTACAGCAACTGCAACAGCTGCAGTGTTAAACTGTGCAGACTTATTTATATCAGAATATATTGAAGGAAGTAGCAATAATAAGGTTATAGAAATTTATAATCCAACAGCGGCTCCAATTAATTTAGCTACATATGATTTAGCTTACTATAATAATGGTAGTGCTACGGTATCAGCAACTTTTGCTTTATCAGGTACAATACCAGCTTATGGAACTCATGTGGTGTGTAATTCCGCTTCTTCTGCGGCTATTTTAGCATTGTCTAATCAAACAACAGGAGGGATGACTTTTAATGGGGATGATGCAATTGCTTTAAGAAAGTCAGGAGTTAATATTGATATTGTTGGTCAAATTGGGCTTGATCCAGGATCAGAATGGGGAACAGGTAACCAATCAACTGCTGACAATACAATTATTAGAAATTTTGCCATTCAAATTGGAGATTCAAATGGAGCAGATGCTTTTAATCCAGCAACAGAATGGACAGGTTATGCTACGGATTATATTGCTGATTTAGGAATACATTCTTCTTCATGTGCACCTGCAATGCCAGAAATCAATGTGCAAGGAAATGTAGTAACAATTGTTGATGGAGATACAACGCCAGTTGCAGGAGATGATACTTTCTTCGGTTCAGCTGATGTATCGGGTGGAACTGTTGTTAAAACATTTACTATTCAAAATATTGGAACAGCAGTATTAAATATTGGGGCTATTACAATTGGAGGTGTTCATCCAGCTGATTTCATTGTAACTGCTTTACCATCTGCAACAGTTGCTGCAGGTAGTTCTACAACTTTTCAAGTAACTTTTGATCCATCTGCAGTTGGTTTAAGAGATGCAACAATATCAATAGTAAATGATGATACAAGTGAAAATCCATATAATTATTCAATTCAAGGAAACGGATTTATCACTCCTAGTATTGTTTTGAATTCTGCTAATCCTGCAGTTACTGCTTCAACTATAACACAAGGAACTACTAATAATGTAATTTATGCTTTTGATTTAAGTGTTGCAGGCGCAAACGCTACGCTTAATAATGTGGTTTTTAATACATCTGGAACTTATGCGGCTTCAAATATTACCAATTTTAAATTATGGTATTCAACAGATGCAACATTTAATAGTGGTGTAGATTCCAATATCGAAAATGAAACAGCAACATTAGGAGTTGGTTCACATACTTTTACAGCTTTTACACAAGTTATAAACGTAGGAACAACAGGTTATTTCTTTATTACTACAGATATACCATGTACTTCTACAGATGGAAATACAATAGTAGTTAATGCAATTACAATTGCTGATTTAACATTTGTGTTAGGAAATAAATCAGGAACAGCATTTCCTAGTGGTACACATACAATTCAAAGTGCTATACCAAATAACGTAACTGGAGCAATAACTTCTGTTTGTGAAAACGGATCAGCAACAATTAGTTGGATCGCTCCAGCGGGTTGTAGTGATAATATATTGGTTTTTGCAACAAGTGGAACTTTTACAGCTGCAATTCCTTCAGGGACAGGGGCAGCTTATACTGATAATTCATTGTTTGGAGCAGGCTCTGCTTTTGATGGAGGGTTTACAGTATATAAAAACACTGGAACATCTGTAACTGTTACAGGGTTAACAAATGGAACAACCTATAGATTTAAAATTTTTACTAGAAATGATTTGAACTGGAGTAGTGGGGTTGAAGTAACTTGTACACCAGTTATGACATATTGCAGTTCAGGAGCAACATCTAATTTAGACTCAGAAATAGAAAACGTTGTTCTTGTAGGAGTAAACAATACAATTTCTAATAATACAACAGATGTTTGTACTACAGGTGTTAATAATTACACAGCTATGAGTGCTGACTTAGAAGTTGGTGCATCATATAATTTAAGTGTAGAATTTGGAGATTGTAGTAATGGAACTCAATATGATGGTGCAGCGGGTGTTTGGATTGATTGGAATAGCGATGGTGATTTTGATGATGCAAATGAAACTATAGGAACAACATTGGTAGCTGTTTCAACTGGAAATGTAATTCAAAATTTCACCATTACTGTACCAGGAGCTCAAGCTTTAGGTTTTTATAGAATGAGAATTGTACAAAGAGAAGCAGGTACATTAGCTACAATTGCACCTTGTGGAACATTTACATATGGTTCAACAGAAGATTATACAGTTGAAGTGATAAATTCATGTGTACCAACGCATAGTATTGTTTCTTTTACTCCTACTTCTGGTCCAGCAGCTACTGAAATAACAATAACAGGTAATGGTTTTACCGTGGCTACACAGGTTGCTTTTGATGGTGTTGCAGCCGTTGTTACTTATGTTAATGCAACAACATTATTAGTTGAAGTTCCTTTAACCGCTTCTGGTGTAATTCAAGAAGTAACATTAATTGAAGGAGGATGTTCAATTAAATCAGCTACAAGTTTCACATTAATTGAGAGCTCTGGGTCGTGTACATCATCAGCTTTTACAGATTTAATTATTTCAGAAGTTTATGATTCAAATGGAGGAAATGGTTGGTACATGGAATTATATAATCCAACAGCAGTTGCAATTGATTTGGATGCGATAGGAACTGATTATGTACTTGAACGTTATGCAAATATTGGAGATGTGGCTCCATCGAGAACTATTGATTTAACAGGAATTGTACCTCCTTATAGTGTATTTACATTGCGAATTGGAGATGCTTCACCAAATCCTTGTAGCAGTATTGTTTATGATTTTACTTCACTTGGCGCAGGAATTAATGAAAATGATGAAATTAGATTAACTAAAAATGGAGCACAACATGATGTAGTGTATTGTCCAAATGAAATTGGATATACTATCACGAGAAATGTTGGAGGAACAGGCCCGTCTGTAGTCTACAACGCAGGTGATTGGACATTAAATTCAACAGAAACGTGTACTGATATCGGGTTGTTTACATTACCAAATAATTTACCAACGGTTACCGCAAATCCGACAGATGTAAATGGTTGCGGAACTACTGCTAGTTTTACAGTAACTGCGACCCCTTCTGGAGTAGGAGTTTTAACATATCAATGGTATTATAATGATGGAGTTGCGGCGGGATGGACAGCTGTCAATACGGTTTCTTTTGCAGGTGTTATAGCTTCAGGGTTTACTACTACTACATTAGATTTGTCAGGTGCTATAGGGAATATTAATGGGTATCAATTTTATTGTGCAGTAATTCAAGATGGAACTTGTACAGCAGTTTCAGATGCAGCTCAACTAAGAATATTATCAACCACATGGAATGGTACAACTTGGTCAAATGGAATTCCAAACTTAACAATTTTAGCAATAATTAATGGTCCATATAATACAACAACAAATGGAGATATTGATGCATGCAGTATTGTGGTAAATACCGGGTTTACAGCAACTATTACTTCTGGACGTTATTTTAATATTCAAAACGATGTTACTGTAAATGGTACATTAAATGTATTGAATAATGGTTCACTAGTTCAAATTAATGATTTAGGAATTAATACAGGAAATATTTCATACGAACGAATAGCTTCGGTTAAATTGCAAGACTATGTCTATTGGTCTTCTCCAGTAAGTGGATTTGATGTAAATAGTGTTTCGCCATTAACACCAGCATATTATCATTGGTTATGGAATCCAATAGTTGCAAATCCAAACGGAGGTCAAGGAAACTGGCAAAATGCATCTTCATTTATGACAGCTGGTCAAGGGTTTATTGTGAGAGCGCCAAATGGTTTTAGTAATGTTGTAAATCAAAACTGGACGGCTAATTTCAATAATGGTGTGCCAAATAATGGGGTCTATACTCCAGTAATTTCTAGAGGAAGTGATATTGGAGCAGGTTCAGCAGGGCCAAACGGTGTGATGCGACTAGCTACTGATGATAACTGGAATTTGTTAGGAAATCCATATCCTTCTGCAATAAGTATAAATTCATTTTTATTAGCAAATCCTCAATTGGATGGTTTTGTAAGACTTTGGACTCATGGTACATTGCCTAGTAGCGCTACAGTTGATCCTTTTTATAATGATTTTGTGTCTAATTATACAGCAGCTGATTATATTGCAATTAATGGATCTGGCGCAACTAGTGGAGCAGGAACTTTAAGCGTTGTTGGTGGCGGTCAAGGATTCTTTGTTTTAATGAATCCAGGTGCTGCAACATCATCGACAGCATTGTTTAACAATGCAATGCGAGACAAAAACTACTCAAATAGTCAATTTTATAGAATCGGTTCCGAAGACAAAAACATGATTATTGCTCCATCTGAAAGAAATGGAATTTGGTTAGATTTGGTTAGTCCTGCAAATGAAACTACAAGAACATTAGTTGCATATGTTACAGGTGCAACTCATGCTAGAGATAGAATGTTTGACGCAATTACAGATTATAAAAACGGACAAAATTTTTATTCTTTGTTAAATGACGATATTTTTGCAATTCAAGGTAGAGCAGTTCCATTTGATGTGAACGATAAAGTAGATATGGGAATTAAAGTCCCTACAGCTGGAACCTATACGATTGCTATAGGAGAAGTTGATGGGTTATTTACTCAAGGTCAAGATATTTATTTAGAAGATAAGCTATTAAATATAATTCATGATTTAAGAGCAAATCCATATTCATTTACTAGTATCGCAGGACAAATAAATGATAGATTTGTTTTGAGATATACTAATACAACTCTCGGAAATGATGATTTTGAAGATTTTGAGGAAACAGTTTATGTAGTTTCAAATGATATAATAGAAGTTGTTTCTGCTAATGAAGTTATCCAAAAGGTTGAAATATTTGATATCTTAGGAAGAAAAATAGTAGAAGAACAAAATATTAATTCAAACGGAATTAAGTTTAATTCTATTTTGAAAACAAATAGTGCTTTGGTAATTTATATTACGTTAGAAAACGGTAAAAAGATTATTAAGAAGACAATTTATTAGATAAAATAATGCCATATGTTTAAAAAACCAGCTAAATTTTAGCTGGTTTTTTATTTTAAATTTTATTCTATGCTATGTAATTTAAAATAAGTTTATTATGTTTGTGTTTAGAAAACCCCCTAATCTAATACTATGAAAAAAACAATACTATCATTGTTTTTCTTCTTGGCTATGTTATCTATGTATGGACAAGAAAAAAGCGCTTGGAAACAAGTAGAAAAATCACTTAACTTTTCTCAAGAAAAAATTAGAAGATCAAGTTTACCAACTGATTACAAGCTGTATGAATTTGATTATGAGATATTCACAAAACAATTGGTTAATGTTCCCAATAGAGATAACTTTTTTGGAGTATCTGATGTAATTGTGTCTATCCCATCTGTAAATGGAGAATTTGAAGAGTATAGAATTGTTGAAGCGTCAACTTTTGAAGAAAGTTTACAAGTACAATTTCCTGAGATTCGTTCTTTTGCTGGTCAAGGAGTAAAAGATCCTTCAAAAGTTATTCGTTTTAGTTTGTCACCTTATAATGGACTAAGTGCTATAATTCGTTCGGGTTCAAACAAAACAACATTTATTATTGATCCCATATCAATGGATTACAAAACAGTAATTGTTTTTGATAGGGCAAAATCTACAAAAGCAGCTGGAAATTTTATTTGTACAACAGAAGATGCTGTAAAGGAATTTGGTCCTGAAATTAATAAAGGAGGAAATGAGATATTAAATAATGCCGATGATGCATCTTTGAGAAGATTTAGGATGGCTCAATCATGTACGGGCGAATATGCAAATTATTTTGGAGCAACAAGTTCTGCTCAGGTTGCTTTGGTAATGGCTGCGTTTAATGCAACGTATACACGTGTAAATGGAATTTTTGAAATGGATTTTAATGCTACAATGGTTCTTGTGGCTCAAACAACTAATGTAATTTATTATAATCCTGCAACAGATCCATATTCTCCATCAGCAAGTATGGCAAATTGGAATGTAGAATTACAAAATAATTTAAGTTCTAACTTAACGGGTCCTGCAACGTCTTTGGCTGCTAATAATGCAGCTTATGATATTGGACATCTTTTTGGAGCTGATGGAGGTGGTGGAAATGCTGGATGTATAGGTTGTATATGTACAAATGATACAGCAAGTACAACAGATGAAAATAAAGGTGCGGGAATAACATCTCCTGCAGATGCAACCCCAGAAGGTGACTTTTTTGATGTTGACTATGTAGCACACGAAATAGGTCATCAAATTGGAGGAAATCATACATGGACATTTGGTGGTGATGAAGGAACAATTGCTCAGGTAGAACCAGGTTCGGGTTCAACAATTATGGGATATGCAGGTATTACTGGCGCTACTGATTTACAGCCTCATTCAGATGCTTTTTTTCATGCAGTTTCAATTCAACAAATTACAAATAACATCAAATCTAAAGCTTGTCCAACTATAATTCCTATTGCTAATGCAGTTCCTTCTGCAAATGCTGGGGCAGATAAAACATTGCCTATCGGAACGCCTTTTAGGCTGACAGGTATAGGAACTGACGCTAATACGGGAGATGCGTTGACTTACATTTGGGAACAAATGGATGATAATAATGCTGCTACAACTAATCCTACTACTACCGCTACAACAGGAGTAGCTTTTAGATCATGGATTCCGTCAACTGATAACGTCAGAATTTTTCCAAGAATTGAAGATTTGTTGGCAAACGGTGTTAATGGAAACACATGGGAAAAAATTCCAACGGTTAATAGAACTATGAATTTTAGATTTACAGTTAGAGATAATAAACCCGGTGGTGGAGCAAATGAAAGTGATAATATGGTGGTTACTTTTACAAGTACAAGAGGACCACTTGCAGTAACATCACAAAATGTTGCTGGGATTAATTACCCTCAAGCCTCAACACAAACTGTTACATGGACTGTTAATAATACTAATTTAATGACAGGAGCAGCAAATGTTAATATTAAACTTTCTACAGATGGAGGTTATACATATCCAATTACATTAGTAGCTAATACACCTAATGATGGGACACAAACTGTAACTATTCCAAATGTTTTTGCTCCATATTGTAGAATTATGGTCGAACCAACAGCTAATGATTTTTTTGCAATAAATACGGTTGATTTTGCAATTGGATATACTGTTTCACAGGTATGTAATTCATATACAGGTACACCAACAACAGGCACTATTCCACAGGGAAGTTATTCAGGTTGGTCAATCAATATACCAGATAGTTTTACAATTTCTGATGCTAATATTACAACAGCAATTACACATCCAAGAAGAAATCAAGTATTCGCATTTGTTAGAAGCCCTCAAAGTGTAGATGTAGATTTATTTCAAGGAGGTAGTTGTGCAAATACAATTACAAATTTGAATGGAACTTTTGATGATGAATCAGCAACAGTTGCAGGGTGTGGAACTTCAAATAATTTTGGAAACATGAGACCTTTAACATCATTAACTGGTTTCGATGGATTGAATTCAGCAGGGAATTGGATTTTTGCTGCTGCAGATGCTGCCACAGATACAAGAACAGGAACAGTAAATAGTTTTACTATTCAATTGTGTTATAATTCAATTGTTGAAACTCCAATCGCTTGTGGTACAATTTCCACCACCTGGAATGGTTCTTCATGGAGTAATGGCGCTCCATTGCGTAATGTTGCTGTAACCTTTGCGGGGAATTACACTTCTACTGGAGATTTAGAAGCTTGTTCAGTAACTGTTAATAGTGGTGCCAATGTAGTT
>NZ_DATGXL010000015.1:0-297363 GCF_035299005.1 Flavobacterium sp.
AAAAGATTGCGTTCTTTATTGAATGACTTGTCATTCAGAAAAGCGAGCTAGAACCCCGATCTTTGAGCGTAATTATGTAGTAAGACCTCGAGTATTCCAGTGCTCGGGGTCTTTTTTTTGTTATAATTATAACAATTTCATGCGGACAAACAATTAGCCTTGTCCTGACAAACCTTTTCTATCGTCCTGATGATTCGTTAACTTCGTCCTGACGAATCAAAAAACGCCCTTTTTAAATTGATTTTATTGTTTTTATCTTCCAAAAAAGCATAAAAAAAGCTCAAAAAAACTGGCTAGAACCCCGATTTTTGAGCGTAATTTTGTAATAAGACCTCGAGTAGTTCCAGCTACTCTAACGAAATTATAGTGTAAATATAGTATTTATTTTGATTGTGTAGACAAGATTTCATAAAATTTAACATTGAAAAAGGCAACCTTTTTGTTCCCTTTTTTTTCATTATTTTTTTAGTATGTCGTTTGTAAACTTTCTACTTTCAATTATAGGTTTTACGCGTTTTTAATTTTAACCCTTTGGTTTACGGATTCCCGTAAAATATATCAAAACCCTTTATTTACTTTAGCTGACGAAGGTACCCCCGTATTTTTACCTGGTTTGAAAAACAGGTATTTTTACGGGTTGTTTACCACCTTTTTTTTTCTTATGTTTGGGGAAATAGAATTTAGCAAATAAAAATATATGCAAGCAAAACCATTTTTAAAATGGGCTGGTGGCAAAACCCAGTTAATCACCGATATAGAAAAAGCGTTACCAAGAGAATTTACTTCACAAAAGTTTACTTATGTTGAGCCTTTTGTTGGAGGAGGTGCTGTTTTGTTTTGGATTTTGGAAAATTTTCCTAATGTAGAAAAGGCAATTATTAATGATATTAATGCTGACCTAACCAATACTTATAAAGTCATAGCTTCAAATCCAAAAAAACTTATAACGGTTTTAGAGAAATTTCAAACAAAGTTTCATTCTTTTGAAAATGATGCAGAAGGAAGAAGAGTTTATTATAATGAACAAAGAACACTTTTTAACTCTCGCTCTAAAGATGCTATAACTCAAGCAGCTTTGCTAATATTTTTAAACAAAACATGCTTCAATGGTTTGTTTCGCGTAAATAAAAGTAATGGGTTTAATGTTCCAATGGGAGATTCAACGAAGCAAACTATTTGTGATACGGAAAATATTATGGCAGTTAGCAAAGTGTTACAAAGAGTAGAAATCTTAACTGGAGATTTTAAAGAAACCTTACAACATGCAGAACATCCTGCCTTGTTCTATTTTGATCCACCTTATAAACCATTAAGTCAAACATCTAGTTTTAATACTTATACCAAAGATAATTTTGGTGATAATGAACAAATTGAATTACGAGATTTTTGTAAAACATTGGACACGTTAGGTCATTTTTGGATGCTAAGTAACTCTGATGTAAAAGGAAAAGACATGACAGATACTTTCTTTGATGATATTTACAAAGAATTTAATATTAACCGAGTATATGCAAGAAGAAGTATTAATGCAAACGGAGCTAAGCGTGGTAAACTAACCGAACTATTAATTACAAATTATCAGCATGAACAAGCTTTGTCAATTGCTTAATTTAGAAAGCGACGATATTTTATTTACCCAAATTACTAGTAGTTTCAAAGAGAAAGGAATTTTGCTTTGGGACTATTTTGTTAATTGGGAAAAAGTACATAAAAACATTAAACCGATTGAGAAGGAATTGAACCTTTTAAATGTTTTGATTGGGAAAGAGGATGTTGAAACAGAAGTTTATAATTTAATCAAAGAATACCCTCAAGTTGTTAAAGCTTTTCCTTTTTTAATTGCTTTTAGAGATACAAAAGTATCTATGCTTTCAGATGTTACGGAGTTTTTGTATAAAGATTATGATTTTAAGCATAGAGTTATTACTGAGGAAGATTGCAAAGACTTAACTACTTTTTTCATGCAGTCTGGTTTGGGTGATTTAGTTAAAGACAAACGAGTTAAAAACCTTGTAGATTATGTTACAGGCGTTGAAGTAGGTTTGGATAGCAACGGAAGAAAAAACCGTGGTGGCACCATGATGGAAAACATTGTAGAAACCTTTGTAAAAAGTGCTTGCGATGAGTTAGGCTATGAATACATGACACAAGCCAATGCTAAAAAGATAAAAACTCATTGGAACATTGACATACAAGTTGATAAATCTTCTCGTAATTTAGACTTTGCTATTAATAAAAATGGTAAACTTTATTTTATTGAATGCAACTTCTATGGTGGCGGTGGATCTAAACTAAAATCTACTGCTACAGAATATGTAAAAATGAATGAATATTGGAATGCTCAAAACATTACTTTTATCTGGGTTACAGATGGTGCAGGTTGGAAATCTACATTAAAACCATTAAGAGAATATTTTGACAAAGCGGATTATTTGTTGAATTTAGAAATGTTGAAGAGAAATTTTTTAAACATAATAATAGATTAAATATTATGACAGAAGATATTAGAATTTCACTTCTTGGAAAGCTTGTAAATTATGAAGAAGCTCAAAAAATATTAAAAGAGAAAAAGAATGAATATTTTTTTGAAAGTATTAAACCTCATTTTCTAGAAGCTAATCTTCAAGATGGGTGGGTTATAGAAAGAGAATTTAAAAATTCTATAAAGGTTAAGAAACCAAAAACTTTTGATGTTGCTTTTGAAGATGAAGTATGGTCACTTTTTGCACTTATGGGTTATCGATTTCTAAACAGAGATAGAAACTTTAATTTACCTTATGATAAAAATGAAATATCATTAACAAAACAAATTGATGTTTTTGCTAAGGATGAAGAAACTATATTAATTATTGAATGTAAATCCTCTGAAACTAATAGTAGAGGAGATTTTAAAAAAGATTTAGAGAGTTATCAAGGAATAATGGATGGACTGAGAAAGTCTATACAAAACCTTTTCCCAAATGAAAAACTAAAATTTAAATTTATTCTTGCAACAAGAAATTTATCGATATCTGACGAAGATTTAGGGAGGTTGAAAAATATAGGAGGTCTTCATTTAAATGATGAAAATATTGAATATTTTTTTGAATTATATTCTCAAATTGGGCAAGCGAGTAAATATCAATTTTTAGGAAATATATTTGACGGTCAAGAAATTCCACAAATGGAGAATAAGGTTCCAGCCGTAAGAGGGAAAATGGGAGGGCATACTTATTATTCTTTTTCAATTGAACCTGAAAAACTATTAAAAATAAGCTATGTGCTTCATAGAAATAAGGCAAATATAAATATGATGCCTACCTACCAAAGACTAATAAAAAAATCAAGACTAAAATCTGTTGAAGATTTTATTGAAAATAATAATGGATATTTTCCTAATTCTATTGTTATAAGTGTTGATGCAAAAAATTGTCAGTTTGATCGTGCAGATACTCAAGTAAAAAGTACAATTTCTGATGTTGGAATATTACATCTTCCAAAAAAATATAAATCTGCATACATTATTGATGGCCAACATAGACTTTATGGATATTCAAACACAACTTATAAAGATACTAATACAATACCAGTTGTGGCATTTGTAAATTTAAGTAGAGAAGAACAGGTCAAATTATTTATGCAAATAAATGAAAATCAAAAAGCTGTATCTAAGGACTTAAAAGAAACATTAAAAGCAGATTTATTATGGACTTCGGAAAGATATGATGAACAAATAGATGCTTTAACATCTAGAATTGCTATTACTTTGGGAGAAAGTAGAAATTCACCTTTATATGGCAAGATAAACATCGGTCAAGATAAAGCAGAATTAACAATTCAAAATATAAAATTAGCCCTCAAGAGAAGTAAATTTATTGGAAAGGTTTCTAAAAATAAAATTGAAGAACTTGGATTGGTTTATAATGGTAATTTAGATTACACTTTTGAATGGTTAAAAAATTTCTTCATAAAATCACTAGATTATTTGTCAAATAATGTTAACGAAGATTGGAAAAGTGACAAATCTTTAATAGTAAGCAACAATGGAATTTATGGTATAATATTGATTCTAAGCGATATATTATTTCATCTTAAACAAAAAAATATAATAGAAATTAAAGCCAATAATGTAAACGTAATAGTTAGTGAAATTCAAACATATCTCGACCCAATCATTAATTACATTAGAACAATTGACTTCGAAGAGCATGAATCTTTAAAAAAGACATATGGTGCAGGTGGTCAAACAAAATTTTGGAGAACTTTTCAACAAAAAATAAAAGATACTCACCAAAATTTTAATCCTGAAGGATTGGAGGAGTATTTAAAAAAACAAGAAAGAGAATACAACGATAAAGCGTTTTCAATAATTAGAGAAATTGAAACACATTTCAAAAATGATTTTCGTTTAAAACTTGAAGAACATTTTGGAAAAAAATGGTTTGAAAAAGGTGTTCCTCCAAAAGTTGCAGATAAAGCAATTGTAGATGCATTAACAAAAAATAGAAGTCTTGAAGATGATGAAAAGGAAGTAGAACATTGGGATTGCTTAACAATAATAGCATACAGAGAAATTGCATTAAAGAATTGGCAAACAATTTTCGAAAAAGAATATACAAGACCTGGAGAAGAAAAAATTAGTGGAGGAAAAGAAGAAAAAACTAAATGGATGGTTAAACTCGAACATTTAAGAAATCAAAATGTTCATTCTTATTATGTAACAGAGGAAGAACTTTCATTTCTTGATGAACTAAATGATTGGCTTATTAGAAAAGAATTAAAAAATAAGTTTCAAAGATAAATGCTTAAACCCTATTTCAAATCCGAGGACAAAAACTTTTACCTTTTACAAGGTGATTGCAAAGAGCTTTTGCCTCATTTTGAACATAAATTTGATATGGTTTTTGCAGATCCGCCTTACTTTTTATCAAACAATGGTTTGTCTATTCAAAGTGGGCAAATTGTTTCGGTTAATAAAGGTAATTGGGACAAGTCAGAAGGATTTGATTTTATCAATGATTTTAATCGTACTTGGTTAAAGTTAGTTAGGGATAAATTAAAAGATAATGGAACTATTTGGATAAGTGGGACGTATCATAATATTTTTTCAATAGGTCAACTATTACAAGAGTTAGATTTTAAAATATTAAATGTCATCACTTGGGAAAAGAACAATCCACCACCTAATTTTTCATGTCGTTTTTTCACACATTCTGCTGAATTAATCATTTGGGCGCGTAAAAAAGAAAAGGTTCCCCATTACTACAACTATGAGTTAATGAAGCAACTAAACGGCAACAAACAAATGAAGGACGTTTGGAAATTGCCTGCGATTGCTAAATGGGAAAAATCATGTGGCAAGCATCCTACACAAAAACCTTTGTCTGTTTTAACCCGTATTATTTTAGCATCTACCAAGCCTGGCGCATGGATTTTAGATCCATTTGCAGGAAGTTCCACTACAGGAATTGCAGCCAATTTAACAAACAGAAGGTTTTTAGGTATTGATATGGAAACTGAGTTTTTAGAAATTAGCAAAAACCGAAAACTAGAAATAGAAGATGTATCGATAGCCAATCTATACAAACAGAAAATAAGTGGTTTTGAAACGAAAAAGCAATTGGAGTTGTATTTAACTGAAGAGCCAAAAGAAAAGGAAAAAGTTGTATTGGGTTATATCAGAAGTAAAGATTTAGATAACCTAGGCAAACAAAAAACGTTTTATTTTCATTCAACAGATAAGCAAGATAACTTAATAGGTTTTCCGTATGATTTATATAATGCTAACAAAGTAGTAATTTATTCAGGTGGTCGCGCTAAACCGTTTTATTTAACTTCATATTTTGGGGAAATTAAATCTATTCAGCACAAACATAAATCTAAAATAAAAGGAAAAGAAAACTCAGCAACAGAGTATTATTTTGAAATTCAATTAAAAGATACTTTTAAACAAGATTTTAGAATAGAAAATAACAAACATATCAAAAAATGGATGTTGGATTACAAAAAGGAATATGAGAGAACTCAAATTGATTATTTGCCAATATTAACTTTAAGTGAAAATATTTTTTAAAAATGAATTTATATCAAGTCAATAAAAGTCAATTACATACTTTAAAAGAGAAACCTTTTAAATTGGAACGTGAAATTCAAAACCTTTTTGAGCAAAACTTAAGCTTGCTAACTGGTTTAGAGTTTGTAAAAAGTGAGTTTAGTATTAAAGGTAAGCGAATTGATACTTTAGCGTATGATAATCAATCTAATGCTTTTATAATCATAGAATATAAAAGAGATAAAAATGTTAGTGTGGTTGACCAAGGTTTTACATATTTAAGTTTAATGCTGGAGAACAAAGCTGATTTTGTTTTGACTTATAATGAAACTTTGAATAAGAACTTACATAGTGGAAAAGTAGATTGGTCGCAAACGAGAGTTGTTTTTGTTTCACCAAGTTTTACAGAAAATCAACGTTTGGCTACTAACTTCAAAGACATTGCCATTGAGTTATGGGAAATTAAGCGTTTTGAAAATGATATTATTAGCATTAATCCAATAAAGAAAACTAGGTCGGCAGAGAGTATCAAACCTGTAACACAACAAAGTGATAAAATTAAATCGGTCACAGCCGAGATAAAAGTCTACACAGAAGAAGACCATTTGAATGGTGCTTCAGATGAGATAATTGAGTTATATGAAACGTATAAAAATGCCATTTTAAACCTGTTTGATGAGGTAGAAATTGTTCCTAAAAAGTTATACATCGCCTTTAAAAAAGATAAGAATATTTCTGATATAGTGGTTTTGAAAAAAGGGTTAAAAATATTCATTAACTTGAAAAAAGGACAATTAGACGACCCAAAAGGATTAACAAAAGATGTATCAGAAACAGGACATTGGGGTAATGGGGATTATGAATTAATAGTGAGTAATACTGATAATCTTGAATATGTTATGAGTTTGATTAAACAAGTTGTTTAGATGAAATTGTTTGAAGATACAGTCTATATTGGTGAAATTGTTTTACAAGTTAAAATAGGACAAAAGGCATATGAACGTTTAAAGTTTTATGAAGACACTATAGATTTATGGACCTCAATTCAATCTATTTTAATTGCATCAGCAAATATTTCTAAAATCCTTTGGCCAAATAAAGAATACAATGATAGAGGCGTTAGACTTCGTAAAATGTTAAATATATCAGATGACAACATATTGCGTGACCGTACTTTTCGTAATCATTTTGAGCATTATGACGAACGCATTGCAAAATGGTTTGAGGAAGGGGCAAATGGTGTTTTTATTGATTTAGCTATGAATCCTGATTTAAGTTTTTCATCTCAAAATACTAAAAGAGGTTATAATACAATTGATGAAACAGTAGTATTTTGTGGTCAAAAGTTTGATTTAAGTAAGTTAAATATAGCAATGTTAGAAATTCTCGAAAAATGTAAGCCCTATACAATTGTTTGAAAATATTTCCATAATGTCAAACCTTATAATTTATATATATAAAAAGCTATTATTTATGCAACTCCATTAGATTCAACCCATTCATTATTTCTGGATTGAGTTGGGAAAAGTAGTATAGTCTTAAAACGTAACCTCCCCTAAAAAAAGGGTCCAAATTTCTTTTTTTGTGGTGCCAAAGGTTTTGGTTGTCGGTTTGAAAAGGACTCTTTGAAAGTAAATTTGTTCGGTTTGGGTTTCATTTTGTTGGATGGTTACTTGGTATTTGGTAGTCCAATAATCGGCTGCAACGATAGAGTTTTCGTAGTTTGAAAGTGTAAAACTATAATTTTGATTGGTAATTTTTGTTATCAAATCCACTAAAGCAATAGTAGTTGGTGTCGTTGTAGTGATGTCTGCCACGGTTACATTTTTGTCTTCAAACAGTGTAAACAAAGCTGCTTTAACTTCTGTTTTTAAAGCATCGGAAGTATTGCTGCTGGACAACAACCCTAAGTATTGGTAATAATCTGCCACTTTTAAAGTAGCACTTTCCTGATACGCTTTGATGGAAGCTATGGTGAAGTTGGCTTTTATGGTGGTAGCTGCCGGCACATTTGCATTTTGTCCCATTGCGGCACATGATATAAACCATCCGATTGCTATTAAAAATTGCTTCATCATATTATTCTTGAATTATGCGTATAAAATGAATTTTATTGTCTGCATTGCTATGTATGTCTACCACTTTCATTTTTTTAAGCGCTACACTGGGTACAATTAAACGTTCAGAAAATTCTTGTTTGTTGAAATATTCGGCGCCTAAATTATCTTTTAATAGTACAATTACTTCTAAATCATCGGCTAATATCATTTGCAATTGCTCTTTTCGGGTTTGCCAATCTTTGATGTCCGATTTCATAAAGCCTTTCAACATCATGGGATAATCGTCGGGTTGTAGCACAATTGGAGCATTTGCTTCTTTATGCACCACAATAGTTTTGTCTTTGTAATACGGACTTTTTAAAACTATGGTAGCGCTATCTTTCTCTGACGGCAACTGTAACTTAGAATCAACAATGGTTACTGGTGTTTCTACTTCGTTTTCCACTACAACTGCTTTGACTTCTTCGCTGTCAATCGGGGCGTTTGTAAAAGCATTTTTTACTTCGATAGTTTGTGTTGTATTTGAACCATTTACTGCATAAAACCATATTGCTATCCCTAGCATGACTGTCCCTCCTATCCAAAACATCCTTCTTTTTGTACTGGTCTTGGCTTTTGGTGTTGTGGTTGTTTCCGTTGCTTTGTGTTTGAACACATACTCGTCCCAACCCGAATAGCCTACCCATTGCGACAAAATATCCAACATGTCTTTACGTGGTAGTTTTTCGTTGGTTTCGGGTTTCAAGTGTGTGTAAATCCACTTTTCGCTCACCGTTTGCTTTACCCTTGTTTCAATTAAGCCAATCAGGTTTTGAATGTCTTGCGAACTGAATGTTTTCCAATCGCCTTCAAAATAAGGATAGTGCTTTTGATAGGTCAAAAGCACCTCTTGTTTAAGGTTGTGGAATAATTCTATTGGTTGCCTCATTAATTCAGTTTCAAAAGTAGTTTTTTAGTTTGTAGTAATTACTGTAAAACCACTGTAAAAGTAGCGAAAAATCTTTACAGTCAAAGGAAAGTTATTTTGCTATACCAAATTGAATTGCTGGGCGTACTATTGTCCTCTAATTCATTTAAAAATTTAAACATATGAAAACGCAAGTACAACTAACACACGGAAAATCAAAATTACTTATTGCTTTGCTATTGCTTACCATTTCGAATGGTTTGGCGCAAATTAGCGGCAATCAAGTGTATGGTAACAACAATTACAATAGCAATTACAATGCTGAAGTCTTACCCAACCATAGTACGGTTGCCATTAATGATAATGTTTTGACGGTATCGGTAAAAATTTTACTCAACAAAAAAGCGGATGGCTTTGTAATGACACTAGGCTTAAATGAAGAGGATGAAACGGTGGCTGGTTGTAGTAAGAAAATAAATGCTCGCATAGCGGGTTTTATTGAAAAGATAAAATCAGTAGGTGTGAAAAAGGAACAGGTCTACATCGATTTTATTTCGCAGACAAAAATTTATGATTTTAGTGTAAATGAAGACACGGCAAAGCAGATTGAGAAAGGCTTTGAAATCAAAAAGAACCTTATTATTACCACCACAAATGTAAGCAGTTTAGAAAAAATAATTGCATTGGCTTCAGAATTTGAGATTCATGATGTGATTAAAGTAGCGTATTATAACAACGATACCGATACTATTCATACTTCGCTTTTTGAGGAAGCATTGGTGCTAGCCGAAGCGAAAAAAGTTAGGTATATGAAAGCTTTTGGGAAGCGAATTATAGGCACCCCTACTGCGACGGAAGAATTTGCAACGGTATTTCCAAAAACACAATACAAAACGTATCAAGCTTTTGAAACGGCAGAAATAGAAACCAATTACAACAACCGCAATCCTTATTTAAAGAAAATTGCCCGAAAAAATAAGACGTTTTACTATGATGGTATTTCGAGTGCCGGTTTTGACAAAGTAATGCATCCCGATCAAACCGAAGTAGGTATTCAATATGTGATGACGTTTACGATGCACTATAAGATTGATACTTCGATATAAAGGAAAGTTAGTTCCATAAAAAAAGCCCTGAAAATTCAGGGCTTTCTAATTTAAAGGGTGAAAGACGGGTCTCGAACCCGCGACCTTCGGAACCACAATCCGACGCTCTAACCAACTGAGCTACAATCACCATTTGTTTTGTACAAAAGAACCTTAATTCTTTTGCGAGTGCAAATATAGGTGTTTCCTACAATCTTGCAAAGATTTTTTTTACTTTTTTACTACAATTTTATTTCAAATCCGCTAAGCTATTGACAGCCACATATCTCTCGGTAGTAAAACCTTCGGCATACTCCACTCCTACTAGTCTTCCCAAGTCTTGCGCACGGTATTTTATACTGTCTAAAAAGTTCTTAGAAGCTATGGGTGTTACAGGTTCTTTAGAGTTTGGGTCATAAAATTGAGATCCATACGCTTGTACTGATTCCATTTTAGCAACCATAAAACCCGAAACATCTACCACAAAATCAGGCTCAATAGTTTGCCACTGGATGTAATGATACACTACTTTTGGGCGCCAAGCCTGTTGTTTTTCTCCGTTTAATTCGGTTTCAATTTTTACCAATCCCGACAAAAAACAAGCGTCGCTCACCAAGTTGCTTCCTTTTCCGTGGTCGATGTGTCTGTCGGTAATGGCATTGCACAATACAATTTCTGGACGGTATTTGCGGATCATTTGAATTACTTTCAATTGGTGTGCTTCATCGTTTTTGAAAAACCCATCGCGCATGTCCAAGTTTTCTCGTATTGAAACCCCTAAGATTTCAGAAGCTTTAGCCGATTCTGCATTACGAATTTCAACCGAACCGCGTGTACCTAATTCGCCACGGGTTAAATCGATAATCCCAACTTTCTTTCCAAGGCTAACTTCTTTGGCGATTGTGCCGCTACAACCTAATTCTACATCGTCTGGATGTGCTCCAAAAGCTAATATATCTAATTTCACAACTTTTTACTTTTTACTTTTTACTTTTTACTAAAACATTTCGCATGGTCATGGATTTATTTTCTGTTTCAATGTATTCTTTTTCTGGATTGCTGTCTTTTGTGATGCCACAACCTACATAAATGGTTACAACGTCATTATCAATCTCCAAACAGCGTAAATTTACAAATAAATCCGTTTGCTTGTCTTTGTTGTATTCACCTAAAAAACCTGCGTAATACTTTCTGTCGTAGTTTTCATTAGCCAGAATAAAATCTCTAGCCTTTTCTTTAGGAAAACCACATACAGCAGGTGTTGGATGCAATGTATTTACCAAATCAATAGCTGTGAAGGTTGTTGTTAAACTACCTGTTATTATGGATTTTATATGCGCTAATTTGCCTGCTTGAACTGTTTGAGGTTCAGAAACTTTTAGGTTAGCAACATTCTGCTCCAAATTTGAAACTATATAATCGGTCACAAATTGCTGCTCTTCTTTTTCTTTGGTTGCCCAAGTTGTATTTTCTACAAACAATTGTGTTCCAGCCAAAGCAACGGTTTCAAATTGGTCTTGATTGATTTTCACCAATTGTTCGGGTGTGGCTCCCATCCATAACCCGATTTTAGGATGAAAAAACAAATAGCGAAAAGCTGATGGATACGCACACAATACATTTTTAAATGTTTCTACAATTGCTATTTGTTCGGTAATTATCATTTTTCGGGATAAGACTACTTTATCAAAGCTGTTGGTATTAATAGCGGCAATTCCATCAGCGACCAACTTTTCAAAAGCAGCTTTTCCTTGTGGTTTTAGGTTTGGGATTGTATCTGAAGTTACTTTATTGGTTTCAATAGTTCCCGTTGTAAACGAACTTTCTGCAAAGGGAATAACGGCTTTTATTCCTTCATGAAACGGCAGCAATACAAATCCCGATTGTCCTGAAAATTGGATAATTTCGTTATTATTTTGCAAAAGTAAATTCCAAGTATTTTCATTTGGCTTGGCATAGCAAACAAATGGTTTTTCTTGGGTTAATCGTATGTGTATCTCTTCAAAAATTTTCATTATTGTCTTCTAGATAAGACCATATTGGTTAATTTACACAATGAAATCAACTTACCTTCTTCGTCTACAATTCTAATTTCCCATAAGTGCAAACTTGCGCCTTTGTGAATAATTTTAGCCGTAGCCGTTACCATTCCCTCACGTTTACTTTTTAAATGGTTGGCAGAAATTTCGATGCCTCTCACTTCTTGCTTTTCTGGATTTACAAACATTAACGAAGCGGCACTTCCAACACTTTCTGCTAGTGCTACTGAGGCACCTCCGTGCAATAAGCCCATAGGTTGGTGTACTCTTGGATTTACAGGCATGGTTGCGGTTAAAAAATCTTCACCAGCATCTGTGTAAACAATATCTAAGGTATTCATCAGGGTGTTTTTACTCCAATCGTTGCACAATTGCAGCATTTTTTCTCTATCAAACATGGAAACTAAATTTTTGTGTAAAAATAATCATTCTAACTAGAATAATTTATCCTAATTAACGTTTTAGTAAGTGTTTACTATTATTTTGTTTTTAAAAATTTAAAATTAATAATTACTTTTACAAAAAATCAACTATACATGCGTCGTTATATACTTTTATTATTAATAGGATTTGCCGTTTCATTAACTTCATGCCGAAACGATTTTGATTTTGAATCGAGTACGGGAGGCTTGCGTTTTTCTAAAGATACGGTTTATTTGGACACTGTTTTTACCAATATTGGTTCGAGTACTTACACCTTAAAAGTGTATAATAAAAGTGATAAAAACATTTCGATTCCCAAAGTACAATTGGCAAAAGGAGAAGCGTCAAAATACCGCATGATGGTTGATGGTATGCCTGGAAAAGTATTTGATGATGTGGAGCTATTGGCAAAAGACAGTATGTTTATTTTTATTGAAGTAACCGCTGATGTAGCCGATGCTAACCCAACCGACTTTTTATATACCGATCAAATTTTGTTTGGTGAAGGAATCCATACACAGAAAGTAGAATTAGTTACTTTAATTCAGGATGCCTATTTTATTTTTCCACAACGCACTCAAAATCCTGATGAAACTTTTACTTATGAGTCGCTCAATTTGGGGTTAGATGAAGAAGGAAATCCGATAACTATTCGAGGACAATATTTGGATGAAGCAGACCCTGTTAATGGTAACGAACTCCATTTTAACAACACAAAACCCTATGTCATATATGGTTATGCAGCGGTTCCTAGTACCAAAACACTAGTGGTTGACCCAGGCGCAAGGGTTCATTTTCATGCCGAATCAGGTTTGATTGTTGCAAATAATGCTTCGATTCATGTAAATGGTACGCCTTCTACTACAACAGCCTTAGAAAATGAAGTTATCTTTGAAGGCGACCGATTGGAACCTGATTTTTCGGAAGTTCCAGGGCAATGGGGAACGATTTGGCTCACCCAAGGCAGCACGGATAATCAAATCAAACACTTAACAATAAAAAATGCAACTGTTGGTCTTTTAGTTTCAGGCAATGATGGCACTGGTACACCGACGTTAGATATTGAAAACACTCAAATTTATAATTGTTCTAATGTGGGACTTTTAGCACGTACTGGGAATATTGAAGGCCGAAATGTTGTGATAAATAATTGTGGAGAAGCTTCCTTTGCGGGAAGTTTTGGCGGAAGTTATGAGTTTGTACATTGTACGTTTGCAAATTATTGGGCTGCACCTAATCAAACAGGAGTCGTTTTAGATGATTATGATGGTAGTGCTTTATATGCTTTAACCAAAGCCAACTTCAAGAACTGCATTATTCATACTTCTAGTAATTTGGGCATTAACTTACTAAAAGAAGGAAGTGTATTCAATTATAATTTTGACCATTGCTTAATTAAGTTTGCCGATTTTAGTAATCAGTTTACCAACAATCCTTTGTATGCCTTTTCAAATGCTTCATTATTTGACACTTGTATCATTGCGACCAATTCTACAGTAAACCGGCCTGACTTTAAAGATGCAACCAAAAACAAGTTAATTATTGGAGAAGATTCAGCAGCAAAAGGAATGGCTGATGCTTCCTATTCCACTTTTAATGATATTTTAAATAATCCAAGAACTGGCGCTACTGATATTGGTGCCTACAATTGGATCACTTTTGACTAATCCATTTAAACTATACAATTATGAAAAATCTATCTCTATCGCTTTTAATTATTGGTTTAACATTCGTTTCTTGTAAAAAAGAAGAAGCGCAAAAACCAGGAGAAGCAACCACTAACGAAGAAGTTACTGCAACAACAAAACCAGATTCTGCAGCAGTTGCCAAAGCTTGGACCGACTATGCTACACCGTCTAAAGCGCATGAAATGTTGGCAAAAGATAATGGAACTTGGGATGCTGCATTAACGTTTTGGTCACCAGACAATCCACAAGAAATGAAATCAACGGCTACTGTAACCTACAAAATGATTATGGGTGGTAAATATCAAGAAGGAACCTATTCAGGAGATATGTTTGGAATGCCATTTGAGGGAAAAGGAACCGTGGCTTATGACAACGCTACAGAAGAATTTATATCTACTTGGATAGATAACATGGGGACAGGAATGATGGTAACCAGAGGAAAATATGATGAAAAGTCAAAAACAACCATTTTATATGGTGAAATGGTTGATCCAGTCACTAAAAAAGCTAAAAAAGTAAAAGAAGTTCTCACATACATTGACGACAATAATCAAAAAATGGAAATGTTTGACGTTTTAGAAGATGGCAAAGAGTTCAAATCGATGCAAGTGGTTTCGAAACGAAAAATGTAGTTTTCAACAAAAAACTATAAAGCTGTTCAAAAAAGAGCAGCTTTTTTTGTTTTTAAGCCCTCTTAAAACTTTGAACTTCTAACTTTTTAGAATAAATTTGCACTTTCAACAACAACACAAACATACAGATAAGGTAAACTTGTCTCTAAAAACACAACTACAATGATTCATTTCTTCGGAAACCAATCCAACACTGTTTTTGCAGTTCAAACGCAAAGCGAGATTTCATCAGAAGACATCAACAAATTAAATTGGCTTTTTGGCAACGCACATAAAATAGAAAAATCCGTATTGTCGGATTTTTTTGTTGGACCACGTGCCGCTATGGTTACGCCTTGGAGTACTAATGCTGTTGAAATTACCCAAAACATGGGGATTTCAGGTATTATTCGTATTGAGGAATTTGAAAAAGTAGCTGCTGATTTTACTGATTTCGATCCAATGCTTTCGCAAAAGTATTCGGAATTACATCAAGACATTTATACGATTAATATCCAACCAGAACCTATTTTAGATATTGAAGATATTGACGCTTACAATAAATCGGAAGGTTTAGCATTAAGCCCAGAAGAAGTAGACTATTTAAACAATCTTTCTACGAAATTAGGAAGAAAATTAACCGATTCTGAAATTTTTGCTTTCTCACAAGCCAATTCAGAACACTGTCGTCATAAAATTTTTAATGGCACATTTGTGATTGATGGCGAAGAAAAACCAACTTCTTTATTCAAATTAATTAAGAAAACATCAGAAACCAATCCAAACGATATTGTTTCGGCATATAAAGATAACGTAGCTTTTGTTAAAGGACCGAAAGTAACGCAATTTGCTCCAAAAAGTGCTGACAAGCCAGACTTCTACCAAGAAACAGCATTTGATTCAGTACTTTCCTTAAAAGCAGAAACACACAACTTCCCAACAACAGTTGAACCATTCAATGGAGCAGCAACAGGTTCTGGAGGAGAAATTCGTGACCGTTTAGCAGGTGGACAAGGTTCGTTACCCTTAGCGGGAACTGCGGTTTACATGACTTCTTATTCTCGTTTAGAAAATGAGTGTCCTTGGGAAAACGGAATGACTGAAAGACCTTGGTTGTACCAAACACCAATGGATATTTTAATTAAAGCTTCTAACGGAGCTTCTGATTTTGGGAATAAATTTGGACAACCATTAATTACAGGGTCTATTTTAACTTTTGAGCACGAAGAAAACAATCGTAAAATTGGTTACGATAAAGTAATCATGCAAGCGGGTGGAATTGGTTACGGAAAATTAGATCAAGCGATAAAAAAGAAACCACAAGAAGGCGACAAAATCGTTATTTTAGGAGGTGAAAATTATAGAATTGGAATGGGCGGTGCTGCGGTTTCGTCAGCAGATACAGGTGCTTTTGGTTCAGGAATTGAATTGAATGCTATCCAACGTTCGAATCCAGAAATGCAAAAACGTGCGGCTAATGCTATACGTGGTTTGGTAGAAAGTGATAACAATCCAATTGTTTCCATTCACGATCATGGAGCAGGCGGACATTTGAATTGTTTATCAGAATTAGTGGAAGAAACTGGTGGATTAATTGATTTAGATAAATTACCTGTTGGTGACCCTACTCTTTCAGCAAAAGAAATCATCGGAAACGAATCGCAAGAAAGAATGGGATTGGTGATTGGTGAAAAAGACATCGAAACTTTACAAAGAATTGCAGACAGAGAGCGTTCTCCAATGTATCAAGTAGGTGACGTAACCAACGACCATAGATTTACATTCGAATCAAAATCTACAGGTTTAAAACCAATGGATTATGCTTTGGAAGACTTCTTCGGAAGTTCGCCAAAAACAATTATGACGGACAAAACTGTTAGTACAAATTACAGCGATTTAGAATATTCAAAAGAAAATATTGGAAGCTACTTAAGTCAAGTTTTACAATTAGAAGCCGTTGCTTGTAAAGATTGGTTAACTAATAAAGTTGACCGTTGTGTTGGCGGACGTGTAGCAAAACAACAATGCGTGGGTCCATTACAATTACCTTTAAACAATGTCGGCGTAATGGCATTGGATTTCAAAGGAAAAGAAGGAATTGCTACATCGATTGGGCACTCGCCTATTTCGGCCTTGGTGAATCCAGTTGCGGGTTCAAGAACAGCTATTGCTGAGGCATTATCGAATATCGTTTGGGCTCCGTTAAAAGATGGTTTACAATCGGTTTCATTATCCGCAAACTGGATGTGGGCTTGTAAAAATGAAGGAGAAGATGCTCGTTTGTATGAAGCTGTAAAAGGTTGTTCTGATTTCGCTATTGAATTGGGAATCAATATTCCAACAGGAAAAGATTCACTTTCAATGAAGCAAAAATATCCAAATGACGAAGTAATTGCTCCAGGAACGGTTATTATTTCGGCCGCTGGAAATTGTTCGAATATTACGAAAGTTGTTGAACCTGTATTACAACGAAATGGAGGAAATATTTACTACATCAACTTATCGCAAGATTCGTTTAAATTAGGTGGAAGTTCATTTGCTCAGGTGTTGAATAAAATTGGAAATGATGTTCCTACGATTCAAAATTCGGAATTCTTTAAAAAAGCCTTCAATGTTTTACAAGATTTAATTAAAGATAGAAAAATTAAAGCTGGACACGATATTGGAAGCGGTGGTTTAATCACTACTTTATTAGAAATGTGTTTTAGCCCCCTAACCCCCGAAGGGGAAATTCCTCACTTTGAGGAAACTGGGATGGCATTAAATTTTGATTGTTTTAAAGAAAAAGATTTAGTTAAAATATTGTTTTCAGAAAACATTGGAATTGTTGTACAACCAGCTAATAATGAAGAATTTGAAAAACAATTAACCGAAAATCAAGTTGAATTTTTTAATTTAGGAACAGTTACGACTAACGGAAAATTAGAAATTATTTCTGAAACTTCAGTATTAAATTTAGATGTAGCTTCTCTTCGTGATACTTGGTTTAAAACATCGTTCTTATTAGATTCAAAACAATCTAAAAACGGAATGGCGCAAGCACGTTTTGACAATTATAAAAACCAAAAATTACAGTTCACATTCCCAACGCATTTTGATGGAACCCTTCGACAAGCTCAGGCTGACATTGCTCCTGTTGGTTCAAGACCAAAAGCAGCAATCATTCGTGAAAAAGGAAGTAATTCAGAACGTGAAATGGCAAATGCTATGTATTTAGCAGGATTTGATGTAAAAGATGTTCACATGACCGATTTAATTTCGGGAAGAGAAACATTGGAAGATATTCAATTCATTGGTGCTGTTGGAGGTTTCTCTAATTCTGATGTTTTAGGTTCGGCTAAAGGTTGGGCTGGAGCATTTTTATACAACGAAAAAGCAAATACAGCTTTGAAAAATTTCTTCAAACGCGAAGACACGCTTTCAGTCGGAATTTGTAATGGTTGTCAATTGTTAATGGAATTAGAATTGATCAATCCAGAACACGAAGTTCACGGAAAAATGCACCACAATACTTCGAACAAACACGAAAGTGGCTTTACTTCGGTAACTATTCAGCAAAATAATTCGGTGATGTTATCTACATTAGAAGGAACAACATTAGGCGTTTGGATTTCACACGGTGAAGGAAAATTCAAATTACCTTATTCAGAAGAAAAATATAACATTGTTGCTAAATATGCTTACGAAGGTTATCCAGCGAATCCAAATGGTTCTGATTTCAATACCGCTATGATGTGTGATACAACGGGAAGACATTTAGTGATGATGCCACACATTGAGCGTTCGACTTTCCCTTGGAACTGGGCGCATTATCCAGACCGTGGTCAAAAAGATGAAGTTTCTCCTTGGCTAGAAGCTTTTGTAAACGCTAGAAAATGGATTGAGAATAAGAAATAATATTAAAAATCAGCTTTTAATAAGCTGATTTTTTTTGTAATATTGTGATTCAAAATTTATAAAAATGGGGCATTCTTCTAAGTGTTTAAATTGCGAAAGCGAAGTCAGCGGAAACTTTTGTAATAACTGTGGGCAAAAAACGGACATACACCGTATTACCTTTAAACATTTTGTTGCTCATGATGTGTTACATGGTTTGTTTCATGTTGAAAAAGGAATGCTTTTTACGGCCAAAGAATCGCTTACTCGACCTGGAAAAGCAGCTTTGGATTATATTGAAGGTAAAAGAATTCGTTATTACAATGTTTTCTATTTCATTCTATTGTTAATTGGTTTGAATCTGTTTTTATCAAATTATTACGATAAATTATCCGAAATTTACATTGGTAAAACTTTTGTAGAAGAAAGCAATGTTACTGGAAAAAAGTTTGAGCATTTTTTTACCGATTATGCCAAAATTTTGATCTTTTCTTTTGTTCCGTTATTTGCAGTAAATAGCTTTTTACTTTTTAGAAAACGAAGATTAAATTTTAGCGAACATTTTATTATAGCTGGAATTACTTTTTTAGGAATGCTTTTGATTATTTCAGCAGATTCAATTATTTCGTTATTAGATTTTACAAAATACTTTGACTCAGTATCTGGCTATTTTAGTTTTTTTACTTCGTTTGCCGTGTTGTTTTTTCCTATCTTTAGCTATTACCAGACGTTTAAAGATTACTATAAAAAATTACATTTTTCAATCCGAATGGTTGTATTCACACTGTTGATATTTTTTGAAATTGTAGTATTTATGCTGTTGATATATGGCTATGTAAGTGATTGGAAATATGGAACTTTATCCTATAGAGCCTAATTATGTGGTATGTCATTTTAAGCGTCATTTGTAGTGTATCCGTTGGAATATTACTGAAAATAGCCAAACGTTATTCATTGCATATTTTTCAAATCATCACTTGGAACTATAGTGTAGCATTGTTATTTACTTACTTTTTATTTAATCCTCAAATTAAAGAAAGTAATAATGCGCTTCCTTTGGAGTTATTGATTAGTCTTTCTATATTATTGCCTATTGTGTTTCTTTTTCAAAACACTTCCATAAAGCATACTGGAATTGTTAAAACAGATATTGCCCAACGGTTGTCTCTTTTTATCCCTATAATTGCTTCCTATTTTATTTTTCAAGAAACATTTAACAGTTATAAGATTGCTGGCTTAATTATTGGTTTTTCAGCTATATTTTTCATGTTATTTAAAAAATCTGAAATTAAAAATTCGCCTTCTAAATTATTGTATCCTATATTGGTTTTACTTGGTTTTGGAATTATAGATACATTGTTTAAAAAAGTTGCCGCTTCAAGTAGTATTCCATTTACAACCACCTTGTTTTTTATTTTTTGTGGTGCTTTTGTAGTTTCGCTTTTAATATTATTCTACAAGATTATCTTTCAAAAAGAAAACATCAAATTCAAAAACTGCCTTTGGGGCATCGGATTAGGTCTTTTAAATTTTGGAAATATCCTATTTTATTTAAAAGCACACAAAGCCTTGTCTGAAAATCCATCAACCGTTTTTGCAGGAATGAATATGGGAGTAATTGTTTTGGGAAGCTTAGCAGGAATACTCCTATTTAAGGAAAAAATGACCAAATGGAACTATTTTGGAATTGTTTTAGCCATAATTTCAATTATTTGCATTACTCTTTCGCAATTAAAGTAAATTTAGTAGGCTTGCATAGTAATTTATTATTCTTAAAAAATTAAACTAAAGATTATCAATTGTTTAAAAAATTGCACAATTAGTTTTATTTTTATAATTTGCAACAAATATTAATTGTGAATTATGAACAATATTACACGCTTATTCGATTTTCCTTATCACCAATTAGAAAAATATAACTTACCTGATGCTTTAGTTACTAAATATGGTGACCAATGGGTAAAAACCTCTACTAAAGAATATCTTGATAAAGCTAATGCTATTTCGAGAGGGTTACTTCGTTTAGGTGTTCAAAAAAATGATAAAATCGCAATCATTTCGTCAAATAATAGAACGGAATGGCACATCACAGATATTGGCGCTTTGCAAACTGGTGCACAAACTGTTCCCATTTATCCAACGATTTCATCTGAAGATTACGAATACATTTTAAATCATTCTGAATCTTCTTATTGTTTTGTTTCGGATCAAGAAGTATATGACAAACTAGTTGCTGTACAAAAAAACATTCCAAATCTAAAGGCTATTTATTCCTACAATGATATTGATGGATGTAAAAGTTGGAAAGAAATTCTCGAACTTGGAGCCGATGCATCAAATCAAGATGTTGTAGAAGACCGCAAAAACAATGTAAGTACAACTGATTTAGCTACTATTATATATACTTCTGGAACTACAGGGAAACCTAAAGGTGTGATGTTATCGCATCAAAATATTGTTTCAGATGTTTTACTAAGTGCGCCAAGAGTTCCTTTAAGACCTGGTGATACTAAAGCATTAAGTTTCTTACCTATTTGCCATATTTTTGAGCGAATGTTAACTTATTTATACCAATATTATGGTATTTCAATTTACTTTGCCGAGAGCATTGAAAAAATATCAGACAATTTAAAAGAAGTACATCCACATGTAATGTCAGTTGTTCCTCGTTTATTGGAAAAAGTGTACGACAAAATTTATGCAAAAGGTGCTGAATTAACTGGTATCAAAAAGAAATTATTCTTTTGGGCAACTGGATTAGGAATCCAATACAAACCTTATCAAGAAAATGGTTGGTTCTATGAATTCCAATTAAAAATTGCTAGAAAATTAATTTTCTCAAAATGGCAAGAAGCGCTTGGAGGCGAGTTAGAATTACTAGTATCTGGTAGTGCCGCTTTACAACCAAGACTAACCAAAGTATTTACAGCAGCTGGAATTCCAGTTATGGAGGGTTATGGCTTAACCGAAACATCACCAGTAGTATCTGTTAATGATATGAGAAACAGAGGTTTTAAAGTAGGAACTGTAGGTAGAGTTTTAGATGGTGTTGAAGTAAAAATTGCAGAAGACGGTGAAATTTTATGTAAAGGCCCGAATGTAATGATGGGTTACTACAAAGATGAAACACAAACTAATGAGGTATTAAAAGGAGGATATTTCCACACAGGAGATATTGGAGAAATAGACAGTGAAGGATTCTTAAAAATCACTGATCGTAAAAAAGAAATGTTCAAAACATCTGGCGGCAAATATGTAGCACCTCAATTACTGGAAAACACATTTAAACAGTCAAGATTTATTGAGCAGATTATGGTAATTGGTGAAGGCGAAAAAATGCCAGCAGCATTTATACAACCAGCTTTTGATTTTATTAAAGATTGGGCAATTAAACATCCAGATGTAAAATTAGGTGATTCTAATGAAGAAATTTGTTCAAATCCAGTAGTAATCAAACGAATTCAAGAGGAAATCGATCATTATAATGAGCGCTTTGGTAATTGGGAAAAAGTAAAACGTTTTGAACTTACACCAGATGTATGGTCAATTAACGACGGGCATTTAACCCCAACAATGAAATTAAAACGTAAAGTAATTAAAGAAAAATATTTAAACTTATACACTAAAATTTACGGAGAACAATAAAAAAATCCACCTTTTGGTGGATTTTCATTTTTTAAATGTTAAAAAATCATTAAATCAAGAAAAAAATCTTAAAATACTATGCGTGCATAGTATTTTTTTTTATATTTGGACAAATTTAGATTATGCAAGACAAAACAATTGACTATATATTAAGATATACTTGGCAAGCAGTTGCTAGAATGTATAATGAAGAAGCGACTAAATATGGTGCTACTATGGCGACAGGTTTTGCGCTTTTAAGCATTGATAGAGAAAATGGAACACCGTCAACCACACTAGGTCCGCGAATGGGAATGGAAGCAACTAGTCTTACTCGTACCTTAAAATCAATGGAAGAAAAAGGATTAATTATCCGTAAAAAAAATCCAGCTGATGGTAGAGGCGTTCTAATTTATTTAACTGAACTAGGTAAAGAAAAAAGAGAACTTTCAAAAAACACAGTATTACGATTTAACGATACTGTTAGAGCTAATTTAACCGATGAAAAATTGCAAAATTTCATGGAAGTAGCCGAAATCATTAATGAGCTAATTACGGATAAAAAAATATTTAACGACAAATAAAAACAAACCCTATCAACAACATGAAACGAAATATTAAAAAAGTAGCTGTTATCGGTTCGGGTATTATGGGAAGTGGCATAGCCTGCCATTTTGCAAATATTGGTGTAGAAGTCTTATTATTAGACATTGTACCAAACGAACTTACCGAAGCAGAACAGAAAAAAGGATTAACTTTAGAAAGTAAAGTTGTTAGAAATAGATTGGTAAATGATCATCTAGCAAATGCTTTAAAATCAAAGCCTTCTCCTATTTATCATACTAGTTTTGCTAACCGAATTACTACAGGAAACACCACTGATGACATGGCAAAAATTGCCAGTGTAGATTGGATTATTGAAGTTGTAGTAGAACGCTTAGATGTTAAAAAAATTGTTTTTGAACAAATTGACAAATTCAGAAAACCAGGAACTTTAGTAACCTCAAATACTTCTGGTATTCCGATTCAGTTTATGAGCGAAGGAAGAAGCGAAGATTTCCAACAACATTTCTGTGGAACGCACTTTTTTAATCCAGCACGTTACTTAAAATTATTTGAAATCATTCCAGGTCCAAAAACATCTAATGAAGTATTGGATTTCTTAAATGGTTATGGTGAAAAATTCTTAGGAAAAACTTCAGTTGTAGCAAAAGACACACCAGCTTTCATCGGAAATAGAATCGGAATCTTCGGAATTCAAAGTTTATTCCACCAAGTAAAGGAAATGGGATTAACCGTTGAAGAAGTGGATAAATTAACAGGACCCGTTATTGGTCGTCCAAAATCGGCTACTTTTAGAACGGTTGATGTAGTTGGTTTAGATACTTTAGTTCACGTGGCTAACGGAATTTATGAAAATTGTCCAAACGACGAAGCACATGAATTATTCAAACTTCCTGAATTTGTTAACAAAATGATGGAAAACAAATGGTTAGGAAGCAAAACAGGACAAGGTTTCTATAAAAAAGAAGGAAAAGATATCTTAACATTAGATTTAGATACTTTAACTTACAGACCAAATAAAAAAGCTTCTTTCGCAACTTTAGAATTAACCAAAACGATTGAAAAACCAATCGACAGATTCAAAGTTTTAGTAACTGGAAAAGACAAAGCAGGCGATTTCTACAGAAAAAACTTCGCTTCCATGTTCCAATATTGTTCTAATAGAATTCCTGAAATCACAGACGCTTTCTACAAAATCGACGATGCTATGAAAGCAGGATTTGGTTGGGAAAACGGTCCGTTCGAAATTTGGGATGCCATCGGTGTTGAAAAAGGAATCGAATTAATGAAAGCGGAAGGTTATCAACCAGCTGCTTGGGTAACAGATATGTTAGCTTCAGGAAACACTTCTTTCTATTCGATTAAAGATGGAGCAACGCACTTCTACTCTATCATAAACAAAAAAGTAGAGAAAGTTCCGGGTCAGGATGCTTTCATTATATTAAATAACATTCGCGAAAGCAAAAAAATATGGAACAACAGCGATGCAATCATTACCGATTTAGGTGATGGCATCATCAATTTAGAATTTACTTCAAAAATGAATTCTATCGGAGCTGGTGTTTTACAAGGAATCAACAAAGCTATTGATATTGCTGAAAAAGACTACAATGGTTTAGTGATTGGAAATCAAGGCGCTAATTTCTCTGTTGGAGCTAATTTAGGAATGATTTTCATGATGGCTGTTGAGCAAGAATATGACGAATTAAACATGGCTATCAAAATGTTCCAAGACACGATGATGCGTTGTCGTTATTCTGCAATTCCAGTTATTGCTGCTCCTCATGGAATGACATTAGGTGGTGGTTGCGAATTAACCATGCACGCTGACCGAGCTGTTGCCGCAGCAGAAACATACATCGGATTAGTAGAATTTGGTGTTGGAGTAATTCCAGGAGGTGGAGGTTCTAAAGAAATGGCGTTAAGAGCTTCTGATTTATTCCGCAAAAACGACGTAGAATTAAATGTTCTTCAAGAATATTTCTTAACTGTTGGTATGGCAAAAGTAGCCACTTCGGCTTATGAAGCTTTTGATACTGGAGTTTTACAAAAAGGAAGAGATATAGTGGTCGTGAACAAGGACCGTCAAATCGCAACAGCTAAACAAGTAGCGTTACAAATGGCGGAACAAGGTTATACGCAGCCAGTAAGAAGAAAAGACATCAAAGTTTTAGGGAAACAGGCTTTAGGTATGTTCTTAGTAGGAACTGACCAAATGGAAGCTGGTAAATATATTTCTGAACACGATAAGAAAATTGCTAACAAACTGGCTTATGTAATGGCTGGTGGTGATTTATCAGAGGCAACTTTAGTTTCTGAACAATATTTATTGGATTTAGAAAGAGAAGCATTTTTATCATTAACTGGAGAAAGAAAATCTTTAGAAAGAATTCAGTACATGTTAACCAAAGGGAAACCATTACGTAATTAATCGTATAATGCATATTGTAAAATTGTATAATGTAAATTAAATGATATGAATTATTTCAAAGAATTAAAGGTTTGGCAAAAAGCAATTGAATTAGTTACTGAAACATATTTGAAAACACAATCATTTCCTAAAGAAGAAATTTATGGTTTAACTTCTCAAATAAGAAGATGTGCTGTTTCAATTCCATCTAATATTGCAGAAGGTTGTGGTAGAAAAACGGATAAAGACTTTAGCAATTTTCTTGGAATATCTTTAGGTTCTGCATTTGAGTTTGAAACACAACTAATAATTTGCAAAAATTTAGGTCATATAATTGAATCTGATTTCAAATTTTTAGAATCTGAAATACAACATATTCAAAACATGATAATCAAATTACAAAGTACAATTGATTCGAAATAAATCAATATACATTATTCAATATACAATATACTAAATAAAACAACTATGAGTAAAACAGCATATATAGTAAAAGGATATAGAACAGCAGTTGGAAAAGCTCCAAAAGGGGTATTCCGATTCAAAAGACCTGATGAATTAGCGGCAGAAACCATCGAACACATGATGAAGGATTTGCCTGATTTCGACAAAACACGTATTGATGACGTAATGGTAGGAAACGCCATGCCTGAAGCAGAACAAGGCTTGAACGTTGGGCGTTTAATTTCGTTAATGGGATTAAAAATCACGGATGTTCCTGGAGTTACAGTAAACAGATATTGTGCTTCTGGAGTTGAGACTATTGCAATGGCAACGGCTAAAATTCAATCAGGAATGGCAGATTGTATCATTGCTGGTGGTGCTGAAAGCATGAGTTATATTCCAATGGGTGGTTACAAACCAACACCAGATTATAAAGTTGCCGCTGCAGGTCACGAAGATTATTACTGGGGAATGGGTTTAACAGCTGAAGCAGTTGCAAAACAATTCAATGTTTCTCGTGTTGATCAAGATGAATTTGCTTATCAATCACACATGAAAGCTTTAAAAGCGCAAGCAGAAGGGAAATTCGATAAACAAATCGCTCCTATCACAGTAGAACAAACGTTTATCAACGAAAACGGTAAAAAAGAAACAAAATCATACGTAGTGAATAAAGACGAAGGTCCAAGAGCTGGAACTTCTGTTGAAGCTTTAGCTGGATTAAGACCAGTATTCGCTGCTGATGGTTCGGTTACGGCTGGAAACTCTTCACAAATGAGTGATGGAGCGGCTTTCGTATTAATCATGAGCGAAGAAATGGTAAAAGAATTGAACTTAGAACCAATTGCAAGAATGGTAAGCTACGCTGCTTCAGGTGTAGAACCAAGAATCATGGGTATCGGACCAGTTACAGCAATTCCAAAAGCATTAAAACAAGCGGGATTAAAACAAGACCAAATCGATTTAATTGAATTAAACGAAGCTTTCGCAGCTCAATCTTTAGCGGTTGTGAGAGAATTAGGTTTAAATCCTGAAATCGTAAACGTGAATGGAGGCGCTATTGCTTTAGGTCACCCGCTAGGTTGTACTGGTGCTAAATTATCCGTTCAATTATTTGATGAAATGCGATTAAGAAACAGCAAATACGGAATCGTTTCAATGTGTGTTGGAACAGGTCAAGGTGCTGCTGGAATTTTTGAATTTTTGAAATAAAAAAGAAGGAACACAGATTAGAAAAATTAGAGAAATTTTTAAAATTTTATCCATTCATTCAATCTGTGTTCCAAAAAAATAATTAACCAATAAATGATTAGAAATTAAGATTTTCTTTTCTCTAAAAAAATAAAAGTTATGTCAGATATCATCAGAGGAGGACAATTCCTTGTAAAAGAAACAAAATGCGAAGACATCTTCACACCAGAAGACTTCAATGAAGAACAAGTTATGATGCGTGATTCGGTTATCGAATTCGTAGACAAAGAAATTTGGCCAAACAAAGAGCGCTTCGAAAAGAAAGATTACGCTTTAACTGAAGACATCATGCGCAAAGCAGGTGAATTGGGTTACCTAAGCGTTGCTGTTCCTGCTGCTTATGGCGGAATGGAAATGGGATTCGTAAACACCGTTTTAGTTTGTGATTATATTTCAGGAGCAACGGGTTCATTTTCAACAGCTTTTGGAGCGCATACTGGAATTGGAACGATGCCAATTACCTTATACGGAACAGAAGAGCAAAAACAAAAATATGTACCAAAATTAGCTTCTGGCGAATGGTTTGGTGCTTATTGTTTAACAGAACCTGGAGCTGGTTCAGATGCAAATTCAGGAAAAACAAAAGCAGTTCTTTCAGAAGACGGAACGCATTATAAAATCACAGGTGGAAAAATGTGGATTTCTAATGCTGGTTTTTGTAATTTAATGATAGTTTTCGCTAGAATCGAAGATGATAAAAATATTACAGGTTTCATCGTTGAAAATGATCCTTCAAACGGAATTTCAATGGGTGACGAAGAACACAAATTAGGTATTCGCTCCTCTTCTACTCGCCAAGTTTTCTTTAACGAAACAAAAGTTCCTGTAGAAAATATGTTAGCAGGTCGTGGCGAAGGTTTTAAAATTGCTATGAATGCTTTAAATGTTGGGCGTATTAAATTAGCAGCAGCTTGTTTGGAAGCACAACGTAGAACAGTTACTGGAGCGGTACATTATGCTAACGAAAGAGTTCAGTTTAAAACACCTATTTCAAGTTTTGGAGCAATTCAAGCTAAAATTGCTGAAATGGCAACAAATGCTTATGCTGGGGAAAGTGCAACTTACAGAGCAGCTGCAGATATTGAAAACAGAATTAATATTAGAGTAAGTGAAGGGAATTCACACCAAGAAGCAGAATTAAAAGGTGTTGAAGAATTCGCAATCGAATGTTCTATCTTAAAAGTAGCCGTTTCTGAAGATGTGCAAGCTTGTACAGACGAAGGAATTCAAATATTTGGTGGCATGGGATTCTCAGAAGATGCACCAATGGAAAGTGCTTGGAGAGATGCTCGTATTGCAAGAATTTACGAAGGAACTAACGAAATTAACAGAATGTTATCAGTTGGTATGTTAGTGAAAAAAGCAATGAAAGGTCACGTGGATTTATTAGGTCCAGCAATGGCTGTTGCCGAAGAACTAATGGGAATTCCATCATTTGACGTTCCAGATTATTCAGAATTATTTGCTGAAGAAAAAGAAATGATTGCCAAATTGAAAAAAGTATTCTTAATGGTTGCAGGTGCTGCGGTTCAAAAATACGGACCAGAGTTAGAATCACACCAACAATTATTAATGGCCGCTTCTGATATCTTAATCGAAATTTACATGGCTGAAAGTACTATTCTTAGAACGGAAAAATTAGCTAAAAAAGAAGGAGAAGACAAAGTTCAGGAGCAAATTGCTATGGCAAAATTATACCTATATCATGCCGTAGATATCGTGAACCAAAAAGGAAAAGAAGGAATTGTTTCTTTTGCTGAAGGTGACGAACAACGCATGATGTTAATGGGATTAAAACGTTTTACAAAATATACGAATATGCCAAATGTAATTGGTCTTCGTGAAAAAATTGCTGCAAAAATTATTAGCGAAAATAAATACGCTTTTTAATACAGTGATATAATTGGTTTAGTTTGTTAAAAAAAGCCACTACGAATTGTAGTGGCTTTTTTAATGAGATAAAATATGTGATTATTCTAAAACAAAAGTAACTGAAACATTTGCTACAATTTCAATTTCACCAATTGCTAAAGTTTCTCTTTCTGGCATTTGTTCGTAAGCCGTATCAACTGATTTAGCCATTGCAAAAACAGGTTGCGGATAACGTGTATAAGAATTATCCGAAATTAACAACGCTTTACCTACTTTTTGGCCAGATAAAACCGAAACATAGTCATCCGCTTTTTGTTTCGCATCTAGCATAGCTTTTTTCCGTGCTTCTTTTTCAAACTCTTTAATTTTTGATGATTTGAATTCCACACCTTGAATATTATTGATGCCACTATCAACTAAATCCATCATTAATTTATCATATTTTGACAAATCTTTCAAATAAATGGTAATGGTTTGATTGGCCACATAATTGTATTTTTTTGTGTTATAATCGTAATTTTTATACAAGTTTACACGTTGTGTTTGATAATCAGCCGTTGGAATTCCTTTTTGCTTGATTAACTTTAATACTTTGTCAACAGTTTCATCGTTTTTCTTTTTTACTTCTGCGGCTTCTTTACCAGTATTTTCAACAGAAACCGTAATTAAAGCTTCATCTGGAGTTACTTTTATTTTTCCTTCTCCAGAAATACTAATTTGAGGTATTTGTTTTACCTCTTGTGCGTGTACCATAGTTCCCAATAATGTTAGTACTAAAATTAATTTTTTCATAATCTATTCTTTTTATGATTAGTCATTTTCAAGTTTTGTGCCAAAAGTTATAATTTGTTTGTTTTTTCCATAAAAAATAAAACAACAATTGGAACTAACAATGCCAAAACTGTTATGGGTTCGCTTGTTATCAAATAAGGTTCACGAGCTAATGTGATTCCAAAACCACCAATTGCGCCACCAAAATGAGCCACATGTCCGATATTATCACTTTTTGATTTCATCCCATAAATTGATAGTAATAGATAGCCAAATCCAAAAATATAACCTGGAATAAATCCATACATATAAATATTTGGTTCTAATAATATAGCGCTATAAATAACTCCCGTTACTGCTCCCGAGGCACCAACGGCTCTGTAATAATAATCATTTTTATGAAAATATAATGTTAGTAAACTTCCAGCAATTAAACTACCAAAATAGATATATAGAAAATACAAATTACTAAGATTTATAAAAACATAAGGTGCAAACAAGTATAATGTGAACATATTAAAAAATAGATGTTGGAAATCAACATGTAAAAAACCTGAAGTAAATAATCTGAATTGCTCACCTGATTTAATACTTCCGATGTGAAATTCGTGCTTTCTAAAAAATGAAGTATCATTAAATCCTTTATAACTAATGAGCAGGTTTGCAACGATAAGTGCAATCAATATAAAATTCATTATTCTTATTTTTTTGTAAATTTAAGAATAGTTTGGCTAATTAACTTAGAACTAAAAAAGTATATTTGTAAAAAAATATACAAATGCAGTTACTCATCTATTTATTATTATATCCAATACTTTGGTTGATTTCTATACTCCCATTTCCAATTTTCTATTTATTTTCTGACTTTGTTTATTTTTTAACCTATAATTTGATTGGATATAGAAAAAAAACAGTTCGTGCAAATATTGCTTTAGCATTACCCCATTTATCAGATAAAGAAAGACTTAGCATAGAAAAAAAGTTTTATAGTCACATGTGTGATATGTTTTTAGAAATGATAAAAACACTTACCATTTCTCAAAAAGAAGTAGAAAAGCGTTTTACATTTACAAACATGGAGGTATATCATGAACTGGAAAAACAAAACAAAAGTATTGCCTTACTTTGTGCGCACTATGCTAGTTATGAATGGGTAGTTTCAATGAATTATCATATCAATTATAAAGGATTTGGAATTTACAAGAAAATAGCAAACCCTTATTTTGATAAATTAGTAAAACAAATTCGTTCAAAATTTAAAGCCGAATTAATTACTACAAAAGAGACGATTCCAACAATTGCTGAAAATCACAAACAAGGAATTTTGTCATTATATGGATTTGCTAGTGATCAATCTCCAAAACCAAGTGCTGCATATCATTGGGCTTCTTTTATGGGGCATGAAGTCCCTGTTCATACAGGAGCTGAGATGCTAGCAAAACGTTTTGACATGAATGTAATATTTCTTAGAACCAAAAAGATTAAAAGAGGTTATTACCAAGCAAGTTTTGAAGTACTTTCTGAAGATGTAAAATCTGTTCCAAACTATGATATTACGGATAGATTTTTACAACTTGTAGAAGAACAAATTCATGAAGCACCAGAATTTTATTTATGGACGCACAAACGCTGGAAACACAAGAAAAACTAAACTTTAAACCAGTTTTCAACCATTTGCTTTTCAGAATTTAGCGCGTTTGTATGCGTAAATTCATTTGTTTTAGCATTATAAATATAATCTAACTTCCATTCTTTATGATCAACGGCTAAGGATTTGATGCTTTCGCATACATATTGGATTTCTTCTGTAGTAGTTGTTGGATGTATCGACATTCTAATCCATCCTGGCTTTTGAATTAAATCACCAGAACTAATTTGACAAACTAAATTATGTGAAGTTTCTTGGTCTACATGCAGTAAATAATGCCCATAAGTTCCTGCGCAACTACATCCACCACGCGTTTGGATACCAAATTTATCATTCAATAGTTTTACTCCTAAATTATAATGCAAATCATCAATGTAAAAAGAAATTACCCCTAACCTATCTTGGTGTTGATTGGCTAATATGTGTAAATTATCTATTGAATTTAATTCTGAAAAAATATAATCAACGAGTTCATGTTCTCTGTCTAAAATATTTTGTACACCCATTTTTTCCTTCAACTGAATAGCCAAAGCAGTTTTAATCACTTGTAAGAAGCCTGGAGTACCTCCATCTTCTCTATCTTCTATATTGTCAATATATTTATGCTCTCCCCAAGGATTTGTCCAACTTACTGTTCCACCACCTGGGCAATCTGGCACATTGTTTTTGTATAAATTTTTATTAAAAATCAATACTCCCGAAGTACCAGGACCACCTAAAAATTTATGTGGTGAAAAGAAAATTGCATCCAAATAACTTTCAGCATCTTCAGGATGCATATCTATTGTTACATAAGGACCAGAACATGCAAAATCTACAAAACACACACCATTATTTTGATGCATTATTTTAGCAACTTCATGATAAGGAGTTTTTATTCCGGTTACATTAGAACAAGAAGTAATAGAGGCGATTTTAAAACTTCTGTGTTTGTATTTTTCAAGTAATTGTTTGAATTCATTAACGCAAAACAACCCTTCCTCATTGGCAGGAATTACTTCTACATCTGCAATAGTTTCTAACCAAGAAGTTTGATTAGAATGATGTTCCATATGAGAAATGAAAACTATAGGTTTTAAAGCCTCTGGAATTGAAGTAAATTCTTTTAAATTTTCAGGTATACGAAGCCCTAAAATGCGTTGAAACTTATTCACAACACCCGTCATTCCTGTGCCATCAGTAATAAGAATATCATCAACATTTGCATTAACATGGTGCTTAATAATATGACGAGCTTCATGATATGCCATTGTCATAGCAGTTCCAGAAACTGTGGTTTCAGTGTGTGTATTCGCAACAAAAGGTCCAAAATCATTCATTAATTTTTCTTCAATAGGACGATATAATCTACCACTGGCAGTCCAATCCGTGTATATAATTTTTCGTTCCCCAAATGGAGAAATAAACGATTGATTGATACCAATAATATCTTTTCTAAAAGTACTAAAATAACGTTCTAATTCAGTTGTTGTTGCTGTAGTAATCATTGCATTCTAATTTGATTCCAAAGATACATTTTTTTATAAAAACGCATCATTACAATATCATTTGAATTTGTACATTTGTATAAATTTTAAAAATTCATGCAACACATTATCGATCGCTTTATAAGCTACGTAACCATTGATACGGAATCTGACCCAAATTCAGAAACTACACCAAGTACAAAAAAACAACTAGACCTTGCTAATCTTTTAGTTAAAGAATTAAAAGCAATGGGAATGACTGAAGTAACCATAGACAAAAATGGATACGTAATGGCTACTCTAGAAAGTAATGTAAAACATAAAGTTCCAACAATTGGTTTTGTAGCCCATTATGACACAACTCCTGATTTTACTGGTGCTAACGTGAAACCGCAAATTGTAAAAAATTATGATGGTGGTGATATTGTTTTAAATAAAAAACAAAATATTGTATTATCTCCGAGTTATTTCAAAGATTTATTACAATACAAAGGACAAACTTTAATTACAACAGACGGTACAACACTATTAGGTGCTGATGATAAAGCTGGAATTACAGAAATCATGTCGGCAATGGAACATTTAATTCAGCATCCAGAAATTAAACACGGAAAAATTCGTGTAGGTTTTACTCCAGACGAAGAAATTGGACGTGGAGCACACAAATTTGATGTAGAGAAATTTGGTTGCGAATGGGCATACACCATGGACGGAAGTCAAATTGGCGAACTAGAGTATGAAAATTTTAATGCAGCTGGAGCTAAAATCACATTCAAAGGAAAAAGCGTACATCCTGGCTATGCCAAAGGAAAAATGATTAACTCAATGCTTTTAGCCAATCAGTTTATTGCTAAATTACCAAAGAACGAAATTCCTGAAAAAACAAAAGGTTATGAAGGATTTTATCATGTAGTAGGAATCACAGGAAGCATTGAAGAAACTGTTGTTGAGTTAATTATTCGTGATCATAGTGCTAAAAAATTCAAAGAAAGAAAAGAATTTGTTCAAGATTTAGCTGTGAAATTCAATAAAAAATGGAAAAAACAATTTGGCGATGAAATTGTAATTGCTGAAGTAAAAGACCAATATTACAATATGAAAGAAAAAGTAAAACCTGTTTTTCATATTGTAGAAATTGCCGAAAAAGCGATGAAAGAACTTGGCATCAAACCATTAATTAAACCTATTCGTGGTGGAACCGATGGTTGTCAATTATCTTACAAAGGATTACCATGTCCAAATATTTTTGCAGGAGGACATAATTTTCACGGAAAATACGAATATGTTCCAGTCGAAAGTATGGTAAAAGCAACTGAAGTAATTGTAAAAATTGCCGAAATTACTGCTAGCACAAAGAAATAATATAGCAACTCTATTTGAGATAATTATTACAAAAACAAGCATTTTGAATGCTTGTTTTTTTTGTATATTAGCACTCTATTTATATTAATTACAAATAAAACTATATGTCCCAATTAAATTTCAAACAAAATGGTTTATTGATTTTATTGCTTTTTACATCAATTACAAGTTTTGGACAAGAAAAACATTTAAAAAATATCAAACAATTAACTTTTGGTGGAGATAATGCTGAAGCCTACTTTAGTCCAAAAGGAGATAAATTAACACTTCAAGTTACTAACAAAGCATTTGGTGTTTCATGCGACCAAATTTTTATGTTGGATTTACAAGCACAAGAATTTAATGAAAAAAGTTTAGAATTAGTATCTACAGGAAAAGGCAGAACTACCTGTTCATACTACATGCCTGACGGACAACATATTTTATATGCTTCAACTCATGCCGCAGATCATGCTTGTCCTGCTCCTCCAAAACCAATTGATGGAAAATATTTGTGGGCCATTTATCCTGAATTTGATATCTATATTTCTGATTTGAAAGGAAATATCACTAAACAATTAACAAATACACCAGGTTATGACGCTGAAGCTGTTGTTTCACCTGATGGTAAAAAAATTGCTTTCACAAGTATCAGAAGTGGTGACTTAGAACTATACACAATGGATATTGATGGAAGTAATTTAAAACAAATTACATTCGGATTAGGATATGATGGTGGTTGTTTCTTTTCACACGATAGTAAAAAATTAGTATTTCGATCTTCGCGACCAAAAACAGCGGAAGCAATAAAAGAATATAAAGATTTATTAGCACAAAACTTAGTTGCTCCGTCAGAAATGGAGATACATACTTGTAATATCGATGGTTCAGATTTAAAACAAATTACGCATTTAGGTAAAGCCAATTGGGCTCCTTACTTTCACCCATCTGACAAAAAAATTATTTTCTCTTCAAACCATCATTCTACTAGAGGCTATGATTTTCAATTATTTATGATTGATATTGATGGAGAAAATTTGCAACAAATTACTTGGAATAGTGAATTTAATGCTTTTCCTATGTTTTCACCTGATGGTAAAAAATTAGTTTTCTCTAGCAATAGGATGCAAAGTAAACCAAGAGAAACTAACGTATTCATTGCTGATTGGGTCGAAGGTGATGCTGCAGAAATTGCGCAACCAAAATCATTAAAAAAACATATTTCTTATTTATCTTCAGACGAATTACAAGGTCGATTAACTGGTTCTGCTGGAGAGAAAAAAGCAGCAGAATATATTGTAAAAGAATTCAAAGCTTTGGGACTAAAACCTTATGCAAATAAATCATATTTACAAACATTTAATTACAAAGTAAAAGTAAATCCGCACAGCACAAACGCTGCTGATGACAAATCTAATAGTGGAACAAATGTTATTGCTTATTTAGACAATAAAGCATCCAAAACTATTGTAATTGGAGCACATTATGACCATTTAGGATTAAACGAGCACAATCATTCAACCCAACCAAATTCTACAGGAGAAATTCATAATGGTGCTGATGATAATGCTTCGGGTGTAGCGGGTGTATTAGAATTAGCTCGTATGTTTTCTCAAAATAAAACTAAAGAAAATGTCAACTATATTTTTGCTTTATTTTCTGGCGAGGAAGATGGTTTAATTGGTTCAAAACACATGGCTGAAACTTTAAAAACATTATATCCTAATGTGGTTACTATGATAAATATGGACATGATTGGTCGCCTAGATAAAGACAAAAGTTTAGTCGTTGGAGGCATTGGAACTGCTCCAGATTTTTCAAATATTGTAACCAAAAACAAACCGGCTGGATTCAATGTTACATTAGATAATACCGGCCAAGGACCATCAGACCATACTTCTTTTTACTTAAAAGATATTCCGGTGTTATATTTCTTTACAGGAACACATGATGATTACCACAAACCTAGCGATGATGAAGATAAAATCAATTATTATGGTGTAAGAAACATTGTAGATTATGTATTTAGAGTATCAAATGAAATTGCAACTTTAGACAAAATTGAATTCACTAAAACCGCGATGAATGCAGGAAAAACAGTTCCAAAATACAAAGTAACTTTGGGCATTATGCCTGATTATACTGATCATGGAGATGGCTTGCATATTGATGGTGTTACTGAAAACCGCCCTGCACATGCTGCTGGAATTTTAGAAGGAGATATTTTAATAAAAATTGGCGATTGTGAAATCAAAGAAGTATATAGTTATATGGATTGTTTAGCTAAATTAACTGCTGGTGATGAAAAAGATGTTACAATTCTAAGAGCTGGAAAACCAATTACTGTTAAAGTAAAATTTTAAAACAAGAAAGAGGATTTAGTTCCTCTTTTTTTATGAACTCATATTTTATTATTTTTGAAATAATTAAATTAGGTATATGTTAGAAAAAGAAAATAAATGGAATAAAACCAACCAATGGGCTGAAGAAATTGAGCTTTTACATAACATCATTAAAAAAACATCACTTATAGAAACTACTAAATGGGGAGGTCCTGTTTATACTCACAAAAGTAAAAATGTAGTCGGTGTTGGTGGCTTCAAATCTTATTTTGGCATATGGTTTTACAATGGAGTTTTTTTAACAGACGAAAAAAAACTATTGATTAATGCTAATGAAGAAAACACAAAATCATTACGTCAAATGCGATTCAAATCAATAAATGAAATAGATGAAAAATTGATTTTATCCTACATTTATGAGGCAATTGAAATTGAAGATAAAGGGTTGACGATTCCAAAAGAAAAAAAAGAAACCATCATTCCTGAAATTCTTCAAAAAGAATTAGACAATAATTTAGAATTAAAAACAAAATTTAATGCATTTTCTCCCTATAAACAAAGAGAATTTATTGAACACATTACATCAGCCAAACAAGAAAAAACACAACTTGCTCGCCTAGAAAAAACTCTTTCAATGATATTTGAAGGAAAAGGATTAAACGACAAATACAGATAAAAAAAAGCCGAATTTCAATTGAAGTTCGGCTTTTTTTATAATTATATTTAGCTTATTTAGCAGCTAATTTTGCACTTAATTCAGATGAAATAGCTGATTTTTCCATTTTAATTTTTCCAGCCATTGTTTCAATTACCACTGTATCTTCTGTCATTTCAGCAATTTTACCATGAATTCCTGATTTAGTAATAATTTTATCTCCTACTTTCAATCCGTTTTCAAAAGCTTTCTCTTTTTTTGCTCTTTGTTGTTGTGGTCTTATTAATAAAAAATAAAACACAGCAATCATTAGAACAAGTTGCATTATTAAAGTTGCATTCATATACTTAAATTATTTATTTGTTGCGGCAATTCCCGCTTTTGGTGTTACGTTTGCCTTGATTTTAAATGTTTCATGACCATTTTCTGTATTGGTCGTTAATGTTACTGTTTTTTCTTGTGCTCCAGGCTTACCTTGAGAGTTAAAAGAAACTTTTATTGGCGCAGAATCTCCTGGTTTAATAGGATCTTTTGGTGGTTGCGGTACAGTACATCCACAACTTCCTTTAGCTTCAGCAATTACTAAATCCGCTTCACCATCATTTGTTACAATGAATTCTGTTTCTACTTTATCACCTTCGTTAATAGTTCCAAAGTCATGAACCAGTTTATCTAGTTTTACTTTTGGTAATTTTCCACCTAATGCTTTTTCAGCCTCAAGTGCTTTCATGTCAGCATCAGTAATTTTATCAGCTGCACTCTCTTGTTTGCATGAAGTAGTCATTAAAACCACTGAAAGGGCTAAAAACCCAATTGATTTTTTCATCATAATTTTAAATTTTATAATAAACCTCTACCCGATTTTTTTAATTTCCCGTCTTGGGTGAATTCTTTGACTAAGTTGTCTAAAATTCCGTTGATAAAAATACTACTTTTTGGTGTAGAATATTCTTTTGCAATCTCTAAATATTCATTAATTGTAACTTTTGCAGGAATTGATGGAAATTTTAACAATTCACAAATAGCCATTTTTAAGATAATTGTATCGATTTCTGCAATACGTTCAACATCCCAATTTGGTGTTTTATCAATATACTCTTTTGATAATTCAACTTCGTTTAAAACTGTTTTTCTAAATAGGTTTTTCACAAAATCTTTATCATCTTCATCCTTATAGACTTTAGGAACAACCAAAGTATCATCAACCGACTTTAATTGTTTAATTTGTTTTAAAATCAAAGTATTAATTCCTGGCAAATCATCAACCCAAGTTAATTTATAATCTTCCAAATAGTCGTATAATTTATCACTTGGAGCTATCACTTCAGTATATAAATCAGCTATAAAATATTTATCATCATCAAAGCTACCTAGAGGTTTTTGCATGTATTTTTGATACAATTCACTAGCTTTAATCGATTCAATTAGCATTAAAATAATATCGTCATTTTGTTTCCAATTGTTAATTTTTCGATCCTCTAATGCTTCTTCTAATGCTTCAGATTCGGCCAATAACGTTAAAACTTTATTTTGAACAAATTTTAAACTTGGATTGCGTTCTTCTTTAGTAGCTAAATGTTTTTTTGAAGCTAATTCCATGTAAATTTCTTCTTTCTTTTTGATTTCAATAAGTGCTGAAAGCAATAAAAGATACAAGTCTTGTGTGTTTTCGATACTTTGAAATAAGAATTTTTCTTCTTTATCTAAATTATCAGATTGGTGTTGATGCATAGCATAGATACTTTGCATTACTTTTACGCGGATATGTCTTCTGTTTAACATACTAATTAAGAACTTTATAAAATTAAGAGAGCGAAAGAATAACTCCTTTCGCTCTGCAAAAATACAATTTTATTTAAAACGAATTACTTGTTTAATCCATTTTTTGTATCATCAATACGCTTTTGCGCCATTGAAAAAGCTGCTTGATGTGTTGTAATATTATTATCGTCAGCAAATTTGAAAATCTCTAATGCTGTATTATAAATGTTTTCTGTTTTTTGCATCACTTGCTCTCTTGACCAATTTACAATTTCAGAATACACATTGATAACTCCACCGGCATTAATTAAGAAATCTGGTGCATATAAAATACCTTTTTCTTTCAAAATTTTTCCATGAACTGCCTCATTTGCTAACTGATTATTTGCTGCTCCTGCAATAATTGAAGCTTTAATTTTATCAATTGTATTATCATTAATTGTAGCACCTAAAGCACAAGGCGCATAAATATCTACATCTGCACTATATAAATCTGAACCTGTAAATATTTTGGCACCATATTTAGCACCGATTTGATGCACTCTATCTTCGTTAATATCCGTAACTGTTACAATTGCTCCACTTTCAGTTAAATGTTGCACTAACACTTCACCTACGTGACCAATTCCTTGTACTAATACTTTTTTACCTTCTAAATTATCTGAGCCAAATTTATATTTTGCAGCAGCTTTCATCCCCATAAACACACCATAAGCAGTAACTGGTGATGGATTTCCAGAACCTCCTTTTTCAACAGAAATTCCAGCAACATGTTTTGTTACTTCACTAACAATATCCATATCTTTAGTTTCCATACCAACATCTTCTGCAGTAATATATTTTCCTGATAATGAATCTACATACTGACCGAACTTAGTCATCAATTCAGGTGTTTTTTGTGTTTTAGCATCTCCAATGATAACTGCTTTTCCTCCACCTAAATTTAATCCAGAAATCGAATTTTTAAAAGACATTCCACGCGATAAACGCAAAACATCATTTAATGCTTCCCACTCATTTGTATAATTCCACATTCTAGTTCCACCTAATGCTGGTCCTAAAACTGTGTTATGAATTCCAATAATTGCTTTTAATCCTGTATCTTTGTCGTGACAAAATACAACTTGTTCATGACCATCAAAAGAAACTTGACCAAAAACTGGGTCTACTTTATGAAGCTCATTAGCTTTTAATAAATCTGCTGTCATGTGATTTGATTTGGGTTGAAAATTATTCAATATTTGATTACAATATTACGGATAATTTTAAAATGAATTAAAAAATTATGTATTTTTTAATAATTTAGCAATGAAATGTTATAAAAAAGAATAATACTTCATTATCAATACATTAGCTTTTTAATGGATTTGATAAGAAAATGTTATGACATATAAAAATACTATGAAAGAATTACAATATTTAAACAAATATTTTATCAAATATAAATATCGCTTCTTGTTGGGCTTATTTATAACCATTATCGCACAAATATTTTCTTTATTTACTCCAGAGCTTATTGGAAACTCTATAAAAGTGATTGAAGATTTTGTAAAATCAACACATAAAGATGTTGATCTATTAAAATATTCTTTACTAAAAAACATTCTTTACATTCTGGCAACCACAATTATAGCTGGTTTTTTTACTTTTCTAATGCGTCAAACCCTCATTGTAATGTCTCGCTACGTTGAATTTGATTTGAAAAATGAAATTTTTAATCATTATCAAAATTTAACACAAAGTTTTTACAAGCGAAACCGAACAGGCGATTTGATGAATCGAATTAGTGAAGATGTAGGTAAAGTAAGAATGTATGTAGGACCTGCCGTTATGTACTCTTTAAATACTATTATGCGATTTACAATTGTGGTAGTGTATATGTATAATATTTCGCCAAAGCTTACCTTATATTCTTTACTTCCACTACCTTTATTATCGTATAGTATTTTCAAAATCAGTTCTGAAATTCATAAGAGAAGTGGTGCTTTTCAACAAAATTTATCCAATTTATTTTCATTTACACAAGAAATATTTTCTGGAGTGCGAGTAATAAAGGCTTATGCAATTGAAAATAAAAAGCAAAATGATTTTTTTGAATTAACAAAAGAAAGTAAGTCTAAGGCAATGGATTTGGCTAAAGTGAACTCACTATTTGGTCCGTTAATGATTTTACTTATTGGCTTGAGTAATTTAGTGGTAGTCTATGTAGGTGGTTCCATGTACATTAACAATGATCCTGAAATAGAAAGTATTGGTGTAATTGCTCAATTTATTTTATACATTAATATGTTGACTTGGCCAGTAGCCTCATTAGGCTGGGTTTCCTCTTTAGTTCAAGAAGCAGAAGCATCTCAAAAGCGAATTAATGAGTTTCTAAAAGAAGAACCAGAAATTAAAAATACCACTAATGAACATTCTAAAATTGAAGGAGCGATAGCTTTTAATAACGTTTCATTTGTTTATGAAGATACAAACATCAAAGCTTTAGAAAATATTTCATTTACTATCGAAAAAGGGAAAACTTTAGCAATATTAGGAAAAACAGGTTCAGGAAAGTCAACAATACTATCCTTAATCAGTCGCCTATACGATGTAAATGAAGGCTCAATTACCATTGACAATCAACCCATAAAAAATGTAAACTTGTATGACTTAAGAAATCAAATTAGCGTGGTACCACAAGATGCATTTTTATTTTCAGATAGCATAAAAAACAACATCAAATTTGGCAATGAAAACGCTACAGATACCGAAGTAATTGAAGCCGCTAAAAAAGCAGTTGTTCATGATAATATTATTACTTTTAATGAACAATATGAAACTATCTTAGGAGAAAGAGGCATAACGCTTTCGGGTGGACAAAAACAACGCGTTTCGATTGCTAGAGCATTAATTAAGAATGCGCCTATTTTACTGTTAGATGATTGTTTAAGTGCAGTAGATACTGAAACTGAAGAGGTTATTTTAAACAACCTTTTAGACTATTGCAAAGATAAAACAACTATTATTGTGAGCCACAGGGTTTCTTCAGCAAAAAATGCCGATATGATTTTAATTCTAGAAGACGGCAAAATAATAGAACAAGGCACTCATAATCAACTATTAGAAAGTAATGGTTATTATAAAGAATTGTATATAAAACAACTTTCAGAAAAAGAAATTAACTAAACTATTGTTTTATACATTTTTTTTTTAGATTTTTGATTCGCTATAACTAATTAATTTGACAGTAGGATTATGAGAGAAAATGAAATGTTAGAAAAAGAAGATATTTTTTCTAAAGTATTGCGAGCAGGAAGAAGAACATATTTCTTTGATGTAAGAGCAACAAAAGCAGACGATTACTACATTACAATTACAGAAAGTAAAAAATTTACAGAAGAAGACGGTTCTTTTCATTTTAAGAAACACAAAATTTATTTATACAAAGAAGATTTTGCCGCTTTCAGAGAAATTTTAGATGAAATGGTTGATTTTGTTTTAGACCAAAAAGGTGAAGAAGTAATTTCTGAAAGACATCAGAAAGATTTTAAAAGAGAAAACTATGCTGAAAATACTGAAGAAGTAAAATCAGCCGAAAGTTTTACAAATATTGATTTTGACGATATTTAATCAAAAAGCCCTGAAATTCAGGGCTTTTTTTTATACTATCCATGTATTGTTTCCGTTTTACCATAACTCTGAATGATTTTTGCTTCAAAATCTAACCATTCCTCCCAACGCTTTTTAACATCGTAACCTTCTTCTGCTAAATCATGGGCAAATTGCAAGAAAGAAGTATAGTGACCCGCTTCACTAATCATTAATTCTTTGTAAAAAACAGCTAATTCCTCATCTTTAATATTATCTGAAAGCACTTTGAAGCGTTCACAACTTCTTGCTTCAATCATAGCTGCAAATAACATGCGCTCCACAATCAAATGCTTGCGATTTCCTGGCTTCATAAACTTGAATAAATCATTTACATAACTATCCTTGCGTTCGCGTCCCAAAACCCATCCTCTTGCTTTAATAATTTCATGTACTTGTTCAAAATGATCCATTTCCTCTTTAGCTATTTTAGTTAACTCAGTGGTTACTTCAGTAAATTCTGGTAACAAATTAATAAGCATAATAGCATTTGAAGAAGCTTTTAATTCACACCAAGCATGGTCAGTTAAAATTTCTTCTAGATTTCCTTCAGCAATATTTGCCCATCTTGGGTCGGTTGGCAATTTTAAACGAAACATTTTTTTTAAGTTAAAAGTTAATAGTTAAAAGAAAAAAGTTTGTTTTTGATTGACTTTAAATCTGATACTAATAACAAAATTATGAATACAAAATTAAGAAGATTAAAGTTCTAATCCTATATTAGAAATGTCCCACTTTTTTTCTTGATTGTATTGAATTTTTCCATTTTCAATTTCTAATGGACAATCAAAATTATTAGTATATAAACTTCCCGTTCCTAATCCTTGAGGTAATGGATTTTGCAAAATATATGTAAATTGAGTAATCGCATTTAAGCCAATATTACTCTCCAAAGCTGATGTAATCCACCATCCAATATTATACTTTTCAGCTATAGAAATCCACTCCAAAACACCATTAAATCCACCCACTAAACTTGGCTTTAAAATAATATATTGTGGCTGAATTTTAACCAATAATTCTTCTTTTTTATCCCGTCCAAATACACCAATCAGTTCTTCATCCAACGCAATAGGAAAAGGAGCGCTTTTACACAGTTCTGCCATCTTGTCAGTATTGTTTTTTTGAATAGGTTGCTCTATACTATGTAATTCAAATCCAGATAATTGATTTAATTTATATAAAGCCTCACTTAAACAAAAAGCGCCATTAGCATCAACTCGAATTTCAATCGTTTTTGCATCAAAATTTTGGCGAATAAACCGTAATAAACCCAATTCTTTTTCAAAATCTATGGCACCAATTTTTAATTTTATACAGGTAAATCCCTGCACTAATTTTTCCTCAATTTGAGCTTTCATAAACGACTCATCTCCCATCCAAACCAAACCATTAATTTGCATGCTTTTTTTACCTTGAGTAAAATCAGATGGAAACAAATCAAAAGGCGTTTTTGAACCCAAAGAACGGAAAGCTGTTTCAACCCCAAACTGAATAGATGGGAATTCGATTAGCGTTTCTAAAAGTTGTTTTTCACCTAAATGAATATTATGACAAACCCATTGTAATTTTTCTTCATAATCGGGTCTATCATCTATAGAAAGTGTTCGTAAAATACCACATTCTCCTATTCCAATTTTTCCGTTTTCTTCTAAAATTATGAACCAAGTTTCTTTCTCAGTCATCACACCTCGAGAAGTGCCACTCGGTCTTTTGAAATTGAGAATGTATTTTTTATAAGTTGCTTTCATATCTATTTTTGGTTCTTTTAATCTGAGAATATCACAATTTTATAGTCGTTCTCTAAGTAACTCTATAATTTTTAACAATCCAGCTTGGGTTCCTTCAAAATATTTTTCTTTTTTGAAATATGGAAAAAATTGATTTTGAAGAATTTCTGCTGTTTCATCGTCTGATAAAACTGGAACAATTCCATCTCCGTTTTGAATTCTTATTTGTCTATATCCTTTAGAAATAGCAATTAAAATTCCATTCGATTTTTCTTTTTTACCAACACCCCATGTTTTAGCAATATGCAATGATAAATCCTCAAATTTATTTTTAGAAACTTTTATTGTATCAATGGTTACAATAGCGATTTCAACCGTTGTTTCATTTTCAAAATCAGCTATGATTTGATTCAATTTAGTCTCTTCATCCTTAGAAAAAATAGCTTCATAATCATTTGTCCAATTAATAGGTTTAGGTAATTTATTCCAAAACAATTGTCTATATAACTCTATAGATTTTGTTTTTAAACTATCATCTTTAGTAGCAGTATTATGATCTTGCGCTTTGATTGAAAAAGATAAAAGTGAAATTATAATTAGAAAACCTATTTTTATTCTAGACATTGACTTTGAATTATTTATTCTAAAACTCTCAAAATTTTCTTGAAATTATCGTTTGGCAATCCTTTTTTTTCAAAATCTAAAAAATCAGCCTTAGTTTGTGAAATCCATGTTTTTCCATTTGACAAACTCTCATGGGCATATTTTTTATGAATGTCCTTTGCTTCAGAAATTCTATCCGTAAACAGATAAACATGTGCTAAATTCAACTGAAAATGAATTTCTGAAGGATTCAACTTTAAACCTTTGTTATAAGTTTCTTCTGCTTTGGTGAATTGTTTTGAAAATAAGTAATAATCCCCTAAAATACGATAATCAATGTAAGTTGCTCTATTCTTAACCATCATTTCTGTAGAAATAATAGTAATCGCTTCTTCATAATTTCCTTTTTGAAAAGCAGTAAATGATTTTTCACGAATAATATCGTAATAGGCTTTTAGTTCGCCTGTACTTTTCAAACTTTCTTCGGTTAACTTATCAATTGCATTATTTTTCTCCACAGTTAACAATTGCAAAAAATCTCTATAAGTAAACTTTTTTGCCATATTTTCGATAAAAACTGCATAGAATTGGTCTTTTTTAGTCAATTTAGACACAACTGGAAGTTTCTTAGCAATTGTAAGAATTTCATTTTTAGTCGTTTTATCCCAACCTCTACTTGCTTTATAGTCTACCCAAGGCACCACTTCTAAAACAATTTTTTGATTCATTAACCAATTTTGGCTTTCAAATCCAAACCATAAATTAGGCAAATTGGTCAAACATAATGAAGAAGACGAAATTAATTTTGCTTCTTTATTTACTTTTTCTTTTTGCTCAAAACAAGCTTTGTCTGTTTTTCCATCTTTTAAAAAAACATTTGCAGCGTTTGCTTCTTGAAATAAAGCATATGTACATTTATCATCACCAGAAATAGCTGATGTTAATTGAATAGCGCCAGCAGTTCCTTGGCTAATTCCAGTTGGATCTGGAATTGCTTTTAAAACTGACACTAAACTAGATGTCAACTTTTGACCTTCATCTAAAAGTGTGATTCGGTACACAAATTCTGTTGTCCCAACTGGTAGATCTTCAGTTTTTATTAATGCTCGCTTTCCTGCAGAAAGGCTTATTTCTTTTGTTGTAGCTCTTTCTTTATCCCAAAAACCATCTGTCTGAGCATAAAAAGTAGCCGAAAATAGTAAGGCTGATACGGTAAATAAAATTTTGTTCATTTTAATTTTTAATAGATAAATACAATTTGGATGCCAAAGGTTTACAATTCGATACTTTGTCCGATTTCTAACAACATTAAGTCTTTACCTTTGTCGAAAAATTTACGTTTAGCGTCTTCATGATTGATTTCAATATAACCAAAAGTATCGAAATGGTAGCCTAATACTTTGTCACATTGCACAAAATCGGAAGCAATTATAGCATCTTCAACATCCATTGTAAAATTACTTCCAATAGGTAAAATCGCTAAATCTAACTTGGTTCGCATAGGAATAAGTTTCATATCCATTGTTAAAGCTGTATCTCCAGCAATATAAATATTTTTATGTTCACCTTCTATAACGAATCCCCCTGGTTGTCCGCCATAGCTTCCATCAGGGAATGACGAAGTGTGATGTGCGATTACATATTTTACTGTTCCAAACTCGAAATCCCAACTACCTCCGTGATTCATAGGATGATAATTAAGACCTTTATTTCCAAAATGCGAAGCTATTTCATAATTAGATACAATTACTGCGTCTGTTCGCTTAGCAATAGCCTCTGCGTCTAAAATATGATCTTGATGAGCATGTGTTAATAAAATAAAATCAGCTTCTAACGTATTAATATCAATATGGGAAGCTTTTGGATTTCCTGAAATAAATGGATCGACTAAAATGTGAACATCATTTACTGTAATTCCAATACAAGCGTGTCCGTAAAATGTGATTTTCATAGTTTTTATTTTAGTGATTAGTTTAGAAAGATTAAAGCTATGCAAAACAATATACTTAAAGCAAATGTTCCAAGCGCTACTTTTTTAAGTTCTGGATCGAAGTCTTCGTATTTTTTTGATTTTCTTACTTTTTCAAGATGCTTTAAAAAGAAAATAAAAACAAAAAAACTGAAAAATATTTGTTTACTAATTCCAATTGAAAATATAAATAGTAAAACAAATGGAATCACAATTAATAAATGCTGATATATCCTAGCTTTTTCTAACCCCATTTTTACAACCAATGTATTTTTTCCAGCGATTGTATCATTTTCAATATCGCGCATATTGTTTAAATTCAACACTGCTACACTTAATAATCCGATGGCTGATGCGGGTAAAAACAATTTCCAATCGATAAAATGTGTAAACAAAAAATTAGAACCAATAACTGAAACTAACCCAAAGAAAATAAACACAAATACATCGCCAAAACCGCTGTAACCATAGGCACTTTTTCCAACGGTATATTTAATGGCAGCTCCAATTGAACCAATTCCTAACAATATGAAAATCAAACTTAGTGCAAAATTTTCTTTTCCGAATGCAACGTAAATTAACAATAACGCTATAATAAAAGTGAAAATTGCGGTAATAATAACTGCTTTTTTCATTTGCTCAGCGGTGATTATTCCTGCAGCAACTAAACGTTTTTCACCTATTCTGTTAGCATCTGTTCCTTTTACACCATCTCCATAATCGTTTGCATAATTGGACAATACTTGTAAACCTAAAGTAGTTAACAATGCTAAAACCACAATTCTCCAATCGGAAAATCCTTGATAATTAGCATAGGCACTTCCCACAATTATTCCAGAAACGGAAAGTGGTAAGGTTCGTAATCTTGCGGCTTGTATCCATGGTTTTATGTTCATTCTTACTTTGCGATTTGTATTGTTAATATTACAATTTGAATAACTAATGATAGAAATAAAATTTTTATTTTTCGAACTTCCTTGAAGAAATTAAAACAAAAGTCATAATTGGTAATACAAAAATTAAAAGTATTAATGGTAACCAAAGTATTTCTGCAATTATACCAATAAATTTATTTTCATAAACATTAATATTGTTTGTTAGAATCCAAAAAAACATGACTAATAAACTAACAAAAAAAATAACAATGTCAATAGTTGGTTTTTTATCTTCTTCCATGGTTTTAATCTATATATTTACATCCAATTCTCATCCGAAGTTTCTACTTGAAACAACCAAAGATTGACTAGTTTTTTAATTTCAGTATAATTTCCCGTTGAAAAACTAATAGTTCCACCAGCAGTAGACAAAGTTACTGAACCAATATTTGTTCCTTTTTGCCAAAAGAACTGCTGCGTTGTAATTGCCTGAATTTTATATGGTTCCACAATATTATTTTCAATGTCCCATGCACCATTCTGTTTTATTATAAAATCATTTGAGACAAAAAGTTTGTAATTTTTATAAGAAAACCAAAGTAATAAACCTGAAAAAAAGATGAAAATTGAAGCGTACAAAATCCATTCTTTCCAAGTAATGATATTAGTATTTTGCGTTACTATTAGCGAAATTAATAGTGGTAAAATAAGTAAAAACAATGAATTTACTGCTAACTTTCTCCAATTAGGTAAATATAATTCTTCTTTCGTTGGAAGTTTTCTGTATAGTAAATTTAAAATAGCATCACGCTCGTCAGCTGTGCATCCAGGCACTTCAATTTTGTCTTTTTCTTTAACTTTTTCTACATCACTTGAAGCTTGGTGAACTTCAATTGTTGTAACATCAAATTTTTTCTGAAAATAGTTTTGTGTAATCTTGATTTTTTGGACCTTATTGGGATTCAACAATGTGTTTTTTGTAGAAATCAACCCATAAGTTAAAATAATTGCTTGTTTGCTCTTTTGAATCGTAAAATTAAAATATTTAATAACAGTTCTAACCAAATTAACAACCAATACTAATCCGACAATACTTCCTAGAACAATTGCTATTGAAGTTAGCATTGGTAATTTATCTAAATAACTCGTTACTTTATCTTCATTAATTACTTCATTTTGAGAAAATTGCTGTAAATTTTCCATAATAGTAGTAAAAAACAGAAATAACAGCGCAAAACTTTTTACATAATTTGAAGTAAATCCAATTTTTATTAAACTTAGTAACCCAATTTTAATAAATGAAGTTGGTGTATTTTCCTCATGAATTGTTTCAACTATTTTGCTCTTTTCAAGTTGTGAATGATTAATCAATCGCTCTTTCAATATAGTAGCTAAATCATGGGAAATTGCACTTATTGAAGCTTCTTTTTTATCGCTTCCTGCAGTATCAATTTCTAATTTATACACACCAACTAATCGCTGAATTAAACTTTGATTAATGCTTACTTGTTGAATTTTATGCAATTGAATGGTTATTCGGGTTTTATTTAAAACACCTTTTTGAATTACAAATTCATTCGATTCATCATCAATATGAAAGGTGAAAAAATAATATTGTAAATATGAAATTAAAGCAATAATTAGAATAACAACAGTAATTCCTCCAAAAACAAAAAACTTATTGAGTGTTTCAATCTTTACAATCCAAATTAATAATATAGGCCAAAATGCACGAACCGATTTTTGCAATGTATTGGCAAACATTACTACAATCCCAGGAAGTGACTGTCGTTGGGGTTGTGAAAAATCAGCTAATTTACTCATTAGAATCTGTATTTACTGGTGCTATAGGTTCAATCTCAATTGTTTCTGATGTTGGATTTATTTTTTGAGAAACCAAATTTTTAATTTTTTGAGCTTCTTCTAGTAATAATCCGGGTATTTTTAAATCAGAACTGCTTCCACCTGCAGTAAACAACTCTACTGAAGCTAACCCTAATTTCCGAGAGATAAATCCTTGATGTAAGGCTACATGTTGTACCCTATTAAATGGTATAATTGTGGTAGTTTCAGAAATCAAACCTGATTTATAAATCGCATCATGTGTGCGAAAAGCATATCCAATTTTTTTAAAACTTTTTTTTGTAAAGAAAACTATTAATCCTAACAATAAGAGAAGTGCAACAAATATGCTCCCCCATATTTTAGTAGAAAAAACATCATTTTTAACCACAAAGACTGTTGCAAAACCACCTAAAATCAATATTATAAGCAACGAAAAATTAAACAACATCACTTTTAAATAATTGGGATGCAATCTATTCAACTGTATTTCCTCAAACTTAGGTAATTCGTTAATTTCTATGGTCTCGTTTATAAAATTTGTCATTCTATTTTTCTTTATCTAATTTCAAAATTCTGACTTTTCTTAAGGTAAATACTTCTTTTCAAAGTTTGGCTTACGCTTTTCTAAGAAAGCGTCTCTACCTTCTTTAGCTTCATCGGTCATATAGGCTAAACGAGTAGCTTCACCTGCAAAAACTTGCTGCCCCACCATTCCATCATCAGTTAAATTCATGGCAAATTTTAGCATTTTAATTGATGTTGGTGATTTGGCTAAAATTTCTTGTGCCCATTCATATGCAGTATCTTCTAATTCTGCATGAGGAATTACAGCATTTACCATTCCCATTTCAAAAGCGTCTTGAGCAGAGTAATTTCTACCTAAAAAGAAGATTTCTCTGGCTTTCTTTTGTCCCACCATTTTTGCTAAATAAGCCGAACCATAGCCACCATCAAAACTAGTAACATCGGCATCGGTTTGTTTAAAAATAGCGTGTTCTTTGCTCGCCAACGTTAAATCACAAACCACATGAAGTGAATGACCGCCACCAACTGCCCAACCAGGAACAACGCAAATTACTGCTTTTGGCATAAAACGAATCATACGCTGTACTTCTAATATATTTAATCTATGATAACCATCTTCACCTACATACCCTTGATGACCTCGAGCTTTTTGATCGCCACCACTGCAAAAACTCCAAATGCCGTCTTTTGAACTTGGTCCTTCAGCAGATAGCAATACTACTCCTATTGATGTATCTTCTTGAGCATCATAAAAAGCTTCGATCAATTCTTTAGTTGTTTTTGGGCGAAATGCATTACGCACATCAGGTCTATTAAATGCTATTCTGGCAACGCCATTACATTTTTTATACGTTATATCTTCAAATTCTTTTGCGGTTACCCAATTAATTGTACTCATAGTATTATAATATATTCAATTGAAATTGTTTGTTAAAACTAAATTTCAGTAAAAATAAATCATTTTTTGCATTATATTGCAAGTCCAAAACAATTACTCATATGAAAAATATATATATCGGATTTCTATTCGCTTCTGGTCTATTTAGTGCATCAGCTCAAAACTATGAATTTCAAGATGTTATTAACGTAGAACGCCTACCTGTAATCTCTCAAGACATCACTGGAACGTGTTGGAGTTTCTCAACTTCTTCATTTTTGGAGTCCGAAATTATTCGTTTAACGGGTAGACAAATTGACCTTTCCGAAATGTTCCAAGCCAGAACGACCTATATGGCTAAGGCAGAAAACTATGTTATGCGCCAAGGAAAAGCAAATTTTAGTGAAGGTGCTTTAGCTCATGATGTTTTAAATAGTGTTACTAAATATGGTTTGGTTCCAAATAGCGTTTTTGATGGTTTGAATGACGGCGAATCAAAACACAATCATGCAGAAATGGTAGCAGTACTTGAAGCGATGCTAAAGACATATGTTGAAAATCCAGCGAAAAAATTATCACCAAATTGGAAACAAGCAATTAATGCTGTCTTGGATATTTATTTAGGAAGTATACCTACTAAATTTGAATTTGAAGGTAAAAATTATACTTCAAAATCTTTTGCAGAATTCGCTAAAATTAAACCCGAAAATTATGTAACAATAACTTCGTTTACACATGAAGCAAATTACAAACCGTTTATTTTAAACATTCCTGATAATTTTTCAAACGGAAGTATGTACAACTTACCATTAGATGAATTTATTGCAAACATAGACAATGCACTGGCAAACGGCTATTCACTTTCGTTAGATTGTGATGTTTCGGAAGCAACTTTTTCAGGAAAATATGGTATAGCATTTATACCAGAAAAAGAAGAAGACACTAAAACTGGTTTAGCCGAAATTATTACTGAAAAAAATATAACTCCTGAATTCCGCCAGCAAGAATTTGAAAATCTTTCTACAACAGACGATCATTTAATGCACATTGTTGGAAAAGTAAAAGACCAAAAAGGAAATGTGTATTATAAAGTAAAAAACTCTTGGGGCAGTGATGATAAAAAAGTAGCAAATGGAGGATATGTATATATGAGTGTTGCTTATATTAAATTAAAAGCCATCTCAGTTTTGGTACACAAAGACGGTTTAGATAAAAAAACAAAGAAAGAATTAAAATTATAATAGCTATTTCCTTACCATATAATGATTAACAAATTTTCAAGCCTACTATTTATTATATTTTTAATTAGTTGCCAAAACAAACCCGACAAAAAGAAAGAATCAACCATCAAAGATAAAGATGGAAATGTTTCAGAATATGCAGTTGATTTTACACCGCTAACAACTGTTTACAAGAAAAAAACAGCTGATGATTTAGAAGTATTTTTCAATGAAAAATTCAATACAAAAGATTTTAGTGGCTCTTTTTTAGTGGCTAAAAATGGTGAAATCTTATACGAAAACTACAGCGGTTATGCCTATAAAGAAAAAGATATTAAAATCTCCGCTGAGACACCTATTCACTTGGCTTCTGTTAGTAAAGTAATTACTGCCGTAACTGTTTTAAAGCTTGTTGACGAAGGAAAATTAAAGTTGGATGATTTTGTAACCACACTATTGCCTGAATTTCCTCACAAAGAAACTACTGTTAGAATGCTTTTAAATCATCGAAGTGGCTTAAGAAATTATGCCTACTTTACTGATGACAAAGGTGTGTGGAACAAAAAGAAACCCTTGACCAATCAAGATGTTTTAACCTTATTAGCTACAAAAGATATTGGTTTAGAATCAAAACCTGGAAGTCGCTTTGGATATTGTAATACTAATTATGCCTTATTGGCTTTAATTATCGAGAAAGTTACTAAAAAACCTTATCCACAAGTGCTTCAAGAGAAGATTTTTGATCCACTAGGAATGAAACATACATTTGTTTTTGATAATTTAGAAAACAAAGAAAATGTTAGTCAATCCTATAAAAATAATTACCTAAGATTAGCCTTTGAATTTCTAGACCAAGTATATGGTGATAAAAATATTTATTCAACGCCACGCGATTTACTCCAATTTGATTTGGCACTTTATTCCGAAAAATTCTTGAGCAAGAAAATGAAAGCCGAAATGTTTAAAGGTTATAGCTATGAACGAAAAGGTACAAGAAATTATGGCTTAGGTATTCGAATGTTAGAATTTGAAACAGGTCAAAAATATTTCTTTCACAACGGTTGGTGGCATGGCAATACAGCATCTTACGTAACTTTACAAAAAGATTCTGTTACTATAATTGCTATTTCAAACAAATTTTCAAGAAAACCATATCAAACCAAACGTCTAGCACCAAAATTTGGAGACTATCCATTTGAATTTAACGATGAAGAAGGTGAATAATTAACCTATTTTAACTGAAGTCATTGTCAATGAACCGCCAACTGCTTTGTCGTTGAAAAATTCTACTTTATCATTTTCTGTTTGTAAGGCTAAAATATAAAGTAGCGGATAATAATGGTCAGGCGATGGTATTGCTAGAGTCGCTGCTTTGTTTAATTTTTCATATTGAATTAGTTCTTTATGAAAACCATTTGTTATTTTATCTTTGAAAACAGCATTCATTTCAAGTGCCCAATCATAACCATATTCAGGTTGATTTAGTTTATCCCAAGCTACCATTCGTAAATTATGAACCATATTACCACTTCCTATAATTAAAACCCCTTTTTTTCTAAGTGCTAATAATTGTTTAGCCAATTCATAATGATAAGCAGCTGGCTTATAGTAATCAATACTTAACTGTAAAACCGGAATATCAGCATTTGGATACATGTGTTTCACTACCGACCAAGTGCCGTGGTCTAATCCCCAATCGTGGTCTAACTCTACTGCTGGGTTTGTAATTAATTTTTGAATTTCAGTTGCCAATTCAGGATTCCCAGATGCTGGATATTGTACATCAAATAATGCTTGCGGAAAACCACCAAAATCATGAATCGTTTTTGGATTTGGCATAGCGGTAACCATTGTTCCTTTAGTTAACCAATGTGCAGAAACTACTACAACTGCTTTTGGTTTTGGAATTTCTTTTCCCATTTGTTGCCAACGTTTTGAGAACTCATTGTCTTCAATTGCATTCATAGGCGAACCATGTCCAATGAATAAAACGGGAAGTTTTTCGTCTTCCTCATGCAATGATTTAGACCAATTATATAAAGGTTGAATTGATGCCATAGCTGTTGCTCCTGAAATTATTTTTATAAAATCTTTTCGATTCATTTTAATATTTGTATATACAAATGTATTGATAAAATTTTGATTAAAAAACATTTAATGAAAATTTTAAGAAAACAACTCTATTTTAAAATAACGAAGAATAAAAATAATTGTCAATAAGTTTAAAACTAAACTTATCCAATAATAGCCATTAAAATCAGAAGGATTACTGGCTATTTCATATAAATTTAAAAGTGGTAAGATGACGACAGCAATCCAAATAGGAATCCATATGATTTCGGTTTCAAAACCAATAAATTGAATGGTTTCAAAATTTTGAAAAATAGCAACAAACGTTAGTAATAAAACAAATAGGCTAAGAAAAAGATATATTTTATTCTTTGTTGTCATATTAAACCAAATAAATTCCGTCTTCTTTGATTTCAATTAACTTTTGCTTGTATAAATTTCCCACGGCTTTTTTGAAATTCTTTTTACTCATTTTCAAAACCGTTTTAATATCTTCTGGATGAGAATTATCAGTCAATCGCAAGAAACCACGATTTGATTTTAATTCGTCTAAAATAATTTGCGTAGAAGGCTCGATTGCTTCTACTCCTACTTTTCTTAACAATACATCAATTTTTCCATCTGGACGAATATTTTTGATGTAACCAATGGTTTTCATTCCCGGTTTTACATCAGTATACACTTCATTTTTATAAGCTAAACCTTTGTATTTCTGATTTATAATAACGTTAATTCCTCCTTCTGTAATATGAGATACTAAAATATTAACTTCTTCATTTGGCTCTAATTCTATATTTTCATTGGTCAAATACTTATTTGTTCTACTCGAAGCGACCAAACGATTAGTTTTTTCGTCCAAATGCATATACACCAAATAACGTTTTCCAACCTCCATTGGACGTGCTTGCTCTTTAAAAGGAACAAATAAATCTTTTTCCAATCCCCAATCTAAAAAAGCACCAAACTGGTTCATATAATTCACCTTTAAATGTGCAAATTCATTCAGCTTAATATAAGGTTTAAGTGTGGTTGCAACTGGACGCTCTTCATGGTCTAAATATATGAACACAGTTAAATCATCACCAATAGAAAATTCTTTTGGCACATATTTATTAGGTAACAAAACATCATCTTCTTGTGTTTCTTCGCTTCCTAAAAACAAACCAACTTTAGTATCCCTAAGAATTTTTAAAGTATTGAACTCTCCTATATGTAACATAATAAAAATAAATAAAGTGCAAAGGTAAGCAATTTAAAAATTAGAAGTTTGAATTTAGAAATCAAAATACAGAAAATAAAAAAACCACAAATCAATTACTGACTTGTGGTTTCTGCGTGATATTTCCTATAAATTAGATTCCGATTTCTACTTGAAAACGAACATACCAATTTTGTTTATTGCTACCATCAAAATAATCTAAATCTGACAAAGTTACTTCACCTTGCAATTTAAAAGCATGTTCCCACAAATATTTAGTAACACCCAATGAATATTGCTTAGAATCTGGTGTTAATGCTTTAATATCATCGTGCATTTTTTGTGTTGAAACACGACCTATTATTTCATAATTTGTTGGAAATACATAACTCAATTGGTAATCCATTCCACTTCCAACAGGTACATAATTAAAATCCGTAACATCATCTGGATTAAAAGCTATTGGATCTTTAGCAGAACGCGACATATAACTCGACATTAAACTCCATCCATTATATTTTAGCATTGCGTCTAATAGAACTGATTTCATTGTTTTTTGTTCAAACAAATCGTTTCCAAGTTGACCTTGTGTTCTTCTCGCTAAATTATTTTGATGAAAAGCTCCAGATAGCAATAATCTTGGTTTTTCCTCTCTTGCAACATCTCCTTCAAAATTAGTTCCATCTTTTTTGAAAGAACCAAAAGGCATTAATTCTAATTTTCCAGTCAAAGCAACTCCATCATCTGCCGATTTAGTCCAATTTCTTCCCTCTCCTGTTGTTACAGCAGTTTTTACATTATACGAAAATTTATCTTTATTTTCATTTAAATAATAGGCTTGAAAACCAAAATCTCTATCAATTGTAAAACGAGCATTATTAATACTTCTGTCTGTTAATTGAAGTGCTCCAGAGGAATTTACACGTTGGCGATTTCCTGGTAATTTAGTTTGCCCAAAAAGAAAATTCCAATGTTTATTAGGTCTATAAAAAATAGCCGCATCTCTGATAATATTTATATTTTCACCATCATGTACTTCGCCTACATCACCTGGAGCAAATGATAATTGTATTACATATAAAAAATGTGGATTTCCTACATATCCATCAAAACGCAAACGCAAACGTCTAATTTCTCCAGAATATGCCGCATCTTCATTTTCATTTTGAATAAAAGTTACTCGATTTTGCATTCTAAAACGAATATTCAACTGAAATAAACTATCTGGTGAGGTTATTCCTAGTCCTTTTCCATAACTATAATATGGAAGTGCAGCCAACTTTAAATCGTTGTCTTTTGTGGTTACTTTTACATCCTGAGCAACAGCAATTGTGCTGATTATCAGTAATAAAAATGTTACTAATTTTTTCATATGTTATGTTGTTGTATATTTTGTGCAAACTTAACATTAAATCAATGTTAAGTATGTTAAGTAAATATTACCTTTGTAAAAAATTAACGTTATGTCAAACATATATATTGGATATCATTTTTCTATCAGCCCTTTAGAATTAGGTAGTGAAATATTAATTGCTGAATTAGGAGAAAAGGCATTTGAAAGTTTTATAGAAACTGAAGCAGGAATTTCTGCTTATGTTCAAAAAGATTTGTGGAGTGAAAATATTTTAGATGATATTCAAATATTAACCAATCCAGAATTTAAAATTGAATTTACTTTTGAAGAAATTGAGCAAGTGAATTGGAATGAAGAATGGGAAAAAAACTTCGAACCTATCGAGGTAGATGGAAAATGCTACGTAAGAGCTCCTTTTCACGAAAAAACTAATGCCGAATTTGATATTGTAATTGAACCAAAAATGAGTTTTGGAACAGGTCATCATGAAACGACTCACATGATGATTCAGCATATTCTTGAAACAGATTTTACAAATAAAAAAACCTTAGATATGGGATGTGGAACTGCTATTTTAGCCATTTTAGCCGAAATGAAAGGTGCACAACCTATTGATGCAATAGATATAGACAATTGGTGTTATTTAAACTCAATCGAAAATGCAGAACGTAATAATTGCAAACACATTTCTGTATATGAGGGTGATGCCGATTTATTAGTTGGAAAAAAATATGATATCATTATTGCAAACATTAATCGTAATATTCTATTAAATGATATGCAAGCTTATGTAAATAGTTTAAACGAAAACGGGATTTTATTTTTAAGTGGATTCTACACTGAAGATATTCCAGTAATTTCAGAAAGTTGTACTTCAAAAGGGTTGATTTATGAAAAAAAATTTGAAAGAAATAATTGGGTAGCACTAAAATTCAGAAAATAGAATTTTGTTGTTTACAATTTAAATTTTATTTTTGTAATACAAGTTTCAAACTAAAAGAAAATGAGCACGATAGAAAAAGTACAAGAAAAATTTTTAGAAAAAGAAGCCGTTGATGTAAACAATGAAATTGTATTACATAATGATGATGTAAACACATTTGACCATGTTATTGATACTTTGGTAAGAGTATGTAAACACGATGATTTACAAGCTGAACAATGTGCTTTATTAGTTCATTATAAAGGAAAATGTACTGTAAAGACAGGTCATATTGATGAGTTAAAACCTCAATGGCTTGGCCTAATAGACGCAGGATTAAACGCTGAAATTATATAAAAAAGTCCCGATTAAATCGGGACTTTTTTATATAATTTAATTTATTCTTTTAAAAATCAATACACTTGTAAAAGTTTCACCTGCATCTGTATAAGTAAACTTAACTTTTAATGTTGAATTATCTAATTGTAGTATTGTGTATTGTTGCGCATCAAATCCATCATCTCTTGTCAAGATATCACCAACTTTAGAATAAGTTCCTGAATCAGTATTGAGTGAGCAAACATCATTATAATAATAATCAACAAAAGTTCCATCAGATTTAAATTCAGAATAATCTTTAGTACAGCCTGCTGAATGCACATACAAATCTAAATATTCATTCCCGTTTACAATTTCTCCTTCTTTGTAATATTCCCATTTACCAACTATATTTCCAGAAGTTGAAGGACTATTATCGTCACTACTACATGAATTAAAAGTTAACAAAGACGATAAAACAAATGCAAATAATAAAATTCTTTTTTTCATAATTAATAATTTATAACTGTAACAAATGTATATGAATATTCATTTTTGTAATAAAAACAAAATCTAACTCATTTTTCCAATTGCGCAACTCACATAGGATTTGGCTTTTGAACCTAAAGTATTAGCTTCACCATCTTCGGGATATCCTAACGACTTTAATTTATCTTTTACTTCTACTAACTTCTCTAAAGATTCATATATGAAAGTAACTGAACTTTCTTCAACATTAACCGACACATTAGTCACATTTTCAATTGAAGTTATATTTTTAGTAATTGTATTTGCACAACCACCACATTTTAAATTTTGTATATATATTGTTGTTTCCATAATATTTTGATTTTAATTCTTCTCAAAATTACAAAAACCACGTACAATATTAATGCAATATTTGTTACTTTAACGAAACTTTAATGAGGTAAATAATCTTTTAATAATCCGTATATATATGTCCCTAATAAAGCTCCTAGCAAAACTACAGCAATTGCATATGTTCCAGTTCCTAATAATATAAAAATTGGACCAGGACAACTTCCTACTAATGCCCATCCTAAACCAAACATCGATCCTCCAATAATATATCTCCAAAAACCTCTCTCTTTTTCAATAATTTTAATTGGGAAACCATTGTAATCTTTTAGTTTTTTCTTTTTTATAATTTGTAACCCTATAATCCCTGTAAATAGAGCGGTTCCAATAATTCCAAACATATGAAACGATTGAAAATGAAACATTTCATAGATACGATACCAAGAAACAGCTTCTGCTTTAGTTAAAACAATTCCGAAAAAAATTCCTGTTAGAAAAAATCTAGCTAACTTCATGCTTATGCTGTTTTAAAGATTATTGGTAAAAGATAATGTGCCATAACTAGACCTCCGATAAAAAATCCAATTACAGCCAAAAGTGAAGGCAATTGCAAATTACTCAAACCTGAAATAGCATGGCCAGATGTACATCCACCAGCATAACGAGTTCCAAAGCCAATTAGCAATCCTCCTATCATTAATATTGCAAATCCTTTTGGAGTTTGCAACATTTCAATACTAAAAATTGCGTCTGGTAATAATTTACCATTAGGCGCATCAATTCCTAATGTTTGCAATTGTGTAATAGTTTCTGGATTGAGATTAACACCACTCCCATTTGACAAAAAATGATAAGCAATAAATCCACCAACAATAGTTCCTAATACAATTGCCAAACTCCATTTTTGCTCACGCCAATCCATTTTAAAGAAGTCGCTAAACTTACCGGCACCAGCCATAGAGCATAATGTTCTTAGATTTGAAGACATTCCAAACGATTTCCCAAAGTAGGTTAAAATAAGCATTGTTATTCCAATTAAAAAACCAGAAATAGACCAATGCCAAGTTCCGTAGATAAATTCCATATTTTTTTGCAAATTTGTACAAAAATAGAAATTATGATTGGTTTATGTAACAAATGTTACAAATTAGGCTAATTTTGATGTAACAATAAATAGAAATAGAAACATGAAAAAATTTGCAATAGAAATTAAATGGGCAATCATCTCAATCATTATTTTCTTAGCTTGGATGACTTTAGAAAAAGAATTAGGCTTTCATTCTGAGAAAATAAAATGGCAACCACTATTTAACCTATTGTATATTTTTCCAACGTTTGTGCTATATTTTTTAGCCCTTCTTGAAAAAAAGAAAAAATATTACAACAACAATATAAACTGGAAACAAGGATTAATTTCTGCCATTGTAATTTCATTTATAATTGTAATTTTTAGTCCGATAACTCAGTTTATTACTCACGAATTTATTAGTCCAGATTTCCTAGAAAACACAATAAACCAAATTGTTTTAAGTAAAAAATTAACATTAAAAGAAGCTAAAGAATTCACCACTTTAACTAGCTCTATTTGGAAAAATATTTCTGACGGATTATCATTTGGTGTTGTAATTGGCTCGATTGTTGCATATCTTTTAAAAACAAAAACTACAGGTTCAATAAGTAAATAATTTAGCATGAAATATTTTTTTTCAATTGTAACAGCACTTCTTCTAACAAGCTGTGTAAGTACAAAATCGACATTGAAAAATGTTGACAGCACCGCAATTCGTCCTTTGATAAAAGATAAAGCATATCTTATTACAGAATATGCTACAGATGAAAAGTATGGCTATGATCAAGACTACCCAATAAATATTGGCTTTATCAATGAAAAACAAGAAGACATCAACATTCAATATTTTTTTAACGGATTAGAAGGTCCCAATGGAGAAAAAATTAATTATAAAAAAATCGAAACCTGTTGCCCTTTTCCTACCAAAAACAGTTTAATGGGTGCTGGTACGATAGGTGTTTATGAAATTACATTTGAAAGTCAAAAAAAGGTAACACTTTATTTCAATACTTTTGAAAAAGGAAAAATAGTGTGTCCAAAAGGATTTAGAATAAAAAAAACGATAAGTAAAGAATAATAAAAAACAATTTTTAATTCTGTAACATAAGTAACCTTTTAAACTGCTGTTTAGAAGGTTTTTCTTTTTATCTTTGCGACTTCAAAATCAACACAAATGAATATACAAAACATTCCGCAAATTAAACATACTGAGAGTGGTAACTTTTTTTTACTAGCTGGACCATGTGCCATTGAAGGAGAAGAAATGGCTATGCGAATTGCTGAAAAACTAGTTACTGTTACTGATAAATTACAAATTCCATACGTTTTTAAAGGCTCTTTCAAAAAAGCAAATCGATCTAGAATCGATAGTTTTTCAGGAATTGGAGATGAAAAAGCGTTAAAAATTTTGCAAAAAGTTTCAAAGGAATTCGGTGTACCTACTGTAACAGATATCCATACTAACGAAGATGCTGCAATGGCTGCTGAATATGTAGACGTTTTACAAATCCCAGCCTTTTTAGTTCGTCAAACAGACTTAGTTGTTGCTGCTGCTAATACAGGAAAAACAGTTAACTTAAAAAAAGGACAATTTATGAGTCCTGAGAGTATGAAACACGCTGTTCAAAAAGTATTAGATTGCAATAATCAAAACGTAATGGTAACCGACAGAGGTACTATGTTTGGTTATCAAGATATGATTGTTGATTTTAGAGGAATACCTACCATGCAACAATATGCTTCTACAGTATTAGACGTAACTCATTCATTACAACAACCCAATCAAACAACTGGTGTAACTGGTGGTCGTCCTGATATGATTGAAACTATTGCAAAAGCAGGAATTGCAGTTGGTGTAGATGGTATTTTTATCGAAACTCACTTTGACCCAGCAAATGCAAAAAGTGACGGAGCTAATATGTTGCACCTAGATTATTTCGAAGGATTAATGACCAAACTTGTAGCTATTCGCAAAACTGTAAATCAATTTTAAATTTTTATAACTTCAAATGAAACATCCATTTTTAATGGCTGTACTAACTTTTTGTGTTTTTTCACAGTACACCTTTTCGCAAGAAACAGTCGAAAATCCTGAAAAATACACGAGCAAAAACAAAGGTAAATTTTATATTTTTTGGGGAGGAAACCGCGAATCTTATTCAAGATCAGATATTCGTTTTAAGGGTGCTGATTATGACTTTACTATTCATGATGTAGCTGCGCATGACAAACCAAAAGGATGGCATTGCGACTATGTAAATCCTTTACGAATGACTATTCCACAAACTAATCTAAGAATAGGTTATTTTATTACAGACCATTACAACATTTCCATTGGTGTTGATCATATGAAATATGTAATGTATAATGACAGAACTGTAAATTATTCTGGTTATTATCCAAATGCAGGCACATATAACGAAAATCCAACTGCTAATGAACTAACATTAGATGAAGATTTTTTAACCTTCGAACACACTGATGGTTTGAATTATGTGAATACAGAATTTTCGAGAGTAGATGATATTTCAGGTATATTTCGATTACCAAATACAGATAAATTCCAAATCAATATAACTGAAGGCTTAGGGGCAGGATTGTTATATCCAAAAACAAACACTAAACTTTTAGGAAAAGAAAGATATGATGAATTTCATATTGCTGGATATGGTGTATCTGCAAAAGCGGGATTGAATTTTACCTTTTTCAAATATTTCTTCATTCAAACAGAGTTAAAAGGTGGTTATATTGAAATGAATGACATTAGAACCACAAGTGATTCAGCAGACAAAGCAGAACAACATTTTTGGTTTCTTCAACGAATGATTAGTGTGGGTGGTATTTTTAGAATTTAAACCATTTTTCAAAACATTTTAAAAGTCGTAAGTTCAAATTGAATTTGCGACTTTTTTATTTGTATAATAATTTTGCCTCACGAATGACATCTATCAAAATTACATTATCAATTTCTTCAATCGAAAAATAACGTAACGATTTAACTGTGTTGCGCTTTTCATCAACTAATTTTTCATGATTTCGTTTTAGTTGAAAACCTTTAGCAAAACCAACATCTAAAAAACTTCTTTTTTGATTAGGAGCTAAATAACAAAATGGTTTTTTGTTGTAATAAACATAAGGAATTCCCCATTTAAAGAGTACTTCAGATTGCGGAAGTTCTTGCTTAACTACAGTCAACACATGTAACATCATTGTTTGATATTCTATTGGTTGCTGTAAAATATATTCCTCTGTAGGTTTCATTAAAATTAATTTTATCAAAAATAATTAAAAAAGTTTGTTGATTAAATTTATTATTATTTACTTTGTATTTCAAAGTACTTTAAAATGGAAGATAAAAATTATTTAGAAGACATTACCGAAATAAAAAAATTGATGAACAAATCATCTCGTTTTATTTCATTAAGTGGTTTATCAGGAATTTTGGCAGGTATTTATGCTTTGATTGGTGGTGGCTATGCCAATTTCTTAGTAAATCAGTATTTCAAGATTGATTATCCTAATTATGTTAGTGCTCAAAAATTAGAAAAACAGTTAATCATTATAGCAATTTCAGTCATTCTAGCGTCTTTATTAACTGGAATCTATTTAAGTATGAGTAAATCTAGAAAGTTAGGAGAAAAATTATGGGATATTACTTCAAAGAGATTACTTATTAATTTCTCAATTCCTTTAGTTACAGGTGGGATTTTAATAATAATTTTTTTACAGCGTGAATATTACGATTTAATAGCACCAACCACACTGTTGTTTTATGGAATGGCTTGTATAAATGCAAGTAAATATACTTTAGGAGATGTAAGATATTTAGGAATAACAATCACCGTTTTCGGTTTATTAGCAGTATATTTTTATAAATATGTATTGATTTTTTGGATGTTAGGATTTGGAATTGGCCACATTTTATACGGAAGTTTAATGTATTTTAAATATGATAGAAAATGAAAAAAATTCTAACATTAATTATTACGGGGTTACTTTTTATTTCTTTTAACTGTAAAAAAAATGATGTACAAAGTACAACTTTTCAGAATGGAGATATAATATATCAAACTTCAGAATCTAAACAATGTGAAGCTGTTAGAATTGCAACTGACTCAAAGTTTTCGCATTGTGGTATTATTTTTATTGAAGATGGAAAAACTTACGTGTATGAAGCCGTACAACCTGTAAAAATGACCCTATTTGAAGATTGGATTTCTCAAGGAAGGGATGCCAAATATGCGGTTCAAAGATTGAAAAACGCAAATAAAATACTCACAACAGAAGTTCTAAAAAAAATGAGAACCTATGGAAACACAATGAATAACAAAAATTATGATTTATATTTTGAATGGTCTGACGAAAAAATATATTGTTCTGAACTAGTCTGGAAAATATATAAAAATGGTGCAAATATTGAATTATGCAAAACAAAAAAATTGAAAGATTTTAATCTTAAAAATCCATTAGTTCAAAGTATTATGAAAGAACGATATGGAAATAATATTCCATATGATGAAGCGGTTGTAGCACCATCACAGTTGTATAATTCAACATTGGTTGAAACCATTTTTGATAATTATTAATATTACTTCATACCTTTACCATCAAATGCTCAACATCATCCAAAATATCAACAAAGCCTTTGATCACCGAATTCGTTTGGGGATTATGTCGGTATTAATGGTCAATGAAAGTGCAGATTTTAATATGTTGAAAGAACTTTTAGGCGTAACTGATGGCAATTTAGCGTCGCATACAAAAGCATTAGAATTAGAAAATTATATTCAAATTGAAAAACAGTTTATTGGTAAAAAACCAAACACAAAATATAGTGCTACCAAAGAAGGAAGAATCGCTTTTACTGCTCACATTGATGCACTTGAAAAATTGATTAAAAAAAGTTAACTCTATTTTTTTACATATCAACTTTGAAATTCAAAGTACTTTTAAAATATTTAAAATGAAAGAAATTATTATTGAAACACTATATAGAATTATTAAAGTGCCGTATCAATTTATGTTCAAACAAACGAAATCTTGGAACATCACCATACAAGATTTTTTAAAATTGCCCGAAGAAAGCTTAGGTTTTCACTATGGTTGCTTTTTATTGAAATACAATTTCAATATACAAGCTAGTCTTGAAGAACACGATGTTTTTCATGTATTAACAAACACAGGAATTACTGTAAAAGACGAAATTGATATGCAATTTTATTTGCTAGGCAATGGAAAAAGAAGCCTATTTGTATTTATTGTAATAAGTACTGGACTCCTCTTCTATCCTTTTGAATATAAAAGCTTCATTAGAAACTATAAAAAAGGAAAACAAGCGCATCGTTTTTATGATTTAGAATTTTATAAAATATTATCTATTCCTATTCAACATATTCAACAAACATTTAATATCAAATAAAATGAACAAACTAATTAACCTCACGATGATTCTAGGAATTATATGCTTTATAATCATAGAAGTAACAAAAAACATCGCAACAGAAACTAAATTAAAAACTATAAAGTTATGGAAACAGATTTTTTGAAATGGCCAATAGCAGTAAAAATGGCAATTATTTCATTTACAATTGGCACATTTTTGTTTGGTCTTTTCTTTGCTTTTAAAAACCTTGATGAAATACTAATTATTGGATTTTTCTATGTAATGTCTGCCATTACAATTAATGGAATTATGCTTTTAAAGCTAGTCTATGATTGGATAACTCAACAAAACAAGAGAAAAACAATCGAAAAGCAAACGATAATATTATTAGCTAATATACCTGTAGCAATAACATATTTATTTATCATAATATACTCTATAACATCAAATTCATCTTTTTAAATTTTAAACAATCATGGAAAATCAAATGCAACAACAACCAAGAACATCCATTTTTCAATCGTCAACAGCAAAAATGATAATGGTAGGAATTCTAACATTAGTGCTATTAATTCCGCTAGCTTTAGTTCAAGAATTAATAACAGAACGAAGCATTAGACAAAAAGAAGTCGTTACAGAAACCACCTCAAAATGGGGTGAAAAAATTGCTTTTCATGGACCAATTTTAAAAGTACTTTATACAGACCCAATTACTAAGAAAAATAATTTTGCTTATTTCTTTCCTGAAAATTTGGAAGCCAACATTCAAACAACGATGGAAAAACCATTAGAACGAAGCATTTATAAGTCCAACGTTTTTACTACACGAATGAAATACAATGGCAAGTTTTCAAATCCAAACTTTAAAAATATCCCACCCGAAAACATTCATTGGAATCATTCAAAAATTGTAATCAAAACTTCTAATTTAAAAAGCTTAAAAGATGAAGTTAAAATCAAAATAAACAATCAAGAACTAACTTTTGAACCCGCAAATTCTGAAACTACAGATAGCATAGAAAGCCTTGAGACTAATTATTTTAAATACACCGCTATGCAAAAAGATACTTCATTTAAATTTGATATTGCCTTTAATGGTAGTCAACAAATTAAAATAGTACCTATTGGAAAAACAACTACTGTAAACATGACTTCCAACTGGAATTCACCTAATTTTAATGGGAATTATGCTCCAAATAGTAGAACAATTACTGATGAAGGATTCAAAGCAACTTGGAAAATATTACATTTCAATAGACCTTTTGCTCAACAATATTTTGAATCGCTACCTTCTTTATACAAATATAGCTTAGCTGTAGATTTTATTACTCCTGTTGACGAATACCAGCAAAATGAGCGTGCTTCAAAATATGGCTTCTTAGTAATTGGATTAACCTTTTTAATTTTCTTTTTAATTCAATCTATAAGTAAAATAAACATCCATATTTTTCAATATACTATGATTGGAATAGCGTTAATTATGTTCTACACTTTATTGATTTCAATTACTGAACATAGCAGTTTCTCGTTAGCTTATGGAATTGCAGCAAGCGCAGTTATTGCATTAATATCAATGTATTCTATATCCATTTTAAAAGATAAAAAGTTTCCTCTTTTTATTGGTACTTCATTGACAGTATTATATACCTTCATATACGTTATTATTCAACTTGAAGATTATGCATTATTGGTTGGCAGTATTGGTTTATTCCTAATTCTAGCAGCAGTAATGTATTTTTCTAGAAAGATAGAATGGAATAAATAATAATTTAAAAAACTCCGAAAGAAAATTAATCTTTCGGAGTTTTTACTTATTAAAAAAGACAAATTATTTAATGTCCTCCACTTACTTTTTTATCAAAACTAATTCCCTGATTTTTCAATATTCCTGAAACTTTCCATGCGTAGAAAGCTAAATATGCAAAACATAAAACTCCAATAATGTAACTTGATTGAATTGTGGTTACATCTGCTACATAACCTTGTAATAGACTTACAAAACCGCCACCCATAATCATCATTATTAAAAAACTACTACCCTGACTTGTATGCTTACCTAAACCGCTAACTGCTAACGTAAAAATACAAGGCCAAAGTGTACTGCAAAACAGTCCTACACTTGTAAATGCATAAACACTAACCATTCCATCAGTAGCCATACCAGTAAGAAGCGCAGCAATTCCTAAACCAGAAAATATCAATAACATCCTTGCTGGATTCCCTTTACTAGCAATATCTGCAACAATTAAAACCAAAATAATCAAAGCATAAACGTAAAATGGCGTTAAATCATGCTTTGCAATAGCATTCACAAATAAGAACACCCCAAAAGCAAGATAAGGAGCAATAAAACGTAATACTTTTTGCATACTCATATTATCTGTAAATGCTTCAACAGCACCCGTCCAACGACCAATCATTAAACTGGCCCAATATAACGAAATATAAGGTGCAACATCTTTAGTTAAAAAACCTAAATTTTTCTCCATATAAGCTGGTAGATTACTTGCAGTAGACACCTCAACGCCAACATAAACAAATATAGCAATCATCCCTAGAATTAATTGTGGATATTTTAATGCAGAACTTCTAGATGTTGCTAATTCTCCCTCAGATTCTACTATTGCTTGAGGTTTATCTGGCAATGAAGAAAATTTAAGTAATATAGCCACTAATAAAAATGCAGCTCCTAAAATTAAATATGGAATCTTAACACTTTCAATACTCATATCTGTATTTCCAGAAGTTGCAGAACCAAAAATAGCAAAACTTACAATTAATGGACCAATAGTTGTTCCTAAATTGTTAATTCCTCCAGCTAATGTTAATCGCTGAGAACCTGTCGTAATTGGACCTAGAGCAATTGCTAAAGGATTAGCAACTGTTTGTTGTAATGAAAATCCAAGAGCAACAATAAACAATCCTGACAACATTAATGTAAATGAACCCGTATTTGCAGCCGGATAAAATAATAAAGTTCCTAATGCAGAAATGGCTAATCCTAAGGCTAAAGAATTTTTATAACCAATTCTATTGATTAAATCTCCTTTTGTTAAGTAAGAAATTAATAAATATATTAATGATCCTACTGTATATGCAATGTAAAAAGCTAATGAAACTAATTGACTTTGCACTTGAGTTAAATCGAAGGCTTTTTTAAACACAGGGATTAAAATATCGTTACTCGCAGCAACGAAACCCCAAAAGAAGAAAACAGTTACTAAAGGAATAAACTGTGCCCAGTTTGTTTTAATTTGGTTTGTACTCATAATTTAGTTTGGTTTGGTTTTTTTATTAGTTTAATTTACTAAAGTGAAACTAATAGCTGTTCCACCTCCATTAGCCAAATTTAACTTAATTTTTGAATTTGAAGTCACTTGTATAGTTTTTATAGCATACGATTTTGGATTTTTTTCCCAATCTGCGTCTTTTCCATCTTGATAAATGGTCGCTTTATATTTTTTCCCTTTAGTTAAAAAATCTAACTTAACTTCTGTGTTTCTAGCTTTTTCATCTGTAATTGCACCTACAAACCACTCATCTTTCCCTTTAGTTTTTCTAGCTACTGTAAGGTATTCTCCTGGTTCTGCTTCTAAATAAATAGAGTTGTCCCAGTTTACAGCAACATCTTTTATAAATTGAAAAGCATCAGGATATCTTTCATAATTTTCTGGTAAATCTGCTGCCATTTGTAAAGGTGAATACATTGTAACATAAAGTGCTAATTGTTTAGCTAATGTTGTATGTACTTGCTCTTTTTTAGTAGCATCATAATAACTCATTTTTATTTCGAAGATTCCTGGTGTATAATCCATTGGCCCTCCAAGAAGTCTTGTAAACGGCAAAATAGTTTCATGCATTGGTGGATTTCCCACTGACCAAGCATTAAATTCATTTCCACGTGCCGCTTCAGCAGCAATGTAGTTTGGATATGTTCTGTTATAACCTGTTGGGCGCGAACTTTCGTGGGAATTTACCATTAATTTATAATCAGCAGCGCGTTGAGCCACAAAATTAAAATGATTTACCATTGTTTGTCCATCATGAAATTCTCCTCGAGGTATAATTCTACCAACATAACCCGATTTTACAGCTGGATAACCGAACTGTTGCATCAACTCAAAAGCTCTATCCAAATGACGTTCATAATTTGCAACAGAACCAGAAGTTTCATGATGCATAATCATTTTTATTCCTTTTAATTTAGCATAATCATTCACTTCTTTTAAATTGAAATCTGGATATGGTGTTACAAAATCAAATACATTCTCTTTCCAATTTCCAAACCAGTCTTCCCAACCTACGTTCCAGCCTTCTACTAGAACACCGTCAAAACCATGCTTTGCAGCAAAATCAATATAACGTTTTGTATTAGCAGTTGTTGCGCCGTGTTTTCCTGACGGTTTTAATTGACCATCAGCTGCATTTTGTGCATTTTGACTTCCTGCATAATCCCAAGTTGCCTTTCCTACATGCATTTCCCACCAAACGCCAACATATTTCATTGGTTTGATCCAAGAAGTATCTTCAATTTTTGAAGGTTCATTTAAATTTAAAATCATTTTAGAACTAACAATATCGCGAGCATCACTTGAAACCATAATTGTTCTCCAAGGTGATATACATGGTGTTTGCAAATAGGCTTTATCACCAATAGCATTTGGTACTAAATTCGATTTTAAACTATAGTTTTTAGTATCAACATCTAAATGCATAATTGGGTAATTTACAACTGCTGCTTCAAAAATATTCATATAAATACCACTTGGTGATTTCAGCATTAAAGGCGATTGTACCCTAGATTGACTAGCTATTGATTTTACTCCTATTCCATTATTTAAATCTAGTTTAGAATTGTCAATCTCAGAAATTTTCGTTTCATTGTAAGCATATTCTTGACTATCATAATCACCAGGAATCCAAAATGCTTTGTGATTTTCTACCAAATTAAATTCAGTTTTTTCATCAGAAATAATGAAGTAGTTTAAGTATTCTTGCTTAGGAAATTCATATCTAAAAGCAATACCTTCATCATATACTTTAAAAATGATATTGATTTTTCTATTGGTTGCTTTTTGTGACAAATAATAAATTACTTGATTGTACTTATTTTGGATTGTAGCTTGTTCACCAAGAACAGGATTCCATGGTTCATTTACCGATTTCACTTCTTGTTTAAGTACCGAAAAACCGGTCTCTAAAGCTTGATTATCTTTCAATACTATTCCAAGTGTACTCTCCTTAATTACTTCTTTAGTTTTATAAACCACTTTATAGGTTGGTTTACCTTCATTTGAAAGTTTAAATTCTAAGCTGATATTTTTTGATGGTGATAAAATACTTTGAGCTTGAACAATTATTCCTGAAAACAAGAATAAAAATAGCGATAGTTTTTTCATGTGGATTATGTTGTATTATTTATAATTTGATAGTTTCATTCTTTTTTTTGATTTATATATTCACTAATTCTAAAAAAAGAACAACAATTTTTTATAAAAATACATTTATATACAACTACCAACAAACACATTTTGCAATAGTTATTAACGAAAACGTTTGCTTAGATTATTTTTAACTTTAAAAATAAACAAAAAATCCCGAAATAATCGGGATTTGAAAGTGTATCTTTTTAAAATTATTTTCCGTCAACATAGTCTTGCAAATAAGAAAAACGGGGAGTTAATTTACCATTTTCTGTCATTTTTGCTCTTTCAAGAATTCCATCTTTATCACCATTAAAAAAAGCAGGAATTACATGTTGCATAAACATTTCTCCAAATCCTTCACTAGCATCTTTTGGCAATTCGCAAGGCAAATTATCAACCGACATTACCATAATTGAAGCTGGATGTGTATAAGAAACTTCTTTATGTTCACTAGGCAAATAGCCAAAAAATGGTTCAGCAATAGTCGACGCTTTTAAAGTACATGCTACCGGACCATCCACATCACATGAAATATCAGCCACTACTTGGATTTTATTATCAGGTGCTTGAAGCATTTCACGTGTTAAAATATCAGGTGCTCCATTTCCATGAAAATGTCCGGCCATATATATATCGGCTACTTTTGTAAAACGACCAAAATCTGAAGTATATTCTTGTGGGTTTTTATAAAAATCTTCGTTAGTCAAAACTTGTCCATCAATTCTTTTATTATAATCAAGAACATCAATTTGTGTATAAACAGGTTGCGTATAATTTTTAGCTAAAAAATCAGTAACATTAACTTGTTTGATTTTGATACCATCTAAAATTTCTTTGGCTCCCATTCCAACTTTTCCATGACCTGTGAGCACAATTTTTATATTTGGAAGTGTTTGTCGCTTTAAACGAGCAATCAACTCATCTTTTCCACTCAAAGTTTCTGCTTTTGCTAAAGTGAATAAATCATATTTAATTCCAAAAGCTCTAAATCCATTGTATGCTCCTACAATTCCAGCATATCTACCAAAACCTATTAATCTTCTATTAGTTGCGTCAACAATAGTTTCATGATCATACAATTCAATGTTTTTTTCAAGAATTGCCTGTAATAATTTACGATTATATGGTTGTTTTTTAATAGTATGTGAAAAGAAAAAATATTTTTTATTCGGAATTAAAGCATCAACTGGAACTTCTTTAACCCCAAAAAGAACATCACAATCTGTAACGTCAGTATCAACTTTAATACCTAAATTTTGGTATTGTTCATCAGAAAAAACACGAATATCTGAACTTTCAACTTTTACAACTGCCTCAGGATGTTCAGATTGCAATCGAACCAACTCTTCTGGAGTAAAAACCACTCTTCTATCTGGCGGGCTTTTTCTTTCTTTAATAATACCAAACTTCATGCTAAAAATTATTTTGTAACCAAACATTTGATTAATGTTACAAATATAACTTTTTACCTTTGTTTGCACAACAGTTTTTTTTATTGAAAATTTGATAGTACTTTTGGCTCACTTTTTGATGAATATGTTATTCAAAAAACTAATTTTCACAATGGGGTCGACTGGTTTTGACAGCGAGTGGAATTGATTAGTAAGCACGTCGAGCGTTGTATGTTTAGCTCGTAAATCCAAATGTACGAACTTATAAACGGCGAAAATAATTACGCTTTAGCTGCTTAATCTGAATTATAGTAAGATTTGCCTAGTTCCTACAAGGTAGGAAAGCTAGATTCTCCTCAAAAGCCTTGGTTTATGGCGGTTGATATAGGGGAACCGTAAAAGTAAACCTAGAGAAGGTAAAGCTTTAAATCCTTCTTGACATTTATAAAGCTAAGCTAAAAGTGGCGGTTTCTAGCCTTGCTTTTGGTCGAAAATTCAAGAAGAAACTAAGCGTGTAGAAAGCTTTTTGATTGCTTGTTTGGACGAGAGTTCGATTCTCTCCGACTCCACTAAAGTGGACAACTCCAAATTTTGGAAGTTTTGTCCACTTTTTTTATTTTCCAAACCATTATTAATCAACAACATACATCTTAAAACATCGTTAATTCTTTGAGTTCGACATTTGTTTTTAAAAAAATAAATTTTTTCTGGAAATATCGAACTTATTATAGCTTGTTTCTCTTTAACTCCCCCGTTAATATAAAAACTCTCAAGATTATTCAAAAAGTGAATTCCTGATTTCAACCAATTATTATATTCAAAACTAGTCACTTGAATTGAATCTATTTTATCAACTAAATCTCTTTTTACATTTTCATAGCGTTGCATGGTTTGCATATAATTTTCTTTATCAATATTTCCATCAACATACAAATCTTGTAATTTCTGAATGCGATTATTTTGCTCATTTAATTGAATTGATAATTTTTCTTTTGATAAACTACTTTCTTCTGATTTTGATTGAAGCATATTTTTTATCATTAATTCATACAAAATTTTTGATTCTTGAGTGAATTTAAATTCAGAAAGTATTGATTCAACGTTTGAATTGACAATTTCAGCTGAAAAACGCTCTTTGTGACAATTATTACAATGATAGTAAGAATATCTTCTGCCGGTAGCACTTTTTGATTTACTTGCTGTTAGCTTACTTTCACAGCTTGAACAAAACAAAATTCCTCTTAAAGGAAATTCTTCTCTTTGAAATGAATATCCTATTTTTTTATTTGATTTTTTACCGCTTAAAACTTCTTGTACATTGTAGTATAAATTTTCAGAAATAATTGCGTCATGAATACCTTCAATAATTTGTGTAGGTTCATTTTCAAATTTTGGAACAATTATTTTACCCATGTAAAATGGATTTCTTAGTAATTTTGAAAAATTACTTCTACTAATAATTACTCCTTTTTTTCTTAAATCTTTAATTATATCACTTTGTAATTTTCCTTCACTAAAATCTTTAAATGCATTGTGAATTAAAGTTGCATTGTGACTAAGAATTACAATTGGTTTATTCTTTTCATCTCTTGAATTTTTGTATCCAATTGGAGCCATCCTAGACCATCTTCCAGATTTTAAAGCAGCTCTAATTCCCCCTCTAATTTTAATTGACCTTCTATCATTATCAATCTCTGGAATAGCCAAAAAAATAGCTAACATTGCCTTATTTTCAGGAATACTCATGTCAATTGGTTGTTCGATTGCCTGAACCTCAACCCCATACTTTTCTAAAGTTCTCATCATAATTAATGAGTCTGTTAAATTTCTGGAAAATCTATCCCAAGATGTAATCAACAATAAATCAATACTATTCTTATTCTTTTTTAAAAAACTTAGAAATTTCTGATATTCTGGTCTATTAAAATTCTTAGCCGAATGGTCTTCTCTATATTCTTTTACAATTTCTATATTATTGCGTTTACAATAATTCACCAATTGCTCATATTGAATGTCCAAACTATATCCTTTAGCTTGTTCATCGCTACTTACACGACACATTATGGCAGCTCTTTTCATTGCTTTTCGATTTATTATATTGTTTTACAGTCAATTTTGCAAAGTATTCTAACAACTCTTTAATTTCTTGAATTGTTTCATCTGAATACTTTAGTTCATTTTTGTTTAAAATTTTCTTACACTGCTTAAATGAAACCATGTTACTTAACATGTGCATCACTTTCGTTTTTTACGATAAGCTTACTATTTATTTATTGATCTGAGTTTTTCAGTATCATAATTTTATTTTTTCGGTATCTTCAAAGTTTACTATATTTCCGTTAGCAATATCTATAGTTATTTTTTTATAATCTGCCTTTTTTATGTGATTGATTATTTTACTTTCTAATGCAACTTTTTTTATTGTAGTAACTTCAATTAATTCAATATTACCTGTTTTATATTTTACTTTTATTTGTTTAATTTTTTCAAAATTCTTTCTTATAATTTTCAATAATTTACTTTCTTGTTCCGATACTATCATAGTAAACAAATTATGATTTACATCTTTTCTATTACTTAAAAATTTAGAAACATAATTACTTATGGGAATATTATAGAAAGGAAAGTTAAGAAAATCATCAACTAAACTACTTATACTATAATTACTATATTCTTTTAACATTGTATTAGAAAAAGGTAGAAAATGTTGTGAATCATCTTTTCTTATAAATAAAGAAAGTTGTTCTCCTGTATAAATAATATTTACTATAAAAATATCTAAAATATTAAAATTAAATTCTTTTTCAGGATCAGAATTGTTTAATTCTATATATAACTGAGAATATATTTCAAAATCTTTATCCCCAATAATTTTCTTTATTTCATCAAATAGTAGAATATAGTCCTTTACTTTAAATTTACTAACTATTTGTTTTTTTAGTAATAAAACTTCTTCGTTATTACAACCAAAATCTTTTAATTGTTCTACAATTTTCATCCATACATATTCAGAATAACTAATTTTATTCCAGTTTCCTTTTTCGGATTCATTATATTCAGATAACAAATTTGATCTTTCCCAATTTTTTATATCAGAATAAACAATATCGATTTCTGTTTTCAAAAACACTTTTTCTTGAATTTTATTAAATAAATCAGGAGCCTTTTCTAAAACAGAAAAATAATCTACAACATTAATCATAGTAATATTCTTTTTAAAAGACGAATATAAATAAAAGTTTGTAATAAAACAAACTTTTATTTAATAGTAAAAAAAATAATAATTTCTATCAATCGTAATAAAAAGTAGAATCCAAAGTAATAGTAGTAATAGTAGTAGAAAATAATGTAAAAAAAACAAAGTAGTAAAAACCAAAATTAATACACTTTAAAAAGTATTAATTCGTTTTAATATAATTAAGTGTATTTTCAAATAGACAAAAAATATAAAAAAACTAGTATCATACTAAGGAGATACTAGTTTTTCTTTATAACTCATAGGTCATTAACCTTTCAAAGTCGCAATTATCGCTCTGAAACTCTCCAAACCTACTTCTATGTTTTCTATAATTTCTTCTGCAAATAAAAACATAACAAAACATTTCATTCAGCAGCTGATTTTCTAATTGAAAATCAGGAAGTAGCCATTGAAGCAAACCGCTGTTATCTATAGTTTTTCATTCAATTCTGAAATGTCAATCATACTATATTCAAAATTTACGAATTCCTTCATCTCTTTAGCAGATTGTAATAAAGAATATTTAGCAATATTTGATGACGAAGCTTTAATTTTATCTATGGCATTTTTCCCTTTATAAGATGTATTATTATATGCCATAATAAAGTGAATTTTAAGCTCATTATTTTTTATTTTCTCAATAATGCCTGTTGTATTTATTTTATTTTTAATCCCTTTTGAATTATTATAGTATTCAAAAGTATCTTCTAAATATGAAATTTTTTCATTGTTTTTGAGATCATTCCATAATCTTTTAGCTGATAATACTACCTGAACATATAAATCTCTCATTGAAGTGAAAAAATGGTTTTTTACATGAATGAAATAAATTTTGTTATCTACGATTGCTAAAATGTCACATAGTTCAATATTTTGCACATACTTTTTGTCAAAAATGTAATAATCATTTAAATTTTCATGTGATTTATTATAAGTGTCTTCATCATCGCCTTCTTTCCATGGATTAAGCAATCTTTTAGTGAGTTTTAAGTCGGTATAATATTGAACAGCATCGTTTGTAATTTGTTCTAGATATTTATCTGTAAGCAAATACCAATTTTTGTCAATTTTGAAGAATTTTTTTCCTTTGTAAGGAATTTCACATGTTAAATGCATCATAAATGTTTCGAAAGTTAATAATTCATTCAAATTATAACCATCAATTTTTAGCTTTTTAACTCTTTGTTCTATTTCAAATTTTGAATAAGTATCTTCACAATTTTCAAAAATAAATTTTATTGATTCAAAATATAAATCAGTTCTACTGTAAGTTTTATGAGTTTTGTTTTGTCTGGGAAATTTTATTTCAAATGAATTACATTCATAATACTTTTCTAATTGGGTTGGATGAACCAATTCAATAATATCAGAGCCTACTAATTTATGTGAATATCCCGTATTTAAAGATAATACATCATCAATCACAAGTTTTAATAACTCTGCTTCTAACTCATCAATTAAATCGATTTCTTTAATTCTTTTAAATAATGTTAACTCGTGATATGTATCTTTATTACTTGTAATAAGATCAATATCAATTATTAGTTGTTTTAAAAATGTATAATTGATTTTTTTACGAACGCTAAAATAATTTCCTATCTCTAATATTGGATTTTTTTCACCTTTAATGAAGTTTTTTAATATTACATTTTTTACTTCATCTCTAGCATAAATCTTTAGTTTTTGAGGAATTTCTGAATAATTAAAAGACTCCGATACAGTTTGATTTTTGTTATAAGTATTTTTTTTCTGAGATATATTTCCTGAAATTGAACGCATAGATAGGTCTATCAAAAGATCTTCTTTTGGTTTTGCGAAATGTTGATAAAAATCAATACCAAAGTTAGAATCTATATATTTTCTGATTACAGAAGCACCTGAACCTCCTATAATACAATAGATTTTTTTATTATATTCTATAAAAAGAACATAAGAAAATTCTGTTACATTGAAATTGTGTTTGGATGTAAGTTCTTTTGGTAAAAAATTAATCCAATAGTAGTTTTCTTTTTCTCTATTAAAGTTATAAGAATAAAAATTGAATTTATCTTCTTTATAATCAACTAATTTTTTTGAGCTATCTAAATCTTTATTTTGAGCTTTTAAACTTATCTTATGATTTTTAGTAATTATTTCTACAATAGATTCAAAAGATTTACCTCTTAAATCGATATGAGTTTTATCAATTGAAAATATTTTCAGATTTATTTTTTCTTTTTCAGTACTCATTTTTTTAAAATTGTAGATAACATTCCGGCGCTTGGCGAGGTTACGAGCTTCGGAACTGATTATTTATATTAAATTATAAATTTCTTACGAAATGTAAACATGAATTTACCACAAAATTCGCAATCTCGCAAAACGTGTGTTAGCTGTAGTATTTAATAATTTTTACAAACAATTCTTTCAAATTCTGGATATTCTTTGTTTGCTTCTGATTTAAGAGTATATCCAACTTCTAAATCTATTTTTTTTCCTTTATTATTTTTGAAATGATTCTTTACTTTGAAAGCATTAACATCTTTTTGAGGTTTAAAGACTTCATTACTAATACTTACATAATTCCTTTCTCCTGTTTTTTCTGAAAAGGAGATAGTTATGTATTCTATTTTGTCAACTAAACTTTCATCAATAAACTTTAGTTTAAGTTCTAAAATATCTGATTCATAATCTTTTGGACATTCAAAAATAAAATTAGATGATTGTCCTGAAGACATGTAACCTTTTCTTTTGTAAAGAATTTTTTCGTCTAATTTTTGATTATAGCTTTTTATTTCGCCTATTTCAAAATTATTTATTTTTATTTTTTTGTTAATGTCATTTTTTAATTCTTCTTTTTCTCCGATAATTTTTTCAAGATTTTCAATTTCTTTTTTTAGCTTTTCTAATTCTATATTCTGCAAATAGATACTATCAATTAAAGTATGAGAATTAGATTTTAGAGATTCTAATTTGTTTACATCTAAACTATCTAAATCTGTCTTTAAGTTTAAGTTAAGATTAGTATTTAATATTTCCCGTAGCATTGTACTTTGCTTTTCAAATTCTTTATCGTAATAAAAATTCACAAGTAATGCACTTGATAGTATAGAAATCACTAATATTATATTTAGGTATTTAGACTTTTTATTATGAGTTGTATTTTTAGCAGTAATAAATATGTAAATAGCAACTAATAATGTAGCTATTAATGGTATAATGTATATGTAATTTATATTATTCATTTTCGGAAGCTTCAAATTGGTTATTATTTTTTCTCAATATTGCAATTAATGTTCCACTCCAACTTATTCCAGCAAAAATTGAAGATTTTAGAGATGAAGGTTCTAATAAAACATATGCTAATAATGCACCGATTACAGGTAATATGACAAAATCAATTCTAAAATAGAATGCTTCTGATTTATTTGGTATTAACTTCTTTATAAAAGGAATTGTGCCATTAAAATCATCACTATATAATGATAATAAATGTGTGCATAAAGCTCCTAGCCAAGTTTGAAATAAAATTATTTCATTGATTTCATTAAATAATTCCACTTTTGTTATTTAAATTATTATTTCTCATTTTGTCGTCGTCAATTCTAATATTACAGCAACTTATTTATATGCTCAGTTTTTTTGCTATTTAATTGAACATAGCTAGCTGTTTTTAGTTAGATATGCTCAACTATTGTTGTGTGTTATTTTTTATAAATCATCAAAATGGCTTTTAATCTGCTGAATATTTTTGGTACTCTATACGCTAAGTTGATACACTTTTATGTATCACACTATCGCTAGCAAGCAACTGCTTATCTATTTTATGTCTAGCAATTTGTTCTGGATTCTGATTAACCATTGTCATAAAAAACTTACTTCCAAACATAACTAAAAAAAAGGTACTATACAACCCGTAAAAATACCTGATTTTCAAACCAGGTATTTTTACGGGGGTACCCTCGGGAGCTAAAGTAAATAAAGGGGTTTTATAAATTTTACGGAAAACCGTAAACCATATTAATAAAAAGAAATATTCCCAAAAATTAATTATTGAGCCAAATCAACAGACAACCAATAACTAAACTAACTATATTTTGATCATTTATAAAATCAATTTACTTCATCTTTTTTTTTAAATAGCAAAATATATTCGTTTACAATTATGAGTGGATTAAAAATAATTATTTACAAAACAACTTATTAACAATAATTACAATTAAATTGTTGATTACTATTTATTCAAACAAGACTTAAAAGTCTTTTTAATATCTAAATTTGCTCCATACCACAATAAAATTCTGCAATATGGACAAATTTGTAATCAAACGAAATGGCACGTATTTACCCTTTGAACCTTTCAAAATAGAAGAAGCCATTACAAAAGCTTTTGCCAGTGTAAGCGAAACTTTAAACCTAAAAGTTATTGAAACCGTGTTCCAATTGATGTCACATCAAGACACTTGGGCAGTTGAAGATATTCAAGATAAAATTGAAAAAACACTTTACGAATATGGACATTATGAAGTAATGCGTTCTTTCATGTTGTTTCGTCATACACGAAAACTTCAACGCGAACACGTATTAGGCTTGAATGATGACACCACTTATGTTGACAGCACCCAAACCATAGAAGAATACACCAACCAAACCGATTGGCGCATCAATGCTAACGCTAATACTTCGTATTCCAACGCAGGTTTAGTGAATAATGTCGCTGGAAAAATCATTGCAAATTATTGGTTAGACAAAGTCTATTCGAAAGAAGAAGGCTATGCGCACCGAAATGGCGATATTCACATTCACGACTTAGATTGCTTAACAGGTTATTGTGCGGGTTGGAGTTTACGTGTTTTATTAAATGAAGGTTTTAACGGTGTTCGTGGCAGAGTGGAAAGCAGACCACCAAATCATTTTAGAGAAGCTTTAGGACAAATGGCAAATTTCCTTGGGATTTTACAAAGCGAATGGGCAGGCGCTCAGGCTTTTAGTTCTTTTGACACGTATTTGGCTCCTTATGTTTTCAAAGATAATTTAGCGTATGAAGATGTTTTAAAAGCGATTCGAAGTTTCGTTTACAATTTGAATGTTCCAGCACGATGGGGACAATCGCCGTTTACGAATATTACTTTGGATTGGGTAGTTCCAGACGATTTAAAAGAGCAAATTCCAACACGAAACGAACAACATCTATTCAAGGGAATTAACAATGATGACTTTATACAAAGAGCACAAGAAAGAGGCGTTTCAGATGTAATTGAAATGCGTTACGAACATTTTCAAAAAGAAATGAATCTCATCAATAAAGCGTATTATACCGTTATGACTGAAGGCGATGCGCATGGACAACCCTTCACCTTCCCTATTCCAACGGTTAATATTACCGAAGAATTTGATTGGTACGGAGAAAACACAGATATTCTTTTCGAAAATACAGCTAAAATTGGTTCGTCTTATTTCCAGAATTTCATTGGTAGTCAATATATGTATGATGAAAACGGCAATAAAATTGAAAATCCAAACGCCTACAAACCCAATGCCGTACGAAGCATGTGCTGCCGTTTACAACTCGATTTACGTGAATTATTAAAAAGAGGCAACGGTTTATTCGGGAGTGCTGAAATGACGGGAAGTATTGGTGTGGTTACTATCAATATGGCAAGATTAGGTTATCTAAACAAAGGCAATAAAGCCAAATTATATTCCGATTTAGATCGTTTGTTAGAAATTTCGAAAGCAACTTTAGAGAAAAAACGCGTTTTCATTCAGGAAATGTATGATAGAGGATTATTCCCTTATACCAAGCGTTATTTGCCACATTTCAGAAATCACTTCTCCACGATTGGCGTGAACGGTATTAATGAAATGATTCAAAACTTCACCGATGGAAAAGAAGACATTGTTTCTGATTACGGAATGGTATTCGCAACTGAAATTTTGGAACACATCCGAACCAAAATGAGAGCTTATCAAGAAGCAACAGGTAATTTATACAACTTAGAAGCTACTCCAGCAGAAGGTACAACCTATCGTTTTGCTAAGGAAGACAAGAAACGTTATGCCAACATCATTCAAGCAGGAGAAGGTGAAAATATTTACTATACCAATAGTTCACAATTGCCAGTAGATTATACCGAAGATCCGTTTGAAGCTTTGTTGTTGCAAGACAATTTACAATGTCAGTACACTGGCGGAACTGTTTTACACTTGTACATGAATGAAAAACTGAGTTCGATAGAAGCGTGTCGCAATTTCGTTAAAAAAGTAATTACCAATTTCAAATTACCTTACATCACTGTGACTCCTGTTTTTAGCGTTTGTCCGAAACACGGCTATTTAAATGGCGAACACGAATATTGTCCTAAATGTGATGAAGAATTATTAGCAACCTTAAAAACAACATCTTATGCAAACACAAACCACTGAAGCATTGCTTCAACACAATGAAAAAAGAACCAAATGTTTAGTCTACACACGAGTAATGGGCTATCACAGACCCGTAGAAAGTTTTAATATTGGAAAAAAAGGTGAACACAAACAACGTACCCATTTTAGAGAATGTAAATCTTGATTTTCTAAACAAAAAAGCCATTCATAGTTTTACACCCTTCACCCTATTAGATTATCCTGATAAATCGGCTTGTATCTTATGGTTTGCAGGGTGTAATATGAAATGTGATTATTGTTACAATCCAGAAATAGTTTTCGGGAAAGGCCTGTTTTACTTTTCCGAAATCTTTTCGTTTTTAAAAACCAGAAGAAATCTGTTAGATGCTGTTGTGTTTAGTGGTGGAGAATGTTTGATTCATAAAGACATTATACCCATCATCAAATTAGTCAAAAATTTAGGTTTTTTAATTAAAGTGGATACCAATGGAAGTCAGCCTAAAGTACTTGAAAAACTAATTAAAGAAAAGCTTATTGATTATGTAGCTTTGGATTTTAAAGGTCCCAAAGAGAAATTTTTTGCTATTACAAAATCGGATTTTTATTCACAATTCATTTCTTGCTTTGAATTACTTCAGAATAGTTCTATTCCGTTTGAAATTCGTACTACATATCATTCTTCTTTACTAAATCCTGAAGATATTGCTTCGATGCAAAACGTTTTAGTAGAATTAGGTTACGATAAAACCTATTTCATTCAAAACTTTAGAAACTATCAAAACACCATTGCACCACTCCCCGATTCGCAATCTATTTCGGAAAAGGATATTCATCAGAATATGACTAAAATCATAATTCGATGATTTAAAATGCCTAACTTTGTGTAAATTTTAAATATGTTTTCGAAAACCTGTGAATATGCCATACGAGCTACAATTTACATTGCCTCAGAATCGTCTGCAGGCAAACGTTGTGGTATTCGGGATATTGCTAGAAAAATTGAATCGCCAGAACCTTTTACAGCTAAAATATTACAGCGTTTAGTAAAAGCCGACATCATAAAATCGATTAAAGGAAATGGTGGTGGATTTGAAATTGAAAAAGCACAATTGAAACAAATAAAATTAGACCAGCTGGTAAAAGCTATCGACGGAAATGACTTATTTGACCGATGCAGTTTAGGACTTCACGATTGTTCCGACAAACAACCTTGTCCATTTCATCATAAATATAAACCATTACGTGAAAATTTGAAGAAAACTCTTAGAGAGACTTCCCTTTTGGATTTGATAAGTGAATTCAATACTGGAGAGACTTTCCTTAAGCTTTAAAAAATTTATTTATATAGAAGATAAAAACATCCTTTAATGAAAACAATTACGGATTTAAAAGAAAAAATTCTTGCTCTAAAGAAAGAAAAAAATGCAGTTATTCTCGCCCATTATTATCAAGAAGAAGGCATTCAAGAAATAGCGGATTTTGTAGGTGATAGCTTGGAATTGTCTCGAAAAGCATCACAAGTGGATGCTGATATTATTGTTTTTGCAGGAGTGTATTTCATGGCAGAAACCGCTAAAATTGTCAATCCTAATAAAAAAGTAATCGTTCCTGATGTAAAAGCAGGTTGTTCGCTTGCCGATGGATGTCCACCCAAAGAATTCAAAACTTTTTTAGAAAAATATCCAAATCATACCGTTGTAACTTACATTAATTGCACTGCAGAAATAAAAACATTAACTGACATTGTTTGCACTTCTTCTAATGCTAAAAAAGTGATTGCTTCCATTCCAGAAGACCAACCCATTGTGTTTGCTCCTGATAAAAATTTAGGTAAATATTTAATTGCTGAAACTGGAAGAGACATGGTTTTATGGGAAGGTTCTTGCATTGTTCACGAAGCATTCTCTTTAGAAAAATTAATCGACTTATATAAAAAACATCCAACCGCTACCATCATTGCTCATCCTGAATCGGAAACGCATATTTTAAAAGTAGCACACTACATTGGTTCGACATCAGGCATGTTGAATCATGTGAAAAACATCACAAACGACACTTTTATCGTAGCCACAGAAGCGGGAATTTTACACCAAATGCAATTGGATAATCCAACCAAAACATTAATTCCAGCGCCTTCAAAAGAAGACAATACGTGTGCGTGCAGTGAGTGTGCGTTTATGAAAGTCAACACCTTAGAGAAACTCTATCAATGTTTACAAGATGAAAGTCCAGAAGTGCTTTTGGGCAACGAAATCATCGAAAAAGCTTTAATTCCTATTCAAAGAATGTTAGCTCTAAACTAAAACATCATGCAAAATTTAGAAACAGATATATTAATAGTAGGCACAGGATTAGCAGGATTATCCCTAGCGAAATATCTCAGTGAACAAAATCCAAACCTACAAATTACCTTACTTAGTAAAACTTCCATTGACGAGTGCAATACCTATTACGCTCAAGGCGGAATTGCCGTAGTACACGACTTTATCAAAGACAGTTACCAACAACATATTCAAGACACATTACTTGCAGGAAAAGGTATTTGCGATAAAAAAGTAGTTGAACACGTGATTACAGAAGCTCCTGTCCGATTGCAAGAATTGATTCAATGGGGCGTGGAATTAGATAAGAATAATTCAGGCGAATTGGATTTAGGATTAGAAGGCGGCCATTCTCAAAATCGTATTGTACACCACAAAGACAAAACAGGATTAGAAATTGAAACCAAGTTGATTCAAGTCGTTCAAAATTTGGCGAATGTTACCATAAGAACTTCTTTTTTTGCCACAGATGTTTTGCTAGATAATCAAAAATGCATCGGAATCATTGGATTTGATGAAAAAAGTGAAGTGACTTCCATCGTAGCAAAAGCAACTGTTTTAGCAACAGGTGGATCGGGACAAGTGTTTAGCGTTACTTCTAATCCATTTGTTTCTACTGGAGATGGTGTGGCGATGGCATATCGAGCGGGTGCTAAATTGGAAAAAATGAAACATATTCAATTTCATCCCACAGCACTTTACGAACCTAATAAAAGTCAGGCGTTCTTAATTACCGAAGCGATTCGAGGATTTGGAGCTCATATTTTAAATCATAAAATGGAGCGTTTTGTTTTCGAATATCATCCTGATGGTGAATTAGCAACTCGAGATATTGTTTCGAAAGCCATTTCTGACGAAATGAAGAAAGAACATTCTAAACACGTTTGGCTCGACATAAGACACTTACCGTTAGAAACGTTTAAAACGAAATTTCCAAAGGTTTACAACTATTGCTTTGAAAATGGAATTGATGTTTCCAAAGATTTAATTCCGATAACTCCTGCAGCGCATTATCAATGTGGCGGAATTGTCGTGGATGAAACGGGAACTACTTCTATCAAACAATTGTTCGCCATTGGAGAATGTTCGCACACCGGACTTCATGGTGCCAATCGATTGGCTTCGAATTCATTATTAGAAGCGATTGTTTATGCGCATGACTTAGCAAATTACCTGATTTCATCAATAGATGCGATTAAATTGAATAAGTCTGAAATTACGCCCATTCGTTATAAAAACATTCATCACGACCAAATTTTGCAATTCAAAAACCAACTGCAACATTTTATGAAATACGATGCTTTGTACACTTCGGGAAAAAATACTGAAAAAGTATATGAAATGGTCACCGAGATGAGCAAACGCTTCAAAATGAAGTTCAAAAATTATGATTCGCATCCGTTTTTATGTGAAACTTATAATTTGATTCAAACTGCAGAAATTATTTTAAAAGATTGTTTACCCAAAAGATACCGCGTAAAATCGGTTAAAAAAGAAAAAACTATTTCGTAATGCTGAATCTATTTGCCCATCCAAAACGCATTTTTTTAGTGCTATTCGTTTGCTTTCTAGCGTTTAGCATTTGGATTTATGCCATTCCGCTTTTTAGCCCAACTCCCTATTCTGAAAAAGAACTTCATTTGGTAGCTGAAGGTCGATTGGTTTGGCAAAAATACAACTGCCATACGTGTCATCAATTGTATGGCTTAGGCGGTTATTTGGGTCCGGATTTAACCAATGTGTATTCTAGAACTGCTAACAATGAAGCGTATATCAAAGGCATAATAAAATCGGGAGTAAAACAAATGCCTGCTTTTAAAATTTCGGATGACGAAATGAAAGCGCTTTTACACTTTTTGAAAAATGTAGATGCAACCGGAACATCAAATCCACAAGATTACCAACCTGAAATAATAGGAACTTTTAGTTTAGAAAAGAAATGAAGAATTTTGGAATTTGGCTCATCAGAATAGCCCTTGTGTTGTTTGTTTTAGGCTTGTTTTTTGGACATTTAGCTTCCGAAAGTTATCGCATTACCCAACCAAAATTGGGTGTTATGGGATTTTTATCGCTACGTCCGCTTCATGTAAGTAGCGCTTATTTGGGGATTATAACTGCTGGATTGGGTTTTCTGACTTTGATTATTGCAAAAATGAAAACCACACGTTTTGGTACTTTTTTACAATACTTGCATTTTTCACTTTGGGTAATTGCTTTAATTGGAATTTTCTACAGCTATTTTACAGGTGATTTTGGAGGAAGAGAATATTGGGAATTCAATCCCGTTTGGGCTTTACCAATCTTTGTTTCCTTTATTGTTTTTTTAGTTTTCTATCTGCATCAGGTTGGATTTTCTATGAAATGGCCTGTTTATTATTGGATGTGGCTTACTGGAATTATCTTCTTTATTTTCACTTTTATCGAAAATTATTTGTGGATATTCCCTTATTTCAGAGAACATTTCATTGCTGATATGACGATTCAGTGGAAAGTAAATGGTTCGCTCGTGGGAGCTATCAATCAAATTATTTATGGTGTTGCTTTTTACTTGATGGAAAAAATTAGTGGCGATGAAAAATCGTCCTATCAAAAACTATCATTTGCCATGTATTTTCTGGGAATGTTTAATTTGATGTTCAATTGGGGACACCATATTTACTTGCTTCCAACCGAAAAATACATTCATTACATTGCCTATGCAGTGAGCATGACCGAATGGATTATTTTGATTCGTATTTTTTACAAATGGAGCCAACAAATCAAAGAAAATAAACAGTTTTACTACTTTTTCCCTTATCGCTTTTTAATGGCATCTGATTATTGGGTAACAATAAACTTAACACTCGCACTATTCATGTCGATTCCAGCCATCAACTTATATACGCACGGAACGCATATCACGGTGGCGCATGCGATGGGAACGACCATTGGGATTAATACCATGATAATTTTAGCAGGTGTTTTCTACTTCATTAAACCAACTTTCAACTCTGCAAAATGGCGATTGTATGGCAGCATTGCATTTTGGATTGTACAAGTTACCTTATTACTTTTTCTAATTTCCTTAATTGGAATGGGCGTTCAACGCGCGATTTGGCAAGCTGGATTGACTTCGGAAAGCTTCAGCAAAATGAGTAGTTCCAGTGGAAATTGGGTTTTACTTTTCGTCATTTTGGGAACGATTTTAATGTTCAGTATGGCGAGTTTTTTCATATATCTTTTGATTCAATCTTGGAAGAAAAATGAATTAAAGATTGAAGAATAAATTTATCCTAAAAATACGATGATAAAAATCAGGTGAAATATCATAATTCCATTGTATATTTGGCCTTTAATTCTTTCAAATTTATCATTGCCTATGTTTTCAAAATCATGCAATTATGCTATAAAAGCCACCATATTTATTGCCAAACATTCCTTAGAAGAAAAAAAGGTAGGTTTTGTTGATATCGCCAAAGAAATCGATTCGCCACAAGCGTTTACAGCTAAAATTTTACAAATACTTGTAAAAGCAGGAATTATCGAATCGGTTAAAGGCGTAAATGGTGGATTTTATATTCCGAAAAAGAGAATTAAAAAGACTTTCTTAGTTGAAATCGTTGATGCTATTGATGGCGACGCGGTTTTTCATGGTTGCGGATTAGGTTTATCGCAATGTTCTGAAACGCATCCTTGTCCGGTGCATGATAAATTCAAAAGTATTCGTGATGAATTAGCGCGAATGCTAGAAACTACGAATTTAGAAGAATTAGCTTTGGGAATTAAATCAGGAGAAACTTTCTTGAAATCGTTATAAAACCAATTCTTCTAATTTGTAGTATTTAAAACTGAAACATCAAATTAACAAATACATTTCGTCCCATTCTTGGTAGATTATTCCAATCAGTGTAAGTAGTATAACTGGCATCGAAGATGTTTTCAACACCTGTATTTAGTATCATTTTTAATTTCTCAAAAGTGAATTTATAACCAAAATTAGCATTCACAATTGCATAATCGGGTGTTTTATCTTCACCATAAAAAGCGTTGTACTCAGTTTGTGTGGCATTTCCTTTTAGTTGTAATTCCGAACTGAATTTTCCAGGTCTAAAGCCTAAAGAAGTCATGTAATTAAACGGACTCATAAAAGGTAAACCGTTGTTTTCATTGTCTTTTCCTAAATTATAAACGAATTGTCCTTTCCAAATCCAGAAATCTGATAATTGATAACTTACAGTAAAATCAGAAGATAAAATAGCCGCATAATCTAAAGCGGTATAGACTTTTATTCCATTAGCATCAATAGTCATAGGCGCTACCGAAGCATCAGGAATTCCGATAATAAAATCGTAAATGTGAAAATACGATGCTGATATTTTGGTTTGCCATTTCGCATTTTTGTATCCAATATTGGCATTTCCTTCTACCGATTTTTCGTTTTTTAAATTTGGGTTTCCGATGTAATCAAATCCGTCAAAGCTGTTGAATAAATAAAAACCATATCCTTCTGAAACTGATGGAGCGCGTTCGCCATAACCCATTCCGAATCCATACGAAATTCCGTCTTTGTTGTAGAAATAATTAGTGGAAAAACTTTTTAGGAATCGAGATTTTGAAGCTTGCATTTCTGGATAGAAAATCTGTAAACTTTGCAAGCCGAAATCACTCGCAACATTATTATTATGAAATCCTAAATTCGTAGTGAATTTCAAATTAGAATGACAATTAATTTCAAAATTATCTTCCAAATAAATTCCTGCATACAACGTACGAACATCAGGCCAAGTGAACATAAACATTAAGTTTTCGTTTGGATCAGATGGATACATCGTCATTTCGGCAACGGAACGATTGTAAAACGAATTCAAATTGACTAAAAATTGATGCTTTTTGTATTTCCCATTCACTTTAGAATAAAAACCATAAGTGTCGCTCCAACCTGGCATGTCCATGTGAATAGGAACATCAGGACGTTTGGTGTCGTCCATAGTGTGCGTAATCGTATTGAAATACAATTTAGTTTCCCAATTATCGATTTGCTCCAAATTAGGCTTGTAATTGAATTTTACTGAAGTAATCAAAGCTTCCGCCAACGAAACATCCATTGGTAATACGGGATAACCAACATCAGTTGCTCTATCAAAAATTACTGAAGCTTCAATGTTTTTATTAGACGCCAATAGATAGCCAAAAGTAGTCGATAAATTCAATTTTCTGAATTGTGAAAACTGAATTTCTTTATCTTTTCCTGCTTTGTAATTTTCAGCATCGCGAAACATCACATCGGTATCCACATATAACAAACTATCGGCATAATTAATGGCCGAACCAATGATTTTCTGACGATTATTCGTTTCATAACCTGAGTTGACGAAGAATTCCCAACCGGTATTAGTAAATTGGCGTTGGTTTCTTTTTAAATCGATGGAACCACCAATCGTACTTCCATGACAACTACCTTGTTGCCCAGAAGAAATGGTAGCTTCAGATAAATTAGAAACTTCAACATAAGAAGTTACAGGATCCATTTTATCGGTACAAGCGCCAAAGATTCGCATTCCGTCGATGGTAACAACGGTTCGTTCGGTTGCCATTCCATTGATGATGGGTTCCCAAGCATAAGCACCTCTTTTGATTAAATCTACTTTGGTGGATCTTTGCAGAAACTCGTCTAAAGTAGCGAGTGTTTTAGTTTGCTTTACGTGTAACGCTGCTTTTGTTCCTACTACCAAAACCTCTTTAAGTTCTTTAGTTTTGAGAGAATCGACTTCTTGACTAAAAGTAAAACAAAACGAAAGTGACAGAAAAAATACAACTAATTTTTTCATGATATAAAGATTTTAAAAAAGGTCGCTATTTAAGTCATAACGACCTTTTTTATAAGTAAAAAATTAAAATTCGATTTCGAAGAAAATACTACTAGCAGTAACTGTTTCTGTAATTTCTTCTCCTTTTAAGATAGTTCCTTCAGCGTTGGCTAATTGTAAGTTGATTTTCCAATAACCTGTCATGGTTAACGATAATTTACCATCGTATAATCCACCTGCTAAAGTTTGAGTCGCATGAACGTTATTTGGTGATGAATGATTTCCCATACTTGGCATTCTTGGATCTATTTTTACGGTATAACCATCAACAACTGGGAACGTCATCATGTTTTGCATTTTCCAAACACCAACTTTCATATCGTTAACCGCTACTTTTGGATGATGAGGCTCAATGTAAGCCACTAAATACTTAACACCATCTGAACCTGTGAATGTATTTACTTTACGTTTTGCAGAAGCAGGCACATCAATTACATCTGTAGCAGTATAATCTACACCATTTATAGTGTAATCGATTTTTAAATCCCAGTATTCGGTTTCATTTTGAGCCATTTGAAACATGATATAGCCTTCGTATAAAGTTCCATTTTCAGTTACTTTTTCTACTGCTGAATAGGGACATGCATGTGTCATCATTGTCATGTGCATTAGTGGAGCCCAACTTACTTCTGCATTTTTTATATAATTGTTGGTTGCGTTTTCTTTGATTCGTAGGCTAATTTCATTGTATCCTTGTTCTAAACTTCCCATGTGAGAATACAATTCTATTGTGTGTGTATCATTAGTGATTTCTTTAAATTTAGTAATTCCGTCTAATTCATTTACAGTAGTTTCATCATCGTTTGAACAAGACACGAAAGTTAAGGCCATAGCAAAAATGGCTACAATATATTTTATTGAAGTTTTCATTATATTTTTTAATTAAAGTGATTGCAATTGCATCTGAAACACTTGATTTCAGGCGAATTTGGATATAAGTTGAGTGGGTTAATTCAGAAAATGAACTAACAAAAACCAATATTTAATTAAGAAATAAATGTGGGTGGATGAAAGAAGGCACAATCATTCAAGTGAAAGTAAAGGTTAGAATAATTGTTACCAATAGAAGTTTTATTTAAAAAATAAATTTGTCTAATTTCTATAGGTTGAATTTCCTGAAAAAATACAATTTCGGTTTGTTCGAAAGATATCTTTTTTTCAGAAGAATTTTCAGAATTACTTTCGGAAGCTTTTGCCAATTGTTTTGCCAAGTGACACTTCCCGTTACATTTTAATTTGGGCTTCGATTTATTCTTACATAGGTTGGTAACAATATAATCATAATTCACAGCATACTCTAAAACCGGAAGTATCGGCTTAAGGAACATTAATGCAGTTAATATGATTAGTAATTGTTTCATGGGACAAATTTACATCAAATAAATTAGGGTTTAGTATGATTTCAGTCATATTTTTTTTACTTTTATTGAAATTAATTTGTGCTTTATCTAAAAGAATTAAAGCCTTCAACACAACTACTTTATGCAGATTGATTTAGATTTATTATTTACTTGGGGCGCTATTGCCAAAGAGTACAAGAAAAATGAAATTATTTTTCATGAAGAGGAATCGGCGAATTTTTATTATCAAATTATTGATGGTTGCGTAAGAATGTATAACTCCAATGACGAAGGAAAAGAGTTTACTCAAGGCTATTTTAAAAATGGTCAGAGTTTTGGAGAACCACCTTTGTTTATTGATGAACTGTATCCTTCGACTGCCGTAGCCTTTAAAGATTCGAAAATAATAAAAATTTCGAAGGAGAAGTTTTTAAAGATTTTAGAAGAATATCCTTCTATTCAGAAACAATTCTTGAATTTGATGGCAACTCGAATTCACACCAAAGCCAAAACCACAAAAGACATCGTAAATCAAAAACCGGAGTTTAGAATTTTAGCATTTCTAAATGCGCACAAAAACCCCGATTGTCCTAATAAAGAATTGGTAGCATTTACAAGACAAGAAATTGCCAACTTTACAGGTTTGCGTGTAGAAACGGTAATTCGAGAACTTTCAAGAATGAGTAAAATGAATAAAGTGGAAATTATTAATCACAAATTATATTACTGATGCCATTTAAAACCGCTTTTTGGATTCGATTTTCGATTTTTAATCTGATGCTTGTTGCATTATTAGGACTTCTAATGCGTTACAAGATTCTGTTTGAATTTCCACTTCTCGATCAAAAAAGTTTACAACATTCGCATTCTCATTTTGCTTTTGCAGGTTGGGTAACCCATACTTTAATGACGTTACTAGTCGCTTTTTTACAAAAACACGATACACTCAATAAAATCGCATTTAAAAAATATAATCTTATTTTAATTGGGAATTTAATTTGCTCGTATGTAATGCTGATTTCCTTTATTATGCAAGGTTATGGTGCAATTTCAATTACTTTTTCAACCCTTTCTATTTTTGTTTCTTATTGGTTTGCTTATGTTTTCTTTAAAGATTGCAAACAAATTGAAACTTCGTCTGTAGCAACAAAATGGTTCAAAGCTGGATTATTTTTTAATGTGATTTCGTCTTTAGGAACTTTTGCTTTGGCTTATATGATGGCAACTAAAAACATTCATCAGAATGAATATTTGGCTTCCATTTATTATTATTTGCATTTTCAATACAATGGTTGGTTTTTCTTTGCTTGCATGGGATTGTTGTTGGATTATTTAAAAATAACAGTAAACTCAAATCGCATTTATTCACAATCGTTTATTTGGTTATTTTGGTCGTGTATTGCAGGATATTTTCTATCTACGCTTTGGTTAGATTTACCACTACTAATTTATATTTTAACAGCTATTTCGGCGATTGTTCAAGTTATAATTTGGTATTTATTGTTTAAAACTATTTTTAAAGAAAATATATTTACATTCGTTACCCTTCCTGGATATTTAAAATATTTGATTGTATTTATCAGTTTTGCTTTGAGTGCGAAATTCTTATTGCAATTGGGCTCTACCGTTCCTGCAATTAGTAAATTAGCCTTTGGCTTTAGACCAATTGTGATTGCTTATTTACACTTGATTTTATTAGCTATTATTTCTCTTTTTCTGCTGTTTTACATTTATGTAAATGATTTTATTCCGGTAAATAAGAAAACGATCTTAGGATTAGTCTTATTTAGCATTGGAGTTGTTTTAAATGAAGTCGTTTTGGGAATTCAAGGAGTTGCTTCTTTAAGTTATACTTTAATTTCTAATATAAATGAAGCTTTGTTCGGAATTGCCATACTTCTTTTCGCAAGTATTTTATGGACAACTTTTTATACAAAAAAAGGATAAAAAAGTATTTTTTATGATTCTACGCATAAAATAATGAGCAGATAATCAAGTACTTTGTGTGTATAAATTATTCAAATTATGAAAAATTCCATTAAAACTTTATTGTTAGCCAGTTTACTAATCACCTTTGGATGTAAACAAGGCGAAGAAACAGCATCAGAACAAACATCAGAATCTACAGAAGTACCAACTGGAGGACAAGAAAATGTAGTAGATGCAACATCAAATCCAAACATTGTGCAAACTGCAATTGGAAGCAAAGATCACACTACATTGGTTACTGCAGTAAAAGCTGCAGGATTAGTAACTTCATTGAGTAATGCTGGACCATTTACTGTATTTGCTCCAACTAACTCCGCATTTGATAAACTACCGGCTGGAACCGTTGAAGGGCTATTAAAACCAGAGAAAAAAGGTGATTTAGAAAACATTCTAGGCTATCATACTTATGTGGGTTCGCTAAAAACGGAATACATGCAAGACGGACAAGAATTTGATATGGTCTTTGGTGGAAAAGTAAAAATCACGAAACAAGGAGAAAAAACATTCGTAAACGGTTCCGAAATTGTGGCTTCCATTGAAACATCAAACGGAATTATCCATGTAATTGGCGATGTTTTACTTCCAAAATAAGAAACAATTATTAATTCATCTTTTATAAAGGTAAAAAGCGTAGACTTCAACAGTTTACGCTTTTTATTTTAAATACCTCCTAATCGAATTAAGGAGCCTAAAACCAGCATTGAAATTGCTATTAAAGTCACCACCACAATAAGAATCGTAACGTAATGGTATCTTTTATGTGTAAGTTTTGGAAAAATAAAAAGTTGGGCTGAAATGGCTAATACTAAAGAAGTAATAAACAAAATAAGTTTAATGGAAATTACTTTTTCAATTCCGTTTGAGAAGGAAAACCATTTGGTGATGGTAACATCATAATCGTACGCCATTAAAATTCCAGTAATGACTAGAGTAATTAATGATGGCATTCCAATAGGTTCAAACTTATCTTTAAATGTTTTAAGTTTCTCTAAATCCTTAGTTTTTATTGCTTCAGGTAAATAACGAAAAGCTAAAATAAGATGACCTCCAATCCAAACGGTTGCCGCTAATAAATGAATGATTAATAAAAAATGATGGTACATTACGCTAACGTTTTATACATGATAACATTCGCAATATTGAGCGCTCTCTCTTTAATTTCAATGGCTTTTTCGCCTTCGAATAATTCATCAACGGTTGTGGTGAATACGATTACCCAATGTTGAAAATGTTCAGGATTCATAGGACATTTACTATGTAAATCTTTGTGTACTTGCATCGGACTTCCGTTGTAATTTCCGGTATAGAACAAGATATTTTCCCAAAAATCGTACATTCTAGGCAAATGAGTTTCCCAATTCACCTGGGCAATTTCGGTAAACAGAAAACCGATAACTGCATCGGTTTTGATTTTATCATAAAAAGTATCGACTAAAAGTTCAATATCTTTTCTATTTCTAATATCTGTTTTCATTTTGTAATTTGATTAAATAAAAATTACAAGTCTTTTTTATTGAATTTTCTCATCGAAATGAAAAACGGAATAATCGCCCATAAACTCAACAAAACAAATGAAACTACTAATCCAACTGAAGTTCCGAAGAAATCTTTAAAAATTGCTCCCGTATATCCCATCATAGCAGAAACATCTAAATGCAAAAGAATTTGAATTCGAGCTAAATCAATCGGACTAAAAGCGGTGATTCCTACCATCATGTTTTCAATTGGATATTCGGCTAATTGAAACAATAAGAACAATACCATTCCGTCAAATAATAGTGCGAAATACAACCAAATCATAATCGCTAAACCAATTCCTTTTGCTTTATCTCTAGTCAAAATCGAACTCAAAAATGCCAAAGCGACAAATATTATGGAAATCAAACAACCATTAAGCAACATCATAAAACCAATACTATCAGGCGAATTGACTAACAACGGAATTCCTGCTCCAATAAAAAACGCAAAAACCATAGCCGATGACAATCCGAAAAACAAACTCAACCAAATTTTTCTTCTTTTGATGGGTTGACTTAGCAAAAGTTCAATAAATTCAGCACTATTGTACAAATAAATCGTAGCAAATAAAATGGAAACCAACGGAACTGTGAATAAAATTACATTCAAAATCGTCAGTAATCCTTTTGATGAATTGTCTTCCAATGCAAAAGAACTCCATGATAAAATTGACAAAATCAGCGTGTAAGCCAAAACAATTTTGTTTCGGATAATGTCGGATAATATGATTTTAATGATTCGGTTCATTTTGTTTGTTCTTTAAAATTTTGGCAATCGCTTTTGAAATCTTCTCTTCACCAGTAGTTGCTTTTAATTCTTCTACTTTTTGATGAAAATGTACTTTCCCTTCTTGCATAAAAATGATTTCGGTAATTAAATCATCCAATTCACTTAGTAAATGCGACGTAATCAAAATCAATTTTCCTTTTTCTTTCTCCTTGATGATTTTTTCTTTCAAAACCTCAGCTGCTAATGGATCTAAACCAGCGGTAGGTTCGTCTAAGATCAGCACATCTGGATTAAAAAGAAAAGCTAGGACAGCACTTACTTTTTGAGTTGTTCCACCAGATAAAGTGCGCATTTGCTTATCAAACATTTTTTCTAATTCGAAAGCGTGCAGCAAATCTTCATCCAAATCATCTGCTGAATTTCGAATCTTTTTTATCATTTCGATAATTTGACCAATTGTCATGTTATCGGGATATCGTCCAATTTGTGGCATGTATCCAATTTTTTCGCGATACAAATACTCACCTAAAACGGAATTTCCGTTAAAATGAATCGTACCCGAATCTGGCAACACCATTCCCAAAACTGATTTTATCAAAGTGGTTTTTCCACAACCATTCGGACCAATTAAAGCGATACATTCTCCTTTTTTACAAGAAAGATTGATGTTCTTTAAAACTTCAAATTTTCCAAACTTTTTCTGCAATTCTTTTATCTCAATCATAGCGGCAGTGACTTCATTAAAGGCTTATTATCTACAAAATTATCTGGTGTTATACTTGGCAATACTTTTTCAGATTTATCTAACAGCGTTATCATAAAACTGCGATATAACAGCATGGCGGAAGGCGTGTTTTCAGTTAACACCGCGAATAAACTCAGCGGATGATACGGAACATCTCCCATTCCATCTTTGTCCAAATCGTAGCCTTCGTATTTGTCCCAATAATTCGCATTGAACGTATTTAAAACCAAACTTCCATTGGTACTAATATCGAAAGTGTTTTTCAAGAAATTATTATTTATGATTTCGTTTTCCATGCAACTCGCTTGGATTTTCATGCCCCAACCATTCGATTCGAAACTATTTTTTTCAACTTTGATTCGTGAAGTTCCTTCCATGTAGATTCCAGATGTATTTCGAGCAAAACGATTATTGAAAATATAACTATCTGCAATTTCTTTCAGCAATAATCCGTAAGCGGAATCGCCCCAATTTTCCTCGAAATAGTTATTGAACATTTTCACGTTTTTGGTAAACATTACAGCTACTCCTGCTCCATTATTTTTGAAAACATTGGTTATGTAAGCATCATCATTAGAAAACATAAAATGCAATCCGTAACGAACGTTATTGTTAGAGATATTTCTCCAAATTACAGATTGGGTTACAAATTCAAAATAAATGCCATCGCGATGACCTGTGATTTTATTTCCGATGATTTGTAAATTATTACTTTTCCAACAATGAATTCCGTTACCGATTAACTGTTCGGCTTTACCGTAAGCTCTAACAACATTGTTTTTTACAATACAATTATTGCTGTTTTGAAGGTAAATTCCAAAGAAATTATTATCGAGAATGTTCCCTTGAATTGTGACATCATTTTTATCATAAACGCGAATTCCACAAGGATCATTTAAAGCGGCGTGACCTGAATTAATTACTTTGAATCCTTTTACCACTACATTATTGGCATTGATAGATAATACTTCTTTTTTATGTTGGCCATCTAAAACAGGGAAGTTCTTACCAATAAAGTAAATCTTTTTATTGATTAAAATCGTTCCCTCTTTATAAATGCCCGAATGTACAAGAATCGTATCGCCATCTTTTGCTAATGCAAGGGCTTGCTTGATTTTCTTCACTGGAAAGTTAGCACCTACGTTAATAGTAGCCGCTTTCCCAATTGAAAAAAACAATAGAAATACTATAAAACTAATTTTTTTCATTAATACATTGTGAAAACTTGTTCCCAAGTTAACATTTTGGCATTAAGTTGCTTTTGAAAAACATCTTGGTCTTTATCAGATGCAAATGCTGCAAAATTGCCTCGCATAGGAGAATTTATGGAACCACCGCGCAAGTAAAAACTTTGCTCGGCTGGAATTAAAGTATTGTCTTTTGCATAATCGTTAACAAAGAAAGATTGTACTTGTACATCCGCATTTTCTTTTGCGTATAACAACATGCAAGACAAATCATCAAACTTATAGTAGCGTCCTTTTTTGGTCAATAATTCGGCTCCAAATTTTCCGTTTGAAATGGTCATCTTACAAAATTCGCAAGTATCTACATTTAATTTAATTGGATTTGGTTCGTTTGAAACACAAGCAATCATAAAAAGCGACGAAAATAAAAGTACAATCTTCTTCATAACTATATAATTTGTTTCTTTTTGAATAATTTGAATTCTTTAAATACAATATAAAATAGTAACACACCAGCACCAACTAACATCCATCCTCCTGTATCTGGAATTGAATACGCACCAAAGTTCAATAATTGTTTGTATCCTATTAATGGTGGTTGATATGCCATTCCTGGTACTTTAATAGCGGCATTTGGATCTAAATTGTGTCCGTATTCGTAATTCCAGCGGTAAAAATCTACTCCTGCTAAGATAACGAAAAGTATAAAGGTTCCGAAAAATGCTAATACGAATTTTCTATTATTGATAAATATTAAAGCTATAGAAATCAATGCGAAAGCACCAATGATGTACGGCAAAATTTTAAATTCGATAAAATTCTCGGTATGTAAAGTTGCCATTCCGATGTAATGATTTAAACCATTTATGATTTCTACATCACCACCAATTTTATTAGCATGTAATTTTAAAACTAATCCTTCAGGATATTGCGGCGCATCTAAATCAATTTGCCACATAGGAACGAATAAAGAGCCTATAAACAATCCTGCGATGATAAATAAAAAGATTTTTGAAACTAAAGCAAGTTTTGTAGTTTCCATACAATTGAGTTTAAAAAAGGGACAAAAGTTACTTTGCCCCTTTTGTTAAAAATTTATTTTGTTGCTGGTACGTTTGTTCCTAAACTAAATTGTAATGGAACATTTGAACCTTTTGGAGATACTCTAATGTATCCTTGCATTTCTTGGTGTAATGCACTACAGAAGTCGGTACAGTAGAATGGGAACGTTCCTACTCTATCTGGAACCCATTTTAATGTTGTAGTTTCTCCAGGCATGATTAACAATTCACCATTGTTAGCACCTTTGATAGCGAATCCGTGTGGTACATCCCAATCTTGCTCTAAGTTGGTTACGTGGAAGTATACTTCATCACCTAATTTGACACCTTCAATATTATCAGGAGCAAAGTGAGATCGAATAGACGTCATGTACACATGCACTTTGTTTCCTTCTCTAACCACTTTGGCTTCTTTTTCGCCTTTTGCAGCATAAGGATGCTTGTTATCATCTAATTTATAGAATTTCAACTGCCCATTGTTTCGAATTAAATCTGCCGGAGCTGCTTGCGCGTAGTGAGGCTCACCAATAGTTGGGAAATCTAAAATTAGCTTCATTTTATCTCCACTAATATCAAATATTTGTGCTGATTGCGCTAACTCAGGACCTGTTGGTAAATAACGGTCTTTTGTAATTTTGTTGTAAGCAACTAAGTATTTTCCAAATGGTTTTTTACTATCTCCACCAGGAATACATAAGTGACCTACTGAGTAATATGTTGGAACACGATCTAATACTTTTAACGTTTTAATATCCCATTTCACCACTTCAGAAGAAACGAAGAAAGTGGTGTAAGCATTTCCTTTTCCGTCAAATTCAGTGTGTAATGGACCTAAACCTGGTTTTTGAACTTCACCATGTAAAGCTGCTTCATATTTCACAACTGGTATTCCTCCATAGTCGCCTTCAAATTTTTTCCCTTTGATAGCTGATTGTAATTTATCAAAACTAAATACAGGAATTAAAGCTGCTAATTTACCAGAACCTACGATAAATTCACCTGTTGGATCGACATCACATCCGTGAGGCGATTTTGGACAAGGAATCATATAACAAATATCTTTTAATTCAGAAGCATCTAAAACCAATACTTCATCTTTCATAGTAGATTTTGCAGAGTGCGTATGCTCATCCCAAGTGTTGTGTGCATATTTCACTTTTTGTTTTTTACCTTTTCCAGCTTTGATATATTCTTCCGCTTTTTTCCAGTTCACTGCCATGATAAAGTCTTTATCTTTTTGAGAAGCATTTACTTCTAACAATGTGTTGGCTTGTTCTGTGTTGTAGCACGAGAAGAAGAACCATCCGTGCGATTTTCCTTTACCAGCATGCGAAAGGTCGAAGTTTACACCTGGAGTTACAATTTGGAAAGCCAAATCCATTTCTCCTGATTTTTTATCCACGCTTACAAAACTGATGTGTCCTTTGTAATTTTCTTTATAAGTGTTGATTGGAACGTCTCCATTAGAATAATCGGCAGGAACACTAAAACGAGTACCCGCTACCACATATTCTGTATTTTCTGTAATGAATGGAGAAGAGTGATTACCTCCACTGTTTGGAAGTTCAATAATTTCAGCCGTTTTAAATGTTTTTAAATCAATTCTAGCAATACGCGGTGTATTGTTAGCATTCCCAAAAACCCAACGACCGTCAACTTCACCGTTAGTTTGAGACATTTCGGTGTGGTGTAAATCGTCCCAAGGCACAAATCCGTGAGAGGTATTTAACATTGGTTTTGTTTCTTCGCTGTATCCCCAACCCTTTTCTGGGTCAACCGAAAATACGGGAATAACTCGGAATAAACGTCCGCTTGGTAATCCGTAAACACTTAATTGTCCACTAAAACCACCTGAAACGAAATTGTAAAACTCATCGTATTTTCCTGGTGCAACATACGCCTTCTCAGCAGCATCGCCACTTACAGCATCTCCTGAGCTTTTTGGTTTACAGGAAGTCACCAAAGCACTTCCTAGGGCAATTACTAAAACTGCCTGTACAAATTTATTTTTCATGATATATGTAGTTAAATTAAGGTATCGTATTACTTTCACTTAACACAATACCCTTTTACGTTTATTTCACACCGTCATTTTTACGCATATACTCTAGAATTCCTCTAGCTTCATCATCAGAAACACCTTGATTAGGCATACGAACCAAACAAATTTCCAATTGCGCTTGCACCTCAGGATCTTTGTCAATCATTGGATCTGGATTAGTAATAAAATTCATAATCCATTGAGGTGTTCTTCTTTCAGTTACACCTTTCCAACCTGGTCCAACTAATTTTTCATCTGTTGTTTTGTGACATGATGCACATTTTACACCTGCAACTTCTTCACCTTTTTTTGCCATAGCTTGGTCTAAAGTAGCTCCTAATTCAACAGTGTCAAATTTTCCTTCACCACGTTTTGGATCATACGATGCTGGATCAGCAGCTTCTGTTGTTGCTTCACCTCCACCTGGCTGATAATTGTCTTCAGCAGATGCTTCTTTTTTACCACATGCTACAGCTAAAGCAAGAGATAAAACAAGTAAAATTGATTTGTTCATGATATTTTAATATTAAAATTATTACTACAAATTTCTGAAATTGAGCGCTTTAAAAGTATGATTACAATCATAAAAAAGGATATTTTTATCTTTATTATTAACAATTGTTGAACAAAAAAAAGCTGTTTCCAAAAATTGAAAACAGCCTTTTGCAAAAAACTACTTATGAAAATTACATAACCCTCATTATTAAGCAATTATCTTTTAAACAGAAATTGTATTAAATTCTAATTTATTTAATTGTAATTCCAATTGTAAAATATCGTTTTGAATTTTTGAATTCTTTTCTTGAAAAATTGATTTGTAATACTCAATTCCATTTAAAAGATTCGTTTTAAATGTTTCCCATTTTTTAATTTGTTGGGGCGTAATTTCGAAAACTTCATTAATTTGGTTTGATAAATACGAAACATATAAACCTAATTCTTTCACAAACATATTAGGTCTATCGGTATGATTTTCGATTTCTTTCTTGCCGTAAATGTGCTGAATCATCTCTTTCAATGAAAATTCTTTAGAAAAATAAGCCATGTTTGGACCAGGACAAATCACAACACCTTGCGCTTGACCTTTAATAGGAATTCCTAATTCGATATGACTAGCATTTGCTAATCCCACACACAAACATGATTTTTCTGTGATTGAATTGTATTCTTTTGTGTAAGCTTCGAACGAAATACTATTGCGTTTTGCTTCTAATTCTTCTAATTTCTTGTCTTGATGTTTTTTTGAAGCGGTACAGGTACCTTCTTTTTTGTATTCTTTACTTAACGCTAGATATTTTTTGGGGCAAGAACTTCCTGCTTTTCCAGAAGCTATACGTTGGCTTTTAAAGAAATCATTTGTCATGCCTTTAATCGTATTGAACGGAACTCCAAGCGGCGAAATTTTACTCAAATACAAATCTTTTTCTTTAGCATCGGCTAATAATTTTCTAGTTTCTGCATCAACTGAAGTCGCTTCTGGAACTAAAAGAAACGGCGAACCCCAGCCCACAGCATCCACTTGGTAATGATCTAATAAAAACTGATGCTCTTCCGCAGTTCCAACTCCGCCTTGAACTGTGATTTTTAAAACAGGTGGCTCGTTTGGAACTATTTTATTTTTTGATGCTAAAGCATTTGTAAATAGTGAATAGGCTGATTGAATCAATTCATCTTTTTTATTTTTGAATTCTTCTAAAATTGGACCTAATAAAAATCCATCTGTTGCGAATGCATGACCGCCACAGTTTAAACCTGACTCGATTCGATATTCGGAAACCCAAAGTCCTTTTTTAGCTAGAAAATTTCCTTGAATCATCGCTGAACGGAAATCGCTCACTTTTAAAATGATTCTCTTTTGAAATTCTCCGTTTGCATTGGGATAAAAAGCATCAAAAATTTCCATGTAACTGTAAATTCTTGGATTCATTCCAGCAGAAAAAACTACCGATGAATTTGTGGTACTGTTTACAAAACCTCGTAAAGCAGCATGAGCATCGTTGTAAATTACTGGTAATTGTTCGTCATCATTAAAATTATCTTTATCGATTTTTGTCATGATATTCACATCGATACTTCCCGGTGCAAAATGATGGTCTAAGATTGCTTTCAATTCCATCATATTGTTTTTTCCTGAATCAATTAAATGCTCTAATTTGATTTTTAATTCCGAAGTTGTTGGCAAAATAGCGATAAAATCTTCTAATTGTGTTCTTTTTTCAATCAATTCTGATTTAAAACTTTCGAATTTTTGAGTAACAACTGTATCGAGTAAATTCAAATAATTGGTAATTCTTTTGGCTCTAAAATCTTCTACTTTTTGCGAGATTTCTTCGTAAGGTTGTTTGAATTTTTCAGCATAAAAAGCGGTCATTTTTTCAATCAAATCGTCATCCATAATCGAAATTACGGAATCAATTCCGTATTGCGCCACTCGCACCGGACTATCAATAGTGAAAGCCAATCCCATAACAGGAATGTGAAAAGTGTGTACGCTTTTTAGTAAAGTCATATTGTTTTCTTGGTTAATATTTGCATTCGATTTATTTCTTAACAAAATAAATAGTGACAAATAAAATATAATCCTTCAGATTAATATATGATTATTATCATGCTTTGAAAATTGGAGAAGTTTAGAGTAAAATCACTAAAATTATTCCCATCAAACCACCAAAACCTAATATCAAATATTTCCAAAAAGGATGAGCTTTTTTTAATTCCATAAATTGAAAAGCTACCAACCAAAACTTGATTAAAGCTAAAGTCACAACCCTTGTTGCCATAATTTCTGCACTTACATTTAATGCTAAAAAAGCAGCGATTACGGTAAGTGCTAGCAACAAAATAAACGTAGATGAAATAGTGTCTTTCATAATCTTACATTTAAAAAAGTAAATAAAGTACAGGGAATAAAAGCAACCAAATTAAATCGCACATATGCCAAAAAATGGCGCTTGCTTCGATGTCTTCAAAGGATGCTTCGGTTTGTTTTTTTCTGATGGAAAATGTAATTAGCAATAAAATTACCAATCCCACCAAAACATGTATAAAATGAAAACCCGTTAATAACCAATAAAATCTAAAAAACGAATTATAATCCATGTGCAATTCGGCTTGTAATTTTTCGTAATATTCAAATGATTTTAAAACTAAAAATCCGAAACCTCCAACCATTGCCCAATTGAAATAAAACAACGTCTTTTTGATATTAGCGGCTTTAAAAAAATGAATTCCTTTGGCTACAAAAAATCCGCTGGTTAACAACAGAATTGTATTTATTGTTCCAATTGTTTTATTCAGTTTTAAACTGCTATTGTGAAACAATTCTCGTTCTTCCGAACCGTAATAAACTAATGCTAAAATGGCCATTCCGAAAGTGATGAGTTCCAAATAAATGATTATCCAAATTAAAACTCCTCCAGGTGGATAATATATAGATTTTGTTTTGTTCATGATTGTAATAATTCGACTTTACCGGTGTGTAAATCGTAAAATGTTCCTACTATTTTTATTTTTTTCTGATGGACCAATTCTCTAATAATTTTGCTCGAAGAGAGAATGTGATCTATGGTGGAAAGCACGTTCAACCGACCCGTTTCATCTGATAAATGTTCGGGTAATGGATACGTTCTGTGATTACTAAATGCCACTTTGATTTGATTGGTTAATTGGGTTAGATGTCCCAAATTCACATTATCAATTGCTCCTTGAACCGCACCACAATTGGAATGTCCTAACACAACCAATAATTTGGTTCCTTTTACCTGAACAGCATATTCCATGCTTCCTAAAATATTGTCGTCTTCGATATTTCCAGCTACACGAGCAACAAATAAATTTCCAATTCCCTGATCAAAAATAATTTCAGGTGGTACACGAGAATCGATACAAGACAATACAAAAGTGTGCGGATGTTGGTCTTTTTCAGAATGGTGCGCTTCATCAATAAAATCATGATGTATAGGTGCATTATTTATGTAGCGTTTGTTTCCTGCCATTAATTCTTTCAAAGCTTCATTTGCTGTTTTTGGAACATGATGATGCTCTGTTGTTTCACAAGAAAAAATAATAATGATAAAAATGCTGAATAAAATCGTACCTATAATTCTCATAACTTTCTAAATTAATTATTCCATTCTAATAATCGCTTTTCGCCATTAATTTGTTTGATATCAGTAATATCTTGCGACATTTCGATTACGCCTTTATATAGTTTTTGAGCATCTCTAACTGCGAAATAGCGAATGTAAATCAGGCGTTCTTTGTAGTTAATCCAGAAAGAAGCTTCGTTTTGTTCGCCATTTCTAAACGCTTCTAAAATTTGTAAAACGGTATCCACACTTTTGGGTGGGTGACAAAAACGAACTTCCCTACCAATAATTCCTGCACTTCTTGGAAACACGCGTTCTTCACCTCGATTGTAGAAAATTACTTTATCGTTTTCATCAACATAAGTTAAATCGATTGGTAAGGTTTTGAAAAGTAGATTTACTTGTTCAATTGTCATGAAGCCTTCATCGTAATGTGCTGCATTTTCGTTGAAAACCACATCGGTTCTGCGTTCTGTATCTTGAGAAGGATGAATGTATTCGGATTCTTTTGGAAATTTTGGTGGTGCTTCTGATAACATCCAACCAATTTCATCTTCTCCTTTTCGCATTTTAATCCAATCTTCATCAGATAGCATTTCTAAAGCATTTGGAAATAACACATTTTCTTCTACTTCTAGTAATCGATATAAATTTTGAGAAATCAAATTGGCATTGTGCTTGGCAGAAGTAAAATCTTGGTCATCTAAATTTTTTCTAACAATGCGAAACATTTCCCTAATCGTATCGTGAAACGACCACATATTTCGAGATGGTCCTGTCCAACCTTTTTGTTCTAAAAATGGAAATAATTGATTTTCTTTTCGTTCAAAACGTCGTTCAACGGTTGCTAAATGATTGAAAACATTGTAAAATTTTTGAAATTCTTCTTTTGGATTGATCGCATTTAATTCTTCTAATAATTGATGAATCAAATCGGTTTCTACAAAATAAGTATGAATGGGATGTCCTTCAATCACGTTTGTATGTGTTTCTGATGTTGACATTTTATTGATGTTTGATTTTCTCATAAAGTTTTACCAATGATTTAAGTAAAGCTTCAGGAGACGTTAATATTTGATAATGATTTTGACCGAACATTTGCGGTAAATAATATTTGGCTTGCGCTTCAATAGCTAAAGCATACGAATTGATTTTTCGTTCATTCAATTCTCGCAGCGCTTGTTTAATGTCTTGAATGCCATGTTGCCCTTCGTATTTATCGTAATCGTTTGGTTTTCCATCGGAAAGCACAATAATCCATTTGTTTTTGGTTTCCAATTGATCCATTCTAGCGCCGGCATGACGTAAAGCGGGACCAATTCGGGTGTAGCCATTAGGTTCGACGGCTCCTATTTTATGTTTGGCTTTGTCCCAACTTTCGTTGAAATCTTTCAAAGTTAGATAAGTCGTAAAATTTCTAGTTTTGGAATAAAATCCGTCAATCGCAAAATCGATGTCGAACTCATGTAAAATTTCACCAAATAAAATGGAAACTTCTTTTTCTACATCAATCACCCGATTTCCAGCGGCATAACCATCGCTTGAAAGACTAATGTCTAACAAAACCAAAATAGCAATTTCTTTATTTTTCTTTCTTTGGGATAAATAAATGCGTTCGTCTGGCGATTTTCCAGAATGAATATCGGTATATAAATCGGTTAACGCGTCTAAATCGAAAGCGTCACCTTGTAATTGTCTTCGTTGTTGTTGCATTTTATTATTCACGCTAGTAAGCATTTTTCGTAAACCATTTAAAGTGGTTTTGTACTTTGCCATCGTGTTTTTATAATAAGTTGCGTGAGTTTTAAGTTGGGTTTTCGGATATACTTTACAGAAGTTTGTTAAGTAATTTCGTTTTTTGAAATCCCATTCGTCATATTTTAAATGGAAGCCTTTTTCATCTACCTCAGCACTTTCGGCTATGGAAGTATTTTCGACAAAATCCACTTGATAAACAGAATGCACCATATCATCTACACGAACGGTGAATCGCATGTTCATTTCTTCTAAAGCTTCTTGATGTTGTTCTAAATCATCGGCACCATCAAAATCGCGCCAATTTCCGTTGAATTCTTCTGCTGTTTCAATTTTCTCGAAACTGTGCATTAATACGTAATCTTCTTGTTGTTTTTTGTCAATCGCAAGCGATTCTATTTCTTCAACGGCTTTCGCATGAAGTGTGGTTTCGGCTACTACGTTATTTTGAATTTTCTTAGTATTGTCATCAAAGTTTTTCAACACATTTTCGTCTTCAATTTCGTGCGTATTTTTCATCCATTTTCCGTACAACCAAGAATAATCAATGGTTTGATCTTTTTTATTGATGGGTAATTTTGACACCGCATCATAATAAAACTCTTGCATGGATGGATAATCCTGAAACATTTTTTCTAAAACCAATGGTGCGGTTTCTGTAGCTTTTTCCAAAGAAAGTTCAGGTAAAATGTCTTGGTTATCCCAATTCAAATTCAATTGTTTTTGAACACTCAAATACACAGTTCTAAAAAAATAGAATTTTAGATTTTCTTCTTTTGTTGGAAATAGCGAACAATTAATTGGTAAGAAAAAGTTTTTGTTTTTGTAACCCCCTTCGCGTTCGGCAGGAAAAATTTCGATTGGAGCACTAGAGATGGCTCTTGCAAAAAGTGTTAATCGTGGTTTAATATCAGACAAGTTGATTTGACGGCTAAGAGTTTCAACATCATTTAGTCGCTTGTTTTTAAAGTATTTGAGTACTTTTTTATAAATAATCTCATCTAATTCAAAGCCCATTTTTCAATTCTTTTAAATCATTAAATCACACAAATCTTTTAAGGCTTGAATGGTTTCTTGTTCGTCTGTTAAAGGTTCTACAACGGCAACGTGAACCGCTAATCGTTTTGGTAATCCGTTGTTGATCAATTTGGCTGCGTCAACTAATAATCGAGTAGAAACGGTTTCGGTTAAACCTAATTCGGTAAGATTTCTAATTTTAGTTCCTATAGTAACTAACTTTTGAGCAATATCAGCTTCAATTCCTGTTTCGTTAATTAAAATTTCTGTTTCAACTTTTGTATTAGGATAATCGAATGAAAGTGCTACAAATCGTTGACGAGTTGATGGTTTTAATTCTTTAAATCCTTTTTGGTAGCCAGGATTAAACGAAGCGACTAATAAAAAATCAGGATGTGCTTTAATAGTTTCTCCTAATTTATCAATGAAAAGTTCTCTTCTGTGATCGGTTAAGGAGTGAATGGCTACGATGACATCTGGTCGTGCTTCGGCAACTTCATCTAGATATAAAATATATCCGTTTTTTACGGCTATGGATAAAGGTCCATCAATCCAAATGGTTTCGGCTCCTTTGATAATGAAACGCCCAATTAAATCGGTTGCTGAAGTTTCTTCGTGACAACTTACGGTGACTAATGTTTTATTCAATTCATTCGCCATGTATTCGATAAAACGAGACTTTCCAGAACCTGTTGGCCCTTTTAATAATAAAGGCAATTGCAATTGGTTAATCTGATTGAAAACTTCAATTTCTGAACCTACTGCTTTATAAAATTTTGTTTTTTCTGCTACTATCATGACAATTTATTTTAAAAAAAACCGAAACCAAATGCTGGCAGCGACAACTCTGGGCACTTGGTCTCGGTTAGCTATTAATTTTAAATTTCTAACCAAAATAATTAATAACTATTCTTCTTTTACAAGTGCTTCATCTGTGGGTTTGCCATATTTGATAAACTCAATAATGAATAATGTAATTCCTGTTGTAAAAAGGGTTGCACAAAGCAGTAACACTACGAAGTGAATTGCAATTTCATTTTGAACATCCATGAAATCTAATTTCATTTTACGTTCTAAATATACTTGAGCAACACCAGCAACTCCAAAAGCTACCGTCATTCCTAACATTCCCACATTTGACAACCAAAAAGCCATATGACCACTTGTATTGTTGTAACGTTTTCTTCCTGTTAAATTGGGCAACGCATAGCTGATGATTGCTAAAACAATCATAGCATAAGCACCCCAGAATGCGTAGTGACCGTGCATTGCTGTTACTAATGTTCCGTGTGTGTAAAGATTCGTTTGTGGTAATGTATGTGCAAAACCTAATAACCCAGCTCCTACAAAAGATACAATAGAAGCGCCGATTGTCCAGAATAAAGCAATTTTGTTTGGATGTGATTTTTCACCTTTTCTATACATGTACACTGCGAATAATGCCATCGCTAAGAACGCTAATGGTTCTAATGCTGAGAAAATTCCACCTACGATTAACCAAATTTTATTAACTCCTATATAATAATAATGATGACCTGTTCCTAATAAACCTGAAAGGAACGTTAATCCTACAATTACATATAACCATTTTTCAATAACTTCTCTATCAACACCAGTAAGTTTGATTAATAAGTACGATAAAATACCTCCCATGATTAGTTCCCAAACTCCTTCAACCCATAAATGGACTACCCACCAACGGAAGAATGAATCGGTAACTTGACTATCGAACCAAATCATACCAGGTAAATATAACAATGCTGCAAAAACCAATCCCATTGTTAAAACTAAAGCGGTTGTAGTTCTGCGTTCAGCCTTGTATAAAGTGGTTAAAATTAAACCTAAGAACAATAAGACATTGATAACAACCAAAACATCTAATTCTCTTGGAATTTCGAGGAATTTTCGGCCTTCCCAAATATTAAAGTGATACCCAACGATAGCTAAAACTCCAACAACTGCTAAGGAAATCAACTGTACATAAGCCAATTTCACATTAACTAATTCTCGTTGCGCTTCTTCAGGAATAATATAATATGCGGCCCCCATGAAACCTGTTAATAACCAAACTACTAATAAATTAGTGTGAACGGCTCTCGCTGTATTGAACGGAATAAAGTCATGAAGACCATCCATTCCAATTCGGGCAAAGCCCATAATAAAACCATAGATAATTTGTAATGCAAATAATAACATGCATAATCCAAAGAACCAATACGCTACTTTTTGTGATTTATATTTCATAACTCTATATTTTGGATTATTTTTTGTCTTTAGCTAAAGGAGAAACCACTCGATCAAAACCATTCAAATCAATGTTGCCAATCCATTTAAAGTAAGCGATCATCGCTTCTGCATCGGCATCATTCATTTCGTATTTGACCATTTTTCTGCCTTTTGGCCCCCAAGGAACTGGAGATTGTAAGACCGCTTTTACGTAGCCTTCTCCTCTTCTTTCAATTACCTTGGTAAGTTCTGGAGCATAATACGCTCCTTCACCAAGTATGGTATGACAACCCATACAATTATTCGATTCCCAAATTTCTTTTCCTCGAATAACTTTTGCATCAATCTTTTCATGATAAGTTTGATCATTTTTAGGCATGAACGAATAGATAGTTAATCCAATAAAGACTAAAAAGGTAACTACTGTTCCACCTAAAAAAAATGCTCGTGCTTGTGATTTTGATAACATATTTTAGATATTAGTTAAGAATAATTTATAATTAAAGATATTTTTATCCTTTTTAATTATATAGCAAAATAACCAACAAAAAAAATCATTAAATATGATTAGAATCATACAATAAAAAATATATTAAAGATAAATTTGTCTTTTATTAAATTAAATATAGAAACATGGTTATAGATTCAAACAAAACAGTAGGCACAATAGTAGCAGATGATTATAGAACTGCTGGTGTTTTTAGCCAATTAGGTATCGATTTTTGTTGTAAAGGGAACCGAACTATTGATGAAGTATGTGCAAAAAAAGGACTAGATAAATTTGCTCTTTTAGATGAATTAGAAAGAGTAACATCTACCAATAATAATCAAGGCATTGATTTTAAATCTTGGGAATTAGATTTACTGATTGATTATATTGAAAAAAAACACCATCGTTATGTGGAAGAGAAAATCCCGCAATTGCTTTCGTTTTTAATTAAGCTAGAGCAAGTACATGGTGCACAACATCCAGAACTTTTTGAAATTAAAAAATTATTCAAAAGAAGTGCTGATGAATTAACGCAACACATGAAAAAAGAAGAGTTAATTTTATTTCCATTCATCAAAAAAATGGTGGAAGCCAATAGAAATAATTCACCTATAAATATTCCTGGATTTGGTTCTGTAGCCAACCCAATTGCAATGATGATGGAAGAACATGAAAATGAAGGTGAACGATTTGAAAAAATTGTAGAATTATCAAACAATTATACACCGCCTACAGATGCTTGTAACACGTACAAAGTAACGTACCAAATGTTACAAGAATTTGAAGCAGATTTACATGCGCACATTCATTTAGAAAATAATATTTTGTTTCCAAGTGCCGTTGTTTTACAAGATAAGTTTTATTAGTTAATTAGGTTCTTTAAACGGAGTCGTTATAATTACATGGCGACTCTTTTTAAAGTAAAAGGACTGCTAAATTTTATATTAGCAGTCCTTTTTTAATTAACAATAACCCTATTTATAATTAATTAACCTATTTTTTATATGTAAACAATTGCGGATTAAATGATACCATTACCCATGCCCAATTGTTGCAATTGCTGTTATTCCCTCCTTTTAAGACTTCCATAGTATCACTAGCTAACATTTTTGAAATACCACCAGTAATCAGAAAATTTTTATCCACTTTATAAGATATTGTTACATCAATTTCAGTTCCTAAATAATTGTCTTGTTTTTCTAAAGTTGTCATGTTATAAACCGATTCAGCACTATAAAAAAGGTGTGGCGATAATGTTACTTGCCATTTATTCTTATCGTAAATGAATTTGGTATAAAAATCTTGTAATCCAACGGAATTTTTATGATTTCCGACGTAGAAATAATCCATTAAACCATTGAAGCCGTGGTTGGTTCCAAATAATGGTGTGAATGATTTTACTTTAGAATCGGTATCATTTTGATCTTTACCTGATAAATATTCGAAACCTAATTCGGCTTTAAATGAATTGGTGAATTTGTATCCTAAATTAAATCCCGCATAATAGGCACCAACATCCACCTTATCATTAGATACAGCAGCTTCACCCATTTGAACATACAAACCGAAATCACCATAAAATTTTGAAGCATACCATTTACCATAAGTTCCGATGGTTTGCAAATAGGCAACTTGGAATTTATTTTCGGTTAAATTTTCATATTGGTATCCATTATTCAGAGCTAAAAAGCTCAAACTTAGTTTTGAAAATTTTTGGTTGAACCAAATAAACTGCATGTTTTTGTAGTTCGTCACATATGCTGATTCGTAAAGAGCTTCGTTGTTATTATTTAATGCAGCTCCGAAATCCAATTGGTACTTATTTTTCTTATTCGTAACCAAAACCGCATCGTGACTTTGACCTTGTTGAAGCCAGTCTATTCCGCCAATGATTCTTTGATTGTCATACGAAAGTACTTGTCGACCGAATTTTGCTGTCCAATTGGTATTGAAATCATAAGAAATCCAAGATTCAAATAATGCTACTCCGTTTTTGTCTGATGCAGAAGTTGTAGCCACATCACCCCAAACTCTTACGTTTTGGAACGATACATTAGCTTTAAATTTTTCTTGCTTATAGGAGAAATTCATTCTTGAACGCTGGGAAACAAATGAAGTGGGATAAAAATTGTCTTTCATTAATTCTTTGAACCCGTTTCGATATTCAAAACGAGGTCGTATTTGTAGGTTCACTTCTAACTCTTGAGCAAAAGAACCCACTGTAGAAATTGCAAAAGCAACTGCAACTAGCATTTTATTTTGAAGTTTCATGTTGTATTGATTTTTTTTAGGGAAGCCACTACTCTACTTTGTCTGCTTCTTCTTTGATTTTTGAAATCGTTTTATCGTAACTAACTCCTAATCCTTCTTGTTGGAATGCCAATTCACCTTCAGCATTAAATACACTGATGATATTGGAATGTGAGAAATCTATTGGAGATATTTTTTTGTAATTTACTGCCAAAACTGCAGCGAATTCTCTGGTATTTTCTTCATTTGAACGCAAGAAAACCCATTGATTTCCTGTCATTTTATTTTCGATAGAGAAATCTTTTAGACGCTTTGGAGTGTCAACCGTTGGGTCGATGCTTACTAAAACCAATTGCACTTTATCTTTGTATTCTTTCGGAATTTTAGATTCAATATTTCGCATATCAGCTACTAATCTTGGACAAGCTGATTTGCATGAAGTATAAATCATCACCATAACTAATACTTTTCCTCTTAATTCTTTGAGTTCAATATCTTTTCCGTCTTGATTGGTCCATTTTTCAGGCAAATTATAAATTGATAAATCGGTTATAGGTTTATCTTTTATATCTTGTTTTTCTTCTTTTGAATTGCATCCTAAAATAAAAAGAGAGGCAATTACTAGTAAAATCATCTTTTTCATAACTTATTTTTTTAATAGAAAACTCAATTAGAGATGCTTTTAGCACATCTGAAGCCTAAATTTTTTGTAGTATAATTCGCTTTTATACTGCCTCTAAAAGCATAACGCATAAAAGCGGCATAATTCATTAAATCGGTTGCATTGACAGAACCGCTTCCGCAGAACAAATCCTTATCGGTATCTTTATCTTTTCTGGATTCTCCTGATAAAAAGATGCTGTTAAAATCGAAAGTCCATTCCCAAACTAAACCATGCATATCGTAAACACCCCAATAATTTTTGAATGTTTTTCCTACTGAATTATTATACGTTTTATTTTTTTCGTACCAACTCAAAATATACTTATTGAACTCTTCTCTAGTTCTGGCATCTTTTCTTTTTTCGTCAGCCATGGCGACATATTCCCATTCATCTAATGTTGGTAGTCTTTTACCTTGACACTCACAATATTCTTTTGCTGCAAACCAAGAAACATTTGTAACTGGTGCATTTGAATTTAAATTCCCAAAACTCAAATCTCCACTCCATTCATATAAATAAGTAGTATTAGCAAATAATCGTTTAATTTTAGACTTTCTGTAATTTGGATTTAATTTAGTAAACTCTAAATAATCTTGGTTGGTAACAGGATAAACATCTAAAAAGAAAGATTGAATTTTAACTGGTTTTTTATCTGCTGTTCCATATAAAGGAACGTAACTTCCAGCTCCTATAGTTACCATATCTTCAGGCGCCTGAGAAAAAGAAATGGAAACCCAAAATAATAAAATTAGGCAGTGGTGAAATCGTTTAATAAATTGAGTTTCCATTATATAATTTTTGTATTAATGTATGTCATTATTAGACTTCGGAGCTGGTTTTGCTCTCTGTGTCTTAACCATTTCTGGAGTAACTTTCGTTTTGTTATTTCCCCAACTGCTGTATACATAAGTTAAAACATCTGAAATTTCTTGGTCTGTTAAATTTTGACTTGTCATTACTGAATTGAATTTTTTTCCATTAACTGTAATTTCACCACTTAATCCATGAAGTACTGCATTTATTGCTCTATTTGGGTCAGCATTTAAGAAATCAGATTTAGCTAAAGGAGGAAACGCTGATGGGATACCTTGACCTTCTGATTGGTGACAAGCAAAACAAGTTCTTGAATAAATATTTTTGCCATCAGTTATTTGTTGTGCAAGTGTTTTATTCATCACAACATCTTTTCCGTTTCCGGATTTTGGCATATTTTGAATAGTACCTCCTTCTGGATGATAAATTCCCTCTTGAGTTGTTCCTGAATAAATTTTAGAATTTTCGGCTCCTTCAACTTTTAACATTCCTAAGGCTCCTTTATTAAATGCCCTGAAAATAGAGTGATCTACTAAAATGAAAGTTCCTGGTACATCTACTTTGAATTCTACAATAGCTGAACCTCCAGCCGGAATTAGAGTTGTTTGAACGTTTTTATTAATCATATCACCTCCTTCGATGTGAACTTTGTCAAAAATTTCCCCAATAACATGGAACGATGAAACTAAATTTGGACCACCATTACCCATATAAATTCTAACAGTTTCACCGACCTTTGCTGTTAAAGCTTTATCACCTGTTAAAGCACCAACTTTACCATTAAACACAACATAGTCAGGATGTTCTTCCACGGCTTTTGTCATGTCAAAAGGTTGCAAACCTGGCTCTCCATATTTGCCAGTAGTATAAAAATCTCCTTGCATTACATAGTATTCTTTATCTACAGGAGGTAGACCTCCTTCAGGTTCTACCAAAATTAAACCATACATCCCGTTTGCAATATGCATTCCCACAGGAGCTGTAGCACAGTGGTACACGTATAATCCTGGATTGATACATTTGAAATTAAAAGTTTTTTCATGACCTGGTGCTACTAATGAAGAAGCAGCTCCTCCTCCAGGTCCTGTAACCGCATGTAAATCGATGTTGTGAGGCAATTTGTTGTCTGGGTGATTTTTTAATGTAAATTCTACTTCGTCACCTACCCTTGTTCTAATGAAACTTCCTGGTACGCTACCTCCAAAAGTCCAGTAAACATATTTTACACCGTCCGCCATTTCACCTTCGATTTCTTTAATTTCCATGTTTACTATTAATTTTTTTGCAGAACGATCTCCAACTGGCTTGGGTACAAATGGAGGAGCTGTTAATTCTGCAATCATTTCATCACCAACTGAAATATCAGCATAGTTAGAATTTTTGTCGTTGTTCTGTTTACATGCAATACTTGTGATACAAGCTACAAATACAACAATAGATTTTTTAATAAGATTACTCATGATAAAAGTTTTAGTTTTTTTGGTTATAAACAGTTTTTTATTATTGTTTTACGAGACAAATTTAAAAGACAAAAACATCCTTTAATATGACAAAAGTCATGTTTGATAAAAAGTTAAAAAAAAATTAAAAAAGATTATTCAAAAAATAAATAATTACATTTGTTAACCAAATGGTTAAACTATATAATTAAACAATATGGATAAAATTAAAACTGAAAATACAGAAACTGAAATATTAATAGCTGCAAAAGAAATATTTCAGCAAAAAGGAATGTCAGGTGCAAGAATGCAAGAAATAGCAGATAAAGCAAAAATTAATAAAGCATTGTTGCATTATTATTATAGAAGCAAACAATTATTATTTGAAGCCGTTTTCAAAAGTGCTTTTTCACTTTTAGCACCGCAATTAAATAAAGTGCTAAATGATGATAGTGACTTATTTGAAAAAATACGAAAGTTCACTGAAAATTATGTTTCGTTTGTGATCAAACATCCCTATTTGCCAAATTTTGTAATACAAGAATTAAATAAAAACCCCGAATTTGTCCAAAAATTACGCTCTGAAAAAAATTTTCCTTCCATTGAAAAATTTAAACTTCAAGTAAGTGATGCCATAAATCAAGGAATCATTAAACCAATCGAAGCCGAACAGTTATTTATTAATATTATCTCTTTAAATATTTTTCCTTTCATCGGAGAACCTCTATTAACGGCGCTTGTTAATGTAGATAAAGAAAGCTACAATATACTACTAGAAAATAGAAAAACGGAAGTGGCTGAGTTTATCATTAATTCAATAAAAATATAAATTATGAAAACTAAGTTAATCATACTGATAGTATTGTTTATATCAAAATATACAAATGCACAACAGACTTTAACCTTGGAAGATTGTTACACATTAGCTACAAAAAATTATCCTTTATCAAAACAAACAGGATTAATAGAACAAAAATCAAGTTATGAAATTGAAGCATTAAGCAAAGGAAAATTACCAAAAATCGATGTAAACGCACAAGCAACTTATCAATCTGAAGTGATAGGATTACCTACTTCTCTACCAGGAGTTCAATCTTTGAATAAAGATCAATATAGAGCAACTTTAGATGTAAATCAATTAGTATACAATGGTGGAATAATTGATGCAAATACAAAATTAAAAGAAGCACAAACCAAAACACAACAACAACTAATTGAAGTTAGCTTATATCAAATAAAAACTCGAATTAATCAATATTTCTTTTCTGTTTTGTTACTTCAAGAAAAAAAGGCACTACTATCTTCAAAAAAAGAGTTATTAACTTCCAAAGTTAAGGAAGTGAAATTAGGAGTCAAATTTGGAGCAATTCTTCCATCATCAGAACAGGTTTTAGAAGCAGAAATTATTAAAATAAACCAGCAGTTAACCGAAATTAAATTTGAAAACATCAAATTATTAAATAACCTTTCAGAATTAACTTTTTCAGATATTGATACCGAAACAACTTTAATACAACCAGTATCATATCCAAATAGCACTAATATAACAAGACCTGAAATTGCTTTTTATGATTTACAAAATCAGCAATTAGAGTTCTCGAAAAGTGTACTATCTAAATCAAATTTTCCAAAAATAAATGCCTTTGGTCAAGCTGGTTATGGTAATCCCGGATTAAACATGTTAGACAATTCTTTTCAAACATTTTATGTTGTTGGCTTAAAAGCGAATTGGAATATTCTTGATTGGGGCAAAACCAAAACAGATAAAAAAGCATTAGATATATCTAAAGAAATAGTAAAATCTGAGAAAGAAACATTTGAATTAAATAACAAAATACAATTAGAAGAGCAAGATTTTGAAATTAAAAAATTAGAACAACTGCTCCTTTCTGATACCGAAATAATTCAAATACGTGAAAAAGTTATTAAATCCTCGGATGCTCAATTAAAAAATGGTGTGATTACATCGTCTGAATATCTTATAGAATTAACCAATTTATTTGAAGCAAAAAATATTTTGAAAACGCATGAAGTTCAATTAGCAGCAGCTAAATCAAATTACGAAATAATTAAAGGAAAATAAAATAGTATCCGAAAAATTTAAAAAAATGAAAAAAATAAGCATAATAATTTTAGCAACGATAGGGTTAATTTCTTGTAACAAAAATAACGACAAAGCTGACGGTTATGGGAATTTTGAAGCAACTGAAATAACTATTTCTTCAGAAGCTAACGGTAAAATAGAGTTTTTAAAAGTCGAAGAAGGAGATGAATTAAAATCTCAATTACAAGTAGGATTAGTTGATACATTACAATTACATTTTGCTAAACAACAATTAATTGCCTCTAAAAGCACCGTATCGTCAAAATCCGCAAATGTAATATCGCAAAAAAGCGTCTTACATGAACAATTAAAAACAGCCAATTTAGAGAAAAACCGAATCCGTAATATGTATGCTGAAAATGCTGCAACTAAACGACAAGTAGATGAAATTGAAGGAAAGGTAAAAGTTATCGAAGAGCAAATTAAAAGTGTCGGAACTCAAAATGCACCTATTTTAAATGAATTAAAATCGATAGATGTACAAATTGCTAAAATCAATGACCAAATAGCAAAAAGTAAAATTATTAATCCTATTAATGGAACTGTTTTGACTAAGTATGCTGAACCAGGCGAAATAACAGCATTTGGAAAACCACTATACAAGATAGCTGATATTTCTGAAATGACTTTGCGAATCTATGTAAGCGAAACACAGTTGTCAAAAATAAAAGTTGGACAAAATGTATCGGTAAAAATTGATGCTGAAAAAGATATGAAATCATACCAAGGAAACATTTCATGGATTGCATCTTCGGCAGAGTTTACTCCTAAAATTATTCAAACAAAAGAAGAACGAGTAAATCTCGTTTATGCCGTAAAGGTAAAAGTAAAAAATGATGGCAGACTAAAAATCGGAATGCCAGCAGAAATGTGGATTAAATATTAATTAAAAAATTATAGAACATGTTAAAAATAAAAATTGCCCTTTTAGCTACATTTAGTTTACTTCTTTTCTCTTGTAATACGAAATCGAAAGAAGAAAAAGCTACTGAAATTAAAACTGAAGAACACCAACATTCTGAAAGCGAAACAATTCAATTAAACAATGGTGAAAAATGGAAGGTAGATGATAATATGATGATACACATTCGTAATATGGAAAAAGAGGTAGTACATTTTGACCAAGAAAAAAGCACAAATTATTCATTATTAGCCGATAAATTAAAAACAAATATTGATATACTAACATCAAATTGTACCATGAAAGGACAAGCTCATGACGAACTTCACAAATGGTTAGTTCCTTATATAGAATTAGTCGATTCGTTTTCTAAAGAAAAATCAGCAAATCAGTTTACAGAAATTCAAAATTCGTTCCTAACATTTAATCAATATTTCAAATGATTTTAAAAAACTTACATACCGAAAATAAACCAGTTCAAACACAATTATTATTTGAACCAAAAGACGCTAAAGTAATTTCATTGCAAATAGCAAAAGGAGAAACACTTAAAGAGCACATTTCAAAAATACCAGCATTGTTGGTTTGCATTTCAGGAAATGCTGTTTTTACAAATGAAAAAGGAACAGTCGTTAATCTCAATTCAGGCACTTATGTAATGATTGAAGAAAATGTAAAACACGCTGTAAAAGCAATCGATGAAAGTAATTTCTTATTGATGAAATAATGAGTATTGCAGTAAACAACATATCAAAATCTTACAAAAAGTTAAAAGCAGTCGAAAACATTACTTTTAATGTAAATGAGGGAGAATTATTTGGTTTAATTGGACCTGATGGCGCAGGAAAAACAACTATTTTCAGAATACTAACTACGCTTTTAGTTGCCAATGAAGGAAGTGCTGAAGTAGCAGGTTTTGACGTAGTCAAACAACTCAAAGAAATCAGAAACTCTGTTGGCTATATGCCAGGAAAATTCTCGCTATATCAAGATTTAACTGTTGAAGAAAATCTACATTTTTTTGCCACTATTTTCGGAACCACAATTGAGGAAAATTATGATTTAATTAAAGACATATACATTCAAATTGAACCATTCAAAAACAGAAGAGCAGGTGCTCTTTCGGGCGGAATGAAACAAAAATTAGCATTATGTTGTGCGTTAATTCATGCTCCAAAAGTATTATTTCTTGACGAACCAACTACAGGAGTTGATCCTGTTTCTCGAAAAGAATTTTGGATAATGCTAAAAAGATTACAACAAAAAGGCATAACAATATTAGTTTCGACACCCTATATGGATGAAGCTTCTCTTTGCGATAGAATTGCATTAATTCAAAAAGGCAAAATTTTAAAAATAGATACACCTCAAAATATCATTAACAACTACGAAAAAGTAATTTATGATGTACAAGCAAAAAACACACACGGATTGATTCACGATTTAAAAAATTATCCTAATCAATACAGTGTTTATGCTTTTGGTGAGTTTGTACATTACATAGATAAAAATGCAACTTTCAATCCAAACGATTTACAAACCTATTTGAAAAATAAAAATCACACGGATATAATTATTAAACCAGCTTCAATAACCATTGAAGATGTTTTCATGGACTTATAAACAAAAAAATGGAAAGAGAAAAAATAATATCTGTAAAAAATTTAACGAAAGAGTTTGGTCATTTTACTGCTGTAAAAGGCATTTCATTTGATGTTTATAAAGGAGAAATATTTGGTTTTTTAGGAGCTAATGGAGCAGGAAAAACAACAGCAATGAAAATGTTGATTGGAATTTCAAATCCTACTTCAGGTGAAGCCAATGTTGCAGGTTTTGATGTTCACTCACAAGCCGATATGGTAAAAAAAAGTATTGGTTATATGAGCCAAAAATTCTCAATGTATGATGATTTAACTATTAAAGAAAACATTACTTTTTTTGGTGGAATTTATGGATTATCAAGAATACAAATCAGACAAAAAATCGAACAATTAATAGAAGAATTAGAACTTCAAGAAGTAGCCAATAATTTAGTAGGTTCGTTACCATTGGGTTGGAAACAAAAATTGTCGTTTTCAGTTGCATTACTGCACGAGCCAAAAATTGTTTTTCTCGATGAGCCAACAGGAGGCGTTGACCCAATAACCCGAAGACAATTTTGGGAAATGATTTATACACAAGCTTATAAAGGTACTACCATTTTTGTAACCACACATTACATGGATGAAGCAGAATATTGTGACCGTGTTTCTATTATGGTTGACGGCTCTATTGAAGCTTTAGACACCCCAAAAAATTTAAAACAACAATTCAAAGTAGATTCTATGAATGATGTTTTTTTAAAATTAGCAAGGAATATAGAATAATAAATCACTACAACACTTGAAACTTAAAATAGAAACAAAAAACAAATGAAAAGATTTATCGGATTTGTAAAAAAAGAATTCTACCATATTTTCAGAGATAAACGTTCTTTGTTTATTCTGTTTGGTATGCCGATAGCCCAAATTTTATTGTTTGGTTTTGCCATAACAAATGAAATTAACAATGTTGACATTGCCATTTTAGACCAATCAAATGATATAGAAACACAAAAAATTATCTATAAAATAAAAGCATCACCTTATTTTAATGTTGAAAACCAAATTGAAAAAGAAAGCGACATAGAATCAGAATTTAAAAAAGGAAAAATCAAGGCAGTTCTTATTTTCGAACCAAATTTTAGTAAAAATCTAGAAACCAAAAAAGTAGCAGTAGTTCAAGCAATTACCGATGCGACCGAACCTAATGTTGCCAACACAATAGCAAATTATACCTCAGCAATTATACAAAATTATCAATCGCAAAAAAAACAATCCAATAGTAATCCGGTAAGGGTTGAAGTACAATCGAGAATGTTTTATAATCCTGAACTCAAAAGTGTTTTTAATTTTGTTCCGGGTGTAATGACCGTTATTCTAATGCTTGTTTCAGCTATGATGACCTCTATTTCTATCACACGAGAAAAAGAATTAGGCACTATGGAAATTCTTTTAGTTTCTCCATTAAAACCATTTCAAGTAATTATTGGAAAAGTATTTCCTTATATTTTTCTTTCCATTATCAATGCAATCGTAATATTAACATTAGGCTATTTTGTGTTCAAAATGCCTATAAATGGAAGCATCTTTTTGTTAGCTTTTGAAAGTATATTATTTATTATTTCTGCTCTTTCATTGGGGATATTAATTTCTACCGTTTCTAATTCTCAACAAACCGCAATGATGTTATCATTAATGGGTTTGATGCTACCAGTAATTATTCTATCAGGATTTATATTTCCTATAAATAGTATGCCTTTACCCATGCAAGTAATCAGTAACATCATACCTGCAAAATGGTTCATTATTATTGTAAAAGCCATTATGCTCAAGGGAGTCGGAATTCAATATATATGGAAAGAAACCCTTATATTAATTGGGATGACTGTATTTTTTATAACATTGAGCATCAAAAAATATAAAATTAGACTAGAATAAGAATAGTATTACTGTAAAGGTTTAAAACAATCATTGGGATATAAAAATAAATTATGAAAACAATATTATTCATCATACAAAAAGAATTCAAGCAAATTTTTAGAGATAAAAGCATGCTTCAACTTATATTTATATTACCCATTTTGCAATTATTAATTTTGTCAAATGCAGCTACATTCGATGTTAAAAATATTGCAATAACCTTTGTTGACAATGACCAAAGTCGGGAATCAAGAGATTTAATAAATGCTTTTAAAGCCTCAACTTATTTTAAAGTTACCGCACCTTATTTTTCTGAAAAAGAAGCTGTCGAAGAAATGCAAAAAGGGAAAACAGACATTATTGTAAATATTCCAATTCACTTCAATCGTGATCTGCAAAAAGACCAAAAAACAAGTATTTTAGTTAGTATTAATGCTATAGACGCAGCAACTGCGGGTGTTGAAAATGTATATGTAACACAAATTATAAATACATACAATCAAAACATTCAAATGCAGTCCAACTATTTTTCAGGAAACAAAGAAATACCTCAAAATATTATGGTTATACCGTCTTTTTGGTACAACAAAACCTTAAACTACAAAACCTTTATGGTTCCTGGCATCTTGGTTTTATTGGTTACTATGCTTACTTTATTTCTGTCATCAATGAATATAGTTAGAGAAAAAGAGTTAGGTACATTAGAACAAATAAATGTAACGCCCATAAAAAAGTATCAGTTTATTATTGGAAAATTATTTCCGTTTTGGGTGCTTGGATTAGTGATTTTGACCGTGGGTTTAGTAATATCCAAAGTTTTTTTTAATGTTCCTATGTTAGGTAATATTTTCCTTGTTTATGGATTTACATCAGTGTATTTGCTATTAATTTTAGGATTCGGACTATACATATCTAATCATACCGAAACCCAACAACAAGCTATGTTTATTGCTTGGTTCTTTATAGTAATTTTCATATTAATGAGTGGTTTATTTACACCTATCGAAAGTATGCCAAAATGGGCGCAAAGCTTAACATTGTTAAATCCTATTCGTTACTTCGTTGAGTTTATACGAATGGTTTTATTAAAAGGTGCTGGCCTTAAAGAAGTACTACCTAATTTAGCAGTAATTTTAATTTTTGCAATATTAATTAATGGTTTAGCTGTCTGGAGCTACAAGAAAACGAATTGAGACCAGTGCAAATTAATTCTTTTTTTAATTAAAGTAGTTATTAAAAATTTAATAATATCAAATATAATTGTCTTAAATCTTGTTCAAAAAAGTTCGATTTACCTCCACTCTGCTCCACAAAAAGCCCTGTAAAACATTGATTTTACAGGGCTTTTTATTTTTTTATAACATTCCAGAATAATTAAAATCTTTAACCATAACTTGCTTATTTTCTATATAGATTATTAAAAGCGAAAAAGCCGTATAGTAATAAATCTACAAAATATAGTGATAAAAATCAGCGCATTAGATATTTTTTCATAATATATTTACATTTAATTTTTGAAAATTATCGCTCATGTTTTCTAAATCATGCAATTATGCTATAAAAGCATCTATTTTCATTGCACGCAATTCATTAGAAGAAAAAAAAGTAGGTTTTGTAGATATTGCTAAAGAAATTAATTCTCCACAAGCTTTTACTGCTAAAATACTACAAACACTTGTAAAATCAGAAATAATAAAATCTTCCAAAGGTGTTAATGGTGGATTTTATATTCCAAAAAATAAAATTGTTACTACATATTTATCACAAATTGTTACTGCCATTGATGGAAATAGCATACTTAATGGATGCGGATTAGGGCTAGATCAATGTTCTAAAAAACAACCTTGTCCTGTTCACGATAAATTCAAATCTATTCGTGAAGATATAAAACAAATGCTTCGAAAAACAAACTTAAAAGAACTAGCTTTAGGAATAAAATCTGGTGATACTTTTTTGAAACATTAGCGATTCATTCCTGTCTTCATCATATGCTAAAACTCAACTATTAAATTTATAAACAAATTTCTTCCCATTCTTGGGATGTTTTTCCAATCTGCATAGGTTGAATAATAAGTATCTAAAACATTTTCAACGCCAATTTTAGTAATACAATTACTCATTCCAATTTTAAATTTTTGTCCAGCATTAATATTAACTATCGCATAACTTGGAGTTCTATCTTCTCCATATTGAATGTTGTAATTTGTTTGTGTTGTATTTCCAAACACAGAAATTTCTGCATTAAATCGATTTCTAGTAAATCGAAACGAAGAATTATAACTTAACGGACTTATGAACGGTAAATTATTATTTTCATTATCCCTTCCTTTTGAAAAAGCAACTTGAGAAAACCATTTAAAGGAATCCGATAAATACAACTCCGTAGATATACTCGAATTAAAAAGTGTTGCATAATGGAATGCCGTATAAACTCTAACACCGTTAGCACCTATTGTCATAGGAACTAGCGACATATCAGTTTTAGCAATTACATAATCATATATTCTGAAATAACTTGACGAGATATTCAATTTTAATTTATCATTTTTAAAGCCAATTGAAAAACTACTTTCTAGTGATTTCTCGTTTTTTAAATTTGGATTTCCAATATTGTCATATCCATCAAAACTATTGAATAAATAAAATCCATATCCCTCAGAAACCGAAGGAGCTCGTTCACCATAAGCTAATCCAAAACTATATTCAAGACCTGATTTTAAATAACTATATTTTGATGAAAAGCTTTTTAAAATTCTATCTTTTTGAGCTTTCATTTCAGGATAAAAAATTCGCATACTCTCAAGACCAAACTGGCTTGCAATACTATTAATATGGCTTCCTATGGCTGTAGAAAATTTTAAACTAGAGTGGCAATTAAAAACAAATTCATCTTCCAAGAATAATCCATTATAAAATGTTCTAACATCTGGCCAAGTATACATAAACATCAAATTTTCATTAGGATCACTTGGATACATTGTCATTTCAGCAATGGATTTGTTATAAAACGAATTAAAATTTATCAAAAAATGATGTTTCCCTTTTGTAAAATTTAACTTCGAATAGTAGCCAAATGTTTCACTCCAGCCAGGCATGTCCATATGAATAGGTACATTTGGACGCGTTGTATCATCCATTTTGTGCTTTATGGTATTAAAATAAAGTTTAGTTTCCCATTGTTTAATTTTAAAATTCAAAGGCACATACAAATATTTTACTGAAGTGATAATAGCCTCAGCTAGAGACACATCCATCGGTAAAGCTGGATAACCAATAGCTGTAGCTTTGTCATATATTAAAGACGCTTCTATAGATTTATTCTTTTTTAATTTGAATCCGAAAGTATTTGAAAAATTAGTTTTATTAAATTGAGAAAATAAAACTTCTCTATTATTTCCTGCTGTATAATTTTCAGCTTTACGAATCATTACATCTGAATCTACAAAAAACAAACTATCATTATAATCGATAGAAGCTCCTAATATTTTTTGTTGGTTATTAGTTTCATAACCTGAATTAATATGAAATTCCCATTTTTTAGTTCCAAAAGAGGTTTTACTTCTTTTCAAATCTACTGAACCTCCAATTGTACTTCCATAGCAACTTCCTTCTTGACCGGAACTTATTGTTGCTTCCGATAAATTTGAAACTTCAACATAAGATGTTACTGGATCCATCTTATCAGTACAAGCACCAAAAATTCGCATTCCATCAATGGTTATTAATGTTCTTTCTGTTGGCATACTATTGATAATTGGTTCCCAAGCATAAGCACCGCGTTTAATCATATCAACTTTTGAAGATTGCTGCAAAAACTCATCTATTGTTGCTAGAGCTTTTACTTGTTTTTCATGCAAAGCAGCTTTTTTTCCAATCAATATAACTTCTTTAAGCTCTTTATTGTTAATTGAGTCGTTATCCTGATTCTGTCCTATAACAAATACAGAAAATAACAACATCAAAATTGATACTATTCCTTTCATAGTTCATTATTAAAAAGGTCAAAACAAATTGCTTTGACCTTTTTATATTTTTATGTTAAAATTCTATTTCGAAAAAAATACTACTCGCCGTTACTGTTTCTGTAATTTCCTCTCCTTTTACAATTGTTCCATCAGGTTTTGCTAACTGTAAGTTAATTTTCCAATATCCAGTCATTGTTAATGATAATTTTCCATTGTATAAATCACCTGCTGTTGTTTGTGTGGCGTGTACGTTGTTTGGAGAAGTATGATTTCCCATACTAGGCATTCTTGGATCAATTTTTAAAGTATATCCATCTACTACTGGAAATGTCATCATATCTTGCATTTTCCATACACCCACAACCATATCATTAACAGCTACTTTTGGATGATGAGGCTCAGCATAAGCTACAATATATTTAACATTATCAGATCCCATGAATGTGTTAACTGTTCTTTTTGTTGAAGCAGGAACATCAATTACTGAAGTTGTAGAATAATCTACTCCATCAATTGTATAATCTACTTTTAAATCCCAATATTCAGTGTCATTTTGTGGCATCTGAAAAACAATATAACCTTCATAAAGTGTTCCATCTGCAGCAATTTTATCTACATCTGAATTTGGACACGAATGATTCATCATAGTCATATGCATGATTGGCATCCATGATACAGTAGCATTTTTAATGTATTGATTTGTTACATTATCTTTAATTCTTAATTTAACTTCATTATAACCTTGAACTAAAGCACCTGCATGAGAATACAACTCAATTGTATGTGTTGTATTTGTCATTTCTTGAAATTTTGTTAACCCTTCTAATTCATTAATCGGTGAATTATCATCGCTATCTGAGCAAGAAGTAAGTGCTAAGGCCATAAATAAAACGGCAAATATATTTTTTAACTGTGTTTTCATTTTTTAAAATTTATTGTAGGTGAAATTGAACAAGAAAAATTTATTTTTTTTCTTGCTTTTATATTGATTAAAGTTTATAGAAATCCTATCTGAAACCATTTTGTTTCAAACAATTTTGACGTAATAATCCAGTCAATTTATTAATAATGAATTGACTATATAAAAATTAAGCAATAAAAGTAGGTGGATGAAAAACGGAACAACTCACCATATGAAAGTATAGATTGGCATAATTGTCCCTAACAAAAGTTTTATTGTGAAAATAAATTTGTCTTATGGTTAAAGTTTTAATTTCTTGAAAAAACAAAACTTCTATTTCATGTTTTGAATTCTCTTTTTTATCAGAATTAATTGGTTTTTCGTCTTCAGATGCTTTCGCTAGTTCTTTCATCAACTGACATTTACCATTACATTTTAATTCTGGTTTTGCTTTATTTTCACAAAGCTCTTTAGAAATATAATCATAATTAACAACATAATCTATAACCGGAAAAATTGGTTTTAGAAAAATTATAAATGTTATTATAATTATTACTTTTTTCATGCAGCAAATTTACTACAAGAAAATACACTTTTTATATGATTAGGGTCATATTTTTAGTGTTTTTATAAAAATTACTTTTGTACTAGTAAGATGAACTAGCTTAAAACAACTGCTAATTCAACTTAAAACAGACATTTTAAACTATGCAAATAGATTTAGATTTACTATATACTTGGGGAGCAATAGCCAAAGAGTAAATCAAAATAAAGAAATTGAACAATTTAAACAAAGTAAGACTAAATAATTGACATGTAAATTTGTACAATCAAGTATACAGTTATCTAAATTTATTAATACAAATTTCAGAACATTAGTGTTTTTATAGTATGATTGCAATCATAAAGAAGATATTAATATCCTTTATTAATCATTTTTTTTATACAGAAAATAAAAAATCAGCCAAACACACACTATTTTACACAAGCTACTAATAACTAACGCTTTACAACTGATTTTATTTGCATAAAAATCATATTTTTTATCCAAAAATCATTTTTTATGTAAATCTAAATCGATAAAATACAAGATTCTTTAAAAATTTAACACTGAAGTCATATTTTATGTAAAAAAAATATGTAAATTTGAAATACCCCCTTATTTAAAAAAAAGACAGAAAATGATTTACAGCAATAGACATATTTAAACAACTATTTTTATATTATTAGTGGTATGAGCAATAAAGAAATAGAAGAAGAGGAATTATTAAAAAAAATAAAAGAAATATCAGACTATAAATATGCTCTTGACGAATCTTCTATTGTGGCAATTACAAATCAAAAAGGTATTATTACTCATGTAAACGATAATTTTTGTAAAATTTCAAAATATAGTAGAGAGGAATTATTAGGTCAAGACCATCGAATTATTAATTCGTCTTATCATCCAAAAGAATTCATCAAAGAATTATGGGGTACAATTGCCAAAGGAAATGTATGGAAAGGTGAAATAAAAAATAGATCTAAAGATGGAACTCCGTATTGGGTTGATACAACTATTGTACCTTTTTTAAATGAACAAGGAAAACCATACCAATATGTTGCTATAAGATCTGATATTACAGAACGGAAAAGAGGTGAAGAAAAAATTGCAAAAATGCTAATTAATGCTGAACATCAAAACAAACAGTTAGTTGATTTTTGCAACATTGTTTCTCATAACCTTAGAGCGCCATTAGTAAATATTTCAATGTTGTTAGATTATATGGAATCTTGTGATGATGATGCAGAGAGAACCGAAGTATTTAACAAAGTACAACCTGTTGTAAATCATTTAAATAGTATACTTGACGAATTAGTAGAATCATTACAAGTTAGACAAGATGCAGAAGTTGAGTCCTCGATAATTGATTTAAAGGATACTATAGATAAAGTTTTAATAGGCTTTAAAGCACAAATTTGTGAATATAATGTTGAAATAAAAGTCAATTTTGAAGAAGCAACTTCAATATTTTATCCACAACTATATATTGAGAGTATTTTAACAAATTTAATAAGTAACGCTTTAAAATACAAATCAACAGATAGAATTTTATCTATTGAAATAAAAACAATTAATGACGAAGATGGTGTTATACTATCTGTAACCGATAATGGTTTAGGTATAGACTTAAATCTTCATAAAGACAACTTATTTAAGATTCGTAAAGTTTTTCACAAACATCCTGATGCCCGTGGTTTTGGACTATTCATGACTAAAACGCAAGTTGAAGCTATGGGAGGGAAAATATGGGTAGATAGTATTCCAAATGTTGGAAGTACTTTTTATATTAAATTCAAATCATATGAAGCAAATTGAAATTTTAGCACTTGTAGATGATGATGATACTTTTGTCTTCATTACACAGAGAATAATTGAACAAACTAATCATGTTAAAGAAATTAAAGTTTTTAATAATGGATTAGACGCATTGAACTATCTAAAAGATAATTTAAACAATAATTATCAATTACCAGAAGTAATATTTTTAGATCTTTCCATGCCAATTATGGATGGATGGCAATTTTTAGATGAATTTACATCTCTAAAAACAGAAAAAACAGAGAAAATCTTAATTTATATTTGTTCCTCTTCTATTTCACCTCATGATATAACTAAAGCTAAAGAAATTAGCTCGGTTACAGACTTTATTATTAAACCAGTAACTAAAGATAAACTTGCAGAAATAGTAATGGCTTTATAAAAACAAAGACTAATCTTTTAAACTAAATAACTTTAAAAATGTACCACCTTAAAATAGGGTGGTATTTTTTTTCATAATAAAATATTTTTGAATATTTTCATTATTAATAAATTTGTTTATTTTTTTACTATATTTGTTAAACAAAAAAATATAAAATGAACAATGTAAAAAATGTATTTAGTATCAAAGATTTAGAAAATTTATCAGGTATTAAAGCACATACTATTAGAATTTGGGAAAAAAGATACAATATTTTAGAACCTATGCGCTCTGATACAAACATTCGTTCTTATGATATTAAAAGCTTACAAAAGCTTTTAAACATAGTTTTAATACACAATTACGGATATAAAATTTCAAAAATTTCAACCTTATCACAAGAAGAAATTTTTAAACTAGCTAGCGACATAATTTCTGAAAAAAGTGCAAAAAATCATGCGATAAGCACATTCAAAATTGCTATGATGAATTTTGACCAATCGCTTTTTTTTAACACATATAACAACCTATTGAATGAAAAATCTTTTGAAGAAGTTTTCTATACAGTTTTTATTCCATTAATGCAGGAATTAGGTTTTTTATGGCAAACCGAAACTATAAGCCCTGCTCATGAACATTTTATTTCTTACCTCATCAAACAAAAAGTATTGAGTAATACTGAAAAAGTTCAAACCAAAGCACCAACAAAAAATGATAAACTATTTGTGCTTTTTTTACCTTCAAATGAAATACACGAACTAGGCCTAATGTATTTGAACTATGAGATTTTAAATAATGGTTACCAAACCATTTATCTTGGCGAAAATATTCCTATTGAAAGTCTAATCGATTTGAAAACATATTTTGATAAAATTACGTTTATTAGTTATTTCACAGTAGAACCAAATTTGGAAAACATTAACGAATATGTAAAAATGTTTAACTCTAAAATTATTGATGGAACTAACCACGAAGCATTTCTACTAGGCAGGATGACTGAATATATCGACCAAAAAACCTTACCTTCTACTATAAAGATATTTAAAAGCATAGAAGAAGTAACTAGTAAATTATAATCTTTATTGTTTTTGTTTAATTTTTTTACTACATTTGTTAAACAAAAATAATACCGTGAGTAAAAAAATTGCAATTATTGGTTCGGGATTTTCTTCATTAGCAGCTGCATGTTATTTAGCTAAGGCTGGAAATGAAGTAACTATCTATGAAAAAAATGAAACTATCGGAGGAAGAGCTCGTCAATTAAAGAAGGAAGGTTTTGTTTTTGATATTGGCCCCACATGGTATTGGATGCCTGATGTTTTTGAACGTTTTTTTGCAGATTTTAACAAAAAACCATCTGATTATTACGAATTGATAAAATTATCACCTGCTTATCAAGTCTACTTTGGACAACTAGATTTTATAACCATAGCCGATAATTTACCAGAAATTGTAAAAGCATTTGAATCTGTCGAAAAAGGAAGTGGAAAACAATTGGAGCAATTCATGGCAGAAGCCAAAAGCAACTATGATATTGCAATTAAAGATTTAGTTTATCGTCCAGGTGAATCAGCATTGGAATTAATTACGCTAGAAACAGCAAAAAAAGTAAACCAGTTTTTTAGTAATATTTCAAAAGATGTTAGAAAACGATTCAAGAACACCAAATTAATCCAAATATTAGAATTTCCAGTATTATTTCTAGGAGCAAAACCAAGCGATACACCCTCTTTTTATAACTTCATGAACTATGCCGATTTTGGTTTAGGTACGTGGCATCCAAAAAATGGAATGTATTCAGTTATTTTAGCGATTGAAACTTTGGCAAAAGAATTGGGCGTAAAAATTGAAACCAATGCCAATGTTGAAAAAATTGATGTGATTAACGGAAAAGCTACTGGAATATTGGTTAACAATAAAATAGTTACTGCTGATGTAATTTTAAGTGGAGCCGATTATCACCATTCTGAAACATTGTTAGATGAAAATCATCGTCAATACTCAGAAAAATATTGGTCAAATAAAACATTTGCGCCATCATCACTCTTATTTTATGTAGGATTTGAAAAAAAAATAGAAAATGTAGAACATCATTCCTTATTTTTTGATGTTGATTTTGATATACATGCTGAAGCTATTTATGATAATCCTAAATGGCCAGAAGAGCCACTTTTCTATGCTAGTTTTCCATCAAAAACTGACACAAACTCAGCACCAAATGGTAAAGAAGCTGGAATATTTTTAATCCCATTAGCTCCAGGCATAGAAGATACAAATGAATTGCGAGAACTCTATTTTGAAAAAATAATTACTCGCTTTGAATACTTAACAAAACAAGAAGTAAAAAACAGCATTATCTTCAAAGAGTCGTTTTGCGTAAGTGACTTTATTAAAGAATATAATTCGTATAAAGGGAATGCGTATGGTATGGCAAATACTTTACTGCAAACTGCTTTTTTAAGACCTAAATTGAAAAGTAAAAAAGTTAAGAACTTATATTTTACTGGTCAATTAACTGTTCCGGGTCCAGGAGTTCCTCCTGCATTAATTTCAGGTAAATTAGTTTCAGATTTAATAGAAAAGTATCAATAATATGAAATCAATTTTTGACAATGTTTCGTTTGATTGTAGCATGAAAGTTACAAAAGCATACAGCACTTCATTTTCTTCTGCAGTTAAGATGTTAGCACCATCCATTAGACAAGATATTTATAATATCTATGGCTTTGTTCGTTTTGCTGATGAAATCGTAGATACTTTTCACGATTATGACAAAGAACTTTTGTTTGCACAATTTGAAAATGATTTAGAATTAGCGCTTTCACAAAAAATAAGCCTAAATCCAATTCTGAATTCGTTTCAACATACGGTTAACAAATACAATATTCCGAATGAACTAATTGCTGCTTTTATGAAAAGTATGAAATTAGACTTATCAAAAACGAAATACACAACTGTTGAAGAATACAACGAATATATTTATGGTTCTGCAGATGTTGTAGGTCTTATGTGTTTGAAAGTTTTTGTAAATGGAAATATTGAAAAATATGAAGAATTAAAGCATAGCGCCATGCGATTGGGTTCTGCCTTTCAAAAAGTAAATTTTTTGAGAGATTTAAAAGCTGATTTTGAAGACTTAAGCAGAACTTATTTCCCAAATACAGATTTATCAAGACTAGATGAAACTTCTAAACAACAAATTATTGCAGAAATTCAAGCTGATTTTGATGCCGGATTTGAAGGTATACAAAAATTGCCTTTAGAAGCAAAATTTGGCGTTTATACTGCTTATATTTACTACAAGAAACTATTGAGCAAATTAAAGAAAACGCCATCGTTAGAGATTAAAAACACACGGATTCGTGTTCCTGATCATGAAAAAGTGGGATTATTAGCAAAATGCTATTTGAATTATAAATTAAACATTATTTAATCAAAAAATATTATGTGGATACATATCTTAGTTTTTTTTGCAACATTTTTCTTCATGGAGTTTATGGCATGGTTTAGTCATAAATACATTATGCATGGTTTTTTATGGGTTTTACATGCCGATCATCATAAAAAAGACCATGATTCCTGGTTTGAAAGAAATGATGCTTTCTTTATATTTTATGCCGTTGTAAGTATTGGTTGTTTTTTACTTTGGAAATATGAAATTTTTGAACTTGGATTAGCAATTGGGTTAGGCATTCTTGCTTATGGAATCGCTTATTTTTTAGTCCATGATATTTTCATTCACCAACGTTTTAAATTGTTTAGAAACGCAAACAATCGCTATGCAAGAGCTGTTAGAAGAGCACATAAAATGCACCACAAACATATTGGTAAAGAACATGGAGAATGTTTCGGAATGCTAATTGTTCCTTTCAAATATTATAAAAACTAAAAAATCCCGCTGTAGCGGGATTTTATTATTTCTTCATCAACTCTTGTAGTGGTTTGAGTTGTTCTAAATTCATATCTGATTTTTTAAGCAAACTCAACATATTCAAAATATGAGTTGGATTCATATCATTACCCAAAACTCTCACAACTGCAAAACCATTTTCTTTTTTACTTGCAAGTAAGACGAATTCATCAATGTGCTCATCTTCTCCTACAAAATAAACTGCTGCTCCGTCATTTCCTGACCCTACTTTCATCAACTGTTGATAGGTTTCATCTTTTAAAAGCGACTTTACCTCTTTGATCTCCTTATCATAATTAGCAACATCATTAGAATCTGTTTTGAAAGCTAAAATATTCATTTTTTCAAACGATTCTAACGCTTCTTTTTCAGCTGCAGTTAAGGTAACTTTTTCTGTATTAATGATACTTGGAGCCAAATCAACAGAAACAAAGTTTGAAGATTCTGTGTTTTTTACAAAATACTTTTGCAAAGTAGGTTTAGATTCACAACTGTATAAAAGAATACCTGAGATTATTATTGCGAATAACTTTTTCATAATTATTTATTTGAAGCTTTTTTTAGATCATCTCCACCTGGTAAGCTCATTTTTTCAGTTAACATTGAAATTTCATCTAAACTAAAATTTCCTGTTAGTGATAAAACAATTGTATTAGCATCCTTTACATTTGCTCCTTCAATAAACATTAAAAGCTCTTTTACAATGTTTTCATTAGCTCCTGATTTCACATAAATTTTTACGTTTTTACCCTCATTATTTACACGCATCAATTCTTCTAAGGGATTTGATTTTAAATAGCTGTTTACAGTTGCTTTCATTTCAGCCCCTACTTTTGTACTACTTGTTGTAAATACTCTTAAATTATCTAATTTCTTTAGTAAATTTAAGTATTGTTGCGTTTCTTTATCCTTTGCATCAACTTTTACTTTACTCATCATTTCAAACATCTTTTTGTTTACTACAACAGACGTTACTCCTTCTTTATCTTCAAATTTATCAAAAGCATTTTGAGCAAATGATACTGCTGATGACATTAAAAATGCTATAACTACTACTAAATTTTTCATGTTTTTTATTATTTAAAAATTGTTTTTTTTGTTTTTTCGTATTCTTTTAAATGAGATACACTTTCCATGCCAAAGTTTACTTGTTCTGAAACCATTAGCAATGCTTTTTGTGTTTCCACATAGGCTTCTTCTGGATTGTCAAAAGTTCCCAAATCTTCTTTATTAGGTTCTGTTGGATATAAAAAGAAAGTAGCCAATCCAAAAAGTATCACAAAGCTTGCAGCAATTCCAATCCATTTTACAGTACTTTGTTTTCTAGGTTGTAATGGAAGTTTTTGCTCAAATTGTGTTGCTTTTTGTGTTTCAAAGTAACCAAATAGCGATTGATATTTTACCAAATGTGGTGCTACATCACTCGAAGAAAAATAGGCCTTTAATTGTTTTTCTTCGGCTATAGTGGTTTCTCCTTGAAAATATTTTTCTACTAGTTGTTCAACTAACATGGATTCCATAATTATGTGTTTTTTCTATTTGTTCTCTCAAGGTTTTTCTAGCTCTTGATAAAGCTACTCGAACCGCTGTTTCATTCATTTCTAAGACTTGAGCAATATCCGAAAATTCGTATTCTTCAATTTCTCTTAGTTGTAGTATCAAACGTTGTTGTTCGGGTAAATCATTAATTAATTTTTCTGCCCAATGCAACGTGTTTTGATGCTCAATTTGTGTTTCTACACTTGCTTGCTTATCTTGATAATTATTGTGTACAATTTGCAAATTAGTAGCTCTTTTACTCTTTAATTGGTCCAAACAATAATTTTTTGTCATTGTCATTGCCAGAGCTTCAACACTATTATACTGTTCCAAAGAACTATTTTTATTCCATAACCGCACCAATACTTCTTGTGTAGCATCTTCAGCTTCCTCTGTACTTACAAGCATTCGTTTAGCTAAACGAAACAACTTGTCTTTAAAAGGAGTTATAATATGTACAAACTCGTTTTGATTCATTGTAATGGGTTGGTTTATAATGAAGACGAATGTAAATCAATTTTGTTACAAATAAAAAAAAGGTTTTGATAAATAATTACCAAAACCTTTAAAAATCAATTAATTAACTTTATTAAAACAAAAAATTTAAACCTAATTTAAAATTTCTTCCTCGCGAATTGTAGCCGATTAGTTCCTGAAAGTCATCATTAAAAATATTATTCACTGCTCCGAATATTTTTAAGCGATTAGGTAATAAATCATAAGATATATTTGAATTAAGCAACTGATAAGCTGGTAATTCAACTGCAGCAGTTGCCCATATATTAGAATCATAATAAGCATCAGAACGTTGATTTACATATTGATACGTTAATCCAAAAGTTCCTTTTTTAAACTGATAATTCAAATCGATATTTCCTTTGTGTTTTGGAATCAAGCGGTTTAATTGCTCTTCAACTTGCGTAAAAGTATAATTCCCGCCAATATTGAATTTTTCAGACAAAGCAAATCTTGCACTTGCTTCAATTCCTTTTGCATTATAAGTTCCATTTGTATTGATATAGTATGATTCAAACGTAGCAGAATTATAATAGAATCCAATAGTGTTTTCTTCTTTACGATAAAAACCGACTGCATTAATTGTCAACTTCTTATCTAATAATTGTGATTCAAAACCAAATTCTGACATAGCATTTTCTTCTGGAGTTAAATCTAAATTTCCATATGGCCCATATAACTGATATAAACTTGGAGTAATGAAAGCTGTACTATATGAAGCTAAAAATTTCAAAGGTAAATTCTCCAAAGAAAAACTTGGATTGAAGTTATAAACTATTTGATTTCCATATTCACTATGTGTGTTAAATCTTGCTCCGGCATTGATGTTTAAGCCAAATTCAGAATTAAAAACAACAGTAATATATGGGTCAATTAAATTAAACTTAGCTCCTTCTCTTGCCACATCCGTATAAGCATCTTTTTGAGTCATGTCTACATATTGATATTGTGTTCCTATGACTGCAAACAAATGATTACTAAATTTATATTTATTAAATGCATCAACAGAAACAGTTCTTCCTGTGTAATTATAAACATCTATAGTTCCAGACCATGAGTTTGAAATATTAATAATTCTATCTATTGTTGTAGCACCTGTATTAATTGCAAACTCTCCTTTAGCATATTTGTATTTTGGCAAGAATCCGATTCTAAATTGTTCGGAAAAACTATTGTTATTCAAATCATCAGAATTAGCAGTATTGCCATCAAATGAATTATCAAATGTATTCTTAATTCGATCATAATTTCCAAAAAAATCAAAATTCAATTTCTCATTCACCCTGAAACCGATTTTTTGGAGCACATTAACTCTAGAAAACGTATCCTCTTCAAAATTTTCTCCAGCTGCTTCAGACATTCCTTTAGTTTCTGTACTATTCAATGAAGTCATGTATGAAACTTTATTAATCGTTCCATTAACCGAAAATCCTTGATTAAAATCTTGTGGACTTGTTTTTGAAGTCTCCGAAGTGTTTTGCGTTCCCATATTGATGTACGCATTTCCCGAAATTTCTTTTTTAGCTGATTTTTTCAACGTAATATTGATAACTCCAGTTGCTGCTCCTGTTCCATACAAAGTACTCGAAGCGCCTTTCATTACTTCAATTTTTTCAATTTGTTCTACTGGAATCAAACGCAAATCATATTCAATATTAATACCTGATGCATCAGAAACTGGAATTCCATCAATATAAATAGCCGTCTGACGATTGCGACCACCACGAATGTAATAACCTAAATTTTTACCGCCAAACGATTGATTTCCGTTGATTTCAACTCCCGCTACTTGACTCAATACATTAGCAAGTGATTGTCCTTGTTTTTTAGACAAATCTTGAGTTGTGATAACCTCAATAATTTTACCTGATTTTTCTCTACTTTGTGCAAATTTAGTGTCAGAAACGACCACCTCTTTCAAATTAGTTGCTTTTATAGTATCTTGCTCTTGTGCATACGTAAAAGCAGTAGCTAGTGCAAACACACTTAAGCTAATAAACTTTTTGTTCATTTTTAGGGTTAATAAAAAATTTAATAAAATTGGGAGAAAAGCACAGAATTTACCCATACTCAAACTTTTTTTCCCGAAAGTTTGTTACTCAATGAATGTGGCAGGTCTCCTGGCTTGCGTCTTGTTATCAACCTTCTCATTCGCCAAGGCGAACAATGGTAATGTAGATAATAACAAGCTTTGTAGCTTACAGTTGCGGGTACAGCTTAGGTCTTACACCTAATTCCCTTTTAATGTTGTTTTGAAAAATTCAGAAACAACAACCAAAATTCGAGGGTAAAGGTACATAATTTTTAAAATAATAAATGATAAAAAATAATATCACTTTTTCTATCTTTGAAATTTCCCAACATTAAATAATTTCTCCCTGAAAATAATTTTACAAACTAAATTTAACATCTAAGTAAAATGTTATTCAAAAACCCTATTTTTTCAATAATAAATAATTATGAAAAAACTAATAACATAAGTAACAATTATGTTTATAGATCTATAAATAAGTACATACTTCTTCAAATTGTCATTTTTACTACTCACTTTCTATTTAATGTAATTGAATATGGATTTATACTAATTTCTAAAGTTCTTCTTTTTTTGATTCTTTATTTTATTCTAATGTTATCATTGAAAAAGAAAACATATGTATATGGAGTACATATAAATATATATTCTTTGATTGCTTATCTTATTTTAATTTTTTCTATTTCTTTTCTCTCTATTCACACTAGACAATTAATTAATATTGATTTATATTATTTCCCTATTATTAGTTCTATTCCTTTTTTATACAACCTAAAAGAAGATAAACCATATGTTTTAACAATTATCATATTAACATTACTGTTGATGTGTATCCCAACACTAATTGATCTTGATTTTATTATTAAAAGCGAATTAATAATAAATAAAAGGTCAAACTTAACTTTTATGAAAATAACTAACTTACTAGTTAGCTTTATTGCATTATTTGTTAATCTTCATTTAGTATACAGAAAGGATGAATATATTTTTAAAATCCATAGCGAAAAAGAAACCCTTAAGGAACATATGCACGAACTAGAAGGTAAGTATTTAAATTTAATGCAAAAACAATTTATAATAAACAATATAAACACAGAAGAAATCGATGAGATTTATAAACTAGCAGAAACAAACTCTACCTTATATTTTGATAAATTTTGTATATTATTTCCTAACTTTAAAAATACTTTAGTCAACATAAATCCAGAATTAAATTTTTCTGAGCTTCATTTTTGTTCTTTAATTAAATTAAATTTTGACACAAAGAAGATTGCACAAATTTTAAACTTAACTGTAAGAGCTGTTGAAAGCAAAAAATATAGATTGAAGAGAAAATTAAATTTAAATACGGATATAAACATTCATGAGTTTATTATAAAAATATAACTTTTTTAATAAAAAATGAGTTTTAATACGCATGAGTAGTTTTGAGTAGTTGCTTTTAATGCGTTTTTAGATTAAAAAAAATAAATTGGTCTCAACTAACCAAAACAAAACAATTATGAGACTAAAACTTTTATTAAAATTGTTCTTTATTTTTTTTACTATCCTAAAAATTAATGCTCAAGTTGGAATTGGAACAGTAACACCGCATTCATCTTCAGCTCTTGATGTAACGGCCTCAAATGCGGGTTTTTTAGCACCTAGACTAACCTCTATAGAAAGAGATGCAATTGTATCACCATCACAAGGATTAATTATTTTCAATATAGATACACAATGTTTAGAAGTATACAACCTAACTTTAGGAGTCTGGAAAGCAAACTGTGGTGATCAAGCTGCAACAACTGGTTCTTTTTCTCCAGATTGTAACGGTATTTCTGTTCAAGGCACTTACACAACTGGTAGCACACTTATTAGTACTAGTAACACAATTACTATACCTGTAAATGTTACTCAACTTGGCACTTATTCAATAAACACTTCATCAGCAGGAATGTTTTTCAACAATTCGGGAACATTTACTACATTAGGATTTCAAAACATTGTATTAGAAGGCTCTGGGGTTCCAACTACAACAGGTAGTAATTTAGTTACAATTCAAATGGGAAATACCTACTGCAATGTTATTATCAATGTTCAAAATGGTATAGCAAACATTACAACTTGTCCTACACAAGGAACCATTACTGGAACTGTAGCAACAGGTCAAACTTTAAACAATGGAGATTTAATTATTCCTTTAAACAACATTAACTATACAGGTGGAAACGTATATGGTTTTACAACTGCTTCAAATAATGGACTATCTCTCTCTTCTCCATTACAAGGCACTTTAGGAACAACTCCCGCAAATTTAACAATGAATGTGACTGGTTCACCAATATTGTCAGGTAATACAACTTTAATTTTTTCTATAAATAACATTACAAATTGTTCAGTTACTATACCTGTACAATCAGGAACTGGTAGAGCAAGCGCTATTTCTTGTACAGGCACATTAAGCGGCACATATACTTCAGGTACAGCAATGACAGGAACAAATACAAAAGTTATAAATTTAACTGTTAGTACTACTGGTACATTTAATATTTCAACGAATACTCAAAATGGTGTACGATTTACAGGAGTATACACAGCAGCTGTATTAGGTGCTCAAAACATGACATTAACAGCAACTGGTACGCCTTTAACTTCAGGGCTTTTCACATATACAGTAACTATTAGCAATACTCCTACTACCTTCATTACTTGTACCTTTGATGTTAATTATGCCCTACCTCCAACCGTTCCCAACTATACAACTTTAAGTTGTGGCACCCCTAATAATAACTACACTTATCTTAAACCATCAAATACTTCCTCAGATGATTGGTTTGGGGGGTATTATATTAATTGGGATTATACAGGAAACGCTATGCAAATGAGTGCTGATGGTTTAACATTAGTCGTTGGTGGTGTTGGTGAAGATGGAAGCGGAAGTGGCATTAATCCACCAGATAATAATTTACTAACACAAGCAGGTGCAGCTTATGTATTTACTAGATCAACTATTGGAGGTGTTTGGACTCAACAAGCCTACCTAAAAGCTTCCAATCCAGGTTATGATGATGTTTTCGGTACAGCTGTAGCGATAAGTAACGATGGAAATACTGTTATTGTAGGAGCTCCAAGAGAAGATAGTAATGCCATTGGAGTAAACGGAAATCAAAGTAATGATTCGACTGGGGATGCTGGAGCAGCCTATGTATTTTCTCGTAGTGGAACTACCTGGACACAACAAGCCTATTTAAAGGCTACAAATTCTGGCGGTTCAGATTGGTTTGGCTTTAGTGTTGCAGTAAGTGGAAATGGAAACACTGTAGCGGTCGGTGCTTATAGAGAAGATGGATCTAATTATGTTATTAACCCTTCAGATAATAATGGGACTGTTGATTCAGGAGCAATCTACGTTTTTACACGATCAGGAAGTACTTGGACATCACAAGCTACTATAAAAGCTTCCAATGGAGGTTACGACGATCGCTTTGGTTTTTCAGTTGCATTAAGTACAGATGGAAATACATTAGCAGCTGGAGCTAATAGAGAAGATAGTAGTACCGTAGGAATAAACTCTTCATCCAATAATTCTGCTGGAGATTCAGGCGCTGCTTACATTTTTTCAAGGACAGGGACAACTTGGACACAACAGGCATACATAAAAGCTGGTAATACAGGAGGTTCAGATTACTTTGGATATAGTGTAAGTTTGAGTGGAGATGGAAATAAACTTGTTGTAGGAGCTCCTTTTGAAGATGGAAACGGAACAGGAGTTAATCCTGCTGAAAACAATTTATGGGGAGATTCAGGAGCTGCTTATATTTTTTCAAGAACTGGAACTACTTGGTCGCAAAGTGCATATTTAAAAGCTAATAGCCAAGGAAGTGACTATTTTGGCTGGGGAGTTGCAATTAGTAAAGATTCTGACCATATTGTAGTAGGTGCCCCAATTGAAGACACAAATTTAAGCTGTATTAATCCAGTTAGTAATAATCTAGCCGCAGATAATGGTGCCGCCTATACATTCCACAATAATGCTGGGAATTGGGGTTTTGGATACTTTATTAAAGCTGCTAATTCAGACACTTCAGATTATTTTGGCAACTGTGTATCTATAAATGAAACAGGAACTACAATTGCAGTTACGGCAGATGCTGAAGACGGAAGCGGATTGGGCATAAATCCAGTTCATAACAATAGTGCTAGTAATTCCGGGGCCTGCTATGTGTTTACTCAATAAAACATATATAAAATTAAACTTTTAAAAGAACCAACAACAGCAGAATAAATAAATAATTAAGCATTCATCTATGAATGAGAAAAAAGAAAAATTAAATCATCTAATAAGAGTGAGAGATTTAATTGACATTAGACTCGAAACCATTAATAATAAAGAGCTTGAGGAAATGATACTAAAAAATAATTCTAGCATATCAATATATAAAACTTTAACGGTAAAAATCAAAAAATTAATAGCAGAAATTTACGGCTAAACGTATAAAAAAATACTAAACTGAGAGAATAATTGGATGGACATCTATAGTTAGGGAGACTTTGATACCATCCAACTCTCATTTTTTACTTCTTCTTATTCATCTTACGCCACAACCATATAAAGCCAATTACAAAGTGTGCTAAAATAATAGTTGCTACTGCATAAAGGAAAGCGTTAGAATCTGTTCTCATATTTTTTATTGCAAATTTAGTGGTTTCGGTAATTTCTTTATGTCTTATTTGTTACACGAAGTTTTTTACAAAGAATCACAAATAAAATCCTTTTTAATCTTTATAATCCGTGGCAAAAAAATAAAAAACTACTTTTGCAAAAAACAATTTCATGCGTCACTATTTCATTTTAGTCGTTTTATTTTTAGGATTTATCCAATGTAAAGAATCGGAAAGTTCTGCAAATCTGAATACTTCTACACAAAATAGCATTCAACATGCGGAAGGATTTTCTATTGAAAAATACGATGGTTTTTCGGTTGTGAAAGTTTCGAATGCGTATCCTGAAGCTAAAGATAATTACACGTATGTGCTTCATAAAAAGGGCGTTCAAATTCCAGATAGTTTACAACAATTTACTGCGATTGAAGTACCAATTAAAAAAGTAATTGTAACATCAACAACACATATTCCTGCTTTAGAATCATTAGGTGTAGAAAATACATTAATTGGTTTTCCAACCACACAATACGTTTCATCAGAAAAAACAAGAGCGTTAATCGATGCTGGGAAAGTACGAGATTTAGGTTCCAATCAAGGATTAAACACCGAAGTCATTTTAGACATTCAACCCGATGTAATTGTGGGATTTAGTGTTGATGGCGATTTGAAAACCTATAAAAATTTAGAAAAAAACGGTCAAAAAATCATCTTTAACGGAGATTGGACTGAAAAAACACCTTTGGGAAAAGCCGAATGGATTAAATTCTTTGGTGCATTATATGATTTAGACGAAAAAGCAACTGAGATTTTCAATTCGATAGAGAAAGAATACAATTCTGTATTAGCTTTAGCTAAAAATACTAAAACTAAACCAACAATTTTTGCTGGTGCTATCTACGAAGACCAATGGTTTTTACCACAAGGCGATAGTTGGGCAGCCTATTTCCTAGAAGAAGCCAACGGATATTATTTATGGAAAGATTCTAAAGGAACTGGAAGCCTAGCTTTATCATTCGAAAGTGTTTTAGACAAGGCCAAAGATGCTGATTTTTGGATTGGTCCAGGACAATTTACATCGATTCAAGAAATTTTAGACAACAATCCAAATTACATTCACTTCAAAGCGGTTAAGAACAAAAACGTATATTCATTTAGTACCAAAAAAGGAAAAACAGGCGGCGTAATTTATTACGAATTGGCGCAAAATAGACCTGATTTGGTTTTAAAAGATATTGTTAAGATTTTACATCCTGAAGTGTTGCCGGATTATGAGTTGTTCTTTTTTGAGAAGTTAAAATAACCACATTTCTTTTTAAACATATAAGTTATAGAAGTTTAAAAAAAGTAGAATTGATTTAAAGTTCATTTAAGTTATTTTTAAAATTTCTTTCATTTCTTTAATCTGTGTTCCCAAAAATATATTCTAAATGATGTAATTTAGCCAAAAATTCAACACATGCCATTAACAAAAAAACAAAACCTTCTTTTCATCCTTTTGCTTGTAGCGATGGTGTTTTTGTTTTTGGTGAATATTAGCTTAGGTTCCGTTTCTATTCCGATAAAAGAAGTGGTTAACGGGCTTTTGTCTCAAAAAATGAGTAAGGAAAGTTGGGAAATTATTCTGTGGAATTTCCGTTTTCCAAAAGCCATTACTGCAATTTTAGTTGGAATTGGACTTTCGATGAGCGGATTGTTGATGCAAACATTGTTCAGAAATCCGTTAGCTGGACCATATGTTTTGGGATTGAGTTCGGGCGCGAGTTTAGGAGTGGCTTTCATCATTTTAGGAACTGGATTTTTACCTGCTTTTATCTCATCGTTCTTCTTATCGAATTATGGGTTGGTTTTAGCCTCAAGTTTAGGTAGTTTTTTAGTTTTAATGGCGGTTTTATTGGTTTCCCAAAAATTAAAAGACACCATGGCTATTCTAATTGTCGGATTAATGTTTGGAAGTTTTACTAGTGCTATCGTTTCGGTTTTATCGTATTTTACGTCGGCTGAAAAATTGCAGAAATTCACTTTTTGGTCAATGGGAAGCATTTCAAATTTATCTTGGAATAAAATTTCGCTTTTATCCGTGTTTGTTATCATCGGAATTGGAATTAGTTTTATGGTTATCAAACCTCTAAATGCTTTATTACTAGGAGAAAAATACGCGCAAAGTATCGGAATTAATTACAAGAAAACGCGTTTTTTAATCATTATCGCCACCAGTATTTTAGCCGGAAGTATCACCGCTTTTGCTGGACCGATTGCTTTCATAGGTTTGGCAGTTCCTCATATGGCGAAATTATTGTTTCAAACGAGTAATCATTTTGTGTTATTTTGGAGTACGCTTCTGCTTGGTGCGATTGTTATGTTGTGTTGTGATACAATTGCACAAGTTCCAGGAAATGACATTACACTTCCAATTAATGCCATAACTTCTGTAATTGGAGCACCGGTTGTGATTTGGCTGTTAGTTAGGAAGAAACGTTTTTAATCATGAGCAATCAAAATTTCACCATACAAACCTCAAATCTTTCGATTGGCTATAAGTCAAAATCGGAAACGATTACTATTGCGCAACACATCAATATTGGTTTAGAAAAAGGAAAATTAATAGCCTTAATTGGTGAAAACGGAATTGGAAAATCTACTTTACTAAAAACGCTTACTGGAATCATTCAACCTTTACAAGGTGATGTTACTTTACTAAATAAATCACTTCAAAGTTACAAACCACTTGATTTAGCTCAAGAATTAAGCATTGTTTTAACTGAAAAATTACCACCAAGTAATTTAACTATCTATGAAATTGTTGCATTGGGAAGACAACCTTACACCAATTGGTTAGGTTCATTGTCACAAGAAGATACAATCAAAGTTGAAGAAGCTATCATATTAACCGAAATTCAACATTTGATTAATAAAAAACACGATGAAATTAGCGATGGTCAGTTGCAAATAGCATTGATTGCACGAGCTTTAGCACAAGATACTTCGATTATTATTTTAGACGAGCCCACCACGCATTTAGATTTGGTTCACAAAGCAACTTTACTAAAATTATTGCAAAAACTCACACATGAAACTGGTAAAACCATTCTCTACTCTACACATGACATCGACTTAGCGATTCAAATGAGTGACGAAATGATTGTGTTTACACCAACTCAAATAATGCAAGACCAACCTTGTAATTTAATTCAAACGGGAATTTTTAATACCTTGTTTGATACCGAACATCTTACTTTTGATGCTACTATTGGTAAGTTCAAAATCAAATAATTATACATCAAAACCACTAACCTCCAAAACCTCACCTGCTTTTAAATCATTCAAATAGATGTTTCCTACACGCACACGAACCAATCGCAACGTAGGAAAACCAACCGCTGAAGTCATTTTACGCACTTGTCGAAATTTTCCTTCGGTTAAAGTTATCGAAACCCATGATGTAGGACCGTGACGATCGTCTCGAATCTTTTTACCGCGTTCGCCTAAATTGGGAATCATTTCTAAAATGGATGCTTTACATTTTTTGGTTTTGTATTTTTTGCCGTGTAAACCAATTTCCACTCCTTTTCTTAATAGTTCAATAGCTTCTTCAGTAATAATTCCATCAACTTGGGCGTAATATTCCTTTTCTACTTTTTTGCTTCGGACAATTTCGCTCATCATACCGTCGGTGGTTAACAAAAGTAAACCTTCCGAATCTTCATCTAAACGACCAATTGCCATCGTGTTTTCAGGAAAATCGTATAATTCACCTAACAATTTTTTATTGCGTTTGAGTTGATAAATGAACTGCGATAAATAGCCATAAGGCTTATGAATAAGGAAATGATGGTGCATCAGATTTTTGTAAATGGAAATTTCTGTTGCCAAATTTAACTATAAAATAGGGAACAAGTAATATCTTTGTCTTCTTTAAATCAAAAAACAAATGAAATTCTTTTATACCTTAACTTTTGTAGTTTTATCAACATTGGTTCAAGCACAAACTTCTAAAGGGAAAATTATAAATTTGGAAGGAATTGCAATTTCTGATGCTTACATTCAAAACATACAAAACAAATCACATGCTCACTCTAATTATAAAGGCGAATTCAATTTAGAAAATTCAAAAATAGGTGACAGTATTAGTATTTCTCATAAAAATTTTGAACAGATTAAAACTATTATTATTGAAACTGGGATTTATAGTTTAAATGCAAAAGAAATAAGCCTAAAAGAAGTTATCATCACAAATGAATTAAATCATTTACAGGAGATTTCAAAAATAGATTTAAAAACAAATCCAGTAAATTCTCCACAAGAATTATTACGAATTGTTCCAGGTTTATTCATAGGACAACATGCTGGTGGAGGAAAAGCTGAGCAAATTTTTTTACGCGGTTTTGACATTGATCACGGTACCGATATTGCTATCAATGTTGACGGAGTTCCTGTAAATATGGTTTCCCATGGACATGGTCAAGGGTATGCAGATTTACACTTTTTGCAACCCGAAACTGTTGATAATATCGATTTTGACAAAGGTTCTTGTTTTGCCAATAAAGGAAATTTAGCCACTGCAGGTTATGTTGATTTCACCACAAAAGACCGAATCAAGCACGATGAAATAGCATTAGAAATCGGACAGTTTAATACACAACGTATTCGAGGAATGTTCAATTTATTAGCATCAGATAAAGAAAGTTTGTATTTTTCTGGTTCCTATTTACAAACCGATAGTTACTTTGATTCTCCACAAAATTTTAATCGTACCAATCTTTTTTCAAAATATACATTGTATAACGAATCTTCGAAATTATCTTTTTCGGTATTTCATTTTGATAGCAAATGGAATGCTTCAGGGCAAATTCCACAAAGAGCTGTTGATCAAGGATTAATTGGAAGATTTGGAGCTATAGATGATACTGAAGGCGGTAATACAAGTCGAAGTATTATAAATTTCAAACACGATAAACAATTGTCTGAAAATTCAAGTTTAAAAACCAATGCATATGTTTCATTATATGATTTCGAATTGTATTCTAACTTTACTTTTTTCTTAGAAGACCCTATCAATGGCGACCAAATTAGACAAAAAGAAAAACGAACTACTTTCGGATTGAATTCAGAATTTGACAAACACACTTCTATCAAAAATACACCTTTTAACTATCAATTAGGAATAGGTTTACGACAAGATAAAGTAGATGATATTGAACTTTCTCACACTGCCAATCGAGTTACAACATTGGAAAACATTATGCTTGGCGATGTTAATGAAACGAATTTATCAGGTTATGGAAATTCAGAATTCAAATTCGATAAACTGATAGTTAATGCTGGACTTCGTTATGATTATTTTAAATTTGATTATTATGATAAATTAAGTCCAACCTATTCTAACAAAGCTGTAAACAAAGGAATTTTAAGTCCAAAATTGAATTTTCTATATCAATACAATAATAAACTTCAACTATTTTTAAAATCGGGAAAAGGTTTTCACAGTAACGATACTCGTGTAAATGTAGCTAATGGTGGACGAAAAACATTACCCGCTTCATATGGTTCTGACTTAGGGTTTATATGGAAACCAACACCCAAATTAATTTTCAATTCCGCAGTTTGGTATTTGTTTTTGGAACAAGAATTTGTGTACGTTGGCGATGCAGGAATTGTAGAACCAAGTGAAAAAACGGCTCGCAAAGGAATAGATTTTGGTTTGCGTTATCAGTTTACAGATTGGTTGTTCTTAAATGCAGATTACACCTTCACTGATGCCAAAAGCACAGAAGAACAAAATGGAAATGATTATATTCCGTTAGCACCAAAAAATACTTTTATGGGAAGTTTAAGTGTAATTAAAAATCGCTTTTCGGGTTCATTTAAAAGTCGTTTTTTAGGCGATAGACCTGCGAATGAAGATTATTCCTTAACTGCAAAAGGTTATTTTGTTTCCGATTTGAATTTGAATTATGCATTTAAAAATTTCACTGCCGGAATTTTAATTGAAAACATCTTTAATACCAAATGGAACGAAACCCAATTTGAAACCGAATCACAACTGCAAAGTGAAAGTGCTTCTGTTACCGAAATTCATTTTACACCAGGAACGCCATTTAATTTTAGAGCGGTTTTGAGTTATAAATTTTAATTATTCCGAAAAATAGTAGTACTTTTAACTTCAGATATTTAAACCATTTATGCCAGAATCAATGCTTATTTTAGTTACGTTTATTGTTGCACTTGCCATTGGAATTTTCCTTGGAAAGTTGCTATTTACTGCCAAATCACAATCTGAAAAATCAGGCTTAGAAGAACGAATCAATGGTTTTTTAGGTCAAATAGACCAATTGAAAATCCAGTTTCAAACCGAAAAAATTCAGTTTGAAAAATCGCTTTTACAGCTTTCTTCCGAAAAAGAAAACCTTCAAAAAGAGAAAGAATCGTTAGCCATTCAATTGGCAAAAAAAGAAAATGATTTTGAAAATCTTTGGGAACGCAATAAAGAACAAAAACAAGAAGTAGAACAACTTCAAGAGAAATTTACCAAAGAATTCGAAAATTTAGCCAATAAAATTTTAGAAGAAAAAACGGTAAAATTCACCGAGCAAAACAAAGAAAATCTTAAAAATATTCTTTCTCCTTTGCAAGATAGAATTCAACTTTTTGAAAAGAAAGTCGAAGATACGCACAAAGAAAGTATCGATTATCACGCAGCGTTACGCCAACAAATTTTGGGACTTCGCGAAATGAACGAACAAATGAGTAAGGAAACCATCAATTTAACCAAAGCCTTAAAAGGCGATAGCAAAATGCAAGGAAATTGGGGTGAATTGGTGTTAGAACGCGTTTTAGAAAAGTCAGGATTAGAAAAAGATAGAGAATATTTCGTTCAACAAAGTCACACTACCGAAGATGGAAATCGTGTTTTTCCAGACGTTATAATCAATCTTCCAGATGGTAAAAAAATGATTATCGATTCAAAAGTAACGCTTACAGCATATGAACGCTACATAAATGAAGAAGATGACAATCAGAAAAATCAGCATTTAAAAGAACACGTAGTTTCGATAAATCGTCATGTTGAACAATTGGGTAACAAAAATTATCAGGATTTATACCACATGGAAAGTCCCGATTTTGTCTTGTTGTTTATCCCTATTGAGTCGGCTTTTGCTATTGCTTTAAATGAAGATACAACCTTGTACAACAAAGCTTTTGAGAAGAATATTGTAATTGTTACGCCTTCTACGCTATTGGCTACTTTACGCACGATTGATAGCATGTGGACGAATCAAAAACAGCAAGAAAATGCGATTGAAATTGCACGTCAGGCTGGTGCTTTGTATGATAAATTTGAAGGTTTTGTTGGCGATTTAATTAAAATTGGTAAAAAAATGGACGAAGCCAAAATTGAATATGGTAACGCCATGAACAAATTAGTTGACGGAAAAGGAAACCTAATAACAAGTGTTGAAAAGTTAAAGAAAATGGGCGCTAAAGCCAAAAAAGCATTACCCGAATCGGTTTTAAAAAGAGCAGAAAACGAAGAAAATACACTAACAGAATAAAATAATTAACAAATGAATACAGCAAGAAAAATTTTGGTTTACTTCATATTAGCAGTAACCATCGGTTTGGTCAGTTATACTTTATTTATATACAATTTCACAATAAGTGATGGCGTTAGAAGTGGTGTTTTGTCTAAATTTAGCAACAAAGGAATTATTTTTAAAACATGAGAAGGAGAACTAAATGAAGGTTTTGGTGCTACACGATTTTTTCCATTTTCTGTTCAAGATAATGAAGAAAAAGTAATTGAAGATTTAAAAAAATATCAAGGACAATATGTGAAATTGGAATACAAAGAACGCATCAAAACATTACCTTGGTGGGGCGATACACATTATTTTATTGTAAAAGTGACACCAGAACAATCTCCATATTTTAATAGTAAATAAATGAATACCGCAAACACTGTAGCTGCTTCAAAAATAACCCTTTCGGAACTTATGTTACCTTCTCACTCAAATTTTAGCGGGAAAATTCATGGCGGTTATTTACTTAAATTAATGGATCAAATAGCTTTTGCTTGTGCCTCAAAATATTCTGGTTGCTATTGTGTAACCGCTTCAGTTGATACTGTTGATTTCTTAAATCCAGTAGAGATTGGGGAATTAGTAACTTTAAAAGCATCAGTAAATTATGTAGGAAAAACTTCTATGGTTGTTGGTATTAGAGTTACTTCCGAACATATTCAAACTGGAAAAATAAAACATTGTAACTCGAGTTATTTTACAATGGTTGCAAAAGATGAAATGGGTAATAATGTAAAAGTTCCTAAATTGATTTTATCAAATATGGAAGAAGTGCGCCGTTTTTATGATAGCATTAATCGCATTGAAAATAAAAAGAAATATAAAGAGTTAGAAATGACTTTTGATTACAAATCTAATGAAGCATTGAAAAACTTAGAAAATTATAATGTTGTTATTTCTGAAATATTCAGAAAAGAATAAGTCAAATCAAAAAAAACCTTGCTATTTTAAAAAAAAAGTTATATTTGTTAGAACAAAAACAACAAATCTCTAACTATATGACAAAAAAATACACTTTATTTTCAATTATTGGTATTTTTCTTTTAATTATTGTTGCCTGTACAAATGACAATGATGATGAATATACACCTGTATCTCCTGTCGTAGTTGACTTAACAACTATACCCTACGAAAAACTTTCTGACTATCATTTTTTTGAAGGAGAAATGAAAAATCAAATTCCTTCATTAGACGTATTACCATACGAGCCTGCCTCTCCATTATTTACTGATTATGCGCATAAAAAACGATTTGTTTGGATGCCAAAAGGAGTAAAAGCAACTTACAATGGAGATGGACAAATTTTAGAACTCCCAGTAGGTGCCGCTATAATAAAAACTTTTTACTACGATAAAGTTCAACCATCAAATACCACCAAAATAATTGAAACTAGAATAATGATTAGAAAATCTAGTGGTTGGATATTTGCCGATTATGTTTGGAATACAGAACAAACGGAAGCCTATTTAGATATGGATGGAAGCAATGTTAGTATTGATTACAAAGACGAAAATGATGTTTTACATAGTGTCCCAAATTATAGAATACCAAACGAAGTACAATGCATCACATGTCATAAAGCAAGACAAACTATAAACAGTGTAGCCGTTGATGTTAATATTCCGATCGGGATAAAACCACAAAATATAAATTTTGAATATAATTATGGCACTGAAACTAAAAACCAATTGACAAAATGGATTGAAGTAGGTTATCTACAAAATAATTTTAGTTTACCTTCAGCGAACAATACCACAATAGATTATACAGATACTTCAAAACCTCTAGAAGCTAGAGTTAGATCTTATTTAGACATAAATTGTGCTCATTGTCACCAAGACAATAGGCATTGTGACTACAGACCAATGCGATTTGCTTTTGCAGAAACAGGAGATTTAGTAAATGGCTTAACAAATATGGGAGTTTGCGTTAACACACAAGATATGCAAGATTTTTCTCCTGCATTAAGTAAAATTGTATCTCCAGGAAATATTAACCGTTCAATGTTATATTACAGACTAAACACTACAAATGAAAATTATCGAATGCCATTACATGGTAGAACTGTAATTCACACTGAAGGCGTTGCATTAATTGAACAATGGATAAATTCACTACAACCTTGTCAATAATAATCTACCATTATAACTAACTACTATAAAAACTAACCCATGAAAAAAATTACATTAATTACTGTCCTCTCTTTGATTGGACATTTTGCAAAAGCTCAAGATACTTGTGCTTCTGCTTCACCAATTACTACTGCAGGACTATATATTGTATCTGCAGTAAATGGAACACAAGTTCCATCACCAATTTGTGCCGATAATGGAGCTATCACAAATGGCACTCCTGCAGGAGAATGGTATGCTTATACTCCATCAAGTAACTATACGGTTACTGTAACAACTAACATTGTACAAAATACACCTAAAGTTGACACTCGTTTTCATGTATATACTGGAACTTGCGGAAGCTTAACTTGCTATTCTGGTGATGATGATTCTGGCGCAAACTATTCATCTGTTGCTACCTTTAATGTTACTGCAAATACAACTTATATCATTGCTTGGGATAACAAATGGACATCTAGTGGATTTACATTTCAGTTAATTGAAGCACCTATTGTTATTCCTCCACCAACACCTATTACATATACTACACAAACTGTTAGTACAATAAATAGTGCATACAATATTTGTGTGGCAGATATGAACGGTGATGGCAAAGATGATATTGCTGGTGTTAGTTCAAACAACTTAAGAATTCATTATCAAGGAACAACACCTGGAACATTTTCTGTTTCAGATTTTCCAATAACTGGCACAAGCATGATGCCAACATGGAGTATGGCCGCAGGTGACACTAATAAAGATGGTTTTAATGATTTAGTTTTAGGAAATGGAAGTGGTCTTTCTGTTTGGAGATCTAACAGTACAGGAACTGCTTATTCAAATTTTACTCCTGGTCAATATATTTTCTGTCAAAGAACTAATTTTGCAGATCTTAATAACGATGGGAATCTAGACGTTTTTTCATGTCATGATATTGCTCCAAATTGTTATTACTTAAATGATGGTGCAAATAATTTAACATTTTATCAATCTACCGTAACACCTGGCGCAATGAACTTTGGTACAATTGGTGGTAATTATGCAACTTTATTCACAGATTTTGACAATGATGGTGATTCAGATGTATTTGTTTCAAAATGTTCTGGTCCACCTTGTGAACTTCATAGAAATGATGGAGCTGGTGTTTACACAGATATCTCGGCTATAGCACAAATTAATGTAACTCCTATTCAAACTTGGTCTTCAGCAATTGCAGATTTTGACAATGATGGGGATATGGATATTATTATTACAGCTAGTGCTGGTTTACACAAATATTTCAGAAATAATCTTGATACAACTAATAGCACAGAAGAGGCATATACAGATATTACTGCAGGTTCTGGTTGGGATACAAACACATCAACTAACATTGATAATGTAGCTTATGATTTTGACAATAACGGGTATGTAGATGTACTAGCTGGTGGAAACAAAATTATGTTTAACCAAGGAAATAGCACATTTTTACCAGTTAGCTATAGCGGAATTAGCGTTGGAGCAATTGGAGATTTAAACAATGATGGTTTTTTAGACATCCAAAATGGTAGCACAATTCGTTATGCTATTCCAAATTCAAACAACTGGATAAAAGTATTATTAAAAGGGATTCAAAGTAATAGCAACGGAATTGGTGCTAGAGTTGAAATTTATGGCTCTTGGGGAAAACAAATTAGAGATATAAGAAGTGGTGAAGGATTCAAATATATGAGTTCACTTAATGCACATTTTGGAATTGGAACTGCAACAACTGTAACACAAGTAGTTATTATATGGCCATCTGGAACTGTAGATGTAATCAATAATCCTAGTGCTAATCAATCGTTAACAGTTATTGAAGGTTCTAGTCCATTAAGTTTAGTAAATAATGGTGACGCCTCTATCATTTTATATCCAAATCCAGCAACTGATATATTAACTATTTCTAACATTGAAAGTTTAATGATTAAAAAAGTAAGCGTTATTTCAACTATAGGGAAAGTAATTAAAACTGTTCCTCTAAATAACAATAGTTTTAGCATCGCTGACTTAGCAGAAGGATTATATATTCTAACAATAGAGACAGAAGATGGTAAAAAATATTCTGAAAGTTTTATAAAGAAAAATTAAATCCAATAAAAAAAACCGAGCTAAGCTCGGTTTTTTTATTAAAACACTCTTATCAAATTAAACCCAAAAGCAAATTCTCCTTTCCCCCAATCTCCAATTGTTTGCCCGAGATAACCTGTTTCGTGCATGGCATTTGCGTTTGTAAAATGCATTTGAAAAACATGTCCTCCTGTTTCTAAATCAAAACCAATTGATAAAGGATTTTTATAGACTGATTCGCTTGCTCTATTTAAATGCGCTGCATAATCTATATTTACAGACCAACGATTTGTTAACTTATATCGCCCACCTAATCCTAAAGCAAATTGCGTATTATCCTGAGGATTTGGAGAAATCACGACATTATTTTCATCTAAAATATCTCGCAAAGTATTTTCATGAAATATACTCGGAGCAATTTCAAACGAAAATTTATCAGAAAACTTTCTAGAAATTAATATTTGGGTAACATAACTTAATCGGTTATCAAATTTTAACTTTGGATAATCTTCCTCTTTCATTTCTGAATTAATCGCTAAGCTATTGTACCCAACAATTGTTACAGGAAATCCATTTTCTTTTTGAGAATACAGTCTATATTTTACACCTAAATCATATGTCTCTTGAAACCCACTTCTTGCTAGATGCACAGTTAACCAATCTTTAACACCATATAAAAACTTAATTTGTGTATTTGCATTATCTAGTCCAAAAAAATCATCAAACCCTTTATCTACAAATCCAAATCTATGCGCTACAACAAAATAAAAATCACCTTTAGATGCTAACTTTGTAGATTCTAAATTTATAATTTTCAGCGACTTAAAAGCAGATTCTACTGTTACATCGGTAGCTGTTGTATCAATTTCGTTTAACAAATCATCTTGCGCATGCATCGTTAGTGGAAATGCAATTAATATCAATGCTTTCCACATGCTTTTTTTTACAAATAACATATTTAAATTTAATTTACAATTACTTTTTTCCAAAATTTTTCTGTGTCATTCTGAAGTTCTAATAAATATACTCCAGATTCCAAACCTGAAATATTGACTTCAACATTCTCAGAATTTTCTTCAACTTCAATAGTTTTTACAAAAGCTCCAGTAATTGTAAATACATTAACTTTATTCAAATAAGTTTTAGTTGTAATTGTGAAATCTCCATCATTTGGATTTGGATACAATTGAGAATCTTTTAAAGAAAAACTTTCAGTTCCTAAAGTGAATGTTCTATCTAATAGAACACCTCTGTTTGTACCTCCGTGATTTGCTAAACTATATGAAGCCGAACCACTTCTTGCCCATGCTAAATCTATACTTGTATTAGCAAAAACGAATGTAAAATCATTTACATCTCCAGTATTGAAAGCTCTAGTAGCTACAATTGTTCGTAATCCAGAACTTGGAGTATTATTTAAATTTGAAGTTACTGTCCAATTATTTGTTACATCATTAGAAGGCGTAACACCAACTCCATTATGTCTTGCATCAACCAAAGTAACATTATTCCAGTATACTAAATCTGCCCCTGATTCCATACCTCCAGCGAATGATCCAAATTGCAATGCAAACCATCGATCGTTTGGGCCAGTTAATGTGAGCGTTGCAAGTGATGTTCCACTATCAAGTAATAGAGTTGCCGACATGTTTGTTGACAAAGTAACAAGTCCTGTCGATTTTTGCTGAGCATTTGCAAATGCCGCAATCAGTACTAACAATAAAGTAATTTTGTTTTTCATAGCTAATTATTTTAATAGATTAATAATTTCATCATTTTTAGTGTAAACAGCATATTCAAAAGCTGATTTACCTTCTTTATCCAACAATAATTTATTGGCCTTATATTCTAATAACAATTTTACAATGGATACATTTTTAAATTGAACAGCATACATTAAAGCCGAAATTCCTAATTCGTTAGTTAAATCTGTATTTGCACCTTCCTTTAATAATAATTGAACCATAGCCAAATTACCTTTCACTGTAGCCGCCATTAAAGCAGTACCTTCTGGCGAAACATAATTAATATTAGCATTAGCCTCTAAGAGAAAACTAACAATGTCAAAATTTCCACTATAACAAGCAATTATTAATGGGGAAAATCCATGTAAATTAATTTCATTTACAGTATTTGGTTGTTCTGTTAACCACTTTTGTGCTTCTTCCACAGTTCCTTTTCGAGCAATAGTAAAAATTGTGTTTTCTTGTGAAAAACAGTCAAAAGCAGTAAAAAATAAAATCAATAAAAAGTACTTCATTATTACTCAATTACAGAACATTCATCCATTTTAAATTCTTCTAATAAATCATCATAGCCTATAAATCTACCCTTCATCTTTATGGAATCATTTTGTTTTAATTTCAAATTAGCATCCTTTATAACTGCTGATAATGATGTATCTATCATTAGCATCTTATTCGATAAATCCATGCTGGTTATTTTTCCGTATATTATAATAGTTTTATCCAAATATTTAGCATTTGCAATACTATCATTTTTTAAATAATCATGTTTTAAATCTATAACCGACACAACAAACGATTCCTCTTCATTAGCGATATTTCTATGTTCCTTATAAATATAATTATACAATAAAATTCCACTAAAAATTATAAAAAACCCAAAAATTAACAATTTTTTTTTCATTACTTTTATTTTACTACAAATTTAATTATTTATTTTTAACTTTATAAAATATTATTCTTTTTACAAATGCTATGAAAAACAAAACTAATTTATTCATTTTATCAGGATTTATAGCTTTTAGCAGCTGTACATCAGATAGTGTTTCCGATTTAGGCGAACCATCTAACCTAAGCGAAGTTACCTACACAACTACTGTAAAATCAATTATTGATAACAATTGTATTGTTTGTCACGGAAACTCTCCTACAAATGGAGCTCCGATGTCTTTAACTACATACGAGAATGTCAAAGATGCGGTTTTAACACGTAATCTATTAGATAGAATTTCTAGAGCTGAAGGAGCATCTGGAGCTATGCCGCTTGGAGGACCAAGACTACCTCAAAATGACATCAATGCTATATCCGAATGGATTGATGCTAATTTTCCACAATAAAAAATTTAACTATGAAAATCAAACTATTCCTTTTAATATTTTTTTGTGGTTGTTCAATAATAGCTCAAGAAAAGATACTTACAAAAAGTGGTACAATTACTTTTGAAGCCTCAGTTCCTGCTTTTGAAGAAGTAAAAGCAAAAAATACAGGAGCATCATGTGTATTAAATACTAAAACAGGAGAAATTGCTTCATTAGCACTAATGAAAGGATTCAAATTTAAAATTGCTCTTATGGAGGAACACTTTAATGAGAATTATGTTGAAAGTGCAAAATACCCAAAAGCAACATTTAAAGGTAAAATTGAAAATTTTGATTATTCAAAAGTAACAACTTCCTCACAAAACTATACTTTAAAAGGGAAGCTAGAACTTCATGGAAAATCAAAAGACATATCTGTTATTGCTAAAATCAAAAAAACAAGTGAAGGTTTAGAAATAATTTCTAATTTTTCAGTTAATAGTGATGACTTTGGAATTGAAATTCCTAACGTTGTCAGTAAAAAAGTTTCAAAAAAAGTAAATGTTTCTTTAGATTTTTTACTGAAGTAAAATATTTTATTACATTTACGAAACAAAAATATATTCAAATGAAAAAAATAACAAAAATCGCATTCGCTTTTTTATTACTTGCGGGTGTCACTATGAATGCTCAAACTGCATTAAAAAAAGGTTCAGTAACTTATAAAATGAGCATGTCAGGAAACGACGAAGCAGCTGCAATGATGGGCGAAAGCACTATATCTATTCACTTTGACGAAAAAACTCAAGCTACCGACATGAATATGATGAGTGGAATGATGCTTATGAAAACTATCACTCCAATAGGTAATCTTAAAGACGCTAAAATGACCATTGAAGTAATGGGAATGAAATATGAAATTATTGAAGTAGGTGAAGAAGCTTTAAAAGCTAATAAAGGTTTAGGTGATCTAGAAAATGCTCTTGAAGTTACATATGACAAAAAAGACACTAAAGAAATTGCAGGCTTTAAATGTTACAAAGCAACTGTAAAAATGAATGACGGAACATCAAGTGTTTTTTATATTACAGACGCTATTGCTCCTCAGCAATCTGTAAAAGAAACTAAAGTAAAACTAGCTGGATATCCTCTAGAAATAAAAGTAGCAACAGAACAAGGAGATATGACTATGACAGCTACTTCTTTCTCTAAAGAGTTACCAAAAGATTGTTTTACTATAGGTGAAGGATATACAAAAGTAACTATGGAAGAGTTTCAAAAGCAAATGGGAGGTATGTAATACTGAGATTGTTTATACACATAAAAAAAGCGCTGATTTCTCAGCGCTTTTTTTATGTGTATAAAAGATAAAATTTCATATCATCAAATTCATTCATTGCTTCACTTACTTTAAAATAATAATTTTTACTTAAAAAGCCGTAAAACTTTAACAAAATGTACAGAAAATCTGTAACGCGCATAATACATCTTTTCCTACATTTGACTAAAATAAAGCACAAAATAAATATCCCAAATTTAGGTTGTTATTTTTTTTAATAATAACAATCGCATGAAACGTTGCAAATAAAAACTCTATGGAGCTGGATGTAAGAAGAATTGATTTATTGAGCAATTGGCAAAAACACTTTACGCTAATTTTAGGTAAAGCTTTTTTAAGAGAAAGAAATAAGAATGGAGAATTAGTAACCGAATTACTTCTATCTTCTACTCTGTTTGATAACATAATGATGTCTAACTATAATTTTAAAGATTTAGACAAGAATAGTGTAATATATAAATATTGTACTACAAGAGATAAAGATGGGAATTGCTGGGCAGAAAACAAAGAAGAAGAATGTGAAAGAATTGAAGAATTATACCTACAACTGATAAATATTAAAGATAATATAGATTTTGATTTATTACTAGCCGAATATGAAGAAATACTTAAAATATGCCAATCAGCAATTAATAACAATAATAAACTCTTTTTGATTATAGATAGTTACTAATTAAACACTACTAAATTCAATACAATTAAATTTCGTTTTGTAAACTATGGGGGCTTGGTTTACAAATAAAAATCCCAATCTTTTGATTGGGATTTTCTTTAATTATTTTGTCAAATACATTTTTCTTCTCGAATATAAATCATAGAATTGATCATCTTTTAAATCATCTATAAATAAGATACTTTCTCCTGTTGATTTCATTTCTGGTCCTAATGCTTTATTTACATTTGGAAATTTACTAAAAGAGAAAACTGGTTGCTTAATCGCATAACCTTTTAACTGTGGATTAAATGCAAAATCCGTTACCTTATTTTTACCTAACATAACTTTAGTTGCATAATTTACATAGGGCTCACCATAAGCCTTTGCTATAAATGGAACGGTACGAGAAGCTCTTGGATTCGCTTCAATAATATAAACCGTATCGTCTTTTATCGCAAACTGAATATTGATTAAACCTACAGTTTGTAAAGCTCTTGCGATTTTTTCCGTGTGGTCTTTGATTTGCTGCATTACAAATTCGCCCAAGTTAAACGGAGGCAAAGTCGCGTTACTATCGCCTGAGTGAACTCCACAAGGCTCAATGTGCTCCATAATTCCTATGATGTACACATTTCCGTCAGCATCACAAATGGCGTCTGCTTCTGCCTCTATTGCACCATCTAAATAATGGTCTAACAATAATTTATTTCCAGGAATCGATTTTAATAAATCAATTACGTGCTCTTCTAATTCTTGTTTGTTGATGACAATTTTCATGCCTTGTCCACCTAACACATACGAAGGACGCACTAGTAATGGGAAGTCTAACGTATCTGCCAATTTTGAAGCTTCTTCTGCACTTTCTGCAATTCCAAACTTAGGGAATGGAATATTTAATTCGGTTAACAAATCTGAGAATCGACCTCTATCTTCTGCTAAATCCAAAGCATCGAATGAAGTTCCTAATATTTTAATTCCGTATTTAGCTAATTTCTCTGCTAATTTCAAGGCTGTTTGTCCACCCAACTGAACGATTACACCTTCTGGTTTTTCGTGTTGGATGATATCATAAATATGTTCCCAAAAAACAGGCTCAAAATACAATTTATCTGCCGTATCAAAATCGGTAGAAACCGTTTCTGGATTACAGTTAATCATGATAGTTTCGTAACCACATTCTTTCGCAGCTAAAACTCCATGAACACAAGAGTAATCAAACTCAATTCCTTGTCCAATTCTATTTGGTCCTGAACCTAAAACTACTACTTTTTTCTTATCGGTTACAATACTTTCATTGTGAACGTATTTGGTTCCGTCTGCTTTTTCAATTTCAGCCTCAAAAGTCGAGTAGAAATAAGGCGTTACCGCTTTAAATTCTGCCGCACACGTATCTACTAATTTGTAAACACGTCTAATATTTTGCTCTTCACGTAATTTATGTACTTGACTTTCCAAACAACCCATCATGTGCGCAATTTGACGGTCTCCGTACCCTTTTTGTTTTGCTTCTAACAGCAATTCTCTTGGTAACGTATCAACCTTATAATTCGAAATTTCTCTTTCTAAATGGAATAATTCTTCATATTGTTTTAAGAACCACATGTCGATTTTTGTAATCTCGTGAATTCTGCTTAATGGAATTCCCATCGCGATAGCATCATAGATTACGAAAACTCTGTCCCAACTTGCGAAAGTTAATTTTTCAATGATTTGTTCGTAGTTTTTATAACCTTTACCATCTGCTCCTAACCCATTTCGTTTAATTTCTAACGACTGAGTAGCTTTATGAAGCGCTTCTTGGAACGAACGCCCTATTCCCATAACTTCTCCAACCGATTTCATTTGAAGCCCTAACGTTCTATCAGAACCCTCAAATTTATCGAAGTTCCATCTTGGTATTTTTACGATTACATAATCTAACGTTGGTTCAAATAGAGCCGAAGTTGATTTTGTAATTTGATTTTGTAATTCATCTAAATTATATCCTAAAGCTAGTTTCGTTGCAATTTTAGCAATTGGATAACCTGTTGCTTTTGAAGCTAATGCAGAAGAACGCGATACACGAGGATTAATCTCGATAGCTACAATATCCTCTTTATCATCAGGTGAAACTGCGAATTGTACGTTACAACCTCCAGCAAAATTTCCGATAGAGCGCATCATTAAAATCGCCATATCACGCATTTTTTGGAATGTTGTATCTGATAAAGTCATCGCAGGCGCTACTGTAATCGAATCTCCAGTATGAATTCCCATTGGATCCATATTTTCAATCGTACAAATAATAACTACGTTGTCGTTACTATCGCGTAATAATTCTAATTCATATTCTTTCCAGCCCATTAAAGCTTTATCTATCAAAACTTCATGAATTGGTGATGCTTCTAAGCCATAAGTTAACGCCGCATCGAAATCTTCTTTTTTATAAATAATTGCTGCTCCGGTTCCCCCTAAAGTAAACGAAGGGCGAATTACTAATGGAAAGCCAAATTCCTGTTCTATTTCTTTTCCCTTTAAGAAAGAATTAGCAGTTTTAGCTGGCGCTTGAGGAACTCCAATTTTATTTAATAAATTTTTAAATTGCTCTCTATCCTCTGTAATATTGATGGCATTGATATCAACCCCAATTAATTTCACCCCAAAATCTTTCCAAATTCCTTTTTCATCAGCTTCAATACAAAGATTCAAAGCTGTTTGTCCACCCATTGTTGGCAAAACAGCATCAATTTGTGGGTGTGCTTTTAGAATTTCGATGATTGATTTTGTGGTAAGTGGTTTTAAGTAAACATGATCAGCCATGGTTGGGTCCGTCATGATAGTTGCAGGATTTGAGTTAATTAAGATAACTTCAATTCCTTCCTCACGAAGTGAACGAGCCGATTGAGATCCTGCGTAGTCAAATTCGCAAGCTTGACCAATAACGATAGGTCCTGATCCAATAATTAATACCGATTTGATTGTTGTGTCTTTAGGCATTGTATGTTGTTTTGTTGTTGTAGGTTGTAGTTATATTGTGATTATAAAATTACTAATTTTCAAAGAGTTGCATCGAAACAAGCTTTAAAACTTATTCAAATTTTATAAACAGTTTAAAAAAAAGCCGTTACTAATAAAAGTAACGGCTGATATATTGTTTTAAGCTAAAACATTATTTTTTGTGTCTTGGTTCGCAAGAAACAGTTAATTTATGTCTTCCTTTAGCTCTTCTACGAGCAAGCACTTTTCTTCCATTAGCAGAAGCCATTCTATCCATGAAACCGTGCTTATTTCTTCTTTTTCTTTTTGATGGTTGAAACGTTCTCTTACTCATTGCTAGTATCTTTTAAAATCTATAATAAAAATCTTTTTAAAACTCTAAGGTTTTTCATCTCCTGAAAACCGAGTGCAAATATACAAAGACTTTTTTCATTCGCAAGTACTTTTTTAAAAATATTTTTAATTGATTTTATTACCTTTGCATCCAACAAAAAATAATAATATGTTTCACAAAAATATCAAATTAGTTTTAGCTGCTTTAATTATAGCTTTCGGAATTTATCAGTTCACAGAAAATAATATTGGAAATGGTATCTTCTTATTATTATTCTCAACGATATTTATTTTCTTATATTTTAAAAATGAGTTTATTTTATTAGCCTTTTTAAAATTAAGAAAACAAGATTTTCCTGGAGCTCAAAAATGGCTTGCACATATTAAAAATCCAGAAGCTGCTTTAGTAAAGAAACAGCAGGGTTATTTTAATTATTTACATGGTTTAATGGTTTCTCAAACCAATTTAAACGAAGCTGAGCGCTATTTCAAAAAAGCAATTGCTTTAGGCTTGTCAATGGATCAAGATTTAGCGCTAGCAAAATTGCAGTTAGCTGGAATCGCTATGACTCGAAGAAGAAAATTAGAAGCAACAAACTTATTAAACGAGGCAAAAAAATTAGACAAGCAAAACATGCTTAAAGATCAAATAAAAATGATGAAAGACCAAATGAAAAAAATGTAACTGATTTATTTTCAATACAAAAAGCACTCATATTGAGTGCTTTTTTTGTTAATCAACGATTTTTTTGCTTGTTTTAACGAGTTTTTAATCGTTAACTAATTAGTTTTCATAGCTTTATATAGAAGAAAAAGAAAGGCTATGAAAAAACTATACTTACTTCCGCTATTTATATTTTATTCGCTCACTAGTTTAGCTACTAAAGACACCATTGTTCCTTTTTCATCAGCTGTTAAAAAAAACATTAAAAACTTTATTAGTTACAGCAACAAAGCATACAATAAAAGAGACTACGAAAAAGCCACTTATTTGTATGATTCTTTAGTAAATTATACGTTAATTGGAACTCAATTTGATGATTTTTCTTTTAAAAGAATTGGGAAAAAGAAACTACAATTAAGCACAATCAAAATTCCAACACTTATTTTCACCTATGCATCTTGGTGTGTTATGGAAAAAGGAGAAATTCCAGCGTTAAATAAAATGGCATTAGATTATAAAGGAAAAATAAAAATAATTGTTCTTTTTTGGAACAAGAAAAAAGATATGAAAAAGATTGCTCGCAAGTTCAATTCACAAATTGAAGTTTGCTATGCTCACGAAAGTTACACAAATGACTGTACAACCATTAAATTATTAAAGAAAACGTTTGGGTTTCCTACTTCTTATTATATAGATGCCAACAGAACTGTAGTTAACATCAAAAAAAGAATTGTAAAACCAGACTATAAAACTACTTTTAATATTTCCTACGAAAATTGTTTAGCCGTATTGAATGAAGATATAAACACATTGCTTGTTTCAAACAGTTTAAATGAATCAAGACTTGCAACACATTAATTATTTGTCCACATAGAAAAACAGTCTATAATTGAGACTTATTTTATTATGTTTTCATCGTCTCAACATTTTTTTAATTACAATTCGATTGCACTTCTATGTGGATTTTTATTTCTCTAAAAGCATTTTTCCTGCAATTAATAAAAGAACTACACCAAATATTTTCTTTAACATTTTTTGATCAATGTTGATCGCTAACTTACTTCCGAAATAACCACCAATTACAAAAAAAACCGCAATTATTGCAGCATAACGCCAATCTATATATCCTTCTTTATAGTAATTATAAACAGCAATCGCGGTTACTGGAACTACCAAAACAGCTAAACTTGTTCCTTGTGCTTGATGTTGTGAAAAACCCAAAAACAAAACCAGCATTGGCACCATAACAACACCTCCACCTACTCCAACCAATCCACTTAAAATTCCTGCCATAATTCCAATTATGACAAGCGACAAAATAGTATGTAAGGTCATTGTTTTCATTTATTTTGAATATCCTTCTGTTGGAATTTCGATTTCATATTGTTTTCCAGACGTAACTGTTAATTTTTTATCACGCAACCAAGGATTATGAATTTTTAAAATTTTATAATTTACCCCTTGCGTTTTTGCAAAGCTTGCCAAATCTGTAATTGTTGAATCTACAACTACTTTTTTTGTTGGGATATTATAATACAAAGCTTCTTTAGGAATTGAAAAACCATATTTTTCAGAATTTTTCATTATTTCTTTTAAAGCTAAAATTCTAAACACATAACGAGACGTTTCTTCTGTCAATAATAAATCATAATAATTATCAACTTGTTGTTCCTCCATTTTGCTTTTTATACCTCCTATTCCTCCATTGTAAGAAGCCGCAGCAAGTGTCCAAGAACCAAATTTTTCTTTAGCAGTTACTAAATATTTACAAGCCGCTTCGGTTGATTTTTCCAAATGATAACGTTCATCAACTTGTTCGCTTACTTCCATTCCTTTTTCTTTTGCTGTTGAAGGCATAAATTGCCACACACCTCTTGCTCCTGCTGGAGAAACTGCATTTACTAAACTACTTTCTATTACTGCCAAATATTTAAAATCATCTGGTACCCCATATTTTGCCAAAATGGGTTCAATAATTGGAAATACTTTATTAGCACGTTTGATTACTAAAGTGGTATTTGTATGATAATTCATATTGGTAATCATTTCTTTATCTAAGCGCTCTTGTACATCAGCCATAAAAGTAGGAACTTCTTCTCCCGCAAAATCCATACTCAAATTATATCCTACGGGGGAAAATTTTGCTTTATCTGAGACTACTCCATAAATCAAGAAACTTGCTAAAACAGCAACCAATCCCATTACTATTATTTTCTTCTTCATATACTTTTTCATTTTTACTTTAGTATTATCTTAGGTAAATTTTCATTCAACCATTTGAATTTATTAATTATCATAATATGAGTTCCTCCTTTAACCACTATACAATTTTGAATATGCTTTATTGGAAAAACCTCATCAGCATCACCATGAATATGAATTACTGATTCGTTGATTTCTTTTTGATTCCAGCACAATATAGTTTCTATAGCCCAATCTAAATATTTTTTATCCCGAACAGATAAGTATTTTTCGTACAACTTCAATCGTTTAGCCACAATATTATCTCCAAAAGCATATTTAACCAATTTTTCTATATCTGCCAAAAGTTGGGTTGGAATTAACTTATATGCTTTTGTAGCTCTCGCAACCTTAAACCTTGGCGGGAATTCGGTATTAGACTTTACACTTGAAATTATAATTACCTTTTGTGTTTTTATGATTTTTGCAATTTCTTGTACCAAAACACCTCCAAATGAAACCCCCACTAAAACTGGGCTTTCATGCGTTATTTTTTCTGTCATTCGAAGTGCATAACTCTCAATACTTTCTTTTTCATTAGGCAAAAACCATTCCAGAAAAAACATTTCAAACTCATCTTCGGGCAATTTTATATTTTCAAAAATAGATGGACTTGCTGCTAAACCAGGCATAAAATAAATTGGAATTCTGTTCATTACCACAATGTTAAAAAAGTTTTGTAAATTTGCACTATAATTGAAGTTATCATGGAAATCAAAGATAATGAACTTTTAAGACAATTTGAAATTATTACAGAAACTGGTTTGATTGCTATTGAATACTCTATTCAAGAACGCAAGTTGTTTTTAACCAAGTTTTGTGCTAACAGCAATGAGGACGAAGAGTTACAAAATGAGTTTATTAAAAATGTTTTAGTAATTGCTGAAGAACGAAAATTAAAAGTGGTGCCTACGCATGCAAAATTTGTAAGTTTCTTCAGAAAAAACAGAAAATACCGAGAACTTTTACCTCCTGGAATTATGATTTAATCCTCTCTAGGAAAAAGAAAAATCCCAAGCTTAATTTTAGACTTGGGATTTTTTTTATGCCTCTATATTTGCAAATTCCATTCTTACACTTCCGTCTTCGTCTATTTTTGTTAATTGAATATCATGCAATGTATTGACTAATTCTGGATTCCATGGCGTTTTTACTTTTACGTAATTTTCTGTAAATCCATGAATATAACCTTCTTTGTTTTCACTTTCAAATAAAACTTTTCTATTAGTTCCTATTTGACTTTCATAAAACGCTCTTCTTTTCTTAACCGAAAGTCCGCGTAGCATTTTACTTCTTTTTGAACGCACATTGGCTGGCACTACTCCATCCATTTCTACCGCTTCTGTATTATCTCTTTCTGAATACGTAAAAACGTGTAAATACGAAATATCTAAATCATTCAAAAAATGATACGTTTCTAAGAAATGGTCATCAGTTTCACCTGGAAATCCTACAATAACATCTACTCCAATACAAGCATGCGGCATTACTTCACGAATTTTAGCAACACGTTCTGTATAAACTTCACGCAAATAACGACGTTTCATTTTTTTCAAAATATCGTTTGAACCCGATTGTAAAGGAATGTGAAAATGCGGCACAAATGTGCGACTTTGCGATACAAATTCAATCGTTTCGTTTTTTAACAAATTAGGTTCAATAGAAGAAATTCGTAAACGCTCAATTCCTTCTACTTCATCTAGTGATTTTACTAAATCCAAGAAAGTGTGTTCGTGTTTTTTATTTCCGAATTCTCCTTTTCCGTAATCACCAATATTTACACCAGTAAGAACTATCTCTTTGATGCCTTGTTCCGAAATTTCTTTGGCATTTTTCAATACATTTTCCAAAGCATCACTTCTAGAAATTCCTCTAGCCAATGGAATGGTACAATATGTACATTTATAATCGCAACCATCTTGCACTTTTAAAAACGCACGAGTTCTGTCGCCAATTGAATAACTTCCTACATAGAAATCGGCTTCTTCGATTTCGCAGGAATGCACTTCACCCATGTCGTTTTTCGACAAATCATTAATATAATCAGTGATTTTAAATTTTTCTGTGGCTCCTAAAACCAAATCCACGCCATCAACAGAAGCTAATTCTTCAGGCTTTAATTGTGCATAACAACCAACAGCTGCAACAAATGCTTTTTCATTTAGCTTCATTGCTTTTTTGACAATTTGCTTGAATTGTTTATCTGCATTATCTGTAACCGAACACGTATTAATTACATAAATATCTGCGATTTCTTCAAAATCTACACGTTCAAAACCTTCATTTTGAAAATCACGTGCAATAGTAGACGTTTCTGAGAAGTTCAATTTGCATCCTAAAGTGTAGAATGCGACTTTTTTCTTGTTTTCCATAAGTAAAACTCAATTAATGAAATCGTTGTCAAAAAATTGAGGTTGCAAATTTACAGACAAAATTTTACAAATAAAACTAGAACCATATAAAAAAAGAAAGGCTTGACAAATGTCAAGCCTTTCAAAAATTCTTAAATTCCCCCTACAGAACTAAAAATCCTTTTCTAATGCTGTAAAAGTAGAAAAAATGTAATAGGAAGGTTAATGCTTTTTAATAAGTGTATTGATTTTTGGAATAAGTGTATTTGATTTTAGAATAGTCATCTTTTTATCAGAATAATACAAAAAAGAAAAGGCTTAGATAATCTAAGCCTTTTAAAATTTTAAATCCCCCCTACTGGACTAAAAATCCTTTTCTGATATTGTAAAAGTATATAATATAAATTTATGTCTTTAGCGCTTTTTAATAACTAGCACTTTTAAGGGAATAAGTGTTATAATATTAGAATAACTATAGTTTAAAAGTTTCTGTTTCTTGATTGATTTTATAAAAAGCGAAAGGCTTGACAAATGCCAAGCCTTTCAAAAATTCTTAAATTCCCCCTACAGAACTAAAAATCCTTTTCTAATGGTGTAAAATTAGAAAAAATGCATTTGGAAGGTTAGTGCTTTTTAATAAGTGTATCAATTTTTGGAATAAGTGTAATAAAATTCAGAATAAGTATGTATTCATTTTAATTACAATTAAGTATTGTCATAAAAAAAGGCTTAAAAAATGTCAAGCCTTTTAAAAATTCTTAAATTCCCCCTACAGAACTAAAAATCCTTTTCTAATGATGTAAAAGTAGAAAAAATGTAATAGGAAGGTTAATGCTTTTTAATAAGTGTCTCCATTTTTAGAATAAGTGTTTCAGAATTATACACTTGTGTCTTTTTTAATCATTCTTTTCTGTATTTCTTAGTTTCTTCAAAAACATGTTCTAGAATATTTGCATCTTGCTCTGAAAATTCAACATTTCTACGCGACATAACTATTTTAGCCGTTTGAAAAGCTTTATTAGTTAAATAAGTAGTAAATCCTGAAGCACCTCCCCAAGAAAAACTCGGCACAAAATTCCTTGGAAATCCAGCTCCAAAAATATTAGCAGAAACACCAACGACAGTTCCTGTATTAAACATTGTGTTGATTCCGCATTTACTATGATCTCCCATCATTAATCCACAAAATTGCAATCCAGTCTTTGCAAAGCCTTCAGTTTCATAGCTCCACAAACGAACTTCTTCATAATTATTTTTCAGATTAGAATTATTAGAATCTGCTCCAATGTTACACCATTCACCTAAAACAGAATTCCCTAAAAACCCATCATGTCCTTTATTAGAATAACCAAATAAAACTGAATTATTTACCTCACCACCAATTACAGAATGTGGCCCCACAGTTGTGGCTCCATATACTTTGGTTGCCAACTTTACTCTTCCTGATTCACATAAAGCAAATGGACCTCTAATTACTGATCCTTCCATTATTTCGGCATTTTTTCCAATATAAATTGGGCCTGTAGAAGCGTTTAAAGTTACAAATTCTAATTTTGCTCCTTCCTCAATGAAAATATATTCTGGAGCAATTACATTAACCGATTTAGGAATAGATTGAGAAATTCTATCTTCAGTAAGTAAATCAAAATCTTCTCGCAAAGCAGCATCATTTTTCGAAAAAATATCCCATGTATTTTCTATTCGTAAAATATCACCTTCATATTCTATCAAATCATATTCATCAAAATCAACTTCATCTTGTGTATCATTTGTATAAAAAGCGACAATTTCCTCTCCAAAAACAACTGCTTGATTGATCTCTAAGTTTTGAATCATTTCAACCAATATTGGATTTGGCAAAAATGATGCATTAATCATTATATTTTGTTCCATTTCAACCATTGGATATTTTTCCATCAAATACTCTTCTGTTAAAGTAGTTGTGGTAGTACCAAGATATTTTTCCCATTTTTCACGAATAGTTAATATTCCTATACGAATATCTGCTACTGGTCGTGTAAATGTAAAAGGTAGTAAGGCATTGCGAACCGTTCCGTCAAAAAGTATATAGTTCATTATGTTGAATTGTTAAAGTGATGAATTGTTTAAAACAATACTCAAAAGTAGGAAGATTTAGGCAATAAAAAAAGCCTCACCAAAGTGAAGCTTTTCTATATTTTGAAAATTCAAGCTATTATTTACTGAATTTAGCGTATTTGTTTTTGAATTTATCGATACGACCTGCAGTATCGATAAGTTTAGATTTACCTGTGTAAAAAGGGTGAGAAGTTCTAGAAATCTCCATTTTAAATACTGGATATTCAACACCTTCGTGCATAATTGTTTCTTTAGTTTCTACTGTAGATTTAGTAATAAAAACATCTTCATTTGACATGTCTTTAAATGCTACTAATCTGTAATTTTCTGGATGAATACCTTTTTTCATTTTGTAAATCTTTTATTAAGCGATTATAATTTGTTCCGCGGCTTTATACTTATAAAGGTGTAAACATTTTATAACCTTTTGGTTTATAAACTTTTTATTTGAGTGTGCAAAATTACATTTAATTTTTAATTTACCAATGTTTATGTGACTTTTTTTTATTTTTTATCACTACATAGAGTAACGATAAGAATTCTTATATTTGTAAATTAATTAAACCAAAACAAACTATGAACGAAATTATTAAAAAAAACGGAATTAACTTTGGTATTATTACTGGAGTTATTAGTGTATTAATCACAAGTGCGATATACATTATTGATTTAGAATTAATGACTAAGTGGTGGTTAGGACTATCAATTTTAGGATTATACATAGTAATTGGTTGTATACTTTTAGTAAAAACAAAAAAAGCTTTAGGTGGTTATATGAGTTTTAAAGAAGGTTTTACAACCTATTTTATTTCTGCAGTAATTGGTATCGCAATCTCTGTGATATTTAATATTCTTTTATATAATGTTATCGATCCTGAAGCAGCAATAAGACTTAAAGAATTAACCTTAGAATCAACTGTTGAAATGATGAAAAAATTTGGTTCCCCTAGTGCGGCAATTAAAGAAACAGTTGAAAAAATGAAAGACTACAATCAATTTTCTGCTGTTGAACAATTAAAAGGAAGTATTTGGAGCATTGTTGGCTCTGCAATTTTCGGATTAATTTTAGCTGCCATTTTTAAAAGAGACAAACCTGTATTTTAAATAAATGAATTTATCCATAGTTATCCCATTATTAAACGAACAAGAATCGTTACCTGAATTACACAATTGGATTGTAAAAGTTATGAATACTCATAACTTTTCTTATGAAATCCTATTTATTGATGATGGTAGTACTGACGCTTCTTGGAATGTTATTTCAAAGCTTTCTAATGAAAATCCGAATGTAAAAGGTATTCGTTTTCTCAGAAATTACGGAAAATCACAAGCACTACACGCTGGTTTTGCCAAAGCGCAAGGCGATGTGATTATCACTATGGATGCCGATTTACAAGATAGTCCGGACGAAATTCCAGAATTATTTCGTTTAATCAATGAAGAAAATTATGATTTGATTTCGGGATGGAAGAAAAAACGCTACGATTCAGTAGTGGCAAAAAATATTCCGTCTAAATTATTTAATTGGGCTGCTCGAAAAACATCTGGTGTTCATCTAAATGATTTCAATTGTGGATTAAAAGCCTATAAAAATATAGTTATTAAAAATATTGAAGTTTCAGGCGAGATGCACCGTTATATTCCAGTTTTAGCTAAAAATGCTGGATTTGGAAAAATCGGTGAAAAAATCGTGATTCATCAAGCCAGAAAATATGGAAGTTCTAAATTTGGAATGAATCGTTTTATAAACGGCTTTTTGGATTTAATTACAATTTGGTTTCTTTCTACTTTTGGAAAACGACCAATGCATCTTTTTGGTTTATTAGGTTCTATAATGTTTGTAATTGGATTTTTATTCGCATTCTATTTAGGAATCGATAAATTATTCATCAACACATCAGGAAGACTAATTACTGAAAGACCTCAATTTTATTTATCGCTGACAGCTATGCTAATTGGAACTCAGTTATTCTTAGCCGGTTTTTTAGGTGAAATTATCTTGCGAACCAAAAACAACGAAGAACGTTATAAAATTTCAGAAGTACTATAATATAGTGAGACAACAATAGTTTTCTCAAAATCTACAGAATATGCATATCGAACAAAATATTTTAAATAAAGTAAACGAGTGGTTAACTCCAACATTTGACGATGCAACTCAAGAGACTATTAAAGAAATGATGACTTCAGCTCCAAAAGAGTTAGAAGAGAGTTTCTATAAAAATTTAGAGTTTGGAACTGGCGGAATGCGTGGTGTTATGGGTGTTGGAACCAATCGTATCAACAAATATACACTTGGTAAAAACACTCAAGGTTTATCAGATTATTTACATAAATCGTTTCCAAACGAACAGTTAAAAGTAGCTATTGCTTACGATTGTCGTCATAACAGTAATACATTGGCTAAAGTAGTAGCTGATGTTTTCTCTGCAAACGGAATTCATGTGTATTTGTTTTCGGATATGCGTCCAACACCAGAATTATCGTTTGCGGTTCGTTATTTGAATTGTCATGCAGGAATCGTTTTAACAGCTTCTCACAATCCACCAGAATACAACGGATACAAAGTATATTGGCAAGATGGAGGTCAATTAGTACCACCTCAAGATGCTGAAATTATCAAAATAATTGAAGATTTAAAATACAGCGATATCAAATTCGAAGCAAATAATGGCTTGATTGAATATATAGATACCGAAGTAGACGAAGCCTTCGCAAAATCAACGGTTGAAAATGCAAGTTTTAATACACCATCTGAAGCAAAAACGAATTTAAAAATCGTCTATACTTCATTACACGGGACTTCAATAAAAGCCATTCCAAATGTATTGTCAAAAGCAGGTTATACCGATGTAAATATCGTTCCAGAGCAAGCAGAACCAAATGGTGATTTCCCAACGGTAGTTTCTCCAAATCCAGAAGAACCTGAAGCGTTATCTATGGCAATTGCTTTGGCAGAGAAAATTGGTGCCGATATGGTTGTTGGAACTGACCCAGATTCTGATCGATTAGGTGTTGCTGTTCGTGATTTAGAAGGAAAAATCAAATTATTGAATGGAAACCAAACGATGGTTATCATGACTGCTTTCTTATTAGAACAATGGAAACGCGCTAATAGATTCAAAGGAAACGAATTCATTGGTTCGACTATTGTTTCTACTCCGATGATGTTAGAATTAGCAGCTGCTTACGATGTAGAATGTAAAGTGGGATTAACGGGTTTCAAATGGATTGCAAAATTCATTAAAGATTTCCCAGATCAGAAATTCATTGGTGGTGGCGAGGAAAGTTTTGGATTTATGGTAGGCGATGCAGTTCGAGATAAAGATGCAGTTGCCGCTATTTTATTAGTGAGTGAAATTGCAGCGCAAGCAAAAGCTTCAGGAAGTTCACTATATCAAGAATTATTGAATTTATATATAGATTTTGGTTTCTATAAAGAACATTTAATTTCAATCACTAAAAAAGGAATTGAAGGCGCCAACGAAATTAAACAAATGATGATTGATTTACGTGAAAATCCACTAAAAGAAATCAACGGTCAACGTGTAATTTGTATTGAAGATTATCAAACTTCAAAAGGAAAAGACTTCATGAATAATGAAGAATTTGAAATTCATATTCCAAAATCAAACGTATTAATTTACTATTTGGAAGACGGAAGTAAAATTTGTGCAAGACCAAGCGGAACCGAACCAAAAATCAAATTCTATTTTAGCGTAAATGGAGTTTTAGATACAATTGAAAACGCTGAATCAGTAGAAAAAGAATTAGATAACAAAATTGCTGGCATTATATCGGCAATGAAATTAAACTAAATGGACGAAAATTTTAAAAAGCTTATTCCTTTTGCTAAAAAGTACAAGTACAATGTTTTTGGTAATATATCCTTTAACATTCTGTATGCGTTATTTGGCACATTAGGAATGGTCTTTATCATGCCAGTTCTTTCCGTTTTATTTGACGAAAGAAAAACAGACAAAGTTGAACTTCCAAAATATGATGGAATTATCAATGCAATTAGTAATTGGCAAGAATATATTGCCTATTACGTAAATCAATATTCTAAAGATTATGGTATCCAATATGGATTAATGCTAACAGTAGCTTTAGTATTAGTAACCTTTTTACTTAAAAATTTATCCAATTATTTAGCATTACAACATCTCACAAAAGTTAAAACAGGAGTTCTTCGTGATTTACGTGAAAAAATGTTTAACAAAATTGTTTCATTACCTATTTCCTATTATTCTGAAAAAAGAAAAGGTGATGTAATGGCACGAATGCTAGGAGATGTAAACGAAGTTCAAAATTCATTTTTTATGGTTTTAGAACTTATCGTTAAAGAGCCTCTGACTATTTTGTTTTCATTAATTGCTATGATTTCAATCAGTTGGAAATTAACTATTTTCGTATTTGTTTTTATTCCTGTTTCTGGATTCATTATTTCAAAAATTGGTAAAAGTTTAAAATCAAAATCAAGTAAAGCCCAACAAGAAAATGGCTATTTAATTTCTATTGTTGAAGAAAGTTTGGGTGGTTTAAAGGTGGTTAAAAGTTACAATGCTGAAAACTATTTTGCTAAAACTTTCAACGATTCCATCAATCGTTTATACCAATTAACAATATCAATTGGTAAGAAAAATAATTTAGCCTCACCCATGAGTGAATTTATGGGAATTTTAGTTATTGGTGTGTTATTAGTTTACGGAGGAAACCTAGTTTTAGTTGAAGGTTCTTTAAAAGGTTCAAACTTTATTACCTATATTGGTTTAGCTTATAACATTCTAACTCCAGCTAAAGCAATATCAAAAGCTTCTTATGCTGTTAAAAATGGTTTAGCGGCTGCTGAACGTGTGTTTGAAGTTTTAGAAGTTGAAAATACGATTACCAATAAAGAAAATGCAATTGTAAAAGAAACTTTCACAGAAAAAATAAGTATTGAAAATGTAAACTTCAGTTATGCAGAAGAAAATGTATTGAAAAACTTCTCATTAGAAATTCCAAAAGGAAAAACGGTGGCATTAGTTGGACAATCTGGTTCTGGAAAAAGTACGATTGCGAATTTATTGACTCGTTTTTATGATGTGCAAGAAGGAACCGTAAAAATCGACGGAATAGACATTAAAGATATGACATTAAAATCGCTTCGTGATTTAATGGGATTGGTTACTCAGGATTCTATTTTATTTAATGATTCGATTAAAAACAATATCCGTTTAGGAAAAGAAAACACAACAGATGAAGAAATCATTGCTGCCCTAAAAGTAGCCAATGCATATGAATTCGTAAAAGATTTACCAAATGGAATTGAAACCAATATTGGTGACGCTGGAGGAAAACTTTCTGGTGGACAAAAACAACGTTTATCGATTGCAAGAGCGGTTTTGAAAAATCCACCGATTATGATTTTGGATGAAGCGACTTCGGCATTAGATACGGAAAGTGAGAAATTCGTTCAAGTAGCATTAGAAAATATGATGCAAAACCGAACATCAATTGTTATTGCGCACCGTTTATCTACGATTCAAAAAGCAGATAAAATTGTAGTCATGCAAAAAGGTGAAATTGTTGAACAAGGAACACATGATGAATTATTAGCATTAAACGGAACTTATTCAAAATTAGTGATGATGCAAAGTTTCGAATAAATCGATTAAAAAAATGTACATAAACAACTCAAATATCACCTTACCTGATAACAATGATACTATTGTTTGGAAATATTTGGACTTGTCTAAATTTTTAGACATGCTGCTATCCCAGCAGTTATTTATGTCGCGCTCTGATAAATTTGAAGACCAATATGAAGGTACTTTTTCGGAACCCACATTTGAAGAAATCAAAAAAATTGCGGCAAACAATCCTAAATTTTTAGATTATTACAAATCACATCGTGAAAAAGTAGTGATTAGTAGTTGGCATATTAACGAATATGAATCGTTTGCAATGTGGCAAATTTTTACTAAAAATAATGAAGGTTTGGCTATTCAATCAACAATAGGAAGATTAAAAGAAGCTCTAAAACCCGAAAGTAGAATAGAGCAATATATTGGTAACGTAAATTACATCGATTACAAGAAAGAATATATTCCGTTTGACGATACTTTTTTCCCGTTCTTATTCAAACGAAAAAGCTTTCAATATGAACGTGAAGTGCGAATTATTTCTGATGTAAGTTTACAAAATATTCCTGTAAATGATGGATTAAAAATTAATGTGGACCTCAACCAACTAATCGAAAAAATTTATATTCACCCTAAAAGTGAAAACTGGTATAAAAAACTAGTCATTGAATTGGTTTCAAAACTAGATTTTAAAATTGAAATTGAAAAATCAGATTTAGAAAGTGATATCTTAATCTAATTTGTTTTTCAAGAACAAAGATTTATGAAATTTGATAACTAGAAAATTAAATTGGTTTATAGATTTCTACTTTCCATTCATTTGCTAACAGATTCACAAAGTGGTAATGTACTTTATCATTTGTATCAAAAGCACCATTTTTATTTATGTCTTCTATGCATCTAAAGTATAAACGATTCTGTGCTTCGATAATATTCCAATCTATTAATTCTTGAAATTCTTCTGAAAGTTTTGTGAAATTTCCACCACTAGTAGTACTCAAATACAACGATTTAATATCATTTTGATTTATTTTCCCATCTTTATTAGTATCAGCATCAACTAAAGTATATACTATAATTTGTTTTTTCGTTTTGGTAGCAATCGTATTCAAAAAAGTAGCTGTTTGAATTTGAACTACTTTATCTGTCAAAGATTTCACATTAGTAGAATCTATGTGTTGGAAATTCAAATTATCAAAATATCCTGTAATTTCAAATCGGTTGTAATTTGAAATAGCATAACTCACTTGATTGGTTTTACTACTTCCATAAGCTCTACTATCGGTATCATAAACGCGTACATCACCAACAGGATGGATAAGATAATTTGTACCTTCCATCAAAATCGGCAAATCAGCTACTTTAAAACCCGAAGTATCTTTTGCTGTAGTTTCAACCTTAGACTTTGCATCTTCGTAAATTACTTTTGGAGTTTCTTTCTCTTCTTTGCAACTTACTAATGCAACAAACAAAGTAAATGATAAAATGATACGCGTCATATCTAAATTTTTATAGTCAAATATACTAAAATAAACAATGCTATTACAGTCTAGCAATCAGTTTTATATTAAAAACACGAGTGGTCATATAGTTTGGAATTCCATATTGAGTTTTAGTGTACACATCTCTAACCCAGGTATTTGTAATCGCATTTTGATTATTAAACAAATTAAAAATTTCCAATCCTAATGAAAACTCATTAAAAGATTTCAACCATTTTTTGTTTGATTTTATCTTTTCATCTTTGAAAACAAATGAAAATCCTACATCCGCTCTTCGATAATCGTTCAAACGTAATTGATAATTGTATGGATCTGCATATGAAGGTGAACCACCTGGTAATCCTGTATTATAAACCAAATTTAGATACAATTTCAAGTTAGGGATATTAGGCATATAATCTTGAAATAATACTCCAAACTTCAATCGTTGGTCTGTTGGACGTGCAATAAATCCTTTATTATTTTGATTTTCTTCTGTTTGCATATAACCAAAGCTAAACCAAGATTCGGTTCCAGGTACAAACTCTCCGTTTAATCTCGCATCAAAACCATAAGCATAAGCTGTAGCCTCATTATTGGCTCTGTAACGTATTCTTACATTATCAATGGTATAAGTGTTTACGTCGGTTATGTTTTTATAATATGCTTCTGAAACCAATTTAAATGGTCGAGTCCACATCTTAAAACTATAATCACCACTCAATACTAAATGAAATGATTGTTGCGCTTTGACATTGGTTTGAACAACTCCATCATAATCACGAAGTTCTCTATAAAATGGGGGTTGATGGTATAATCCACCCGATAATCTAAACATCATATCTTTATCCCAATCGGGTTTAAAAGCAAATTGAACACGTGGCGAAAAAGTCATTTGACTATCTCCTTTTGGTCTTCCATCGGCATCAACTTGCCATTGGTGTCCACGAATTCCTGTGTTTAACCAATAACTGTGAGATCCTATTTTTCCTCTATAATTCCATTGTACATAACCCGAAAAACGATTAATTCTAGTATAATTTGTTGCCCTTACGTTTTGATAAGGAGCCAATGGTCCAACATAAGGATTATAAGGTTGATCATTTTGATAATCTAAAATAGGATTAGGCAATGAAAAACCGGCCGAATCAATAACTTCCCACTCTACAATTCTATCTCTTATATCCTCTAAAGTAAATTTTGCACCCCATTCAATTTGTGATTTTTGATTTAACTCATGAAATCCTTTCACTTCAGCATTAGCTATTAAAGCATCTAAATCATTACGAGCATGTGTTAATTGCGAACCAATCCCTCTTGTATAAACCACATCTCCAAATGTTTCAGAACCAATATTGGCATCTACTTCACCCAAACGATACTGAGCTAAAATATCATAATATTCTTGCTCTTGGGTGTGATAGGCAGAAGCAATAAACTTTAATTTATTTTTTTCATTGTATTGATAAACGGCTTTTCCTGCTCCAAATAACGTTAAATAATTATCTTTTTCTTGTCCTTCATAAAAAACCAAAAGTGCAATTGGTTCACTTACTGTACCAAAATTAGTTTGACGACTTAAGGGCTGATAATTGTATTTATTCTGAGAAATATTACCTAAAAAACTAAAATTCCATTTGGTTGAAGCATTAAAATTCAACAATGTTTGCACGTCAAAAAAAGTAGGCTTAAAATTGGTCTCCGTTTCCTGACTATTCACTAACAAACTGTTATCTCTATAACGAATACCCGTGATATTTGACCATTTTTGATTTTTTGAAACTCCCTCTGCTGTTAAACTTCCTCCTAAAAGACTAGCTTCTAATCCAGCTTTAAAGCGTTTTGGGTTGCGATATGTAATATCCAAAACAGAAGATAACTTATCACCATATTTTGACTGAAATCCACCAGCAGAAAAATCTACATTTTCTACCATATCGGTATTGGTAAAACTCAAGCCTTCTTGCTGACCTGAACGAATTAAAAAGGGACGATAAACCTCAATTTCGTTTACGTAAACTAAATTTTCATCATAATTTCCACCTCTAACAGCATATGATGTACTTAATTCATTGTTAGAATAAACTCCTGGTAGCGTTTTTATAATATTCTCTATTCCAGCATTGGCCCCCGGAATCATTCGAATAATTACAGGATCAATTGTGGTTACTCCTTCAATTCGCTTTTTACTATTACTCGTAATGACTAACTCCCCCATTTGCTCAATTTTTGAATTAAGCACTGGATTTAATTCAAAATCTTCATTGGTTTTCAATTCAACAGAAACCGTACTGTTTTTATAAGATTGATGCGAAAAAACTATAGTAACTTTTTGATTGGAAGGAATTTCAATTATATAAAATCCGTTTTCATTAGTAACGGTTACTTTTTCAGCTGCTTTGACAGTTACATTTTCAACAGGATTTTTAAATTCGTCTAAAATAACACCTTTAACACGTGCTTTTTGGCTAAATGCTGCCACTGAAAACAAACTAAAAACAAGAAATACAATAATATTTTTCAAAAGAATATGTTTTAATTATTTAAAAAAATAAGACTCAAAGGTAGTTGAATTTTGTAAATTATCTGTCACTACAATCTTTAAATCGTTTCTACCTTGAACGTAAATAGCATCATCTAAATTGTGTACTAACTTTTTTGTCTTGTAATCATACTCCATCAATATCCATTTTCCGTTTAAGTAAGCATTATAAGTATCAATATCTGAATGCAAATCTGACACTGAAACACTAATTATTTTTTGCTCTTTCAAAGTTTTACCTTCTACAAAGTTAATGTTATAAATTCTTGGTGGAATAGAATCTTGCGCTAATTTATATTTTCCTAATGTTTTTATTTTTGTAGAAAAAGTATTTCCTTTACGATAGGTTTTATTGTAATCTAACTTGTAACCATCTAAAGTTGCAATATATGTTTTACTCATTTGTTCTTCAGTTAGACCAGTGACATCATTAAACGTAAGTGTAATATTTTTGTGCACAGGGACACTATCATCATGAAGGGTTGCAATGTCATTGTTTACCTCAAAATTCATGTAAAAATTATTATAAAAAGCATTTTCTGGAACATAAACCGAAACATTATTTTTTTCAAAAATAGATTCTGTCTTTGCTTTTACATAAAAAGGTGTTTTAGTAATCTCTTTTTTAATAGTTGCTTGTTGGGCAGCAAACTCTATGGGAATAATTAATTCTATTTTATTTTGATGAAAGTCATACAATTCAACTCTGTAAGTATAACTTGCATTGGGCAAAATTTTCAATGTGCCATCCTTTTTATTTCCAGCTACAACTGAAAGAGGATAACTTGATAATTCAAATAGTTTTTGAACGCGCTGTCCCATTTCGTGAAAACGCTCATAGTCGATAAAATTGTTAATATAACGTGATTCATCAAAAGCAAATGAGTCAAAACCATATTGGTATTGCAAAACACCATTTAAATAGGCTTTAACTTTGTATAATCCATTTTTGTTATAGGCATTTGTGCAAAAATCATAAGCATTAATCCCAAAAGCAATTTTCCCGTTTGCTTTTACTTTTGTACTCAAATAAGTACCGTCAGTTTGTTTATTGAATGAAATATTTATTGGTTTTTGCGAATTATTAACCACTGTAGAATCTAATGGATATACGACAATTCCTTGAATTATTGGTTTACGTTCATCTTTTACAAACTTTTTAAATCCAAAATGCATCGGATTAACAATTTGCTCTGATTTAGTATCTCTAAATTCAAAATGCAAATGTGGACCTCCACTTCCACCTGTGTTTCCTGTAAAAGCAATAATATCTCCTTTTTTCACAGGTAATTCAGTTGGATATAAATACATTTCCACTTCATAAGCTTTTTCTTGGTATTGCTTTTTCTTGATATAATCTTGAATTGCTCCATTTGCTTTTTGAAGATGTCCATAAACAGACGTATATCCATTTGGGTGGGTAATATAAATTGCTTTACCATAACCAAAAGTAGATATTTTAATACGAGAAACATAGCCATCACCTGTCGCATAAACAGGTAAACCCTCAACACCTGTAGTCTTAAAATCTAATCCAGAATGAAAATGATTACTTCTCAATTCACCAAATGAACCTGAAATATCTAAAGGAATAGCTAAAGGCGATTGAAATGCATCTTGTGGATAAGTTTCTTGACTAAGTGCAGAAAGAGGAAATAGGATTAGGGCTAATAAAATTCTCATAATACAACTGTTTACCGCTAAAATAATAAAAATATTCGAGTTAAAACAATCAAAAAACATTCCTTAAACAAACCATTAACAATCAAATACTTACAAGGAATAAAAATTTAATCATAAAATTTAATAAAAACTGTTGCTATTTTTGAATACTAATGCTAACTTTGTGACTTATTGAAATGAATTGTATCATTAATGAACGGATTATCTGAATTAATTGATTCTCTAGAAGTTAAATTTTTTAAGCTTAATCAAAAGTTGATTCAGTTAGAAAAGAAAAACTCTGAGTTACAAGAAGAATTGTTGCTTTCTAAAAAAATGCAACAACAGCAATCAGGTGAGATTGATTCTTTAAAAAGTCAATTAGATACTCTAAAAATGGTCAATTCGTTATTAGGCAGTGAAGAAAACAAACGAGAAACAAAACTCAAAATAAATTCATTAATTCGAGAAATCGATTATTGCATAGCCCAACTTTCTGATTAGAAAGATCATGAGTGAAAAACTAAAAATTAAAATATCAATCGCTGATCGTGTATATCCATTAACTGTGGATCCATCACAAGAAGAAGGATTAAGAAGTGCTTCAAAGAAGATTGATGCTATGATAAAACAGTTTGAACAAAGCTATGCCGTAAGAGACAAACAAGATGTTTTAGCCATGTGTGCATTACAATTTGCGGCACAAGTTGAGCAAAAACAAATTAATACCTCGCATGATAATGAAACCGCTTTAATTAGATTACAAAATCTGGACAAAAAGCTGAGTGAGTTGCTCACAAAATAAATACGTTCTTACAACATAAATACGATACTGCCTACATTAGTATATATTTGATAAACTCAACACTAACAAATTAAACGAGTGAATCTTTGCAACTATAACAGGCCCTTTAGTGGGAAGTTTGAACTGCAGGTTAGCTCAAATCTTGTATAACAGAGTTTATACAAACACCTAATGTAGGCTTTTTTTATATAATTTTTTTAAACACATCATGGATATACTAAGTATAATAATAGGAATAGTTGTTGGTCTTGCAGGAGGTTTTGGAATCGCTAAATTTTTAGAAAGAAGCAATGTTTCTAACCTTATTAAAAACGCAAAAAAAGAAGCTGGTTCAATTTTAAAAGACGCTAAAGCGGAAGCAGAAGCAACTAAAAAAGAAAAAATTCTTCAAGCTAAAGAAAAGTTTTTAGAGCTTAAAGCAGAGCACGAACAAGTAATTCTAGCTAGAGACAAAAAAACAGCAGAAGCTGAAAAAAGAACTCGTGATAAAGAATCACAAATCTCCAATGAGTTAGCTAAAGCTAAAAAAGTAAATGAAGAAGCAGAAGCTAAAATTGCTGAATATTCAACTAAAATTGAGCTTTTAGATAAAAAACAACAAGAAATTGATAGACTACATAAAAGCCAAGTTGAACAGCTAGAGGTAATTTCTGGTCTGTCTGCTGAAGAAGCCAAAAATCAATTAGTAGAAAGCTTAAAAGCTGAAGCTAAAACTAGCGCAATGTCTTTTATTCAAGACACTGTTGAAGAAGCTAAAATGACAGCTCATCAAGAGGCTAAAAAGGTAATCATCAGTACTATTCAACGTGTAGGAACAGAAGAAGCTGTTGAAAACTGCGTTTCTGTATTCAACATTGAATCTGATGATGTAAAAGGTAGAATTATTGGTCGTGAAGGCCGTAACATTAGAGCACTAGAAGCTGCAACTGGAGTTGAAATCATTGTTGATGATACACCAGAAGCTATCATCTTATCTTGCTTTGATCCCGTAAGAAGAGAAATTGCTCGTTTAGCATTACACAAATTAGTAACTGACGGTCGTATTCACCCAGCTCGTATTGAAGAAGTTGTTGCAAAAACAGCTAAACAAATTGATGAAGAAATTATCGAAACAGGAAAACGTACAGTTATCGATTTAGGAATTCATGGTTTACATCCAGAATTAATCAAAGTAGTTGGTAGAATGAAATACCGTTCATCATACGGACAAAACTTACTACAACACTCAAGAGAAGTAGCTAAGCTATGTGGTATTATGGCAGCTGAATTAGGCTTAAATGTTAAATTAGCTAAAAGAGCTGGTTTATTACACGATATAGGAAAAGTACCTGATACTGAAAGTGAATTACCTCACGCTATTTTAGGTATGCAATGGGCTGAGAAATATGGCGAAAAAGAAGAAGTTTGTAATGCAATTGGAGCTCACCACGACGAAATTGAAATGAAATCTTTAATTTCTCCAATTATCCAAGTATGTGATGCTATTTCTGGAGCACGTCCTGGAGCAAGAAGACAAGTCTTAGATTCTTATATCCAACGTTTAAAAGACTTAGAAGATATTGCTTTTGGGTTTGGTGGTGTTAAAAACGCTTATGCAATTCAGGCTGGTAGAGAATTACGTGTGATTGTAGAAAGTGAAAAAGTTTCTGATGAAGCTGCTTCTAACTTATCATTTGAAATTTCACAAAAAATTCAAACTGAAATGACTTATCCTGGTCAAGTTAAGATTACAGTAATTCGAGAAACAAGAGCAGTAAACATTGCAAAATAATCTACGAAATAAAATAACAAAAAAGCGGCTTAAATTTACAAGCCGCTTTTTTTATTTCTTAAAATATACTTTAAACGTTGTACCAACATTTGGCTCACTTTCCACTTCTATCTTTCCTCCCATGGTTTCAATTTGATTTTTAGTAATATACAAGCCCACTCCTCTTGAATCTTCATGCCCATGGAATGTTTTGTACAAACCAAAAATAGAACCACCATAACGCTCCATATCAATTCCAACACCATTATCTGAAACATGTAAAACTAAATAATCATCTGTATCTGACACATCAAACGAAATTCTAATTTCCTTCTTCTCATCTGAATACTTGATTGCATTAGTAACCAAATTCAACAAAATACTTTCTAAGTAAGCGGGAATACAATTGACACGAATATTAACATCCACACGATTATCAATAACTATATTTTTATGAGAAATATCTTCATTTAAAATATACAACATCCTTGTAACATAATCCGACAATTGCAATGATTCAAACTCTTTATTAGTTTGCGTATGTACCTTAACCAAATCATTCAAATTTTCAATGGTCTCATTCAACTCCTTTGATACTATATCAATATTTGACAATGTTTCTTCGTATGTAAAACTATTATCATGATATAATTCTAAAAGTGATTTAATATTCCCCGCATGTGTACGCAAATTATGAGAAACAATGTGTGCAAAATTTAGCAGCTTATTGTTTTGAGAATTAACAATTTCAAGCATTTTTAACAATTCTTGCTCTTTTTCTTTCTGCGCCGAAATATCCGTATGAGTTCCCGCAATCCTTAATGGCTTACCGTTTTCATCGCGCTCAATTACTTTTCCTCTGTCTAAAATCCATTTATAACTTCCATTACACATCACTCGATGGCACGTTTCATAAAAAGGAATTTTATTTTCAAAATGCAAATTGATATTGCCATAATATTCTTCTCTATCATCAGGATGCACTTTTTCATCCCACTCTTCTGGTGATGCAACTAAGTCAGACTCTGTCAAACCAAGAATTTTCATAGATTCAGAAGAATAATACACTTTGTTGGTCACCATGTCCCAATCCCAAACACCTCTATCAGATGCTTGTACTGCAAAATGATACCGTTCATCTGCAACCCTTAATTGAATTTCTTGCTCTTTAATTGTTGTAATATCTGACAATAAACCATAGAAAATGGTTTCATTATTTTCAGATGCCTTTGGAGTGGCTTCAATTCGCAACCATTTATAACTGCTATCTGGCAATAGAAAACGAAAATCTATTTCCCATTTTGTTTTAGTTTCAATAGCTTCATTAAAAGTTTTTTTGAAAATTACTAAATCACTTTCATAAATTCGATACTTAGCAAATTTGTATGAATCTTCAAGAATTTCTTCAATAGAAAATTGATATAAAAATTCAACAGGTTTACTAATGAAGTCCAAATGAACTTCTCTATTAGCCGTAACTCTTATTTGAAAAATTATATTTGGAAGTTGCTTTATTAAACTTTCGTATAATTTATTTAAATCTTCAGGTTTCTTTGATGTAAAAATCATGTATAGGGATTTTTTTTAAACACATTTACCAGAAAATAAATTAGGGGAATGCAAAATTACTGAAAACCAATTGTTTATTTTGTTAAAAATTAAACAAATGTTAACTTATTTTCTAGGATGAAAGTTATGCAAAACTTGTGCCAAATATTTTCTATCTAAATGCATATAAACCTCTGTAGTAGTAATAGATTCGTGACCTAGCATTAATTGAATCGAACGTAAATCAGCTCCGTTCTCTAATAAATGGGTAGCAAAAGAGTGACGAAAAGTATGTGGGCTTATTGTTTTATTTAAGTTTATTCTTACAGAAAGATCCTTTATTATAGTAAAAATCATGGCACGAGTTAGTTGACGACCTCTTCGATTTAAAAATAAAGTATCTTCAAACCCTTTTTGAATTGGATAATGCACTCTGATTTGATTCACATATGAAGTTACATATTTAATTGTGGATTTGCCAACAGGGACAAAACGTTGCTTATTTCCCTTTCCTGTAATTTTTATAAATCCTTCTTCAAAAAATAAATCTGAAATTTTAAGCGAAACCAATTCCGATACACGCAAACCACAGCTGTATAGCGTTTCTAGCATAGCTCTATTGCGTTCGCCTTCGGGAGTTGATAAATCTATTGCTTCGATTAACATATCTATCTCATCCGTTGAAAGTGTATCTGGAAGTTTTCTACCCGTTTTTGGAACTTCTATTAATTCTAAAGGAGTATTGTTTCGATAATCTTCAAAAATTAAATAGTTAAAAAAACTTTTTAGTCCAGAAATTAAACGCGATTGACTCCTAGGATTAACCTGAGATGCCATTTCATATATAAATTGTTGAACAACTTCTTCGGAGATGTGAATTGGAGAAACTTTAATTTCTTTTTGATCCAAAAAAAGTACTAGCTTCTCAATATCAAACGTATAATTATCGATGGTGTTTTTTGAAAGACCTCGTTCTAACTTTAAATAATTTTGATATTCTTTAATATACGATTGCCATGTACTCATATTTCAAATATAAGCAATTTAGTGCAATAAAAAAATCCCGCTTTTAGCGGGATTTTTGACTTATTTGATCTACAAATTAGAATTTGTAGTTAACTCCGAAAGTAACTGCTCTCCAGTCACCACCAAAGTTGAAAGAGTTTGTTTTGTCAACACCACTTCCACCACCGTTATCGTTAGAAGAGTAACCTAATACAGCTACACCAGCTTCGATAGAGAAGTTTGAAGACACGAAGTAGTTTAAACCAGCTCCTAAACCTAAACCGAATTCAGATTCTTTATAATCAGTAGCTAATTTATCTTCCATTGAAGAATAATCTAAACCTAACTGAGCGAATAAAGAGAATTGGTTAGCTGGAGTAAAATAGTAACGTCCGAAAGCTCCAACTTTGAAACCTGCATCGTCTTGAGTATCTCCTAAAGCATTTTCAGCTTTATTAGAAACGTAACCTAATTTACCACCGATAGCGATGTTTTCAGTTAAGAAATAACCAACTTGTGGAGCAATTTCGAAAGAATTAGATTTAACATCACCTGTTTTTTCAGAACCTAAAGTGAATGCTCCTGTTACGAATACATCACCTTTTGAAAAACCACCGTTTGATTTTTCTTCTTGTGCGTTAGCAAAACCGAAAGCCAATAATGCTACTGCAGAAAATAAAACTTTTTTCATGTTTAGTTTAAATTTAAAGTTAATGAGGCAAATTTATATGTTTTTTTTATATAAACGAACAAAAAATATAGGGTTATTAACATTTTTTTTAACCATTCTTACTTTCTTATTTGAGTATCAAATAGTTACAAAATACTAGTGTTTTCAGTATTTTAACAAAAATAAGCCTAAGAAGTTATTAACAATCTAAAACGCTGTAGTTAACAAACATAACATATCAAAATGTCTAAATGTAGTTAAAATTCGACAAAAGAGCATTTTACACCCAATATTTTAGCTTATTTTACGTTGTATCTAAAAAAGAAAGTAAAATTATGAGAAAAACATTTTTATTAGCAGTACTTTTTATTCTAGGAATAAGTACTTCACAAGCGCAAAGTTTAAAATTTGGTGTTAAAGGTGGGGTCAATTTTGCCAATTACACCGGTGGAAATGTGGATGGTATGGATTTCAATAACATCACTAGCTATCATGCAGGTGTAGTTGCCGAAATTAATATTTTTCAAAATTTCTCTATCCAACCTGAACTTTTATACTCAACTCAAGGCTCAGAATTGGACTATCTAGGCGATCAAATCAAAAACGAATTAGGTTACTTGTCATTGCCAGTAATGGTGAAATTTTATTTAACCGAAAACAAACTAAGCTTAGAATTAGGCCCACAAGCATCTGTATTAGTAAGCGAAAGAAATGAAGTTGATGCTGGTGATAGCAATACATTTGATTTTGCTGTTGCTGGTGGTTTAAGCTACAAAATAACAAATGGTTTATTTGTTTCAGGAAGATATGCCGCTGGTTTGACCGAACCTAAAAAAGATGCAGATGTAAAAAATTCAGTGATACAATTTTCGGTTGGATATATGTTTTAGAAAAATAAGCTAAACTTTTATTAAAACCATTCCTTAAAACGAATGGTTTTTTTTATTTTTACAAAAACAAATACCATGAAAATACTTATTATTAATGGTCCAAACCTCAACTTATTAGGAAAGCGCGAACCAGAAGTGTATGGAAGTGAAACCTTTGAAGCATATTTTGAAAAACTAATAACACAATTTCCTTCTATTGAATTAAGTTACTATCAGAGTAATATTGAAGGAGAAATGATTTCTAAAATTCAGGAAGTAGGATTTAGCTACGATGGAATCATCTTAAATGCTGGAGCTTATACTCATACATCAATAGGTATTGCAGATGCTATCAAAGCCATAACTACACCTGTTATTGAAGTTCATATCTCCAACACCTTTTCGAGAGAATCTTTTCGTCATCAGTCATATATATCACCAAATGCAAAAGGTGTAATTATTGGATTTGGTTTAAAAAGTTATGAATTAGCCATCCAAGCATTCATATAATACAACCTTTTTATTTTTTTTCTCGTCTTTAAAAATAAACCCTTATGAATAAAATTGTACTTGCCTTCTCTATTTTTTTTTCAGTTCTATCCTTTTCACAAATAAAAGGAACAGTAAAAGATGTTAATGGAAATCCATTGCCTTATGTAAACATTTATATTGAAAACACCTATATAAATACAACTACAAACGAATTAGGCAATTATGAATTAAATTATTTTGAGAAAAAAAATGTACCCCTTATTTTTCAATATTTGGGCTACAAAACAGAAAAACATGTTTTAAACATTACACAATATCCATATCAATTTGACAATGTATTAGAGGAAGAAAAATTTCAATTAAACGAGGTTGTCATTGACCAAAGTATAAATCCAGCAGACGAAATAATTAGAAAATCCATCGCATCTAGAAAGAAAAATGCAGCAAGAACTGATAAATTTGAAGCCGATTTTTATTCTAGAGGAATCTTTAGAGCTAAAGATATTCCTAAAAAATTTATGGGAATGGAAATTGGCGATTTTGAAGGAAACCTAGATTCAACAAGAAGTGGAATCATTTATCAATCCGAAACAGTTTCTAAAATCAAATTTGAAAAACCAGATAATTTAAAAGAGGAAATTATCGCTTCAAAAATAGCTGGAAACGATAATGGTTTTAGTTATAACACAGCTTTAAACACAAATTATGATTTTTATGAAAACTATGTTGATTTAGGTATCAATATGGTATCTCCAATTGCAAATAATGCTTTTAATTATTACAAATTCAAATTAGAGAGTTCCTTTCTTGACGACAAAAATCAATTAATCAATAGAATTAAAGTTACTCCAAAACGTGATAAAGAGCCTGTTTTTGAAGGTTATATTTATATCGTTGAAGATTCGTGGGCAATCTATGGAATCGATCTAGACATAAAAGGGTATCGCATGCAACAACCTATTTTAGAAAGCATGAAATTGACTCAAAATTTTAGTTACAATGAATCTACTAAAATATGGGCAAAAAATATTCAATCTTTAGAGTTTAGTGCAGGTATCTTTGGAATGAAATTTACTGGAAAATTTACTCATGTTTTTAGTAATTACATTTTTAAAGAAGCGTTTGAAAAGAAAACATTTGGAAAAGAAATTGTCACTTTTGCTGATAATGCTAACAAAAAAGAGGAAAGCTTTTGGAATGAATTTAGACCTGTTCCACTAACTACAGAAGAAGCAACAAACTACGTTAAAAAAGACAGCATTCAAACTATAAGAAAATCAGAAACCTATTTAGATTCTATTGATGCTAAAGGGAATAAATTTAAAATTTACAAACTTATTACAGGATATACTTACAAGAAAACCTTCAATAAATGGAGTTTTAATTATCAAGGAATGACCAACCTGAGCTCTTTAAGTTTTAATACTGTTCAAGGTTGGAATTTAGATAGTGGATTTTCATTTAGAAAATGGGATGAAGAAACTGGAAAATATACCTATATCAGTTCTACATTCAATTATGGTTTTGCAGAAGATAGATTAAGAATTAATGGAAGATATTATCATCGTTTCAACAACAAAAACAATGCATACATAGCCATTGCGGGTGGAAGCAGCATTAATCAATTCAATTCAAACGAACCCATCAGTAATATTGTCAACTCTGTTAGCACACTTTTCTTTAAAAACAACTTTATGAAACTATACAATAAAGAGTTTACAGAAATTAGTTACGGTCGTGAAGTTACTAATGGTATATATGTTTCAGGAAAAATGTTATATGAAAATCGTCATGCATTATTCAACAACACAGATTATACATTTATTAAAAATGATGATGCTTATTTTTCAAATGATCCGTTGCAACCTTTTAATTACAACTCAATTCCATTTGAAAAACATCATATAATAAAAGCTAGCATTGGAACTCGTATTCGATTTGGACAAAAATATATTTCTCGCCCTGACGGAAAAATTAATATCCAAAATGATGATTATCCGATTTTAAGTTTCAATTATGAAAAAGCATTTGGTGCAACAAACAATGATTATCATTACGACTTGATTAGTGCATCAGTAGATTACAATAAAACTATTGGCAACAAAGGAGATTTTGGATTACGTTTTAAAGCCGGAAAATTCTTTAATGCTGACGACATCTCTTTCATTGATTATAAACACTTTAATGGCAATCAAACACACGTAAACTTGCTAAATAATTCATTAAACTCATTCAATTTATTACCTTACTATAGCCATTCTACAAATGATGCTTATTTTGAAACACATATTGAGCATAATTTCAAAGGATATATTATGAATAAAATTCCGTTATTAAACAAACTGCAATGGAATTTAATAGGTGGATTTCATCAATTAAATGTTCCTGAGAGAAAACCATATCAAGAAATTACAGTAGGTTTTGATAATATTGGATGGGGCAAATTGCGCTTTTTAAGAATTGATTATGTTCGAAGCTATCAAAACGGTTTTCAAGGCGATGGAATTATGTTTGGTGTGAAATTTTAATAAAAAAAACACTTCCAATTGGAAGTGTTTTTTTATCTATTATTTAAAACATCAACTTCTATTAAGTGCAACCATTTTAATTGCTGCTATTGCTGCTTCAACACCTTTGTTACCATGTTTACCTCCACTTCTATCAATTGATTGCTGCATGTTATTATCTGTAAGCAAACAAAATATAGTTGGAATATCATAAATTACATTCATATCTTTTATTCCTTGTGTAACACCTTCGCAAACAAACTCAAAATGCATTGTTTCGCCTTTGACCACACAACCAATAACAATTACGCAATCTAGATCTAATTTTTCATGCATTTGTTTTGCACCAAAAATCAATTCAAAACTTCCTGGTACATTCCATCTTATAATATTTTCTGGTAAAGCACCACAGTCTGTTAATGCTACAAAAGCCCCATTGAACAATCCTTCTGTAACTTGTTCATTCCATTCTGAAACAACAATCCCAAACCGAAATTCTTTCGCGTTTGGGATTGTGTTTTTATCGTAATTGGATAAATTTTTATTTTCTGTTGCCATCCTTATTCAGTCATCGCAATAAATGCTTCAATATTCATTCCTTCTTTAGAAGTTTCATATTTTTCTTTAATCTCAACAAATAATTTATTTGCTTCAGCTTTTTTACCAGAAACTACTAATAATTGAGCCGCTTTAAATAAAAATCTTGGAGTAGTGAAATCATTTTCATTTGCTGCAGCAGCTTTTTTGTAATATGAAATTGCATCATCAACTTTATTTGTTTCAGATAGAGCATCTCCAATTCCACCAAGTGCTAAAGGTTTTAAAATAGCATCATCAGATTTGAAATTTTCTAAATAAGTAATTGCATTTTTGTAGTCACCTAAATTTAAGTAAGACATACCTGCATAGTAGTTAGCTAAATTTCCAGCTTCAGTACCTGCGTATTCTTCAGCAATTCCAATAAAACCTAATTTTCCTTCACCACCTTTAAGTGCCAAGTTGTATAATGAATCTGGTTTTGCAGTAGCGTCAACAGCTTGTTGAAAATATTGTTGCGATTGAAAAATTTGATTTGTTGCTTTTTCTTCTTTAACTTCAACAACATATTTATTGTATAAAACATATCCTAAAGTTGCGATAGCAATAGCACCAACTACACCTAAAATTAATTTTTGGTTTTTAGCTACCCAGTCTTCTGTTCTAGAAGCTGTTTTGTCTAATGTATCGAATACCTCAGCTGTAGTACTATCACTTACATCTACTACTTCTTCAAACTCATTTTCAACTTTAACTTCTTCTGGTTTTGGAGCTTTGTATCCTCTTTTGTTATATGTTGCCATTTATATTAAATTTAATGAGGTGCAAAAATATAATTTTTATTAAAATTAAAAACCATTTTTGTAGATATTTTTAACAAATTCGATATACTTTTGCAAAAAGTCCTATTTTTAGCCATAAATTAAAGTATCATTATAGTGTTTTTAAAGCAATTATCTCTTCTTAACTACAAAAATTTAGCTCAAATTGAATTTGATTTTGATGCTAAAATCAATTGTTTTGTTGGAAAAAATGGTGTTGGAAAAACAAATATTTTAGATGCCATTTATCATTTGGCCTATGGAAAAAGTTATTTTAATCCATTAGCCATTCAAAACATTAAACATGGTGAGGAATTTTTTGTAATTGATGCCTTACTAGATAAAAACAACAAAGAAGAAAAAATTGTTTGTAGTTTAAAAAAAGGTCAAAAAAAGACCATCAAACGAAACGGCAAAGTATATGAAAAACTTTCTGAACACCTAGGTTTAATTCCTTTGGTAATCATTTCTCCATCTGATGCTGATTTGATAGTTGAAGGAAGCGAAACCCGAAGAAAGTTTATTGATAGTGTTATCGCAACTTTAGACAATTCGTACCTGCAATTTTTAATCCAATATCAAAAAACACTTGCTCAACGAAATGCACTATTGAAATATTTTGCATTGAATCAAATTTTTGATGCAGATAATTTATCTATTTACAACGAACAATTGAGTAACGCAGGACAATTAATCTTTGAAAAAAGAAAACAATTTCTTGCAGCATTTATTCCCATTTTTGAAAAACACCATACCAATATTTCTGGAGGAAATGAAAAAGTAGCTTTGAAATATGAAAGCCAATTGTTTGAAAAAGATTTACAAAACCTATTAGAAGAATCGCTACAAAAAGACCGAATAATTCAATACACTAGTGTTGGCATTCACAAGGATGATTTAGTTTTTGAGATTGAAGGTTTTCCAATTAAAAAATTTGGGTCACAAGGCCAACAAAAATCATTTTTAATTGCTTTGAAATTAGCACAATTTGAGTTCATGAAAAAACAAAGTGGCGAACTTCCAATTCTTCTTTTTGATGATATTTTTGATAAATTGGACGAAACGCGTGTCCAAAAGATTGTTACTATGGTAAATGATGCTGTTTTTGGTCAAATTTTCATCTCTGACACGCATGCCGAACGAACAGAACTTATCATCAAAGAAACACATCAATCTTATAAAATATTTCCAATTTAAAATTCATAATAGTACATTTGAAAAAAATTATTCTCATGAATATTCAAAACAATTTTTCTCTAAAAAATTATAACACATTTGGTATTGAAGCAAAAGCAAAAGAATTTGTTTCTATCAATTCAATTACTGAATTAAAGGAAGTTTTATTAAAAAATAATGACATCTTCATTTTAGGTGGAGGTAGCAACATGCTATTAACTCAAGACATTAAAAAATTAGTAGTTCATGTTAATTTAAAAGGAAGAGAAGTTGTTGAACAAAACGATGATTTTGCTATTGTAAAAGCTCAAGCAGGTGAAAATTGGCATGAATTTGTACTTTGGTGTATCAATCAAAATTTAGGAGGAATTGAAAATTTATCCTTAATCCCAGGAAATGTTGGCACTACTCCTATTCAAAACATAGGTGCTTATGGTGTAGAAATTAAGGATACAATGTTTTCATGCGAAGCCTTAAACTTAAAAACATTAGAAATAGAAACATTTACTAATGCGCAATGTAAGTTTGAATACCGTGAGAGTGTATTTAAAAATGAATTGAAAAATCAATACATAATTACCTCGGTTAGTTTTAAATTAACAAAAAAAAACCATAAGGTTTCTACCACCTATGGAGCAATAGAAACTGAATTACAGCATCAAAACATTCAAAATCCTACTTTAAAAGATGTGAGTAATGCAGTAATTGCAATTCGTCAAAGCAAATTACCAGACCCTAAAGAGCTTGGAAATAGTGGTAGCTTTTTTAAGAATCCTATTATTTCCAAAGAAGCATACGAAAAAGCCAAAACAATTCACCCTGAAATTCCGCATTATGTAGTATCTGAAACAGAAGTAAAAGTTCCTGCAGGATGGCTAATTGAACAAGCTGGTTTTAAAGGAAAACGTTTTGGTGATGCAGGTGTCCACAAAAATCAAGCTTTAGTTTTAGTGAATTATGGAACTGCAACTGGAGCTGAAATAGTGACACTTTCAAAAAAAATCCAACAAACAATATTAGAGAAATTTGGAATTGCTATTGAAGCTGAAGTAAATATTATTTAATTATTAAAAATTATTTATTATTAATTACATTTGCCCGATATTAAAATCGATACAATTTTTAGTTCTATGCTGTTAGTATTATTATTTGTTTTTATAGGAATTACACTGATTCAATTAGTGTACTATGTGTTTATTTTTGGACAATTTTCTTTCGCAAAAAAACAAACTGTACAACCTAAAAAACTTCCCATTTCAATTATCGTTTGCGCTAAAAACGAAGAAGAAAACATCAAGAAACATTTTCCTTTGTTAGTTTCTCAAAACTATCCTGATTATGAAATTGTTTTAATTGACGATGCTTCTAGCGATGAAACATTAGAACTTTTTGAAACTTACGAAAAACAATACACAAACGTAAAACTAGTTAAAGTTCAAAATAACGAAGCTTTTTGGGGTAACAAAAAATTTGCATTAACATTAGGAATAAAAGCTGCAAAAAACGAATATTTAGTATTTACAGATGCTGATTGTTATCCTGCTTCTAATGACTGGTTACTACATATTTCATCTCAATTTTCAAAAGAGAAAACAATAATTTTAGGATATGGAGCTTATGAAAAAATTAAAAACTCTTTCCTAAACAAAATTATTCGTTTTGAAACTTTATTAACAGCTACACAATATTTTTCTTGGGCAAAAATAGGAAACCCATACATGGGTGTTGGACGAAATTTAGCATACAAAAGAGAAGAATTTTTCAATGTTCGTGGTTTTATGGATCACATGAAAATTCGCTCAGGAGACGATGATTTATTCATTAATCAAGCTGCCTCGAAAAAAAACATAGAGATTTTATTTACTCCTGAAAGCTTCACACTTTCTGAACCTAAAACTACTTTTAAATCTTGGTTTTATCAAAAAAGAAGGCATGCAACTACAGCTAAATATTATAAAGGATTTGATAAATTTCAACTAGGATTATTCTTCTTTTCTCAATTTTGGTTTTTTATTACAGCAATTGTTTTACTTGCTTTTCAATTTCAATGGATGATTGTATTAGGAATACTATTGTTCAGATATCTATTCACGTGGATATCGCTTGGATATGCAGCTGCTAAACTAAAAGAAAAAGATGTAATGTATTGGTATCCAATCATCGAATTAATTCTTATTTTTACACAACTAAATGTATTTTTTAGAAATTTAATTTCAAAACCTGTCCATTGGAAGTAAATTCAGTACTTATTCAAAAAAACATCGAAAAAGCAAAAAAGGGAGACCAAGTTGCTTTCACATTTCTATTAGATTTTTTTTGGAATGAAGTTTACGGATTCATGTTAAAACGCACAGAAAACGAAACTGATACAGATGATATCGTAATCGAAACTTTTGCAAAGGCTTTTGACAAAATTGCAACTTATAACCCCGAATATGGATTTAATACTTGGCTAATTGCTATTGCAAAAAATGTTCATATCGACATGCTCCGTAAAAAGAAATCTTCACTTTTTGTTGACATTACAGACGAAGAAGACCAACAAGCCTATCGTGTAGCGGATGAATCAGCATCTGCAGAAGACGAACTAATTATTGAGCAAAACTTAGCTCAACTGCTTCAATATATAAAAAAACTAAAACCAGCTTACCAAGAAGTAATTCAAATGCGTTACTTTCAAGAAATGACGTATCAAGAAATGGCCGACCAACTCGAAGAGCCGCTTAACAATATCAAAATCAAGCTTTTACGAGCTAAAAAATTACTTTCCGAAATCATTCAAGAAAAAAATTAATTTTTTTTTAACTTTTGGTACAATATTTTATATATAATTTATGTTATATGTTAAAATAGTGTAATTATTTAGCTTATGAAACATATATACTTAACAATTTAAAAATAACAATTATGAAAAATGTAAGTATCTATGAGAAGAAATGGATTGATTTAGTTTTTGAAGGCAAAAACAAAGAATATGGTGCATATCAATTGCGTCAAGAAAATCCAAGAACAACACTAATGGCTTTATTTAGTGGATTTGCATTTATAAGCACAATTGTAGCTGTTTTTGTAATTCAAGGAAAATTCAGCACGCCAGATATTATCCCAAACACACCAACTCTTGATGACCCAATAGTCATAACATCAATTGACCTTGAGCCAGATGTAGTATTGCCTGAAGTAAAGCCTCAACAAAAAGTTGCCGCACAACAAGATGTAACACCAACTAATCTAACCAGTATGGTTGTTGCTCCTACTGAAGTATCTGTAAATGTGCCAACAAATAGTCAAGCTACATATACTCCAGCAACAACTGGTGAAGGGAACGGAACAGGTATTATACCTAGCAATGGAGGAACAACTAGCGTTGTAATCAATCCACCTGTTGACCCAGGACCAATGATTTCAGCACTTTTAGACAAACAACCAACTTTTCCTGGTGGAATTGAAAAGTTTTACCAATATGTTGGGAAAAAATTTGAAAAACCAGAAACAGAATTTTCAAAACCGGTACGCATTATGGTTTCATTTGTAATTGAAAAAAATGGAACATTAACAGATATTAAAGTTGTACAAAATCCTGGATATAACCTAGACAAAGAAGCAATTCGTGTTTTAAAATCATTAAAAACAAAATGGATGCCAGGAATTAAAGACGGAAATCCGGTGAGAACAGCTTACACACTTCCAATTGTAATTCAACCTGAATAATTAAAAAGCTACTTCGGTAGCTTTTTTTATTTGCATTAAAATGTAAAACAAATCACAAAACTTTATTAATGTTATTATTTTTTCTAAATTCATACTTCTAAATTCTAAATTTGATGTCGTATCTTTGCTTTTCAAAATTTAGATTATGAATACTGTTTTAGAATCAGTTTTACCACCTACTCCAAAACCAAAATGGTTAAGAGTAAAATTGCCTACTGGTAAAAAATACACAGAACTTAGAGGATTAGTAGACAAATATAAATTGAATACAATTTGTACTTCGGGTAGCTGTCCAAACATGGGTGAATGCTGGGGAGAAGGAACTGCAACATTCATGATTTTAGGAAATATTTGTACACGCTCATGTGGTTTTTGCGGAGTAAAAACCGGTCGTCCTGAAACTGTGGACTGGGATGAACCTGAAAAAGTAGCTCGTTCAATAAAACTAATGAACATCAAACATGCCGTAATCACAAGTGTTGACAGAGACGATTTGAAAGATATGGGATCAATTATTTGGGCAGAAACAGTAAAAGCAATTCGAAGAATGAATCCAAATACAACTTTGGAAACACTCATTCCTGACTTTCAAGGAAATACTCGTAACTTAGACCGAATTATTGAAGTAAATCCAGAGGTAGTTTCACACAATATGGAAACTGTAAAAAGATTAACAAGAGAAGTACGTATACAAGCAAAATACGAGAAAAGTTTGGAAGTACTTCGCTATTTAAAAGAGCAAGGTATCAAAAGAACAAAATCGGGAATTATGCTTGGATTAGGCGAAACTGAAGAAGAGGTAATTCAAGTTTTACACGATTTAGCAGCTGTTAAAGTTGATATAGTTACAATTGGTCAGTATTTACAACCAAGTAAAAAACATTTGCCTGTTAAAGAATTTATTACTCCAGAACAATTTGCAAAATATGAACAAATAGGTAAAGAGTTAGGCTTTAGACATGTGGAAAGTGGGGCTTTAGTACGCTCATCATATCATGCTGAAAAACATATTTATTAATTTATATAACAATTAGTGACTAGTTAATTAAATTCCAGATAAAACCCTGAAACAAACTAAACTTGAAACCTGAAACAAAAATAAAAATCGCTATTAATGGTTTTGGAAGAATTGGACGTAACTTGTTTCGATTACTTTTAAACCATCCTACAATCGAAGTAGTTGCCATAAATGATATTGCAGACAATAAAACAATGGCACATTTAGTGAAATATGATAGCATTCATGGTGTTTTAAATCAAGAAGTTACTTTTTCAGAAGATTCAATCTTAATAAATAAAAAAGAGTATTTATTTTTCCACGAAAAAGAAATTAAAAATTTAGATTGGAAATCGATAAATGTCGATATTGTGATTGAATCCACAGGAAAATTTAAGACGTTTGAAGAAATTAATCAACATATTTTAGCTGGAGCAAAAAAAGTAATTCTTTCAGCTCCATCAGAAGTTGACGAAATCAAAACAGTGGTTTTCGGCGTAAATGAACATATTTTAAATGGAACTGAAAATATAATATCTAATGCGAGTTGTACTACCAACAATGCAGCTCCAATGATTAAAATCATCCAAGAACTATGCGAAATAGAGCAAGCATACATTACTACTGTTCACTCCTACACTACAGACCAAAGTTTACACGATCAACCTCATAAAGATTTACGAAGAGCTAGAGGCGCTTCACAATCTATAGTTCCTACAACAACAGGAGCAGCAAAAGCACTAACAAAAATATTTCCTGAATTAGAAGGTAAAATTGGAGGTTGTGGTATTCGTGTTCCAGTTCCAGACGGATCTCTAACAGATATTACTTTTAATGTAAAACGACAAGTTTCAATTGAAGAAATAAATCAAGCATTCAAAAAAGCTGCTGAAACTAATTTAAAAGGAATTCTAGATTACACCGAAGACCCTATAGTTTCTGTTGACATTATTGGCAATCAAAACTCATGCCTATTTGATGCTCAACTCACTTCAGTTATTGATAAAATGGTAAAAATTGTTGGATGGTATGATAATGAAATTGGTTATTCATCTAGACTAATAAACCTGATATCATATATTTCAAAAAAATAAAGTTTTTTTTTATCTGTAAAAAACTTAAATTGCAGGGTTAAAAAATAATCTCTAACCAATTGATTAAGCAATTTATTACATATTTACTATTAGTAACCTCTCTAGGTTATTCTCAAGTGTATAAAGATGCTGCAAAAATTAGTGATAGTACAGATTACTACTTAGAAATTGGACTATTTAACAAAGAAGATAAAAAATCATACAACAAAGCAATTTTATTTACCGAAAAAGCAATCGAATATGCTAAAAAAAACAACCTCGACGATAAACTTGCTGATTGTTATCTTCAACTTGGTAATATTTATTATGACTTAGAAAAAAATGATCTAGCAATTGATTATTTCATTAGAGCCGTTAATCTTTTTAATAAAAAAGAACCAAAAACAAATTTGGCATTATCCTATTATGGCCTTGGAAAATGTTACTTAAAAAAAGACAATATTCAGGTAGCAGAAATATATTTTGAAAAAGCAGCTTCACTGTATGAAGAATTAAATTTTTTAGAAGCAATTGAATTAATCAACCTTCAAAAAGGAATCATTAAAAAAGAGAAAAAAAATTATATTGCCGCTACAGAAACATTAAAATCTGTAATTGAAAATCTAACAGATGACACGTTTTTAACCACAAAAACAGAAGCTTACATTCAATTAGGAGAAATTGAACTTGCTCAAAAAAAATATACCTCTGCTATAAATTATTTTAATTTAGCCAACGCTACAAATACTTCAAACAAAACTGATTTTGAACTAACAAAGAGAATATTAAAACAATTAAGTATTGCATATGAGAAAACAAACAATACCAAGCAATCGTTATTGTTCTTAAAAAAATACTCTCATTTAACTGATTCTATTAGCAGTAATCTTTATAGTTATGAATCAGAAAATATGATTAACAAAATTCAATTTGATGAACAGCTAAGAACAATTGAACAACTGGATAAAGACAAAAAAAGCCAACAAAAAACATTACGATTTTCAAAATTAATCAGTATTCTTAGTATTGCACTTATATCTATTCTATCGTTATTGAGTTTATCGCTTTACAAAAACAATAAAATCAGAACAAGTACAAACAAGCTTCTGAAAGACAAAAACAAAGAACTAACAATTGAAAAAGAAAGAGCTGAATTAGCTTCAAAAGCCAGAGCCGATTTCCTATCTACTGTAAGTCATGAATTGAGAACGCCTTTGAATGCCATTAATGGTATTACTTATTTATTGCTCCAAGAAAAACCAAAAGCAAGTCAATTAAATTATCTAAAATCTTTAGAATTTTCTGGCAATTACTTACTAAATTTCATCAATGATATTTTAGAAATAAATCGATTAGAATCTGACAAAGTTATTGTTGAAAAAATCAATTTCAACTTAAAAGAATTAATAGAAAATATTACTATTTCATTTAAAGAATTCATACATGAAAACAATATTAAATGTCATTTAAAAATTGACGAATCCATTACCACAAACTTAAAAGGAGACCCAACCAAACTTTCACAAATTGTCATCAATTTATTAAACAACGCCATTAAATTTAGTAAAAATGGTGACGTGTGGTTTACAATTAAAAAGCAACATGAAGATTCAAATGTAATTAAATTATATTTTGAAATTAAAGACAATGGTATAGGAATTCCTTTAGACAAACAAGACGCTATTTTTGACAGTTTTAGTCAAGGATCAGTTGAAATCAATCGCACCTATGGAGGCACAGGGCTAGGACTTTCAATTGTTAAAAAAATTCTTGAACTGATGGGAAGTACCATTCATTTAAAAAGCGAAAGCGGAAAAGGAAGTACTTTTTCTTTTGAACTAGAATTTGAAAAAGGAGTAAAAAGTGAAATAAAACCTGAAATAAAACCTACGATAAAAAATTTAACTGAGAAAATTGTTCTTTTAGTGGAAGATAATAAAATCAATCAGATGATTACACAAAAAATGCTAGAGAAAAAAGGCATTTCATGTATTATTATTGATAACGGAGAAGAAGCAATTGAAAACGTTAAAACAAATCATTACGATCTTATTCTAATGGATGTGCACTTACCAGGAATCAATGGAACTGAAGCTACAACTGAAATAAGAAAATTTAATACTTCAACTCCAATTGTAGCACTAACTGCAATCTCTTTAAACGAAAATAAAGAAATGCTCTTGTCCTATGGTATGAATGAAGTAATTACAAAACCATTTGAACCAGAGCATTTTTATGATGTGGTGATAAACTATTTAACTAATACTGAGCAATTAAATTCTTAATCAAGTTTCTCACATTTGGCTCAGCTTTTTTAGCGGCTTCCAAAACTTCTTCATGATTTACTTCTTCAATATTTTCCTCATCACCCATATCTGTAATTACCGAAACGCCAAAACATTCCATATTCATGTGTCGCGCCACAATAACTTCAGGAACAGTTGACATTCCTACGCAATCTGCACCTAAAGCTTTTACCATTTTATATTCAGCCAAAGTTTCAAAAGTTGGCCCTTGCAATCCTAAATAAATCCCTTTTTTCAAATCAATATTTAGCTCTTTTGCTAATTCAAACGCTTTTAGACTCATTGCTTTTGAGTATGGTTCGCTCATATTAACAAATCTTGGTCCAAAGCGTTCATCATTGTGTCCTCGTAAAGGATGCTCAGGCATCATATTGATATGATCAATAATTACCGCAACATCACCCACTTTATAAGATGGATTTACACCTCCTGAAGCATTAGACACTATTAATTTTTCCACGCCTAAATATTTCATTACACGAACAGGAAAAGTAACTTGTTTCATGTCATAACCTTCATAAAAATGAAAACGACCCTGCATCGCTACAACTTTCTTACCATCAATTGTTCCAAAAACTAATGCCCCTTTATGTCCTTGAACTGTAGAAACAGGAAAATTAGGAATTTCTGTATATGGCAATGTATGCTCAATTATAATATCATCTGTAAACCCTCCTAATCCTGAACCTAAAATTACCCCATACTCTGGCGAAAAATTGGTTTTGGTTTTAATGTAATTAACAGTTTCTTGTACTTTGTCCCACATAATCTTTTATCGTTTTATCAATGTTCATACTATTTAAAAATGTTGATTTTATTGGCAAATAGAACAATTGTTCTTTGGGCAATAATCCGTTTAAGCGAACAAAATCTTTCTCAGTTGTAATTATTTTTCTACCATTTGCTTTAGCTAAAATTTGCTCACAATCTAACTTTGAAAAATGATGATGATCTGGAAATACAAATGTTTCATCCCTATCATTTTTTAAAAAATCAAAAAACAATTTAGGTTTTGCAATCCCAGCAACCAATACTTTACTTTCTGATTGAACCTCCGAAACTAACATTTGACTATCAATTCCAAAAACAAAATCATCATACTGTATTGAAGAAAAATAAACCGCTTTTTTGCAATTTAATTTCTTTTTAATTTCCAACTGTGCAAGTTCGGATAAATCCTTTGGACATTTGGTGACAATTATCATATCAGCTCGTTTTTTTCCAGAAGATGGCTCACGTAAATTTCCAAAAGGCAAAATATAGTCATCACTAAACAAATCATCATAAGCTGTAAGCAAAATATAAAACCCAGCTTTTACTTTTCTATGTTGAAAAGCGTCGTCTAATAGAACAACATCCGGTTTGTTTGAAAGTTGTAATAAATTCTCTATTCCATTTTTACGATTAGCATCAACCGCAACTTGAATGTTTGAAAATTTAGAATAAAACTGATAAGGCTCATCACCAATTAAACTAGCAGTTGCGTTTTTATCTGCTAAAATAAATCCTTCTGAAGTTCGCTTGTAACCGCGACTCAAAACCGCAACTTTATATTTATCAGAAAGTAATCGGATCAAATATTCAATTTGTGGTGTTTTTCCTGTTCCACCAACGCTTAGATTTCCTACAGCAATAATAGGAATATCAAACGAATGACTCTTAAAAATATCAAAATCATATAACCAATTTCGGATAAAAGTAATGAGCCAATACAAAAAGGCTAAAGGGAATAATATTTTTCGTAACAAAATCATACTACGAAAGTATAATATTTTATCTTTATAATAAAGTTTATGTGATTTATCATTTCATTTGTAAGCTGTATTTCGTTATTTTGTCTAATCAAAATTAAAAACAGATGAAACTTTCCAATATACTTTCCGTTCTTGATGAAATGGCACCGCTGGGTTATGCAGAAGATTTTGACAATGTTGGGCTCTTAGTTGGAAATCCTAATCAAGAAGTTAATGGCATTTTAGTTTGTCATGATGCTTTAGAATCAGTGATTGATGAAGCGATAGCAAAAAATTGTAATTTGGTGGTTTGCTTCCATCCTATTTTGTTTTCAGGAATTAAGAAAATTACAGGTAAAAATTATGTCGAGCGCTCTATTTTAAAGGCTATTAAGAACGATATTGCAATTTATGCCGTTCATACCGCATTAGACAATCATCAAAATGGTGTCAATAAAATTTTTTGTGATGCCTTAGGATTGAAACGTTCAAAAGTTTTAATTCCAAAGGAAAAATACATTCAAAAATTGGTTACATATACGATCCCTGAGAATGTTGAAAAATTGCGAAACGCTTTATTTGATGCTGGAGCGGGAAAAATTGGCAATTATGAAGATTGTAGTTTTAATTCGCAAGGCGTTGGCACCTACATGGGAAATGAGAACTCTAATCCTGAGTTTGGAGAGCGATTTGAATTTGTAGAAACTCAGGAGATAAAAATCGAAGTTACTTTTGAAAAACATTTACAAAGTAAAATATTAAGTGCTTTATTCAAAAATCATGCTTATGAAGAAGTTGCGTATGAAATTTATCAATTAGAAAACAAACACCAAAATATTGGTTTAGGAAGAATTGGTGAATTAGAAAATCCGCTTTCTGAAACCGCTTTTTTACAATTAGTAAAAGAAAAACTTCAATGTGAAGGCATTAGACATTCGATTTTTACAGGAAAATCAATAAAAAAAGTAGCCGTTTTAGGAGGTAGTGGAAGCTTTGCAATTAAAAACGCAATTAACTCAGAAGCAGATGCTTACCTAACAGCAGATTTAAAATATCATCAATTTTATGAAGCTGAAAATCAATTACTTTTAGCCGATATTGGTCACTTTGAAAGCGAAAGATTTACAAAAAATTACATAGTTGATTTTCTTAAAGAAAAAATCACTAATTTTGCAATCATTTTATCAGAAGAAAATACAAATCCAGTTAAGTACTTTTAAATATGGCAACAATCAAAGAGATAAGCGTAGAAGATAAGTTAAGAGCCCTTTATGCTTTACAACTAGTTGATTCTAAAATTGACGAAATAAGAAATGTTAGAGGAGAATTGCCTCTTGAAGTAGAAGATTTAGAAGATGAAGTAGCAGGACTTTCTACTCGTTTAGACAAGTTAAAAAGCGATTTAGAAACTATTGATGAGCAAATCAAAGAAAAGAAAAACGCAATTGACGAGCACAAAGCTGCCATTAAAAAATATTTAGAACAACAAAAAAATGTTCGTAATAACAGAGAATTCAACTCTTTAACTAAAGAAGTGGAATTTCAGGAATTAGAAATTCAATTGGCTGAAAAACACATCAAAGAGATGAAAGCTTCTATTGAGCACAGAAAAGAAGTTATTGCTCAAACAAAAGAAAAATTAGAAGGAAAACAAACACATTTGAAACATAAGAAAGCGGAATTAAGCGACATTATGGCTGAAACTGAAAAAGAAGAAAACTTTTTATCTTCAAAATCAGAAGAATTAAGAGGTCAAATCGAAGAACGTTTAATTGCAGCTTATGACAGAATTAGAAACAGCGTTAGAAATGGTTTAGCTGTTGTTTCTATTGAGCGTGGTGCTTCTGCTGGTTCTTTCTTTACAATTCCACCACAAACTCAAATGGAAATTGCAGCTCGCAAAAAAATCATTACAGATGAGCACAGTGGAAGAATCTTAGTAGACGGTGTTTTAGCTGACGAAGAAAAAGAAAAAATGGAGAAATTATTTGCTAGCATCTAATTGAATCCTTTTCCAAATAAATGAAAGTCCTTTTTTTAAAAGGGCTTTTTTTTTGCTTTAAACAATATATCATAACTCCCAAATTACTATTCACTAATCACTTTTCACATTTCACTAAAAAACCTATCTTTGTAGCATGGAAGAAAATGCAACCCGAATCAATAAGTTTTTATCAGAAACTGGCTTTTGTTCACGTAGAGAAGCCGATCGTTTGATTGAGCAAGGAAGAGTTACAATTAACGGAAAAGTCCCGGAAATGGGTACAAAAGTAACACCTAGTGACGAAGTGCGCGTAAACGGAAAATTGATTCAGGAACGTAAAGAGAAACCAATTTATTTAGCCTTCAACAAACCAGCTGGTATTGAATGCACAACAAATTTGGACGTTAGAGATAACATTATAGACTTTATAAAATATCCAGAACGTATTTTTCCCATTGGTAGATTAGACAAAGCTAGTGAAGGATTGATTTTTATGACGAATGATGGTGATATTGTAAACAAAATTCTTAGAGCACGTAACAACCATGAAAAAGAATATATTGTAACGGTTAACAAACCTATAACCGACCGCTTTATTGACAGAATGGCAAACGGAATTCCGATTTTGGAAACGATTACCAAGAAATGTAAAGTAGAACAAATCAGCAAATACGTTTTCCGAATTATTTTAACGCAAGGTTTAAACCGCCAAATCCGTAGAATGTGCGAATATTTAGATTACGAAGTAACAGCTTTAAAACGTACACGTATTATCAATATTTCCTTAGATGTCCCAGAAGGAAAATACCGAAACCTAACTGATACTGAAATAATCGAATTAAACAAACTAATTGAACCTTCAAGTAAAACGGAAGAAGCAAGTTTACCAAGTAATAAAGGTAAGTTTACTGGAAAGAGGAATTATGGGGAAAGGAATCGATAAGTTTTAAAACTTAAAGTTATTCCCATTTCATTTCTTTTTTAAATTCATTAAAAAAATCAACATCTTTTAAAGGAATTGGATCTTGATTTTTTCTAAAATCTGGAGGAATTTGTTCTATTTTATAAGAATTAAACTCTTGATAACCGTCCTTTAAATACCTATAGAAATCATAATTTTGAAAAATAACATTATCAATTTCATTTTTCTTATATGCGGTTTTAATATGAGGATACAGTAAATTCCAACTATCATCTAAATTCATCTGAAAATTATGAATGATAGCACTATTTAAGTTATTTTGAACAATTGGAAAATTTTTAGACAAAACAAAACAATTATTCTTTTCAGATATCTTGTAAATTAATTGCAAGTTTTCATCATTTAATCTTTGAATTACTGTATAGATTTTAACACTATCTGATTGATTTAAATTCATATCAATCATTACATTAGACAATTTAGCTAGTGTTTGATCTTTAATGTTAATTTCGTTCAAAGCTCGAATGTCATTTAATTTGTCGAAATTATTTTCAACCCAAATTAAATGATTTTTTAAATACATCTTTTTAAACCAATTTGATAATTTTCCATTTATCAAATCGCTATAATAATTTTCATTGGTTGTTAAATAATCAATCTTAAAACCATAATCTTTTACTAGAACCAATAAATCTTTTTTAAAATTATCTAAGTCATTATGAAAATAAGAAAATTCCAAAATTTTAAGATGAATATCTTTTTCATAACCAAATTCCGAATCCACTTTCTTCAATAAGTCATACGTTTTATGATAAATTTTCTTATTTGTTACCTGCTTATAATTAATCGGTTTTATTATTGAATCCTGTAAAAAAATATCTCTTTTAGTTTGAGACATAACTAACAAACTAAACAATAACAATGCAAATGATAGATTTATTTTCATCTTATTTCAAAGCATTTAAAATTTCATCATACAAAGCTTGACCTTCTGAGGGCTTTTTTGTTGATGGCAAAACTAATTCACCTTTTGAATTAAATAATAAATATCGTGGAATATATACCCCGTCAGGCTCATTTAAAAGTTTCTGAAGTGATTCTTGAATTTTATCTGATGTAAAAATATGATTACCTTCTAAATAATTATTTTTAATGTTAGGAAGCCATTTAGTAATTTCTTTGTCTTTGTCGATAGCTAAGTATAACATTTCGATGTTATTTGTTTTCAAAAAGGCAAATAGCTTTTGAGAATGAGAAAACTCTTGAAAACAAGGTGCGCAATATGAAGCCCATAAATCAACAAAAACAGCTTTCCCGCTAAAATTATTTTTTATAATAGAAGTTATATCAACACTATTAACTTGTTTATTATATTCAAATTTTCCGTTTATGAAATAGCCAAACGCATAAGGTTTATAATCTGAAAACTTTTTATTTTTTAAATATTTTTCTAAATAGGTTGTATAACGACTATTTGGAAAAACTTTTTTAAATTGTGTAAAATCACTTTCATCTAATCTATCGTTACTAAATAAATGAGCAAACAATTTTTCTTGCAAATGCAATGGAATAAAATTATAGTAGTCTCTCACATTTTTATTCTTCCATAATCCTCTATCATAACGTTTTTCTTCAAAGCCACTTTCATCCATAAACCTTGTAAACGATTGAACGTTATCAAAAAAAGCATAGGTTGTAAAATTTTTAAATTTATCATCAAACGGATTAAATTCTGTCATTAAATTGTTTAATAAATCTAAAAATTCACTTTTAGGCAATTTTGTTTTTGTAAATTCTTCTTCAATTCTAAAAACATCTTCAATAATACTTTTTGAATTATTAACTAGTGTTGTTTCTAGATAGAGTTTTGAAATTTCATAAATATCTTTAGAGATTTCTCCATTTTCAAAAAAAGCTTTCAATCTTTCAGATTCTAATTTATGTTCTTTCTTTATAAAGTTTAAAATATCAGCTCCTTTATTTGCATTAAAAATAATCGGTCTTAATTTTTGTGCAAATTTTTGATATTTATAAATTGTATCAACATTTATCGCCAATAAGATTGAACTATTTCTGCCTTCATAATGAACAAAATATTTGTTGTTTTCATCCTTTGAGACATTTAAAACAATCGTTTCATTTGGCTCATATAAAATATTAATTCCAGGATTGGCTTTGGAGAACACAAAGTAAAGAAAACCTGGATTACTAGCATCGAATTTTAATTCAGCTCTATTATTCTTTGTATAAATTGTATCTGAATGGTATAAAAAATAAGCAGCATTATCATTTATTGATTTACTAACAACTATAGGAATAGAATCAGTAACATTTTGAAATTTTAACTGAATTGAAACATTTTGAGAATACGAAATTTGAAGACAAAAGAACGTTATGAGAAAGTATTTCATTTTATAAATAATTATACGATTTTAATTTTAGTATAACGATAATTATAAAATCTTATTGTATAATATCTACTTCCATCACATAATCATCCATAATATAACCGTTTCCAATATCAATTACTTCGTCTTTCACTTTTGTAAAACCTAGTTTAGTGTAAAAATGTATGGCATGATTGAATTTATTTACGTTTAAAAAAATGGCTTTTTGGTTATTTTCTATGCCTTTTTCTTTTACCAATTCAAAAAATTGTCGCCCTAAACCTGTGCCTTGCGTTTCGGGTAACACATAAATTTTATGGATTTTAGTTTTATTGGGTTCAGAGTTGAGCTCGTACGAAACAAAACCTACATAATTATTTTTATCGTCTTGTGCTAGATAAAAAACATGTCCTTTATCTATTAATTCTAGTAAAGCAATTTCATTATAAAACATGTCAATCATATAATCTAACTGTGTTTTCGACAAAATTTCACCATAAGCTACAGGCCAAATTTTCTTAGTTAATTCAATAACAATTGGAAGTTGTTCTATTTTTAATGCTGTCAATTTCATTCTGCTAAAATAAAAACAAAAAGGGTCAACCCGCAAAGATTGACCCTTTTTTATTAAAACTAAAAGTTATTTTTTAATTACTTTAATCTCAGTTTGTTTTCCATCAGCATTAACTTTAACAATATAGATTGCTGCTGCTAATTCAGACATATCAATCTGCGCTTCTAGTTGCTTAGGATTTAATTGTCTAACTAATCTTCCACTTATATCAAAAACATTGATAGATTGAATTTCTTTATTGTATTTAATTGTAAAGAAATCAATAACTGGATTTGGATAGTAAGTTAAATTAGTTAAGTCGAAAGTATTTCCACTTAAAGTTGTAACGTTAATACATGCACTTCTTAACATACATCCATTTGCACTCGTAACTTCAACCGCATAACTTCCAATTGCTGTAACTAAGTAAGACTGACCTACAGCACCACTAATTGGTGTAAATGATCCATCACAAAGTACCCATTGATATGTTGCTCCAGTTTCAGTAGCTGTTAATGTATCTCCTGATTGAGTAGTTGCATTATTTGGTAATGGGTTAATTGTTAAGTTCAATGTTTCTGTATGACATCCAACTACGTTTGTATACGTTCCTGATGCTGTATATGTATCTCCATCAACTGCCCAAACATAACTATCACATGCTGACGCTGTTGTACTGTTTGATGTACTTGGCGTAATTGTTAAGTTCAATGTTTCTGTATGAGTACAACCTTGAGCATTCGTAGAAATATTCGTATATGTTCCCGATGCTGCATAAGTAGCTCCATCAACAGCCCAAACATAACTGTCACATGCTGAAGCAGTAGTACTATTAGAAGTTGGAACATTTATTAAAACATTAACTGCTTGAACAACTGAACATCCATTAGCATTTTCACCTTTAATATAATAAGTCCCAGAAGTTGAAACTGCATTTGGATTAGCTAATGCAGAAGTTGCTGCTAAATCAGTCCAATAAGTAAATGTTAAACCTAAATCAGAACCTGTTGTAACTGCAGTAGCTGTTAAATCAACAGACGCTGGTGAACATACAGCAGCTGGATTATTAATCACAACTGTTGGTAAAGCATTTATAGTAACAGTAACGGCTTGAACAACTGAACATCCATTAGCATTTTGACCTTTAATATAATAAGTCCCAGAAGTTGAAACTGTATTTGGATTAGCTAATGCAGAAGTTGCTGCTAAATCAGTCCAATAAGTAAATGTTAAACCTAAATCAGAACCTGTTGTAACTGCAGTCGCTGTTAAATCAACAGACGCTGGTGAACATACAGCAGCTGGATTATTAATCACTACTACTGGTAAAGCATTCACAGTAACTGGAACTACTGCTGAAGAAGTACAACCATTAACAGAAGTTGAAGTAGCTGTATAATTCGTAGGACCACCAACCACACTTGATTTAAAGTATACTGTTGTTGCTGGTGTACCCAACACATAAGCGTTAGTAGCCGCAGCATCAGTATATAAATCAGTAGCAGGAGACCAAGTAACCGCTGTTGATTGACTATTATCCCATACAAAAGTTGTATTTAATCTATTAAGACTTGTTGTCGCCGAAGGTGCTGAATTTGCATAACCATCTGAACCACCTGCATTTGTTGTTGATGTGATTGCATAAACTACTGTATTACCAGTTGTTGCAGTATACTCTGTTGTAGAATTATACAAATCGTCTACACCAGTTTGTCTCATATCAACAATAATATTTGAAGTACCATCCCAAACATAAGGAGTATCAAATGTAATAGTATTTACTCCAACAACAGTCGAATATGTTGCAGCACTATAAACTTGTGTTAGACCTGTAGTGGTAAAACCTGTCAATGTATTGTTGGTTGTATTACCCAATCGAACTTTAAAATCTGTAACATTATTAGCAGATCCTTGCGCACCTGTTTTAAAACTTATAGCATTGATATTTCCAGGTTGAACTCCGGCAGCTGTCAATTCTGCTGCAGTATAAACCATTTGTGACCAATAGTGTTTAAAACGATTACAGAATGCTGTAGGCTGACCTGTTGAACTTGTTAAAGTAGTCGCTGTCCCTATCTGAGAAGTACCATTTGATCCAATTGTTCCACCTGTAACTACTAAAGGCTGAATTGAGTTAACACATGTTGAAACAGATGAAGGTGTAATAGCAAGTAATGTTGGACTCGCATTAACTGTAATATTAACTGTAGCTGTAGTCGAACATAAAGCTCCTCCAGATTGAGATGCTGTCAAAGTATAAGTGGTAGTCACTGTTGGATTAAATGTCCAACCTATAGTTGCATTACCAGCAACACCTGTTGAAGGATTCCATGTATATGTATCATAATCAGAAGCTCCAGCTGTGATTGAAATTACATTTGAATTACTTCCACTACAAATAATTTCTGAATTTGAACTTAAAGTAAATACTGGTGGCGCACTAACTGTAGCCACAACTGGCACTCTTGCTGAAGCACAAGCTACCTGTCCACTAAATAAGACATTAAATCTATTTGTTGATAGAGTATTATTTGCACCATTGTATGAATATAAAACAGTGTTGCCTGCAGTAGCTGAGAATTGAGTATTCGCACTAGCTGAAGCATCAATACCATCATGTGATACTTCAATTATTATATTTGATGTTCCATCCCATGTAAATGGCGTTGAAAAAGTAATTATTTGCCAACCACTAGCTGTATGCGTATAAGTTGATGGCCCATAACATGTCGTAAATGCTGATGTTTCAAATGTTGTATTTGCAAATGTTGACAAACCTGTAGGAGCCATTTTTACGGTATAATTTGCATTCGTAGCAGCTGAACCTAATGAAGAAACATTATATCCTATAGAAGTAATATTACCAGCTACTAATCCAAAACTTGATAATTCACTTGCAGTATATATCATTTGATATTTAGCGCTTGCTCTATAATTATTAAAAGCAGAAAGATTTGTTGTTCCTGCTCCAGTAACAGCTGTACCGAATTGAGCAGTACCTGTAGTAGCAGATTCTGCTCCTGCATAATAAGTTGTAGTAGCGGCAATAGAAGGAGTTGTGAATGCTGTCCCTGTACCTAAAGCAGTTCCTCCTGTTATAGCACTATACCATTTAACAGTTGCTCCAGCACTTGCTGTTGCTCCAAGATCAACAGTACCTGTACCGCATCTTGTCCCTGGCGTTGTACTTGCTATACTATTTGAAAATATAATTTGAACTGCAGTTGAAGTTCCCGTAGAAGGACCTGCCGAACAAGTAACATCACAAACATAATAAGTAGACTCTGATGGAGTTACTGACAATGTTGCATTTGTGGCACCAGAAATAGTTGTATATGTTATTCCATCCGTTGAAGACTTCCACTGATATGTAACACCAGTTCCTGAAGTTACATTTTGTAAACTTAAGTTAACAGCTGTGCCTAAACAAATTGAATTTGTTGAAGCCAAAGTATTACCAGGTGATGGAGTTCCACTACAAGCATTAGAATCTGCATAGCTCAAGAAACCAGTATAATTTGCACTTGTAACTGCTGTATTAGATTGCGTTGTTGCTCCAGCAACCGCTGTAGCTACAGAACCAAAACTATTAGTATATTCTCCAGTAGCAGATGGTGCTTGAACAGGAATACTTGTTGCTAAAATCCCAGCATCACCTAAACGAACATTTAAATCAGTTAACGTTCCAGATACAATTGGTGCTTCCCATCTTCTCACTGTTGTCATGTTAGTAATTGCCGCATTTTGTGTTCCTGTATTAGAATCAAATGCTTCTGCTTTCATAACCGTTACTGCTGAAGTTGCAGGAGCTAATGAAACAGGTGCATATCCTGTTTTACCTACTGGAAATAAAACATAAGTAGAATTTGTATTTCCAGAAGCAATGGTTCTAGCAAATGGACCTTTAACCATATTAGTAGCACTAGGAGTACCAGATAAAGTTCCAGCTCCTGTAGCCGTTCCTAAAGATAATAAATTTGTATTTGTCGTATTAATAATACCTGACGTCATTGTTAATGTTCCACTTACTGATAAAGGAACATTTAATGTAACTCCTGTAGCGTTTGAATTATTAACTGTTAAGGAAGTTAAATTAGCCGTTTGTGAAGTAGCTAAATTTCTAAAAACACCAGAACCTGAAATAGTTTGAGCGTTAGTTGAAACAGCAGATGTAGTTCCTACATAGCTAGACAATGTTAATGTACTAGTCTGCGTGAAAGTTCCATTATTTACAAAATCTCCGGCAACAAATACAGTAACAGCTGGTGCGTATTCTGAACTTGAATTGATTGTTAAGTTTCCTAAAACTACATTAGAGTATGTTCCTCCAGTAACAATTCTGTTTGTTCCAGTTCCTCCATTAATTACTAAATTACCATAATTAATTCTTCCAGAACCTACATAAGTATTAGCTTTAAAACCAATAGCATTTCCTCCTGCATCTGTAGAAATTCCATCTCCAAAACGTAAAGTATGACCTGTTCCAACATTTGAACTTGTCCCTAAATTATAATATAAGACATCCGTTGATGTAGTACTAGCATGTGGGTCAACAATTGTAAGTGTTCCACCTGTCCAGTTAACAACTGCTGTCATATTTAAATGATACGATGATGCTGAATTAGCCGTAACTCCAGCGGCATTCCCATCTATATTAATATTACCACCACTTTGATTGAATTGAGAACCTGAATGCGATAAACTTCCATTAATATTTAAAGTTCCTGAACTTACTGTTAAGATACCTGAATTTGAGAAAGTTGTATTTCCACCACCCACAGGACCTTGTCTAACAGTTCCACCAGCAACAACAAATGTTCCCGTACTAGAGTTTGAAATACCTGTAGCACTTCCGCCAGTAACAGTTAAGTTACCTGCATTGGCATTGATAGTGCCGTTATTAGTCATTGTTGTTCCTACTGTTAATGCTCCTGTACCGGAAATGTTTATAGTAGAAGAGGCATTGTTAGTTACTGTTGTTGTTGCAGTCATTGCACCACCACTTACATTTAATGTTCCATTATTAGTAACCGATGTTGTAACACCTAATGAACTACCAGCAACATTTAAAGTACCTCCTGCATAGATTGTCATTGCGTTTGAAACCGCTGCTGTTGCATTTACTGCTACTGCAGTTCCATTTGCAATATAAACCACATCTGAAGCTGTAGGAACAGCATTTTTATTCCATGTTGATGCAGTTTCCCAATCACCATTTGTTACTGAAATAAAAGGTATATCAGCTGAATTAATACCAAGATACAAACCTGCACCTGAAGTTAAATCAGCTAAAGAAACACCACTTCTTTGACCAATTGGCAAACTTGATGTGGCAATATGAGTTCCAGAAATAGATGCACTTTGAGCAACAATTCTTGCTCCTAAAGCAGATGTATAAAAAGCATTTGGAGCAAATATTGTTACCCAATATGAAGCAGCAGCAGGTGATGTACCATCTGTAGAAACAACAAAATTACCATCCCATCTATCTGTTACTACATAAGAACCATCTGTAATATTTTGCCCACTAGTCATTGTTGAGGCATTATTGTAAGTTACAGCAAATTTTCCCCCTACAGTTGGAGTTGTTCTTCCTAAATAAAAGACTCTAGCTTCACCTGTTGATGTATAAAAAGGATACCTTCCTGCTGGACTTCCTGCTGGAACAGAAGTAGGACCTGAAGTATTATATCCACCACCAGCTGCTGTCCACCATCTTGAAAAAGTTCCATTCAAAAAACCTCCATTAGTCACAGTAAATGTTCCACCTGCAGAAGTGGCACTAGTACCAAAAATAAGTTTATTACTATTTAAATTGATTTTAGCATTTGCTATATTTAAATTATTATCAACACTAATATTATTGAAACCCCAATTAATATTTGGAATTGCTGTACTTGTATTACTAAACGTTAAATTTCTGATTACACTTGTATTGAAAATACCAGTACCTGCAACTGTTTGAACAGTTGAACCATTTAAAGTTAAATTACCAGCTGTAGTTGCACCAACCGAAACATCTATTGTTCCATTATTAGTAATATTTCCTGCAACGGTTAATGTTTTACCTGTGGTTCCATTAAATACATTTACTAAAGCACCAGCATCAACCGTTAAATTTCCATTAACAGCAAAAGAAGAAGGAGTAGTTCCATAAACTAATGTTCCTTTTACAATAACATTATTAGCTGCTTGACCCGTAGCATCAATGGTTACCGTATGACCTGTATCAACAGTAACACTATCGTATTGAGTTGGCACTGCATTTGCATCCCAAGTAGTTGCCACTCCAAAATTTCCTGTTGCAACAGAAATAAATATTCCTGGAGCATTTGTAACTTGAGAACCTGTTAAATCCGCAGAAATTACTCCTTCAGAAAGCGCTTGAACTTTATAATAATATGTAGTAGAAGGCAGCAATCCTGTCTGAACAGATGAATAAGCCTGGCCTGTTGCCGCTGCTGTTGTTGAAGTTATAGTTGAAGTTACTACTCCTGTAGTAAACGCAGCATCCGTTGCTCTAGTAATTAAAAAACCAAACTCATTAGTAGAATTATCCACCCAGTTAACCGTTGTTCCGGCAGAAGTTACACCTGTAAATGCTAATGTTGTTGGTGCACCAACTGTAGAAGCCGGTGTAAATTTATAAAACGTATTTGCCAAATTTGCAATTAGCACACTCGCAGCAAATGAATTTGTTGTAGGCGTGGTAGCTGCTGTATTTTGAGTTGGAGTAACACCTACTGTAATAAATGCAGAAGAATTAGCTGTATTACTTGAACTATGAAAAATTGAACGAGTTGTACTAGTAGAATTCGAATTCTTTATACCTCCATATAAAAACTCAAACTCTCCTACACTTTCAGAAAGCACCACTTGCATATTACCTGAAGTTTGCGGATCTGAATAATAAGCATAAAAATTATTCCATTCGATAATCAATTTTCTGTTAGGAGCCGTACCTGTAACCAAGTAAGACATTCCAGTACCCGTTTCATTATCTCCTGCCATAGGAGCAAATGTAACAGTAGATGCCGAATAAGTAGAAACATTTGTCCCTCCTATAGCAGTAGCCCCAGCAGTAGTGTGTAATCTCATTTGACCATTACTATTCACACTAAAATATGAATAATTAACTCCCATATAAACGAAGTTAAAACCAATGGGCAATACTGTACTACCAGAATCATCCGCAGGAAATGTAGTTATTCCTGGAATTGGAGTACTCCCTGTCATCGAATTCAAAGTGCTTGTTCCTGTTGTAAAAACATAATTAGCAGAGGACTGTCCTTGAACAAAAACAAACGAAAACAATGCCACAAACGCCATTATGAATAAACGCCAGTTTTGTTTTCCTGGAGAACACGATTTGCATTCTTGTTTTTGAGAATTTGCTGTTCCTGAGGAATTACAAGAAACAACAGAATCGTAATTATTTTTCATTAATAGTTAATTTAATTATTTTTATTTAAAAGCCGGTCAATTTACAAAAAAAACAATAAAAGCATGCAAAACAACGATAAAAACAAAAAAAAGTCGTTATAATATAAAAAAGTACTCTATGCCTGTCCAGTTGGCCCAAAGTTTAATGGAATATTTGGGGTTTCTCCCTCAGTGATTTCACCATGTTGATTTTCAAATCTTCTGATGTTTTCTGCCATTGCTTTTAGTAATCGTTTTGCATGTTGTGGCGTTAAAACAATTCTTGATTTTACTTTTGCTTTAGGTACACCTGGCATTATTGCAACAAAATCCAAAACAAACTCAGAATTTGAATGATTGATGATTGCTAAATTTGAATAAATTCCTTCGGCTGTTTTTTCATCTAGCTCGATATTGATTTGCCCTTGTTGATTGTTATTTTCCATAATTATTTTATTTAAACATATAAGTTATCACTTCAATTTATATGTAACTTTATTAATTTAAGTGGTATTATAATCTTTTACAAGATTAAGTATAATTTTTTGATTAAAAAAAGCCTAACAAAATAAATTGCTAGGCTTTTAAATATTCAATCAGTGCTACTCTTAGTAATTAAATTCTTCTTTAGCAGCAACTAACTCGTTGTATTCTTCTTTAGAACCTACTATCATATTGTCATAATCTCTCATACCAGTACCGGCAGGGATTCTGTGTCCTACGATAACATTTTCTTTTAATCCTTCTAAAGTATCTATTTTACCAGCAACAGCAGCTTCATTTAATACTTTAGTTGTTTCCTGGAACGATGCAGCAGAAATGAATGATTTTGTTTGTAATGACGCTCTAGTAATACCTTGTAATACAGGAGTTGCAGTTGCTGTGATAACATCACGAGCCACTACTAAGTTTTTATCATTACGTTTTAATAACGAATTTTCATCTCTTAACTGACGTGGAGAAATAATTTGACCCGGTTTTAAATTTTCAGAGTCACCAGCTTCTTCCACTACTTTCATTCCATATAATTTGTCGTTTTCTACAAGGAAATCACTAGTATGAGCTAATTGATCTTCCAAGAATAATGTATCTCCTGGATCAACTATTCTTACTTTACGCATCATTTGACGGATTACTACCTCAAAGTGTTTGTCGTTGATTTTTACCCCTTGTAAACGGTAAACTTCTTGAATTTCATTTACTAAATACTGTTGAACAGCAGATGGTCCTTGAATTCTTAAAATATCTTCTGGAGTAATTGCACCATCAGAAAGTGGCGTACCAGCTTTCACGTAGTCATTCTCTTGTACTAAGATTTGGTTCGAAAGTTTTACTAAGTATTTCTTCACTTCCCCAAATTTAGACTCAATAGCAATTTCTCTATTTCCTCTTTTGATTTTTCCAAATGTAACTACACCGTCAATTTCAGAAACTACTGCTGGATTAGATGGATTACGAGCTTCTAATAACTCGGTAATTCTTGGTAAACCTCCCGTGATGTCGCCTGTTTTAGAAGAACGACGTGGAATTTTTACTAAAATTTTACCTGCTTTAATTTTCTCGCCATCATCTACCATAAGGTGAGCACCAACCGGTAAGTTATATGAACGAATTAATTCGCCATCTTTTCCATAAATCAATAAAGTAGGAACTAATTTTTTGTTTCTACCTTCTGAAATTACTTTTTCTTGGAAACCTGTTTGCTCATCGATTTCAACCAAGAACGATTGTCCTTGTTCTAAATCTTCATAAGCAACTTTACCTGTAAATTCAGAAATAATTACTCCATTATATGGATCCCATTTACAAATTGTAGCACCTTTTTCAACAACGTCTCCGTCTTTTACAAAAATACTAGAACCATATGGAATATAGTGTGTATTTAATACAATACCAGTTTTAGCATCTACTAATTTTAATTCAGTTGAACGAGAAACAACAATATCTACAGCGTTTCCATCAGCGTCTTCTCCTTTTACTGTTTTTAAATCTTCGATTTCTAATTTACCTCCAAAACGAGCAACAATACTAGACTCTTCTGAAATACCTCCAGCTACCCCTCCAACGTGGAACGTACGAAGTGTTAACTGTGTACCAGGTTCACCAATTGATTGTGCTGCAATAACACCAACTGCTTCTCCTTTTTGAGTCATTTTTCCTGTTGCCAAGTTTCTTCCGTAACATTTAGCACAAATTCCTTTTGTAGCTTCACAAGTTAATGGAGAACGAACTTCCACTTTTTCAACTGGAGACGCTTCAATTTTCTTAACGATAGCTTCGGTGATTTGCTCTCCTGCTGCAACTAACACTTCATTATCTAAAGGATTAATTACATTTTGTAGTGCCACACGACCAAGAATTCTTTCGCCTAATGTTTCAACTATTTCTTCATTTTTCTTTAATGCAGATACTTCAATTCCTCTTAATGTACCACAATCTACAGAGTTTACAATAACATCTTGAGATACATCATGTAATCTACGTGTTAAGTAACCTGCATCGGCAGTTTTAAGAGCCGTATCTGCAAGACCTTTACGAGCACCGTGAGTAGAAATAAAGTACTCAAGGATAGAAAGCCCTTCTTTAAAGTTAGAAAGAATTGGGTTTTCAATAATTTCACCACCACCAGCAGTTGATTTTTTTGGCTTAGCCATCAAACCACGCATACCAGTTAACTGACGAATCTGTTCTTTAGACCCCCTTGCTCCAGAGTCTAGCATCATATATACCGAGTTGAAACCTTGTTGGTCCTCACGGATATTTTTCATTGCTAATTCTGTCAATTGAGCATTTGCAGAAGTCCAAATATCAATAACTTGGTTGTAACGTTCGTTATTGGTAATAAGACCCATGTTATAGTTCATTGAGATACCTTCAACTTGTTCTCTAGCATCTGCAATTAATTTTGTTTTTTGTTCTGGAATTCTAATATCACCTAATGAGAATGATAAACCTCCGCGAAATGCAAATTTGTATCCCATATCTTTCATGTTATCTAAGAAAGCTGCAGTTGTTGGAACATCAGTAACCGCCAAAATTTTACCAATAATATCACGCAATGATTTCTTAGTTAAAACCTCGTTGATATATCCAGCTGCTTGCGGTACTACTTCATTAAATAATACTCTACCGGCAGTAGTTTGGATAATTTGATATACTAATTCTCCATTCTCATTAAAATCTTTAGCACGCACTTTTACACGCGCATTCAATTCTAATTTTCCTTCATTCAAGGCAATATTTACCTCTTCAGCAGAATAAAAAGTTAATCCTTCGCCTAAAATTTTATGCTCTGGAGTAGACAAACGTTCTTTGGTCATATAATAAAGACCCAAAACCATGTCCTGAGATGGTACAGTAATAGGAGCACCATTTGCAGGATTTAAGATATTGTGAGAAGCTAACATTAATAATTGTGCCTCTAAAATAGCTTCTGGTCCTAATGGTAAATGAACGGCCATCTGGTCACCATCGAAATCGGCGTTGAATGCCGTACATACTAATGGGTGTAACTGGATCGCTTTACCTTCAATTAACTTAGGTTGGAATGCTTGAATACCAAGTCTGTGTAACGTAGGAGCACGGTTTAGTAATACTGGATGTCCTTTAATTACATTTTCAAGGATATCCCATACAACTGGCTCTTTTTTGTCAATAATTTTCTTAGCCGACTTCACTGTTTTAACAATTCCTCTTTCGATTAACTTACGAATAACGAATGGTTTGTATAGTTCAGCAGCCATATCTTTTGGCAAACCACATTCAAACAGTTTCATTTCTGGACCAACGACGATTACTGAACGAGCAGAATAATCTACACGTTTTCCTAATAAGTTTTGACGGAAACGACCTTGTTTACCTTTTAATGAATCTGATAAAGATTTTAATGGTCTGTTTGATTCTGTTTTAACAGCAGAAGCCTTACGTGTGTTATCAAATAATGAATCTACAGATTCTTGTAACATACGTTTTTCGTTTCTTAAGATAACTTCTGGAGCTTTGATTTCCATTAATCTTTTTAAACGGTTGTTACGGATGATTACTCTTCTGTATAAATCATTTAAATCTGAAGTTGCAAAACGACCTCCATCAAGTGGCACTAACGGGCGTAACTCTGGTGGAATAACTGGAATTACTTTCAAAATCATCCATTCAGGACGGTTTTCTCTGTTATAGTTAGACTCACGGAATGATTCTACAACATTCAAACGTTTTAATGCTTCTGTTTTACGCTGTTTAGATGTTTCATTATTAGCAGCGTGACGTAAGCTGTACGAAAGTTCGTCCAAGTCAGTACGTGCTAATAAATCCATAATACATTCAGCACCCATTTTAGCGATGAATTTATTAGGATCATTATCATCTAAATATTGATTTTCCATAGGAAGTGTATCTAAAATATTCAAATACTCTTCTTCCGTAAGGAAATCTAATCTTTGTAATGATTCGCCATCAGCATTTTTAGCAATACCAGCTTGAATTACTACGTATCTTTCGTAGTAAATAATCATATCTAATTTCTTAGATGGTAAACCTAAAATATAACCAATTTTGTTTGGTAACGAACGAAAATACCAGATATGAGCAATAGGCACAACAAGGTTGATGTGTCCTACTCTATCTCTACGTACTTTTTTCTCTGTTACTTCAACACCACATCGGTCACAAACGATTCCTTTGTAGCGAATTCTTTTATACTTACCACAAGCACATTCATAATCTTTTACTGGACCGAAAATTCTTTCGCAGAAAAGACCATCTCTTTCTGGTTTGTGTGTACGATAGTTAATAGTCTCTGGTTTTAAAACCTCACCTCTAGATTCTCCCAAAATAGATTCTGGAGAAGCTAATCCTATCGTAATTTTGTTAAATCTTTTAACGGTATTTTTATCTTTTAATCTTGTCATGATATGAATACTTTCGATTTATGAAAAGCGTTATAAAGGGAGCAACCGAAGCTACTCCCGGGATAAATTTATTCTTCTAATCTGATGTCTAATCCAAGACCTTTTAATTCATGCATTAATACATTGAATGATTCTGGTAATCCTGGTTCTGGCATAGTTTCTCCTTTAACGATTGCTTCGTAGGTTTTAGCTCTACCAATAACGTCATCTGATTTAACAGTTAATATTTCTCTTAGCGTACTTGATGCTCCATATGCTTCAAGAGCCCAAACCTCCATCTCTCCAAAACGCTGACCTCCAAATTGAGCTTTACCTCCTAACGGTTGCTGCGTAATTAATGAGTATGGACCGATAGAACGTGCGTGCATTTTATCATCAACCATGTGACCTAATTTCAACATGTAAATTACTCCTACAGTTGCCGCTTGGTGGAAACGCTCACCAGTACCACCATCATAAAGATACGTGTGACCGAATTGAGGAATTCCTGCTTCATCTGTTAATGCGTTGATTTGATCTAAAGTTGCACCGTCAAAAATTGGAGTAGCAAATTTTCTACCTAATTTCTGACCTGCCCATCCTAAAACAGTTTCATAAATCTGACCAATGTTCATACGAGAAGGTACCCCAAGTGGATTCAATACGATATCTACTGGTGTTCCATCTTCTAAGAATGGCATATCTTCATGACGAACAATTTTAGCCACGATACCTTTGTTACCGTGACGACCTGCCATTTTATCCCCTACTTTTAGTTTACGTTTCTTAGCGATATAAACTTTAGCAAGTTTTAAAATACCTGAAGGTAATTCATCCCCAACAGTGATTGTAAATTTCTCTCTTCTTAACCAACCTTGTAAATCATTTAACTTGATTTTGTAGTTGTGAATTAAGTCGTTTACCATAGCATTTGTATGCTCATCTGTAGACCACTGACCTTTTGTTAAATGTGCAAAATCTTCTACAGCTTGTAACATTTTTTTAGTGAATTTCTTACCTTTTGGCAATACTTCTTCACCTAAATCATTCATTACTCCTTGTGAAGTTTTTCCATCAATGATGATAAATAATTTTTCAATTAATTTATCTCTTAAATCATTGAATTTAACTTCGAATTCAGTTTCTAATTTATCAACGTCTTCTTTATCTTTAGAGCGTTTTCTCTTATCTTTTACTGCTTTCGCAAATAATTTTTTGTCTAAAACAACACCATGTAATGAAGGAGAAGCTTTTAATGAAGCATCTTTAACATCACCCGCTTTATCTCCGAAGATAGCTCTTAATAACTTTTCTTCTGGAGTAGGATCTGATTCTCCTTTTGGTGTAATTTTTCCAATTAGAATATCGCCAGGTTTTACCTCGGCACCAATTCTAATCATTCCGTTTTCATCTAAATCTTTAGTAGCTTCTTCAGAAACGTTTGGAATATCATTTGTTAACTCTTCGTTTCCTAATTTAGTATCACGAACTTCTAACGTATAATCATCAATATGTAATGAAGTAAATACGTCATCACGAACTACTTTTTCAGAAATTACAATCGCATCCTCAAAGTTATACCCTTTCCAAGGCATGAAAGCTACTTTTAAGTTTCTACCAATTGCTAATTCACCGTTTTGAGTAGCATAACCTTCACATAATACTTGACCTTTAACAACTCTGTCTCCTTTTCTTACGATAGGTTTTAAGTTAATACAAGTACTTTGGTTGGTTTTTCTATATTTGATTAATTGATAAGTTTTTTCATCAGCTTCAAAGCTAACCATACGCTCTTCTTCTGTTCTGTCGTATTTGATCGTAATCATATTAGCATCAACATACTCAACAGTTCCGTTTCCTTCAGCATTGATTAATACTCTTGAATCAGAAGCAACTTGTCTTTCTAAACCTGTACCAACAATTGGAGCTTCAGGACGTAATAATGGAACAGCCTGACGCATCATGTTAGATCCCATCAATGCACGGTTCGCATCATCATGCTCTAAGAAAGGAATTAATGAAGCAGAAATTGATGCAATTTGATTTGGAGCAACGTCTGTATAATGCACTGCAGATGGAGCCACAACTGGGAAATCTCCTTCTTCACGAGCAATTACATTTGCGGCTGTAATCTTACCTTTCGCATCCATTTCAATGTTTGCTTGTGCAATCATTTTTCCTTCTTCCTCTTCTGCGCTAAGATAAACTGGTGTTGATTCTAAATCTACTACTCCATCCGTAACTTTACGATAAGGTGTTTCGATGAATCCCATTCCGTTAACTTTTGCATAAACTCCAAGAGATGAAATCAAACCAATATTTGGTCCCTCTGGTGTTTCAATAGGACAAAGTCTTCCGTAGTGTGTATAATGAACGTCACGAACCTCGAAACCTGCACGCTCTCTAGATAAACCTCCAGGTCCAAGCGCAGATAAACGACGTTTGTGTGTAATCTCCGCTAATGGATTGGTTTGATCCATGAATTGAGACAACTGGTTTGTTCCAAAGAATGAATTGATTACCGATGATAATGTTTTAGCATTAATCAAATCAATAGGTGTAAACACCTCGTTATCACGAACGTTCATTCTCTCACGGATAGTTCTAGCCATACGAGCTAAACCAACGCCAAATTGTGCTGATAATTGTTCACCAACAGTTCTTACACGACGGTTTGATAAGTGATCAATATCATCAATCTCAGCTTTTGAGTTAATCAATTCAATCAAATATTTAACAATAGTTATAATATCTTCTTTGGTCAAGACTTGCTTTTCCATTGGGATATCTAAACCAAGTTTTTTGTTCATTCTATAACGACCAACTTCACCTAAGTTATAACGTTGATCTGAGAAGAATAATTTATCTATAATACCACGAGCCGTTTCCTCATCAGGCGGTTCCGCGTTACGTAATTGTCTATAAATATGTTCAACAGCCTCTTTTTCAGAGTTTGTTGGATCTTTTTGTAACGTATTGTGGATAATTGTGTAATCAGCCGCATTATTATCCTCTTTATGTAAAAGGATAGTTTTTACGTCTGCTTCAATTATTTCTTCGATATTATCTTTATCAAGAATCGTATCACGATCTAAGATAATTTCATTACGTTCAATAGAAACCACTTCACCAGTATCTTCATCAACGAAGTCTTCATGCCATGTATTTAATACACGTGCAGCAAGTCTTCTTCCAGCATATTTCTTGATACCAGTTTTAGAAACTTTAATTTCTTCAGCTAAGTCGAAAATTTCCAAGATATCTTTATCTCTTTCAAATCCGATAGCTCTGAATAAAGTAGTTACAGGTAATTTTTTCTTTCTATCGATATATGCATACATTACGTTGTTAATATCGGTAGCAAATTCAATCCAAGAACCTTTAAAAGGAATGATTCTGGCAGAATATAATTTAGTTCCATTTGCATGGAAAGACTGTCCAAAGAATACACCTGGAGATCTATGCAATTGCGATACAACTACACGCTCAGCACCATTAATTACGAATGTTCCGCTAGGTGTCATATATGGTATTGTTCCTAAATACACATCTTGAACAATAGTTTCAAAATCTTCGTGTTCAGGGTCAGTACAATATAATTTTAATCTAGCTTTAAGAGGTACACTATATGTTAAACCTCTATCAATACACTCTTCGATGGTATATCTAGGTGGATCAATAAAATAATCTAGAAATTCTAATACGAATTGATTTCTCGTATCAGTAATTGGAAAATTTTCCATGAAGGTATTATACAGCCCTTCGTTGCCTCTTTCATCAGATTTAGTTTCCAATTGGAAAAAATCTTTAAACGATTTCACTTGAATATCTAGAAAATCTGGATATTGTGGAATGTTTTTTGTCGAAGCAAAATTTAATCTTTCAGTCTGATTTGTTATCATCAATGGACAAAATTTTGATTTAAAAAAAGTAATTTTTGTGTAAAAAACACTGCTTTATTTATACTTCCTTTTATATTTATAATCAATACATCTTTAAAAATAAACCAGGAAAGCTTAGTTTATTTTCTTTCTTCGTTATTGATTACTCTATGCTTGCATGAATAGTTAAAATTATAAAATTTTAATATACGCAAAATGGTTTAGGCCTTTGAGATGTTATCTCAAGGCCTAAACCTAGTTTTTAAACCTAAGTTTTAGCTTATTTAAGCTCAACTACAGCTCCAGCTTCTTCTAATGCTTTCTTAAGACCTTCAGCCTCATCTTTAGATACTCCTTCTTTTACATTAGCAGGAGCAGCATCTACTAAATCTTTAGCTTCTTTAAGACCTAAACCAGTTAATTCTTTAACTGCTTTAACAACTCCTAATTTAGAAGCACCAGCATCTTTTAATACTACTGTAAATTCTGATTGCTCAGCTGCAGCACCAGCATCTCCACCACCAGCAGCAACTACAACAGCTGCAGCAGCAGGCTCGATACCATACTCATCTTTTAATATTGTTGCTAATTCGTTAACTTCTTTAACTGTTAAGTTAACTAATTGTTCTGCGAATTGTTTCAAATCTGCCATTTTTCTATCTTTTAAAATGTTTTGTAAAAATATAATTTATTAAGTGCGTACTTATTATTCTGCTGAATCTTCCTTACCAGGTTGATTCTGAAGAGCTGCAAGAACTCTCTTAGCAGGAGATTGTAATAATCCAATAATTTCAGCGATAACTTCTTCTTTAGATTTAATTGCTACTAAGCTATCTAATAAGTTGTCACCTATAAAAATTTCTTGGTTGATATAAGCTCCTTTAAAGATTGGTTTTTCACCTTTCTTACGGAATTCTTTTATGATTTTTGCTGGTCCATTAGCTGTATCAGCAATAAACATAGAAGTATTTCCTTTAAGAACTGATGCTAAATCACCGAAGTCGTTATCAGAAGCCTCCATTGCTTTTTCTAACAATGTGTTCTTAACAACTTCTAATTTAATACCAGCTTTAAAACAAGCTCTTCTTAAGTTTGAAGTAGTATCTGCATCTAGTCCTGAAATGTCTGCTAAATAAACAACATTCACATCCGCTAACTGTGCAGTTAAATCTTCAATAGCGATTGATTTTTCTTCTCTAGTCATACTAAAAATTTTTAACTACCAATTAAACTGCTTTAGGATCTAAAGCAATTGCAGGACTTTGTGTACTTGATAAGTGAATTGACTTAATATAAGTACCTTTAGCTGCAGTTGGTTTCAATTTGATTAATGTTTGAACAATTTCGTGTGCATTGTCATAGATTTTATCAGCATCAAAAGACACTCTACCTATTCCAGCGTGAACGATACCAGTTTTATCAACTTTGAAGTCAATTTTACCAGCTTTTACTTCTTGCACAGCTTTAGCAACATCCATAGTTACAGTTCCTGTTTTAGGGTTTGGCATTAAACCTCTTGGTCCTAAAACACGTCCTAATGGACCTAATTTACCCATAACAGCTGGCATAGTGATAATTACATCAACATCAGTCCAACCATCTTTAATTTTTTGAAGATAATCATCTAAACCTACATGGTCAGCACCAGCAGCTTTAGCTTCAGCTTCTTTATCTGGAGTTACAAGAGCTAAAACTCTTACATCTTTACCAGTTCCATGAGGTAATGTTACAACCCCTCTTACCATTTGATTCGCTTTTCTAGGATCAACACCTAATTTTACTGCGATATCAACAGACTCATCAAATTTTGCAGAAGCAACTTGTTTAATTAATGCAGAAGCATCTCTTAAAGTATATAGTTTATTCTTCTCAATTTTTGCTGCAGCCTCTTTTTGCTTTTTTGTCAATTTTGCCATTGTCTAATTCTTTTTAGCGATTAAAAAGGAGCATTCCCTGTTACTGTTATACCCATAGATCTAGCTGTTCCAGCAATCATACTCATAGCTTTCTCTAATGTAAATGCATTTAGATCAGCCATTTTGTCCTCAGCGATAGCTTTAATTTGGTCCCAAGTAACACTAGCTACTTTTTTACGGTTAGGTTCACCTGAACCAGACTTTAACTTTGCTGCCTCTAATAATTGAATTGCAGCAGGTGGCGTTTTAACAACAAAGTCAAAAGACTTGTCTTTATACACAGTAATTTGTACTGGTAAAACTTTGCCAGGTTTATCTTGTGTTCTAGCATTAAATTGCTTACAGAACTCCATGATGTTAACCCCAGCAGCCCCCAAAGCAGGTCCAACCGGTGGCGATGGATTCGCAGCACCTCCCTTAACTTGTAGTTTAACTACTTTACTAACTTCTTTTGCCATTTTTAAAAAAATTTAGCACATCTATCAATTGGAAGCGATTGATGTGATTTATATATGTAACGAAAATTATACTTTTTCAACTTGCATAAAACTTAATTCTAAAGGTGTTTTTCTACCAAAAATTTTCACCATTACTTCAAGTTTACGCTTTTCTTCATTTACTTTTTCAATAGTTCCGTTGAAACCATTAAAAGGACCATCTATAACTTTAACTGTTTCACCAGTTGTATATGGAATAGATACATTATCAACTTTTACTGACAATTCATCAACCTTACCTAACATTCTATTTACTTCAGATTGTCTTAATGGCACAGCATCTCCACCTTTAGTTTCACCAAGAAAACCAATCACACCAGGAATTGACTTAATAATATGAGGAATTTCACCAGTTAAGTTAGCTTCAATCATAATATAGCCTGGAAAATAAACTTTATCCTTAGCTATTTTTTTACCATCTCTAACCGTAACAACTTTTTCAGTTGGAACAAGAACTTGAGAGATGTAATCAGACATTCCTAATCTAGCGGTTTCAGTTTCAATATAAGCTTTAACTTTATTTTCCTGACCACTTACAGCTCTTACCACATACCATTTATTCACATTATTATCAGCCATAGCAGAGAGATTATTTTATAATATTAAAAAAACCAGCAATTGCTTTACCAAATAGTGTATCAACACCCCAAGTTAATAGAGCAAAAATGATTGAAAATACTGCCACAATAATTGTCAAACGTTGCACATCAGCCCATAATGGCCAAGTTACATTTGTTTTCAACTCTTGAAATGCTTCAGATATGTAATTAACTACTTTTGTCATTTTAATCTTTATTTGCACGGGCGGAGGGATTCGAACCCCCATCAATGGTTTTGGAGACCACTATACTAGCCCTTGTACTACGCCCGTTTGTTAAAAAACCAGCAGCGAACTGCTGGTTTAATTTATTATTTGACTTTTAATTAGTCTAAAATTTCAGTAACCTGACCAGCACCAACTGTTCTACCTCCTTCACGGATAGCAAAACGTAAACCTACTGATAAAGCGATAGGACTTAATAATTGAACATCAATTGTTAAGTTATCACCAGGCATAACCATCTCTACACCAGCTGGTAAAGAAATAGTACCCGTTACGTCAGTTGTACGTACATAAAACTGAGGACGGTAGTTATTATGGAATGGAGTATGACGTCCACCTTCTTCTTTTTTCAAGATATACACCTCAGCTTTGAAATGAGCATGTGGTTTAACAGATCCTGGCTTAACAATTACCATTCCTCTTTTAATATCTTCTTTAGCGATACCTCTTAATAATAAACCTACGTTATCACCAGCCTCACCTCTATCAAGGATTTTACGGAACATTTCAACCCCTGTAATAGTAGAAGTTAATTTATCAGCTCCCATACCAATGATTTCAACTGGATCACCTGTATTAGCAACTCCTGTTTCGATACGACCTGTAGCTACAGTTCCACGACCAGTAATTGTAAATACATCTTCAACTGGCATTAAGAAAGGTTTTTCAACGTCACGAACTGGTAATTCAATCCAGTTATCAACAGCTTCCATTAATTCCATGATAGTAGCAACCCATTTTGGATCTCCATTTAATCCACCTAAAGCAGAACCTTGAATAACTGGACCATTATCACCATCATATTGATAGAAAGATAATAAATCTCTAATTTCCATTTCTACTAATTCTAATAATTCAGCATCATCAACCATATCCACTTTGTTCATGAATACAACCATTCTAGGCACACCAACTTGACGACCTAGTAGGATGTGCTCTCTAGTTTGTGGCATTGGACCATCAGTAGCAGCAACTACTAAGATAGCACCATCCATTTGAGCAGCACCTGTAACCATGTTCTTAACGTAATCCGCGTGACCTGGACAGTCAACGTGAGCATAGTGACGGTTTTGAGTAGAATATTCTACGTGTGATGTATTAATTGTAATACCTCTTTCTTTTTCTTCTGGAGCATTATCAATTTGATCAAATGATTTTGCTTCTGATAAACCAGCATCTGCTAATACTTTAGTAATTGCAGCAGTTAATGTAGTTTTACCGTGGTCAACGTGTCCGATAGTACCAATATTCAAATGGGGCTTCGAACGATCAAAGGTTTCTTTTGCCATGATTTAATAATTTAATCTTAGTTATATATTAGTGTTCAAAAAATAAACTTTTTTAAGAGCCAATGACGGGAATTGAACCCGTGACCTCTTCCTTACCAAGGAAGCACTCTACCCCTGAGCTACACCGGCTTTTGTGAGTTCAGAAGTTAGACGTTAGAATTCAGAAAAAACCAAACTCCTATTTCTAAATTCATAATCTTGTGGGGAGAGCAGGATTCGAACCTGCGAAGACGTAGTCAGCGGATTTACAGTCCGCCCTCGTTGGCCGCTTGAGTATCTCCCCAAACCTTTTACATTTAGTTACTTACAACTTTGAGCCGATGGAGGGACTCGAACCCACGACCTGCTGATTACAAATCAGCTGCTCTAGCCAGCTGAGCTACACCGGCAACTTAAATATAAAAAGTCCGCTATTTCTAACGGACTGCAAATGTATAGAATTTATTTTTGAATCAAAACATTTTTTATCTTTTTTTTTAGAATATCAATTCGCTCGCAATTTTTCTTTTCTTTTCACAATAACTCTCTCTAAAGAATCAACCGCCAAATCTACTCCTTCTTCGAAAGATTTTGCTGTTTTTTTTACCACAAAATCATCTCCTGGAACATTGATTTTTATCTCGACAGTCTTATTTTCTTTATCACTTGTATTTTCAACTTTTAAAAAAACATCAGATGAAACAATTTTATCATAATACTTTTCTAATTTATCTAACTTCTCTTGAACAAAATCAATAAGTTTTCTGTCAACATTAAAATTTACTGCTTGCAAGTTAACTTTCATATTTTTTCGATTAAATAGGTTATACAATGAGTTATTATTTATTTCTAGGATGCGCTTCTTGATATACTTTTTTTAATTCAGCCAAACTGCTGTGTGTGTAAATTTGAGTGGAAGACAAACTAGCGTGACCTAATAACTCTTTTACTGAATTTAAATCGGCTCCATTGTTTAACAAATGTGTTGCAAATGAATGCCTAAGAACGTGTGGACTCCTTTTTGTTTTTTGTGACACAGTACTAAAGTACTCATTTATTAAACGATAAACAAACGATTCACTCACTTTATTTCCAGTTTTAGATAAAATTAACATCTCATTATTGCTAATTACCTCTAAATGATTTCGTTGCTCTTTATACAATTCTATTAATCTTATGGTACAATCAAGCAATGGAATAATTCTTTCTTTATTACGTTTTCCAATAACTTTAATTGTCTTTTGCAATAAATCAACATTAGTTACATTTAAATTTATCATCTCTGCTCTTCGCATCCCTGTAGTATAAAACAATTCAATAATTAACTGATTACGAATTCCTTCAAAATCATTTGTATACGAATTAAGTTCAAAAACATCTTGAAGTTCTTTTTCAGAAAACGGAATTTGAACTTTTTTAGCTGTCTTTAACGACTTATGTTTCAACAATGGATTAACCGAAATCTGTTTACTCTTTAAAAGAAATTTATAAAATGATTTTAAAGAAGAAATTTTTCTGTTTATTGAAGCATTAGAAATATTTTTTTCCACTAAAACCACAATCCAACTTCTAATTTGTGAATAAATCACTTCTTCCATTAATATTGATTCATGACTATCTTCTAAATATTGCTGAAAAGAAAATACATCAGCAATATAAGCTTGCACCGTTAAAGGAGAATAATTTTTCTCTTTAATTAAATAATCTTGATATGCTTTAATATTTGAATCCATAAAAAAACCGCTAGAAACAAAGTTACACTTTATTATCTAGCGGTTTTATATTTTATTCAAAAAATACTAACTCTCTAATGAGTCTCTCAATCCTTGAATATATGCTGCTTTTTGGATTTTAGCTCTGTTTGTCACAGAAGGCTTAATGAAAGCTTGACGTGCACGTAACTGACGAACAGTTCCAGTTTTATCAAATTTTCTTTTATAGCGCTTTAATGCTCTATCGATATTTTCTCCGTCTTTAATTGGTATAATTAACATAATATTGACACCTCCTCTCGTTAAGGGTGCAAATGTAAAAAATAATTCTGAATTAGAAATTAAAATTCAAAAAATTATTTAACAGCTGGTTTATAATTTTGCTTGTCAAATATCATTTTTGACAGAATTTCTTTTAAAATCTCTGAAGTACCTCCACCAATAGGCCCTAAACGACTATCTCTTAACAAACGAGCTAACGGATATTCTTCCATATAACCATAACCACCTAACATTTGTAAACAACTATAAATTGTTTCATCAGCAACTTTTGTAGATTTTAATTTTGCCATTGTAGCTTCTTTAACTACATACTCGCCTTTATCTAATCTAGCTACAGCAGCGTAATTAAATATTTTACAATGCTCAACATCTGTTGCGTGCTCAACCATAGTATGTCTTAGCGCTTGAAATTTATCTATTGTAGTTCCAAAAGCCTCGCGTTGAGACATGTATTCAATCGTATACTCAATAGCGTATTCAGCCCTAGCATGAGCATTAATAGCCATGATTAAACGCTCTAAAGCAAAATGTTGCATAATATACGGGAAACCTTTTCCTTCTTCACCCATTAAATTCTCAAGCGGAATTTCCACATTATCAAATGCAATTTCTGCTGTATCTGAGGCTCTCCATCCTAATTTATCTAATTTTGTTGCTGAAATTCCTTTTGTATTTGTGTCAACTAAAAATATACTGATTCCTTTATTCCCCACATCCGGAGTAGTTTTTGCCGCCACAACATAATAATCTGCGTAAACACCATTTGTAATGAATGTTTTTGAGCCATTAATCACATACTTATCTCCTTGCTTTATAGCTGTTGTTCTCATTCCTGCAACATCACTACCTCCAAAAGGTTCTGTAATACACAACGCTCCTATTTTATCTCCTGAAATACTTGGCGCTAAATAATTTCGCTTAATTTGTTCATCTCCTTCAGCATTCAAATGCGTCATTGCTAAATAAGAATGTGCCCACATAGCTGCTGCAAAACCAGCTGATTTTATTTTTTGAAGTTCTTCTAAAAATACTACAGTATAAAATAAATCCAAATTTAGTCCACCATAAGCCTCAGGATAACGAATTCCAAAAAAGCCCATCTCGCCAAATTTTTTCCAAATAAAACGTTCAATCGTACCTGTTTTTTCCCATTTTTCAATATGTGGCACCACTTCTTTTTGCAAAAAATCTCGTAAACTAGCTCTAAATAATTGGTGCTCTTCTGTGAAATATATTGAATTCATATAATTGGAATTTGATTTAAAATTTTAATATTTTTTTAGAATTCCAAATATAAGGCGATTATTTTTATTTTTTCATTAGGCATTCCTTTAATTTTTGTTAAATCCGCAATTTCTTTAATTCCGTTATTCATTGTTCGGTAAACAACTATTTCTTTTGCAACGGAATAATTGAAATATGGAAATTTTGCCAATTCTTTCATTGACAAATTATTGATTGCAATTTTTTTAACGGAACTTATATTTTTAACCACGAATCGTTTTTCCAAATCGGCAAATGCTTCTGGGCTAATACCCCACATAAATTGAAATTGCTCCATACTTACAAAACCTCCAAGTTTTTCCTTGTCGCTAAGTATTTTGTCTGCTAATTTTTCTCCAATACCATAAACAGCAATTAATTCTTCTCTGGTTGCTGCATTAATGTCTTTTTGAATAATAGTTACTTTTTCTTTAGGCAAAAATTTATGAAACTTTTCAGATGTACTTGAAGATTTATTAGTTACCCAATCTGGAAATTTAAAATAAGGAGAAATTTTAAGTAATAATTTATCTGAAACTTTAGTAACTTTTTGAAAATCCTCTGCAGAATTAACATACTTATTCTGATTTCTAAATTGTTTTAATCTATCAATCTCCGCAACAGTCATTCCTAATTTATAACCTTTGTAATCAGTAATAAAATTAGGATTAAATGGATAAATTGTATCTCTTCGTGTTGCAACTGTTTGTTTCAAACTATCAATTTCATTTTGCACCAATAACCATGCTTTGTCATCTTTGGACTTACTAATTATATTACTATTTGAATACCAATAATATACTAATTGGGTAATCCCAATAAGAATTAACAATAAAACGATTCCGCTTCTATGTTCTTTAGAAAACAAAAAATAAGATTTCAGCCTATCCATGGAATCAAAAATTACAAATCAAAAACAGAAGTTCGTTTTGTTTTTATCATGTCTTTTAATTTTAAGATAAAAGCCAAAGTAAGATAAAATCCAAAACCTAAACCAACTGTAATAAAAGAAATATAAATAAAAAACAATCGCACATTTGTAGCTCTCATTCCTAACTTATCAGCTAAACGTGACGCTACAAAAAAACCATGTTTTTCAAAAAAATGTAATAGATTTTGGATCATAGACCATTAATTTTATTCAAAAATACAATTAATTTTTAAGTAAAAAAGCACCTATTGCGCATTGTAAACATTTTTTAGAATCACAATACTCGTTTTTTAATTGCAATAGTGATTGTGTTTCAAATGCATTTTTAGCAAAAATTCCAATTGATGCAAATTTATCAATAACAATATTCCTTTCTGGCTGAATAGCAGTTGATAATTCAATCATTTCTTGAGAATATTCTTTTTGTACACTTTGTTCATAGGCAAATCGCACAGGAATTATGGTATTAATTATAATTAAATCAACAAAAGATCTTGTTATTTTCTTTTTCTTAGGAACACTTTTTTTATCAAAATTATAGTGAAACTCCCAATAATTATTTACTTCAACTCTGAGTAAATTATAAATATCAGCAATAGCTACAGCATTTATAATTTTTGAAAATAAATTTTGTTCATTATGGTATAAAGCTGCCAATTGCGCTAAACGAATGGTTGGAAAATTATCCGGTCGATGTTTGAAAAAAGCAACATTTTCGTAAACACTTTTTTGTATTTTATGTTTTTGTATTATATATGTATAATCTTGATGTAGCTTTTTTGTATAATTATCCTGAAAATTAGACACTAACATATTTGCTTGACCAAAAAACAAGGCTTCTAAATTCTCAACTATATATGATTCTTTTCTAACAACTGAAAATGGAATTGATTTAGCCATCTTTAAAAACAATGAACCATTTGTATTCAATCCAAAATTTTTAGCTAAAAGACAAAACAAAACCGCTTCCCAATCATTATTTGACTCAGCTAACAACTCCATAATTTCTTCAGATTTTCGCTCCAAACGTTCAAAATATAAACGTTCTTGCCAATTCTTAAAAATAAAACCATCTACATTTTTAATTTCATTTTCACAATAAATCCAAGACTTTTGAGAAACTAAAGATTGATATTTATGTAAATCAGATAATGCCACATAATTTCTTAATTCAAGTGTGGGAATTTCTAGATTATCTTTTCTAAAAATTGGTGTATCATATTCCCAAACCACATGTAAAATAACTGAATCATAATTTGAATCATTCTGGTGATTATGAACATACCAATCTGATGACTTGATGTGAATTTCTACATTCCCAGCCCATTTTTGATTACCAATAATAATTTGTGCATTGAAAAAATCAGGCCCAGCAAGCTGCAAATATTGACCTGAATTTAGAATCTGAATCGATTCTCCCGTAGTAGTTTGAAGTTGAGTAACAGCAAATTTCTTATGCTGCCACACGTGGTGTAAAAAATCTTCTTTCATTCTGTATGGCGTATATAATTGAAAAACAAAGATAAAAAATTATATTTGCTGAACAACTCAACTTTTATGAAAAAAATTATAACCATTACTTTATTAAGTTTTCTTTCTTTGGTTAACGCTCAAACCAAAGTAAAACCAACAAAAGGTCTAAAAATAATCTATACTAGAAGTTCAAACGGAAAACTAATTGAAAATCAAGACGCTATTTTAGTTTTTTCGAGCAAATCAGAAACGTTGATTACTTCAGAAAAGATAAATAATGGAAAAGCATTATATCCATTTGAGCAATCTCTGATTAATCGTTCTGAAAATAAAGTTGTACAAGTTACCCAACTCCAGAAAGAAAAATCTGTTACAACGGTAGACAGTCTTTCTTTAGCAAAACAAACTTTTGAATTTTTAGCAGAAACCAAAACCATTTTAGGCTACAAATGCCAAAAAGCAAAGACAATTATCAATTCAAACACTATTGAACTTTGGTATACTAACGAACTTGAAATTAAAGGAGCTCCAACTTCTTTAGGACAAAACATTGGTTTAGTTTTAGAAATGGTTCGAAATGGTAATTTTGTAATCTCAGCATCAAAAATTGAAAAAATAAAAAACGTTAATCCTAGTTTAGAACTTCAAAAATATACCACGAAAAGCAAGCTTATTGATGGATTATCCTACAAAGATTTAGTTTGGAAGAGTCGTTTTACTACAATAAAAGTGTTTGAAAATGAAATCATCAACTTTTCAGATACTTCAAAGTCAAACGACAGCATTCTACGATTTGCAAACGGAACTATTATCTTGAAAAAAATTAAATTTCCTGAAATAAAAAAAAGTGATTTACTCTTTTTGGATTTGATAGAACAATCCAATGGTGATGCATATGATAGAACGGGTTCGGTTTTTGTAATTCCACAAGACAAGAAACAATCATTTTTAGATGGCTTGCAATACGGAAGTAAAACTTTACCTATTTATGAAAACGGTAATGGAAAACAATATCAAGGTATTGTGGCTACAAATGAATACACTCCTATTATTGAATTAATGCGCTTTTTTACACCATTTGGAATTAAGCAATACAACTACATTCAATTGAAAGACAAAACTTGGCACGAAACGGTTCCATATCGAATGGATATTACCGATTTAAAATCAAATATATCAGGAAAAACTGTCTATGTAGGTACATTTATTGGCAACTATGATAAAGGTGGACACAAAATTTCGATGAATATTACCATTAATCCAAGCGAGAGTTCATTAAATAAAAACAACATTTCTATTCCGTTATTTAATACCACAAATGTTATGGAAATGGCAGGTCAGGAATATGCTACGATGTTTAACCATGAAAAAGGATTGGAGGTAACTTTTGTAGTTGATAAAGAAATTAAAAACGCTAAATTGCGCTATATCACTACTGGACATGGAGGTTGGGAAAACGGTGACGAATTTGTTCCAAAGAAAAACACTATTTTTTTAAATGGAAAAGAAATATTTTCATTTATTCCTTGGCGACAAGATTGTGGTAGCTATCGTTTATTTAATCCCGCTTCTGGAAATTTTAATGATGGCTTATCCTCATCTGATTTAAGTCGTTCAAATTGGTGTCCTGGAACAGCAACTAATCCGATCTATATTGAATTAGGAGATTTAAAAGCGGGAACACATACAATACAAGTTAAAATTCCCCAAGGTGCAAACGAAGGCGGAAGTTTTAGTGCTTGGAATGTTTCAGGCGTTTTATTAGGAGAATAAAAAAAGGGCGTTCAATTGAACGCCCTTTTTTATTCTATTATTTTATTGAACCAATGATATCATATTTAGTAATAATATGGTGTTTACCATTTCCTAAATCCACTAAAACAGCTTGGTTGTCTTTAGTAATTAGTTTAGAAACATCTTCAACTGGCGTACCTATTTTTACAATTGGAAATGGTTTTCCCATTACTTCTCGAATTGGTCTCTCCGCTGTATTTTTATCTGAAATAAAGCTTTGGAACAAATCAGATTCATCAACAGAACCTACAAATCCGTTGATATCAATTACTGGAATTTGAGAAATTTTATATTTTCTCATTCTTTCAATTGCGTGTGAAACCAATTCTTCTGTACGAACTACAACCAATGGCTTATCAATGTGTTCTTTTATTAAATCCTCAGCTTTTGTTATTTCTTCTTCTAAGAAACCTCTTTCACGCATCCAATCATCATTAAACATTTTGCCAACGTAACGGCTTCCCGAATCGTGAAATAAAACTACAACTACATCATTTGGCCCAAAATGTTCTTTTAACTGCAACAAACCTTTAACTGCTGCTCCAGCAGAGTTTCCTACAAAAATCCCTTCTTCTAAAGCTATTTTTCTTGTATAAACAGCTGCATCTTTATCGGTAACTTTAGTAAAACCGTCGATTAATGAAAAATCAACATTCTTAGGTAAAATATCTTCACCTATTCCCTCGGTGATGTATGAATAAATTTCGTTCTCATCAAAAATTCCAGTCTCATGGTATTTTTTGAAAACAGAACCATATGTATCAATTCCCCAAATTTTAATATTTGGATTTTTTTCTTTTAAATATTTAGCTACACCTGAAATCGTTCCTCCAGTTCCAACGCCTACTACAAAATGCGTAATTTTCCCTTCGGTTTGTTCCCAAATTTCAGGACCTGTTTGTTCGTAATGCGCAATTGCGTTACTTGGATTATCGTATTGATTTACGTACCAAGAATTTGGAATTTCTTCTCCTAATTTTTTAGATACGGAATAATAAGATCGTGGATCGGTTGGTTCTACATCGGTTGGACAAACGATTACTTTTGCACCAACAGCACGTAGGATATCTGACTTTTCTTTAGACTGCTTATCTGAAATTACAAAAATACATTTATATCCTTTTACAATAGCAGCTAAAGCTAAACCCATTCCAGTATTTCCTGAAGTTCCTTCGATGATAGTTCCTCCGGGTTTTAATCTACCGTCAGCTTCAGCATCTTCAATCATTTTTACAGCCATTCTATCTTTAACAGAATTTCCAGGATTGAAGGTTTCAACTTTAGCTAATACTAATGCATCAACTTCAGCAGTTACTTTATTTAATTGTACTAAAGGAGTATTACCAATAGTTTCTAATATATTTTTAGCGTATTTCATTTTAAAATTTAGTATTAGATTTTGAAAACAAGCTGCCCTCAAAATTTTGGCAAAGATAGTATGAATATAGGGAATATAAAAATAGACAACTTATAAGATAGGCCAGCCTATGAATTAAACTTCTACTTAAAGAAATTCCAAACTAATCCAAAACGAACCATAAAATCACGATAAGGATAATTTGGAGCTGAATAAAAATCATAACCAGTTCGTGATGAATTAAAATGTTCGGCTTTAAGGAAAATTCTAGTTTGACGAATTCTTGCATTTACGAAAAAATCAATTAACGGGAAACCTCCTATTTTAGTTTCATTTTGAACAAAAAACTCACCAATTAAAGGGTTATAATCGTTTGCATAGTACTTAGTAAAATATTGAAAAGTGAATCCTGTTTGCAAATACATCGCTTTTTTGAAAACATATTCAGAAAAATACAATGTATTTCGAGTAGTTAATTGAGGTACATTTAATATATCATCAGTTTGTTCCACCGATTGGTATAAAAGTGTATTATCTAAAGCTAGTTTCCAAAACTTGATTTCTTTATTAGCTTTAACAGAAAAATAATTTATTGTATTATTATACTGAACAGGTTCTACAAGTAACGAAGCGATGTTATTTGTAGTATTATTAAAAAACAAATGATCATTCAAAACTTTATACTGTGCCGTAAGATTAAGCCATTTTGTATTTGCCGAAAATGAAAATTGATTCATTTTTTCAGTCTTAAAATTGTTATACCAATTGTAATTTATATAATCACTTTGATATAAAGTATAATTCAAATTTGGAAGACTATTTAATTTTTGAAAATTAAACTCCAGTTGAATATCTTCATTCCATTTATATTTAGCATTAGCCTCAATATTAGAAATAGATTGATTACTTATTGCTTGAGAAACAGATAATTTAGCTATAATATTATTAGCAAAATAAGTATAGAAACCTCCAATCATGTTAATTCTATCAGAAATAGAATTAGGAACGGTTATGTTTCCAGAACCATCATAAACTACACTATTGTAGAAATAATTATATTTATTATCTTCTATAAAAAACTCCAAATCACCTAAAGCCTTAGTTTTATAGGCAACTCCAACTTTATTGTACAAATGATTATAACGTGTTTTATTATTTATATCAGAAGAAAATGCGCTACCAAATCTAGAACTAACTGTCGGCTGAGTGTACTCAAAAAATTTGTATTCGTGATTAAATTGGTGTGTAAACACTAAGCTGTTAGGGTTAGACTTACTCAATTTGAATGAATGATCTATAAAAAAACGATTCCCTTTAAGCAATGAAGTTGCATCATCAAAATAAACTTCTAATCGCTCCCTATCTTTAAAATTATCAGCACCAGATTCAAACTGCGAAACATCTACAATACCACCATTTTCCTGATTCGAAATATCCTGACCAGTAAAATGAGCATTTAAAATATATCTTTTATCTTTAGTAAAATAGCTTGAAGTAAATCTAAAATTACCTGAACTTGCAATATTGTTTACATACTTACCAATAGATCTCAATCCTTTATATGCAATTGAGAAGTTAAGATTTGGTTTTGTATTTATGGTTAAAAAAGCATCTAAAGATTGACCTTGTTCCATAACCGTTTTATAGTACAAATCTGTTAATGGAGTAGGAACTGAATAGTATTTAACATCATTAACTTCCAAATAATTAAAATGTTTTGCAGTAAATCCAATAGAAGGAAAAATACTTTTTCGATTTAAACCATAATCAAGAGTATTATAAGTTTGACCTTCGTTAGAAAAAGGAAGCAATCCAAAAATGTCTTTTCTTAGAAGGTTGTATTTGTATTCGCTTTGTATAGTTAAAGAGGTATCAACATAAGTTGTATCTCTTTGTATATTGTAGATTTTATATAAGTTTATTGGAGGTTTTGCATTCTTCAAGGAATCTTGTTTGGCTATACTTCCAAAATTATCATCTTGTGAATAACTAAAACAACTGAAAAAAAAGGCTACAATAAAAAATATGTTTCTCATTCTAATAAAATATGCACAAATGTAATGAGAAAAAAGGGAATAAAAAAAGCCCCTATAAATAGGGGCTTTAAATATAAACAAGAAATTATTTTTTCTTATTAACTTTTACGTGTTTACCCATACCAGATATTGCACCAGTATTATCATTAAACACTTTGAATTTTCTTTGACCATCTACATCTGTATAAACTTCAACAGACATAACATAACTTTCAGTTCCTTCAGGAGTCATAGAAGTAAATCTATCAGCTGCATCTTGAGCATACAAACCTTTGAAAGATCCAGGTCTATAATAATCAACAGTAACAGGAATCTCAAATTCAGCTAATCCTAAAAGTGGAAATGTAAGGTGAGCTAAATCTAATTCACCATTAGTGTATAAGAAAGAAGTTATGTGATAAACTCCATCAGCATAATCAGCTAAATTCATAGTCAAAGACTCTTCACAAGCCCCAGTTTGAGCATCAAAAACACTCAAATCGCTATACGATGCATCATACACAATAAAATCAATATCATAACCATTTCCTGATAATGAACTTTCAATTTCACATAATGAACTTGAATAAGCAGCTACACCAAAATCTTTGTTAAAATGAAAATCTAAAGTCAATTCATCTTTAACAACATTATCAATGTTGATTGTTACGATTGAAGGTGTAAATAAAACAGCTGAAGTTCTAGTATCACCAACTGTAAGTACTAATTGCTCATTATCATCGTTGTCAATATCTTCTTCAATTACAATTTCACCCGTAAAAGAAGTAGCTCCAGCAGGCACAACAAATGTTTGCTGAAAAGCAGTGTTTGAATAAGATTCAGACACACTTGAATCAACTCCAGATGCAGAACTTTGATTCAATCTAACAACGTAAAAATGAAACTCACGACCAACAGGCTCGTCAAAATTCAATGTAAAAGGAACAATATCTCCTTCTTGAGCATTAATATTTGAAGCAATATTAATAGTCATATTTGGCTTGTGTACTTGAACAATATCAGCAACATCCTCTTCTTTATCACAAGAGAATAAAACAGATGCAAATGCAAATACACCTAATACTTTTAAAAATTTATTCATAATAATTATTTATTTTATTAACTACATTGGAGTATAAACACTTTGATAAGTTCTTTCAACAGTATTACTAGTAAACCAAATCGAATATTGGATTGTAATAACACCTGTTGCCTCATCAACAGTACTGTTAGCATATTGTGCAGAGCTTTGAGTTACAATGTTAGAATAAGCATGAGCTAAATTTTGTTGCTCAACTTTTACTCTTCCACATACCTCTTTAAAGTCATAACCTACGTCAGATAAAGAAGCATCTAAATTATTCCAAGTACCAGTTAAAGTTAAATCAGTAACTGCTTTATAATTACCTACAGTTGTAGTATTATAAGTACCTGTTGAAATTTCATCGATCATCTCATTATCACGAGTGTAAGGACCTCCAGCAGGACTAATTCTTGTAGTAACTACAGAATAATTTCCAGCTAAATCTGAAGTACAAGTTCCTTGCAAAGTAACATAAATACGATTTTTATTACCCGAAATAACTACACTATTACCAGAAGAAGTAGCAGAAACTAAATCTAAAACTAATACTGGTGGATTTTGATCATCTAAAGTAGCTGAATCAACATTAATTTTAATAGCAGAAAATTTATTTCCTGCAGGAACAACAGTAGTATTACCAGGAGTATCAAATGTAAAATGTGTACCCTCTACAGCTGTAGACTCATCTAAATTAACTTCATAAGTTAAATTTAAATCAGAATTAAGAGCAAGACCATTACCACCAACTAATTCAACTGGAATATCAAAAGGAAAAACTTCTGAGTCATCTTTTAAGAAAAAACCAGTTTTTTCAGCTACAGTAAATTGGGTTACATAAGAACCTTGTCCATAGTTTAATTCTTCATCATCACCAACACTATCACATGAGTTAAATGCAAGTGTTCCAATGAATAAAAACGCTAATGTTTTAAATGTGTTTTTCATAATTCATTTTTTTTTAATTAATTCTGCCAAAATACTTTTGAGGTAAAGGCATCACCAGATGATTGGGTTGGAACATTATCTGGATTTGCAGCATACTCTGAAGTAGGATATAATAATCTTACAGGAATAACTGTAGAATTAGTTTGATTAGGAGCAACTGGTAAATCAGCTGGGAAACCAGTTCTTCTATATTCAATCCAACTTTCAAAACCATTAATTCCGATTAAAGCAACCCATTTTTGATAAATAATTGCCTCTAAATTAACAGCTGTTGAATTTGGGAATGGGTAACTAGTCAAATAACCAGCAGCAGAACCTGCACCTAAATAATCGAATGAAGCCTGAACACCAGCATTATAAAAAGACTCTGCATCACCAACAATATAACCTTTAGAAGCTGCTTCAGCTTGTAAAAACAAACTTTCAGCTGCCAACATGATTACACCATCTTGAGAAGCACTATTTAATACACCAGGTCCGATACCAGATAAACTAGCTGAGTTTGGTCCACCAACATTATTTTGAGCAATACCTGCATAAGTAGTACCTGTTCCAACATTTTTGTAAATAAATGCTCTTCTAGGGTCAACAGATAACTTAGATATAGCGTAATCAGTTGCTCTAGTTGCATTAGCATTAGCAGCTGGGTCACCAGCTACAGTTTTACCAAAAGCAGCATAGAAAGGATTTTGCTTATTAGTATCATTTGAATAACCAGGATTACATAAGATATTTTCTCCAGCCCCTAGAAACCCAATACCATTATTAACAGCTGCGTCAAAATCAGCTTGAGAAACTAAACCTGCTTTTTCACTTTGTCTTAATAAAATTCTTAATTTAAGTGTATTAGCGAATTTAGACCACATAGCCATATCACCATGTAACATTACATCATTTCCTGAACCAGGAACTAAAGCAGAGGCATCAGCATTAGTAATAAGATCTTGTGCAGCAGATAACTGAACAATTAAATCATCATAAATCGCATTTGCATCATCAAAAACAGGAGTAGTATTAGCTGCACCTTGTAAAGCTTCAGAGTAAGGAACATCCCCATAAGCATCAACTAAATATTGAAAATGAAATGCTTTCATGATTTTAGCAATTGCAACATAATTTGTATACTTTGGATCAGTATTTTTTTCAATTACATCATAATTTCTTAAAGGAAGAACATATGCATTTTCATAAATTCCTGTTCTGAAACCGCTAGTAACTAAATATAAAGTTTCATCAGTAAAATACACATAATCACCACCTGCAGCCCATGAATATGACCATAAGTTTCCAAGTGTATTCATTGAATTATAACCACCTTGTAATACATCAACAGTGTATTTTTGCGCAACTGGTAACGAAAGAGGTGGAGTAGATGAAACAGGACTATTCTGACTATCATTAACATCAAAATAATCATCACTACATGAAGTTGCAAATCCAACAACAAAAAGTGCTATTAAAATTTTATTCAATATTTTCATATTTCTTTTTTATTAAAATTTAACATCCAATTTAAATCCATAAGATGCAGTTGGAGGTAATTGAGACTGTGTACCAAAACCAGTAACTTGCTGACTATCATTTGTAAACTCAGGATCTGTATATTTATTTTGAGCAGATCTTAACATGATAATATTTCTAGCAACAAAACCTAAAGTAACACCTTTTATAAAAGTCTTATCTAAATATTTTGAAGGTAGTTCATAGCTTAAAGCAACCTCTCTTAATTTAAGCGTAGTAGCATCTACTACATAATTTTCTTTAATTGCATTATAAGTTCCAGTCCAAAAATCAAATCCACCGTTTGAAGTAGTAATATTTGTGTTTTCAGACCATACCCCTGGAGTATACTCATAAACAGAATTAGGGTAAACAAAAGGTTCTCTTCCTGCAGAAGCACTATGTTGTGTAGAACCTGTAAACTCTAATGCGTCAACTAAATTATTATAATATTTATGACCTGTTTTGTAATCAGCAACAGCAGATAAAGTAAATTGTTTGTATCTAACAGAAGTATTGAATCCCATAATTAAATCTGGAGTAGTATTTCCTAAAAATTTCAACTCAGAACTAACAATTGGGTCTCCATCAGCATTTAACATAATGTGACCTTCAGCATCTCTTGTATATGCAGTTCCATATAAAGAAGGGAATGATTCACCAACTTGAGCAAAAATACCAACTTCTGAAGTAGCTAAACCTGTTTGTAATCTATCAGCACCATCAGACAATGATAAAACTTCACTTTTAATTTTAGAAAGATTAACTCCTAATTTCCACTCAAAGTTATCATTTTTAATAATAGAACCGTTAACATCTAATTCAATACCTTTACTTTCCATTGAACCTGAGTTAAGTCTTAAAGCAGCCAAACCAGACGCATAAGAAGTTGAAGATGTTAAAAACTCATTATCAGTAGTTGTATTAAAGTAATTAGCCTTAATATTTAATCTATTATTAAACATTCCTAATTCAGTTCCAAACTCATATGATTTTGTAAAAGAAGGAGAAAAAGTTGCACTTGCACCATTAGTAGGAGCTGCCAAACCAACAATCTCACCAAAAGGGAAACCAGCAGGAGTTGCATAAGTCTCATTAATAAATCCTATAGAAGGAGCAAAACCAGTTTTAGAATAACTTCCATTAATTTTCCAAAAAGACATAATATCACCTTTAATTGAAGGCAAAGCATCTAACATAGAAAGAGAAGCTCCATAAGTGTAAAAATCATATGAATCTTTTAAAGTAGAAGATCTATCTAAACGATAAGCACCATTTAAAGATAAGAAAGTAGAAATATCTAATGTTAAATCAGCAAAATTACCAACTCTTCTTTCTTGAAAAACACTTGAACCTCCGGTTAACTCACCAGTTCTAACAGAAGGATTGTACAATCCAGGAACAAACAAATCGTTACCACCAACATTTAAGTTGTTTTCTTTATAAGTATATAAAGCATTACCTAAGATTAAAGTTCCTTTAACATCCTTAAATAATTCTCTTTTAAATGTAAGCACTAAATCTGATGTAATTCTTGTGTTAGTACTAGTTCCTTCAGCCACAGACGCTACTGTATTAGCATCAGTTCTTGTTGGAGCTAAAACAGGATTATATGTTACAGCATCTCTTGTATTTCTTGCATATGAATTAAAGAAAGTTCCAGACAAACTATACGCTGCTGAAAACCATTTTGTGAATTCATAATTAAATTTAACATTTGAAAATAATCTATTTGAAGTCGCTTCATTTCTTGCAATATCAATCAACATATAAGGATTTTGATAATATTCATTAAAATAACCTTCAGGAGTTGCAAACTTATTATTTCTCCAATCTTTATAAGAAGTTAAAGGAATATTTGCTGGAGTATTGATAATACTCCAATATAAAGGTCTTGTTTGGTAACCACCATCACCTGCAACATTAGACTTATCTGTAAAGAAAGAAACACCTGTAGAAATTTTAAACTTACCAGAAGTTCTAGAAGCATTCAATCTAAAGTTATTTTTTACGTACTCATCTTTCGGAGTAATACCAGTAACATCACTTCTTTGAGCAGAAAAATAAAAAGTTGATTTTTCATCTCCACCACTTAAAGCAATTGTATTAATTTTAGTAATACCATCAACAAAGAAATCTTTTCTGTTATCCGGAATAGCTTGATAAGGTAACAACTGATAAGATCCATCATTTAAAATTGGACCAACTCTTCTTGGCACACCATCAAATCTTGGCCCCCAACTTGTGTTTTCATATGGATCATACTCATTATTAAACCCAGGACCAAAAGTAGTTTGCAATTCTGGAAAATACTTGATTTTTTCTACAGTATAACTTGAATTGAATTCTACACTCAAACCAGTTTCTTTACTACCTTGTTTAGTAGTAACAATTAAAGCTCCATTTCTACCTTGAGAACCGTATAATGCAGTTGCAGAAGCCCCTTTAAGAACGTTGATAGATTCAATATCGTTTGGACTCAAACTATTTAAAGCAGTTCCAGATTGAATAATTCCATCAATAACAATTAAAGCCGAGTTATCACCTGTAATCCCTTTATAACCACGCAAAATAATAGATGTTGATGGATTAACACCATTATTTTTTGTAATAATGTTCAAACCAGAAACCTTACCCGCCAAAGCAGTAACAGGGTTAACTGGAGCAGCTTGCATCAACTCTTTTGCCTGAACCTTTTGGGTAGCATACGCTAGTTTTTTAGTCTCTCTAGCAATACCATAAGCTGTAATAACAACCTCTTTCAATTCTTGCTTAAGCTCAACATTATAATTTGTTGCAGCCCCTACAGATATTGATTTTTTACTTTCAAGAAATGATATCTCTAACACATCTCCTGATTTTGCTTTGATAGAATACTTTCCATCAAAATCAGTTGTGGTAGCATTAGTTGTACCTTTAACTACAACATTTGCACCAACAACAGGTCCTAGTTCATCTGTAACTACACCTGTAACAGTTTTCTCTTGCGCGAACGAAAACTGCATCATAAACGCTACTAAAAGCGTAAAAATCCATTTAAACTTCGATCTCATATTAAATTTATTTGAGTTAGTTATTCCGCAAACTTCTTAATTATTTCTTAAATAAACAAATAATACTTCGGAATATTACTAATTTATTTATGTTAAAGTTTTTGTTTAAAAAAAACATTTTGCGAAAGATTCTCATTATAAAGATGAATATATCGCAAAAAGGTTGCGTAAAAAATTATATTTTTGACAAAAAAAGATATGTTAAGTAAAAGTTATAGCAATTTTAATTTTGAATGCGGAACCGATGAAGCTGGCAGAGGATGCCTTGCCGGCCCTGTTACTGCTGCCGCAATCATTCTCAATTCTTCATTTAACAACGGAATACTCAACGACTCAAAAATGTTATCAGAAAAAAATCGGAAAAAATTAAAACCTATTATTGAAGATAACGCTATTACTTTTGCTGTAACGCATATATATAATGAAGAAATTGATGAAATAAACATTTTAAACGCTTCCATGAAAGCAATGCAAGAATGTGTTTTAAAATTAAAAACTATTCCCGAACATATAATTGTTGATGGAAATAGACCTATAAATGGAAAATTAGGACTAAAACAAACCTATGGTAAAATTTTTTCAGCACAAGAAATTGAAATACTAAAATCTATTCCAAATACTAGCATAATAAAAGGAGATGGTAAATTTTTAAGTATCGCTGCTGCTTCTGTATTAGCAAAAACATACAGAGATGAATATATGGATAAAATTCATGAAGAATTTCCAATGTATAATTGGAAAAAAAACAAAGGATATCCTACCAAAGAACACCGTGAAGCCATAAAGAAATATGGACCTTGCAAATATCACCGCATGAGTTTTAGATTACTTCCAGAACAACTAAGCCTAAATTTGTAATCAAGGAGTTTTTTACCAACTACATAATTTCAGCTTCAAAGAGTTTTTGAAAATGGTTTAATATTTTAGACTTCACTCCTTCTTCATCAACTTGTTTGTTTAGCTCCACATGCATTGAAGTTACAGCTTTTCCCTTTATGCCACAAGGAATAATATTGTCGAAATATCCTAAATCTGCATTAACGTTTAAAGCAAAACCATGCATAGTTACCCAACGAGAAGCCCGTACACCCATAGCACAAATTTTACGAGCGAATGGTGTGCCTACACCCAACCAAACACCTGTTTCTCCTTCGCTTCGTTCTGATTGTATACCATATTCTGCCAAGGTCAAAATAATCGCTTCTTCAAGTAAACGTAAATATTTATGAATATCTGTAAAAAAATTTTCTAAATCTAAAATTGGATATCCCACTATTTGACCTGGACCATGATACGTAATATCTCCTCCTCTATTTATTTTATAAAAAGTTGCCCCTTTTGCTTCTAATTGTTTCTCTGATAACAAAAGATTAGACATATCGCCACTTTTTCCCAAAGTATAAACATGTGGATGTTCTACATATAAAAAATAATTTGGTGTTGCTAAAGCTGTTTCATCCTTGCGATTTTGAATTTTTATATCTACTATTTTCTTAAAAAGTTCTTCCTGATAATCCCAAGTAACTTTGTAATCTTTTCGTCCTAAATCTTGAAGTTGAACCTTTTTATTCATTCCATTATTTTTTTTACATCCCAACACCTACAAATAAAAATATAAAACGACCTGAAATTATTAGGTCGTTTTATATTTTTTTAAATATCTCTATTAATATCCCAAGCTTCTAAATAATCTGCAACTCGTTTTACAAAACTTCCTCCCAACGCACCATCTACCACCCTATGGTCATATGAATGCGATAAAAACATTTTTTGACGGATTCCGATAAAATCTCCTTCTGGAGTTTCAATAACTGCTGGTACTTTTCTAATAGCACCTAAAGCTAAAATACCTACTTGTGGTTGGTTGATAATTGGAGTTCCAAAAACAGAACCAAAAGTTCCTACATTCGTAACCGTGTAAGTTCCACCTTGTGTATCGTCTGGTTTTAATTTTCCAGCTTTTGCACGGTTTCCTAAATCGTTAACTGCTTTCGCCATTCCAACTAAGTTTAATTGGTCAGCGTTTTTAATTACAGGAACAATTAAGTTTCCATTTGGTAAAGCAGCTGCCATTCCTAAATTGATATTTTTGCGTTTGATGATGAACTCACCATCAACTGAAATATTCATTCCTGGGAAATCTTTCAATGCTTTTGCTACCGCTTCCATGAAAATTGGTGTGAAAGTCAACTTCTCACCTTCTCTCTTCTCGAAAGCATTTTTAACTTTATCTCTCCATTTTACAATATTGGTAACATCTACTTCAATGAACGACTGAACGTGAGCTGAAGTTTGAACCGAAGCTACCATGTAACCCGAAATCAACTTACGCATTCTGTCCATTTCCACAATCTCGTCACCACCATTTACTGAAACCGGAACGGATTGTGCTGCTGGAGCTAGAGTTGCTTTTGAAGCTACAACTGGAGTTGCCACAACTGCAGGCTGACTTCCTCTGTTTTTGATATAATTTAATAAATCTTCTTTGTTTACACGACCATCTTTACCAGAACCAGCAATAGACTCTAATTCTGCCAATGAAATTCCTTCTTCTTTAGCAATGTTTTTTACTAATGGTGAAAAGAATTTTTCTGATGCCGAAAAATCAGCTGGAGCAACAGTTTCTTTTGCTACTTCTACTGCTTTCGCAACTTCTACAACTGCAACTGGCGCTTCTGCTTTAACTTCTGGAGTTGATGCAACAGCACCACCTTCCGTTTCGATAATAGCGATAGTTTGACCAACTTGAACTACATCATCGGTATTAAATAAAATTTCAACAAGTATTCCTGCAACTTCTGAAGGCACTTCGCTATCTACTTTATCAGTAGCAATTTCAAGTACTGCTTCGTCCATTTCAATTTTATCTCCAACTTTTTTTAACCAGTTGGTTACGGTTGCTTCTGCAACACTTTCACCCATTTTAGGTAATTTCAATTCAAACTTTGCCATATCTTTAAACTAAAGTTGTGTTTTTGTATTTGGTTTGCAAAAATACTAATTTTTCATTCGATTTTTAAAGAAATCAATAATTTTTTACAACAAAATTATTTGTCCTCTATCGTTCGAATCATTGCTTCCAATTAGATAATTCGAACTCAAAATATAATTTTTGAAACTTAGATTTTTACGCTTATTTAACTGCATAAAAGTAATAATTTCATCAAAACTAAAAGTAGTGGTATCAAATATTATTTCAATGTTTTTATACGATTGGTTCTCAAATTGATTAAAATCAGATAAATAATTTGTTTTTTTTGATAGATTAAGTTCTCTATTTTTTCTTGAAAAAACGAAATATTCATCAATAATTCGAACTTCATTTTTTTGCTGACTCTTCTTCAAAAGACTAAAAACAAAACTTCCTACTTGCATCATGACATCAAAAAACCATGATCTTTTAAAGTGTTTGTTGTAGAAAAATTGCATTGCTTCACGGAAACGTTTCATATAAGTTCCATCTCTAACGGTACTTTCTCCTTTATAATGAATCACAGAAGTTTCGTGAAAGTAATAATTCGATTTTCCAGTTTTCAACACCAAATAACTCAAATCGATATCGTCGGAATACATAAAGCAATTTTCATCAAAACCACCTACTTCCAGATATAATTCACGTTTCATTACCATAAAAGCTCCGACTAAAATATCAACTTTACCAGTTTCTTTTTCCGATAAATGTTGGGCGTAATATTTTCCGAAAAAATTGGAAATTTTATACAATCCAAAAATCTTTGTAAAAGCCACCCAAGGCGTTGGAACACCACGTTTGCTTTCGGGAAGGAAATTTCCTGAACCGTCGATTAATTTACAACCGATAATTCCAGTGTTCAGTTGCAAGTTTTTAGTGTTGAGTATTTTTGAAAAAGTATCTTCTGCAACAACGGTATCAGGATTTAAGATGCAAATGTATTCCCCTTTAGCTTGAGCAACTCCGATGTTATTTCCTTTTGGAAAACCTAAATTTGCTTCGTTTTCAATGAGTTTGATGTGCGGAAATTTGACTTTCATCATCTCGCAGCTATCATCAGACGAAGCATTATCAATGACAATAATTTCACCATCAATGCCTTCCAATGCTTTTTGAACACTAAAAACACATTGCTCTAAAAAATAGCGCACATTATAGTTGAGAATGATTACGGATAGTTGCATGATTTATTGAGAATCTTTTTTGTTGTTCCAAAAATACACTAATTCAACCTTTTTATCTTTCTCAATAATCTTATAAAATAATGATGTTTGTTTGGATATAACTATTTTGTAAACATTTTTATAAATTTGACCAATTAAAGGATTAATCGATAATCTTTTTAAATTTTTATCAACTAACATGACAAAAGCATCAACTTCTTTTTGATTCCATTTTAAATAAATAAAATCAATTTCTTCCATATAAATTTCAACAGCTAAAGGAACCCAAACAACCTTATATTCCATTCAAAAAAGGATATTTCTTTTTCAAATTAGACATAACTTCTTCATGAGTAAAAACAAGACCTTTGTCTGCTTGTTCAATACCCAGCTCAATTGCTTTTTGGACATGTTCTGGCAATTGCTCCCAAGCATCATTACTCGCAATAACTTCACTTTTAGGAGTTACTTCGTAAGCTTCTGCTGGTTCTTCTATTTTATTTTTCTTTTTGGAAGTCATAAAATGCATTTTCACAAAGTTAGGAAATAATCTATAATCTTTAGATACAATAAACTATTTTTGCATTTCTAAATTATATTATGAATTACTTATCAGTCGAAAACATCTCCAAATCTTATGGCGAACGTATTCTTTTTAAAGACGTTTCGTTTGGCATTAACAAAGATCAAAAAATAGCTTTTATCGCTAAAAACGGTTCGGGAAAAACCACCATTATGAACATTATTAATGGCTTAGATGAACCCGACACTGGACAAGTGGTGATTCGAAAAGAGATTAACATGGCCTTTTTGTCGCAAAATAATAATTTGCAAGACGAATTAACTATTGAGGAAAATATTTTTGCTTCGGATAATGAAATTTTGAAAGTAATTGAACGCTACGAGAAAGCCTTAGAAAATCCGAATGATGAGGAAGCATATCAAAGAGCTTTTGATGATATGGACAGACACAATGCGTGGGATTTTGAAACGCAATTCAAGCAAATTTTGTACAAACTGAAGTTGGAAGACTTGAAAATGAAAGTCAAAAACATGTCGGGTGGACAAAAAAAGCGTTTGTCCTTAGCAATTATTTTGATTAGTAAACCCGATTTATTGATTTTAGACGAGCCAACCAATCACCTTGATTTAGAGATGATTGAATGGTTAGAAGATTATTTTGCAAAAGAAAATATCACGTTATTTATGGTAACGCACGACCGATTCTTTTTGGAACGTGTTTGTAATGAAATCATTGAATTAGATAACGGAAAAATATACCAATACAAAGGCAATTATTCGTATTATCTAGAGAAAAAAGAAGAACGTTTGGCTTCTGAAAATGCGAGTATCGATAAAGCGCAAAACTTATTCGTAAAAGAATTGGCTTGGATGCGTCGTCAACCAAAAGCTAGAACTACCAAATCAAAATCGCGTCAAGATGATTTTTACGTCATTAAAGAAAAAGCCGAAAGCCGAAGAAAAGAGAATGTAGTAGAGCTCGAAATCAACATGGAACGCATGGGAAGCAAGATTATCGAAATGGTAAAACTAAATAAAAGTTTTCCAGATAGAAAAATTTTGGACGATTTTACCTATTCGTTTCAACGAGGCGAACGCATTGGAATTATTGGTAAAAACGGAACAGGAAAATCGACTTTTTTAAATATTTTAACCCAAACGATTCAACCTGACTCTGGTAAAGTAATTATTGGTGATACGATTAAAATTGGCTATTACACACAAAGTGGCATCAACCCAAAACCAGGACAAAAAGTAATTGATATCATCAAAGAATATGGCGAATATATTCCGTTGACTAAAGGTAAAATTATTTCGGCTTCACAATTATTGGAACGCTTTTTATTTGATGCGAAAAAACAATACGATTTTGTAGAAAAATTAAGTGGTGGCGAATTGAAACGTTTGTATTTATGTACGGTTTTAATTCAAAATCCGAATTTCTTGATTCTAGATGAGCCAACAAATGATTTGGATATTGTAACTCTAAATGTTTTAGAAAGTTTCCTTTTAGATTTTCCTGGATGTTTATTAGTGGTGAGTCACGACCGTTATTTTATGGATAAAATTGTGGATCACTTATTTGTTTTTAGAGGCGAAGGTCAAATTGAAGATTTCCCTGGGAATTATTCTGATTTTAGAAGTTATGAAGATTCGGCTGAACCAAAAACACTTTCAAATGTAAGTACGGAAAAAGTAAGTTGGAAAGAAAAAAATACTGCTTCAGCTGGTTTGAATTTCAACGAACAAAAGGAATTCAATAAATTAGAACGCGAAATCAAAGATTTAGAATACAACAAAAAACAAATCGAACAAGAATTCGCCGACGGAAAAGTTTCTGATGATAAGATTGAAGCAAAAGCAAATGAATTGCAAAAAATCATTCAATCGTTAGAAGAAAAAGAAGAACGTTGGTTTGAGTTGAGTTCGAAAATGGAATAAATTAATTTTCAATTTTATTTAAAACAAAAAAATATCTTATTACAATTTTTCATAAGAAAATTCGTTGTTTATAGAAACAGAAAAATGAAAATAAATAAAATCTTCATCATAGTATCTTTAATTATTTTTAGCTTAAACAAAATTAGTGCTACCGCCCAAGCACCTGATTATCTAATTATTGAAAAAGATACACTAAAACTACATTGCAATCCTCTCGAAACTTATTTCGAAAAAAATCCATTACCTGATAATACATTCACAACAATAAGCACAGGACTGTGGAGAGGATACATTGCTTATTTTAAAATAAAAAACAACAAATTAATTGTTGATAATATTTACAAAATAAGATACTATAAAGATGACCAAGGAAATCATAAAGAAGAATTAATATCTATTTATACTATAGCTTTTAAAGAGATAAAAGATTTTGAATGCAATTTTTATAATGGTGTTTTAATATGTCCTCGTGGTGAAATGTTAGACTACGTTCATATGGGATATAGTTCTGTTTATGAGAACTATTCGTTATTTGAAATAAAAGACGGAAACTATGTTAAAGAAGTTCATATATCAAATCAAGAATATATCGATTTAAAATTGAAACACTTTCAGAAATATAAAGAATCAGAAGAGTACAAAAAAATACTAGCTGAAACGATTAATTCATTCAAAGAATCTGACAAAGAATTAGAAAAAGAGTTTAAAGACATTAAAAAAGAAAACAACAAAAGAAAAAAACAAAATAAATACCTTTACGAAAAAGAAAAAGAACTTGAATATGTAAAATCAGCAGAAGGTTTTTTATTTTTCTTTACAACTAACAACATCAAAACAATAGATATAACTAACTAATTATTAAAAAAATGAAAACATTCAAAACTCTAATTCTATTTTTAGGAATTATTCTATTTACATCTTTCAAATCAGAAAACAATAATGACAAAAAGCTTGTTGGTATTTGGAAAGGTTTTGAAGTTGAAAAACAATATGAGGGTGTAGAAAAACACTGGATTGTTCAAAGATTTGCTAATGGAACTTATGTAATTATGTTTACAACTAAACAAGATTGTGAAATTCAAACATTTACTGAAAAAGGAAAATGGTGGACAAAAGGAAACTTATTTTATGAAAAACACGAAAATGGTGATGCTCCAGAAATTTATTCTTATGTAGTTAAAGACAACTTAGTTGTGCATTTTAAAAATCAAGAGAATAACTATGAGTTTGATGACTTTCGCTTAGAATAAAAAACCAGCACAAATTACACGAATTTTCACCAATCTAATTTGTGCTAATTCGTGAAATCAGTGCTTACATTATGAATCATTTAATTAAATCCTATTTAAAATTTCTTTTCCATTCCAAAAACGAACATGGAATACATTCGCCATTTGTGTTTGATTTGGTTACGAAATGTTTTTATGACAACACAAAATATTCAGAATACAAAACCTTAAAATCGTACCGAAAATCGCTTTTAGAAAATAAAAATACGATTGAAGTAACCGATTTTGGTGCAGGTTCGAGAGTTTTTAAATCGAACGTTAGAGCAATTTCAAAAATCGCACAAACCGCTGGAATTACTCCAAAAAATGCCGAATTGCTTTTTAGAATCGTTCGTTATTTTCAACCAAAAAGCGTTTTAGAAATTGGTACTTCATTAGGTTTGGCCACTTCAGCACTTTCTTTAGCAAATGAAAATACAAAAATTATCACTTTAGAAGGTTGCACAAATACACAAAAACAAGCGCAAGTTCAATTACAAAAGCAAAATTCAAATTTTCAAAATATTGAATTTGTAACTACTGAATTTTCAAATTATTTTAAAAACTGCCCGCTCAACACTGAACACTGCCAACTGATCTATTTCGACGGCAACCATTCCAAAAAAGCGACTTTAGAGTACTTTGAAGCCTTACTTCCAACGGTTTCAAATGATTCCGTTTGGATTTTTGATGACATTCATTGGTCAACCGACATGGAAGATGTTTGGAAAATCATAAAAAATCATCCAAAGGTTTCGGTCACAATTGACACATTTCAATGGGGAATTGTGTTTTTTAGAGCCGAACAAAAAAAGGAACATTTCATCATCAATCCGAATAAAACCATAAGTTCGCATTTGTTTGAAAGAATTCGCTTTTAGTTGTAACAAAATCCTTTCTTTTTCTACTTATAGTAGTGTTACATCAATAATATTGTCATCTCGAGCGAAGTCGAGAGGCTAAATTCTAATTTCAATATGGCAAATCCGTTAATCAAAATAACCAATATCAAAAGAGATTTTCCTTTAGGAAACGAAATCGTGTATGTGTTAAAAGGCATCGATTTAGAAATCAACAAAGGTGAATATGTTGCTTTGATGGGACCTTCAGGTTCTGGAAAATCAACGTTGATGAATATTTTAGGTTGTTTGGATACGCCAACTTCTGGGACTTACATTTTGAACGGAAAACACGTGAGCGAAATGCAAGACGATGAATTGGCAGGAATTCGTAATAAAGAAATTGGGTTCGTTTTTCAAACCTTTAACTTAATGCCTAGAACAACGGCTTTGGATAATGTAGCTTTACCGATGGTTTATGCAGGTCATTCTAAATCAGAACGTGTGGAACGTGCTACCGAAGTACTAACACAAGTTGGGTTAGACGATAGAATGGATCACAAACCCAATCAACTTTCAGGTGGTCAACGTCAGCGTGTAGCGGTGGCGAGAGCTTTGGTAAACAAACCTTCTATCATTTTAGCCGATGAACCAACTGGAAACTTAGACAGTAAAACTTCGGTGGAAATAATGAATTTATTCAACGAAATTCACGCCAACGGAAACACAGTAATCTTAGTAACACACGAAGAAGATATTGCTGCTTATGCTCACAGAATCATTCGTTTGCGTGATGGAATTATCGAAAGCGATACACTAAATAAAAAATAGAATTAACACCAGAAGTTTTGTTTTCAACTCAAAGCTGGTTGCTGATTCACTTTAAATTTTGTTATCTTTGGAAAAGAAATTTAGTTTAAAATATAATAACACTTTTTAAACTCATAATCTTTATTCACAAAATGAAAGTCTACACAAAAACAGGAGACACAGGAACTACAGCATTATTTGGTGGAACTCGCGTTCCAAAACATCATATACGAATCGAAAGTTATGGAACTGTTGACGAATTAAATTCTCACATAGGATTAATTCGTGATCAAGAAATGAATCAATTGTACAAAAATGTTCTTATCGAAGTACAAGATCGCTTATTCACAGTTGGTGCTATTTTAGCCACTCCTCCCGAGAAAGAAACCTTAAAAAACGGACAACCACGATTACAAAATTTAGGCATTATTGAGTCAGACATTGAGTTTTTAGAAAATGAAATTGACACAATGGAAGAATCGTTACCTCCTATGACTCATTTTGTTTTACCTGGCGGCCATACTACTGTGTCATATTGTCATATTGCTCGTTGTGTTTGTCGTAGAGCTGAGCGTTTAGCAGTGCATTTGAATGACATAGAACCGACAGATGAGCATGTAATTAAGTATTTAAACCGACTTTCTGACTATCTTTTTGTCTTGGCACGAAAGTTGTCCTACGACTTGAACGCTGATGAAGTACAATGGATACCACGAAAATAGTATTCTATACTCAGGATTTTATTGCTTTATTTGGATTGATTGGCAAAAATAATTACAAAAAAACAACTCCATTTGAACCTTAAAAAACTACGTTCTTAAATTTTAATAAAAAAAGTAAAAAAAAACTTGATTTTTTAAGTAATAAATTTATTTTTGCATAAACTTAAATCGATAAAAAGATGTATTGGACATTAGAATTAGCGTCATACTTGAGTGATGCACCTTGGCCAGCAACCAAAGATGAACTTATCGACTATGCTATTAGAACTGGAGCTCCATTAGAAGTAGTGGAAAACTTACAGTCTATAGAAGACGAAGGTGAAATCTATGAATCAATGGAAGAGATTTGGCCAGACTATCCTACTGACGAAGATTATCTTTGGAATGAGGACGAATATTAAAAAATAAATAAACACAACAGAAACAAGTCTCTTCACTGAGGCTTTTTTTTTGGTTATATTTGCAAACATTTAGAAAATAAAAATTATGAGTATCATAAATTCCATATTGAAGGCTTTTGTGGGTGATAAATCGGAGAAAGATGTAAAAGCGATTCAACCTTTAATCACAAAAGTAAAATCTTTTGAAAATGCTTTAAAAGCGTTATCTCACGATGAATTACGTGCTAAAACTGCCGAATTCAAATCAAAAATACAACAAGCTCGTGCAGAAAAAGATGCTAAAATAGTTTCTTTAAAGCAAGATGCCGAGCAAACACAAGATATTGATGCTCGTGAAGATATCTATGCTGAAATCGACAAAATCGAAAAAGAAGCGTATGAAATTTCTGAAAAGATACTTAACGAAATTCTTCCTGAAGCATTTGCTGTTGTGAAGGAAACAGCACGCCGTTTCAAAGAAAACACAACAATTACAGTAACTGCTACTCCAAAAGATCGTGAATTATCAGCTACAAAATCATATATTACTATTGAAGGTGACAATGCAAGCTGGGCAAACTCATGGGATGCTGCTGGTAAAGCCATTACTTGGGATATGATTCATTATGACGTTCAATTAATTGGTGGAGTTGTATTACATCAAGGTAAAATTGCCGAAATGCAAACTGGTGAAGGGAAAACATTAGTAGCAACATTACCATTATACTTAAACGCTTTAACTGGAAATGGAGTCCACTTAGTAACAGTAAATGATTACTTAGCAAAACGTGATAGTACATGGAAAGCGCCTCTTTTTGAATTTCATGGAATGACAGTAGATTGTATTGACAATCATCAGCCTAACTCACTTGAAAGAAGAAAAGCATACGAAGCTGATATTACTTATGGAACAAATAACGAATTTGGTTTTGATTATTTGCGTGATAATATGGCTCATGCACCTGAAGATTTAGTACAGCGCAAACATAATTATGCTATTGTTGACGAGGTCGATTCTGTATTAATTGATGATGCCAGAACACCTTTAATCATCTCTGGACCAGTTCCTCAAGGAGATCGTCATGAATTTAATGAATTAAAACCAAAAGTTGAAAACTTAGTTTCCTTACAACGTAAATTAGCTACTGATTGCTTAACTGAAGCAAAACGTTTGTTTAAAGAAGGAAATAATAAAGATGCTGGTTTTTACTTGTTACGTTCTCATAGAGCGTTACCAAAAAGCAAAGCTTTAATTAAATTTTTATCAGAAGAAGGAGTAAAACAATTACTTCAAAAAACTGAAAATCAATACATGCAAGATAACAACAGAGAAATGCCAAAAATTGATGAAGCATTATATTTTGTTATTGAAGAAAAAAACAATCAGGTAGAATTAACAGATAATGGAATTCAATATCTTTCACAAGATACAGATGCTCTGTTTTTTGTTTTACCAGATATTGGAACCGAAATTGCTCAAATTGAAAAAGAAAATCTTTCTACAGAAGCAGAAGCAGAACGCAAAGAAGAATTATTTAAAGATTTTTCTATCAAATCGGAACGTATTCACACATTAACACAGTTGTTAAAAGCTTATACTTTATTTGAAAAAGATACTGAATATGTTATCATGGACAATAAAGTATTAATTGTTGATGAACAAACTGGTCGTATTATGGATGGCCGTCGTTATTCAGACGGGTTACACCAAGCTATTGAAGCTAAAGAAAACGTTAAAATTGAAGCGGCTACACAAACATTTGCTACAATTACATTACAGAATTATTTCCGTATGTATAGCAAATTAGGAGGTATGACAGGAACTGCTGTTACCGAAGCTGGTGAATTTTGGGAAATCTACAAATTAGATGTTGTAGAAATTCCAACAAACCGACCAATGGCTCGTAAAGACAAAGACGATTTGATTTATAGAACTGTTCGTGAAAAATTTAACGCAGTTATTGAAGATGTAGTACAATTATCAAATTCAGGAAGACCTGTATTGATTGGAACAACATCGGTAGAAATTTCGGAATTATTAAGCCGAATGTTGAAAATTAGAGGTATTCAACACAATGTATTGAATGCTAAAATGCACAAAAGTGAAGCAGAAATTGTAGCCGAAGCAGGAAAACCTGGAGTAGTTACCATTGCAACCAATATGGCCGGTCGTGGTACCGATATTAAATTATCTGAAGAAGTTAAAAAAGCAGGTGGTTTGGCTATTATCGGAACAGAGCGTCACGATTCGCGTCGTGTAGACCGTCAGTTAAGAGGTCGTGCTGGTCGTCAGGGAGACGTGGGTAGTTCACAATTCTACGTGTCTTTGGAAGATAATTTAATGCGTTTATTTGGATCAGAAAGAGTAGCAAAAGTTATGGATAGAATTGGTCTAAAAGAAGGTGAAGTAATTCAGCACTCGATGATGACAAAATCTATCGAAAGAGCACAGAAAAAAGTAGAGGAAAACAACTTTGGAGTGCGTAAACGTTTGTTAGAATATGACGACGTAATGAACGCACAAAGAGAAGTAGTTTACAAAAGAAGACGTCACGCATTACACGGAGAACGTTTAAAAGTCGATATCGCAAACATGATGTATGATACTTGCGAATTAATAGTAGAACAAAATAAATTAGCTGGTGATTTTAAAAACTATGAGTTTGAATTAATTCGTTATTTCTCAATAAGTTCGCCAATTTCTGAAGCTGAATTTGGAAAACTATCCGACAGAGAAATTACAGGAAAAACATATAAAGCTGTTTTAGAACATTATAACGATAAGATTACAAGGAATGCATCGGAAGCCTATCCTATTATCAAAAATGTTTATGAAAACAATAATGGTCAATATTTACGAATTATCGTTCCTTTTACAGACGGAATCAAATCGTTGAATGTTGTAACCGATTTAGAAAAAGCATACACTTCAGAAGGAAAAACTTTAGTGACAGATTTTGAAAAAAACATCACTTTAGCAATTGTAGATGAAGCTTGGAAAAAACATTTACGCAAAATGGACGAGTTAAAACAATCAGTTCAATTAGCAGTTCATGAGCAAAAAGATCCTTTATTGATTTATAAATTTGAAGCGTTCAACTTGTTTAAAAAAATGATTGATGACGTAAATAAAGAAGTAATTTCATTCTTGTTCAAAGGAAATTTACCTTCACAAAACCCGTCTGATATTCACGAAGCAAAACAAGTGCGTCAAAAAGAAAATTATACCGAATCAAAGCAAGATTTAGACAGCGATGACGCTGCAAATGAAGCAAGAAGAGCGGGTGAAATGGCAAGCCAAAGACCACAAGTAACGGAAACAATTACTAGAGAAACACCAAAAATCAATCGTAATGACACCGTAACTATCAAACATGTCATGAGTGGTAAAAGCGAAACCATGAAATTCAAAAAAGCTGAAAGCATGATTGCTTCTGGCGAATGGGTTTTGGTTAACGAATAATTGATTCATGTCAAAATAAACTAATCCTCAATTACCAAAAGTAGTTGGGGATTTTTTATATTTGATAAAATTTCCAAAAATGCAAAATATTCCAACAAACAATATCACCTACACCGAATTTTTCAACCAAGTTAGAGCAAGTTTAGCCGATGGTACTTTTGCTAAATTAACACTGGCTAAAACCGTTGGAAAACCCGAATTGCAAAACATTTACGTAAAAACTATCGTAGAAGACAATATATTAAAATTGTCAATGACGTATAAAATTTATACCACCGAAAAGCAAGAACTAGTAAAAATCTGCAAGTTAGACGAGTTAGAAGCAGAATTAATTCCACACATCAATAATCCATTTTTATCTGTTTTGTTATTTACAACCGAAGCCGATATTACCATGAAATTAAACAAAAAGCGCGTGGCAAGTATTATCGAACAACCGCCAACGTTTAAAAATGCGGATGCGAGTTTAGTGGAGTTTTTGAATAAGTAATTGAATTAATCATTTCCATCAGGAAAAATCTTCCCGGGATTCAACACATTATTGGGGTCAAAAATAGCTTTGATGCGTTCCATTAATTCCAAATGTACTTTTGAAAACGCAATGTCCATGTAGTTTTTTTGAACTAGACCAATACCATGCTCTCCAGAAAGTGTTCCTTTTAAACCAACTGTTAATTCAAAAATTTCACGAATTCCTTTTGGAACTTCGGTTTTCCAATTGTCATCGGTCATGTTACCTTTAATGATGTTTACGTGTAAGTTACCGTCGCCCGCATGTCCATAACACACTGATTGAAAACCATATTTAGCACCAATTTCTTTGATTCCTTTTAGCAATTTTGGCAATTCATATCTTGGAACAACTGTATCTTCTTCTTTATAAATCGAATTAGCTTTTACAGCTTCCGCCACAGAGCGACGCATTTTCCAAAGTGCATTTTTTTGTTCTTCAGTATCAGCAAACAGTACTTCGTCGATTTCAAATTGTTCTACAACGGTCAAAATTTGCTCTGCTTCTTGCATCAGAATTTCTGGGTAATTCCCATCAACTTCAATCAACAAATGTGCTTGAACGTTGTCACTTACTTCCACATTCAATCCATCGACAAATTTCAATGTCCAATCAATGGCATCGCGTTCCATAAACTCCAAAGCACTTGGTACAATTCCTGCTCTAAAAATCGCTGAAACCGCTTCACAAGCTTGCTCTGCTTTATAAAACGGAACCAAAAGCAAAACGTTATGCTTATTTTGAGGTAATAATTTCAATACAATTTTTGTTACGATTCCCAAAGTTCCTTCACTTCCTACCATCAATTGTGTAAGATTATAACCCGTTGAATTTTTCAAAGTATTGGCTCCAGTCCAAATCACATCACCAGTAGGCAAAACAACTTCTAAATTCAGCACATAATCTTTCGTAACACCATATTTCAAAGCTCTTGCTCCACCAGAATTCTCTGCAATATTTCCACCAATAAAACAACTTCCCATACTGCTTGGATCTACAGGATAGAACAAACCTTTTTCGGCAACAGCTTCGCGTAAAACTTGTGTAATTACTCCAGGTTCTGTAGTAACTTGTAGGTTTTGCTCATCAATTTCAATAATCTGATTGAATCGCTCCATTGAAATTCCAATACCTTCATAGATTGACAAAGCACCACCACTCAAACCTGTACGAGCACCTATTGGCACCGTCGGAATTTTATACGTATTTGAAACTTTTAAAATTTGCGCAACTTCTTCAGTATTCGCTGGTTTCACTACCACATGAGGCGGAAAACTCAAATCCTCCGTTTCATCATGACCATAAGTTTTACGGGTAGCTTCATCTGTAAAAATATAAGCCGAACCAACAATGTTTTCAAGAGCAAGTAATATTTCAGGATTCATAGTGTAAAATTGAAAAAGTAAAGATATTAAAAACTACTTAATACCCAATACCAAAAGGCTATAGTAGCTAAAGATAGAGGAATCCCAATTCCAATCATCATGCTACTTAATTTCGGTTTTAATCCGTAATTGGAAGCTAAAATCGCACCTGTTATCATTGGCGCCATGGCAGATTCCATAATTGAAACATCAATTTCAAAACCATTTCCGCCTAAGACAATTTTGTATAGTAAAAAGAAAAAAGCTGGCATTAGAACCAATTTGAAAAGCAAACCTAAAGTTAAAAAAGACCAATGTTTGCTTCGTGTATCAATTTTTAATTGCAATCCCACGGCTACTAAAGCGACCGGAGTTACGGTGTTTCCTATTCTTAAAAAGGAGTTTTGCAACGCTTCAGGAAATTCTAAAGTAAATATTGTGCAGAAAAGTGCAATCGTAAAAGCGATAAATGGTGGAAATTTGACAATTTTTAATACAATTTCTGAAGTGCTTAAATTTCCTCTTGAAAAACTAGCTGCTACTAAGATTCCTAAAGTAGTTACAACAACGAATGAACCCGGTTGATCTACAATGATAGCGGTTTTCAATCCTTCGGTACCATATAAAGCTTCGATAATTGGGAAACCTACAAATGAAGTATTACTCAATCCACTCGTTAAAATTAAACAACCGATTAACTTTTTTGACCATTTAAAATAGGTTCCCAAAACATAGAAAAACACAAATGATAAACCGAAACCAAACCAAGCAATTCCTAATGGATAAAGTAAAGCAATTGAAATCGTAATTTTAGGAATGTAAAACAATGCCAAAGCTGGAAGTGAAACATAAATCACGAATTGATTCAAACTTTGATAGGCATTTTTAGGAAATTGAGGTACTTTTTGAAGCGCAATGCCCAAAAGTAAACACAAAAATAAAAGAATGATGTTTTCCATTTCGTGAAATCAAGATTACAAAGGTAATTAAACCTTAAGATTTCAATGTTTTATATTCCTACAATTTTTGTATTTTTACACAAAGTAAAATTCCTTTTGAAAACACCAAATAAAAAATCGGCTCTTTCAGAAATTCATGGCGTGGAACAACCCGAAACATTGAGTGCGGTTGTTGCGCATCAAATTCAACAATTCCGAAGAAAACAACCTTCGGCAGAAGAATTGATTGCTGGAATTTTAAAAGGTGACAAAACGGCTTTGAGTCGTGCTATAACTTTAGTTGAGAGTACAAATCCTGAGCATTTAGCCAAAGCGAATGAAGTCATAAAAGTTTGTTTGCCACATGCGAATAATTCGGTTCGAATAGGAATTACAGGTGTTCCTGGTGTTGGCAAAAGTACGTTTATTGAAGCTTTTGGAAAATATTTAACTTCTATCGGAAAGAAAGTCGCTGTTTTAGCAGTTGATCCAAGTTCGTCCATCAGTCACGGAAGTATTTTGGGCGATAAAACCCGTATGGAAGAATTGGTAAAAGATGAAAATGCCTATATCCGACCAAGTGCTTCGGGTGATACATTAGGTGGTGTTGCTAGAAAAACGCGTGAAACTATTATTCTTTGTGAAGCTTGTGGTTTTGATACAATTATCATTGAAACCGTTGGAGTAGGGCAAAGCGAAACCGCCGTTCACAGTATGGTAGATTTCTTTTTGTTGCTGAAAATTTCAGGTGCTGGCGATGAATTACAAGGCATTAAACGCGGTATTATGGAAATGGCGGATACTATCGTAATTAATAAAGCGGATGGTGATAATGTTGAGAAAGCCAAATTAGCCAAAACTGAATTCAATAGAGCATTACATTTATTTCCAGCTAAATCATCCGGTTGGATTCCGAAAGTAACTACTTGTAGTGCTTATGAAAAAACAGGTATTGATGCGATTTGGGAAATTATTTCTGAATATTTCGAACTGGTAAAAGCAAATCATTATTTCGAAGAAAAACGTCAAAATCAAAATCAATTTTGGATGATGGAAACGATTAACGAACAATTGAAATCGCATTTTTACAATCATCCGAATATCATTCAACTACTAGAAGAAAATAAAAAAGCCGTGCAAAACAATGAAATATCACCTTTTGCAGCGGCTATGAATTTGTTGGAACAATATTTAATAAATAGTAATTAGTGAAAAGTGATTAGCTTTTATGCTAAATCTGAACACTTTTTACTGAACACTATTCCTGCTCGTAACGTTCAATTTCTCTATCGTAGAATTCTCCAGCAATGGTAATTAAATGTTCCATTTCTGATTCTAATTCTTTTTCGTCTTCCTCTTCGATGTCTTCTAAAAATTCTACTTCGTCATCTTTTAAGTTGATTACGAATCGTGGATATTCTAAATGAATGATGAAAATATCTTCTGGAAAATCGGTATTGTCACCGATTACAAATTTTGGTAAATCCATGTTTTAATATTTAGTGTTTATTATTGAGTCTGTATTTCACGAGGTTCTATTATTTGCTCTTCAATTAATCTTTTAGATAATTGATTAAATCGTATATATAATAAAATTGCCGCAATTGTTAAACCTGCGAGTAAACCTATCCAAATTCCTGTTGCTTTTAATTTGGTGTACAAACCCAAATAAAAAGAAATTGGGAAACCAACTAACCAATAAGCTACAAAAGTAATATACATTGGTACTTTTACATCTTGTAATCCTCTCAGTGCTCCTAGAACAACAACTTGAATGCCGTCTGAAATTTGAAAAATAGCAGCAACTACTAACAATTGAGCTGCAATATGTACCACTTCCCTATTATCTATTGCTTGATGAGTATTTTCTAAATTAAGAAATAATGATGGTAAATAATTGTGAAATGCAATAAAAAATAGCGCAAAAACAATCTCGATAATTATTGCTAATAAAAAAATAGACTTTGCTACCACAACTAATTTCACATAATCATTTAATCCTTTTTGATTTGAAATTCTAATCATTGCCGTTACACTTAAACCCATAGCAAACATAAACGTCATTGTGGCTAATGTTAATGCAATTTGATTAGCTGCTTGACTCGTCTTTCCGATTGAACCACTTAACCAAATAGCACCTGTAAACAAACTAACTTCGAATAGCATTTGCATGGCAGAAGGTGTTCCTAAATTGACTATTTTTTGTATAATAGACTTCTTGATTTCTTTAAAACTGAAATTTTTAAAATAGGGTTTTATAGTTTTATCGTATTTTAAAATATAATGCATAAAGACAACCATCATAACTCTTGAAATGACAGTTCCTAATGCAGCTCCCAAAATCCCTAATTTTGGAAAAAACCAAACACCGTAAATCAATACGTAATTAAAAAAAATATGTACCACATTTGCCATAAAAATAGCATACATAGAATATTTGGTCTTTGATAAACCATCTGCAAATTGCTTATAACCTTGGTAAACTATCACTGGAATTAATGAAAAAGCCACCCAATCTATATAGGGATAGGCCATTTCAACCACTTCTTTAGGCTGATGCATTAATAACATGATTGGCTTAGCTAAAACAATTATAGCGAAAAGTGCTATTCCTAAAATGGTGCACAAAAGTAATCCATGATGAAAAACAGAACGTATTTTTTTTTCATCTTTTTCTGCATCAGCTTGTGCAATTAAAGGAGTTATCGCAGTTGAAAAACCTATTCCTAAAGACATTGCAATAAAAATAAAACTATTACCTAATGAAACTGCAGCCAATTCTGTTGAGCCTAATTTTCCAACCATAATATTGTCAACTATTCCAATAAGTGTATGACCAAGCATCCCTAAAATAATAGGATATGCCAATTTTAAATTATAAGAAAATTCTTTAGTGTAATGAGAAAGTGTCATTTATAGCTGTTTTTCGAATACAAAAGTACCACTTTGATTTTAAAATCTTATCTTTTTTAATAAATCCGAATTGAAACTTTACTACTTTGAAACTTTCTAACTAATACCTATCTTTGCACGCTTAAATACAATACTATGCAACTTTCGGAACAAGAAATCATTAGAAGAGACAAATTAAACGCTTTACGCGAACTTGGAATTAACCCTTATCCAGCGGATTTATTTCCGGTGAATCACACTTCAAAGCAAGTGAAGGAAAATTTTGAAGAAGGCAAGAAGGTTATTTTGGCTGGTCGACTAATGAGTGTTCGTGATCAAGGAAAAGCTTCATTTGCTGAATTACAAGACAGTGAAGGAAGAATTCAATTGTATTTTAATCGCGATGTACTTTGCGAAGGCGAAGACAAAACGCTTTACAATCAGGTTTTCAAAAAATTAACCGATTTGGGTGACTTTATTGGAATTGAAGGCGAATTATTCATGACAAAAGTGGGCGCAATGTGCGTTCGTGTGGATGATTTTAAAATGTTGAGCAAAACATTAAAACCGCTTCCGTTACCAAAAACAGACGAAGAAGGTCATGTTTTTGACGCATTTACTGACCCAGAATTGCGTTACCGAATGCGTTATGTAGATTTAGTAGTTAATCCACATGTGAAAGAAGTTTTCATGAAAAGAACAAAATTGTTCACAGCCATGAGAACATTTTTCAACGAAGCTGGTTATATGGAAGTAGAAACTCCGGTTCTACAATCGATTCCTGGTGGAGCGGCAGCACGTCCGTTTATTACACATCACAATAGTTTAGATATTCCATTGTATATGAGAATTGCTAACGAGTTATATTTGAAAAGATTAATTGTTGGAGGATTTGATGGTGTTTACGAGTTTTCAAAAAACTTCCGTAACGAAGGAATGGACAGAACACACAATCCAGAATTTACTGCAATGGAAATTTATGTAGCTTACAAAGACTACAACTGGATGATGGAAATGACTGAAAATCTTTTAGAATATTGTGCTACTCAAGTAAATGGAACAACTGAAGCTACTTTTGGCGAACATAAAGTAGATTTCAAAGCACCATATGCAAGAGTAACAATGACTGATGCGATTAAACAATTCACTGGTTTTGACATCACTGGAAAATCGGAAGATGAATTACGCGAAGCTGCAAAATCTATGGGAATCGAAGTAAACGATACCATGGGTAAAGGAAAATTAATTGATGAGATTTTTGGTGAAAAATGTGAAGGAAATTTCATTCAACCAACATTCATTACAGATTATCCAAAAGAAATGTCTCCATTATGTAAATCACACCGCGATAATCCTGAATTAACTGAGCGTTTTGAGTTGATGGTTTGTGGAAAAGAAATTGCAAACGCTTATTCGGAATTAAATGACCCAATTGATCAACGTGAGCGTTTTGAAAACCAAATGGCTTTAGCAGCAAAAGGAGATGATGAAGCAAACGGAATTATCGATGAAGATTTCTTAAGAGCTTTAGAATACGGAATGCCTCCAACTTCTGGATTAGGGATTGGAATGGACAGATTAATTATGTTTTTAACGAATAATCCATCTATTCAAGAAGTATTATTTTTCCCTCAAATGCGACCGGAGAAAAAAGGACCAGAATTAACAGAAGACGAAAAACACATCATAGAAATTCTAAAAGCAAACGAAGGAATTTCCATTGGTGAACTAAAAGAAAAAGCAGGTTTAAGCGGAAAAAAATGGGACGCTGCCAGCAAAGGAATTAGCAAACATGGTTTGATGAAAATAAAAGTAGACGGCGAAAATAAAATAGCCGAATATTTAGGAAAGTAAAAAAAGGCACTCAATTGAGTGCCTTTTTTATGCATTAAACTTAATTTTTTGTTAAAGATTAAACCTTTTAATTTCTGCATTGTCTTATCATCAAACAATTTAAAATTATAAACGATGAAAAAATTAATTTTAGCAATTGCCTTAGTTATTAGTTCACTATCATTTGCGCAAGAAGGAAGAGAAAGAGAAAGAGGAGAAAAACTAACTCCAGAACAACAATCTGAACTACAAGTTAAAAAAATGACTTTGGATTTAGATTTAAATGAAAAACAACAAAAAGAAATTAAAGCAATTCTATTAGAACAAGCTCAAAAAAGAGAGGCAAAAATAGCAGAATTTAAAGGCAATAAAGAAAAAGGTGAAAAACCATCAGCTGACGAAAAATTTGAGATGAAAAGCAAAATGCTTGATGAGCAAATTGAAATGAAAGCCAAAATGAAGAAGATTTTAACTCCAGAACAATATAAAGAATGGGAAGAAAATCATGAAAAAAGAAGTGAAATGAGAAGTGAAAAAATGGAGAAAATGAAACAAAAAAGAAAAGGACATACTGAGCCTGAAGAATAGTTTTAATCTTTTTTTTGGTTATCCGAAAAAAATCTATTAGATTTGAATTTCGAAAACTATAAAAAATAACAACATGAAAAAATTATTTGCAGTAATCGCTTTGTTTTTTGCTTTCACAATAGGAGCTTCTGCACAAGAAACTCAAAAAGGAGATATTTTTACTTTAGCAAAAAAAGATGCTACTGAACTTACGGCAGTTTTAAAACTTAATGAGGATGTTTCTGAGAGAGTTTATCAAATATTCATTCACAAACATAAATCTTTAGCGGTAAATCCTACTGAAGAAGAAAAAAAGGATTTATTTAAAAGAATAAGAACTGAAATCAAGGATATGCTAACGCAAGAGCAGTTAGTTCTTTTAGAAAAAAATAGTGCGGTTTTCAATAAACTGACTTTAAAATAAAAAAAGTCCCGATTTAAATCGGGACTTTTTTTTATAACTCTTTTGCAACACTCGCAATTGCATTAATTGTAAAATCTAAATCTTCATAGGTTAAAGCTTCTGTAATAAACCAAGTCTCATAAGCCGATGGTGCAATATAAACTCCTCGATTTAACAAACCGTGGAAAAACTTTTTAAACGTTTCATTATCACCATTTTTTGCCGTATTAAAATCACAAACTGGATTAGCATCAAAATGTACAGAAATCATAGAACCAACTCTATTAATTGTAAATTGAATGTTAGCCTCCGTTAATACTTTTTGAATTCCTTTCTCTAAATAAGCTGTTTTTTCTTCTAAACTTTTAAAAATTGCAGTATTATTATTTAAAGCTTTCAGCATTTCAAATCCAGCTGCCATAGCTAATGGGTTTCCTGACAATGTTCCTGCTTGATACACTGGTCCTAAAGGAGCTAAATAATTCATTATTTCTTCTCGAGCAGCAAAAGCACCAACAGGCAAACCTCCGCCAATTACTTTTCCAAAACAAACAATATCTGCTTGAATACCAAATAATTCTTGAGCGCCACCTTTTGCTAAACGAAATCCCGTCATTACTTCATCAAAAATAAGTAATGCCCCATTTTCTGAACAAATTTTTCTTAATACTTCTAAAAAACCTTTAGCTGGCGGAATACACCCCATATTTCCAGCAACAGGCTCTATAATTATTGCCGCAATTTGATCTTTATTAGCTTCAAATAAAGCTTTTACATTTTCAATATCATTGTAATTTGCTAATAATGTATCTTTTGCCGTTCCATCTGTCACACCTGGACTGTTTGGCACACCAAAAGTACTCAATCCACTTCCTGCAGCAATCAAAAATGAATCTGAATGACCATGATAACAACCTGAAAATTTAATTATTTTGTCGCGTTTAGTATAACCTCTTGCTAATCGAATAGCACTCATACAAGCTTCAGTGCCAGAGTTTACAAATCGTATTTTATCAATATTTGGAACCATAGAAACAGCTAATGTTGCAATTTGTGTTTCTAATTCTGTTGGCATCCCAAAAGAAGTTCCTTTTTTAGCTTTCTCAATTACAGCATTTACTACAGGCTCATAGGCATGACCTAAAATCATTGGACCCCAAGAATTGATATAATCAATCAAACGATTTCCATCTTCATCGTATAAATAAGCTCCTTTTGCTTCTTTTACAAAAATTGGCGTTCCTCCTACTCCTTTAAATGCTCTAACTGGTGAATTTACTCCTCCAGGAATTACTTTATTTGCCTCAATAAATAATTCGCTACTTCTCTTATATAACATTATTTTATTTTTATTTTTTGCCCAATTGATATGGCATTGTCTGAAAGATTATTCATTTTTTTCAAATCATCAACTGATAAACTAAATTTCTTAGATAAAGAATATAAAGTGTCTCCTTGTTGGATTGTATAGTAACCTTCAGAAATTTCAACTAAAGGATCTTTTTTTACAGGAATATAATTGCGATTTAGAACCTCATTATCATATTTATACAATTCGAATCGCTCTATTAAACCGATTAGTTTATCTGGATATTTCACATCTGTTGCGTAGCCCGCTGCCTTCAAGCCTTTTGCCCAAGATTCATAATCACCTTTATCTAAATTAAATAGTGACGCATAACGACTTCTTGATGTTAAAAACAAAGAATGATCTTTGTAAGATTCAGCAGCTTGATTATATTTTCTAAAACACTCCTGCTCAGCATCATCATCATGACGAACACTGTCTCCCGTCCATCCTGTATGGCATTTAATTCCAAAATGATTATTAGCTGAAATTGCTAATTTTCCTTTTCCAGCTCCAGATTCTAAAATTCCTTGCGCTAGAATAATACTAGCTGGAATTCCATGTGTTTTCATATTGTTTTTTGCAATTTCACTAAAATCTGCTACATACAATTTGATTTCTTCTTCATAAGTTCTAACATTCGAAGTTGCTTCTAATTGTACTTCTTTTCCATTAGTTGAAGAAGTTGTTGTTTTATTCTCAGGAGTTGTTTTGGTAGTAGTATTTTGAACCACTGGCTTATTTTTAGTCGTGGTAGTTGTTGATTTAGGCTTTGACTTTGAAGTAGTTCGCACAATTGGTTTTGTACTATTACAACTAACAATCATAATACCTATCAGAAATAAGATGATTTTTTTAACCATTATAATGTATTGTTTCTTTATTCTTTTTTTGTAACATATCATTCATACCTGCAACTCCTTGTAATCCTCCTGTGTGGATAGCTAGAATTTTTGAATTGGGTGGAAAATATCCTTTTTCAATTAAATCAAAAATTCCAAACATCATTTTTCCAGTATAAACAGGGTCTAATGGAATTTTAGTTTGCTTATAAAAAAAGTTTAAAAATGATATAAGTTCATCTGAAACCTTTCCATAACCTCCAAAATGATAATCACAATTAACGTTCCAATTTTTTTTCTGTACAAAATTACGAATTACATCAGATAAAAAATCACCTTTTAACGAAGAAAATCCAATAATTTCTTGCGTTTCACTCGACGAATTAATAATTCCTGAAATTGTTCCACCAGTTCCCATTGCACAACAGATATAATTAAATTGTGCAATATCTTCTTCTGTTAGAATCTCTTCGCAACCTTTTATTGCTAAATCATTAGTTCCTCCTTCTGGAACCAAATAAAAATTACCAAATAAATTTTGCATATTCACTATGAAATTTTTACTCGCTTTCTCTCTGTATGAAGTTCTATCAATAAAATAAAGTTGCATCCCATTTTGTTGGGCAAACTGTAACGATGGATTCTCATGAATTTTATCTATTAATTCTTCACCGCGTATTACTCCAATAGTTTCAAAACCAAAGGCTGCTCCTGCTCCTGACAAGGCAACTATATGATTTGAAAAAGCACCTCCAAAGGTTAATAACTTTTTAAAACCTAATCGTTTAGCTTCTTCCAAGTTATATTTCAGTTTTCTAAATTTATTACCAGAAATTATAGGATGCAACAAATCTTCTCTTTTAATATAGAGTGTAATACCTTTTGGAAATACTATTTGTATTTTTTGATTTTGACTGGTTTTCATAAAAAAAGCAGCTATTAAAAGCTGCTTTCAAATATACTATAATTGTCTCTTATTTTTTATAAACAGATACTTTTTTGCTCACATTTACATTATCAGCAGTAGCTGCTGTTACTACATAAACACCATCACTTAAACCAGCTGTAGAAAATTGATATGAAGCTGCGCTACCTAAATTCAATTTACTCAACACTAATTTCCCTGTTACATCGTATAAAGATAATGAAGTAATATCCTTTAATAAAGAATTTTGAATCGTTAGCATCCCTTGTTCATTATCTTGAACAACTACAAACATACTGCTAGCCTCATCAGGTGTTGTCAAAGTGTCATCAGTATTTTTAAAAGTAATTTCAAATCTTGTTTTATCATCACCTGCAGGTAGAGTCATATCAAAAATACCTGTCTTAATATCGTAGTATATTCCAGTTACTTTATCATGCATGTAAACAGCTTGATTGGGATCAAAACCATTCAATACTTCTTTTACTTGAACTTTAAAATTGGTTTGTGCAGTACATCTAAAACCAACAGGAACTTTTTTATTGATATCAAACTTGATAGCCGAAGCTACATATTCATTAGTTGTTCCTTCTAAAATATAATAAAATTCTGCTGCCTCACCGGAAGGAGATCTTCCATCCCATCCATAATCAAAACCATCAGTTGCATTATCATCAAAACCTAAAGTTGTAGGTCTTACTCCCCCATCATTATACATTGCGTAAATTTTTAATTGAGGAGCATACGTTTTTTTAACTTGAGTATAATCAATTCCTGCTACATTTGGAATTTCTGGAAAATATTCAGAACTCGGGTCATAAACATCGGTAGTAGCTGTTTGATCTGTATTTTTAGCAAATTCAGATTGGTTAACAACGGCTTCTCTTACAAAAGCTCTAAAAGAATTTCTCATTGTAACTGATCCAGCTGCAGTTCCCATCACCATAAATCCTTGTCCTACTGGGCTAAATCTTCTTTGAAAGTTTGTTCCCGAACCGGCTGGAATTCCTTGATTTCCTAATCCATCATATGTCCAAAAAGCCGCAGCAGTATAACCTAAACCGGGTGTATATATTCCATAACCTCCTTGGTACTGGCTTAAAGTGTGTGTATTCACAACTACTTGTTCCCAAAAACGAGCAGCACCATCAATTACCAAAGCATTTGCTGGATGTAGTAAATAAGCATTTAAGTCAATTGCACTTGGATATGGATTACCAACTAAGGTAAAGTTTCCGGCTGAAACTGGTACTGAAATAGTTCCATCGTTAGGCTTTCCTCTAAAATCATAACGCTGTCTACTACCTGAATTATTCTGAACACCATCAGCATCAACAATAGTTGCATCATTTCCAGAGGTTCCTTTCATAGTAAAACCTTCGCCTGGATTTACTGAAGTAGCACTACCTACATAAGCCCATTGTGCATAAGTTGACGATGTAACAAATTTCCAAATCCAATATGGAGCTATTGCTAAAGGACTTGATGTTCCATTGTAATTATTTGTTGGCAAAATTGTTGCTGCAGTACTTGTTACCAATCCTGTTGGTCTATTCAATAGTGCGATACCAAATTGTTCATTTCCAAATATACCAGAAGCCGCTCCAACAGGAGAACACCAATAGTTATATTGAAAATTATTAGTTGTCCCTTCTTGAAAAAGTGACAATTTACCAGCACCAAAATTAGTAGAAGCTCCTGTAGTACCTTGCAACAACTGTGCAGTATTCCTCATATAGAAATTCCCAGTATTTTGTATATTAACATCCTGTGTAACATACATAAACTGATTAGTCATAAAAACATAACTACCTGGATTAACATACAATTGAGCACTTGCGTTCACAAAAAAACACAACATTCCCAATGTTAAAAGTATTTTTTCTTTCATGATCTTAGCCTTTAGGGGGTTAATTGACAAATATATACTTAATTAACGTATTTTACAAGAAATCAAAGATTTTTTTTATAAAATTTTGTTATATAAAATAAATAGTTATTTTTGTGATGTTTAGTTTTATAAAAATTAAAAAATAACTTAAGCCCCTTACACTATGGAAGTTAAAAAATTACTTTTAGCTGCAGTTCTTTGCAGCACTTATTCATTTGCTCAAGTTGGCGTTGGTACAACAACCCCTAGAGGAGCTTTAGATGTTTCTTCAACTACCTCTGGATTTATTCCTCCACAAGTTGCCCTTACTGATTTAACAGTTGCTGCCCCAGTACTTAATCCTCAAGGAGGCGCATTAGCTAATGGAACTTTAGTTTGGAATACAAATACTGCAGGCGTTATGCCAAACAACGTGTCACCGGGACTATATTATTGGAATGGCACTAGATGGATTTCTGTTGCAGGTTCCCCAGGGGGACTAGACTGGTCCATCATTGGGAATGGTGGAATTAATGGTGGAACCGCAACTACTGGTGGAACTCACTTTTTAGGAACTTACGATAATACCAATATTGATATTAGAACAAATGGCGTTCACAGAGCACGTGTATCTAATTTAGGAGAATTTTTTATTGGAGCTTACAATACAGTTTTACCAGGAGACTTAATGAACGGAGTTGGTAATGCAACATTTCCATGGGCAGTTAATGGATATACAAATTTTAATGGAGCCGGAACTTATGGATTAGTCCAATCCGGAACTACCGTGTTTGCAGGCGTACAAGGAGAATATGAAGGATCAGCTTCCGATGGGCCTGGCGTGCGAGGATTAAGCAACTCAACAGGAGCAGGAACAACTCTTAACAACTCGAATGCCGGTGTTAATGGACAATTAGGAACAACAACAGATTGGGCCTTCGCAATCAAAGGACAAACAACGGGTAATACCGCAAGAGCAGTTGGAGGTGTAATGGGAATCAATAACAACAATGCCACTTATGGAATGCTGGGTTACGAAAGAAGCAATGGAAACAATAATGCAGTTCAAGGGAGTGTTGCTTATGTTGCAGCAGCAGCAAGATCTTCAAATACATCTGTAAATTCATCAATCGGTTTAGCTATTGGTGGAGGTTTCCTGGGTGGTCACTTAAAAGGAAACCAATACGGTTTAATTACAAAAGGAGATATTGTTGGTCAATATACAGATGGTTCTTCAATATCTAATAAGGGATATGCCGTAGTTAACACTACAAAAGAAGGCAACAAAACAGTTACTTATGCAGCTACGTCAACCACAGTTGATGTTTCCACAAAAGGAACAGGGAAATTAGTAAATGGTACAGCTAAAATTACTTTTGATACAAATTATTCGCAATTAACCGCTAAAGACAAACCTGTAATTGTTACCGTAACTCCAATGGGAGAAACTAAAGGAGTTTACATCGCAGAAGTTACAAACAATGGTTTTATTGTGAAAGAAAACGGAAACGGAACTTCAAACGCTTCTTTTTATTGGATCGCTATTGGAGAAAAAAACAATGCCAACGAATTAAATGTCCCTTCAGAATTATTAACCAAAGATTTTGATACAAATTTAGATAGCTTTTTAACAATTGATGAAGAAGCTACAGAAACTTCAAAAGCTATGTGGTGGAATGGCACTTCTTTAGAATTTGGGAAAATGGCACCTGTTGAAGCGCACGAAGGATCAAACATTCCTCCGTTAGTTAAAAGACCAAAAGAAACAAAAAAATAATTTTATTATAACTCACGCGACTCATTCAAAAAAAGAGTTTACTAAGCTTAGTAAACTCTTTTTTTTAACTCATTCAGACTAAATTTTTGAGTTTTTTTTTAATTCATTGAAACTAAATTTTTGAAAATTTTTTAACTCATTCAGACTAAATTTTTGATAAATTTTAGCAACAAATTGACAACTAATGCTTTATAAAAATGTTTTTTAACGATTTTTTACGTATTTTAACGATTAATTAACTTAACAGCATTTTTTTAATTCTACTTTTGCAGTCCCAAAAATAAAACCCCCTCAGCTATATCTTTAATCTAATTAAATTTATAGTATTAATGAGAAAAAATTATGTTTTTCAAACTTGTTCTTTTTTAATAAAAAAGAGCGAAAAAAATTATTTAAAAAGTAACATATTAATCAAAAAAGTTCTTTTGATTTTTATTTTACTGTGTGGCTATCAAAACATTTATAGCCAAAGTAACGATTGTGATGATAATTTGTCCGGACAATTAATTGTTGGCTCAAGTTGTTCAGCTAGTGTATTCAATTCCACAAACGACACAGATTATTGGAACAGTGCTTCAGGCTGTAATGCTTCAGATGTGGATGATGCATGGGGATGGTTTATCGCAACAAGTACCTCAACAACTATCACCTACACCCCTACTGCTTTAGAAGATCCGGTTCTAACGCTTTTTTCTGGTAGCTGTAGTACTGCTATGACTGCTTTAAGCTGTGCTGACTCCTATGGAGGTGCTCAAGCTGAAACTATTACTTATGCAACAACAATAGGAACCAAATACAGAATTAGAATACAAAGATACGCTAGCAATTTAAGCATGTATGGTACGATATTTATCTACTCACCTATTCCTCCAGTAAATGACGCATGTTCTTCTGCAACAAATTTACCATGTGCTACTTCAAATCTTTCAGGAACAACCTTAAACTCTGTAAGTGAGACACATAACACAGGTTGCTCAATGAGTAATTATGGAGTTTGGTACACATTTATAGGAGATGGTACTATCAATACAATTACTACTACACCATCTACTGGATACAATATTGAAATGTCAATCTCAAGTGGAAGCTGTGGTTCTTTAACAAATATTAACTGCCAAGATACAAATGGAAGTGGAGTTGCAGAAACTTATACTTTTACAACAGTATCAGGCACACATTACTATATTTATATTGCAGAAAACACAAGTGGCGACTTAGGAACTGGGAACTTTACAATCTCAAGAACTTGCAATATAACACCAACTTATTGTACACCAAGTGTTGGTAGTGGTTATGAAAGTTTAGTCTACTTCAACAATATTAGCTTTGTTGGAACCTTAAACGATGTTTCTAACTCTTCTACTTACACAACTACTCCAACAAGAGGATATCAAAATTTCACTTCTTTATCAAATATTGCTAAACAAGCACAAGGAGAAGGAATAAATATTTCTATGCAAATGAGCAGTAGAGGATATGTTAAAGCATGGGTTGACTGGAATAGAGATGGTGACTTTGATGATGCAAATGAAACTGTTTATAATACTTCCGGAATTGCAACATATTCAACAACTTTTGGTTTTGTAATCCCAACCAATCAAGCATTAGGAAATTATAGAATTAGAATCAGAGTAAATAAAGATGACAATACCTATCCATATGATATAAATGCCATCAGTACTTTTGATTCTTGTCAAAATATCAATTATTATGGTGAAACCGAAGATTATGTTTTTACAGTTGTTGCTAGCTGTTCTGCAATAATAACATCAGTAACAGATGGTGTAAATTGTGGTGCAGGACCAGTAACACTTAATGCTATCGCTTCAGGTTCGCCAACTCAATTCAAATGGTACGCGAACGAAACTGGCGGTATCGCTTTAGCAACTACAACCACAGGAACCTGGACAACGCCATCATTATCTACAACAACTACTTATTGGGTTAGCGCATATAATGGTTGTGAATCATTAGAACGTAAAAAAATTGTTGCCAATATTAATCCTACAGCAACCATAAGCTTTACTTCTTCCGTTCCTGAAATTTGTGGAGAAAACCAAGTTTTGTCTTTAACCGCTTCAGGAGATGTTCAACAAAATTATTTAATTAATGAGAATTTTGAATCGGGTTTAGGTACATTAACCAATCAAAACATTGTTTCAAATACAAGTACAATAAATGCTATTACAGAATGGCAAACTAAAACAAGTACTTTTGTACCAGCACAACAAGTATGGTTCCCTGCCATTGCTTCAGGTATGAGTGGCAATAAATTTGCAATGTCAACTTCAGATGTTGGATCATATACTACGCACAACGCGCTTTTATCACCTACAGTTAGTACAAACTCATTCTTAGATTTAACCTTATCATTCAATATCTTTTATTCAAGGTACTATGTCGACAATGCAAATCCAACTCTAGATTATGTAACTGTTGATGTTTCAACTGATGGAGGAGCAACATGGATAGAAATTGACCGATATTTATCTGATATTGGTTATGGCACAAGATTTACAAAAAAAACATACAATTTAAATTCATATATAAACAATTCAAACTTTAAGGCAAGAATACAATATTATGGTGCTTGGTGTGATGGAATAGCTATTGATGATTTTCAACTTTACGGAAATACCCCTTTAAACACCGCTTTCAATTGGTCAAGCACAACTACTGTTGACGCATATCAAGATGCAACTTGTTTAACCCCATATGTCACAGGAACACCAATAACAACGGTATATATAAAACCAACTTTATCACAATTAGAAGATCAGACTTATTCTTTTACAGCAACAGCTACGCTTTCAAATGGATGTAATGTGAGTCAAAATGTATCTATTAACAATAAATCTAAAGTATGGAAAGGCGGAACTAATGGGGATTGGAACAATCCAAATAACTGGTCACCAATTGGCGTTCCTGATGCTTCAACTTGTGTAATAATTCCGAGTGCTATAAATAATTCTAGAATAATTGGAACAAATTATAACGCTTTTGCAAAAACTCTTCAAGTAAAATCAACTGGGAACTTACAACTTGAGCCAAAAAACACAATTACAGTTACCGATTGGGTTGAAGTAAGCCCTGGAGGTATGTTCAATATTCAAAATGGCGCTGGCTTAATTCAAATTAACAATGTTGCAAATATTGGCAATATTGAAATGAAAAGAAATGTAAACATCAAAAAATTAGATTATGTATATTGGTCAACCCCAGTTGCTAATTTTGGTGTAAATGCCGTTTCAACAGGAACTACTAATTACAAATACAAATGGACACCAACTATTTCTTCAAATACAAATGGATGGGGAAACTGGGCAGGTGCTAATGAAACTATGGTCATTGGAAAAGGATATATTGTAAGAGGTCCAGATTCATTTAATAGTACACCACAAAACTTTACTGCTAATTTTGTTGGAGTTCCAAACAATGGAAACATAAACATGTCTATTAGCAGAGGAGTCTATAACGGTGCTAATTATTCTACTGGTGTTTCTGGAACTGCAGCCACAAAAGATGATGACAACTGGAATTTAATTGGAAATCCATACCCTTCAGCAGTAAATGCAGATAGTTTTTTAACAGCAAATACAAACATTGCAGGATTTATAAAACTATGGTCACACGGAACTGCTCCATCAGCAATTGCTACAGATCCATTTTATAACAACTTTGCCATGAACTATTCAGTTGCAGATTATGTAACGTATAATCTTATGGGAGCAATAACCCCTGGTTTTGATGGTAATATTGCTGCAGGACAAGGTTTCTTTGTATTAATGAATCACACCTCAACTGCAACAACCGAAAATGTAGTTTTTAATAATACTATGAGAAATAATGGTTATAGAAACGATTTATTTTACAGAAATTCAAATTCAAATACTTCTGTTGTAGATGAAAAAAACAGAATTTGGTTGGACTTAATAAGTCCTTCAAATTCAGCTAGTAGAACATTAGTTGGCTATGCAACAAATGCAACAAATGGTACAGATAGATTATACGATGCTCCAGCATTAGGTGTTAAATCAAATTTTGAATTGTATTCACTAGAAAACACAAATCAATTAAGTATTCAAGGAAGAAGTTTGCCTTTTAACACTGACGACCATGTAGCTCTAGGTGTAACCATACCACAAAATGGAGTATATACTATAGCTATTACTTCAGTTGATGGATTATTTTCCGACACAAATCAAAATATCTTTCTAAAAGATAACACTTTAGGCATAACACATGATTTGCGAGTTGCCCCATATAGTTTTACTGGAACCATAGGAACAGACGAGAATAGATTTATATTGACTTATACAAATGATGCTTTAGGAAATAACGACTTTGAAAATAATAACTCAATAACTGTATTCACTAATGAAAACATCAATATTCAATCATCAATTGAAAATATCAAATCTGTTCAAATATTTGATTTGTTGGGAAGAGAAATTATAAACGCAAATGGCATCAATAATAATTCTTTCATTGTACAAAATGTAAAGCCTACACAAAACGCTTTATTAGTGAAAGTAATATTAGAAAATGGTTATACAAAAACATACAAAGTAATATATTAAGTAATAAGCTCCAAAAGTTTAAGAAAAGGCTAACTAAAAAGTTAGCCTTTTTTAATATCAAAAAAACAACATATTGATTTACAGTAAGTTGAATAAAATCATTTCATCGATTTTATTTGTTTTTCATCGATTTTTAGTATTATCAATATAATTTAATAATACATTAGCAATTCCTACAATAATTAAAAATTCTTAACTATATATTTTGAATATTAAATTAATATAGTTAAAATGATAAACAATTATTCCTTTTTACTCCGTTTATTTACTAATAAAACCAAAACATTAAAAAAGCAAAAAAATACCAATAGCAGAGTGTTTTTTTTGTTTACAACACTTTTCATTTCATATTTTTTTTATGGGCAAAATTCATTAATTACGACTAGTGATGGTGGATTTGAAAATACCACTTCAGCTTTTTCAAATAATGGATGGACTCAAGTAGGAACCTCTGGTAGAACATGGAGAGTTGGGACATATGGAGGAGCAGCAACAGGAACAAAGGCTGCCTATTGGGGATCAGCAACTGCTTATGGTGGTAATGCCAATGCAGCTGTTGGGCATTTTTACAGAGATATTACAATACCTGCAGGCGCAACAAGTGTGTATTTAAATTACAAATTAAAATACCCAACTATTGACAATACTTTTGATTATTTTTACGTATTTACAACTTCAAATAGTAACACCCCTGTTAATGGAACTATTCCTACAACTGGCTATACTCAACAATTTGTAAATACCGCCACTGCTTACAGCACATTTACTTCAATGCCACAAATTGATCTTAGTGCTTTTGCAGGAACAACTGTAAGATTAGTGTTTACATTTAAAAGTGATGCTGCTGCTCCAAATGCAGCACCTGCTATTGACGACATCACTTTAACATACCTCACACCCTGCTCTGGAACACCTAATGCAGGAACAGCAAGCATAAGCTCCTCTTCTGGCTGTGCAAATACTTCTGTAAATTTAAACGCATCAAATTTAAGTGCAGGAACTGGTATAACCTATCAATGGCAATCATCCTTAGATAATATCGTTTGGAATAATATCACTGGAGCAACTAATTCATCTTATAATATTACTACTTCAACAGGCATAACATACTACAAACTAGTAACTACTTGCTCTAATAGCTCAAACTCAAATAGCTCAAATTCAGTTTCCTTTAACGGAATAAACTGCTTGTCTGTTAATGTCCCTACAACTAGCTATAATACAATACCATGCGGGTCTAGCTCTTTCATTTACGACAATGGAGGAACATCAGGTAATTATGCGACTTCAAGTAATGGATATACGATTATAGAAAACTCTGGAACTGGCGTAATTACATTAACAGGAAACTACACTTATATTGAGTCTTCATATGATCATTTAAAAATATATAGTGGTGTAGGTACTGGTGGAACTTTATTAGCTACATATTCCTCTAATTCCGCTGGCACAATAACTCCCATAACAAGTAGTGCTGGTCAGTCTTTAACCGTTGCATTCACATCCGATGTATCAAATGAAGGAGCTGGATTTGCATTGTTAGCATTATACTCTGGAACTTGTGCCACATGTGCCTCACCTTCTAGTTTAGCCACTTCAAATATTACAACCAACTCTTCAACTTTATCATGGACATCCCCTACTATAGCCCCTCTCAATGGTTACGAATATTATTATAGTACTAATTCTACAGTTCCAACATCAAACATAACAGCATCAGGAAGCGTTCTTACAGGTAATACTACTATTTTAACAGGATTAACTCCGAACACAACATACTACTTTTGGGTGAGATCTAATTGTGGGAACGGAGATACATCATCGTGGATTGGTAATTCTACATTTACAACTTTGATTGCACCAATAACTATAACTCCTGCAACTAACACTACTTTTTGTAATGGAGATTCTGTCTCATTAACCGCATCAAGTACTGTAGGATATACTTATACTTGGTCTCCAAATACCGGACTAAATTCATCTACAGGAGCTACAGTTATAGCCTCACCAGCTAACACAACTACATATACTGTAACTGGTACTTTTGGAACAACAATCACAACAAATACAATTACAATAACAATCAATTCAACACCTACAGATGTTGAAATAGCAAATTCAAACAGTACAATTTGTACTAATAACATACAAACACTTACTGCAACTGGAGGCATAGTAACTAACAACATACTCTCAGAAAATTTCAATGGAGCTGCACCTGGGTGGACCACGATAAACAATTCGACTGGAGGAACAACTGCAAATGCCGCTTGGGCACTTTACTCCTCTGGAACAACTTTTCATAGCAATGATAATTCTAATTTTGCGATGTCTGATAGCGACGCTCAAAACTCTGGAACAACTGCGACACAACTCATTAGCCCTGTCTTCAATTTAGTAGGCTATACTTCAGCAACTTTACAATTTTATCAACATTATGACAACAACTCTGATGATACTGCTAAAGTTCAAATTTCAACGGATGGAGGTGTTAATTACATCAATTTAGTCACTTATAACAATGACCAAGGAACTCCAACGGAATTTATACTTTCAACTATTAATCTTGATGCTTATACTGGACAATCAAATCTTAAATTAAGATTTAAATATGATGCCACATGGGATTGGTATTGGGCAATAGATAATGTTGTACTTTCTGCTTCAAAACAAAACATTGTTTGGTCTCCAAATACAAACTTGTTTACAAATCTAACCTGTACAATTACATACGATGGTGTTTCAAACGCGCCAATACTATACGCGAAACCTACTGAATCTATTATTTACACAGCAACATCTACTGGAAATGGATGTATTAAATCTGACACTGTAGCTTTTAATATTCAAAGTGTATTTTACAATCCTAGTTTGTATTCTAATAACACTCCAGCAAATTGGTCAGAAGCACCATCAAACAACAAGTCAATAATTTTTGATGGAGGAAATTTCACTTCGACTGAAGATATTGAAGCTTGTAGCTGTACTATTAATTCTGGAGCTGTGGTTATAACGACCGGTCATAGTTTAAAACTTTATAACGAATTAAATGTAAATGGAGGAAGCATCACATTCCAAGACAAGGCCTCATTAGTTCAGATTAACAACAATGCCATCAACACAGGCAATATTAATTACTATCGAAACGCTATAGATTATACTTCTGCACTCTATGATTATGTATATTGGTCAACACCAACAACAAATTCTTCTACAGCTGCTGTTGGTTGCTACAGTTGGAACACAACTTATGTCAACACAAATGGAACACAAGGGAATTGGTCTTCAGCTAATAACACCCCAATGATAACTGGTAAAGGATACATAATGAGAGATGTTTTTTCAAAAACCTTCACAGGCATTCCACATAATGGAATAATAACAACTAATGTTCAACGAGGTACCATTACCACTGGTCCAAATAAAGACACAGACAATTGGAATCTAATTGGAAACCCATACCCATCAGCAATTGATTCACATTTATTTATGCTTTCAAACACAAATATAGAAGGATCAATAGCAGTTTGGACTCACAATACCAGTCCATCTTCTGCGAATGGGAATCCTTTTTATGCAAATTTTGTATCCAACTATCATTCAAATGACTACATCATATATAACTTAACAGGAAGTCAGGCTGGACCACATGTATTCGAAGGTGATATCGCTGCTGGACAAGGCTTTATGGTCAAGCTACTGGAAACAGGCAGTAATAACCAAACCGTCGAATTTAATAATTCTATGAGAGATGAAAACAACAATCAGTTTTTTCGACAACAATTAAAAACAATTGAAAATCAAAGCACATTAATCAATCCAGAATCTCACCGAATTTGGTTAGAAATCTCCAATTCATATCTACAAGCTACACGCACACTTGTAGGATATATTGAAGGAGCTACTAACAACCAAGACAGATTGTTCGATGCTACCACATCATCTAATAACGATCAAAAAATTTACAGTTTAATTAATCAAGATAAATTTGCAATTCAAGGACGCGAATTACCTTTTAACGATCAAGATATCATTCCAATTGGATATGACAGTCCTACTAGTGGAAATTATACAATAGCTATCAATGCTGTAGACGGCATATTCAACAATCAAAACATTTATCTACAAGATCTGTTGACCAATACAATCCATAATTTAACATTGAGTCCTTATAGTTTTAATACAAACTCAGGATCTTTTACTGATCGATTTAAAATAAGATTCAACAATTCTACTTTAGAAAATGAAGATTTTATTACTAATAGTAACAATCTACAAGTTTATGCCGATGAGAATATTCATATTAAATCAACTGCCGAAAAAATAAAATCTGTACAAATATTTGATTTGTTAGGAAGAAATGTTGAGACATATGACAATATAAATAACTCACTTTTTAGAATCGAAAATTTAAAACCAACTAAAACAACTTTACTAATAAGAATAACTCTAGAAAACGGACAAACAAAGCCTTATAAAATAATATTTTAAAAAGACTATTTTACCAACAAAAATGACCAGTATTTTACTGGTCATTTTTTTTATTTTATTAACAACAAAACGTTATTAAAATTTAACTAAGTAAAATTATAATGATAATTTACAATGAAGTTATCAACAAAATAATGTTTTTTTAACAAATTATTAATTTTTTGTTGCTATTTAAACAAAAAAAAATATATTTGTGTAAAATTCTATTAACCCCTAACTATAAAACTATGAAAAAGAATCCTTTAGGATACATTTTTCCTACATTCTCTTTTGCAAAAAGCATTAAATTATTCTCTCTCCTTTTTGCTTTTGTTTTTTACACAAACTTGTCATTTTCTCAAACCGACACTTGTACAACTCCAACATCAATTAGTATTGGTGCAACATGCACAACAACAAACTATAATGTTGCCTCAGGATTTAACAACGATGGTCAAGCACCATGTACAGGAACTTCATTTAGAGATGGATGGTATACTTTTACTACTGGAGCCACAACAACATCTATTTCAATTCAAGGCACTAGTAATAGACAAATGGGTATTGCTATATATACTGGTACTGGCGCATGTAATGCTCTAACACAACAAGCTTGTATTGTACCTGGTGCTGCAAACGCTACTTTAAACACAACTGTAACACCTAGTACAACGTATAAGCTAAGAATTATGCGAACAAACAACAATACCGCCAATAATATGACTGGTACTATCTGTATTGTTGACACTACACCTGCTTCAGTTTGTGGCAGTACAACCAACATAGCCTCATGTGGAACTCTTGTAAACACTACAATTGCAGCAGGAACAGGAAGTTTTGGAACTTCTGCTTGTGGCTTTACAACGGGTGGAATCGAAAGAGTTTTCACTTTCACACCAATTACAACAGGAGCGTACACTATTCAACAATCAAGTTCATTTGCTTTTATAGATTATCAATTTAGAACTGTAGCTTCTGGATGTGCTGCTGCTGGATGGACATGTATTGATGATTTAACTGGTGCTTCAAACAGCCCTTCATTTACTCTAACTGGAGGAGTTCAATATTATTTGTTACTGGATCCCGAAAGTACTGCGGGTGGAAACATCAGCTTCACCATAAGTTGCCCTATTGTTGCACCATCAAATGACGATTGTAACAATGCAATTCCTCTAACATTAAATACCAGCTGTTCATACTCAAATTACACAACTGCTGGAGCAACCGCTTCTACATCACCTTCAACACCACCTGTCCCAGGTTGTGCTAGTTATTCTGGTGGCGATGTATGGTTTAGTTTTGTTGTTCCTGCAAACGGAGAAGTTACTGTTGACACACAAACGGGTGGAATGACCGATAGTGGAATGGCTTGGTATACAGGTACATGTGGTACTTTATCTCTGTTAGAATGTGACGATGATGATAGCGCTAATGGATTAATGTCTAGTATAACGAGAACTGGCTTAACCCCTGGAACCACAATTTATGTACGTTTTTGGGAATATTCAAATGATAATCCAGGCACATTTGGCATCTGCGCTACTTCTCCTGGACCGTGTACAACCCCTGGAGCGCAAGCAAATGGTTTTACTGCAGGAACAATTACTTCTACTTCTTTTCCAGCAACTTTTTCTGGAACTGCCGATAGTTATTTAGTAATTCAGTCAACCTCTGCTACTCCGCCTACTCATCCTGTAAATGGAACTATTTATAATGCTGGAAATATTGCTACTCTAGGAGCTGGACTTACATTTGTACAAAGTGGAGCGTCTACTTCAATTACTGGAACTGGATTAACAGGAAATACTCATTACTACTATTACATCTATGCCTTTAACAATTCTGGCTGTACAGGAGGTCCATTATACAACGCTGGAGGTCCATTAACTGGAAATGCTGTAACATGTCCTGCAGCACCAAGTCCTATATCAACTAGTTCAACACTTAATAGCATTAACTTTTCTTGGCCATCTTCAATTGGAGGAGGTAGCAATGCTGTAACATACACATTACAAGTAACAACTGATGCTGGATTTACAGCTAATGTTGCTGGTTCACCATTTACAATTAATGATCCAACAATAACTTATAATTTGACTGGTTTAGCTGCTAATACTATTTATTATTATAGAATTAGAGCAAATAATGGATGCTCTTCAAGCTATACAACCGGTAGTGCAACAACAGGATATTGTGTTCCTGCTCCAACAAGTGTTGATGGTACAGGAATTACTAACGTAACAATGGGTACAATAAACAATAATACCGGAGCTGAAGCTGGAAATTATGGAAATTATTCTGCTATGAGTACAACAGGTTCTCAAGGAGAAACCATTCCATTCAGCATCAGATTTTCAACATCAGGCTTTGGATACGACGCAATTATTTGGATTGACTGGAATAATGACTTAGATTTTGATGATACTGGAGAACTGATGTTTAGTGGAACATCTCCATCAACAAATCCTGGTATTTTAACCGGAAGCTTTCAGATTCCTCCAACAGCAATTTTAGGGAATCATAGATTAAGAATAGGCGGTGTTGATTTTGGACCACCTACACCTTGCTATACAGGCTCTTACGGAACATATGAAGATTATACCATCAATGTAATAGCTGCAACTTGTCCTGGCCCATCAAACATAACAGTAAACCTTACATCACAAACAACTGCAACAATTAATTGGACAGCTGCAACGCCTGCGCCAAGTAATGGATATCAATATTATTTAACTACATCTGCAACAGTTCCTAATGGCGCAACCGTACCAACGGGATCAGTTGGAGCTGGTATAACAACATTAAATTTAACTGGATTAACTATTGGTTCTACATATTATATTTGGATTCGTTCAAATTGTGGTGGCACACAAGGATTTTGGATTGGAACCTCATTCGTAGCGCCAACTTGTCTTATAGGAAATAGCACAGGAACATCATCACTAGGCTGTCCTTCTGTAGTAGGTGGAGGTCTAGGGTTAAGTGGAGCTGATCATGCAGCTATAAGTTGTACAGCTGCTTCAACATGTGTTGATTTAGAAGCTACGTATTTAAATTTAGGAAATACAACAAGCTATACCGTTGAATCAATCACCTACGCTCCTCCATATCAATTTGGTTGTTTAAAAAACCCTGTGAGTGTAAATATTGATGATCGCTGGTCTCCAGTAGTTAATCTCCCATTTGATTTTTGCTTTTATGGTAACACTTACAATCAATGCTTAATAGGCTCAAATGGAATAATTACTTTTGATTTAGTAGGAAATACTCCAGAAGGGTATTGTGGATATTCTTTTGCAGACAATCTTCCACAAGTTGGACATAGTTCATTGGTAGAAAATTCAATATTTGGTGCTTTTCACGATATTGACCCAGGAATCAGTGGAGAAGTTGGATGGGAACTTATCACCCTTAATAGCGGTTGTAGAGCATTAGTTGCTTCTTGGAGTGATGTTCCTATGTTTTCTTCAACTTGTAATTCTCAGTTATATACAGGTATGATTGTTTTATATGAAAACACTAATGTTATCGAAGTTTATTTAGAAGAAAAAAATACTTGTGCTTCATGGAATGGGGGTAATGCTATAGTAGGAATTCAAAATGCTACAGGAACTACAGCTGTTGTAGCTCCAAACAGAAATGGATTAGACGCAGACTGGACAGTTACAAATGAAGCTTGGCGCTTTGTCCCAGCTGGAGCCTCTATTACAACTCTAGCATGGCATGAAGGCTCAGGAACTTCTGGACCTGTTATTGGAACTTCTGATATTATTACTGTATGCCCGGGCGCGACAACAACTTATACTGCAGAAATTACTTATACTTTATGTGATGGTACAACATTAGTTGAAACTGACGAAACTACTGTTACTGTTACAGGTAGCAAAGTGTGGGATGGCTCAGTAAATTCACAATGGAATAATGCAAATAACTGGACTCCTGTTGGTGTTCCAACAGCAGCTGATTGCGTTTTAATTCCACCAACCGCTAATAATCCAATTATTTCTGGAGCAAGTTATAATGGTTTAGGTTTAAACTTAACTATTCAAAATGGAGCAACATTAACCGTAAATCCTACTAATAATGTTACAATTACTGATTGGGTAAATATAAATGCTGGAGGTAATTTACAATTAGATAACACATCTAGTTTAATACAAATAAACAACAATCCAAACACAGGAACAATGCATATGGATCGAACAGTTTCGATTCGTAAACAAGATTATGTATATTGGTCTTCGCCAGTTTCTTCATTTGCAAGTAGTGCAATTTCTCCAGGAACATCAGCCGGATATATTTACAAGTGGATACCTACAATTGGCGCAAATACAAATGGATTTGGAAATTGGACGTACGGCAGTGAAAATATGGTAATTGGAAAAGGATATATTGTTAGAGGACCAAATGCTTACACAAACACTCTAACTCCATTTACAGCCACTTTTACAGGAACTCCAAATAATGGAATTATAACAACTCCTATATTAAGAGGAACATACAATGGTGCAAATTATTCTACCGGAGTTTCAACAACATTAGGAACTAGAGATGATGACAACTGGAACTTAATCGGAAATCCGTATCCTTCAGCTATAAATGCAATTAACTTTTTAACTACAAATACAAATATTGATGGATTTATAAAAATTTGGACACACGGCACACTTCCAAGCAATGCAATTGCTGATCCATTTTATAACAACTATGTATACAATTACACACCTGCAGATTATATTACATACAATATCACAGGAACATCTTCAGGACCTGGAGTATTTGGCGGAAATATTGCTGCTGGACAAGGTTTCTTTGTATCAATGTTACATACATCTGTTGCTGCTTCTGAAAATGTTACGTTTAATAATTCAATGAGAAATAGCACAAATAATAATAGTCAATTTTTCAAAAATGCTACTACAAGCGATGATAACAATGGTCGCATTTGGTTAGATCTAATTGCTGCAGACGGAAGTAATGTGAGAAACTTAATAGGTTATGTAGACGGAGCTTCAAACAATAGAGACAGATTATATGACGCAATTACTGATGTAAAATTAAATTTAAATTTATATTCAAAAATTGGAGATGAACCAATGACAATTCAAGGAAGAACACTTCCTTTTAACGAATTAGATTTAGTACCAATGGGAATAAAAGTACCTCAAACAGGAAATTACTCTATAGGAATAGGAACAGTAGATGGGTTCTTTTCTAATACAAATCAAAACATTTATTTAGAAGATTTAGACACAAATATAATTCATGATTTAAGACAAAATCCATATACATTTACAGCTGTTGCTGGTGATGACCCAGATAGATTTATCCTTCGTTATACAAATAGCACATTAGGAAATGATGATATTACGAATGAGGAAGCAAATGTTTGGGCGATATCTTCTGATATTTTATCTATAAAATCAACCAAAAATACGATTGCATCAATAAAAGTTTTTGATGTTATAGGAAGACTTTTAGCAGATTATCCCGAAGTAAATGGATATGAAATTCCACTAACAAAAATTCAAAAAAACAAAGTTGCTTTAATTATTCAAGTAACATTATCAAATGGATCCATAGTAAATAAAAAAGTAATTTATTAATAATCAAAAAATCAAATATTTATACCTAAAGGCAACCTATAATGGTTGCCTTTTTTGCATTTTATCGATAAAATCAAACCTTTAAACAATTAAAATAAAATATTAATCATAAAAGCAAAATATTTATTAATTTGTTGCAAATTATTCATATAAATCCCTAATTATTATGAGAAAATATTTACTTTTTTTAATTTTTTATACGTTTTATTCAACCGCACAGGTTGGAGTCGGAACTACAACACCAAACGGAGCATTAGATGTCACTTCTGCAAACGATGGATTGCTAATTCCTAGAGTAGCATTAACAGCAACTAATGCTATTGCTCCACTTACAGCACCAACAACATCTGAACTTGTTTACAATACTGCAACTGCAGGCATTATTCCAAATAATGTAACTCCAGGCTACTATTATTGGAGCGGCACAGCATGGGTTAGATTACTTAGTACTCAAAATAATGATTGGTCAGTAACTGGAAACACGGGGCTTAATGGAGGAAACACAACTACAGCAGGAACAAATTTTGTAGGAACTCTAGATAATCAAAATATAGATTTTAGAACAAACAATATATACAGAGCCCGAATTAGTAATTTAGGAGAACTATTCGTTGGTACTCTAAACACTGTAATCACAGGTGACTTAATGAATGCCGTTGGAAATGCAACTTTCCCATGGGCTGTTAACGGCTATACAAGCCTAAATGGGGCTGGAACATATGGACAAGTAACAGGTGGCACAACCATATTTGGTGGCGTTCAAGGTGAATACAATGGCACAAACGCTCAAGGCACAGGAGTAAGAGGTATTGCATTAACAACAACCGCAGGAACCTCCTTTACAGCTCCACATACTGGAGTAAGTGGAAATGCAACAACAGGTGGAACATATAAATTTGGAGTTTTTGGATCAGGAGGAACAACTAATAGAACCGGAGGTGTTCTTGGTAATGATTACGGAATAGCATTAGGTGCTTTAGGATATTATGCTGCTAACGGAACAGACTACAGCGTATATGGCTTTGGACAGGCACATACAAATGGATTGGGAACAGGACGAGTAGCTAACATTCTTGAAAATAGAGCAAACACAAATATTGGGCTAGGTATATATGGCGGTGCAATGGGAGGTTGGGTAAGAGGTCTTAAATATGGTTTTCATGTAAAAGGTGAAACTTATAGCTTATACATTGATGGAAAAGGATACACCAATAAACCATTAACTTATTTAATTGAAACCACTGAAAACACAAAAATAGCAAGTTACATGACAACGTCTATTAAACCAGAAGTTACAATTAATGGAAAAACACAATTACAAAACGGCAAGATATTTATCCCATTTGAAGATTCGTTTCAAAAAATTATTTCCAACATTGATGACATCATAATTACTGCAACTCCACAGGGCAAATCTAATGGAATTTATATAGATCAAATCACAAATGCAGGTTTCTGGATTTATGAAAATAATAATGGCGAATCAAATGTAAAAATATCATGGATAGCTATAACTAAAATAAAAGGAGAAGAAAACCCAAATACTCCAAATGATTTACTAGCTAGTGACTTTGACAAAAAAATGGACGGAGTAATGTATAATGATATAGATAAAAATGGAAATCCACAATCACTTTGGTGGGATGGAACCAAAATGAGATGGGATAAACCAGTCAGTACAAAAGAAGATAAAGAAACTGAAAAATTGGCTAGACCAACAAAAGAAAAAAACAACTAAAAATAGTTCAAAAAACTCCAAAAAGACCTTTGCTTTAAATAGTGAAGGTCTTTTTCGTTAATATATGCTTCACGCTCAAACGAAATATTCAAATAAGCCTTCTTCTTATCTTTAAATAAAATCCATTTATATAAAAACTCTAATAAATACCATAGAAAAAAAGGAAATATCAACAACTCAAATTGTTGTCTAATATGTATTTTTTCATGATTTAAAACTACCAAATCCTGCTTTTCATTTTCACTAAAAAGAAAAATAAATGGAAATAAAGTAATCCCACGGAAACCTTTCGGTATTAAATATTTAAAAACTATTACTATCATTTGATGCAAAGTTGCTAAATTTGTCGATATGAACAACGAATTAAATCCGAATAATTTAAAAGAAGGAGAAGATTTTTATTATACTCCTGAAGGATATAAATGTTTTACAGAAAAATACCATCTTAAACGTGGTTATTGTTGCAAAAGCGGATGTCGTCATTGCCCTTATGGCTTTGACAAAAAAATAGGAACTATTAAGAAGTAATTAAACTAAAAAACAACAAACTATATACCATAAAATGACATTTCAAGAACAAATATTGGAAGGAATCCCATCGGTTTTACCAAATCCTAAGCCATATGAAGCAGAAATTAATCACGCTCCAAAAAGAAAAGAAATCCTTTCAGATGATGAAAAAAAATTAGCTTTAAAAAATGCGTTACGCTATTTCGACCCAATACATCACACAGAATTAATTCCTGAATTCAAAGCCGAATTAGAAACCTACGGAAGAATTTACATGTACCGTTTGCGTCCTGATTACAAAATGTATGCTCGGCCGATTTCAGAATATCCCGGAAAATGCGAGCAAGCAAAAGCCATTATGTTGATGATTCAGAACAACTTAGATTATGCTGTTGCACAACATCCTCATGAATTAATAACCTATGGCGGAAATGGAGCTGTTTTTTCAAATTGGGCGCAATATCGCTTGACAATGAAATATTTGGCAGAAATGACCGAAGAACAAACATTGGCTATGTATTCTGGTCATCCAATGGGTTTATTTCCTTCTCATAAAGAAGCTCCGAGAGTTGTTGTTACCAATGGAATGGTGATTCCAAATTATTCTAAACCTGACGATTGGGAAAAAATGAATGCTTTAGGCGTTTCGCAATACGGACAAATGACAGCTGGAAGTTATATGTATATTGGTCCACAAGGAATTGTACATGGAACAACAATCACCGTTTTAAACGGATTCAGAAAAATTAAGAAATCACCAAAAGGCGGATTATTTGTAACCTCTGGCTTAGGTGGAATGAGTGGTGCTCAACCAAAAGCTGGAAATATTGCAGGTTGTGTAACTGTTTGTGCCGAAGTAAATCCAAAAATCACAAATATTCGTCACTCTCAAGGTTGGATAAATGAAGTGATTGAAAATATTGACGAATTAATACCACTAGTTAAAAAAGCATTGGAAAATCAAGAAATAGTTTCAATTGCTTACTTAGGAAACGTTGTAGATGTTTGGGAACGTTTTGATCAAGAAAATTTACATATCGATCTAGGCTCTGACCAAACTTCTCTTCATAATCCTTGGGCTGGAGGATACTACCCTACTGGTTTTTCTTTTGAAGAATCGAATGAAATGATGGCTAATAATCCAGAAAAATTTAAAGAAGAAGTTCAAAAAACCTTACGCCGTCATGCTACGGCAATAAACAAACACACTGCAAAAGGAACATATTTCTTTGATTACGGAAATGCCTTTTTATTAGAAGCTTCTCGAGCTGGAGCAGATATTATGGCAGAAAACCACATCGATTTCAAATACCCAAGTTATGTGCAAGATATTATGGGGCCAATGTGCTTTGATTACGGTTTTGGTCCGTTCCGTTGGGTTTGTGCTTCAGGAAACCCAGAAGATTTAGCTAAAACAGATAAAATTGCTTGTGATGTTTTAGAGGAAATGATGAAAAATTCTCCAGAAGAAATTCAACAGCAAATGGCTGATAATATCCAATGGATAAAAGGTGCTCAAGAAAATAAATTAGTTGTTGGATCTCAAGCAAGAATACTTTATGCTGATGCAGAAGGTAGAATTAAAATTGCAGAAGCCTTCAATCAAGCAATTGCTCGTGGAGAAATTGGCTACGTAATTTTAGGTCGTGACCACCATGATGTTTCTGGAACCGATTCTCCTTACAGAGAAACTTCCAACATTTATGACGGTTCACGTTTTACAGCAGATATGGCTATTCAAAACGTAATTGGTGATAGTTTCCGTGGCGCAACTTGGGTTTCTATTCATAACGGAGGCGGCGTTGGCTGGGGCGAAGTAATAAACGGTGGTTTTGGTATGGTTCTTGATGGAAGTAAAGAAGCATCGAGACGTTTAGAGTCTATGCTTTTTTGGGATGTAAATAACGGAATTTCAAGAAGAAGTTGGGCAAGAAATGAAGGAGCTATATTTGCAATAAAAAGAGCAATGGAGACGCAACCTTTATTAAAAATTACCATCCCTAATATAGTAGACGAATCAATATTGTAATAACAAGTTTAAAGGAAAAAGGAATTCAACTTTAAACTTGAAACCTTAACTTTAAAACCCACAATTATGAAAACATTAAAATTACTTTCGGTTCTTTTCATAGCTACTTTAGCCTCATGCAGTTCGGTTAGAGTGAATGCTGATTATGATAAAAAAGCAACTTTTACAAGTTATAAAACCTATGCTTATTTAAAAAGTGGCGTCGATAAAGCTGAAATTTCAGATTTAGACAAGAAAAGGATTTTATATGCGATAGATGAAGTAATGTCTACAAAAGGTTTCAGTAAATCTGAGAACCCTGATGTTTTAATTAGCATTTTCACAAAAGAAAGAGAGCGTGTCGACATCTATCAAAACTATGGATTTGGTTGGGGTTGGAATCCTTATTGGGGAATGGGCTATTCTAATGTAACTACAACACCAGAAGGAACGCTTTTCATAGACATCATTGATGCCAAAACCAAAGAATTAGTTTGGCAAGGTGAAGGAAGTGGTTATCTTACTAAAAATACAGAAAAAAAAGATGCTAGGATAAAAGAATTTGTTTCTAAAATATTAGAACAATATCCACCAAAATAAAGAAATTTAATTTTTAAAAAAGTGCAATTTATTATTGCACTTTTTTTGTTTATGAATAACTTTCTTAATCATATATTAATATTATAATTTAAAGAATTCGTAAATTTGCATCCGCTTTTCACATAAAGCAAGAAATAAATGATTCTTAAAAAATTTATCTTTCTTATACTTTTATTGGTATCTAATTTTAGTTTTTCACAATGTTTTCAAATTGAAACTATTCTAGTTGACGCATGTGATTCGGGTGGTACAAGCGCAGATGAAGGTTTCAATGAAATGTTTCGAATAAAGATTGGATCTACAGCTTTAAACACAAGTAATTTAAACGTAAATTGGCCTTCAAACACTTGGCAAGGATTAATTCAAAATGCTACAACTGCTGCTAAAGTTGCTCAATTAAACACGGATATCATAGCCGCTGGAGGTTGCGGTACTGTGCTCGAACCAATTGGAGGTGTTTTACCTGCTAATGCTACAGTAATTATTGTTTCTAGTCAAAATTTTAATATTACTTTAAATTCTTTTGGGGCTTTAACTGCAAATACTTACATACTCTTCCAAGACAATACAACTGTAACAACAGGTCACTTTGGAAACTATAATACAACTCCTGGTTTAAGAACATTAACTGTTAATTTCGGAACAACTTGTTCTGATACAGTAACCTATCAAAGAGCTAATCTTATAAATATTTTTGGAACTTCTGGTGGTACAACAGCTGATAATAATGGTGCAACGGTGAATTTCAGCCCTTCTGGAACACCAGCTTATGTAAACAATGGGTGTACAGCACCAATTCCGCCTTTTACCGTAGATGCAGGAACAACTCCTTTAACTGCATGCCCAGGCGACATAATAAACTTAACAGGAACAGCGCAAGGACAAATAAGCCTTTTATGGAACGCACCTTCAGGAAGTTTTTCTAATTCTAGTAATTTAATCACTTCTTATACCGTTCCAGCTACAGCTGTTTCTGGAAGTTCCATAACTTTAACCTTAACCGCAACAAATATATGTGCTGCATCAATTTCTGATAATATTATAATAAATATTAGTGGAAGTACTTTAAGCTTAACTTCTGGAAGCAATAACCAAACCATATGTTCTGGGGATGCTATTACTCCTATTCAGTATACTTTTGGTGGTGGGGCAACTAACGTTAATATTAGCGGACTTCCTTCTGGAGTAACCTCTTCTATTGCTGGAAATGTGGTAACTATCAGCGGAACACCTACATCAAATTTTAGTTATTCAATAAATACAATCGGTGGTTGTGGAACTGTGACTCTTAATGGAACTATAGCTCTTAATTCAAATGCAACTTTAAGCTTAACTTCTGGAAGCAATAACCAAACCATATGTTCTGGGGATGCTATTACTCCTATTCAGTATACTTTTGGCGGTGGGGCAACTAACGTTAATATTACCGGACTTCCTTCTGGAGTAACCTCTTCTATTGCTGGGAATGTAGTAACCATCAGCGGAACACCTACATCAAATTTTAGTTATTCAATAAATACAATCGGTGGCTGTGGAACTGTAACTCTTAATGGAACTGTGGCTCTTAATTCAAATGCAACTTTAAGCTTAACTTCTGGAAGCAATAACCAAACCATATGTTCTGGGGATGCTATTACTCCTATTCAGTATACTTTTGGCGGTGGGGCAACTAACGTTAATATTAGCGGACTTCCTTCTGGAGTAACCTCTTCTATTGCTGGGAATGTGGTAACTATCAGCGGAACACCTACATCAAATTTTAGTTATTCAATAAATACAATCGGTGGTTGTGGAACTGTGACTCTTAAT